>CAWBRJ010000030.1:0-930766 GCA_963790935.1 uncultured Acidobacteriaceae bacterium | reverse complement strand
GTTGCGGCCCACAGGTGAAGCCGAATGCTCGACTACGCTTGGATTTGAACCAGGGACCGCACTAGGAACTGCACTTGGATTTGAACCAGGGACTGTACTAGGAACTTTATTTGGAACTTTATTTGGAACTGCGCTTGGAACTGCACTGAGAATCACCGTTGGGGGCAGGCTCGGAAGGGGACTCGAGCCGGGGCTTGTAGCAGGCCCTGGATCTGCAACCGGAACAGTGCTCAAAACAGTACGTGGCAGAGCATTCGAAGGGTCACTTGTTACGGGACTCGGGACGGCATTTTGGACGGCACTTGGAACCGAACTGGGACTCGAATCAGGGGTCAACTTTTGGACGACATCTGGCAGGACACTTGGAACAGCGTCAGCAGCGACGCTCGCGTCTGCCTCCGGCCCTGCATTTGCGGGGTAGCTGGGACCAGACTCAAGGGCGGGCTCGGAACTGGATTCACAACCGCGTTGGATACATCCGTCGCGATCACTGGAAAATGTGCGACCGGGGACAATGTCGATGCAACCTGCGGGAGATCACTTTCCTTCCGAGCGTGGCTCGAGGTGACTTTGTCCGGCTCAGCGCCCTGTGGCCGAAGAATGTTCAATGCGAGAGCCGAAAACCTGACCAGTGATACATCGGGCGCCGGCCGGTCAGCGGCAACGGTCGAATTGCGCGCAGAAAGAATCGGCTCTCCGATGGGCAACTGCATCGAGAGGAGGGCTGGATTGATCAACGGCCTTTGCTGAGCCACCGGGAGTTGCTGCGGCACAATCTGCAGAGGAGGGGCCGCCAACTGGCCAGCACGGACATTAGGCACAGTGAACGGCAGTTTCGAAGCCTCGGAAGCAGATTTCTGCAGACGCCCCGTGCCTGCCTCGCTGGCGGCGCCAATACCCGGTAACACCTTGGAAACTGCAAGCAGCGATTCCTTGAATGTCCGCGGAGACTGATCGGAGACTGGGTCCTGCGAAGCAAGGCGAGTCGATGTAGGAGACACATTGAGCATTTCGACGATGGATGAGACGTTCACGCCGGTACAGTAGCATTTGTCGGGCCAAACGCATCTTGGTCAACGACCGATCCATCAAGATCACCTTCCTGCTTAGAGTCAGTAGCCTGGACATGAATCGGTTTTGCGTCTCGTGAGTCTTTATACCAACCCGGCAAAGTTTGCCGGATAATGCCTAGGCAAAGGCTGCCGAGTTGAACCCATACCAGGTTTTGATCAGGAATGGCACGGCGTCTCACACTCGCTCGCCCGTGCAGGTTACCGGCTTGCAGGGTTCCACGTTAGGATTTTTCTCGGGGAGCAATCGAAAGACCCAAGGTTCAGCCGCGACCACGCCGGGCGTTATAGTTGTCATCCAGGGCCTTCTGCTCGCGTAGATTCACACCCGCGTCGTGCGCACTGCGCTTCTTTTCAAGCATGTCGGTGAGCATCTCGCGATCTCGCCGAGCCGCCTGGTAAACGATCTGTTGCCCATCTCGTGCCTGTTCGAGTTTTTCAATGTGGCTTGCGAGGTCTTGCCTGCGCTGCTTGAGCTCTTTCACGTGCCCGTAAGAAGCATGGACCTGAAACCCGATGCAGGATTTGAAGACGTCTGCGTGACGGGAAGCGTTTGACTCCGCAAGCAGTGCGTCCGTGCGTTCGAGATCGTCGCAGGTTGACGAGATGTCGAAAAGGATTTTCTGCAGGATGCCTTCTTCGCGCTCTTCAACAATTCCGCGGAGGCGAAGTACGCTAGCAAGTGGAAACTTAAACGCCATATCAGCTCGGGAGCTCCAGAAGAGTTTTGACAACTGTCGCAAAAGGGATAATGTGATCCGGCCGCTGCTGCAGGAAGGCGTTCAGCTGCGGCAGTATTTCGACTGCCCGGTCAAGCGTTGGATCGGCGCCCTTTTGATAGGCGCCGATACGAATCAAGTCTTCAGAGCGGATGTAGGAAGCCATCAACAGGCGAAGCGCCTTAGCCTTTTGCATATGGGCTTCGGAGGTGATACTCGGCATCAGACGGCTCAGACTCTCGAGCATGGAGATGGCCGGGTAGTGACCCCTCATGGCCAGGTTTCGGTCAAGAATCACATGCCCGTCGAGCAACGACCGCACCGTGTCGGCGACCGGGTCCTGCTGATCGTCGCCTTCCATCAGAACCGTGTAAAAGGCAGTAATGCTGCCGATTTTGAAGCAACCTGCCCGTTCCACCAATCGAGCCAGCACGTTCAGCACCGAGGGCGTATAACCCTTTGCCGTGGGCGGCTCGCCGGCCGACAAACCGATCTCGCGTTGTGCCATGGCGAATCGGGTCAGCGAATCGACGACCAGGAGCACGTTCTTCCCCGCGCCAGCGAAATACTCTGCGATGGCTGTTGCCGCCAGGGCAGCACGCAATCGCAAGAGAGGGGACTGATCGGAAGTAGAAACAACCACCACGCATCGCCTTCGCCCCTCTTCACCGATCACCTCAAGGAACTCTCCGACCTCACGTCCGCGTTCCCCGACCAGCGCCAACACCGTCATATCGGCGCTGGTGCCGCGGGCCATCATTCCAAGCAGCGTGCTCTTGCCAACACCGCTGCCCCCAAAGATACCGAGGCGCTGGCCGCGTCCGCAGGTCACAAAGCCATCCAGAGCACGGATGCCGCAGCCGAGCGCCTCGCGGATAGGTACACGGTCAAGCGGCAGCGGCGCCGACCCATCCACCCATACCGATCTTTCTCCTCGATACTCGCCCTTCGAATCGAGCGCCTCACCCGTGGCGTCGATCACCCGGCCCAGCATGTCACTGCCAACCCGGATCGATGACCGAGTTCCCCAGGCGACAATGCGGTCCCCGTAGCGAATGCCCTGCGGATTCTCGACAGCCATGGAAAGCATTGTCGATCCGCGGAAACCAATTACTTCGCCGGAATACTTCTGACCCTTCGCACTGGTGATTTCGCAACACTCCCCGATGGAACAGAAAGGCCCTTCGGACTCAATCAGGTTGCCTACTACCTGCAACACCCGTCCTCGCCAGCGAAGAGTCGAGCCTCTCTCCAGGCGGTCGAAATAGGGAGCCAGCGGCCGCGAACTAATCACTTGACCACAGGCCTCTGCGCCAAGAGATCAAAAAATCCCTGCTCCACTTCCTTCATCTGCGCATCGATGCTGAAGTTTGCTGATCCCAAATCTGTTTCAAGGATGCAATCGATGGCCGTGAGATGAGCATCCTCAACGACTTCAATGGTCGCGCCATTTAGAGGATTGGCGAGGAAGGCGCGCCACTTCGCTGCCTCCAAGGGCGAAACACGCACCGATACGATCGAGCCATCATGTAGCTTATCGATCGCTACGCGGACCAACGCCGCTACCAGCATCGGGTCGACCTGAGCTTCGCGATGGAGGATTTTCGCCGAGATGGCGAGGGCGAGATGAACCACCTCGGACTCAACCCGGACAAAATAGTCTTTCCTTTCCACTTGAAACAGATCCAGCGCTTCGCGGATCTTATCGGCTTCTGCGGTTGACCTGGAGTCATATTCTGTCCTAAGGCGCGCTTCGGTTTCAGCCACCGCCTCAAGGCGAGCACGGTTCACCAGCTCGTTTATCTCGATGGCGGAGAGGGCCGGAGGAGAAGGCTGCTGCCGTTCCGCATCCGCCCCTGCCCCGGATAGCCTTGGCTCCCTAACGGGTGAAGCAGGCGCCCCCATATCCGGGTAGGAGAAAGGTTCAATCGGAACAACAGGCCGGATCGCCGCTCTGGGCGCTAGACGACATATTCGTCATTTGCCTCACCCTTCAATACGATTTTGCCCTCAGCCTCCAGCTGTCGCGCAATCGCAACGATGTCAGACTGCGCTTTAACGACATCCTTGCTGCGGACCGGTCCGAGGGCCTCAATATCTTCCTTGAGCATTTCGATGGCCCTGGAGGACATGGTGCGGAAAAAGTGATTTTTTAATTGCTCATTGGTCCCCTTGAGTGCAGTTGCAAGGATCTTCTTATCAATCGCTCCTATGAGCTCACGGATCTGTGCTTCGCCGACCTGAAGAAGGTCGTCGAAGGTAAACATCAGATCGCGGATGCTGATGGCCAGCGTCGGCTCCGCATTCTCAATTTCCACGAGAATTTCCTGAGCTACGGTGGTGTCGATGCAGTTCATGATGTCGGCAACACTTTGAAAGCCGGAATAAGCGCGCTTACCCTGCTCTCCGACGGCCTTCAACCGTTGGGCAAGTATGGAGGAAACTTTTTCAGCCATCTCAGGGGAGAAGCGCCGCAGACTAGCCAGTCTCTTGACCGCTTCGGAGCGAATTTCATTAGGAAGGCTCATCAACAGGGCAGAGGCCTGACGATCGCCTAGTTGGCCGAGAATCAGGGCGATGGTCTGGGGATGTTCCGCTTCGAGAAATCGTCCCAATTTTGTAGGATCGGCTCTTTGCAAGGATTCCAGGGGGCTGAGTTCGCGGGCCTTGGTCAACCGCAGCATAATGTTCTCTGCGTCGTTTTCTCCAAAGGCCTTGATCAACAGGCGCCGGGCGAGATCGTGTCCGCCCTGAATGATGAAATCCTGCGCCTGGGTAATACGCTGATACTCCTCGAAAACCTGGAGCGACACTTCCACCGGTACGGTTCCCAGACCTGCGACTTCGTCGGCAACACGCTGCAATTCTTTCTCGTCCAGATTGCGGAATACGGTGGCCGCAGTATCCTCGCCGAGAACTGTCAGCAGGATTGCGGCCTTTCGTGCGCCGCTGAGTTTGATTTTTTCCATCCCAGCGCTCATGGAGCCTCTTCTCTCAGCCAAGCACGCACGGCGTTGGTGCTGCTCTCAGGCTCAGCTTTGACGAAATCGGCGAGCTGTTTTCTGAGAACCTGGGATCGCGCAGCGAGACTCGCTGCATGTTCATTGGCCTCTAAGGCCGCCGGGTCGGTGTCCACAGAGACTCTGGAAGCGAGCGCCGCCGGCGGCGGAGCTGCAAGAGCGCGCTTCTGGATGGGTCGAAGCATCAGCATGTAGACCATCAGGAACAGGACCGCCATTCCCGCATAGCGAATGATGGCCGAATATTCATTGATTCCCTTGCGCGCCTTATCAGCCAGCGTGATGGGTGGAATGTCGGCCGCCACGGGCCGGTCAAAACTCAGATTCTGAACGCTGATGACATCGCCGCGAGCACTGTTGAAGCCGATGGCTGCCTGGGCAAGTTCGCTGATGGTCTTGAGTTCTTCGGGCGTCCTCTTGTGATGAGTCTCGACCCATTTGCCTTTTTCCTGCTTGCGTTCCAGGGCGTCATCGAGCAGCACTGCGGCAGTAATGCGGCGAATGCTCCCGGCGGGTTCGATGAGATGCCGGGTTGTACGGTTAACACCGTAGGTGGCGCTTTCTGTCTTCGACGATTGGGCTAAGTCCTTGACCAGAGTTATGGGAGGGGTTACCGGGGCACCCGGCTTTGAAGGTGCCACTGGCTTGGCGGCGGCTACATTACTCGAGGTTCCTGGCACTCCGCCAACGCCAGCGCCAGGACCTGTGGTCTCTTCGGAACGTTGCATGTTCAGCGTGACGCTGACAGCGGGATCATATTTATCCTGACTCTCTTCACTGCTGCCGGTTTCAAACTCGACGTTAACGGATGCACGCATCCGGTCGGCGCCTACAACAGGAGCCAGGGTAGCGATCAGCCGTCGTGTCATTTCCTGGTCGATGCCATCGGTGGCGTCTGGGGCGCCGCTTCCCAAGCCGAGCGTTTGATTGGAGTCGGCGTCAATGATCACGACGTCCGTCGGCTTCAGTTCGTCAACCGCGCCCGCTACCAGCCGGGAGATTTGCGTGACCTCTGCCCGAGAGAGACTTCCCCCTTTTAGACGCAACGTTACCGACGCCTTCGCCCCGCGCTCCCGGTCCATGAAGACAGAGTCTGTCGCCATCACCAGGTGGACGCGAGCGCTCCTGACATTGCTCATGGTTTGGATGGTTCGCTCCAACTCGCCTTCGAGCGCACGCTGATAATTCACTTTCTCGTCAAATTCTGTTTGTCCCCAGGAGACCTTGTCGAAGATCTCAAAGCCGATGCGTCCGCTGTGCGGTGTGGTTGGGAGGCGATTTCGAGCCGCGCAGCGTCGACCTGGTCTGCCGGCACGGTGACGGACGTTCCGTCAGGACTGACCAGGTAAGGGATTTTTTTTGCCGCTAATTCAGCCGTGATGGCCTGGGCATCGGCCGGCTCAAGTCCCGACATCAGTAGTTTGTATTCGGGGGTCGCGACCATCTTCCCCAGAAAAGCCGCGACGGCGATTGTCAGGGCCAGACCCACACCGAGATAAATGCGTTGCTGCGAATTGCGGCTCGCCCAGAAAGACTGCACGCGAACTATCACGGACGCTCCGCCCGCTGCTGGTTTCGCAATTGCTACCTGGTTCTTCGCCGCCATAGGTCCTTGGTCTCGCTGCGTTCCCAGAACTTATCGGGTTGCAGGCTAAGGAAACAAAGTGAATTGCGAGAAAATCGTAATCGGCCAGGCTGTGCAGTGCTCGCTAGAATTGCATTTTTTCGATGTCCTGGTAGGCGCTCACAATTTTGTTGCGCACCTGCATCATTAGCTGGAAGGCTACATCCGCCTTTTCGATTGCGATCATAACTGTGCTCATGTCCCCACTGCCACCTTTGAGCAAATTGCCCACCTGTTGTTCGGCACCGCCGCGCAAGCTCGTTTACATGGTGCAAGGCATTGGATAAGACACCGCTGAAGCCGCCCTCCTCTTCCGACGGTGCCAGCGATGGCAATTTCGGTAGAGCGCCGATGCTGCCGATGGCGCCGAGGCCGCCCGCAATTAGACTGGTCATGTTACTGGCTCTCCTGGCTAACTCTTAAGGATGTCGATGGTGGACTGGATCATCTGCTTGGCCGCAGCGATCGCAGTCGCATTCAATTGGTACGCCCGCACTGAGCCCATCAGGTCTACCATTTCAGCGGCTGGGTTGACGGCTGGATAGGCGACGTAGCCATCTTTGTTTGCGTCGGGTGGCCTGGCTGATAACGCATGGTGGAAGGCGAGGGATCGTCGATGACCTGAGAGATGTGCACGCTGCCGGAAGGCGGCCCCTTGAACTGGCTACTGAGTGCGAGGGCCAGCCGGAAAGAGGAGGACCCATGAGATTCAAAGACCACTTCCCTGCGATGATATGGACCGCCGGCTTCGGTGCGTGTAGTCTCGGCGTTCGCCATGTTGGTAGCGATGACTTCAGAGCGCTCCCGTTCAGCCAGCAGAGCTGAGCCACTGATCGATAATGAGTCAAAGAGATTCATCGCTAATTCCTCCATCGATGGCACTTACGTATTGTGAAAATCGACGCTTTAAGAGTTGGATGGCAAGCGCATAACGCAATTGTGTCTCAGCCATCTCAAGCCCCTCGAGATCAAGACTCACGTTGTTGCCATCGGGACGCTCCATTAATCCCTGGATCTGTCGAACTACGGGAAGCATCTGTAGAGTTTCAGTGCCTTCGGCGGTGCGAAATGAGGCTGCGCTCATAGCGCGGTTCAGCTCGCTTTCGAAGTTGATGTCGCGGGTACGGTAACCGGGTGTGTCAATGTTGGCCATATTAGAGGAAATGATCTTTTCGCGAGTGGCGGCCAGTCTTAGATAATTTTCGAGGTTGCCCCGATTGGTTCAGTGGTGTCATGCGTATCTCCTTGGTGGTAATCCATATTCCTTGATCCTGTTGCGCATGGTGCGCAGGCTGATACCCAGCATCTCAGCGGCATGGGTGCGGTTGCCGTGGACCAGTGCGAGCGTGTTCTCGAAGTGAATTTTTTCGAGCACCGAAATAGGGCGTTCCGGGGACTGGCATCATTGTTGCGGCGGTTCGAGTTTTTCCTAACGGACGGAACTCCTTGTGGAAGCATGCCGCATCTATTCTGGCTCCCTGGTTGAGGGAAAGCACCCGACGCATGAAATTGGCCAGTTCGCGAATGTTACCGGGCCAGGTATGCTCCTGGAGCTTCTGTACAAAATCGGGATCCAGCAGCGGCGTTTCTGTGCCAGTTTCGGTGGCGAATTTATCGGCAAAGTGCCTGGCGAGCGCGGGAATATCCTCGATCCGATCGCGAAGACCAGGGATGGAAAGAGGAATAACGTTCAGCCGGTAGTACAGATCGCTGCGGAACTGGCCTTGTTCCACCATCGCGCCGAGGGACGCGTTGGTGGTGGCAATGACACGGATGTTGACATGAATGGACCGGGTCTCGCCGAGCCGCTCGAACTCGCGCTCCTGAAGGACCCGCAGCAGCTTGGGCTGCAGGTTGAGCGGCATCTCGCCTATTTCGTCAAGCAGCAGGGTACCGCCGTCCGCCAGCTCGAATTTGCCAGCTTTGGCGGCGTTAGCGCCGGTGAAGGCCCCCTTGGCGTGGCCGAATAGTTCGCTCTCGAGCAGGTGTTCCGGGAGCGCGGCGCAGTTGACGGCTATGAAGGGCTTGCGGCATCGACCGCTGCTCTCATGGATGAGTCTTGCCAGAAGTTCTTTTCCAGTACCACTTTCGGCTTCTATCAATACATCGGCATCTGTACCTGCGGCGGCGCGTGCGCGTTGCAGCGTCTGCAGCAGCAAAGGCGAACGGCCGATAATCCCCGCAGATGTTCCTGTAGGAGTCACGGTGTTGTTTGCTGGTTTGCCGGGTGCGGCCTTCTCGCTCACACGCCGCATAACCCGCGCGGCCGTGGCCTGGAGTTGCTCGAAGGAAATTGGCTTGGTTAGATAGTCAAACGCGCCGCTGCGCATGGATTCTACGGCTTGTGGGACGCTGCCGAATGCTGTCAGCAAGATCACGGCGGTGGCAGGCGAGTTTTTGAGCACGGAGCACAGCACTTCAAACCCATCGCCATCACGCATGCGGATGTCGCTCACGACCAGGTCAAAGGTCTTGTTTCCGATCGCCCTGGCGGCGTCATGAACGCCGGTTGCTGTCTCCACGCGCCATCCGTGAAGGAGGAAATTGGCCTCGAGCGCCGTGCGCATGCCCGGCTCGTCGTCAACTATCAATACGGAGGAGTTGCTGCGATTTTGAGAGATGGCACTCATGCGGTGCGCACGTCCAGTTGAAGTAGGGGGAGAGAAAGAGCAAATCGAGCCCCGGCATGGGCCTGGTTGGAAGCAGAAATGTGGCCACCATGCTGTTTCATGATGCGCGCGCAAACCGCCAGACCCAATCCGGAGGTGTCTCCGCTTCCGCTGAAGCCGGGCTAGAAGATATGGTCGATCTGGTCAGACCGAATGCCGCAACCGGTGTCGGAGAATTCGACTGTGACGTGAGTCTCACGTTCTACGGTACTGTGTTCGCCGCGCAGCCGAACGGTGACGCTGCCGCCCGCAGGGGTGTGGCGGATGGCATTCGAAACCAGGTTGAGGACTACCTGCTGCAGCGCGCTTTCGTTACCCATGACCAGACTTTCTTGTGGACATGCGAGCCAGTCCAACGAAACTGCAGCCTGGTGAGCGAGAGGCAGTAGGAACTGGAGCGCGTTGCCGACTATGGCAGGCAAGGACACGGGAGCGAGTTTTAGTAAACCGGAACCGTGGAAGCTCAAAACATTGTTTACAGTCCCGGAAAGCGTGCGTATGCCAACGCGCAGATTCGAGATCCATTGCTGGCGGTGGCCTTCGTCGTTCTCGATCAAGCCGGCAAATAGCTCCAGGCTGGCTAATGGATTTCTAATTTCATGGGCGAGAACGGTTGTAATTTCTGCCAGGGCCATGGCCGTGCGGGCCGCTTCCCGTTCCTGTTCGGCTCGTCTCTGAGAGGTTATGTCACGCAAAATGACAATCGTCTGATCAGGCTTGCCTGCTTTGTCGGAATGATGGAAGAGCGGCCGATTACGAACCTCCAGCCAACGTTTTCCTGAAGGCTGGTGAACGCAGAATTCCTGTCCAGTGTCATTGTGGGACGCACTTTCAAAGGAGGATTCGAGGTTGATGCCGGTGAAGGCCGAGATTTGCCGCAGGTTTGATTGCGGCGCCGCCAGGAAGTGCGTCCCTTCGAGTCCCAGCAGCCGTCCGCTCTCGGGATTAATCATCGAGATGTCGCCCTTGCCATCGAGGACCAGGACGCCACAGGGCATTGAGTCAACAATCTGTTGCAGATCGCGCCGCATACGTTCGTTTTCCGCCATGCTGGTGGTCAAAGCCGCGTTGCGCGCAGATAGCTCCTGACGAAGCTCGTACACCTCCTGCTGTAAGTGGCGGTAGGAGTTCTCCAGTCGAGCGGAGGCGGAGATGAATTCTGAAAACGCGCTGGCGAGTGCCACGGCGCTTTCTGCTTGCCCGACGCTGTGGTCATCTGTGAGCGAAGCGTTCATTGGTAAAGGATGAGAAGCAGACATCTGCCTGGTTATTTAGCACGGCGAGGGCCAATTTGGTTTTGGGTTTGGGGGAACGACGGCTGTGGTGGGGCTTCGCCCCTCGCGCAGGTCGGGATCGGGCACCAATGCTCGGGTGCCCGCGCAACGAAAAGACAGACCTCCCAACAGATTCAAATAAGAATGTGCTGGGGCAGGATCTCGCGTTCACCACCGACAAAGATGCTGGCGCGCTCGACTACGTTTCTCAGCTCGCGCACGTTGCCCGGCCAGTGGTGGCAGCGCAGAGCTTCGATCGCTTCCGGACTGAGGTTTACGCCCGGACAGAATTTGGCGAGAAAGTTTTGGGCGAGCTTTTCGATGTCCCCAAGGCGCTCGCGCAAAGGGGGCAGCTTTATGGGAAAGATAGCGAGGCGATAATACAGGTCCTCGCGAAAGAGATGTTGCCTCACCAGGTCGACGAGGTCAGCGTTGGTGGCAGCCACTACCCGCACATCCACCTTCAGATTGTCGTTGCCTCCAATCCTCTGCACTTCACCCTGCTCCAGAAAACGCAGGATTTTGCTTTGCAACGATAACGGCATGTCACCGATCTCGTCGAGGAAGAGGGTTCCCCCATGGGCCGCATGAATGCGGCCTATGCGGGATTGCACTGCACCGGTAAAAGAACCCTTCACATAGCCGAACAATTCGGCTTCGAGCAGCGGTTCAGGAATCGCAGCGCAATTGATCACCACGAGCGGCTGCTTCTGGCGCGGACTTATCAGATGAATTGCTTGCGCCACCAGGTCCTTGCCAGTGCCGCTTTCCCCGGTCACGAGGACAGTCGTATCCCGGCGAGCGACCATATTGGTGAGTTCATAAACTCGCTGCATCGATGCTGTGTCTCCCACCATGCCGCGAATACCCCGAGTACCGGTTTGCCCGTCAATTCCTGGCAGGGCGCGACGAAGTTGCACCGGAGAGGTTGAGTTGGACGGAGCAACGCCGGCGCAGTAAAGCACCTCAGTCAGCTGGGCAGATAACGCGGTGGGCGAGGAAGCGCCCAAAACAAGCTGCCCGGTATGAGAATTCACGGTGAGGATCTGAACACTAGGGAACTGCTCACGGACCATGGCGCTGAATTCGCTGGACTCAAGGTCGGGAAGCAGCGGATCGAGGAGAAGAATCTCACTGATCATTTCGTGCAGACACTCAAGTGCCTCTGCGCCGCCGGCTGCTTCCGTCAAATTCCAGCGTGGCTGACGCAGCTTCTCTCGCAGTTGAAGGCGAAGCCTGCTGTTAGGGCTCACCAGCAAGACGCCGATGGTGTGACCCTCCTCCACACGAATCTTCGGGGTTGGGGGCGCACTCATAAGTTAATGGACCAGGGGCGCCTTGGGCAGATCAATCAGTACTTGGAACGGCCGCTGGCTAAATACGAAACCGGCCTGCTGGCTGCGGATGTTCGCCTCGGCCGCGGCCATGCTGAGTCTTGCTTCCGCACTCGTTGAGGCAAGAGATAAGTTCAAATTTCTTATGACTATTTGCATGCCGTGGGCAGAAGTGGAGGCAATCATCTCCACGTGGTTCCCGGCGCTCGATAGAGCATGGACAGTCAAGAGCACGCTCGAAAGAGCGCGAAGAGTTCTGGGTCCATTAATGAGGACAAGAGGGCAGGTCGCAGGCGCAGTCGAACTAAGGATCATCCCTTGTTGGTGGAAAAGGAGCTGGACTCCTTCGACCGCCGACCCGAGCAAAGGCAGAATTGCGGTTGCGGATAATTTTGGTTTGATGCTCTCAGCGACTACCAGTTCCTGTAGATAGCTGAAGAGAGTGCACACCCGCTGAACCTCCTCCGACGAACTCGCAGTGAGTTCGCGCAGCTCTTCGGTGCTCATCCGGTCAGTATGAGCCTTGCTAAGGCTGGCCAGGAGGATGGTAAGTGGCTGTGCGGCCGCATGGATGCCTTGGGACAAATTGGAGCACAGACTTTCTAATGCCGGGCTCGGCGTTGAGGGTTCTGGAAAGCCGCGGTCGCTGGTCATTTTAATCATTTCTCAAGGCGTACCCAATGCCACGAACGGTGCGAACCAGCTTTACTTCCCCCTCGATGTCTATTTTGTCTCGCAAGTACTTCATGTATACGTCGACAACATTGGTGGTGGGATCGAAGGGGATATTCCATACTTCTCGCATGAGGGTTACGCGTGAGACGGCCTTACCGGCGTTATTCATCAGGCACTCAAGTATGGCGAACTCACGCGGCGTCAAATCGATCAATCGCTCACCGCGCATTACCCGGTGTTCCTCCCGGTTGATGCACAAATCGCCGATCTTTGATGAATTCAGCGGAAGACCAGCACCGCGCCGCAGCAGGCCGCGGACTCGTGCCAGCAGTTCCAGAAACGAGAAAGGCTTGATCAGACAATCGTCGGCGCCTTGCTCGAGCGCCAGCACCAGATCCTCGGTACGATTCCTCGCCGTCAACACCAGCATGCGCAGTCCGGGCCGGATCTGACGCACACGCGCCAGCAGCGCCATCCCATCCATTTTGGGTAGGTTCAGATCGAGAATGACCAGATCGTAATGCGAATTTTGCAAGGCTTCCCAAGCTGCCTCACCATCGAGAGTAATTTCGACGGCAAAGAGCTTGAGCTTGAGAGCGCGACTGAGAAACTTGCCCAGAGAAACATCGTCTTCGACGATCAGGATACTGGATGAATTCGAACCATTGGAGCTACCACGGGCAGGTTTGTCTGCCGCGGCTAAAGAGTCCTCCGTATCCTGAGGCCCACCGGCAATGCGATCGGGGGAGCTCACTGAAAGAATCGGATTTGCGGCCGATAAGTACGAAGGACCGGAATGAGAGCCGTGGACATCATCCGTACATTTGTATATCGAGAGCCGCGCATGAAAACCGGCTTCCAGGTTGAATTTTCAAGCGGTGGTGCACAACTCCGGGGCCTCTGCAAGGATGTAAGCGAGGCCGGCATCCGCGCCGAGTTTGATGATCCGATTACAGTCGGTAGCTCCGGGTTACTCATTCTTCGCCCTCCAACAGGTGTGCTCGAGGTCCGCGCCCAAGTGGCCTATATCGAGAAGCGCCAGGTTGGGCTTTTTTTCCTTTTTCAAACATCGTGGGAACGCAGGATGACGATCGAGTTTATTGCTTCCATTTGAAATTGTTTAATCTGCTACTTCACTGGTTTCGACTCCTTAGCAGTTGCCGGAGGTACTTTCGCGGGCGGCGCGGGTGCGGCGTTCGGCTCAATAGGCGGTAAGGAGCCATTGCTGATAAATCCGGGTTGCTGTTCGGGTTTGCCGAGGTTTTGAATGATCAAAGTGATCCTGCGGTTGGAAGCGTCCTGCGGTTGGAGCGGCTTGCGCAGACTCTGATCGGCGTAACCACGCACCTGCGCAACCTGATCCGGCCGCACGCCGCGGCTCTGCATCAGTCGCCGGGACATATTTGCGCGGTCGGTCGACAATTCCCAATTGCCGTAGCTCAGGGAGGTGGAAAAGGGCCTGGAATCAGTGTGCCCCTCAATTAACAGCGAGTTTGGTAACTTGCCTATTTCAACCGACAGTACCTGTAGCAGGCCTTGCAGAGCCGGAGTAGGCTGCGCCTTTCCGTTCTCGAAGAAGGTTCCCTGCGGATTTTCCAGCATTTCGATTTTTAACCCTTCCGGGGTGATAGTCATCTCGATTTGGCTTTTGAGTTTGTCGTAGTTCGGCATGCTTTCCATGGCCCTCATCAGGTCTTCCTTTAACTTCGCCAAGTCTTGCTTTTTGGCGATGGGAATGGCTGTTTGTCCCTCTCCACCCAGCCCTGTTCCCTTCTTCTCTGCCGTGCCCCTAGGGTCGCGGAAGTATCCACTGATGGCGTGCTGCACGGGCTTGCTGGTATTCATCAACCAGAGGACGATAAAAAGCGCCATCATGGCAGTAACAAAATCGGCATATGCAACTTTCCAGGCCCCGCCGTGGTGGCCGCCATGGCCTCCCTTCTTCTTGATGATGATGGGTTGTTCGTCCGCCATGGTTTTTTCTTATGCGGCTCCAGCAACCGCGGCCTCTCCGGCTTTCTCTCTGCAAGCTTTCTCTACTTCGGCAAAGCTGGGACGAGCGTGCCCGGGGATAGCGCGACGACCGATTTCAACCGCCATGATCGGAGAAGTACCCTTGATAAAAGCGAGCATCACGACCCGGAGCACGGAGTAGAAGCTGTGTTCTTCGTCCACAGTCTTCGACATATTCGAGGCTAGCGGCCCGAACACTCCGTAGCAAAGCAAGATGCCCAGGAAGGTGCCGACCAGCGCCGCAGCCACTTTGTGGCCGATTTCTTCCGGCGGACCGCCGAGCGACCCCATGGTGACCACCACGCCAAGCACTGCGGCGACGATCCCCAAGCCCGGCAATGCATCCGCGACACTGGTCAATGCCTGGTTCGGCTGGCTCTCTGAATGATGATGGCTGTCCATATCAAGCTCCATCATCTGGTCTACATCAAACGGGTTTACGCCGCCGGTGATTGCCATGCGCATGGTGTCGCATACGAAGTCTCGAGCATGATGGTCTCCAAGGAACGCCGGGTAGCGGGAAAATATGGGACTTTTTTCCGGGTCTTCCACATCACTTTCAATGGCGATTGCACCCTCTTTGCGAGACTTGGCGAAGAGATCGAACAACATCTTGAGGGTGTCTACATATCGCTGTTTCGAAAATGGCGAGCCTTTGATGACACTCATGAGACCGCCCACGAGCTTCTTCAGGATGTACATTGGGTTTGCCGCCAGGATGGTCCCAATCGCCGCACCGCCAATCGTAACCAACTCGGCGGGCTGGACGAGGACGGCAAGCTTGCCCTTCTCCATGAGGAAACCAGCGATGACGCAGGCGAATACAAGTAATATCCCAATGATCGAAAACATTCGCTATTCCGTCCCATTCGAGCCGTACGTCTTGTCAGGCCGCAGTCGAGCCAAGAGGCAGCGGATCGGCATGCGAGGAGCCAGACCCCTGCTTCTCCTGTATCGGCAGCCTTTGGGCTCCCATTGAGTGGTGGGTCAAGAAACCCCAAAGCAGGGCGCTAGCTGATGCGAGCTGTGCGCCCGAACTAAGAAATCAGAGTTCGCCCCATCAAAATTGCGTCTGCAACCCCGGGATTCAGGTGCATGGCGGACACAATCTTTGTTCTCCTGGCTCGGCCGAAGAGTCTGTGTGTGGATGAGAAATTGCGAGAAGATCCTCTCTCAGGGGCTAAGCAGACTCTACGTGCCTACAGGCGCCGCAGCTGGAGATGAGACATTGGTTTGCGGTGATGAGTCCAGAAGGTCACGCACTTTTCGCAGAAGATCTTCGCGCGTGAAGGGCTTCTCGAGAAACGCATAGTGCTGTCCGGGCATACGCGAAGGGATGACCGCTTCATCGCTATATCCGGACGCATAAAGAACTCTCGTCTCCGGCCTGGAGGTGGCAAGTTTTTCGGCAAGGACAGAACCACTAAACCCAGGCATGACCACATCTGTAATCATGAGTGGGAGCGCTCCGGGGTACTCTGCTGCAATGCGCAGAGCTTCGGCAGGGTCACCTGATTCGAGCACGGTGTATCCGCAGTCCTGGAGCAGCCGCCGGGTGAGCCGGCGCAAGGCAGGGGCATCGTCTACCAGCAGGATAGTCTCCATGCCCCCCCCGCACTGTCTTCTTTGTGGCGGGCAGCGTGGTGACCGCGGGTTCGTCGTGACGGTGAAAATAAATCTTGAATGTCGTTCCGTGGTTTAATTCGCTATAAACGGCGATGGCCCCGCCACTTTGATTGACAATGCCGAAAACGGTGGACAAGCCAAGGCCGGTTCCTCGCCCGGGAGCCTTGGTACTGAAGAAAGGTTCGAATATATGGGATTGGGTTTCAGCATCCATTCCGGTTCCCGTGTCGCTCACAGTGAGCCTGACATATTGGCCAGGGCCGCTAAACGGAGGTTGCCGGGCATGGGCCTCATCGATCTCGACATTAGCGGTTACGACGGAAATCTTTCCACCTTTGGGCATCGCGTCGCGAGCGTTGATGACCAGGTTCATAAGCACCTGTTCCACCTGGCTCGGATCGGCGTTGATGGTTCCCAGATCGGGGCAGAGCGTGCTGGTCAGCGCAACGTCATCACCGATCAGTCGATTCAACATGATCTGCATCCGACGGACGGTTTCATTCAGGTCCAGGGCCACCGGCTCCAACACCTGCCGGCGGCTGAATGCAAGTAGACGTTGGGTGAGATTTTTGGCGGAGGCGCCCGCATTGTGGATTTCCAGAATCATTGTGCGGGTTGGTCCGGGCAAGTCCGGCTGCTCTTCCAGGATCTCGCAATACCCGAGGATGACTCCAAGTAAATTATTAAAGTCGTGCGCTAAACCGCCGGCTAGTTGGCCCAAGGCCTCCATTTTGTGTGTCTGTCGCAGCCGTTGTTCTGAAGGCCCCGCATCCGTAATGATTCCTGTTTGTGGATCGAGACGCAATATCCCATCCTTTGCAGCCTCAGAGAGCCGCGGGTACCTGATTTCAGGATCCATTTGACCTCCTTCCAGGATGGATGCGCTATCTTGAGTGCGTATCTACGCGCGGCGAAATCTTCAGGTAAGACGATAGATGGTGAAAGAGGGAGTACTGGCGGCATCGCGATACGGAGAGAAGCTGTGTTGCATAAAATCGGATACCCAATGGTGGCCGTCATACATTTCCATGTGGCCATTTGGGTGTTGGGCGGTCTTATCGAAGATCACTGTGTCGCCCACTTGTGGAGTGTACGAATTGAGCGGCACCACGTGGGCTCCGTGTCTGAGTAGGAAGGGACCATAGTCTGCAGCATCCCCCGATAGCGGGCGGTCCGCAGTACTCATCCCGGCAGCCTCCATTCCCAGGCGGCAAAACAGGGCACAGTGATGACTGGAGTAAGCGAGGGCGTGCGCATCCATCCAACTGGCAAGCTTCTCCCGATTCAGTCCTGCGGGTAAATTTGGCGCTGTAAGGTTAGGGTCGACGTCAGGAACGCAAACTGAATTGTTCATCATCTGAGCAGGCAGCGTGAGGCAAGCTGCGCTTGACAGTGACAGCAAGCGACTGCCAAACGCAGGACCGCTCGCTAATGAGGGGCCGCCGTAGTTGTCGAACTCCGGGGTGAGCCCGGATTGGCCGGCCTCATCGCCAAGTTCGTCTGTAATGGCAAGAACCTCTGTAAATAGGAGCGCGAACGCAGCTCCGGAGCCATCTCGATTGACAACATTGGGTGGCGCCAATTGCGTTGCACGGTCGGATGCATCAGTCCAGCTCAATTGTCCGGTGAACATCACACTCTCTCTGATAACCAGTCAATGACTCTAAGAATTGACCCGGTCCAGACAACTCCTCTATCGGCGATTCTTACTCCGTCCTTGAGATGAATTCTCTCCGAGAGAGAAATGAGACGGGTGGCGTTTGGGAGTTGCCAAGTTCACGCCTTCTGAGATTGGGGTTCATCAGCTCTGATTGACTGGGTTGTTCAGGCGCTGGTCAATTTGGTAGCGACGCATGTTTTCCTGGCAATAGTCGATAGGCCCCATAGAGGTACAACCTATGCTAGTTTGGGTTTGCAAGGAACACCCTGCAGGCCGGCTTGGCAGCGCAATATGCCTCAGGGGCCACTCCACACGGGTGTGTATTGAACCGGACTGCGCTGATCAGAACACCAGTTGCCCGATACCGGGGTGTGGATGCCTGGTTGCTGTGTCGCGGCGTACTGAGGAACCATCGCCCCTCAGTGCACAATAATGTCTGGCCGACGATGAGCTTCGTCATTTCAGGACGAGGGTAAGGCGCCGACGTCTGGACCTCAGAACCTCATTTACGGGTGGAGAGGCACCGCAGACTTGCTTACCTCTCTCCAGATAGAAAGGATTACCTGGTTCGGGAAAAATCCGGGCGAGTTGGCGAGAGCGATGCGCCGGCGTAACGAGGCTCCGACGCTTCGACGGTCAGCACGGAAAAGCATACTGGACACTCGCTTACGTAGCCGGTGCGAAGGCAATGACCACAGAGAAGGCCTCGGTGACCTCGAGTGCAGTTGTAGAAAAGTAAGTCGCTATTGATGGCGCATCGGCAAAGAATTTGTTGGTGCATAACAGTTTCCTCCCCTGCATTTGCTCATCGGCGAAAATCTATCAGACATTACAAGAGATTGCCGATACAACAAGCCGGGGATTGCCAGACAACTTCTGAGCGTGCCTTCTGTGCGAGAAGCAGGAAGAGGACGTCTGCTTGTGGGACGGTCCAGGCCCTGAAGCCGATTTCCCAAACCGTTACCAGCGGCCGGCCCCTGCTTCCGCGGTCCAGGTTTCTTTCAAAACCACGCCCCAACTTAGCAATAGACGCATCCTCTGATCGGCGTGATCGGTCTCGTTGATCTCGAGATAGCACTCTATTCCGCAGGAGTTACACCGCTGGAGGCCGGGGATATTCAGCCGCGTATCGCATGCCGGACAAAACGGTGCTTCCTCAGTAATCGTGAACTTCATGTTGTTTTCCTCAAGAGACTCATCGGGATAAACACCCGGATCTTTTAATTACGGCGGTTGTAGAACAGAATACCCTTCTGGGGAGATCCGATGATCTCCGGGCATGCCGCGTAAATTAATCGGACTTGGGCCGGGATCTCGTCCTCAACGACGTGGCTAATGAGAAAAGCACCAAAGAGGAGTCCGCAAACAGCAGCGGATCCAAACCGCGCCGCATGCGGTCAATGATCTTGTCTGCAACGTCAACAGCACTCACGTAGTAGATGTCGTCCATCGTTGCCTGGCGCGAATTCGAGATCTTTTTCATATACGACCTTTCATTTCGTTCACTCCGAACAGGTGAGCAGGAGCAGGAAACAACACTCAGGGAAAAGGTGCTATCCAGTGTTTCGGCCCAGTGAGGTCCCGCTGCATAGCCGTATAGTTGCAGCGCACTCCAACTAAAGATGAGACAACTATGAGAAGACAAAAGCCGCGATGGTGGCGCAGCGATTCTCTGAGCGAATTTGCTACGATAGCTGTCCGCTATGGTTGCAAACTGCTTCTTTGATGCACATACTGTCCCTTTCCGGAACCCACACTGGCATCCCTGGCACCGATCGTTGAACTGGCATCCTAATTGCTTTTTGGAATGGGTATGAATAATCGACCGACATTGTTGGGATCACTCGACCCGGATGACTGGACCGAATTTCGCCGGCAAGCTCACCGGATGCTCGACGACATGTTCGGTTACATGGAGAACATTCGCGATTATCCCGTTTGGCAAGTGATCCCAGACGAGGTGCGTGAGCGCTTTCGCGCGGCTCTTCCAATCCAACCCACATCATTGGAAGACGTCCATCAAGAGTTCATGACTTCCATCCTTCCCTACGCATCCCGCAATGGCCATCCAGGGTTTCTGGGATGGGTGCAGGGCGGCGGAACTCCTGTAGGGATGTTGGCGGAGATGCTTGCGGCAGGCCTCAACGCCAACACCGGCGGCCGGGACCAAATCCCTCTTGAAGTCGAGAAGCAGGTCGTCGAGTGGATGCGCGTTCTTTTCAATTTCCCGACTACAGCGAGCGGGCTGTTTGTCACCGGTACTTCGATGGCAAACAGCCTGGCTGTATTGATCGCGCGTGATTGGAGGTTGGGCAGCCAGGTTCGCCGCCACGGGATCGGCCCCGCTCAGCCGCTGACCGCCTATGCTTCGATGGCAGCGCATGGAAGCATAGGGCGGGCGCTCGACTTCGCGGGGTTGGGTAGCGAGCATCTGCGGTTGATTGCAATTGACAGCCGGCAACGGATGGATATTACGGCTCTGGAGCAGGCGATAGTCGCAGATCGCGAGCGGGGTTTCACTCCCTTTCTGGTTGCCGGCAACGCCGGCACAGTGGACACCGGGGCCATCGACGACCTGGCAGCGATCGCGCAGCTTTGCGCAGAGTCTCAACTCTGGTTTCACGTAGACGGAGCATACGGCGCGCTGGCAATGTTGGCGCCGGAGTTGGCGCCGCGACTGAAAGGGATTGAGCAAGCCGACTCGCTGGCGTTCGACTTCCACAAATGGGCCCAGGTTCCCTACGACGCTGGTTTCATTCTGGTGCGCGACGGCGAGCGACAGCGGGAGGCGTTCTCCTCATCCTGCTCCTACCTGGTGCGGGAAGATCGGGGGATGTCTGCCGGCTCCCCATGGCCCTGCGACCTGGGTCCCGATCTCTCGCGCGGGTTTCGTGTTTTGAAAACCTGGGCCACGCTCAAGGTCTATGGCCTGAACGCGATCGGCGCTGTCATTGAGCGCAGCTGTGAGCTCGCCCGGTATTTGGAGACCTGCATTTTGGCCGCAACAGAACTCGAGCTAATGGCGCGGGTTGAACTGAACATTGTGTGCTTTCGCTACCGTCTCGCGAGCCTTTCTGATGATGGCAATCGCGAGATAGTGATCAGGCTGCAGGAGGCGGGTATGGTCGCGCCGTCGACGACTACCATTCGAGGCTGCCTTTGGATTCGCGCAGCCATTGTGAACCATCGCACCAGCCAGACCGAAATGGATATTTTAGTAGCCGCGACGCTGGCGGAGGGGCGCGCTTTGTCGGCTGCCCGGACGCACGCAGAACGAGAGAAGTGGCAGCCGTGGCTCGAGCGCCATAGGGCGATACAGCTGCTTGATGCAAAACTGAGCGAGCCAAGCAATCTGGTGAAGGAAGAGGAAATTGCATTGCGGGTTCGACGAGCGAGCTTGCTGGCTGAAATGGGACGCAACCTCGAAGCCAGAAGCGATCACCTGCGGGTGATTGAACTCGATCCCACCCAGCGTGAAAATCTGTTTGCGCTCGGACGGCTGCTGGCGAGCATGGGGCATCACAAGGCAGCTCACATGGTATATGCCGAGGGGGTCAAATATTACCCCGACGACCCGGCCTTGCTGGCGAATCTAGGGAGTGTGCTGCTGGAAATGGGCGACGCTGGGGCAGCGCGTTTGCACTATCAAGCGGCGCTGCGCATTGACCCTGAGTTGCCCCAGGCGCATGCAGGCATGTACTACGCCCTTACCCGGCTGGGCGAGTGGGAGCTTGCGAAATGGCACCAGGAGAAGGGTTTTCGACAAAAAACCATTTTTCTATCCCGGTTCCGGGGCGACGCAGAACCGGTTGCGGTGCTGCTGCTGGTTTCCTCAACCGGCGGGAACACACCGCTGGAAAAGTTGCTCGACGACCAGGTGTTTCAAACGTATGTGGTGGTTGCGGACTTCCATGACCGGGAGACTCCGCTGCCGGCGCACCAATTGGTCGTCAACGGTATTGGCGATGCGGACGTGGCCTCTGGGGCACTGGTCGCGGCGGAGTCTCTGCTGGCGTTGACTTCGGCGCCGGTGGTAAACCTTCCGGCCGCGGTCCTGGCTAGCCGCCGATGCGAGAATGCCCGCCGCCTAGGCAAGCTTCCAGGGATAAAAGCTCCTGTTACGGTGACGTTTTCTCATTCCCTGCTGGGCGGAGAGAACGGGCCAGCAGCACTCGCCGGCTTCACCTTCCCCCTGCTTTTGCGTACGCCGGGCTTCCACATGGGTCAACACTTTGTGCTTGTGAACTCGGCAGCGACGCTGGGCCCCGCCGTGGCGGGCTTGCCTGGAGCCGGAGATCCCGCAGCCACAGTCATGGCGATAGAGTATCTGGATGCCCGGGGCGCTGACGGATGCGCGCGTAAGTATCGGGTCATGATCGTTAACGGAGAACTTTATCCGCTGCACCTGGCGATCTCAAGAGACTGGAAGATTCACTACTTCAGCGCTGACATGCGAGACCGCGAGGACCATCGTCGAGAGGAAGCAAACTTTCTGGCGGATATGGCGAATGTGCTGGGTGCAAAGGCAATGGCCGCGCTCCAGGGGTTGGCGGCAGTGCTGGGCCTGGACTATGGCGGCATCGACTTCGGGCTCAATGAGGCGGGCGAGATTTTGCTTTTTGAAGCCAACGCGACCATGGTGGTCGAGCATCCTGACGGAGATCCACGCTGGGATTACCGGCGCACAGCCGTCGGGCGTATCCATACCGCGGTGCGCGATCTTCTGTTGGGTCGTGCCGGCGCCATACCCGTGCCGACGCAGGTGCGCCTTCAAGAAAAAACACTCCACTTGCGGGAGATAGAAAGACAGACCTTTGATGGGGCTTCCCCCGGATTTCCTGTCAGCTTTATTTAGCTCTGCGGAACTTCATGCGGCTTTCCTTAATGAAAGCCGCACACGTGGCTCTTGCTAGTGCCTCTAGCAGGAAATCCGGGTCGCCCCCTCTTTCTTAACCCACGTACGCTGGTGCGAACATGGGGCACCCGTTCAGAGTTAGTGTGAGTGAAAGAGCGGATTATCAGGAAACTTCTTTTCCTCCACCCCCGCGGCAGCGGTGAATGGATCCGCTGCCGGTTGGTAAGGAGAGGGTTTTAGCTGCAGCCGCTGGTCGAGCCGCAGCTCATGCATCGGTAACAGCTGCCGTTGCGGACCATGATGGCTCCGCAGGTATGGCAACTGGGCGCGTCGCCCATGTCGAGGTACTCCTTCATGGCGTCGGCGGCGTGAAAGATGGCCCCGCCACTCCTGCGAGTCTCGGGCGCTCCGTAGAGCCCGCGGTCTTCTATGCTTCCACTGGCGCCACCCTGACTGGTTTCAGGAAGAAGGCCGCCGGCGGGAGGAGTGGTTTCGTGTAACGGCTCATCCACCGGGCGTTGAACTCCAGCAGCCAGACCGGAGAACAGACTCAACTGATGTCCGGACAGGAAGCGCAACTGGAGCCAGCGGAAGATGTAATCCATGATGGACTTGGCAAAGCCGATCTGTTCGTTGCCAGTCCAGCCGGAGGGCTCGAAGCGAGTGTGGGCGAACTTCTCGCACAGTACCTTGAGCGGGACGCCGTGCTGCAGCGAGAGCGAAACCGCGGTGGCAAAGGAGTCCATGAGCCCGGAGACAGTGGAACCCTCTTTGGCCATCTTGATGAAGATCTCACCCGGTTGTCCATTCGGGTAGAGGCCTACGGTGATATAGCCCTCGTGTCCCGCGATGGAAAATTTGTGGGTGAGGGAGGCGCGCTCCTCCGGCAGGCGATGACGCACGGCACGGGGCGGTCCCTGGGTCGTCTCCGGCTCTTCGCGCAACGCGGCCGCCTGGCCCAGGCTTAGGGCGTTGGCGACGGATGCAGTGAAGGCATTGGCCGCCGTCACCACCGAATTGGCCGTGACTTCCAGCCGGGCCGATACCTTGCCCTCCAGCAGCCGCAGGTCCTCGGAGAGAGAGCTGGTGTTGCCCTGTGCCATGGCGGTAAGGACACGATCTGCAGCTTCACTGGCAGCTGTGTCCACGTCGACCTCACCGTCCAAAGCGTTCTTGATGACCTTGGCCTTATTGCCGTCGGAGACGTTAAGCGGTTGCGCACCTTTGGATCCGTCGCGGTAGATGGCCACTGCTTTGAGACCGAGGCGCCAGGACTCGGTATAGGCCTGAATGATGTCATCCAGGGTCGCGTCGTGGGGCAGGTTGACGGTTTTGGAGATGGCTCCGGAAAGGAACGGCTGGGCCGCGGCCATCATCTTGATATGACCGGAGGAGTGGATGGAGCGCGTTCCCTTGCTGGGCTTGAAGCTGCAATCAAACACTGCGAGATGCTCAGGCTTGATGCCGGGCGCACCTTCGATGGTGCCGGTCGAGTCGATGTAGCTGACAATCGAATCCACCTGGGCGTCGGTGTATCCCAGTTTGAACAGGGCGACGGGCACGGTGTTGTTGACGATTTTGATCATTCCCCCGCCCACCAGTTTCTTGTACTTGACGAGGGCCAGATCGGGCTCAATGCCGGTGGTGTCGCAGTCCATCATGAAGCCGATGGTGCCGGTGGGTGCGAGCACGGTGACCTGGGAATTGCGGTAGCCGTGCTGCTCGCCGTGGGCCAGGGCCTGGTCCCAGCAATCCTTGCTGGCCTCGATGAGAGAAGCCAACTGGGGAGTGGTGAAGGGCTCGGTCGAATTGGCATGGCCGATCTTGTTTACTTCGGCGCGGTGCATGCGGATGACATCGAGAAACGGCTCGCGGTTGACATAGAAACCCGGGCAAGCACCGCCGCGCTGCGCCAGGCCGCCGTGGGCGTATTGTGCCTGCTGGCAGAGCGAGGTCGCGGATATAAGGGCTGGAGCCTTTTCCGCCAGGACCGAAGACTGCAGGTAAGCCTGACCGCACATGATGGCGGTGAGCGCGGCAGCGAAATCCCGGCCGGCATCGCTGTCATAAGGCAGGCCGAAGGCCATCAGCAGGGCACCCAGGTTGGCGTAACCGAGCCCCAACGGACGGTAATCGTGGGAATTGCGCACGATCGATTCGGTTGGGTAGCCGGAGTTGTCCACCAGGATATCCATGGCCGTGATCATGATGTCGATGGCATGGCGATAGGCATCCACATCAAAGTTGCCCGCTGGGGTGACGAACTTGAGCAGATTGAAGCTGGCCAGGTTGCACGCCGAGTCATCCAGGAACATGTACTCGGAGCAAGGATTCGAGGCATTGATGCGGCCCGGAGTTCTTCGACGTGTGCCACTTGTTGATGGTGGTGTCGTACTGCATGCCGGGGTCGCCGCACTGCCAGGTAGCTTCGGCAATTTTCCGCATCAGGTCGCGGGCCTTGAAGGTTTTGACCGGCTCGCCGTCTTTCACGGTACGGGTGGTGAATTCCGCATCCCGCTCGACGGCGCGCATGAACTCGTCGGTCACCCGGACGGAGTTGTTGGCATTCTGGAAAAAGATGGAGCTGTAGGCTTCTGAGTCCGGACCCGAGCCGTCATAGCCGGCCTGCATCAAGGTCCAGGCCTTGACCTCTTCCTTGGCCTTGCACTCGATGAAGTCGGCGATATCCGGATGGTCGACGTTGAGAATGACCATCTTGGCCGCGCGGCGGGTCTTACCGCCGGACTTGATGACGCCGGCAAAGGCATCGAAGCCGCGCATGAAGCTGAGCGGACCGCTGGCGGTGCCGCCGCCGGAGAGGGTTTCCATGGATCCGCGGATGCTGGATAGATTGGTCCCGGTCCCCGAGCCCCACTTGAAGAGCATGCCCTCGGTTTTGGCCAGAGGTCAGGATGGAGTCCAGCGAGTCATCCACCGAGTTGATGAAGCAGGCGGAGCACTGCGGACTGCGGTAGCCGGTGACGGAGAACTCAACCGCACAGGTGTGGGAATTCCAGTGCCAGTTTTGGGCGTCCGAATTGGGCTCCAGCCGATCGCAGCCTACATTGAACCAGACGGGCGAGTTGAAGGCCGCTTTCTGGGTAATCAGCAAGTGGACCAGCTCGTCGTGAAAGATCGCTGCGTCTTCGGGGGTGGCGAAATAGCCGCCGGTGATACCCCAGTCGCGGATGGTTTCTGCCACCCGGCCCACCAGCTGGCGGACACCGGTTTCACGGGCGCCAAACTCACCCTGAGCGGTGCCTACATGGCCGTGCAGGTACTTGGAAGCCACAATGTTGGTCGCGGTCATCGACCAGTCGACAGGAACCTCGACGTCTTTTTGCTCGAAGATGGATCCGCCGGTGGCGTCCGTGATGGAGGCGGTACGGCGCTCCCAAGTCACCTCGCTGTAGGGCGAAACGCCTGGTTTGGAGAAGAGGCGTGTGCAGTGCACGCCGCTGGTGGGTTCGGGCTTAGGCACGGAGTGGCTATAGTGAGCAGCCCAACCATTGGCGGCGGCGGAAGTTGCGGAATTGGTGGCCTCGGCCATTATTTCTCCTCACGATTTTTAAAAATGACAGGAAAGCCGCCTCCGGGCGCTCATGCTGGCGCCTTCAAAAAACAGGAGGTTCAAACCGGCCTTTCTGGAACAGCGAACTAACCAAGCTTGGGGAACAAACGATGAAAGTAAAGCCGTGAGATGCGAAAGTACCGCTCTCTATCGCGTGTGTCAAGCGAGAACCACTACATCTAGTAGTTTAAATGCATATCCCCCCACAAGCGCGTCGAAACCGGACAAACGGCTGTGGAGAACTGCGGGAACCCCTTACCCGCGCGGTTTTGCATCGGGAAACTAGCCATGGTGGGCGCTGGCCGCTTGATCGACCCGAACTGAATTCAGGCTACGCCCGGGAGCGGCATCGAACAAGGCACGTTGGGGTGCGGATGGGGCAGGAACTGTGGAACTCGTGGATAAGCGGGTCACTTTTTGGTTGCGATCCGGCTTCGTCAGGCTGCGGAATCTGTTGCAGTGGTCAAGTTTTTTCCCTGAAGCTCTTGCGGCACACCAGAATCCTCATCCCGACGGGCGTGCCCGATGGGCCTACGGCCAACCTAAGAAAATTGAAATGGCGCGGACGAATGTTGAGTGGGTGGCCCAGTTTGGACCCCTTTGCAAGGAAAAACCCAGGTCTCAAAAGCGAGACCCGGGCCACCCACTCAAGGTCCGGAGGTTGCAGCTTTGTTGATCCTAAAGGGGTTCTCGGCTCGAGGAGAGGCTTCGACCGATGCACCGATCCTGCTCAAGCTAGGGAGTCGCGGTCTTGCCCTTGATCAAGCGGTAGATGGCGAGCAGCACGATGGCACCCAGCAGTGACATGAAGAAGCCGGCACGTTGACCCTCCCGGTACAGGCCCACGTGGCTGCCGATAAAAGTCGCCAGCAAGGCACCGGCGATGCCGATCAGCATGGTGATGAAGATACCGCCAGGATCTTTGCCCGGCATGATGAACTTTGCCAGCGCACCGACGATAAGGCCAATGATTGCTTCCCATAACAGGTTGAACATGGTTGCCTCCTGGCTTGGATGGAAAGGCTTTTCACGCATAGCCGCGCGCAAGAGTGAGCGCGCGGCTATACCGGTATTTGGTCCTGCCTGGTCCTACTTGGCGCTGGACAGGTTCTTGGGGGACTTCGTGTTCAGGGTCCTCAATAACTTGGCCGCAGAGGGTGGAGCTGGTACTGCCTTGTCGAAAACGATGGCTTGCGCCGTCACATCTTGCCCGTAAAGCCTCTTGTTACCGTCATTATCAGGACGCAAAGTGGAACCAGTCAGTGAGATCCCGGCGAAGAGTCCGCGGGCGCGGGAATAAGAAAGGATCTCTGCCCGCATGCTTGCATCTGTTTCCGCGGTGGCATTGCGTCCAACCGGCCCGGCTGCCGCTGAAGCGTCGCCACCGAGCTTGACTTTGCTCTTAAGGATGTTTGCCGCTGAGGTCGGGCTCATGAGCAGGAGTACGAAATCCGTCGCCTGACCACCCAGTTGCAATCCGAAGCTCGCACCCTCCAGAGCCATCATGCTGGGCGCGCTCCAGGGACCGTGGAAGTTATGCCCGCTGCGGCACGTTAACACGCCCCGGCCGTAGCTGCCCCCGACGATAAATGCCGCTTTGAGGACCGAGGGCAGAACCACCACACAATCCGCCTTGTCGATCACACTCTGGGGAATGTCGTCGGGAACGTTCATGATTTCGGAAATTACGTTCCCGCAGCCATGACTCGATCCGCTTCCTTGTCCTGCCCAAACGCGGGCAGAACCATCAGGCCCATAAGGCTTAGTGCCACTACTGTTCTCTTCATGCTCTCTCCTTGAGATGTATCTAGACCATTGCAGCAACACAACATTGCCTGGGCTGAGCCCGGGAAACCAATCGGGAGTAACTTCTCCGGTAACCGTTGAGCATACTATACAAGTTTCTCTTGGATATCAATTCCAGCGATAAGCGTTGCTTTACCTCGATTGCGGAAGATTAAAACCTTCTAGCAAGGACTGGAATGAGGGGAACTCTATCTTAAGCAGCGCCCCAGAGACGCAGGTTCACCCGCTAGCCTTTTGATCGTAGTCAGCCTATTGCTGCTGGCCGTTGACTGGGTAGCTCTTTCAGGCTTGGCACAAACAGCGAAAACCTCACCCATCACCATTGAGGGCAGCCAATTCATGCGTGATGGGAAGCCTTACCAGATTATTTCCGGAACGATTCACTATCCTCGCGTGCCGCGCGAGTATTGGCGTGATCGGCTGCAAAAAGCGCGGGCGATGGGGCTGAACACGATCGAGACATACGCCTTCTGGAACCTGCATGAGCCCAGCCCGGGGGTTTTCGATTTCAGCGGTAACAAAGATATCGCGGCATTTGTTCGCATGGCGCAAGAAGAAGGCCTCAATGTGATTGTGCGGCCGGGTCCGTATATCTGCGCGGAATGGGAGGCCGGCGGCCTTCCGGCCTGGCTATTTGCCGATCCCAGCATCAAGGTGCGAACCAGAGATGAGCGGTTTTTAGCCGCATCGGACCGCTATCTATCCCGGCTGGGACAGGAACTGGCTCCTCTGCAAGCCACTCATGGCGGCCCGATTATTGCGATCCAGGTTGAAAATGAGTATGGGAGTTATGGAAACGACCGGTTGTATATGGAGCAAATTCACCAGTCGCTGGTCCGTGCCGGGTTGGGAGACTCCATCTTCTTCACCTCCGACGGGCCCAGGGATCTGGCCAACGATGCTTTACCGGGGATCTTGCCAGTGATCAATTTTGGTATCGGCAAAGTGCAAACCTCTTATATCCGGCGGTTCCTCGGCTTCCTCTATTTGGCCTCGACGATGAGCCAATTCCACTTCGACCAGCCCTGGATGACGGGCGAATACTGGGCCGGCTGGTTCGACGCCTGGGGTGGTGAGCACGCGCACACAGATGCCGCGCTGCAGGCAAAGGAACTGGCCTGGATGCTGGATAACGGGTATTCGGTCAATGTGTACATGTTTCACGGAGGAACCAGCTTCGGGTTTATGAATGGCGCCAACTTTGGCAAGGATGGATACCTGCCGCTGGTGACCAGCTATGACTACGATGCTGCGCTGGACGAGGCGGGCAGACCGACGCAGAAGTTCTACCTGTTCCGTGATGTGATTCAGCGGCGGACGGGGATCACGCCACCTCCCTTGCCCGCTCCGTTGCCGATCGCCGGAGTGCAAGAGTTTCAACTCACAGAATCGGCTCCGCTATGGAGCAATCTGCCCGCTCCAGTCAGTGTCGAGCATCCCCGTTCGATGGAAACCTTTGGCCAGAGTTACGGGTACATTCTTTACCGCAAACAATTGACTGGACCGGTTGCGGGCACGCTGGTCGTCGACGATGTGCGGGATTACGCCGCGGTGTATCTGAACCAGAAGCTGCAAGGCACGCTCGATCGCCGTCTGAAGCAAACGCAACTCGCGATCACCGTGCCGGCGGGCCCAGTGACGCTGGACATTCTGGTCGAGAACACTGGCCGCATCAACGTTGGTCCGCTGCTGCAGGAAGGCCAGGCGGGGATCACCAGGTCCGTCTCGCTCGCAGGTCATGAGTTGTCAGGATGGCAGGTATATTGCTTGCCGATGAATGGCCCGGACGGATTGAAGGACTGGACAGAAAGAAGCGCGTGGCGGACCCGCATTCCATCGTGGGACCTTCACAATTGCATCCGTCGCCGATACGTATCTTGACGTCAGTGCACTTGGCAAGGGGTTTGTGTGGGTCAATGGTCACAATCTCGGGCGCACATGGGGGATTGGTCCGCAACAGTCGCTGTTTCTACCCGCACCCTGGCTGCGGAAGGGTGTGAACCAGGTTGTGGTGTTCGACTTTACTGACCTGGACGCACCACAATTGCGAGGGGTGGACAATCCGATCTGGTCTAAGAAGGTTCCCCCTCTGCTGCGGTCGAGTCTGTAACGTTGTTTGCGGAGCCCGTCGGCTAACGGCGAGTGGAAAGGCGCAGGACTACTCGGGCGATGCAATCGGAGTGAGTTTTCGCGCTGAAGCCGCGTTCAAATTGTCATCGACCGGAGCGAGCTTGGGACCGCGTCTTAGCGGCGGTAGATTGTGCCACCCTTCATCACGAAGGAAACGTGCTCGAGCACGCGGATGTCTTCCAGGGGGTTGCCAGGGACGGCGATGATGTCGGCGTTGTAGCCGGCCTTGAGCGCACCGAGGTCGTGCTCCCAGTCAAGGAGCCGGGCTCCGTTCAGCAGATCGGCTTTGAGCACATCGAGCGGCTTCATTCCGTACTCCACCATCAGCTCCAACTCGCGCGCCTGGGTGCCGTGGGGAAAGGGACCCACATCGGAACCTACCGCCATCGGCACACCGTGCTCCAGCTGGCGGTGAAACTGCTGCACATGGTAGTCGAGCCAGCTGGTGCTCTTCCGTCGCCCGCTCCGGCGAACTGGCATGGGCGGCAAAATATTCCTGAATGGTAAATGTCGGTACGGCGTAGATCTGCTTCTCGCGCATCAAGCGCATGGTCTCGTCGCTCAACTGGTCAGCATGGTCGATCGAGGCCACCCCGGCCTGGGCGGCGTACAGGGCGGCGGGCTCCCCTTCACAATGCACGGCAACGCGTGTCTGCAGGCGTGCGGTCTCGGCAACGGCCTGGGCCAGCTGCGGCTCGGAGTACTGGACAATGGTGTGGAACTGGCCGTCCTTAATAAAGACACGGCCGGTTTCGTAAATCTTGATGAAGTCTGCTCCGTCCTTGATCTGCTGGCGAATGACGGCTCACCAGTTCATCGCCGGTGTTGGCGTAGGTGGCGTTGGGCAGCACGTGCTGCTCAGGGTTGTAGTGCATCGCGTCCTCGTGGCCGCCCAGGATGTTGATGGCGTTGCCGCTGACACGCATGCGCGGTCCGGGGATATCTCCCTTATCAATCGCTTCGCGAACGGCAGTGTCGGCCGGTCCCGCCCCTTCCGTGCCCATGTCCCGCTCGGCGGTGAAACCGGCCATAAGGTCGGCTTTCGCGGCCAGAGTGGCCAGTGATCATCCGCTGCGGCACGGACTCGCATCACGGTTTGCAGATCTTCGGCGCCGGGATGGAGGAAGAGATGGACGTGGGCGTCGATCAGGCCCGGCATCAGCGTGGTGTCGCCGAGATCGATCGTCTCCGCTCCGGCGGGGTGGGGCGACGGAGGAGCCGGCGGCAACAATCTTGTCCCCTTGCACCAGGACCTCCCCGGGCGAAACAATGCGGCCGGCTTCGATATCGAGCAGGCGCGTGGCATGGAGAAGGACAGGGTGACCGGGCGGCGGAGTCTGGGCGGCCCGGCCCCACTGACAAGCGCCGAACAGAATGCAGAAGAAGAATTGACGATGCATGATCAAGTCGGCTTGCAGAATATCAGTAGATCTGGTCGGTCGCGGTAAGCGTATTAGTATTGGAGCACTCTATGCGGCTGCGTAGAACGATCCGCGAGATCACCTACCACTTCGAAGATCTACGCGACCTTTTGGCCAAAGCCAGCCCGTACCGCGCGGGAGATGCATTGGCGGGGATCGCCGCGGAAAGCGCTGAGCAGCGAGCCGCAGCGCAAATGACGCTAGCCGACGTTCCCCTGCGCGACTTTTTACAGCAAGCCCTGGTCCCCTACGAGAGCGACGAAGTCACACGGCTGATTATCGATACGCATACCCCGGCTGCCTTTGCTCCGGTGGCGGCGCTTACGGTGGGAGAGTTTTCGCGATTGGCTGCTCTCCGATGACGCGACTGGCGAGGCGTTGGCAGCGTTGGGACCCGGTTTGACACCGGAGATGGTGGCGGCGGTCAGCAAGTTGATGCGGGTGCAGGATCTGATCCTGGTGGCGCGCAAGATCCAGGTCGTGACCCGATTCAGGACCACGGTTGGTCTGCCGGGCAGGCTTTCCACCCGGCTGCAGCCGAACCATCCGGTGGATGATCCGGCTGGCATCGCAGCGGCCATGGTCGATGGCCTCCTGCTGGGCTCGGGAGACGCGGTGATTGGGATCAATCCTGCCTCGGACAATGTGGCAGCGTACATCGGTTACTGGAGTTGATCGACCACGCACGGCAGAAATATGCCATCCCGATACAGAGCTGTGTCCTGGCGCATGTCTCGACCCTGATGGCGGCGCTCGAACGCGGCGCCCCGGTCGACCTGGTTTTTCAGTCGATCGCCGGCACCGAAGCCGCTAACCACTCGTTCGGAGTCAACCTGGCGTTGCTGGATGAAGCCTGCGCTGCAGCACGGGCGCTCAAGCGCGGGGCAGTTTTTGACCACGGCGGTAAGCAGACTCTGGGCGATAACGTGATGTATTTCGAAACCGGACAAGGCAGCGCGCTTTCCGCCGATGCCCATCATGGAGTTGACCAGCAAACGTGTGAAGCACGGGCCTATGCCGTTGCCCGACGCTACCAGCCCATGCTGGTCAACACCGTGGTGGGGTTTATCGGGCCGGAGTACCTGTACGACGGCAAGCAAATCATTCGCGCCGGACTGGAGGACCATTTTTGCGGCAAGCTGCTGGGGCTGCCGATGGGCTGTGATGTTTGCTACACCAACCACGCCGAAGCCGACCAGGACGACATGGATGTGCTGCTGACGCTGCTCGGGGCGGCGGGGGTGAACTATATTATGGGCGTGCCGGGGGCCGACGACGTGATGCTGCATTACCAAAGCACGTCGTTTCACGATGCCCTGTATTTGCGCCGGGCGCTGGGCCTCCGGCCGGCTCCGGAATTTGAGGCGTGGCTGAACAGTGATGCGCGATTGCGGTTAAATGTACCTGCGTTTCTCGCCTAGCGGATGATTTTCAAAGCGCGACTCGCAAGACGAATCAGGACCAGCACGTTGTGGACCCGACGCCGGCGGAGATGTCTCCCGCAGCGCGCGAGGCTCTCAGCGAGCTACACCCCGGCTCGGATCGGCCTGGAACGAACCGGGGTAAGCCTGGCGACAGGTCCCTTGCTTGACTTTCAACTGGCGCATGCGCGGGCTCGCGATGCGGTCCATGCGGCCATCGATGTGCGCATGATGTGCGATGAACTGCGGCGCCACGGATTGCCGGCATTGGCGCTGAAAAGCAAGGCCGGAGACCGGAGTACCTATCTGAGACGGCCGGACCTGGGCAGGCGATTGAGCGAAAACTCGGCCACGGTGCTTAAGCCCGGGGAATACGATGTGGTTTTTGTCGATCGCCGACGGCCTCTCCGCGCTGGCTGTAGAGAAGGCACGCGCTCCATTTGCTACGTGAGATCTTGCCCATGATCGCGGGCTGGCGGCTAGCGCCGGTGTGCGTGGTGGAGCAAGGCCGGGTTGCCGTTGGAGACGCGATTGGCGAGGCACTGCACGCGCCTCTGGCTGTGATGCTGATTGGGGAACGGCCAGGCTTGACCTCCCCCGACTCTCTTGGCGTCTACATCACCTGGGAGCCTCGGAGCGGGCGCAAGGACGCGGAACGGAATTGCATCTCGAATATTCGGGAAGAGGGATTGAGCTACGCGGCAGCAGCGAGCCGGCTGCACTACTACATGGACGAAGCCTCGCGGCGACACATGACAGGGTTGGGGATTAAGGATCCCGCAGAGGATTTGGCCCAGTTGTTGTGACAGAGGTGAGGGAGTATTTTTCCCGGGGTCCCTTTGTAAAAAACATTTCCAGGAGAGGATCGTTGAACCGCAGATCTCTCCACTGCGCTTGGCTTCGGTCGGGAGAAGGGTGGAGGGGATAGAGCCATCCCGCCCGCTCGCCTATTCAGCGCGGCTGGGTAGGCTTGCCCATAGATAAGTTCGAAAGAAGGTCAGGGCACGCTGGTTGGCGGAATCCATAGCATTGCTGGTAAAAACGTGCCCCTCGTCGGGATAGATCCCGGCTTCGCAGGTAAAGTCTTTGAGCTCGCAGAGACGAACCAGCTGGCGGGCATTGACTACCGGGACCTGCTTGTCCTGCTCACCATGAAAGATGAGCAAAGGAGGCAGGCTTTGTACCTGGGAGAAGAATTGATTAGGGAGAAGACCAGACCACTCGGCGATGGCTTCGACTCCTGTCTTCTGGGAACCGGCAAGCAGCGCGACGGAAGCTCCCAGGTCCTGTCCGACGAGGGCGATTTTCTTATTCCGCGAGCCTGGGCGGGCACGTAAATCGGCCACAATATCGTCGACCACCTGGGCCCAACGGCGATAGTTGGCGGCGGTAGGTTCAGTCTTAGGCGTGGCGCTCAAGTAGTCGGCCACGAAAACACGAAAGCCGTGCTCGGCAAAAAAACGCGCTTGCATGCGGCCGATTCCGAGGTCGGACGGGCCCGAACCATGCAAAAAGATAATTGTCGCCACAGCGTCATGAGCGTCATATACCACGCAGGAAACGGGCTTGCCATGGCTCATGAAGGTGGCATACTCCACCGGCAGGGTTTGGCCCGCAGCGCCCAGGCACAAAGACAGGAATATCACCAACAAGAAAACTGACATCTCAGAGCACCTTCAGGACAACCAGCGAAAGGTCGTCATTCTGCGCGGCTCCTGCGGTGAACCGGTCCGCGCATTCGATCAGTGCAGTGACGGTGTCCTGGGCGGAGCGGTAGTTATTCTTTCGGGCGGCCGCGATCAAGCGTTCTTCGCCCCATTCCTCGTAGTCGGCAGTCATGGCTTCGCTGATCCCATCGGTGAAGGCGATGAGAGTGTCGTAGGGATACAGCTGCAAACGTCCTTGGTCATAGTGAACTTCGGTCAGGATGCCGATTACCGGGCCGCCGATTTCCAGGCGCTGCACAGTGCAGGGAGATTCCGGGTTGCAGAAACTATCCATCCCCGGAGCGGTAGGACGCAAGAGTACCGGCGCGTTGTGCCCCGCATTCACGTAATCAAGGGTGCGGGTCTCCGGATCGTATTCGCCGAAGAAAAAGGTGACGAAACGGTTGTTGGTGGAGGAATCGTAGATGATCCGGTTGAGACCCTCGATGAGCCGGGCAAGACTGATGGTGCCGCTGAAGGTAAGCCCGTGCAGGGCAGCGCGGATGGAAGCCATCAAAAGGGCGGAGGAGATGCCCTTGCCGGAGACATCGCCGATGGCGATGCCCAGGCGGCCGTTCTCGAGTTCGATGAAGTCGTAGTAGTCGCCGCCAACCTCCTGGGCGGTGCGGCTGAAGCCGGCAAAGTCCAATCCTTTGACCACGGGATAGATCTGGGGCAGGAGCCGCTCCTGCACCTGGCGGGCAATCTCGATTTCACGATCGATGCGCTGGCGCTGTGCCGACTGCTCCGCCAGGTGATGCACCAGGGCGTTGTTTTCAATGGCCAGGCCGGTCTGCAGCGCCACGGAGGAAAGTAACCGCCGGTCGGAGCGGGAATAGGGTTCTTCGCTCAGCTTGGGGCCCAGGACCATCACCCCGATCAGGCTGGCGCGTCCGGGCAAGGGCAGCAGCAGCTCCGCCTGCAGCTCGTCGAGCACTGCGACTTCGCCGGGGGCGGCCAATGCCAGCCAGGGATCGGGATGCTCACGGTAGACGGGCTTGGGGCTGCGGTCAATGGCCAGAGCCCGCATGGTGGAAGAGTTTTCCGGCAGTGAGAGCTCGCTGGCACTGGGAACTCCCTGCGCATACTGCAGTTGAAAAAGCTTTCCCTGGCGCAAAAGGAAGGAGATTCGTTCCACGTGCAGCGTCTGGCTGACGCGCTCGGTGATGGTGCGCAGCAAAGGCTCCGTTTCCGTGAAGCTGCGCGCCTGGTCGGAAAGCTCGACCAGGACCTGTTCGACGGAGTAGGCCTCGCGAAAGAATCGGCGGTCAATCCATTGGGAGAGGGGCCGGGCCACGCGCAGTTGCAGAAACAAGACGACGACGACAAAGACGATGGGGGCGATGAGCTGGCCCACGCGCCCGGAGGTATGAGCAAAGTGAGCCAGGCGGAAGCCCAGGAACACAACCACGATGACTTGCAGTACCCATAGCGTGCCCCGGGCAAAGGCGTAGCGCGTGCCCTGGCGAAGGATAATGCGCAAGTCCAGGGCGCGCTGGACGATGACGGTGTAGGCGAGCGAGAGGGGAAAGAGGGAGAACAGGACGGCAATGGTGAGCAGGGCCCAGGAAGGCGCCCCCTCCAGCACTGTTTTCGTCGAGAGAGTGGAGGTCACCAGCAGGACCAGCACAGGTCCGAGTCCGAGCACCGAACCGGCCGCCACTACTGCGAGGCGGCGGCGGGCATCGGGCGCGGGGGCAGGAACGGCGAACAGTTTGCCCACAATCGCGGCAATGAAAACGCAGAGAGAAATCGAGGCAAAGACGTTTCCCACAAGGCTCAGCGGATCGGCGGCGGAAAGAAAAGGCCGAATGAAGCGGTTGTGATAAAGCAGACCGTACTGCACCACGAACTGGGCCGGGACCAAGGCGATTTGGGGAACGATCAGGAGCCACTTGATCCACGGGTGGCGCTGGTCGGTACGGGAACGGACGGGAAAGTAGATGCTGAAGAGGATGAGCGAAACCAGCATCAATTGCGTGGCGAAGATCCGCCAGAAGATGGTGAAAGGGGTAAGGAAACCGGGAAAGTAGCTCGCACGGCCGATGAAGGCTGGGACCACATTCATGATGCCCAGGAGGAACCAGGCATTCCAGTCCAGCGGCCTTGCCAGCACCACCCAATAGCCAAGCAAGAGGCAGAATGCAGGAAAAAGCAGCAGCAGCACGATGATGATCAGCCAACCGGAAACTGTTGGAGGAGCCCGTCGTTGAGGCATCAGGTGGATGTGCGCCATTTCCGTGGCGCCTGCGTGATTGCGATAGAGGACGGAGGCCATGTCCCCCGGATGGGCGTAAAAGACCTGGCTAATCAGCCCGGCCATACCGGTGAACGGAACTCCGTTCACAGAAATGATCTCGTCTTCGGCCCGCATGCCAGCGCGCTGCGATTCGGGCATGGGTTGCACCAGGAAACGAGAGTTGGGGGAGTAGTCAAACGGCGGGCGCGCACGATTCGGATTCAGAAACTGATCGAAGATCGCGGCCGTGCTGGCTACATAGAAGAGCAAGGAACCTACAACCAATAGGGCCAGCAACAGATACGAGAGTTTGGCGTGGTTGGTTTCCATGGGCCGATAGGCGGCATGGTAGCAGACCCACGCGCGTGGCCGGGTTTGACATCGGAAGGAGACCCGGTTAGCTTTCTAATTGAGATGCGAGTCCGCACCCACCACCATCGTCATCACCATCATCACGTGGCGAGCGTGTCGGCGGACGGTTCCTGCCAGAGATAAAGGCCAGGAAGCCAGATTGAATAAAAGCCCGCCGGCGCGAGATGCGCAAGCGGGCTTTTTTGCGTTAAAGGAACTCACATGAAGCGGAGGAAGGATTTGTGACGGAAACGGTAAAACTCGATTTCGCGAAGATGGATGGCTTGCTGCCCGCCGTGGTGCAGGATGCGGGGAGTGGCGAAGTGCTTATGGTGGGATTCTTTAACGAGATCAGCTACGCCAAAACGCTGGAGACAGGCTTTGTGACGTTTTGGAGCCGTACGCGGCAAAAATTGTGGATGAAAGGCGAGAGCAGCGGAAACCGTCTGCGGGTGGTATCCGCGGCAACCGACTGCGATCAGGATACGCTCCTCTTTCGCGTGGTCGTCGAGGGAGACGGCCTGGTCTGCCACGAGGGCACGGTCAGCTGCTTTACCCGCGAACTCGAGATGCCGGCAACCGCCAGGATGGAGGCTCGGAATGGCCGGTAAGCTGAAGCTCGGTATCCCCAAGGGAAGCCTGCAGGATGCCACGATTGCCCTGTTCGAGAACGCAGGCTGGCATATCTATGCCAATGGCCGTTCTTATTTCCCTGGCATCGACGATAACGAGATTGAGTGCATGCTGATTCGCGCTCAGGAAATGGCGCGGTACGTTGAAAAGGGCGTTCTGGATGCGGGGCTGACTGGTATTGATTGGGTGGTAGAGAGCGGCCTCGACGTGGCCAGCGTCACCGCGCTGACCTATTCCAAGGCGACGCGGACCAAGGTGCGCTGGGTGCTTGCGGTGCCAGAGGATTCTCCCTTCCAGAGGGCGGAAGAGCTAAGCGGAAAAGTGATTGCCACAGAGCTGGTCGAAGTGACGAAGAATTACTTTGCCGGCAAGAACGTTCCCGTGAAAGTGGAGTTCAGCTGGGGTGCTACGGAAGTGAAACCGCCCATGCTGGCCGATGCCATCGTGGAAGTGACCGAGACGGGCAGTTCACTTCGGGCCAACCGGCTGCGCATCATCGATACGGTGATGGAAAGCGAAACCCACCTGATCGCGAATCGAGCCGCTTACGGCGAACCTTGGAAGAAGCAGAAGATCGACAATATCTCGCTCATGCTGAATGGCGCGATTGCCGCCAAAGGCCGGGTGGGATTGATGATGAATGTGGAGAAGAAGAACCTCGATCGGGTGTTGGGCATGCTGCCGGCCCTGGATTCGCCGACTATCTCTGCGCTCAGTGGAGAGGGCTGGGCGGCGGTCAATACGGTGATCGAAGAATCTGTGCTGCGGGATGTGATCCCTAAGCTCAAGAGTGCGGGCGCTACCGGGATCGTTGAGTATCCCCTCAACAAGATCGTTTTCTAATGCCGGGTGAGCGAGAGGAGCATCTGCAATGAGGGTGGTGAGGACACAGGGCCGCGGCGGCAAGCTAACCCGGCAGATGCTGAGCGATCTGGAGCAGCGAGGGGCTAAGAATACGGCGCGCACCATGCCCGTGGTGCAGCGCATCGTGGGAGATGTGCGCAAGGGCGGAGACCGGGCTCTGCGCCGCTACGCGACGAAACTGGACGGCCTTGCGCCCCAACAGGCGCTGGAGATCATCCGCGCGGAAATGAACCAGGCCTGGGAAGAGACGCCCAGGCCGCTCCAGGCCGCAATGCAGACGGCGGCCACCAACATTCGCAGATTCGCCTAAGCGGCAAATGCCCAAGCAATGGAGCGCCACCAGCGCCGGGCTTACCACCGGACAAAGAGTGCGGGCGCTGGGCGCCGTTGGATGTTATGTACCGAGCGGGCGTTATCCTCTGCCTTCTACCTTGCTGATGACGGTGATCCCGGCGCAGGTGGCGGGGGTGGAACGGATCGTGGTGGTGTCGCCAAAGCCGGCAAAGGAAACGCTTGCGGCCGCGGCGCTGCTTGGGGTGAGTGGGTTTTATCGCGTCGGCGGAGCCCAGGCGATCGCGGCCCTCGCCTTTGGCACGGAAAGCATTCGCCGAGTCGACAAGATTGTCGGCCCGGGCAACTGGTATGTGACGGCAGCCAAGAAAATCGTCGCTTTCGATTGCGCCATCGACATGCTGGCCGGCCCGACGGAAATTGTCGTGACCAGCGAAAACGGCGATCCGGCTGGTATCGCTGCAGACCTGGTAGCCCAGGCAGAGCATGATCCTGAGGCTTTGGCCATCCTGGTCACCACCAACGCCGCCTTGGCGCGTGAGGTCGTACAGGAAGTGGCGCAGCGGGTTAAAACAAATTTAGTGGCCAGGCAGGCAATCGAGCGGAACGGACTGGCGGTGATCGCAGGTTCCGTAGCAGAGGCGCGCGAAATTACCAACCGGCTGGCCCCTGAACACCTGACCGTCGACGGCAAAGAGGATCTGGAATGGGTGCGCAATGCGGGTTCCGTGTTCATTGGCCGATATTCGCCGCAACCCATGGGGGACTACGTATCCGGTCCTAACCACACCCTGCCGACAGGTGGCGCAGCGCAGGTTCGCGGCGGGCTGAGCGTGATGGACTTCTTGAAGGTGATCACGGTCCAGGAATATACGCTGGCCGGGCTCAAGAAGCTGGGGCCGTCGGCCATCATGCTGGCCAATGCCGAGGGACTGTACGGGCACGCTGAGGCGGTGCGGGCAAGGGGGATCGATGGTTGAGACCGTTCTACCGCGGCTGGCAGTTCAGCGGATGCACGCCTATCATCCTCCGCTCAGTGGCCGGCAAGGGTTACGACTCGACTTTAACGAGAATACTGTCGCCTGCTCCCCCCGCGTGCTGGAAGCACTGGGGAGGATTGCGGCAGCAGATTTGGCCAAGTATCCCGAGCGGGCCCAGGTAGAGGCCAGGGTCGCTCAGCATCTGGGTCTGGAGCCGGAGCAGGTGCTGCTGACGAACGGAGTCGACGAGGCAATCCATGTGCTGTGCCAAACCTTCCTGGATCGCGGAGATGAGTTTCTCTTCCCTACCCCGACGTACTCCATGTACGAGGTCTATGGTTCCTCTACCGATGCCATGGTCAAGACCGTGTCTTCGGGCGAAGATTTTGCCTTTCCTCTGGAGGCTTTGCTAGCGGCGATCACCCCGGAAACGAAATTGATCGCCATCGCCAGCCCCAATAGCCCGACCGGAACGGTCGCCAGCCGGGAGCAAATACTTGCCGTTCTCGACCGGGCGCCGCATGCGGCAGTGCTGGTGGATGAAGCCTACTACCACTTCTACGGACAGACGGTGATCGACCTGGTGGGCCGGGTTCCTAACCTGGTGGTGGCCCGGACCTTTTCCAAAGCCTATGGGCTGGCTGGGCTCCGCCTGGGAATGCTTGCCGCGCCCGCTGGGATGCAGCAATGGCTGCGAACCGTCATCTCCCCATACAGCGTGAACTCGCTGGCCCTGGCGTGTCTCCCCGCGGCTCTCGACGATGAGGCCTATCTGCAGTGGTATGTGGGAGAAGTTAAGGCGGCTCGGGCGGAGATGGTGGATTGCCTGCGCCGGCTCGGGGTTCCCCAATGGCCCACGCAAGCTAATTTTGTTCTGGTCAAGATCGGATCGGGCCATGCCGAGTTCGTGCAGGCGATGCATCGCCGTGGGGTGCTTACGCGCGACCGGTCAAAGGATCCGGGCTGCGCCGGGTGTGTGCGCATCACGGTGGGTACGCGTGAACAGATGAAGCAGGCAGTGAGTGCAATGAGCGAAGCGCTGAACGAGATCCGGTGGGAGAGGGAATGATGGCAAATCCGCAGAGAAAGCGCCACGCCGCGATCGAGCGCAAAACAACGGAAACGAAAATATCGCTGAAGCTGGTGGTCGAGGGTAGCGGCAAATACAAAGTCAGGACAGGGATACGCTTCTTCGACCATATGCTGGAGCTGTTCACCCGGCATGGAGTCTTCGATCTCGAGCTTGCATGCGACGGTGACCTGGACGTGGACCAGCACCACACGGTGGAAGACGTAGGGATCGCCCTGGGAGAGGCGTTTGATCAGGCGCTGGGGGACAAGAAAGGCATCCTGCGCGCGGGATACTTCCTGATGCCAATGGATGAAACCCTGGGGGTGGCGGCCGTCGACCTGAGCGGACGGGTGTCCTGCGTGGTTAAGACTAAGGTCAAGAAGCGCCTGGTGGGCGATCTGCAAAGTGAGCTGGTGGAAGACTTCTTTGAAGGCTTCGCTCGCGGAGCGCGCGCCAATGTACACATCGCAACCATGTACGGCCGCTCCAACCATCACAAAATCGAAGCGCTGTTCAAAGCCTTCGCCCGGGCGTTGCGCGTGGCCTGCTCCAGGGATAAGCAATTGGGCAAAATGCTGCCCAGCACCAAGGGATTGCTATGACCGTCACCGTGATTGACTACAAGGCCGGCAACCTGACTTCGGTGATGAAGGCTCTCAATGCCCTGGGCTGCGCGGCCGAGGTCACCGCCGACCCCGACGTGGTGCGGCGGGCGTCCCAGGTCATCCTTCCTGGGGTTGGACATTTTCAAGCGACGCAGCTGCTGGAGGACACTGGGCTGGCTGCGGCAGTCAGTGATTCGATTGCCCGGGGCGTGGGCTTCCTGGGGATCTGCGTGGGTTTGCAGTGGCTGTTTGAGGGCAGCACAGAAGCCCCCGCCAGCAAAGGACTGAGCGTGTTCAGCGGACAATGCGAGCGGTTTGCGCCTGGAGTGAAAGTGCCGCACGTGGGCTGGAACGAAGTGCGCGTCGATCCGCAATCGCGCCTGATGCAAGGCGTCGAAGATCGCTCCTTCGTCTACTACACGCACTCCTACCGGGCTCCCGTCGTCAATGAAACAGTCGCAGTTACCGAATACAGCGGCCCTTTTTCGGGCGCCGTGGAGCGCGGCAACGTGATGGGAGTACAGTTCCATCCGGAGAAATCCGGGGTCGCCGGCATGCGGATCCTTAAGAACTTCGTGGAGATGGCATGCTGACCAAGCGCATCATCGCCTGCCTGGACGTGCACAACGGGCGGGTGGTGAAGGGAGTGCAGTTCGTCGACCTGGTAGATGCAGGAGATCCGGCGGAATTGGCCAAACGGCATGCCGCTGCCGGCGCCGATGAAGTGGTCTTGCTCGACATCACCGCCACCCACGAGGGCCGCGGCACGCTGCTCGAGACAGTGCGGCGAACGGCGAAAGAGCTGTTCATCCCGTTTACGGTGGGCGGCGGCATACGCTCGGCAGGAGAGGCAGCGGCAGTGTTCGACGCGGGCGCGGACAAGGTGAGTATCAACTCGGCGGCCATCGCTGATCCCGACCTTATTGATGCAATCGGAAGAAGCTTTGGCGCCCAGGCGGTGATCGTGGCGATTGATGCCAGGCGTGTTCCGAATAGCCCGGTCAGCCATGCTGAGGTCTTTGTGAGCGGGGGACGCACCCGAACTGGACGCCGGGTGATCGAGTGGGCGCGGGAAGCCGAAGCGCGCGGGGCGGGAGAGATTTTGCTGACATCCATGGATGCCGACGGCACTCGCGCAGGGTTTGATTGTGAGCTGACGGCGGTGGTCAGCGAGGCGGTGGAAATTCCGGTGATTGCTTCCGGCGGCGCTGGTTCGGCGGAGCACTTCGCACAGGTATTCCAGGCGGGCAAGGCGCACGCGGCGCTGGCGGCAAGCATTTTTCACTTTGGGATTGCCGATGTCCGGGCACTGAAGCAAGAGTTGGCGCGGCAGGGTGTGCCAGTGAGGCTGCCTTGCTGATTCCGTCGATTGATCTCATGGGCGGCCGGATTGTGCAGCTGGTGCGAGGGGAAACGCTCAAACTGGCTTTCGACGATTTTGAGTATTGGATTGGGCGCTTCCAAAATTATCCCCTGGTGCAGTTGATTGACCTGGACGCAGCCATGCGCCAGGCCGACAACAGCGAGCTGATCACCCAGATTGCCAGGCGTTTGCCGTGCCAGGTAGGGGGCGGTATCGGTACGGTCGAAAAAGCTGCTGCTGTGCTGTCTGCGGGAGCCCGGCGAGTCATCGTGGGCTCGGCGCTTTTCGGTGGAACCGGCCTGGTGAATACCGGGTTTGCGGGCGCACTCGCCGGCGCGGTTGGCGTGGAGCAGCTGGTCTTCAGCGTGGATACGAAGAACGGCCGAGTGGCGGTTAAGGGTTGGAAGGACCAGGTGGAGCTTACTGCGGACGACGCCCTGCCCCAGCTGGAGCCGTACTGCGGGGCCTTTCTTTATACCCACATCGATCGTGAAGGGACCATGCAAGGCTTTCCTATCGAGGTAGCGCAACGGCTTCGACAAAGGACCCAGCGGCAGTTGATTGTGGCAGGGGGGATTCGGGAACAGGCAGAGATCGATGCGCTGGACGCGATCGGAGTGGATGCGGTCGCCGGGATGGCGGTGTATTCGGGTGTCCTGAACGCTTGAACACATTTAAGAGCAATGGTTAAAGGCTGTGGTTGGGCTTCGCCCATCGGATTTCCTGTTGAGCTTGTTGGCTTCGCGGGACTTCATGCGGCTTTCCTTAATGAAAACCGCACACGTGGTTGTTGCTAGTGCCTCTCAGCCGGAAATCCGGGTCGCCCATCGTTTTCGTCCCACGTACGCTGGTGCGAACGTGGGGCACCCCGACGGATCCGTCGCCCCGTGACAGGCTTGAGGGGAAGGCCTGCGGTATCCCGGCGATTGGTGGCGGGGATAGAGTCAAAGCATTTGACTTGCAGACAATTCTTTGCTACGGCTCAACGGACCCTCCGGTCGCGCTTCTGGAAGACCAGGCCGATGGCCAGGAAGCACAAGGCGAAAAAGCCGGTAAGCCCGGCCTGTACCCCGTTGCGGTGAAAAGCGGTCAGGACGCAGTCCAGCCCCCAGCCGGCGGACAACACAAACCAGATCACTGAGCGGCGCATGGACACTCCTTTCACACAGCAGATACACTTCCCAGCATGGCAACCTCAGTCACCAAGAATAGGGGCAACTCCACTACCGCTCCGCAAACCATGGTGAATCCGATGCGGCGGCTGGTTTCACTCGACGTGGCGAGAGGAATCACGATCGCATTCATGATCCTGGTGAACAACGGAGGGAGCGGAAAATACAGCTATAGCCAACTGGAACATAGCGCCTGGAACGGCTGGACTCTCACCGACCTGGTGTTCCCATCGTTTCTTTTTATCGCGGGTATTTCGATCGTATTCTCGAATGAGTCGCGCATGGCGCGCGGTGAGTCGAAGAATTCCCTGCGGCTCCATGTACTCAGGCGTTCCGTGATCCTGTTCTTGTTAGGGCTGGTCGTTAACGGATTTCCCTTGTTCCACCTGCACACGCTGCGCATCTACGGAGTGTTGCAGCGCATCGCCATCTGTTTCCTGTTTGCCAGCCTCCTCTATCTATGGAACAGCCGAGCCTGGGTGGCGGTCACAACCGCAATCGTAGCGCTGTTGGGGTACTGGATCCTGATGCGCTGGGTGCCCATTCCCGGTATCGGCGTTCCCACGCATAATATACCGCTGCTCGACCCAAACCAGAATTGGGTGGCGTATCTGGACCGCAAGCTTCTTCCCGGCCGTCTCTATGAGGGGGTACGCGATCCGGAAGGGCTGCTCAGCGACATTCCGGCAATGGGCACCATCTTATTTGGCGTCCTCACCGGCATTTGGCTGCGACGGCCAAAAGCTCTGTCCACCAAAGCGGCCGGCCTGCTGGCTGCTTCGATCGGCGGCCTGTTGTTAGGAAGTCTGTGGAACGTCTGGTTTCCCATTAACAAGAAACTCTGGACCAGTTCTTATGTGCTGTTCGCCGCGGGCTGTACCTTGCTGCTCCTGGCCATCTGCTTTTATGCAGTGGAGATCCGGGAGTGGACGCGGGGCTGGACCTTTCCATGGCTGGTCTTCGGATCCAACGCCATCACCGCATATGTTTTCTCGGAACTATTGTCTGCCGGGCTCTCCACCGTCCTCGTGCATGACGGAGGCCGAGTGACTGACCTGCAGCAATATATCTACTTCCACTGGTTCTTCCCCATCATCAATCCATCCTTTGGATCGTTGCTTTATGCCATCGCCTTCGTACTGGTCTGCTTCTTGCCGGTCCTGTTTTTATACCGGAAGAAGATCTTCATCAAGATTTAGTCGCCCCGAGGAAGAGAAAGATGGCGCCTGCAGCCGCATTGAGAACGGCGGCGGTCAGGTTGCGCGGATGGCGGAGTTGCAGCACTGCAAGCACCAGGAAAAGAGCGGACGCCGCTAGGTAGAGATATCTGGACTTCACTTCTCAACGTTAACAATGCATCGGAAAGAGGGCAATGATGGCGAAGGACGCGATGCGTTTGGCGAAACGGCTGGATGAGGTGGGTTTCTCCGAAATCGTTCAGGTTCGAAACAAGGTGATCGAACTACGAGCGGCCGGACAAAAAGTGCACGCATTCCATGGTGGTGAGCCGTTCTTCGAAACCCCGAATGCGGTGAAATATGCGCTGTTAAGCGCTGCGGTCGAGAACAAAACCCGATATGCACCCTCTTCCGGGGTAGAGCCATTGCGCCAGGCAATCGCGGCCAAGCTTAAGGAGCGCAACCAGCTTGAAGTTTCCGCAGAGAATGTAATCGTGACCGCGGGGGGAGCGCACGCGTTATATGTTGCCTTTCAGGCGGTGCTCGACCCGGGAGACGACGTGTTGCTCTTCTCGCCCTATTGGACGCCCATTCGGGAGATGATCACAGGCTGCCAGGCGCGGGCTCTGCTGGTACCGACAGCGACGGCGCGCAGCGCAGGTCTTACGCGGACGCTTGAGGACTTTACCACTCCAAATACCCGGGCCATTTACTACAACACCCCGCAAAACCCCACCGGTACGGTTTTCTCTCGCGCGGAAGCGGAAGAGGTGGCCGCCTTTGCCCGTGAGCATGACCTGATCGTGATCGCGGACGAGGCGTATGAGGACCTGGTGTATGAGGGCGAACACTTCTCGATTGCATCCCTGCCGGGCATGGCGCAACGCACCATCTCGACTTACACATTTTCAAAAAGCTATGGGATGACCGGTTGGAGAGTGGGTTATGCGGTAGCCCATGAGCCGTTCATGACCGGGATGCGGAAGTTGGTTCTGTATTCGGTAAACGGGGTTTCTACGATGACCCAGTGGGCCGCGCTTGAAGCGCTGCGCATCCCGCGCAGTGAGATCGATGCGCGCCGCGAGCAATACCGGCAGAGGCGAGATCTGCTGGTAAACGGATTAAACGAAATGGACCTGCCCTGTGAGATGCCGCAGGGGGCTTTCTATGCTTTTCCCCGGGTGACGAAGATCAGCAAAGACAGCCGCGCGGCAGCCCGAATGCTGCTCAGCAAAGCGCTTGTCGCGACCGTGCCAGGTGTGGTATTTGGGGGACAGGGGGAAGGTCATGTGCGCTTCAGCTATGCCATCGATCCACAGGCCATTGAAGAGGGTTTGGCGGCATTGAAAAAATACCTTGTACCCTAAAGTTGTAGACAAATAGTTGCTTCCAAGGAACTTTATTTCCCTCCCCCGCACACTTCTGCTTCGATTCTCTCGTCAAATGTGAGACCGTCGTTAATGCCAAACGTCATAGTAAGTGAGCGGTATTGAACTCCGCCCGGTAGTGCAAGGCAATAGCCATGAATGGCGCCGGCAAAAGAAGACCTACAAGAGACGAGTTGCCTGCACCCAAACTTGGAATACTGGAATTAAAGGCCGAGTATGACGTCAACCGCGAGATGGTTTGTTCTTGTTTTTGGACTTCTGTTGGGATCGATCTTTTTTCCAGGAGTGAAAGCAAGTGCGGGCGAAACCACTGGCGAAAACCTGACCCTTGAGATGCAAGCGGCGAGCCAGCCTGTAACCGTGGCTTATCTCACAGACATATCCAAAGATTCTGACCTTCCCGATGATCCCGGCGCCGGCGACCCGCAACAGGCTCAACAATCGCAGGTACAGGTCGCCTCAGGCGCTCCCGCTCCCTCAGGGAGCTCGTCACAACCAGTGGACCCGCTGGCCCAGGGAAGACAAACAAAACGCATTCTGTTTATGATACCGAATTTCCGCGCGGTGAGCGCCGATCAACAACTGCCACCCCAGGGGATCAAAGAAAAGTTCAAGACTGCCACGCTGGATAGCCTGGATTATTCGAGCTTCATCTTCGTCGCCGGCCAGGCCGCAGTGGCACAGGCGGACAACTCCTACCCTGAATTTCGTCAAGGGGCTGCGGGGTACGGCAGGTATTACTGGCATACCTTGGCAGATGCCATCAATGAAAACTACTTTGTCGAGTTCATCGTTCCTTCGATCCTGCATCAGGACACAAGGTATTACACGCTGGGCAAGGGACCGTTCGTGAAGCGGCTGGGTTATGCATTCAGCCGGGTCGCCATCACGCGCGCGGACTCCGGCCATGAGACATTCAACTTCAGCGAGTTCGTGGGGGCAGGCGCGTTCTCAGGGGTTGCTAATCTGTACTATCCAAGCCAGGAACGGACGCTCACCAAAACCTATCAGCGCTGGGTCACGAATCTTGCCATTGATAGCTGCGTTTTTGCCTTCAAGGAAGTCTGGCCAGACATCAACAATTCCATTTTCCATCAAAGAGACTGAAACACCCTAGTCATCTGGGCGATGTGCGCGGCCCACTCCGGTGTCACCATGATCTTGTCCTAAGGGGAGAAGATCATGGAAGCATTACAGCAAAATCAGGCAGTTTGGAGCGCACTCTCCAGGCAAATAACAGAAACAGTTGAAGCCGTGCAAGACAGCATCGTGACGGTGCATGGAGGCGGCCGCTCTACCTCGAGCGGCGTGCTGTGGCGGCCAGGAGTCATCGTGACGGTGCGTCATGGACTCCGCCGCACCGACTCTCTCCAGGTAGCGCACCAAGGAGAACCATTTCAAGCTACGCTGGCTGGTAGCGATGCCGGAACCGATCTTGCTGTGCTGCGCGTGGAAACAAGCGCGGGCAAACCTGCGCAGACTGGCGGCGCCACGCCTGCGCGCGTGGGTGAGCTGGTTCTTTCGGTGGGCCGCTCCGCGCTGGGCGACATATCGGCGAGCGCGGGAATCATCGCCCGCCTGGGAAGCTCCTGGCGCACCTGGCGGGGTGGACAGATGGATTCACTCATTCGTCCAGACCTGCAGCTTTACGTAGGCCAGTCGGGCAGCGCACTGGTGAATGAAAGCCGGCAGGTGCTGGGAATCAACAGCACAGCGCTGGCGCGCAATGCGGTGATTACGGTGCCCACAGCGACCATCGATCGAGTTGTCGACGCCATTCTCGAGCGCGGCCATGTGCCTCGCCCCTATCTCGGGGCCGCGATGCAGGCCGTCCCTGTGCCCGAAGGATTGCGTTCCCAGTTTGGCCAGGGAGTGGGTGAGGCTCTGCTGGTGTTGCACGTGGAGGCCAAGGCGCCGGCCGCGACAGCGGGAATCCTGGTGGGTGATCTGTTGTTGTCGGTCAATGGCCAGGAAGTTCATAACGTGCACACAGTGCAGCATCAGATATCCAGCCTCAAAGTCGGTGATCCGGTTGCTGTCGCGGTGATTCGTGGCGGCGTAAAAATGGATCTCAAGGTAGTTCTGGCGGATCGTGGCTGAGGATCACAAATCCGAGAGACTGGTTGCGGATCGCTTCGCCGATCGTCTATCGGTGTTGCCTTGCGTGGACTCTGCGGTCCACGCCAACCGGTTTCTCGCTTTGCGCGCGTCGCGGGAGTTCGACCTGTTGCCGGTCGCACTTCCCTCGACGCTGCTGTTTCGCGCGCAAAGTGACACTCCGGACGTCATTGTGATTGCAGAGGGGGAGACGTTCCTGGCCAGGGCGGGCAACCGCAGGGCACTCGAGGAAGTGTTTTCCGAAATACCGGCAGTGCTGCTCGCGGCCGAGCCCAACGCCACCGTGGTGCGCAGCGCGGCGCGTATCAAAATATATTCTGTGATTCCTTTGGAGGTCACCGCGCATCAACTAGTGACTGCAATCGCAGCTACTGTTGCCGGGTTTGCGGTGACGGTTCCGCGCCCACCTGCAACGCCGGCAAACGTAATACGGATTGCCGAGGAGCTCACCGCGCGAGAAGTGGAAGTTTTGCGTTTGATGGCGCGCGGGCAAACCAACAAGCAACTGGCGGTACAGCTCAACATTTCCGAGCATACTGCGAAGTTTCACGTGAGCTCGGTTCTGGCCAAGCTGGGCGCGCAGACGCGAACAGAAGCGGTGACAATTGGCATGACGCGCGGGCTGGTTGCCATTTGAAAGGAAACACATGGAACACGCATCAGAACTTACGGGCAATGGCGTCCCGGGCAGGCTGGACGATTCGGATTTACTGGACAATTATTCCCGCGCTGTGACCCAGGCGGTGGAGCGAGTCAGCGGATCGCTGGTAAAAATCGACGTTCAAACTGCACGGCGAACTAACCGGCCGGGTTCGGAGGGATCGGGCTCCGGTTTTGTATTTACTCCCGACGGTTTGATCCTGACCAACAGCCACGTGGTTCACCAGGCAGCGAAACTCTCGCTTACATTCACCGATGGCGGCCGCAGTGGGGCAGTGCTCATCGGCGAAGATCGGGATACCGATATCGCCGTGCTCAGGACAGAGCATGCCGTCTTTTCCCCTGCCCCGCTGGGCAGTTCAAAACGATTAAAGATTGGGCAGATTGCGATCGCCGTGGGGAATCCATTCGGCTTTCAATTTTCGGTGACGGCCGGGGTGGTCAGCGCGCTTGGCCGCAGTATGCGCGCCTCCTCGGGACGCATGATGGAAGAGATTATTCAGACCGATGCGCCGCTCAATCCGGGCAATTCCGGAGGGCCGCTTCTGGACTCGGCCGGCTCGGTCATCGGAGTGAATACGGCGACCATTCTGGGCGCTCAGGGGCTCTCGTTCGCGGTGGGCATTGATACGGCCAAGTACGTGGCTGCCCAGATTCTGCAGCACGGCCGCGTGCGCCGCAGTTCGATTGGAATTGCAGCCCAGAATGTCCCCATCCCCCGGCGTTTGGCTTATGAGTACAAGCTTTCTATGCCTACTGGCGTGATGGCGACTGCAGTGGCGCCTAACGGAGCCGCCTTTGTTGCCGGTCTCGAGGAAGGCGACGTGATCATCGGGTTTGCCGCGAAGCCGGTGGGGGGCATCGACGACCTTCATCGTTTGCTAACCACGGAACGCGCCGGTAAGCCGCAGAACATCAGCCTGCTTCGTGGAACCGCACTCAGGCACCTCATGATCGTCCCCCGGGAGCGGGAAGAGGATGAGGTGGTATCCTGAGCGGAATTGATGCCTACCAGCGGTAATTCACAACCCGAGAACACGGACCTGGAAAGTGGCGAATCGTTCGACGCCATCTTTTCCGAGTATGAACAGAGCCATGCACGGACGAGCGAAGGCGGCAGACAGATCGAAGGCACGGTAGTTGCCGTGTCCGTCGATTCGGTATTTGTCGACATCGGCTACAAGACCGAAGGCGTGCTCCCTTTGGCGCCTTTCCAAAGCGCCAACGAAGCGGTAAAGCCGGGGGATAAGCTTCTCGTGGCCGTTAAGGGCCGCAACCTCGAGGGTTATTACGAGCTATCACGCTTCAAAGTGGAGCAGCCTCGCGACTGGGCCTCGTTGGAACGGGCCTTTGAAGACAAGGCGCCGATCGCCGGCACGGTGACGGGCATGGTCAAAGGCGGGGTGAGCGTCGACGTGGGTGTGCGGGCGTTTATGCCGGCCTCGCGCAGTGGAACACGCGACGCCGCGGAGCTCGAAAAACTAGTGGGACAGCAGATTCGCTGCCGCATTATCAAGCTGGATGTGGACGACGAAGATGTCGTGGTGGACCGCCGCGTGCTCACGGAAGAGGAAGATCGCTCTACCAGGGAGCGACGGTACGGTGAGCTGAAAGAAGGCGAAACCGTGTCTGGCGAAGTGCGCAGCCTCACTGGCTACGGCGCGTTTGTCAATATAGGCGGCGTGGATGCGCTTCTCCATATTGGCGATATCTCCTGGAGCCGGATCAATAAGCCTGAAGATGTGCTTTCCGTGGGCCAGCAGATTGAAGCCAAAGTGCTCAAGGTCGACCCCGACAAGCATCGCATCTCGGTGGGCATGAAGCAGCTTCTGCCCCATCCCTGGGATGCGGTCGCGGCCACGTTAAAGGCTGGGGACCGCGTCCACGGCGTGGTCACGCGGGTCGCCGATTTCGGAGCATTCGTGGAACTGGAGCCCGGAGTTGAGGGACTCATCCACCTGTCGGAAATGTCCTGGGCCAAGAAGGTGAGAAAGCCGAGCGATGTGCTCAAGACGGGAGACACCGTAGAAGCAGTCGTGCTGGGCGTGAACATGGCGGAACGCCGGCTGTCATTGGGCTTGAAACAGACACTGGGCGATCCCTGGGCGGAGGCGGAGCAGAAGTTTCCGGTGGGCTCGGCGATTGAAGGACCTGTTACCAGCTTCACCAAATTCGGCGCTTTCGTTCAGCTTGCCGAAGGGGTTGAGGGCATGGTCCACGTGAGCGAGATCACCGCCGAAAAGCATATTCACCATCCCCAGGATGTGCTTCGCGTAGGCCAGGTGGTCAAGGCGCAGGTGCTTGAGGTCGACAAGGCGAAGCGTCAGCTACGCCTGAGCATGAAGCAACGGACCTCGGTCACGGTCGAGGAGTACCTCGCTGAGCATCCGGTGGGCAGCGTGGTCACTGGCCGGATCCTTGAGGTTTCTCAAGGATTGGCGCGGGTTGAACTAGGGGAAGGTATCGAGGGTTCGTGCCGGATCAGCAGCGAGACTCCAGTTGCCGAAGCGCCGGCGGTCGAGGGTAAGGTGGATCTTTCCTCGCTTAGCTCCATGTTGAAGGCGCGTTGGAAGGGTGGCCCTAGTGTCGCGGCCGGCAAGCCTGAGGCTATGAATGCTGGTCAGATCCGCAGCTTTCGGATTGGCCACATGGAGCCGGATGCGCGGAAGATCGCGCTCGAGTTGGCGTAACAAGCCAATCTTGGTTCATTTCCGTCACCACCAATGAAAACTAGCGCGGACGAATGTAGAGTCTAGACGTTGCAGGGTCATTTTCAACGGAGCTCATGCGGTAAGGCAAAGGCGAAGAGATCACTGCCGGAGGCTATGGCTATGAACTGGTTGCCGTCTGCGGCGTAACTCATGGGCGAGGCATGCAGGGTCTGGCCGGTGTTGAAGTGCCATAGCGTTTTGCCTGTGCTTGCGTCTACCGCCTCGAAAAAGCCTTGATTGTCGGCGAAAAAGACTAAGCCGGTTGCAGTGGACATGACGCCGCCGTAGCCGTGATTTTCACCGGTCTGCGGATATTTCCAGGCGAATTTCTGAGTCCGCGGGTCGAAGGCCAGAAGCGTCTGAGTGCTCTTGCCGTTTGGATCGCGCTTGGTTCCGGTGGAGTAATATTCCTTGCCTTCTTCAAATCCTGACGGCTTACGAACATATACTGAACAACTTTCGAGAGACACGAAATAGAACAACCGCGTGGTCTCGCTGTAAGAAGGCGAATACCAGTTGGTGGCCCCTTCTACTCCCGGGCAAATGCGGGTTCCGTCTGCAGTCGGCTGCATATCGGTGGTCACCGGCCGGCCGTTGGCATCGATCTCTTTTGCCCAATTCAGTTCCTTAACGAATTGCGTGGCCGATAGAAACTTTCCATTGGTGCGGTCAAGCACATAAACGTATCCGTTACGGTTTGCCTCGACGATTAACTTCCTTGGCTGGCCTTGATACTCCGAATCTACGAGAACAGGTGTTTCCACCGCGTCATAGTCATAAAGATCATGCGGTGTGAATTGGAAGTGCCACTTCAGCTTGCCCGTATCCGGATCAATGGCCAAAAGGCTTGAGGTATACAAGTCATCCCCAGGTCGAACGCTGCCGTCGTAATCCGGCGAAGCATTTCCTGTACCCCAATAGAGCGTGTTCAGCTCAGGATCGTACGTACCGGGCATCCATGCCGTGCCGCCGCCGTGAAGATAGGTATCGCCCGGCCAACTTTCAGACCCAGGTTCTCCCGGCGCAGGTATCGTCCACAAACGCCATGCTAGTTTTCCAGTCGTCACATCGAAGGCGGCGAGAAAGCCACGGACTCCGTCATCTCCACCAGAGGTCGCGACCAACACCTTGTCTTTGAGGATGAGCGGCGCACCGGTGGCCCCGTAGTTCTTGTTCCAGTCGGCGTAGGCGATGTCCCAGATGAGGTTGCCCGACCGGCTATCCAGACAGAGCAGGTGAGCATTGTCTGTTTCCATAAACAAACGGGTGCCGGATATGGCCACTCCTCGATTGATATGACCTGAAGCATCGTCAATCAACCCACTCGAGATTGGCCGCGAGTAATGCCACAGCACCTCTCCCGATTTGCGCGTTCAGAGCAAATGCATCGTTCGAACCGGTCACGTACATGATGCCGTCTATCACGACCGGGGTCGCCTCCAATACGCCGGGAGTCTTGGTGTGAAAGACCCACTGCGCCTGCAGGTGGACAACATTCTGCGGAGTGATCTGGGCAAGACCGCTAAAACGCTTACCCGTGTAATCGCCGTTGTACGAAGGCCAATCCGACTTGATTTGCGCCGACGCACAGGCAGCCACGCAAAGAACCAGTCCCCACAGCCGGTCGAGCTTCATGCGATTAATGGGCCTCACCGTTGATGGTAACGAATACTTCTCCCAGTGCTCCGCGATCGGCGCCACTGCTGTCAATAAGGTGAATAGAAACCCGGGCTATGTTTTTGTCGGCGGTAATGGTTTGATGAAGGTCTACCGGTTCCTGAGGACGGACCGCTGTGAGGGGTACCTGATCTTTTCCCAAGCCTCCCTCGTTGTAGAGAAAAGCCTTGAGCTCGCCAGGAAAGAAGACGCCAAAGCTGCCGGAGAGCTCGATTTTGTCGCCGGTGCGTCGCGCCGCCAGTGGCTGCCCGACAAGACCGGCTTCGGTCAAGGTAGTAAAGTCACCACTCAGACGCGAGGGAAACCAGGTGGTATCGAAGGTATAGCTCTCGCCCGGGCCCAGAACAGCCATGGGGCTATTCATCTCTGCTTCCATGTAGTACGGCGTCTGGTCAAGATTTGTGGATGTGATATAAGGCATGCCTTTCGCATTCAGCTCGAGCGTGGGACCATTCTTGTAAAAGATGATGGAGGCTTTGCCGGGATAATCTCCGCCGTCGACGTGCCTCGTTTTTTCCACCATGGCGTAGCGGGTTGCGCCGTCGACGATTGCAATCCAACCAGCGGTCGAGTCAAGCCACACCTCGCTCTCGAGATACTTCCAGTTGAGCTCGAACAAGCCACCCTTCACGCTGTACGCGGGATCATTGGCGAGTCCATCGCGCGCGTGGTAGCCGAGCAGGTAGGCAGAATTTGGATTGAGAGGAGTAAATGCACGGAATTCGTGATTGTATTGCGTGGGGTCGCCGGCATCGGACAGGTTGTATTGAGATACCGACTGCACTGACCAGGTGATGGAGTGGCCGGTGAAGTTCTTCGTGATGGCGTGGAAAAAGATCTGAGGAGAATCACTGCCTATGCTGATCTCCCGCGTGTATTGCAGGCCCGTGGGTGGGTCAGGCCGGCCTTCCAGGCGCACGGTGCATCGTTGGCCCTGGCTAACGACGGAGAAGGCGTAGGGGCCATCGTCTAATGGTGTCGAAGCTCCCTGCCAGTGCTGCTCGTCGTCATTGCCTTCGGGTAATGGCCAGATTTTGTCACCGCCATAGTTAATCCAGCGACCCGCCGCTTCTTCGGGAGAAATGTATTTGCCTTTGAAGACCGGATTTACGAACAGGTAGGGATGACCATTGAAGCTAACCTGGATGAGCCGTCCGCCCAACTGGGGAACGAAGGTGAGTTGCACCCATTCGTTCGAGACCTGCTGCGCCTGCCAGCCCTCGAAAGCTACCGGATGAACCTCACACGCTACGCAGAGCGGTGCGGCGAGGAGCAACCAAGAGCAAAAAGCAAGGTTCCTCATCGTTAAGCCGCCTGCCGGCGGGCCTGGGTCAGCAATTGCCGCAGGCGCTGGCCGATAATGATTTCTTCGCCCGGCCGCAGGGTCATGGAGACGATCTGCAGCTTGTCTTCATGCCGATGCGGTCTGGGCGAAGTTTGCTTGCGAGATAACACATCACTCGGATTGTCTTCGGTCAGCACGGCGATTGATGGAGTTCCTTCCAGCAACTCCCTGGCGCAATCGGCGGTTGTATAACGCCAGCCTTGCTGGTCCCAGGTGATCATGAGTGTCGGGCATTGATTTTCTTCGGGCATATAGACTTTTGCTTCGACCCCGGGGACAGTTTCGACCAGGGTGGCAATGCGCTGCACGCGCGTTCCCCATTCCTTGTTTAGTTTGCCCACATCCATCTTCAGCCAGGCCTCGACTGCCGCTAAGCATCCCATGATTTCTTCTTTGCCTACTTTCATCGGGCGGCATACGGCGCCTTCCCATGGGTTGCTGTTGGCCAAGTCCGGCTTCGATGAGGTCTTTACGGCCCAGGAGGATGCCACTGGATTGTGGACCGCAGAGTCCCTTTCCTCCGCTGAAGGTGTACAGGTCGCAACCCATTTTGGCAAACAACTGCAGCTTGTTGACCGGAGGGATACCGTCGGCTGCATCCATGAATATGGGGATCTGATGGGCCTTCGAAGCGGCGATCTCTTTTGCCAGTTGTTCGGGAGGCGACGTGGTGTAGACCATAACCGTATTGGACGTGATGGCGTTGGGAATCTGTTCTGCAGAATCCACCAGGACGAGTTTGCCGCCGGCCAGGCGGATGGCGCTGTCGAACACGCTTCGTCCGCCGACCATCACTACTTCATTTTTGAGCCCGTCGGTGTTGGGCAGTTGCCATACCCGGTCCGGATCGGTCCCAGCGATGCAGGCCGCGGTTCCCACGGCCATGGCGCCGGCCGCGCCTGAGGTGATCATGCCCGACTCCGCACCGGTTAGCTCCGCCAGACGTTTGCCCGCCGCTTTCTGCAGTTCGAAGATGTTTACGAAATGCTGTGCGGCCTCTACCTGCGCGGCTCTCACTTCGGGCAATTCCAGGCTGGCGCTGAGGTAGGTCCAGGTTCCACGCCCATTGATGAGCGGCTTCACTCCCAGCCGGGTGTAGATGTTGTCGGTAGAGTTGCGGGCGACCTCGGCCCAGCCGGTACCCGTTGCCTGCTCCAGGCCGACCTGGGCCAGGAGCGGGAAGGCAGAAGCCCATTTAACGAAAGTCCTGCGATTCATCGTGAGGCCTCGCTGGTGCCTGCCGGCTGACGCCTGACCGCAATGAAGGAAATCTGCTCGGCAGCTTCGTTGTTCACGTCCAGATTTTGTTGCAGCGTCGATCTGGCAGGATAAGGCGGCTTGAAGAACTTGTTGTAAAGCTCGTTCATCTGCCCGTCGTCTTTCATTTGCCGCAGGTAGACGGTGGAGAATACAACGTTGGAGAAGTCCATGTCGACCTCTTCTAAACCGTCCAGAAGGTTTCGCATGGACTGTCGCAGTTGCAAATCGAACAGAGGCGTGACCAGTCCTTGACCGGGGATGAAGCCGTCCTTGGCGGAAAGATATAAAGTATCGTCGTATAGAATTCCCGGGCTCGCGGTCGGGCTGGGAGGCATGTTGCGCGGGCGCACGGCCTTGCGTTTGCTGAGATCTTCTCCGGCGATGCAACTGAAGACGATGTGCTGTCCACGAGGAAGGCCGACAACCTGGATGGTGCCTCGGCCGGGCGTGTTGCCAAATTCGAAGTATGTGCGGTACACCTTGCCCATAACGTCATACACACCACCCACACTCATGTAGGGATTGACCCACAGAACATTCTTCATGCTCATGTGGGCGGCATTCAGGATGGTGCTGACATTTTCGAGCGCCTGTTTGGTCTCTTGCGAGAAGTCGGAACCGGCTTTTCCGCCTTGTGCCGAGAGATAAAGAATTTCGCCCGCCTGCACCCCCGGGGGATCGATATGTGGCCCCCGCGGCCATCCTTCCGGCCAGACTGCTTTCTTTTCGCCGGCAACGGCGATGCAATTGATTTCGACCATCTCCCCGCCGGGGAGTGCGGCAACCGTCAAGACTGTTCGCGCCGGAGGGTTTGACCCGATCGTCTGCCAATAAGCATCTTCCATGGCCGGCAGATTGTGGTCGTCGGTCAGGTAGATATTCATCCAGACGACGTTGGCATAATCCATGCCTGCCGCTTGCAAGACCGCCCGGACCTTGTGCATGGCATCGTTCATCTGCCCGGAGAAATCGTTGGCAGAGCTTCCCTGCCCCGATACATACAGCGTGCCGTTGGCGAGCATGCCGGCGCTGTAAGCGGCGTCCGAGCCCGGCGGCTGGATGGCCTTAAAGCCAGGGGTCTGAGCGGAAACAGTGACGGTGCCGGCGGAAAGAAACAGCACAAGGAAGAAGCGCTGGAAACGACGACTCATTTTGCAGTGCACCTTTACTTCCCAGGCAAATATGGAATAAAGCCGTGGGCACGGGTGGAGATCTTATACACCGAGGTTGTTGCGGTTATGTAGAGCGTAGAGTAGTCCCCGTCGCCCCACGCTAAATTGGCCGGCTGCTCGGGGACGACAATCGTTCCCAGGTGATGCCCGGCCGGATCCCAGACCCATATTCCCTTTGGGCCCACCACATACAAATTGCCCTGGCGATCGACCTTCATGCCATCCGGCACACCTTCTTTGGGGCCACCCGGTTCGACGCCGAAATATTCGGCCGTTGCTTAATTTCCCGTCTCGAAAGTCATAGACGCGGATGTTTCGTTGCGTCGAGTCGTCTACGTAAAACTTTGTACCTTGCGGCGAGAAGGCCAGCCCGTTGGGCTCATCGAGGTCTTTGGTGAGCAATTGAACATCACCGTTGGAGGCGATTCTGTACACGCCTTTAAAAGGTATTTCCTGCTTTTGATCCTTAGGCAGGTCAGAGGTTGGATCGGTAAAGTAAATGGCGCCATCGGGGCCGAGCACAACATCGTTGGGGCTGTTCAGGCGTTTGCCCTGGTAGTGGTCGACGACGATATCGTATTTTCTGCCGTCAGGCGAGAGGCGAATGATGGCGCGCAAAACACTGGCGCAATCCAAAAGCCGGCGTTGCCGATCGTAGGTATTGCCGTCAGGGTCGCCGAGCGAGATGATGTCCTGCTTCTGCCCTGTGGCCGTGTTTACCTTGAATATTTTGTTGAGGGTCTCATCGCTCACCCAGAGATAGCCTGCCTCGTCCCAAACCGGCCCTTCCGTAAATCCGAAGCCTGAGGCCACTTTGGTCAATTGAGCGTTGTGGTCAAACAGGCTCCAAAATGCAGGTGAATCAGCCTCGAGCGAAAATTTGCGGTTGTCCGCCTGCACGCTCAAAACACTTACCAACATGAGAGAAGCGATGATGCTTTTAATCGTCATGATCGTCCGATTGCGATGCGTGTTCGGGAGAGCGGTTGGCGCTTTCGGTCCCGGTATGGAGCAGGTAGCTGACCAGATCGTCCACTTCCTTGCTATCCAATGTGGCGGCCGGCATCAGGGAGCGGGAGCCGAGATCTACCTGGGTGAGGTCTGTTTTTTGCAGGAAGTGAAAGGCTCCGTCAGGGGTTTGCAACGAAAGCGAAAAGTTATTGTTTCCCCGGAGCATGCCGGTGATCGTCTGCCCCGTATTTGTCACTACAGTGGTGGCTTTCTTTTCCGGGGGAAGATTTTTCCCGGGATCGAGGATGATGCCGCGTATTTGATCTGGCTTGGCATCTGCCCCGTAAAAGGAAAGGTCGCTGCCGATGAATCCTCCTTTACCGTTGACCATGTGGCATTCGGAACACTGGGCTTTGCCGAAGAATAGGGCTTCCCCGCTCTTGGCGTCCCCTGGGAGCTTAACAATGTCCCCCCTGCCTTGCAGGATCCTCAACCAGGCGACGACGTCCGCCACCTCCTGTTGTTTCAGGGACGAGAAGGCCGGCATGCCCGCGCCTGAGATTCCATTGCGGATGATGCCGGCCAATTCGCGATCCATGAGGTGCTGCACTTCAGGAGCGGTAGCAATGTTGGGTGCGTGTTCCCCACCCCGGCCATCCGCACCGTGACAACCGGCGCAGTTGGCAGCAAAGATCGCGGCGCCTGGCTTCTGTGCATGCAGCGTCCCAAGTGAGACCGACCCAACAACGACGACACGGACGAAGATGCCCCGCCGCCAACTCATCTTCGTCAAAGGACCTCTTTAAAAGAGAAACTTCAATGCCACTTGCATGATACGGGGATCCTGCGCCGAGGTCACATAACCAAATCCGCCCAAGCCCGTATTGTTGACGGTCCCATTCGGATTCTTGAACTGTGTATGGTTAAAGACGTTGAAGGCTTCAGCCCGGAATTGCAGTTTGGTGCTCTCGGTAATCGTGGTGCTCTTGAGCAGAGCCATATCATAATTGTCGAGTCCAGGACCGGAGAAGTATCGCCGCATTGCGTTTCCTACTTGACCGACTGGTTCCGGCTGGAAGAAGCCCGGGGTGAAATAGGGCAGCCCCTTTCGCGGGTTCTTATTTTCATAAAGAGTGCTGCCGTTGTTCGAGTAGCTTGGCACATCTACGTTTGCATTAAAGGCGCCGAGCAGTGAATTATCGTCATTCTCAGATAGCTGGACCGGCTCTCCTTTGGCGAACGTAGATACGCCGGAAAGTTCCCAGCCCGCAGTGAACCGCTTCGCAATATCCCCTCCGCCGATAAAGTGATCGAAAGGCAACTGCACGGTGTAGCTGGCGACCAGGTTATGCGGGACGTCAAAGCTCGATAATGCGCGAGTTTGTCCCGGATCGATCGGATTGGTCGCATCGAAAGAGTCTGAACCATTATCCAGCGACTTCTCGAAGGTATAGCCAATCAGGAAGTTGAGGTATTTTTCAGTGTGCTCCAGGCTCACCTGCAGCGAGTTGAAGCTGGAGCTTACCGCCGTCTTCATATAAGGATTGCTGTTGAAGTTAAGCCCGAAGGGCCTGGTTCCGTTCACTGTCTGGCCGCTCGCCGTGGTGTAAACCGAATCTTCGCCTTGGGGGCCGCAGGTCGCGGTACCGGGCGCCACGTTGGCTGGATTGTTCAATTGGAGGCAGAGGGCCTGATTCCCAGGATTGGATTCCTCAAACGTCAGCAACTGCCTCCCCACCGTGCCGACGTAGTTCACGCTGAGTACAGTGGCGGTTCCCAATTGGCGCTGGAGAGAAAGTTCCCATTCCTGAACATAGGGCATCTTGTTTTTGTAATAGTAATAGTCGGATCCGCCGATGGGTGTCGCGGCCGCCCAATTGAAGGTTGTATCGGGATTTTTGGGAGACACGTTGGTTGGAGGAAAGACGAAGGGAAACTTCTGTCCCGCCGGAGTTCCCGACGGCCGGTCGACGAACGGGGTAGCCAGCTCAGTGTTTTCGACAGAATAGTAGTTGCCATAAGGAGCGTCGCCCACCTCGACGAATCCAGTGGCGTCCTCGATAGAGCTATAGAAAATGCCGTAACCGGCACGAATGCTGGTTTTTCCGGATCCGCCCAGAATCTTACCGAGAAATCCATCGCTCACATCCGGCGCGTACGCAAAGCCAATTCTAGGAGCGAAGTTGGTGTACTTGGTGGGTCCGAGCGTACGGGGAATTCCTGGGTCTCCTGGAACCACCAATCCCAGGGGAGCACCGGGGAAAGCTTGCGACTGCTCACCCAGAACGACCGTCTCGAGCTTGTTCTGGGTGTCGTACCAGGGTGTTGAGGCTTCCCAACGGAGGCCGTAATTGAGAGTGAGATTGCGGATCGCACGCCAGCTATCCTGGGCATAAAACCCGTAGTATTTGCTGCGCGAGTCGAGGAGCTGCTGGCTGGCCTGCACAAAGCTGTTTGGCGCCCCGATCAGGAAGTCGGCAAAGTCGAAGCCGGTCTCTGAACCGTTAAACCCAAAACACCCGTCATAGCAGTCGTAATTCCGCTCGTTGATCTGGTTGTAGTGGAGGTTGGTGCCAAACTGGAGAGTGTGCGTTCCCAAAATTTTGGTGACGTTATCGAGGATCTGGAAGGTGTTGTTGTATTGCCTCAACGCGTCAGGCGGGACGCCAAGGAGTAGTTGTTGAACATCAGATTCGTGACACCCTCATACGCAGGTTGGATGGGGGAGATACCGCCCGCGGGACCCCACGGAGTCACAAAGCCTTGTGAAGCAAGGGTGACACCCAAACCCTGGCCGGCGGTCGGTTGACCCGTCTGGTTTACGTCGCGCAGATAGGCGAGACGAAGATCATTGACGGTCGATGAGTTGAACGTGGTGGTCAAACCTAAATTGATCATTTGGGTTTGACCCCGATTGGTTGCGGCAAAGCCCGGGACAGTTACTTGGCTGTACGGATTCACAGTATCGAATCGGTCGAAGAAGTAGTAGCCAAACACAGCACCGAATCGCGTAGGAATGTCTAAACGGCCACTCCCCTTATTGTCGCTTAACGTCTCGTTAAATGCTGAGGTGGAGTAGTTAGCACTATTGTTGACAACTCCATTCGAGGAAGGCACGTACTTCAAAGTATTCACGGCAACCGACGACCAGGCGCTCTGGGGAATGACCGCATTCGGAAAGACGCAGGTTGCTGTGTCCGTGCAGCCAAAAGTGTAATAGGGTTCTCCCTGAGTAACGGTGTAGCCCAACGTCTGAGAGAGCTGGTTCGCCCAACCGACACCGGTGACTGCGCCGCTAAATCCCGGCTGATCAGGAGTGCCGATCTGGTCTATCAGGTTTCCCGTCCGGTCAGCGTCGGAAGGCACGGCATAGCTCTGGGTCGCTCCTAAAATCTGCCGCGTTCCCTGGTAGTCGGCGAACCAGAACATCTTGTTCTTGCGGATCGGCCCACCGGCGGTTCCGCCGAATTGATTCTGGATATAAACGCCACGCGTCGGAGAGTAGTAGTTTCTGGCATCAAGATCGGTGTTGCGTAGGAAGTCGAAGACCGTCCCGTGATACTGATTGGTTCCCGACTTGGTGACGACATTGATCTGACCGCCGCTGTAGTTTCCATACTCCGCATCGAAGTTGTTGGTGATGATGCGGAACTGAGCGATGGAGTCGAGATTGGGGATCATGGCGGCACCGTTGTGAACGCCTTCTTCTGCGTTGGCCCCATTCACCATAAATGCGTTGGATCCGCTGCGGCCGCCATTGACGGATTGTTGGCCGTTGTCGAGGTCGCCCGACACCTGGGTCGCACCGACTCCCGACGTGGAACTGTCCTGGCTATGGGAATAGGGCGATACGCCTGGTTGCAACTTCAACAGGTCGATGTAGGAACGTCCGTTCAGCGGCACAGAGGTGATCTTGGTGCCCTCGATGACTACGCCGTTTTGGGTGCTCTGCGTCTCCACCTGTAAGGCATCGCTTTTCACGCTAACAGTATTGGTCACCGTGCCGAGCTGCATGGTGATGTCGACGCGGAGCGCGGAATTGGCGTCGATCTTGATCCCAGTCTGCTGGTAGTCGCGGAATCCAGGCTGGCTGGTGGAGAGGTTGTAGGTGTCAACATTGAGCGTGGGTAAATTGTAAAAGCCCTTAGCGTCGGTCACGGCCGTGCTCTGAACATTGGTCGTCACGCTGGTGGCAACGACTTTTACGCCTGGTACGACGGCGCCGCTGGGGTCTGTGACTACTCCGGAAATCGAACCGGTAATGGCAGCGTTCGCGGTTAGGGTCCCAAGGAGTACAGCAGTAACTACGCCAGCAAAACGCACGAATTCGACGAATCGATTCATGGCACCTGACCTCTCAAATAAGAATGTGACGGGACCCGAAACCAAACGACGATAAAGAAAACTAAACGATGGTAAAAATGAGGTTAATGGCGATACCAGATGGTGTCAAGAAAACTTCGGTGCGGAAGCGTTAAGGTTGATCGGGGAGATTCTGTCTGGATTTGAGACGTTTTATTTGGATCTGCCGGAGAGGCAAAGGTGAGCATGGAAAATTTCAACAACTCAAAAGTGAGCAGGCGCAAATTCGTACAGCGTTCCGTGATGGCTGGAGCGGCCACGTCGCTTTTGCCGAGTGCGCTCCGGGCAGGCAAGTCGCCTGAGACGGCCGCGGCCGGGCCTAATTTGTACGAGCAGATCGGTGTACGCCCGCTGGTGAATGCCAAGGGGACATACACCATCATCAGCGGCTCGCTCTCTTTACCCGAAGTGAAGCAGGCGATGGAAGAGGCTTCGCGCCACTACGTCAACATGGACGAACTCATGGCCGCAGTGGGTGCGCGCCTGGCGAAGATTACCGGCGCGGATTGGGGTATCGTTACGGCGGGCTGCGCAGCCGCGATCGCGGGCGCAACCGCGGCGTGCATTGCCGGCACCGATCCTGAAAAATCGCAGAAGATGCCCTACCTGGCCAAGGGTGGGCTGAAGAGCCAGGTGATCATCCCTAAGCATTCGCGCAATCCTTATGACGTAGGCACCCGTCTGCTGGGCGTTGAGGTGGTCGAGGTGGAAACGCCCGAGCAACTGCAGGCGAGCATGGGTCCGCAAACTGCGATGATCTATATCTTGTCTTCTCCCGCGGCCGCCAGCGGCCCTCTCAGCATTGCTAATATCTGCAACTCGGCTAAAGCCAAAAATATTCCAGTATTCGTAGACGCGGCGGCAGAAAACCTCACCATCCCGAATATCCATCTTGCGGCAGGCGCAACCTTCGTTGGCTACAGCGGGGGCAAGTGCCTGCGCGGACCGCAATGCGCGGGATTATTGTTGGGACGCAAGGACCTGGTTCAGGCAGCCTGGTTCCAGGCGGCACCGCACCACAATGTGGGACGCTCCATGAAGGTAGGCAAGGAAGAAATCATGGGCATGCTGACCGCCGTCGAGATGTGGACCAGGCGCGACCACGAAGCGGAATGGAATACCTGGAAACTTTGGTTGGCCAACATCGAGGCGAGAGTGAAGCCCTTACCCTCGGTGAGCACCGAGTATCTCATGCCCGAAGATCTGTCGAATCACTCTCCCCGGCTGCGGATCAAGTGGGATGGCAATGCGCTCAAAATCACCGGAGACGAATTGGCCAAGACCCTCGACGCCGGCACCCCGCGCATCCAGTTTGATGAATGGAGCGGAAGCCGCCCGGATGAAATGGAAAGTTCGGTCACCATCATGCCCTACATGATGATGCCGGGCGATGACAAGATTGTGGCGGATGCACTCTTTGCCGCGCTCTCTCATCCGCCAGCTTTCTCCGCACCCGAAATCCCGCAAGGTCCGCCTGCGAACGTCGCCGGGATCTGGGATGTGCAAATGAAATACCTGTGTGGCGAAGGCCGGCAACGCTTTCTCCTAGAGCAGCAGGAAGGCGCAGTCACAGGAGTGCATCAAGGCGAGATTTACAACGGGAATTTAGCCGGTAAGGTTCATGCCCAGCAAGTGAAGTTTCGCAGCACTATGCCGGTTGGGGGGAATGAGATTGAATACTCCTTCAGCGGCATCGCGACTGGGAATTCCATGAGCGGGACGGTGGCTCTGGGGGAATATGGGCAGGCCGAGTGGTCGGCCACCCGGGAGACATAGCCCGCCACCACAGTATTGGGGCCGGGGACGGCAAGAGGCGTGCGATTTGAGGCACCCAAAATTCGTCGTTCCTTTGTCGTGCGCTATGCTCTTAATTGATGCCGGGCTTGATGGTTCGATCTGTTCTGTTTTTTACCTTGACTGTGCCCTGGCTGCCCCTTCTGGGCCAGCAAACCGCCACCCCGCCGGCATTGCCGGCAGATCTCGACCAGGTCTTCTCAAGTTCTGAGCCCAACCAAAGCAGCAACTACGGCCTGGTCTATGTGCCGCTGGACAGCTGGGTCTATCCGGCGTTCGAACGGCTGTTCTCGATGGGCTACGCAGACTCCGCCTACCTCGGTATGCGCCCCTGGACGCGCACCAGTTGCCTGCGGATTCTTGAGGAGACTTACCCCAAGCTGCAGGATGCGCCTAAGGACCAGGAGGCCTGGCGCATTTTTCAAGCTCTGGCGGAGGAATTCGGAGCGGAGGCCGGGCAGACCAACCCGCAGGCCAAGGTCCACGATGTGTACACCCGGAATATGTATATCAAGGGCCGCCCAATCAATGACTCCTTTCACTTTGGTCAGACGCTCATCAACGACTACGGGCGCCCATATCAGGGAGGCTTCAATGCTCTGGATGGTTTTACGGCCTGGGCAGAGGGATACCATTTCTCTCTGGATGTACGCGGGGAGTACCAGCACGCACCCGGTCGTGCGAGCTTATCCCGAATCCGTGCAGCAACTGATTTCCGATGTCGATAGCACTCCCCTACTGCCGCCGGAGCCTGTACCGCAGACCAACATCTTTCGGTTGATCAATGCCAATTTTGCGACTTCTCTGTTCAACCATGAGATCTCAGTAGGGAAAGCGGATGACTGGTGGGGCCCGACGCAAAGCGGAGGTATGGCCATCAGCAACAACGCTGTGCCTATCTACGCCCTTCGCGTCAATCGCACCGTGCCGTTGCGCATTCCGTTCGTCTCCGATGTGCTGGGGCCGTTTCGCTACGAGTTTATATTCGGCTCGCTCCAGGGCCATCGCTATCCCAACGCTCCGTGGGTGCATGCCCAGAAATTCAGCTTTAAACCCACCAGGAATGTGGAGTTCGGCTTTTCGCGGGTGGTGATCTTCGCCGGGAAAGACCATGTGCCTCTCACTTTTGGTTCGTTCTGGCACAGCTTTACCAGCTTCAGCAACGTGAGCGTGGCCGAGAAGGAGAGCAGAAACGACCCTGGATTCCGGAGTTCGACCTTTGACTTTACCTGGCGGCTGCCCTTTGTTGAGAATTGGCTGACCCTGTATACCGATTCGATTGTTCACGATGACGTCAGCCCATTGGCCGCGCCACGCCGCGCGGCGGTGAATCCCGGCCTCTACCTGTCGCACTTTCCCAAACTTCCGCATTTCGATCTGCGCGCCGAGGCTGTTTGACCGATCCGGTCGCCAACTCGCAGGGCGGTCAGTTCCTGTATTACGAGCACGAATATATAGACGGCTATACCAACAAGGGGAATCTGTTCGGTAGTTGGATGGGGCGGGAAGGTAAAGGGGGCCAAGCCTGGCTCACCGACTGGCTCAGCCCGAAAGAATACATCCAGTTGGGCTACCGCAATGCCAAGGTCTCGAAGACTTTCATTCCCGGAGGCACAACGCAGAACGACATAAACATCAGGGCTGTGCTTCGTCTCAAGGACGATCTGGAGCTGAATGCTTTTGGCCAGGCGGAGTTCTGGAAAGTCCCGGCCCTGGCTTCAGGACCAAAGAATGATTTCACCGGATCGTTCCAGCTGACGTATTTCCCCAAGCTGAGCTGGCGGCGTTAGCAAGGAAAACCGCTCCCATGGTCCTGGTGACTGCCGGCGAAGGCTCTGATCAAAATCTTTCCAGGAAAGAGCATCCACACAGAGATCTCTCCACTACGCTGCGCTTCGGTCGAGATGACAAAGGGGAGGCCGGTGCTTCCAGGCAGAGTCGTTGCTGAACAGAAACCGTTTTTCATCGCCTTGGGTGGGCCCCCAGGCCCATAATTCCTCCGGTCGAGATGACAAAGGGAAGAGGGGCCGCTTCAAGAGAGAGACGTTGCTGGAGGCGGACGGCTTCCATTGAGCAACTACTGTCCATGGTAGCGCCCCCTCCCCTTTGTCATCTCGACTGGAGCGCAGCGCAGTGGAGAGATCTCTGTGTGGATGCTCTTTCTTGGAAGGGCAAAAAAGAAGCCGCCGGAACGCATATATTTTTGCGCTCCGACGGCTTTGTACAACGAGAATTATCTCTTCCCGTCTCTCTCCCTCTCTCGCTCTCTATGATGCTTACACGGCGCCACCGCCGGTTCCCTGCACGGTCAGGATCGGGTTGTTGGTGGTTCCGTTGTAGCCGTCGCTCTCAACGGTAATTTGCTGGCTGGTACCGCCTAGCGACTGTGGCGTGAATTGGATATTCATGGTGCACGGAATGGAAGGAGCCAGCATCAGGCCATTAGCGCAGGTCGAACTGTTCAACACATCGAACGCAGCATTGAATCCGTTGGTGACGTAGTACGGAGTTTTGAGCGTCAGGTCGAGATTGCCAATGTTGTATACGGTTGCCGTTTGCGCTGGACTCGGTGTTCCGACGTTGACGGTCCCAAATGCAAGCCTGGAAGCGTTGCCGTTCACATACACCAGATTGTTGCTGCTTCCCGTACCGATGTTCGCGACCACAAAGCTTTGTCCCCCCGCCGAAATGGCCAAGGCACTGGCAGAAGACAGCAAAGTGTTGTCGAAGTTCAACAGCCAGGGTGTGGTGCCGCTTGTAGGTCCGCCAACCACGGTTATCGTTTGAGCGTTTCCATCGAGGATATAAAGATCCTCTGCCTGATCAAAAGCCAGTCCAGTCGGATCGGGGACCACTGATCGGGTTTACCTGTTCCACCGCCGGAGCCGTCGGCAAAGATTTTGACAACAGAGCCTCCTCCTGTGGTCGAAGAATCACCACCATCGCCGATTAACAGGTCGGCGGTGTAGGGATCGGTCGCCAAAGCCTGGGGGAAGATAATCGACAAGCCCGCCGGTATCGTCATTTGAAACGCTGCTCCCCCGACTGGTACCTTCACCAGAAATCCAGGGTCGCCGATTCCCGCAAGTACCCCGGCTGGTCCCGCATCACCGATATACAGATTGCCCAGATAATCGAAGGCTCAGAGCGATCGGGTGCTGCAGCAGCGTCCCAGTGTTCACCACCGATGGGGCGCCACCAGTGGTCATCGGTACTTTTACCACTTGACCGACGCCGGGGTCGGGGCCAAAGTCGGCGATGTACAGGTCGCCGGCTCCATCCAGAGCCAGAGCGCTGGGCGCCGAGAGAGCGATGCTTCCAGTGTTCACCGTGGTCTGTGCCGTGTTCGCGAGCCCGGCGTAGGAATAGACTTTCCCGGCCTGGGTATCGGCGACATACACCGTCTTGTTCAGCCCCGAGATCGCGATCGCCTGCGGTTGCTGCAGGTTCGTCACGGTAGTGGTCGCGGTGAGAGGATAGACGACCTCTGCTCCAGCAAAACCCGTCTGCCATACCGGCGCGGAAGCGAGAATGGTGGTGCCTGCGCCCCTTACCAGGATGGCCCCGTTACGAACCCCCGGATAGGTGGGCGTGCCTTCGTAGAACTCTTTGCAGGTGTAAGGAAAATAGGCAGAGATTCTCGGACCGCCGGCACCAATCGTGTTGTGGTTGCCGAGGGTGCAGTTTCCTCCGGCCGCCTGGCTAATCTCGGTGCTCACGTCACCTTGGCTCAGGATACGAAATCCCCTGAGGTCCACGGGCGCGTTGAATTCGAAGTTGAATAGCACTGGGGATCCAGCCTGACCCACAAACACATTGCCCAGGTTCACCGGATTCGGTGACGACAACTGGATCACAGCATTATCGACCGAGTCGAGCACATCCAGATTGCCGTGAGCATCAAACGCCAGGCTGGCGCCGCTGTTGACCCCAGTGTTGGGGAGGATGTAAGGGGTAGTTGGGGAGAGAGCCGGGATGACCAAGAACTGCTGACCCGGGTTGTAACCCGTCCCGGTCCCAAGAAGTGTCGCGACGTACAGATTGCCCGCCGCGTCAAACGCCATGCCTGAAGGTTGATTGATGGAAAACTGTTCCGTTGGGATCGTGGCCGCGGCTCCGCCAGTGGCGGGCGCTTTGTAAATACCACCGAGGTCTGTTTGACTAAAACCGCCATTATCGGAAATGTAGAGATTGTTCGATGCGTCTCTCAGCAAAGCTGCGGGCGCGAACTGGGCCGGCAGGCCAGTGAACGTCAACGGCGTGAGTGCAGTGGTACCGGCTGCCAAGGAATAGATGTTTCCATTGGCCGAAAAATCACCGATGAACAGCGTACCGGCGCTGTCAAACGTTAGCGCAATCGGATCGACAAGAGGAGGCCCGGAAACGATAGGCGTCGGGTTTGCAACGCCGGTCAGATTCCCGTTGCCATCGCCATATAGCTCGATAATCCTGCCACCGGTGGTGGGAGCATCTCCTACAAAGAGATTTCCATGCGCATCCAGGGCGAGCGACGCCGGAGCACTCAGCACGTACGGTGCGGTGGAGACTACAGTGTTGACACCAAGCTGCGGTAAGAAGGTGGCAAGGGCAACAATCCGGTTGTTGTTGGTGTCCGCAATGAAGACTGTTCCGTTACTGGAAACTACGAGTGCCTGGGGACCGGAGTACCCAGTGCCGACGGTCTGCTGTGCATCGAAAACGATAGATGGGGCTTGTGCCCAGGAGTTGGAAGCGCAAAAGGCGAGAGCCAGGACAGTGAAGCAGAGCAATTTCCACTTCGGGACAAAATACTTGGCGAGGGTAACGGACATGTGACAGCACTCCTCTACAACTTGTTGTTCGGTCTTCCCTAGTCATGGGGCGGTGGTGAACCTGCCCTCTTTTACGGCTGAGCTGCATCAGGGTGAATCGTCGCACGACATAACACGTAAGTTGCAGCTTACCTAGGGGAGTGAGGATGAGGCTACACTTTGCCGTCGCAGAATGCTACAGCTTTAGTTGCAGGGAGGATGCGAAGTGCAATTTCGCAGCCGTCAGGCCGCGAAAAGCGAGCGCACCGAGGCGCCTGAAATTTGTTTTGTCATTTTGAATCAATACTTTGCGTCTGCTCGTGGGCGAGCACGAAAGTATCATGCCTGGGATGAACGAAAGTTTACCCTTCGGTTTTGCGAGGAATACCTGGAGTTACTACGATCTAAAGGTCTGCTTACTTAGAGAGTTACAACCCGGTGAATGCAATCTGCCCGAAAAATGCTGAATTTTCCCTTGTCATAGCCGCCAAAATAGACTAGGCCACCTCGTCCCTGCCCGGTGCAGGTCAATGCCACCTGGTGGATCGATCGGGTACCTTGACGGTCTTCGTACTCGAGCAGCACTAAGGGCTGACCTGTCATCGGCGTGGACAAGCGAAGATCAGCGAATTCGACGATCTTGCCAGGGATCGAATGCTGCGAGGAAGATAAGGGGGATTGGGGCTCGGGCTTCACTCAACGATTGAAGCAGAAGCAATGTATCCGCTCAAGTGACAGATGGGCCCAAACCGTACAACCTTTGTGCAATACATGGCAGATATGTACATGCATTTGTAACGCTGCACGGTTTTCGACCGCATCTTACGGTGGAGAGGAACGTAGCGAATGCTTATAGCGCATTTGAAAGCGCATCTTGCGTCCGGTGAAACAGTAGAACTGTTGCCCGTGCGACACGAGACAGACGTAAAAAAGGAACTCACGGCGCTGCTTGAGGGATGGGCGTCGTCAGGATTTCTTATTTGGGAGAAATTTGTATATCCGTGGCACCAGGTGCAGACGATCGAAGTTAAGGTCGAGAACCTCTCGAATGAGCAAGCCGCGCAAAGGATGCTGGACCTGCATGGCGCCGATCGGGCACGTTTGCACGAGGAGTTCTGGAAGGGCTCACGCCAGATATAAGCAAGGAAATAGCTCTTAGGTTCAGAACCCCGAAAGAGCAGCTGAGCTCGCGTCATCAGGTTTCGCGATAGTTCAGCAGGATGAGGCCTGCCGCGGCCAGAAGCAGCGGCCAAGCGAAGCCCGCGATTTTTGACGACCGGCTCGGGGGCAGGCGCAACTCGAGCCAGCGGGTCCAGCCGGCTGTCGCGCCCAGTAACGCGATGGGCGTATGGCTCAACGAGGCAAGCAGATCTTCTGCCATATCGCTGGGAGCGTGGTTATGGGTGAGCAGAACCGCCGCGCCCAGCGCACACATGGTGGGAAAGATGAGAGCCGCCCACCGGGCGCGCAACTTGCCCGCCTGTACGGCACACTCAAAGACCGCAAAGCATAAAATGAGCAAGGCTGCCGCCCGGTGAGCCAATACGTCAGGAGCGGAAAAGCTAGCCCAGAAGGGACGTGGACCGACCGGCCAGTTTTCCGGGTCAGCGCGCAGCAAGATGAAGACCGAAAGACCGCCGAAGGCGAGCGGCCAGAAACGTGCCCATCGCATGCCGGGAAAGCGGCTGGCAAAGGCAAGTAGTCCGGCCAAAAAGACAATCAGGCCTGCCCAATGATGGTTGTACTCCGACCATTTTCGGTCCATCGCATCGCTGCCACCGTTAGCCTGGAACTCCGTCTCCCGGATCGCCGTCTCGATCGAAGTGGGTGGAGTAAGCTGCGACGCGGTTGGGCTCGTCATGCGGGGAATTTCAGGATGCATGCGGGCTGCAATTTGTTGCAGTGACACCCTGTCGGTGACATCGACGGCGGGCGGTTGCGCGGACATCGAAGCAGCCGCCAGGATGACCGTGAATCCCAATCCCACTTCTGCTTCGGCAAAACGACGGAGTCGCGCCAACAAAGGCTGGGGATCCGTTTCGAGACGCCGCACCATCATCCAATTGCCCGAGCCCATCAGAAGCATCACCAGCAGCAAGTAAATCTTGGCCAGCAGCAGCAGCCCATAACTGGTTCCATAGAGCCCGTTCCAGGCGCCTACATAGAACCAGGCCATGTAGATTCCTGCGAGTACCAGGACGGCAACGCTGAGAAGGGCCATTTGCGAATAGCGCCTGGCCATGTTGCGAGCTTCTGCCACGGAGTCCGCACGGGCTAACGAGATCAGCAGGAAGGGCATGGCCCCGATCCAGGCCGCCGTCCCCACATGATGGAGCGCGGTGGCCAGTGCCAACAGCAAGCGATGATCCATGCGAGCGGCCGCGTGGCTGGTCGATACGGTGGCGATCAGCAGCAACAGACTCAGGGGAATCATCAGGGTCGTGGTTTTGCGGCGCGCACAGAACCACAACAGCATCGCCAGCAAAGCCGTGCTCAAACCAGCGACAAAGAACCTGGCGCTGAACAGGTCCCGCAGATGAAGATCGCTGTCGCCAAGCAACGATGCGCTGGAGAGAACGACAGTGACTAGCTCAGCGGCTACCAGCGAGAGGGCCGCCCAGCGGATCCCTCGGAAACAGAAAGACTCGACGGAGGCGGAGGCTCGCGCAGGACGCGCAATCGCCAGTAAATATGCAATGCCCCCCAGCAGCAAGGCCTCAAAGGAGAGATTTGCCGATCGTAGTAAGGTCCCTAGAAGATCAATATCCCGCAGCAGCCAGATCAAGCAGTCATCTCAAGTTGCTCTCTTCAGAGAGAACGGTGGAGCGAAGGAAGTTGTAAACGATTTGCTGCCCGGACTCCCCGGATTTCCTGTCGAGATCCGTGGAGTTGATCAATAGCATGCGGTTTTCTTGAGGAAAACCGCACACGTTGAGATTGCGAGCAGCGCGAAGTAGGAAATCCGGATTGGGGTGAGAGACAGAACTACTGCGCCAATCTATTGGACCTGAAAAGGAAGTTCGCCCCGTGTGATGTGACCATCGCCGGCAAGGACCTGCCAGCGAAGCACGTACGCTCCCTTGGTCAAGCCGCGGCCGGTCGCCGACAAAACATCGGGAGCAGGCTGTGCAGGGGCATCTATCTTTTCTATGGTTCCATCAGGCTTTAACAAGGTCAGGGTGGAGCGGGCTCCATCAACCCGGGAATTGTATTTGAGATTGATGGTGATATCGGGACCACTGACGAAAGCGTTCTTCTGCGGTGTGGAACTTAAAAGCACAGCATGTGCCAGCGCTCTACGCGGGCTGACTACCATGGTCACCACAAATAAAAGAACTGCGCCTGCGAACAATCGAGGCAATCTGCGTCGCATGATTACGTTTCCCTCCAGCCGTTAGATGCAGATGGAAGCTACGACGGTGCCAACTGGACCGACTCGGCGCGTTCGGAAAGGCCCCCGATCTCGGCCGCGCGGGCTTCAGCAAAGGCCGCGGCGCCCATCAGAGCGGCGCGGCTTTCCAGGATCAGGCGAACCGGCATCTGCACCAGCAAGTCGCTGAGCCGGCCCTTGTCAGTGAACGCCTTCATGAAGGTGCCATCCTGCATTTTTTTGAGCACCTTGGGGGCAATGCCTCCCCCCACATACATGCCTCCAGCGGAAAGGATCTTCAATGCCAGGTTGCCGGCCTCCGCCCCATAGGCGGAGATGAACATGCTGAGAGCCTGAACGCAGAGTTCGCTGGCGCCCGACTCGCCCAATTCGCCGATCACTGCATTGGGATCCTCTGCAAGCATACGATCCTTTAACCATTGAGGCTCCGGCAGCCCTTTCACATCGCGGCAGTAGGCGTAGACATTCGCTAGCCCGATGCCGGAGATCACGCGTTCTGAGCTCACGCGGCCGCCCAGGGTTTTCTGCAGGTAGCGCAGAAGCCCAATCTCATCTTCATTGCGGGCGGCGAAGTCGCTGTGTCCGCCTTCCGAGGCCATGGGCTTGTACGTCTTACCGTCCCACACCAGGATCGCCTCACCGAGACCCGTGCCCGCGGCAATCAGGCCACGATTGCCTTCTGCTGTCGCATCCCCCGGGCTCAGGACAAGAATTTGATCCGGCGTCAACTCGGCAATCCCATACCCATTCGCTTCCAGATCGTTGATCAGGAAGACGTGTTCTATCTTGAGATCGCCGGCAAGCTGGACGGCGTCCAGCATCCAGGGAAGGTTGGTCAACTTCAAACGGCCATTGCGGACCGGACCCGGGACCCCAAAGCAAGCGGCACGCACGTCGATGGGCCCACCGAGGGACTGCTTGCACTCGTCCAGGAAGGCTTCCACCACCTGCACCAGTCCGGGAAAATCTTTGGCGTGGTACCGATGCTCATGGACAGTCAGCAGCTGTCCTTTGTCGAATTTGCATAAAGCCAAGTCGACCTTGGTGCCGCCTACATCTCCTGCCAGGATCATCGAGTGATCTCCAATTTGCCAACGCCGTCCGCTTGAGGCGGGGGCAACGCGGCGGCAGCGGCGGTATCGAGCAGAAGGGTGATGCGATGGCTGGCAGGCCGGATTAGCTGCGAAGGATAAGTTTCCGGATCGTAGGGTCCGCGAAATACCGCCTTCAGCGCGTCCACCTTGTCGGTGCCTTCAATCAAAAAAACCACGTCGCGGGCTCGATCGATCACCGGCCAGGTGAGCGTGGCCCGCCATGACTCCTTTTGTTGAGGGACATGGTTGGCAATGGCAATGCGCATGATCTCGTGCAGCCCCTCAGTATGGGGAAAGAGCGATGCCGTGTGGCCATCGGGGCCCATACCCAATTGAACCATATCAAAGCAAGGTAACTCTGCGCCCTCGAGGCGAAAGCTTTGCCGGATGTCAAATTCATATTTAGCGGCAGCTTCTTCCGGCTCAAGCTCGCCCTGAATGCGGAAAATCTGGCTCTTGTCCAGGGGAACCTTGTCGAGGAGGGCCTCCCGGGTCATGCGGTAGTTGCTGTCCGGATGGTCCGGCGGCACGCAGCGTTCGTCCACCCAATACAGCTCGAGCTTCTCCCAGGGGATCTGCTCGCGGTAGGGCTCGCTGGGGTCGGCCAGTAGCTCGAAGGTATGTTTGGGGGTGTGGCCGCCGGAAATAGCGATCCGGGCTTTGCCGCGAGCTCCGGCAGCGGAGCGGATGCCGTCCACAAAGTACTGCGCCGCGCGCCGGTTGACTGCCTCAGGGCTCACATCAACGTAATAAGAAACTTCGATCTTCTCAGCCATGCAAATCGATTATCGCAGCCCCTAACGATGAACGACGGAAAGAAACCGCAGGTCCCTCCACTACGCTTCGCTCCGGTCGGGATGACAATTCTGTTGTGCCCGTAAGAGCTTCAACCGTAAATACTTGACCCCGCAATAGAATTGTCATCCCGACCGGAGCGAAGCGTAGTGGAGGGACCTGCGGTTTCTTTTCCGTGTACTCACAAACCTTCAAAGCCCAGGATTTTTTTTAAAGCTGGTGCCAGGACCGCCCATCGCGGGCCAGCAATTCATCCCCTGATTTCGGTCCCCACGTCCCCGCGGGATAGTTCGGGAAGTCCCTGGGCTTCGTGCTCGCCCAATATTCGAGAATGGGAGTCAGAAGCGACCATGTCGCCTCCACGCCGTCGCGATGCGCGAACAGGGTAGCGTCGCCAAGCATCGCATCCAGTAACAGCCTTTCGTAGCCATTCGCCGATGATTTGCCGAAGGCATCCGCATAACTGAAGTTCATGTTCACCGGGCAGACTTCCATGTTGGGGCTCGGAACCTTGGCCCCGAAGCGCAGGGAAATCCCCTCATCCGGCTGGATACGCATGGTGATCAGATTGGGCTGCAGCTCCTTGCAGGCACCCGACTGATTTTTAAATAGCAACTGCGGCGGTTGCTTGAACTGGATGGTGATTTCCGTCGCCCTCTTGGCCAGCCGCTTGCCCGCCCGCAGATAAAACGGCACCCCAGCCCAACGCCAGTTTTCTATGCCCAGCTTGAGCGCTGCAAAGGTCTCCGTGGAGGAGTTTGGATCGACCCGGTCCTCCTGTCTGTAGCCCTTGACCGGTTTCCCATCGGTCAAGCCCGGACCATACTGGCCTCGCACCACATCCATCACATGAATAGGCTGAATTGAGCGCCAAACCTTCAATTTTTCCCGGCGCATCGCGTCCGCTTCGAACGAGATCGGCGGCTCGAGGGCGACAAACGAGAGCAGCTCCATGACGTGGTTCTGCACTACATCGCGCAGCGCGCCGGCCTTCTCGTAGAAGGGTCCCCGGCCTTCGATGCCAATGTCCTCCGCCGCGGTGATTTGTACGTGATCGACATAGTTACGATTCCAGACGGGCTCAAAAATCCCGTTAGCAAAGCGGAAGACCAGAATGTTCTGCACCGTCTCCTTGCCCAGGTAATGATCGATACGGAAGATCTGGTCCTCAGCAAACACCCGGTTTACGTCATCGTGCAATTGCCTGGCAGACTCAAGGTCGTGGCCGAATGGTTTCTCGATGATGACGTGCACCTTGCCCTTGGGGGGCTGGGCCATTTCGTGCCCACCCAGTTGCCCAATGATGTCGGCGAAATACTCCGGAGCCGTCGCCAGGTAGAAGAGCCTGTTCCCCCGGGTGCCTTTCTTCTCGTCGATATCCTCGAGTAAGGACTTCAATTTCCCATAGCCTTCGGGATCGTCGAAGTTCATGGCGTGATAGCTGACTTTTTTCATGAACTCATCCAGCTTCGCGTCCCCTTCCTTCGCTCCGCCAAACTGCAGAATGCCTTCGCGCATGTCTTTTGCGAATTCATCCTGCAGCGGACGCCGGGCCACGCCTACGACCGCAAACTCCTGCGGCAACAGGCCGGATTGCTCCAGATGAAACAGGGCAGGCAACAGTTTCCGTTTAGTCAAGTCACCCGAGGCGCCGAAAATAACCACGGCAGTAGGCTCAGGGATACGTTCGGCACTCTGCGCCGCTTTCAGGTCTTCGGGAGTGAACTTCACTTCCATCGTTGCCATGGCACTTGCTCCTTCGCTCACACTCGGTTGGTTATGTCCTTACGCCGCTGCCAAGGCCCAGACGCTCGAGCGCCTGCGCGCATTGGCTCTCATCCTGATACTGGATTGCATGGATTCCCAAAGCTTCCGCCGCTGCGCAGTTCCCCGGCCGGTCGTCGATAAAAGCCACTTCTTCTGGATCCCGTTGCAGCACATCCAGCGCCAGCTCAAAAATTTTGGGGTCTGGCTTGCGCAGCCCCAGGTAGCAGGAACTTAAGAAAACGTCGAAGTACCGGCCGAACTCAAAGCGTTCGATCCGGTAATCATTCAGTTCCCTGGCCTCGTTGTTGAGTATGGCCAGTTCCACTTCCTCTGATGCCGCAAGCTCCTGAAGGATTCGCATTGCGCCGTGGGGCAACAACACCGAGCGCTCCTTCATGGCCTGCAGAAAGGCCCCGGGAGTAAAGGGACGCGGCTCGTAGAAAACAGTCTGCAGAAGATATTGCTCTGCGGTCATCAGACCTTTTTCCCATGCATCATTGGCGAGCTCGTGCCGCTGCTCGAAGGCAACACTATCCACTGCAAACTGTTCGAGTACGGCGGCGCGCTCGGTGCGATCCCAGCCATTGGTCAGAAGAACGCCGCCAACATCGAAAAGAACAGTGCTGATCTCCGCCATGTTTGCCTCTCAATCGGCAGATAAACGTTAAGAACCGCGGAAACCCAGGTCTCAAAATCGAGACCTGGGCCACCCGGTGATCGCTGCTTAGGCCTTGCCGGCCGCTGCTGCCGGCCTTACCCGCTCCAGCAATTGTTTGGCCCGCTTGGTGATGTTGTCTGCACCGAAGCCAAGTTTTTCGAGTGCTACGGCGCCCAGGGATGAAGCGCCGAAGCGCTCCAGGCCGATCACATCGCCGTGCCGCCCGACATATTTGTACCAGCACATGGGTGCGCCGGCTTCGACCGCCAGCTTGGGCAGATGATCGGGAAAGATTTGCTGCTTATAAGCTTCGGGCTGTTCTTCGAAGATACGGAAGCTCGGCATCGACACCACGCGTGCGGAAATGCCCTCTTTCTTCAGATTGGCTGCAGCCTCAAGAACCGGCCAAACTTCGGCTCCGGTTGCCACAATGAGCACATCGGGCGACGCGCCGCCGTCCTGAAGAATGTAAGCACCTTTGCGCACACCCTCAGCAACCTTGTATTTCTCCGGGTCGAGAATCGGAAGGTTCTGCCGGGAAAGCGCCATGAATGCCGGCAGTTTGCGTTCCAGGGCCAGCCGCCAGACGGCAACGGTTTCGTTGGCATCCGCCGGACGGAAATCCGTCAGGAAGGGTACAGCTCGGAGCATGGTGAGGTGCTCGATTGGCTGGTGTGTAGGTCCATCTTCTCCCAAAGCGATCGAATCGTGAGTGAAGACAAAGAGCGAGTGACAGTGCATCAGGGCCGCCAGACGAATGGCCGGCTTGGCGTAATCGCTGAAGGTAAAGAAGGTTGATCCATAAGGAATGAGCCCGCCATGAACGGCCATTCCATTCACCGCCGCGCACATGCCGAACTCACGAACCCCGAAGAAGATATTGCGACCCTTGGGGTCGAGATGGAAATTCCCGCCGTCCTTCAGAATCGTCTTGGTCGAGGTGGTCAGATCGGCTGCGCCTCCGATCAGTTCAGGCACGGCTTTCGAGATGGCTTCCATGACCTCGCCACCCGCGCTACGGGTCGCGATCGGCTTGGCATCCGCGGGAAATACTGGGAGGCTCTTTTCCCAGCCACTCGCCAGCTTGCCGGCCTGGGTGCGTTCGAACTCGGCGGCCAGATCCGGATACTCCTTCTTGTACGCAGCGAAAAGATCGTTCCACTCCTGCTCGTACTTCTTGCCCTTGTCGACTGCTTGCAGCCAATTCGCCTTGGCATCATCCGGCACCCAGAACATTTTGTCTTCCGGCCAATTCAATTTCTTCTTGGTTGCCTTGGTCGCTTCGGGCCCGAGCGCCTCACCATGCGCCTTGTTCGTACCGGCCTTCGGGCTGCCATATCCAATGACGGTCCGAATCCGGATGAGGGAAGGCTTATCGGTGATCGACTGGGCGATTTTGATGGCTTGGGAAATCTTTTCCAGATCGTTGCCGTCATCCACGAACTGAACGTGCCAGTGATAGCCCTCGAAACGCTGGGTTACGTCCTCAGTAAAAGAGAGGTCCGTCGGTCCATCGAGGGACACCAGGTTGTCGTCGTAGAGGTAGATCATTTTGCCCAGGCGAAGCGTACCGGCGAGCGAAGCCGCTTCGTGCGACACACCTTCCATCAAGTCGCCATCTCCGCACATGACATAGGTGTAGTGGTCCACGATGTTGTGACCTGGCCGGTTGTAGATTGCCGAGAGATGCTTTTCCGCGATCGCCATGCCGACGCCCATAGCAAATCCCTGGCCCAGCGGACCGGTGGTCACTTCCACCCCGTCTGTGTCGCCGTACTCGGGATGGCCGGGGGTAATAGAACCGTACTGGCGGAACTGCTGTAGATCCTCGATGCTGACTTTGTAGCCTGTCAGGTGCAGTACGGAATACAACATGGCGGACGCGTGTCCATTGGACAGCACGAAGCGATCGCGATTGGTCCATTTGGCATTCGCCGGGTTGTGGCGCATGAACTGATGAAAGAGGAGATATACCGCGGGTGAGTCGCCCAGCGGCGCCCCCGGGTGCCCACTCTTCGCCTTCTCTACAGCGTCCACGGCAAGAAACCGCAACGCATTAATCGATACCTGATCCAGTTCGCTCATTAGCAACCTCACTCTTCCCTTCGAGAATACTTCGGTTTCCTGTTGACGTGGCGCGAGCCGTTTTTTTTAAGATGACGCGTGGGCGACAGTGGTCTCTTCAACCGCCATCTGCTCATCCACCGGGTCCAGCCGAACTTGAAAGTTCCGGCCCTCCCAGCGATTATTCTGGCGCCACTGCAAGGTAAAGATGATGCGGCCGGCTTTGCCCGGCTTCGTCTCCGCATCGACAAAATAGCCAGCCGGGCCCACGCTGCGGCTTTCCGTCCTGGTCACGGTTTTCCAGTCGTCCGTCGTCCATACCAGCGCAAACTGGTCGTCGGCCAGCACCCGCAGCTTTCTTCCCGCAACGATATTCTCCAACTGACGTTCCAACCGAAAAATTTCAACCGGGGCAGGCCGTTTGCCGCGGCAATAGCGTTCGGCCACGGCGGAGACGCGGTCGAATACCCGTCCATCGGTCACTGAGCGAAGCAACTTAACGTATTCCGCGTGTGCCCACACCAGGGGCATGGCGGCACCGGTAAACTTTCCCAGCTTCATGCCTGTTCCGGGGATATCGGGTGCGTCCCAGATCTGCTCCGGCAGCATGCCGCCCCGGGAACTGAAACCTTCCAGAGCCTTGATGAGCGGAACCACATCATGGCCTGCGGCCAATTCGTAGTGTGCCCGCTCTCCGGTCAAGAGCGGCCACGCACGGCCTTGCCCCCAGCCCAGGAAGGGCCCACCATCGTGGCGCTGCCCATAACCATCATGGTTATAGCGTCTCCAGCACGGTCCCATGGGAGTTTCCACCTTGAGTGCGTGGTCGATCACCTTCAGCGAATCAACCACGATCGGATCGTCGGCACGGCGCACTCCGTAGCGCACCAACTCGAGGAAGCCGGCATCCACGACGTTGCGCGCCTCGAAATAGATCCGTTCGCCAGGTCCACGGTTGTTGATACGAACCGTCTCCGTGTCGCAGCCCTCCTGCGCATAGGGATCTCCGCACTGCGGCGGCCGAATGCGCATGTAATGCCGCGGGACGCCGGGTAAAAGAGTGCCGCGGTCGGTCACCGTCCAGTCTTCGAGATGGTCTTCAATCCAATCCGCATGCTCTTCCATGAAGAGGGCCAATTCGTCCGCCCCATTGGCGCGCGCAATTTCGGCGCCGCAGATCAACCCGCAGATCACCGCGCTCAAGGTCGATGGTGAGTAGCCGGGAGCTTCTTCCCAGCGCTCCTGTTGGGTCACAGGGGATCGGCGCACCAGGAATCCGGCGGCTCGTTCAACGAACGGGAAGACGTGGAAGTCGCCCAACCCATCCACCTTCCACAACCGCCAGGCCAGGATGATGGGAAATGCCACTTCATCGAGCTGGATACCGGCCCAGTAGGGAGTTCCATTGATCCAAAAATTTTGCGCGAAGCTGCCATCCGGCTTCTGCGTGCAGGCAAGGTAAACCAAAGCCCGCCTGGCAGTATCCACCCGGCCGCAAGCCAGCAGCGCGGTGGCACTCTGCACCATGTCGCGGGTCCAGACCAGGTGGTACCCGCCTACATCGTCATCACTTTTGTGCTGGCCCCAGGGAATGGAAGCCGAGGCAATGAAGGCGCCGGAATAATATTTGTCTTCGTGGGATAGGATGACGTTTTGGCTGATCTGTAGCAGCCTCCCGGCGTCCTGGGCTGCGCCTTTCAAACCGTCAGGAGTAGAAGCCCGGTGCCATTGTTGAATAAACCGCTTGAGATTGTCGTCGAAGGGTGTGGTCACCGCTCCCAGAGCCGCAGTTAAGGCCGCGTGGTGCCCTTCACCCAGCGAAATCGCCACGACAAACTCGCGCTGCACGCTGATGTCGATCTCGCCGGTCAGGGCGATATTCCCATTGGGCGCCGACCCAAATTCCCAATCCATGGAGAAGTTGTCCATCAAGTCTTGCCAGCCGTCGCTACTGCCTACGTAACCACAGCTGGCGCGGGTGAACCCGCAACTAGCCGCCATGACGAGAGAAATGCCGTTCTTCGAAGCCAGCAGGACGCGTTTCCCGGCCAGATCCATCACAAAGCCCGAATTATCTGCTCCGCCGACATCCAGATGCGGCGCCAGCATGGCATAGGCCTTCATCCGCGACAACAACAGCTCGTCGCCCTGCACCCGCACCCGCATCAGCACCACGGCATGATGCGGATCGGTGATGATCTCCTTGATAATTTTGTAGCGGCCCTGTGGGTCGGAGTTGGTGAGCCGAACCGCTGCTGCATCCGCATCGATGTACTCGAAAATCCGTTCCAGATCACGTTTTTCTTCGTGGACGAAGGTTTGGCCATCGGTGAGCAGGAACTCCATATCCCGGGTCTGCGGGCGGTCGATGGTGGGGTAGTAAATTTCGTTCAGGATGCCGTGCGAGATCGTATACCAGATGCGGCTGGCGGCCGAGTAAGCCATGCCGACCGCGTCTTTTCGCGCCGAGGTCCAGCGCGGCTCTGCGCCGGGTGCTCCGAAGGCAGCACCCTGACCCTCAATCCAGCGATAGCTGGAAGCCTGGTCCGTCATCGTCTTGCTTGTCCCCCAAAGATTGTTGAAATTACCTGACGGATGGATGCGCGCGAAGTTACAAAGGACTTCAAATAAAGCCGTAACGAAGACGAATCAGAGGACCTGGGTATTGGCGTCGGGATCAGGATGGAAAGCGACTTCTCGCATAGCGTGGGAAATCTCGCGATTTTTCATGAAGGATTCCCACACCGAACCGCTGCGGAGGTTTTCTGCCATCAGCATGCCAATTCCCACGTCGATTCCAATCACGTCTTCGCCATACCATCCGGCTTTTGGCTGGAAAGCGTCGGCGAAACCATAGCGTCCCCAAAGCTTATCGCCATATCTTTCCCGCATCGTTAATAAAACGTGAGAACATTCGGCGGGAAGAAACGCCAGGGAACCCGCTACAGCACAGGGCACCAGGGTCCCGTCCAGGGGCCCGATGGAGGGCGGTCCACCCCAGACACGATAGCCCTGGCGAGAATCGGAGGCGGAGATGCCCCACATATCCTGGTCAATCCAGGGAAATTTCTGCCCCTGCACCAGGCACCAGAGCTGGTGCGCCCGGGTGGCGGCAATCGAATTGGTGAAGTAGTTAGCGTGGCGGTCCCGCTGATTGCGGTAGTCAACCCACGCTTGCGGGTATTGATGAATAAAGAGAGGCGCGGCGCCGCTAATGTAATCAATCCCCCCGTAGGAGACGACCGGCCTTTGCACCGATTCCCATGCTTCCGGGGGAACCGGGTGCGTGGGCGAGCCGATTGCCAGCAGGTACATGGTGGTCAGCTCGGAATAGATATCCCACCGGTTCTTGAGGAAGCCCTGATCGGGCAGCCAGCCCATGGAGAGGGTGTCGCCACCGTTCATCATCCATTGCCAGTCAATGCGGCGGTAGAAAGTAGTCGCGAGGGCCTCGATCCGGGTGTTGCCGTTGAAAAACTGACGGCAGTGCAGCACTCCGCAAAGTAACAGTGCCGTATCGATCGACGACAATTCACTGCCGAAGAGCCGCTGCCCGCTATCGATGTCGATGAAGTGGTAGAGGAAGCCGTGTTCGTGAGGGCATTCTTCCAGCAGAAAGGCGAGGGTCTTCTCTACTCTCTGCTCACAATCCAGAGGACGCAGGTAGTTGTACTTTGCGGCGATGCACAAGGCGCTCAGGCCGAAGCCGGTGGCGGCAATGCTGGCCACCCTACTCAGGGATCGCCCGACTACGGGCGCGCGGTCGCGCACCAGGCCGCTCCTGGGACTGGCTTCGTTAAAGAAGAAATCGCTATTCCGGCCCAACATGTCGTCCAGGAGGGCATCCGCCATCTTGGAGACCTGGGTGAGCGGCCGGTTGATGAAGACGCCGGGAGGATGGGCGTACTTTTCTGCTGCCTGGCTTTCCGTTTTGGGGGCAGCAGTACCCGCGGTGGACGCCTGGGCAGGGCGATCTTGCAGGGCGTCGGCGACAGCCAAACCAGAAGTTCCCCAGGCGAGCGCTCCGGTAGCGCCCGCTTGGCGCAAAAGCTGCCTGCGGGTTAGTCGTGTCCGGGTCAAGGCAAATTTAATCTCAAAACCGAATTACCAGCAGTTGAATGCATCGATGGCGCTGCGTAGCGCCACTATTTTGAGTGTAAACCCGGGATACTTGGCTGATATCACCATAAGGTGGGGGGCTCGACTGGTAACGGGGCGCATTCCCCGAACCTGAGGCGGCCCGATTTGCATCCCATAGGTTAGAGACGCAATATTGGTGAGGGCAATGAGGCGCAGCCGTTGCGCCAGACGCTTTTGCCCGCCAGTGGTTTCCCTAACCGCAACACCCCCGATCCGGGACGAATTCCAGGAGGATATTTTGGCTTACGAACTGCCACCACTTCCCTACGACTATGCTGCGCTTGAGCCGCACATCGACACCGAAACCATGAAGTTGCACCATGACAAGCATCACGCCACTTACGTTAACAACCTGAACGGCGCGGTCGAAAAGCATCCGGAACTGGGCAAGCACACCCCGGAAGATCTGCTGCGCAACTTAAGCACGGTTCCCGAAGACGTGCGCGCCGTAGTGCGGAACAATGGTGGTGGCCATGTGAACCACTCCATGTTCTGGGCCATCATGAAGCCCGGTGGGGGCGGTGAGCCCACGGGCAAGATTGGTGAACAGATCAAGAAAGACTTTGGCAGCTTTGCGGATTTCAAGAAGCTCTTTAATGAAACCACTGCTAAGCAATTCGGATCCGGCTGGGGCTGGCTGGTTTTTGAGGGCGGAAAGCTAAAGGTTGTCACTTCGCCGAATCAGGACAATCCCATCAGCCAGGGGCTGTACCCCATTCTAGGAAACGATGTATGGGAGCACGCCTACTACCTCAAATATCAAAACAAGCGGCCGGATTATCTCGCGGCATGGTGGAACACGGTGAACTGGGACGAGGTCAACAAGCGCTTCGACAAGGCGCAGAAGTAAAGTTGGGCAGACTGGTGCAGGGGCGGACCTAGCCCGCCCCTGCACTGCTTAGAACAGCTCCGGGTCTTCTCTACGACCTTGGCCAATGTTTCTGAACAAGAGTCAGCGCCTCATCTCTGCTATGGACAGCTCCTTCCAGCTGCGCATCTTCTGCCAGGGTGAGCATCGCGCTGAACTGCGGCCCGGGCCTGTAGCCGGCTTCGATAAGGTCTTTTCCGGTCAGAAGTAGGGACGGACGCACCTGCTCCTCCGGTAGGGTCTCAAACCGCTCTCGCGCGAAGTCATATAGCTCAAGCGATCCGTGACTCGCCAGGCAGTCAAGCCGGTGCAAAGCCAAGTGCTGATCGAATTCGTTCAAGCGGAAAAATCGCTTGAGCGTCGACTCCTTCATCTTTCTTACATCCGCAAAGCGCATGTGATTGGCGATCAGAGAGAGGATCTGCTCCGTTTCGTGATTGGGAAGGCGTAAACGACGGCAAATCTCCTCGGCAATACGCACCCCGGCTTCCACGTGTCCGTCGAAGCGTATACGGTCGGGCGCTACACGAAAAGTAGCTGGTTTGCCCACATCGTGCAGCAAAGCTGCCCAGGCCAGAGGCACCGGGCAATCTGCAGGCAGCCCAGCAAGCAACATCAGGGTGTGTACCCAAACATCGCCCTCGGGGTGGTATTGAGGGGGCTGCTCTACGCCCTTCATTCTGACTACCTCAGGAAGCACCTGGGCCAAAAGCCCGGTCGAATCCAGCAATTCGAACGCGCGACGTGCTCGGCCCTCCGTGAGCATCAGAGTCAGTTCGTCCCGCACTCGCTCGCGACTTACCTGGTTCACGAAAGGCGCCAGCTGCTCGATGGCTTTCTCCGTGGCCGGCTCCAGATCAAATCCGAAGCGCGAAGCAAAACGGACACCTCGCAACATGCGCAGCTTGTCTTCGGTAAAGCGTTGCCTGGGGTCACCGATCGCGCGTACCACGCCGAGTTCCAGGTCTCGTCTTCCACCGACGAGATCCAGAACCGTGTCGTTGATTGGGTCCAGCATCATGCCGTTGATAGTGAAGTCGCGGCGCTTCACATCCTCTTCCGGGCTGGTTGCAAATCGCACCGCATCCGGATGCCTGCCGTCGGAGTAGGCGCCGTCACTGCGAAACGTCGCCACCTCAGTGACAATTTCGCCGCTCGAGACCAGCACCACCCCGAAGTGGGCTCCTACGGAAAAAGTCTTCTCAAACAGAGCCAAAACCTGATCCGGCAGAGCGCTGGTGGCGACGTCAAAGTCCTTCGGCTCGCGGCCCATCAACAAGTCACGGACGCAGCCACCGACGAAGTAGGCCTGGTGCCCGGCGCCTCGAAGCTGGGCGACGATCTCCGCTGCCGCCTCCCGCGCTGCATTCGGTCCCATACCTACTACTATAGAAAGGTGAGCCAAACGAACGGCCTGATTCTTGCCATTGAGAGCTCCTGTGACGAAACCGCAGCCGCGGTAGTGGAGCGCGGGCATCGCATCCTTTCCAATATCGTGGCGTCACAGATCGCGATCCATGCGCCCTATGGTGGAGTGGTGCCGGAACTCGCCTCGCGGGAACATCTGCGCAATATCGTGCCAGTCGTTCGGGCGGCGTTGGACAAAGCCGGCGTCGACTTCCGGGATCTCGACGCCATTGCCGTCACCGAGGGACCGGGCCTGGCCGGAGCATTGTTGGTTGGAGTTGCTTACGCCAAGTCTCTGGCCTTTGCCCTGAACAAACCGCTCCTGGCCGTCAACCACCTGGAGGGACACATTCACGCCGTCTTGATGGCGCACAGTGAGCTGGGCAAGGCTCGCTCTCTGGCCCTGGTCGTTTCCGGCGGCCATACCCATCTCTATCTCATCGAGCAAGGGAGCTACCGCAATGTTGGGGCCACGCTCGACGATGCAGCCGGGGAAGCCTTTGACAAGGTCGCTAAGCTGCTTGGGCTGGGCTACCCGGGTGGTCCTTGGGTCGATGCCCTCGCTGCTCACGGAGACCCGGCCGCGGTGGCCTTTAGCCTTACCCAAGTCAAACAGAAGGTACATCGACCGGATGCTCCCGTGGCTCGATTCGCCTTCTCCTTCAGCGGCATCAAGACCGCGGTACTGCGATTTGTCCAGATTCATGACCTTTACCCTTCGATCGAGCGGCGACGGGAGGCTCTGGCTGCCATCCCCATGGCCGAACCCAAGGATGCCCTGGCGCTGTGCGATGCCCGGACCCTGGGACTGATCGCATCCTTCCAGCGTGCGGTGGTCGAAGATCTCAAGCGAAAAACCTTCCAGGCAGCCGAGGCGCTGGGAGCGGAAAGCGTCCTGGTTTCCGGAGGAGTCGCCGCCAACCGTGAACTGCGGGCGCGGTTTACCGGGGAAGCCGATCGGCGGGGCCTGCCAATCGCCTTCCCCACGGTCGCTCTCTCCACTGACAATGCGGCCATGATCGCGGCCGCTGCCTGGCAGAAATACCTGGCGGGAGGATTCGCTGCCCTTGACCTGACCGCCGACGCCTCGTTGGCGCTTCACATATGGGCACGAAATGATTCTGAAGATCAGAGCGGCCGGTGATCCTGTCCTGCGCCAGCGCGCCAGACCGCTGCGCCCGGAAGAAATCCTGCTCCCCAGCACCCAGGAACTGATCGCCTCTATGCGGGAGACCATGCACGATGCACCTGGAGTTGGCCTGGCCGCGCCCCAGGTCGGATTGTCTCTCCAACTCGCCGTGATCGAAGACCGCGAAGACTATATGAAAGACCTCACCCGGGAGATGCTGGCTGAGCGGGAGCGCAAACCGGTGGCTTTTGAGGTCATCATCAACCCGGTACTGACGCTCGAATCGGACCCCGAGATCGAGTTTTTCGAGGGCTGCCTGAGCCTGCCCGGCCTGGTGGCCCTGGTGCCCCGCGCGCGCAAAGTGAAGGTCGAGTGTCTCGATGCCCAGGGGCAGCCAAAAGTGATTCGCGCTTCCGGATGGCATGCCCGGATACTTCAGCACGAAATCGATCATCTTTCTGGAGCGCTCTACGTGGACAAAATGCGCAGCGTGACTCTCTGTTCGCTCGAAAACTTCACCCGCCATTGGAAAGGCAAGTCCATTTCCGAGGTAAAACGGCTGCTTCCCTAGCGGTATGCCAACCTGGGTTCCAAACGAAGTGCTCTGGTGGACGATGTCGACTCTAAAAGCTACCATGAGGTTCAGGTAATTCCCTGCCCGGATGACCATCCGCCTCTTCAACACACTCTCCAATACTGTCGAAGATCTCGAACCTTCTGATGGTGAGACGCTGCGCGTGTACGTTTGTGGACCGACGGTCTACGACTACGGGCACATCGGCAATTTTCGTACCTTCCTGCAGCTGGATGTTCTGCGCCGATTCTGGAAGCTCGAGGGCCGCAAGATCGAACAGGTCATGAACATAACGGATGTGGACGACAAGATCATCCGAAATGCCGCGGCCGCGCATATGAAGATCGGTGAGTACACCAAAAAATATGAGCTGGCGTTCTTCCAGGACCTGGACGCGCTGGGTTGCCAGCGCCCTGAGATCATCGCCCGGGCCACGGAGAATATCGGCCAGATGGTCGCGCTGATTCAACGATTGGCTGCTAAGGACCTCGCCTACCAGGCCCCGGACGGCTCCTGGTATTTCCGCATCGCCGGTTTTCCGGAATACGGCAAGCTGTCGAAGAAGGATTTCTCCTCCATCAGCGACGGCGCCCGGGTGGATCTGGACGAATACGATAAGGATTCGGCCCGCGACTTCGCCCTGTGGAAGGCCGCCAAGCCGGGAGAAACTTCCTGGGACACCCCGCTGGGTACCGGCCGGCCAGGCTGGCATATTGAGTGCTCCGCCATGGCCATCAGGTACCTGGGCGATACTTTGGACCTGCACGCCGGGGGCGAGGACCTGATGTTTCCCCACCACGAAAACGAGATTGCCCAATCTGAATCGGCGACCGGCAAGACCTTCGCTTATCACTGGATGCACGTGAAGTTTCTGTTGGTGGACGGGCGCAAAATGTCGAAGTCCGAGGGTAACTTCTTTACCCTGAGGGACTTGTTGCTCAAAGGCTACAAACCGTCGGCGATCCGCTTTCTGCTGATGTCGGTTCCTTACAGGCACCCTATGAACTTCACCCTGGAAGGTCTGACGGAATCGGCCAGCGCCGTAGAGCGGGTACGCACCTTTGCCCAGAGGATACGCGGAGGTTCCTGGCCGCCGGGGTTGAATCTGGAACTCGAAGCGCTGACCGCGAAGGCTCAGCAGGACTTTTGCGCCGCGTTGGCGGACGACCTGAATACCTCGGAAGCTCGCGCGGCTATTTTCGATTTGGTCCGCAGCGGGAACGTCGCTGCCAACCAGGGCAAGCTTCACGCCGGCAACGTCGCGGCGATTGTGGAGGCGCTGCGGCGATTTGACGAGGTATTTGCCATCCTCGAGGATCGCGATGCGGAAATAGCCCGTGCCGCCCTCCAATGGGCCCGGGAGGAGGGTAGGAGCGACCAGGCAGCGCCGGAACTGGTGGCTGCATACTCGCTGACCGACGGGCAGATTGACGCACTCCTGGCGGAACGCGAGCAGGCTCGTAAGAGCCGCAATTTCGCCCGCAGTGATAGCATTCGCAACCAATTGGCCGCGCTGGGTATTCTGATTGAGGACTCCAAAGACGGCGCTCGTTGGAAACGGAAGTAAGCCCAGCTCAGTCGAAAATAAGCTCCAACCTCCAGACTTTGAGGTGGGTGGCCCAAGTCTCGCTTTTGAGACCTGGGCCACCCACTTGACATAGGAGCCGCATGCCTGGCGTGGTACCCTAGATGGTGCAAGGGGAGCTGGGGATGCCGGTGGAACGCCAAAATTCGGTCCGCAGTTTCGCTCCCGTACGACGCGCTCAACTTAGCGTGATCCCCGCAGGCACTCGACCTAGTCTCTTCGGCGGCGACTAGTTTTTCCTCCGCCGAAGCTCTGCCCTGCCTCCGACCGCCCCGCGGTTGATTGACTCGCCTTTGTAGAACGCCGAGAAAGCAGAGAAGCATCATGCAGAATAATGGTCAGGTGAGCAGCTCCATTTTTGCCCAGTACGGTCCGAAAATTCTCGGTCCGCTGCCCGGTCCGAAAGCCAGTGCGATCATCGCCGGCGACGATCGCTATATCTCCCCAAGCTATACCCGCTCCTATCCCATGGTGGCCAAACGTGGCCGGGGGGTACGCGTTGAGGATGTAGATGGAAATGAGTTCCTCGACTTTGCTGCCGGCATCGCCGTGGTGTCGACCGGGCACTGCCATCCCGAAGTGGTTGCCGCCGTCCAGAAGCAGGCTGCGGAGTTGATCCACATTTCCGGTACCGATTTCTACTACGAGCATATGGTGACGCTGGCGGAGCGTCTGTCTGCCGTCGCGCCCATGCCTGGGCCGCACCGCTTCTATTATGGGAATTCCGGCGCCGAAGCCATCGAGTGCGCGCTCAAGTTGGCCCGGTATCATACCGGCCGGCAAAACGTCATCGCCTTCTTCGGAGCCTTTCACGGCCGCACCATGGGCGCCTTGTCGCTCACCGCGTCCAAGCCTCAGCAACGCCGCCGTTTTGCCCCGCTGGTTCCCGGCGTCACCCATGTCCGCTATCCCTATGCCTATCGGGGCTGTAGCGGCGGACCGCAGGATGAGGAGCGCTTCGCCCTGGGATGCGCCCGCTACATCGAAGAAAAGCTCTTCAAGACCACCCTGCCCCCCGAGGAGGTCGCTGCGATCTTCGTCGAGCCTATCCAGGGAGAAGGCGGCTACGTGGTCGCGCCGGACATCTTCATGCAGGAGCTGCGCCGGATTTGCGACAAGCATGGCATTCTGCTGGTCGTCGATGAGGTGCAATCCGGAGCCGGCCGGACCGGCAAGTGGTGGGCGGTCGAGCACTCCGGGGTACAGCCCGATATCGTTTGCATGGCGAAAGGAATTGCCTCCGGGATGCCCTTGGGTATTTGCATGGCGCGCGCTGAGCTGATGGACTGGGTCCCGGGCTCCCACGCCTCGACCTTCGGCGGCAACCCGGTAGCCATTGCGGCGGCGCTAGCCACCATGGATGTACTGGAGCGCGAAGGCATCGCCAACGCGGCCAAAATGGGCGATGCCTTCTTTGCCCGCTTGCGCGGCTGGCCGGCCAAGCATCCGATCGTGGGTGACGTGCGGGGCAGAGGCTTGATGATCGGCATTGAGATCGTCAAGAGCCAGCAGACGCGCGAACCCGCCCCCGTGCTGCGCGATCGAATCGTCTCCCTGGCTTTCGAGAAGGGACTACTGCTACTGGGCTGCGGAGAAACCTCGCTGCGATTGGCGCCACCGCTGATCCTCAACCAGCAGGAAGCTACCATAGGCCTCGACATCCTGGAGGAGTGTCTTACGCAGACAGAGCAAGAGCATGCTCAGGCAGCCAGCTTTGCTGCGGCAACCGTCTGACGGATTCGCTCGACATTGAACAGGAACCGCAGATTGCTCCAGTAAGCTATGGAGGAATCTGCGGTTTTCTTTTGCCGCGGATTTAATCTGTTCCTTTTAATCTGTTCTTGGAGAGCGCCCCGTGCAGGCCGTTGGTATTCACCACCTCGAGCTCATTCTTCTCTTTCTTGTGCTCCTGGTCGCTGGGCTCACTACGCTTGCGCAGCGTTTCAAAGTTCCCTATCCCATCGTCCTCTTTATGGGCGGCGTGGTTCTTTGCCTGTTCCCGCGTCTGCCCCAGATCGCGCTGAATCCTGACGTTGTCTTCCTGGTTGTTCTCCCTCCCCTGCTCTATATCGGTGGTTTCAATACTTCATGGCGCGACTTTCACCACAATATCGTCAGCATTCTGATGCTGGCCTTTGGATTGGTTGGATTTACCGTGTTCGGGATTGCGGTGGGCACCCACTGGCTTATTCCAGGTTTCGACTATCGGCTAGGCGCAGTCCTTGGAGCGGTGGTATCGACCACCGATGCCATCGCGGCCACGGCAATCGCGAAACGTCTGGGCCTGCCGCGCCGCATCGTCGACGTTCTTGAAGGAGAGAGCCTGGTAAACGATGCCAGCGGACTGCTTGCTTTGCAGTTTGCTGTTGCCCTGGTGGTTGCCGGGCGCCGGCCCGGACCGGGACTCGCCCTGTTGGAGCTGGCGTGGCTGGTAGCCGGTGGACTGGCGGTTGGACTCTTTGCGGCCTTCGTGATCTATCGGGCTTCGCGCAATATCACGGACTCCCCAGTAGAAATAACTTTGTCCCTCGCCACCCCGTATTTGGCTTATCTTGCCGCCGAAGGCATTCACGCATCCGGCGTCCTCGCAGTTGTGGTCTGCGGCCTGTATATGGGTCGTAAGAATTCCGAGGTTTTGTCAGTCAACGCCCGTCTGGAGAGCACGGCGGTGTGGAAGACGCTCGAGTTTGGGCTAAACGGCCTCGTCTTCATTCTCATGGGTTTGCAGTTGCGATTCATCCTGAGTGGCATCCACGAGCTCTCGGCTGGGCAGTTGTTCCGTTACGGGGTAACGTTCGCGATTTTGGTCGTGGCGCTGAGGATCGTCTGGGTCTACCCTGGCGCGATCATCGCCTCCTGGATCCGGCACCATCTTCTGCATCAGACAGATCCACGTCCTAAAGCCAAACAGATCTTCATCGTGGCCTGGACGGGGATGCGCGGAGTGCTGGCCTTGGCCGCCGCCATCTCTCTGCCCACCGTGCTGCAGAATGGCGATCCTTTCCCGCAGCGCGACCTCATCATCTATCTCACCTTTTGCGTGATCTTTGCCACCCTGGTTCTGCAGGGCCTCACGCTCCCGGCGATGATCAGAAAGCTGGGACTCGCCGTAGGCACCAGCAACCTTGAAGAACAGCAAGCCCGGCTGCTCATTTTGAACACGGTACTGGACTACCTCAAGGATCTGTCACGGCAGGCAAAATCTGACCACGCAGCAATTTATGAAGACATGGTCCGCCACTACCAGGCCCGCGCGACGCTGATCGAAGGCGGGGGCGAAGAGATGAAGCCGGAACGGGAGATCGCTCTTGCCCGCTATGAACGCAACCTCGCCCAGGAGCTGCGCGCACTTGAGCGCTCAACGGCCGTGATGCTGCGCAATGAAGACAGAATCAATGATGAGTTGCTGCGAACCATCGAGCGGGAACTGGATCTCAGCGAGGCGCGCTATCAGAATATCTGATGCATGCACGCTATTTGCCCAAGAGGACAGCGAGGCTGGTCATTCCAGGACCAGATTGCTTCAGCGCTTTTCGGTGCTCTTGACCCACATGACGCCCGCGGCGAAGAAGACACAGGCAACCGCCAGCGCCAACACCGCGTGCGGCTTATTGCCATAGTGGACGGCCACCGCCGCATCGATCCACCAGACCACCGCGCCCACGAACCAGATAAAGGAAAGATTCCTCATTCGCATCGAGGCTACCTCAACGACTACGGTTCACAATGCGACAACTCTGCGTGAATCCGTTACTTTGGGAATCCCGAAAAAAACTATCGATTTCCCCACCTCACATTGCCATTTTAGATCCAATCGGCGTCATGTTTTTCCAGGCTTTCGCTTAACCCAAACCTTTTCCGCGGCGGGATGCCCCATAGTGGTGCGGCCGGCATCGGTCTCGATCGAGATCGTCCGGTCGTAGTTCTTTTTGAGAACGCTCACCCGGCCGCCCGGCGCAATACCCGCCTGGTGTAAAAAAAGCAGGAGTTTCGGATCGCGTTCATAGAGGCTCACTACCGAGTACCCGGTGTCCTCACGCGCTTCGGAAAGAAGTACCATTCCACGCTTACTACGTTGCTCCGGGCTTTCCGGTAACACCCAGTTGCCGTGTGGGCAGGTTCCCTTCGCACCTAGCCTTTCCAGCAACTTGGCTTCGAAGGCTGGGGACACAGCGTGTTCCAAACGCTCCGCCTCATCGTGTACCTCGTACCATTCCATGCCGAACATTTCCGCTAACATGCGCTCGATCAGATGGTGACGCAACGCGGTGCGGTACGCCGTCTCTTTGCCCTTGGGTGTCAGTCGCACAATACCATCGGGTTTGACCTCGAGATATCCGTCGCGCCGCAAGCGCTTGATGGCCATGGTGACCGCAGGTGGGGAAACGGAGAGCCAGTGCGCCAGAGTTGCGGGAATGACCTCCTGCCCTTCGCTCTCTGCTTCGAGAACGGCCTTGAGATAGTCTTCCTTCGAAATGGTGATGGAGGTCTTCACGTTGAATTGCTGTCAGTAGTCTAGCCCGGTTGCCAGAGCCCTTTTGCTTCCCGCCAATGCTTCTCCTGCACGGAAGCCTTATGCCCACATCTCAGTGACAGGTAACTTGTAACGCGCCTAAGAGTAACTATAAAAGGTAATCCAACAAAAACGGAAGCAGTGATGGGTCTTTCAATTTTGACAATAGCTGTGAAGAAAACGCGTCGGCCTTGACGTGCTATACTCGCCAACATTGGTGGCCGATGCTTTGTGCGGCCAGGAACAACTGAAGCGCTTGTTTCCGCGCTTGCGAATGGAACGCGCGGAATTTATCTGCGAGCTGATCCACCTCTAAGAAGACCAACTTGCTTGGGCCCATTATTGTTTCCCTCATCCACTGCTCACCTGCGTGGAGGACATTGTGTGTGCTCTGGTTCTGCCTGAACAGTTGACTGCCGTTAACATCAACCCCGAGGTTAATCAACAACCTCTGGTGTCAATCATCATTCCCTGCTACAACGGGGCCGCCTACCTGGAAGAAGCGCTGCTGAGCGCGCTGGCACAGAGCTATGCCGAAGTGGAAGTCTTAGTGGTGGACGACGGCTCAACGGATGCCAGCCCCGAAATTGCCCAGCGCTTTCCCGTCCGCTACATCCGTCAACAGAATCGCGGTAAGTCAGAAGCGCGCAATCTGGGGATTCAACAGTGTAACGGCGCCTACATCTTATTTCTGGATGCGGATGATCGTTTGAAACCGCAGGCGATCGAGAGTGGGCTTCGGGCGATGGAACGCCATCCGGATTGTGCCTTCGCGGTCGGAGATCACGTCTTCATTTCCGGCGATGGCTCCTATTTATCGCCGTCCAAGAAGGTAGCGACTCTCCACTCCCACTACGAAGCGCTGTTAACGAGCAATTTCATTGAGATGATCTCTTCGGTCCTATTCCGCCGCAGCATTTTCGATGAGTTGGGTGGGTTCGATCGAAACCTTCCCGTGGCTGAGGATTATGAACTTTACCTGCGCATTGCCAGGGTAAGGCCGGTATGCAGCCACTCCACGGTGGTCGCTGAGTATCGCAAGCATAAGGAAAATATTTCGCTCAACTCCGAATTGATGCTGACCACCACGCTGCTGGTACTGAGTGGCCAGGCAAAATACGTTGGCAACGACGCCGGCCGCCGGCGCGCATTTCGTAAGGGCCTTCGATCCTGGCGAAGGCAGTATGGCCGCCAGCTTGCATCGGAATTGGCCGTCTGTTTTTCCACCATGGTCCCGGACCAAAGACGACGCAAGCTTCGTGTCCTCGGCGACCACTATCCCCAGGGATTAGCCATACTATTTCTGTTACGTATGTTGCCTTCGCTGGGCCGCCACCAGCCCGCATCCTATTCCCCGCCGAAGGTATCCTTATGGGGTCGCTTCGGCGCTGTATTTCATCAGCAGCTCATCAGCAATCTGGTTGTCACTCAAGAAGAAGCCGGGCGAACCCCAACCAGGCTGTCGAGGTAACGGCTGAGGAAACGCACATTAACGTTCCGCAGAACCTTCCTTTCCGAAGCACGCTCAAGAAGGCGGCAAAGACTGTCCATCGGTGGCGAACTGTTTTTCACAAGAAGGCGATGATCCTGGTCTACCATCGTGTGGCCGAGGGTAACGTGGATCCATGGGCCCTCGGCGTCAGCCCGGCACATTTTGCCCAGCAATTGCAGGTTCTAAAGACCATCGCCAACCCGGTTTCACTTGAGAGCCTGGTGAATGCGAAGTCGGACCGTGAACTTCCGCCAAGGCCCGTCTGTGTCACGTTCGACGACGGCTATGCAGACAATTTATTCGCCGCCAAGCCGGCTCTCGAGACTTATCGTGTACCGGGAACGATCTTTATCACGCCCGGATATCTCGGCGTTCCAGAAAACCTATGGTGGGATGAGTTGGCAAAGCTCATCCTCGATCCCGCGTCGAGGATGGACCAGTTGAGCCTAAGCCTGAACGGCGACGACCATGAGTGGGTTTTTCCGCAACTCCAAGGTTCACTCGGGGGCCCGGACCCGCATTGCAACTGGAGAGCCTGGGAGCCAGTTCCGGGCCCACGGCAGGCCGCATACCTGGCTATCTATGAAGCGTTGGTCAAGCTGTCTGAGGCTGAGCGCGAACAGGCCCTGGAACAACTCCGCCGCGGGGCGACGTATACCGACCGCCGCCAACATCGCGCCTTGACAGAGGACGAGGTGGGCCAGTTGGCTGGGGGAGAGTTGGTAGAAATCGGGGCGCATACGCTGACCCACCCCATCCTCGCCCACCTCGCGCCTGAGCAGCAGCAACAAGAGATCGCCGGCAGCAAGAGCCGGCTGGAGGCCCTCACGGGGAGAACGATCACCAGCTTCGCCTATCCCTACGGCAAGAAGAACCATTACAACCGCCACACGGTAAACACGGTCAGAACGAATGGCTTCGCCTGTGCCTGCTCCAACTTCGGCGGACTGGTAACCCGGTCTTCCAACCGCTTTCAACTGCCGCGGTTCCAGCCTATGGATTGGGATGGGGACCGATTTGCCGATGTTGTCGAGGGTTGGTACCGGGACTAATCCCGGATTTCCTGTGGAGGCCCGTGGCTTTGGTGATCTGCATGCGGCTCTCTTTAAGGGGAGCCGCACACGTGGTCGTTGCCGGCAGCGCGCAGTAGGAAATCCGGGTAGTAATCGTGTCACAATGGAGCGCATGCTCGCTCTCCGCCTGATCGAGAAGTTTGTTCACGTCAGTGACTACCTGGCGGTTCGCCTGGGGAGGCGTTCCACCAGCCCGGCGCATCTGGAACTCGGGCGTCGAGGGGAAGAGGCGGCGTTCTTTTATCTGCGCCGCCGCGGTTACACGGTCGTTGCACGTGACTGGCGCAGCGCCAAGGCGAGAGGTGACCTTGACCTGGTAGCCTGGGAAAACAACACCCTCTGCTTTATTGAAGTGAAGACGCGCACCAGCCGCAACGTTGCTACGGCGGAATCTGCTATCGACGAAGACAAGACCCGGATACTCCGCCGCATGGCGCGTCAATACCTTCACGCGCTGCCGGTTGAACCGGACCATGTCCGCTTCGACGTTATGTCAATCTATTACGACGCTCAAGAGCATGCGGAGATGGAACTCTACCGCGATGCATTTGACTGGCGTTAGAAGGAGCCACCCTTGTTGAACCGCCGGCAGTTCCTTTCGGCAATCGCAGCAGCAACCGCGGCGAGGGCGTTCGGATCATCCACCCCTCTTACCCCCAAAGAACGCGTTGACCGCGCCCTGCGCGGAGAGGATGTGGACCGCCCTCCGTTCAGCCTTTGGCATCACTACAAACGTCCGACTGCACAACTCGAGGCCCAGGACCATTTAGCCTTTCATCGCCGGTACAACACTGACTTTGTCAAAGTCATGAATGACTTTGATTATCCGCGCTCGACCACCGGCAAGTGGTATGAGTTGAAGCCGTTGAAAACGCCCTACCCCGAACAACTACGCACTCTCCAGCTCGTGCGCGACGGATTGCAGGGAGATGCGTATTTTATTGACACACTTTATGGCCCGTACATGACAGCGATGCTGCTGCTAGCCGCTGAGCCCGAGTTCGCCGGGAAAAAAGATGCAGAGGACCGCAGTGAAGTAATCAGCGCTATCCACACCTTTCAAAAGGAGAATACTGCGGCCTGGGAACTGGCGATGGAAGCCATCACTCAATCGACCATCAATCATATTCGGAGTTCCCAGGAGATTGGCTGCTCAGGAACGTTGGTGAGCATTTTCAACGCCACCAGCAGGTTCGGATCCGTTGCCGATTATGAGCGCTACAGCCGCCCCTATGACCAACGCGTCCTCGGGGCTCTAGCCGACACCAAATTAACTATGCTGCATCTGCATACGCTGGAGAGACCATACCTCAACCAATTCCGCGGCTTTCCGGCCCCGGTTATCAACTACTCCGTCAAGACCAGCGACATTCCCATCGCGGAGGTCCGCAAAGCCTACTCGCAGGCAATTGCCGGTGGAGTAGATGAGGTGGACTTTGATCGGCTTACGACTGAAGAAATTCGTCAGCAATGGAAGTTGTCCCGGGAACAGGCAGGAAGCAAGTACATCATTACCCCAGGCTGCTCGGTTCCCGATTCCTCGACTGACGCTGAGCTCGCCCGAATGCCGCGGGCGATACAGGGTGTGTGAGTACCCAGGCAGGAAACCGCAGGTCCCTCCACTGCGCTGCGCTCCGGTCGGGATGACAAGGGGGAGGGCGGTGCTTCCAGGAGAGTAGTTGCTGAACAGGAGCTGGTTTTCATCAGCTTGGGTGGGCCAAAGGCCCATGATTCCTCCGGTCGGGATGACAATTCTGTTTTGGGCGCAAGAGCTTCAGAGGGAGAATTGACCCAGCCACAAAAGTGTCATCCCGACCGGAGCGAAGCGCAGTGGAGGGACCTGCGGTTTTCTGTCTGGTGCTCACATAGGCAAGGCGTCTAGAACTACTGCGCGTCTTTGTATTCCTCGTGCCAGGCCATTTGAATGGCTTCGAGCTTAGCCTCGTTCGATTTCGCCGGGTCGTCCGCAAAGCCTTCCAGCTCCGTTACGTATTTATGCAGGTCGGTGAAACGGACAGTAAACGGGTCCAACTCAGGATACTTTTCCTGCAGCTGGATACCGATTTCTTCCGCGTCACTCCAGGTAATCTCACGCGCCATCGTCAGCCTCTCACTTTTCTTCCGAAAGGCTCAACGGCTTGCCCTCGGAGACATAGTTGCGATTCCACTTCGGGATCTCCACTACGTAATTGCCCGGCCCGGTGATCACCGCCTGGCAGCCAAGCCGTGAGTTCAGTTGCAAATCCGCCGCCATATCCAATCGATCCAACTCATCGTCATCCGCCGGCGAGAGCTCATCGCTGCCATCCTTAGTCCACAGGTGACAGGTGGTGCAAGCGCAGGAACCGCCACAGGCGTGATCGAGAAAAATATCGAAATGCTCCGCCACGTCGAGAAACGACATGGGCTTTCCATGATGACCATAAGGCAAGGAGCCGTATTCAAATTCGACCGTGCGGCCCTCGGGGAGGAATGTTACGCGAACCATGTTGTCGCTATTGTTATTCATTGGCTTACTTTCTTTCCATGAACTCGGCCTGTGCGATCGGATGCGGCGCAGTAGGCCCCTGGCCCAGCTTGTCGTCCGCCGACTGCATCGTCTGGCCCTTGATCGCGCTGGTAACAGCGGCATCCATCATCAGTTCGGCAAAGCGGTGAGTGGCTTTATCCAGCGCTTCGGTTGCAGCGCGCAGCGCCGGCAAATCATCGCCCTGCTTAAGGACGGTCAGTTCAGCGCTCAGAGCGCTGATCTCAGACCGTTCCTCCGTGTCGAGCAACTGCCATGCGGGATGTGAAGGAGCTTTTTCAACCGCGCTCAGGATCGTATCCGCTTCATTCCTCGCTTCGACCAGCTGCCGAAGATGGATGTCTTCTTCAGCGTGATCAAAGGATTCCAGAATCATCGACTCCACCTGCTCATCCGTCAGACCGTAAGCTGGTTTCACCGAAACTTCCGCCTGTTGGCCGCTGCGCTGCTCCAGGGCAGAAACATGCAGAATACCGTTGGCATCGATGAGGAACTTGACCTCGATACGCGGCAATCCCGCGCTCATGGGCGGAATTCCTTTCAGGTCGAAGCGCGCCAGCGAGCGGCAGTCCTTGGCCATCTCGCGTTCCCCTTGCAGAACATGAATGGCAACATTGGTCTGCCCATCCACCCCGGTGGTGAACGATTCAGAGGCAGAGGCAGGGATGGTGGAGTTGCGCTGAATGATTTTGGCCACTACGCCGCCCAGAGCTTCGATGCCCAGGGACAACGGGGTCACATCCAGCAGCAGCATATCCTCGGTAGCCTTCGATCCGCCACCCAGGATATTCGCCTGCACCGCGGCACCCAGGGCCACGACTTCGTCCGGGTTCAGCTCGGTGCGCGGGGCTTTACCGCGGCGCGGTAATTCAAAGACCTCGCTGACGAGCCGTTGCACCAGCGGAATACGCGTCGAGCCGCCCACCAGCACGACTTCATCTATCTGGTCCGCAGTGAGGTGCGCATCGCGTAGCGCGTCCCGGCACGGGGCCATGGTACGGGCAACCACCGGTTGAATGAGCTGTTCGAACTGTTCGCGCGAGAGTTCGCGCCGGTAATGACCGCCTTTGGGAAGCTTGATATCGATTTGTGCCACTGACTGCGACGAAAGCACGATCTTAGCCTCGATCACTGCCTTGCGAATGGCCTGAATCGCCTCCGCATCACGTCGTAGATCAGTCCCCGTATCACCCGCGATGTCGTCCAGCGCAATCGCGATCAACAGGTTGTCAATGTCGTCGCCGCCCAGGTGAGTGTCACCATTGGTGGCGATGACTTCAAAAATTCCTTCATGCAGCTTCAGGATCGAAATATCAAAAGTTCCGCCGCCGAAATCATAGACCGCGATGATGCCTTCTTTTTGACGGTCCAAGCCATAGGCCAAGGCAGCCGCTGTGGGCTCGTTGACCAGGCGAAGGACTTCTAGCCCGGCCATGCGCCCGGCATCCTTAGTGGCCTGGCGCTGGGCGTCATTGAAGTAGGCAGGCACGGTGATGACTGCCTGGGTCACCGGCGCGCCAAAGTAGCGCTCCGCATTGCGCTTGAGCTGGCGCAAAATGTGGGCGGAGATTTCGGGCGGCGTAAACTCTGTCTCGCCTAACTTTATTCGCAGCACTTCGCCCGGCTGAACGTCTTCGGCCAGCCGGAAAGGGAAAAACTTCAATTCCTCTGTTACATCTTCTACCCCGCGGCCCATCAGGCGCTTGACGGAGTAGATGACCCGCTCTGGGGCGGTCAACAATATTGGCCGCGCGGCATTGCCCACCAACGTGCTACGGCCCCCACCTAACGCCACCACCGACGGCACCAGGTTCAGCCCATCTTCTCCAGGGATGACGATGGGCTTGTCGCCTTGCATGAAGGCGACCAACGAATTGGTGGTACCTAAATCAATCCCAACTACGCGCTCATCCGCCATTTTCCTATGACCCTCCCAGGGTCTGTTCCACGTCGCGCACCAGGTTCTGCAGATAACTGCGGCGTTGCAGCAACGTGGTCATCGCGTCTTTGGCTGCGGTTTTCCCGGCTTCGTCGTTTTGTTCCCATGCTTCATCCCAGGCGGTCCATCGGGAACGTACCTGCTCATCAAGGGTGCTGAGCTGCCCAGCGAACTGGTTGCTGGCTGCTTCCAGATCCTTGCGCAATTGCGGATCGTCTTCGCCCATCTTCTGGTTCTGGCGCAACTCTTCGAGTTGCATATTCAGCTCGAAAACTTCTTCCAACAAATCAGCAGGCACCTTCGAAGGATTCGTGCCGCGGTCCTCTTCGAACTGCACCCCTTCGAGCTTGAGAAGGTATTTGGTCCGATCCAGCGGATTCTTCAACGTGCGGTACGCATCATTCAATAGCGAAGCTTGCGCCAAGCTCCATTCCTGCTCCTGCGTGGTCGCGCGGACATGCACGTCCGGATGCAGCTTACGGCTGTATCGGTAAAACTGCTTTTCCAATGCCTGCACATCCAGGTCGAGTTTAGGAGGCAGGCCGAACATGGCGAAGTAATCCGCCTGCTTCGCAGGCTGAACCTTGCCACACACAGAGCAGAACGGCTGTCCGTCAGCGACGGCTTGTCCGCAGGACCAGCAATTTGCCGGCGCACTTACTTTTTCAACTATTTGCATAGAGCGGGACAGACCCGGGCGCGTTACGCCGAAAAAGATGACCCGCAACCGCAAGACTTGGTTGAATGGGGATTGATGAAGTTGAATCCCTGCCGCATCAACGTTTCTTCGTAGTCGAGAATCATGCCGTGGAGGTAGATAAACGACTTTGGATCGACAAAGACGCGGATTTCTTCAAAGTTGTACACACGATCGCGTTCTCGCGGTTGAGAGTCGAAGCGAATGTTGTAAGAAAGACCCGAGCAGCCACCGCCCTGGATGCCCAGACGAAGTCCCCCCTGCTCAGGGGAGACCCCTTCTTTGGCCATAGCGACTCGAATCCGCTTGAGAGCGCGCTCGGTGACCTGAATGCCCTTTTGATTCGGCGCTGCGTTTTCCGCGTTGAGGACGGCTAGATCCATTTGCTTAGTTGGCAACGGAAGCTGTGACTTCCGCCGCTTCTGTTACACCATTCTTCTTCTTCCAGTCGCCGATCGCAGCGCGGATCGCATCTTCCGCCAGCACCGAGCAGTGAATCTTAACCGGTGGTAGCGCCAGTTCCTTCACGATGTCGGTGTTCTTGATCTGCATTGCTTCTGAGACCGTCTTGCCCTTAACCCATTCGGTCGCGAGCGAAGAGGACGCGATGGCCGAACCACAACCAAAGGTCTTGAATTTTGCCTCTTCAATCACTTGTGTATCCGGGTTGACCCTGATCTGCAGACGCATGACATCACCGCACTCCGGGGCGCCCACGAGACCTGTGCCTACTTCGGACTGGCTCTTGTCCAACTGACCGACGTTGCGCGGATTGTTGTAGTGGTCAATTACCTTGTCGCTGTATGCCATTTTTATCTCCCTTAGATCCTTGTAGATGACTCGTAAAGATGTTTTAGTGCGCCTGCCATTCAATTTTTGAAATGTCGATACCTTCTTTGACCATTTCGTAGAGCGGCGAAAGCTCGCGAAGTTTCTGCACTACATCGATCACTTTGTCTGCAACGTAATCAACTTCGGCTTCAGTGTTGAAGCGGCCCAAACCAAATCGGATGGAACTGTGCGCTACGTCGTCACCCAGCCCCAATGCCTTCAATACATAAGATGGCTCAAGCGACGCCGAGGTGCAGGCAGATCCGCTTGAAACTGCGACATCATTAATGCCCATCAGTAAAGACTCACCTTCGACATAGACGAAGCTGACGTTCAGGTTCGCAGGCAGACGATGCTCCATGGAACCATTCACGTGAACGTAGTCCAGGTTTGACTCCAGCTTGTTCTTCAACTTGTCGCGGAGTTTGCCCAACCGCTCTGCTTCCGCGGCCATTTCCTGGCCGGCGATCTCGCAAGCCTTGCCGAGGCCGACGATACCGGGGACGTTGAGCGTTCCCGAACGCATGCCGCGTTCGTGTCCGCCGCCGTCGATCTGGGCCGAAATCTGTACCCTGGGATTGCGCCGCCGTACATACAAAGCGCCGCATCCTTTAGGACCGTAAATCTTGTGCCCGGTCAGCGACAGGCAGTCGATGTTCATGGCATTGACGTCGACCGGTATCTTGCCCACCGCCTGCACCGCATCGGTGTGGAAGATCACGTTGCGCTCGCGACAGAGCTTGCCGATTTCCGCGATCGGCTGAATCACGCCAATCTCATTATTGGCAAACATGATGGTGACCAAAATGGTCTTGTCGTCTATAGCCCGCTTAAGGTCTTCCAGGTCGATCAGGCCGTCTGCCTTTACCGGTAGATAGGTAACGCGGTAGCCGTACTTCTCCAGCCGCTTGCAGGAGTCGAGGACTGCTTTGTGCTCGGTTACCTGGGTAATGATGTGATTGCCCCGCTCACGGTACATCTCCGCGATGCCCTTGATGGCGAGGTTGTTACTCTCCGTCGCGCCCGAGGTAAAGATGATCTCCTTGGCAGTCGCGCCGATTAGCTTTGCTACCTGTTCACGCGCACGTTCAACACCCTGCTCAGCTTCCCATCCGAACGAGTGGTTGCGGCTGGCCGCATTGCCGAATTTCCCCGTAAAGTAGGGGGTCATCGCCTCGAGCACGCGAGGATCCATCGGTGTCGTCGCGTGGTCATCCATGTAAATTGGCAGTTTCACGTTTACCGGCGCCTTGACTGCATTCTCAACGGTGCTCATTAAAAACCTCTCCTGCTTCTAACATTTTCAAAATCAATTTTCTTTAGTTGCCCAGGCTCACCAGTATGGATTCCACTGCTTTCCCGTGGTATTTCCGGTGGGATTCAGGCTCACACAGGTCCGATACGCGAATTGCCTTTAAAACCTCAGAAATGCTCTCGTTTACCTTGCGTAGTGGCTCGCGGATCGTGCAACTATCGGTTAGATCACAACCGCGGGGGCCGGTTTCACAGGACGTAATAAAGAGGGGCCCGTCAATGGAGATAATTACCTCGAACGCCGTTATGTGCTCGGGCGCCCGCGACAGCGCGTAGCCACCATTGGTACCAGCGTGGGAACGCAGCAAACCAGCCTTGGTAAGCCGCTGCAAAATCTTGGCCAGCAGTTGTGGTGGAATGCCGTAGGCCTCCGCAATATCTTTTGCGCTCAGCGAAGGCATCTCGGGACGTTCGGCCAGAAACTTCAAAGCCATGAGTCCGTAATCCGCCTTTTTGGTGAGCCTTAGCATTCCTGCTGTACCTTCAGATGCAATTACGACCTACAAGGTCGCATATTCAGTATATTACCTATTTCTCGACAATCACAACCCAGCAGGTATTACGCAACTCTTACACCGGCGGGAGCTTCGAGCCGCATAGCCTACAAGATAGACGCGGAGTAAAACCATGGCGACTCTTTTAAACCCCGGGGCGGCGGCCACAGAAGCAGCCGAATTCCAGGCGGCCCTGGAACCGAATCAGGGGAAATTCCAGTGGGACTTTGCCTTGATCATTGGTGCCTTTCACCTGGGGGCATTGCTGGCTTTCTTTGCCTTTCGTTGGTCGGCCCTGGCGGTTTTTGCCGTCACCTGGGTGCTGACCCAAAACATAGGTATCGGCCTCTCTTACCACCGTTTACTGACCCATCGCGGGTACGTGGTGCCCAGGTGGCTGGAATATACGATGGCGATTTTTGGCACCATGGCGCTTCAGGGCAGCCCGGTTTATTGGGTCGCCGTGCACCGTCTCCACCATCAATTCACCGACAAACCGGGCGACCCCCATTCCCCGCGAGACGGCAAATGGTGGTCGCATATGGGCTGGATCCTGAACGGTTCGCTGCACAACGACAGCGCCATCCTCAAACGGTATGCACCCGACCTGATGAAACAGGGGTTCTACCGCTGGCTGAATCGATTTCACTGGTTACCGGTAACCGTGCTGGGCTTTGCCCTGCTCGCGGTGGGGGGCTGGTCCTGGGTACTTTGGGGCATTTTCTTCCGGGTTACGGTTGGGCTCCACGTCACCTGGCTGGTCAACTCCGCAACCCATATCTGGGGTTCGCGGCGTTTTGACACCCGGGACGATTCCCGCAATAACTGGTGGGTAGCCCTGCTGACCGGCGGCGAGGGATGGCACAACAACCACCATGCACATCCGGTTTCCGCTCGCCACGGAATGGCCTGGTACGAGTTGGATGTAAATTACCTGGGAATATGGATGCTCGAAAAAGTGGGCCTCGCCACTAAAGTCAACGCCAAACGCGTTTGACCGGCATCAGACGTTCCGAGGTTTGCCCATGCGCGTCTTTTCCGTGGCTGTTGGTTTCTGCGTGCTTGTCGCTCCCCTTGCCGAAGCCACCGCTCAAGCCAGCCATCAAGCCACCGAAGAGACGATTACTATCGACGAACGTGCCGCAGCCAAACCTTTTCCCCATTTCTGGGAGCAAATGTTCGGCTCCGGGCGGGCTGTGCTCACCATGCGCGAGAGCTACCGGGAAAATTTGCGCCAGGTAAAGCAGATCACAGATTTCCGCTATGTCCGCTTCCACGCCATTTTCCACGATGAGGTAGGGGTTTACACCGAAGACAGGCAGGGCAACCCGGTCTACAACTTTGACTATGTTGATCAGATCTATGACGGCCTGCTGGCCAATGGGGTTAAGCCTTTCGTTGAGCTGAGCTTCATGCCCAAGTTGCTGGCGGCGCGACTGGACTACCATCCCTTCTGGTATAAGCCGATTGTTTCTCCGCCCGCCGATTATGCGAAGTGGAATGCGCTTGTCCGCGCTTTTGCTCAGCACCTGGTCGATCGCTACGGCATCGAGGAGGTGTCCAGTTGGTACTTCGAGGTCTGGAACGAGCCCAACATTGATTTCTGGACTGGACGGCCGGCGCAACAAACCTATTTCGAGCTCTACGACAATACCGCTCGCACCCTCAAGACAGTAAGCCAGCGGATTCGCGTCGGCGGCCCCGCGACTGCGCAAGCGGCGTGGGTCGGCGACATCATCGCCCATGCCACCAAGGAACAGGTCCCGCTCGATTTCGTGTCCACTCACGCGTATGGGAACGACACGGCGATGGACATATTGGGACACGCGGCACCGGATATTCCCCCTCACCAGATGCTTGCGGCCGCCATCGACAAGGTGCACGCGCAGATTGTAGCTTCTGCCCGGCCGGACATACCGCTGATCTGGAGCGAGTTCAACGCCACCTATATGAGCGAGCGGGAGATCACCGATTCTGTGTACATGGGCCCGTGGTTAGCCAAGACGATCAGCGAGGCTGACGGCAAGGTATCCATGATGTCCTACTGGACGCTTTCTGATGTTTTTGAGGAGCAGGGGGTGATCCGGGTGCCCTTCTTTGGCGGGTTTGGCTTAATCGCGATCGATCACCTGCCTAAGCCGGCGTTCAACGTGTTTCGGCTTCTGCACACTCTTGGCGACGAGCGCCTCGCCGAGAAGGCCGATGACGTGCTGGTCACAAAAAAGAAGGATGGCAGCCTGGTTTTGGCAACCTGGAATCTGGCGGAGCCGGGAGTGAGTGCTCCTTCTAAGTCCATCACCTTTACGGTTCAAGGCGTCAAGGGCAACGCCCCGCTGAGGATTAGCCGGGTTGATCATGAGCACGGCGATGTTCTGGCGGCTTACGACAAGATGGGCGCGCCTACCTATCCCAGTCAAGCGCAACTGCGACAGTTGCGAGAAGTGGAGCAGGCCGCCGCCCCCCAGGTCGAGCACTTGCATGCCAGTTCCTTTACCCTGGAGGTGCCTTCACAAGGGTTGGCGGTGGTCGAGCTCGGCCGGTAAGACTGAAGACCTCTCCGCTTCGGTCCTGATGAACAAATCCGGCTTTCAGTTATGTCTGTCGTTGCGGAAGATGGAAGGGCGAGATTTGACTATCCCACCCTTCGCAAAGAACGCGAAGGATGGGGCACCCGGCGATTGGTGGCCGGGACAGAGCCCAAAGGTCGCTTGCTCGCGATGGGAAAATTAGGGTCTTGAACAAAAAGCTGAGGTGGGCTTCGCCCATCGTTTTCGGCCCACGTACGCTGGTGCGAACATGGGGCACCCCTACGGAGCTGTGGGACTCGCAAAAGGCTTGATGGCAAGGCCCGCGGTATCCCGGCGATGTTGGCGGGGATCGAGCCCAAAAGCGCGTTTAGTTTTGTCAGCCACTATGCGCTCTTCCGGTAAGTCGCTACCCTTCCCTTGTCATCCCGAGCGTAGCCGAGGGATCTGCAGTTCTTCCCTTCTGGGTCACACTGTCTTGAGAATTCGCTGCTCCGGGACGGGCGCTGCCGGACTAAAGCAATCCATATTGCAACGGATTAAACCACTCCTCAACTGAAGCTCATGCTCCACGATTGCCCGCACCTGGGCCGGCTTTCCTACCGCACGCAGATTCAGCAACAGTTCCAGCCTGCCTGCAGGGGATGCATCCAGGTTGCCCTCGACCATGGGTTCCTGTCCATTGGCGCAGATTGCGGCTTTAAGCCATCCCGTCGGCGTTGTGACGACCGCCTTTAAGTGGGCGATCGGAATATGCTCCGCCGTCAGAGCGGCATCGATTCCATCCAACAAGGGGCCCACCAGCATCGCCGGCGAAAGCCACGTCCCCGGCTCAAAAACGGCTCGCAGATTTAACCAGGCAAGTGCCGCTTCGGCCCGCGCATAGTGCGCGTAATCGATCTCGAGCGATTGCTCACCGGTAGGGATGGTCCCGGAGAGAACCTCATTTAACCATGCTGCGACACCTTGACCAGACTTCGCGCTCAACTGGCGAACATGCTGGGCTTCGGTCTGAGGATATTGCGGGTACAGATCGGACTTGGTGAAACAAACCAGGTCGGCCTCCTGCAATTGCTTATCGAACAAGAAGCGCATATCCGGGTCCGCGTTCTGTTCAAGCATGCTCCGGGCCCGGAGGGGATCTACCAACACCGTCAGCGGCGAAAGCTGGTACGTGTCGCTGTATTGGAGCAAGGGACGGAGTACCGTCGCCGAAAGATCCGTGCAGCTGCCTACCGGCTCGGCAAAGATCACATCCGGCGCGTGCGCACGCAGGTCATCGATGGCGTCGATCAGCTGCGAAAGGCGGCAGCAGAAGCACCCGCCTGTTACCTCACCCGAGTGGGTACCTGATAAGGCCGCGTAATGGCAGTCGACCAGGTCAGTTCCCTGGTCGTTCCACACCATGGCGCTACGCAGGCCACGCCGCTCCAATTCGCGCGCCGCGGCCAGGATCAAGGTGGTCTTGCCGGATGCAAGAAATCCACCCACCAGGACCACCCACGGCTTGGCGATTGCGTCCATTCTCCGAACTTTTACGCTAAAATCGGCTATTTTGCCACACCGCAGGTGCGACTGTTATCGTTGGCAGCTTGGCAACATCCCAGGAGACTGAAATGCTCGTACCCCTTTCAAAGGAATCGAAGGAAACGCAAAATACGCCACAGTCACTGGTCCCTAAAGGGCTGGGTATGCCCTTCTTCCTGGTAACCGCGCTGTTTTTCCTTTGGGGCGTGCCCAACAACCTGAACGACGTTCTCATTCGCCAGTTCATGAAGTCCTTCGCCCTCTCCCGCTTCCAGGCCGGCCTGGTGCAGTCCGCGTTCTACCTCGGTTATTTCCTGCTGGCTACTCCCGCTGCGCTGCTGATGCGCAAGCGCGGTTACAAATTCGGTATCGTCGTGGGGCTGCTGCTCTATGCCAGCGGCGCCTTTTTGTTCTGGCCGGCCGCCCTGCTCGGCCAGTACGGCTTCTTCCTTTTCGCCCTCTTCGTTATCGCCAGCGGGTTATCTTTTCTGGAAACCGCCTCCAACCCTTTTGTAGCCCAGTTGGGCTCACCAGAGAGCGCGGCCCGCCGCTTGAATTTCTCCCAGGCCTTCAATCCCCTGGGCGCCATCACAGGCGTACTGCTGGGCACCGTTTTCATCTTCTCCGGTATCGAGCTCTCGCCGCAGCAGATAGCGTCCATGCGGGCAGCCAACACCTACGAACCCTATCTCCGCCATGAGACGATGCGCGTCGTCGGCCCCTACCTGGTGGTTGGATTGGTCGCTCTTATCTGGGCCGTACTGATTGCTCGCACCAAATTCCCTACGATTGCCCGCGAGCACGAGAGTGCAGACGAGGAACACGGCAGCTTCAGGGAGCTACTGCGTTACCCGAATTTTCTTTTTGCGGTCGTTGCCCAGTTCCTCTACGTGGGCGCCCAGGTCGGCACCTGGAGCTACTTCATTCAATATGTGCAGGATGGAACCCATCAGCCGGAGAAGATCGCCGGGTATTTCCTCAGCGGCACGCTGGTAGCTTTCGGGTTGGGCAGGTTTAGTTCCGCAGCTCTGATGCGTTACGTCAAGCCGGCATCCCTGATGGGCGTTTACAGCCTGATCAATATTGCGCTGGTGGCGGTGGGGGTTGCCTTCCCGGGTTGGGTTGGACTTTGGGCCATCTTTATCACCAGCTTTTTCATGTCTGTCATGTTCCCTACAATATTTGCCCTGGGTATCGACGGCCTGGACCAGAATACAAAGATTGGCGGCTCGCTCCTCGTGATGGCGATCGCCGGAGGCGCAGTGCTGACCCCACTTATGGGCTGGATCTCCCAGACACAGCACAGCATCGCCAGAGCGTACATGGTTCCGCTGTTCTGTTACTGCGCTATCGCTCTCTATTCGTTTATTGGAGTGCGTCTGAAACGACGAGCCTAGTGGGAGTGGGCGTGCGAATGGTCGTGCCCGGAATGATCATGTTCGTCAATCTCCGGCGGGGCACAACCGTGGGCCACTTCACATTCAGCACACTCGAACTGGATGGTTGAGTGGTAAATGCGGAATTTCTGCCGCAACGTTCCATTCACCTGCTCCAGGATGCGAGCGCTCTCCGATGGCGGGATGTCGGCGATGGTGATGTGGGTGCACAGCGCGTGCGTTTGCGATCCCAAACTCCACACATGCAGGTCGTGCACATCTTCTACCCCGTCAATGGCCTGCAACGAAACCCGTATCTCCGCCAGGGAACAACCACGCGGCGTACCCTCGAGCAGGATGTTGAGTGTCTCGCGCACAATCGACAACGAGCTCCACAAAATCAACGCGGCGATGCAGAGGGAGAGCACGGGATCGATCCAGTTGTGCCCGGTCAGGAGAATCGCGAGGCCGCCAACGATCACCGCCGCGGTCGAAAGCGTGTCGCCCAGCATGTGAATGAAAGTGCTGCGGATATTTACGTCCCGCGACGCGGTCCAAAGCAGCGCGGCAATGACCCCGTTCATTAACACGCCGGCCGCCGCCACGATCATCATCAGCCGGGGTTGCACTTGCACCGGCTCGCTCAGACGGTGGACAGCGGCAATGGCGATCCAGATGGCGATGAGGACCAGGGTGAGTGCGTTCAGGAACGCCGCCAGTACCCCGGCGCGCTGATATCCAAACGTTTTTTGGTCCGTAGGCGGCCGGGTCTGGAAGTACACCGCGACAAACGAAAGCAAGAGAGCGAGAGCGTCAGAGACGTTATGCCCAGCCTCAGAGATGAGAGCCAGTGAGTGGGCCCTTACCCCGGCAAAGAAGGTAAGCAATACGTAGGCCAGGGTGGCGAGCAGCGAAATACGCAGGATTCGCTTGGTTTTCTCTGACCCCCCGCCATGGACATGCATGAATTTATTGTACTAGCGCAGCGAAGGAGCCGCCGCCCTGGGGGGTCGGCCATGAAGCGGGACCGAGTTGGCCGTATCCCGCAATCCGCTCCAACTTTCAGCCACGATCAACGAATTGCCCGGATTGTGCGGATCGTAGCGCACAGACGCAGGAAATCCAAGACGGCAATCGTAAATGTTGACCAGGTGGCGCAACATGGTCACATCCTGGGAACACTCGTAGACCACGCCCGCCGCTTCATACTTGTAAAGAATCAACTGCATCCCGTTGGGTCTGCCGGACTCTTCGGCAGTCAGGTCAGAAATATCGATCACCGTGGCATCGATGATGCGCCCCTGCTGGACCAGCAGATCCCGTCGTTGGCGCTCCAACTCATCGGGGCTTTCCCTGCGGCGAAGCAGCCCGTAAACGGCCGCGCCTCCCAGACACACACCAACGGCCGCAAGCGTGCCAAAGATCTGGGATTCGCGCAAAGGCAAGCCGTTCATTGGGGCACCAGCCGGAGAAAGGGTTACACCTGAGGATATCGCAGGGCAAGGCGTCCTGCGGAGTGGGTAGCGGGCGCCGGACCCCATTCGGCAACAGCCCGGCCTGCGCTATACTTTGATGAGATGTCAATTCGTTCGTCTGTGGTCTCAGGCTCGACGGCGGCCGCCGCTTCGAGGTCCGCTTCTCCTATAAGTTCCCGTTCTGAACGCCAACGCATTCGCTCCACGACAGTTCTCTGTGTACGCAGAGATGCCAACGTGGTAATGGCGGCCGATGGCCAAGTCACTTTGGGCGAAAGTGTGATCAAGCATTCAGCGCGGAAGATACGCCGGCTGTATCAGGATAGGATTCTGGCCGGCTTTGCCGGCTCCACGGCGGATGCATTCTCGCTTTTTAGCCGCTTTGAGGCCAAGTTGGAACAGTACGCCGGTAATCTGGGTCGCTCAGCCGTGGAGCTGGCCAAGGATTGGCGTACGGACAAGATGCTGCGCAACCTGGAGGCTCTGCTCGTGGTTGCCGATCTGAAGCAGACTTTCTTGATCAGCGGATCTGGGGATGTCATCGAACCCGACGAGGGCATTGCAGCCATCGGAAGCGGGGGCAGCTTTGCCCTGGCGGCGGCCCGTGCCCTGGTCGAAAATTCCGATTTGCCGGCTCGGGCTATTGCTGAGAAGTCTCTGCGTATCGCCGGCCAGATCTGCATTTATACCAACGACCAAATCACCATTGAGGAATTGCACGGCTAAAAGCCCTAGAAAGGGGCAGGCAAATGGCAATCTTTTTACCCGGAACCGCGGAAGAGCTGGAACTCTCTCTGGAAGACCTTACCCCGCGGGAAATCGTGGCCGAGCTGGACAAGCATGTAGTGGGTCAACGCGCCGCCAAGCGGGCGGTCGCCATTGCGCTCAGAAATCGTATGCGGCGGCAGAAACTGCCACCGGATATCGCCGAAGAGATCATGCCCAAAAACATCATCATGATCGGTCCCACGGGCGTAGGCAAAACGGAAATCGCCCGCCGGCTGGCCAAGCTGACCAATTCACCCTTCATGAAGGTGGAAGCCTCCAAGTTCACTGAGGTTGGTTATGTCGGCCGGGACGTGGAATCGATGATCCGCGACCTGGTTGAGATTGCCGTGGACATGGTGCGCGAAGAGAAGTTGGAGGAAGTGGAAGACCGGGCCGAGCTGAACGCCGAAGAACGGTTGTTGGATCTACTTTTGCCCCCGTCGCCTGCGCCGGCAGCCTCCGGTGCTCCCGGACCGGTGGTGATAGATGGCAACAGTTTCCCGCCCGCCAGCCAGGAGAGCCACAATCGTACCCGGGAAAAGCTGCGGCAACAATTCCGCGAGAGCAAGCTGGACGATCGCACGGTAGAGATCGACGTGCGCGAGCGCAGCACTCCGTCGTTCGAGATCATCTCCAACCAGGGCATCGAGGAGATGGATATCAACCTCAAGGACGTGCTGCCCAACCTCTTCGGCCAGCGCACCAAGAAGCGCAAGATGAAGGTCGGGGAGGCGTTCGAGTACCTGGTACAGGAGGAAGAAACGCGGCTGGTCGACATGGACCAGGTGACCCGGCTGGCGGTCGAGCGGGTGGAGAACTCCGGCATTATCTTCCTGGACGAAATCGACAAGATTGCCGGCCGGGAAGGCGGTCATGGTCCAGATGTGTCGCGGGAAGGGGTGCAGAGGGATATTCTGCCCATCGTGGAAGGTACCACGGTCAACACGCGGTACGGCATGGTACGTACCGACCACATCCTCTTCATCGCGGCGGGCGCGTTCCACGTCTCCAAGCCCAGCGACCTGATTCCTGAGCTGCAGGGCCGATTCCCCATCCGGGTGGAGTTGCAATCGTTGACGGTAGAGGACTTTGTGCGCATTCTGACCGAGCCCAAGTCATCCCTCACCAAGCAGTACACCGCGCTGCTCGAAACCGAAGGCCTGAAACTAAGGTTCACCAAGGAAGCGTTGGAAGAAATGGCGCGCTTCGCCTTCCGGGTCAATGAGAACACAGAGAATATCGGCGCCCGGCGGTTGCACACCATTATGGAGCGGGTGCTGGACGAGATCAGCTTTATGGCCCCGGACATGATGAAGGGCCATTCCACGGAAGGCGGGCTGGTGGAAATCGCAGCATCGGCGGCGGAGAATGGCGCTACCGTACCTCTTCCCGTAAGCGAAGTGGATACGCCTGATGGGCGGGAGCGGGTAGTCCTGATCGATCCGGAATACGTGCGCGCCATGGTGGCCTCGATCGTCAAGGATCAGGATCTGTCGCGCTACATTCTTTAAAATCTTCCGCTAACGAACCTCGACTGGCTTGTTGTCGAAGCGAACATTGGGCAGATCTTCTACCGCGCGGCGTAACACCTGTTCCCACTGGGCATGCATTTTGGCCAGTTCCGGATCATCGTCCTCGAATCGTCGATAGCGATCGAAATCCAGCTTGTCATTCTGATAGAGCAGCACCTCAAGCGGAGGCCCGACGGTCACATTGGAACGCATCGCCGCGTCCAGCGAGAGCAAGGCGTAGGTCCCGGCGACCTCCAGACCCGTGGAACCATACTCTATCCCGCGATCCAGGATCGGTCGCCCATACTTGACCTCACCGATCTGCAGGTAGGGAGAACCTTCCGTCGCAGCCAGCGGATTTCCCTGGGGATAGATGAGAAAGAGGTTAGGCTTCTCCCCTTTCACCTGGCCCCCCAAAAGGAGATGGATATTGAACTTGAAGTCGTCCTTCTCGAGCGCGGCGCGGTCCAGATCGGAGACCCGGCGCACCATATCGCCTACGGCACGCGCAGCCGCATACATGGACTCCGCCTTCGCCAATCCCTCACCCGCCGCAAATTCATCCCGTAACAGCGTGATGACGGATTGCGTAAGGGACAGATTCCCGCTGGTAAGAATGACAAAAGCGCGTTCTCCTGGCTGAAGGAAGGTATGCATTTTGGGGCACACATTCACCTGGTCAAAGCCGGCGTTGGCTCTGGAATCGGACGCCATGACCAGCCCCTGATGTGTCATGATGCCCAGACAATAGGTCATTATTCGTCTCCAAGCTGAATGCTAGAGCATTTTCCGTAGGAACCGATCCGGATTGTCTGATAGTTTTTCAGCATCATAATTTTTGCGACAAGGACCTTGTCGTTCCTGTCGAACTTGCCCGGGGTAATCCTGGGCGATTCGCTTATCAGGGCTCGAACGAGGAAATTATGCAGATTCGCTTAGGTTATGACATCGGTTTCAATATTCCGGCTCCAGTCACCATCGTTGCGATGCTCCATGTGCATCCGTCGCGGGAACCGGACCTGCTCGAGCCGGACGAACTGAAGCTGGATCCCGAAGTCCCCATCGCCAGCTATATCGATATGTTCGGCAATCGCTGCACGAGGTTTGTTGCTCCTGCCGGGCATATCCGGCTGACCAATTCCACGCTGATCGAGGATTCCGGCCTGGAGGATCCGACGCCAATCGAGGCGACGGAGCATGCAGTGGCAGATTTACCCAACGAGACCCTCGTCTACCTGCTCAACAGCCGTTATTGTGAGGTGGACCGGCTCTCAAATGTTGCCGTGGAGCTGTTTGGCGACGTAGCCCCAGGCTGGGGCCGGGTCCGCGCGATCTGTAGCTGGGTCCATACCAAGGTCGCTTTCGGCTATCAACACGCCCGATCGACCAAGACTGCTCTGGATGTCTTTACCGAGCGGGTCGGCGTCTGCCGGGACTTTCAGCACCTGGCAGTGACCTTTTGCCGGGCCATGAACATACCCGCGCGCTACGTTACCGGGTATCTGGGCGATATTGGGATCCCGCCAACCTATACGCCCATGGACTTCAGCGCCTGGTTTGAGGTTTACCTGGGGAACCGCTGGTGGACCGTCGACGCCCGGCACGACCATCCCCGCATCGGGCGGGTGTTGATGGCGGTGGGCCGTGATGCTTCAGACGTGGCGATCACTACTTCCTTCGGGATCGCCAGCCTGACCCACTTCAACGTGGTCAGCGACGAGATTGCGACGGAAGCCGCATCGGGATTCAGGAAGTAATGGAAACAGTCCGACCCAGCACGTTCGGTAATCCGCTTTTGAAGGACTACCAACTCGACAACACCTTCGATGAGATGTTCACCGAGGACGGCATGGTGCGGCCGCACTACGCTGAGGTTCTGGAGACCTTCCTGAACCTGCCACCGGAGGAAATCGCCCGCCGCAAGCGCTCGGTGGACCTGTCATTTCTCACCCAGGGCATCACCTTCAACGTGTATGGCCACGGGGAAGGGACGGAAAGAATATTTCCCTATGATCTGCTGCCGCGGCTCATCACTTCGGCGGAATGGCAGCACATCGAGAAAGGGCTGACCCAGCGAATCACGGCGCTGAACCTGTTTCTGCATGACGTGTACAACGAAGGCAAGATCCTCAATGACGGCCGTGTACCGCGGGAGATCGTGTACAGCTGCCGCCAATTCCGCAGAGAGATGCGCGGACTGCAAGTGCCGCGGAATGTGTATATCACCGTCACGGGAACAGATCTTCTTCGCCTCTCGAGCGGTGAATTCGTGGTCCTCGAGGATAATTTGAGAGTCCCGAGCGGCGTCTCTTACATGCTCACCAGCCGCCGCGTCATGAAGCGAACTTTCCCTCAGCTCTTCCGCGATTACGGCGTGCAGCCTATCGAACACTACACCCAATTGCTGCTCAGCACGCTCCGGTCGCTGGCTCCCGAGGGGCGCCATGATCCTTCGATTGTGCTGCTTACCCCGGGCGTCTACAACTCGGCCTATTTCGAGCACACCTACCTGGCCCGGCAGATGGGCATTGAGTTGGTCGAAGGACGCGACCTGGTCATCCACGACAACGTGGTTTACATGCGCACCACCGCCGGTCTCAAGCGGGTGGATGTGATCTACCGCCGGGTGGACGATGACTTTATCGATCCGCTGGCGTTCCGTTCCGACTCGATTCTTGGCGTGGCGGGCCTGTTCAACGCCTACCGTGCCGGCAACGTGACCCTGGCCAACGCGTTCGGCACGGGTATTGCCGACGACAAGGCGGTCTACGCCTACGTGCCGGCGATTATCAAGTACTACCTGGACGAAGACCCCATTCTGAACAACGTGGAAACCTTTCTCATGACCGACCCCAAACAGCGCCAGCATTGCACCGAAAACCTCGACAAGCTGGTGGTGAAAGCGGTGGGTGAGTCAGGCGGTTATGGGATGCTGATCGGGCCCCACAGCAGCCGCGAGCAGCAGGAGGAATTCAAGCGCGCCATCGAAGCCAACCCGCGTAACTATATTGCCCAACCCACGCTTGATTTCTCCCGCGCCGGATGCTTAACCGAGAACGGGATTGAGCCCCGGCACGTCGATCTCCGGCCCTACATTTTGTATGGCGACAAAGTTCGCATCGTCCCCGGGGGACTGACCAGGGTCGCCCTGCGGCGCGGATCGCTGGTGGTGAACTCATCACAAGGCGGCGGCAGCAAAGATACCTGGGTGTTGAATGACTAGCAGTGCGGTGGCGCGGTGCGGAAAAGGTCGCAAACCGGTTGAAAAGCAACCACCAGGGCTAAAGCCCCAAATTTATATACCGGGCGTTTCCGCGGGTTTGAAAACCCGCTCCCCCGGACTGAAGTCCGGGGCTGGCACCAACGGATTGGCGGGCACATGCTTTCTCGCGTAGCAGACAGCCTTTATTGGATGAGCCGTTACCTGGAGCGTGCCGAGCACACGGTACGCATGCTCGATGTGAACATGGGTTTGATGCTGGACAAATCCAGCACCAGCGCCGAGGGACGATGGAAGCGAGTACTGGCTGCGCTGGGGAATCCGCAGGAAGTCCGCTGGGAAAATGACTATTACCAACTAGTGCACCAGCTGACCTTCGACCCGGATATTCCTGCGTCCGTGACCTCCTGCCTGATCGAGGCCCGGGAAAACGCCCGGCAGGTTCGCGACGAGATAAGTTCCGAGCAGTGGCAGCAATTAAACCGGATGTATCACTGGGTTATTCAGCCTCATTCCGAGTTCGGATTAAATACCCGGTTGGCGGATTTTCTTCCCGCGGTCATCGACGGTGTCCATCTTTTCCAGGGCGTGACCGATACCACCATGAGCCACGGCGAGGAGTGGCAGTTTATTCAGATGGGCCGCTACCTGGAGCGAGCCGCCGCGATTGCCAATTTGCTGGACCTTTACCAACCGGAAATTCTTCACACTCCAGAGGTCGCCGCCGAGGGTCAGCAATATCAGGAGTGGGTCGGCTTGCTGAGGTGTTGCACTGCCTTTGAAGCCTACTGCAAGGTCTACACCGCGGATATCACCGCGGATCAGATTCTTGAATTCCTCCTGCTTAACCCGCAGTTCCCCCATTCACTCAGGTATTCCGTCGACTGTCTGCGCCAGGCGCTGGTCGCGGTCCAGCAATCGAGCGGAAGACCGCCGGTGGACGAACTAACCAGGGTTTCCGGCAGACTGCAATCGTCACTGAGCTTCGTCGAAGTCTCCGACATTCTCGCCCACGACGCGGGCGCCTACTTGCACAACATCCTGCAACAGTGCAGGCAAACGCATGACCTGATTTACCGTTTCTATATTCAATACTCGGTCGAAGCCGCTCTGGCTATGTAACCAATGACTAGGATGTGCGATGGATTTTTATCTAATACGGCATCTGACCAAGTTTCTGTATGCCAACCAGGTAAGCGAAAGCCTCATGGAAGCGCGCATGCACCCGCGCAGCGACAACAACCAGCGCTGCCTTTCATTTTCTCTATCCGTCAGTCCCCGCTGCCGTGTTTTCTCCTATCGCGACCACCTGGGCAACAACGTCCATCACTTTGATATTCCGGGGGAGCACTCGCAACTGGTGATGGTGGCCGAGGCCCTGGTCGAACAGCAGCCGCTGCCGCAAGTCCCACAATCGTTGCGGCCTGGAGCATGGAATGAGCTGGACTCGCTGGTCGCTTTAGGGGATTTCTCCGAAATGATGCTGCCGAGTGAGTTTGCTAAACCCTCGCCGGCCTTACTCGATCTGGCGAAACTGTTGGACGTCCGGCGGCGCGACGATCCTTTGGTGCTGTTGCGCCAGCTCAATGCTTCGCTTTATCACTGGTTCGACTATGCGCCCCGCAGTACGCACGTTAACTCGCCTATTGACGAGGCGCTCGAATCCAGAAAGGGGGTTTGTCAGGATTTTGCTCACACCATGATTGCCCTGGTGCGCCATGTGGGCATCCCATGCCGCTATGTGAGCGGCTATCTCTATCATGGCGAGGAGCATACAGATCGTTCGACGGCAGACGCTACGCATGCCTGGGTCGAAGCTTTTCTGCCCCAGGTTGGCTGGGTGGGATTTGATCCGACCAACAACCTGTTGGCGCATAACAGGTATATCCGGACGGCATTGGGAAGGGATTATGCGGACGTTCCCCCGACCCGCGGGACCTACCGTGGCAGCAAGGACAGCGAGCTTTACGTGGCGGTCAAGGTATCGAAATATACCGACATGCCCCCGCTCGACCGCGACATGCCTGTTCCGGAAGATTGGTCCATTCTGGTAGAGCGAGCCCAGGAGCCGCCGCCACCACCGGTGCAACTACTGCATTTGCAGCAAATGCAACAGCAACAGTAGATGCTAATCTGCACTTGAGACCTTTATGGAACGGGGGCACTGACCAAACGTAACCCCTGTGTTTTTTTCCTCCTTTTCAGCGCGAGCAAGATCGCGTAGCTTATCAGAGGTGACTTATGGAACCGCACCTGGGTTACTTTTGCCGTGCATACGTAGGGCAGGACGTTCAGGCTAACGTGATTGCCCGTACCCTCCGGGAAGCCGAGCAGGAAATTACCCGCATGATCCGGGGCGGCGCTATGACAGCGCACGCTGTGCAACACGGATGGCCCGACCACGAACCCGTCCTGGTCGCGAGCGCCTACGGCGGTACCGCGGATGGAGAGATGTGGCGTTATCTGCGCCAGAATAAGGGACCAGAGTTCGATCGCTGGCAAGCCGCATTCCACTCCAAAACCAAAATCCTGGACGATCGCTGGGTAGTGATCGAGCTTTCCCCGAGCGGAATCAAGGAGTACAGCGCCTTCGGCAAGGCTGTCCGAGCGATATGGGGAAGTGCGACCACAGCTGAGCCCGCTTCGGCGAGTGAGCACACCCCAAAGCCCGCCCTGCGAACACCCGTTCCCATTACTTCGCATTCCAAGGTCGGCTGAGCTTTCGCACTCTTCCTGCTTCGCGAATTGACAGCCACCACGTCCGTTGATCGAGACACGAAACCCGACAGGTAACCCGGGGCTTGACGCAGTGTGCCTGATTCTCCTAAGGTCAGGAGCAATGCCCAAAGCCAACGAACAGAATCCGGGAGAGACGGTTTCCCTGGAGACGCTGAAAAAGCAAGTACTCGAGGCTAATCTGGAGCTTGTCCGCCGGGGATTGGTCCTGTTCACTTTCGGGAATGCCAGCGGAATCGACCGCCAACAGGGCCTGGTGGTGATCAAGCCCAGCGGGGTAGACTACGCAGCCCTGACTCCCTCCGACATGGTGGTCACCGATCTGGATGGGAAGATCGTGGAAGGCCGTCTGCGGCCGTCTTCTGATCTGGCGACGCATCTCCTGCTTTACAAAGAATTTCAGGGTATCGGCGGCGTGGTGCACACCCATTCCGAATTCGCCACCGCCTGGGCCCAGGCGGGACGCGAAATCCCAGCCTTCGGGACTACCCACGCGGACTACTTTTACGGCCCGGTACCTGTGACGGCCGAGCTTACCCCAGATGAAATCGGCGGAGAATACGTTTACAACACAGGAGTTGCCATTGCCCGGCGCTTCCAGGGGCTTGATCCGCTGGCCATTCCGGCCGTCCTGGTGGCCGGCCACGCGCCCTTCTGCTGGGGAAAAACGCCGCACGATGCCGCCCACAACGCGGCTGTGCTCGAAACCGTCGCTCGCATGGCCTACTACACTGCTACCCTGCGCGAGAGTTGTTCCGGGGTCTCGCAGGCGCTGCTGGATCGGCATTACTTCCGCAAACATGGCGCCAACGCGACCTACGGACAGGAGAAAGAATGCACCTAACGGCCCTCGCAGTTTCCACGCAACTTGCACGGTTGAACTCGATCGACATCCTGGTGATCGCGATTTACTTCGCCATCGTGGTCTTTATCGGCTTCTACTTGCGTGGTTCTTCCAACACCAGCGAAGAGTTCTTCATGGCCGGGCGCGAGATGACCGCCTGGATCGCCGGTCTGAGCTTTGTTTCCGCCAACCTGGGCTCGCTCGAGCTCATGGGCTGGGCCGGTTCGGCCTATCAGTACGGCATCCTCGCCATGCACTGGTACTGGATAGGCGCCATCCCCGCCATGCTCTTTCTCGGCATCGTCATGATGCCGTTCTATTACATCTCGAAAACCCACTCCGTACCCGGATACCTCAAACTGAGATATGGAGATGGGGCGCGTGCGCTTTCCGCCATCAGCTTCGCGTTCATGACCATCCTCATGAGCGGAATCAATATGTATTCGATGGCCATTGTGATGAAGGTGGTGCTGGGATGGGACCTCAACTTCAGCATCTGGGTCTCTTCCATCACGGTCGCGGTGTATGTCGCTCTGGGCGGCCTCAAATCGGCGATTTATAACGAAGTGTTACAGTTCATCCTGATCTGGACAGGCGCTCTGCTGGTGCCGATTCTGGGCCTGATCGAAGTGGGCGGATGGAGCAACCTGCGGCAACAAATCGCCACCAACCTGGGCCGTTCCGACTATGTGCACTTGTGGTCCACGCTGGGCCACTTCAGTGACAACCCCATGGGCGTGAACTGGTTCGGGATTGTGTTCGGTTTAGGCTTCGTGGTCAGTTTCGGCTACTGGACCACAGACTTCCTGGTGGTCCAGCGTGTCCTGTCGGCCGACAGCATACGATCCGCCAGGATGGCTCCGATCATCGGCGCAGCGTTCAAGATGGCGGTTCCCTTCATCGTGATTCTGCCGGGTTTGATCGCCCTTGCCGTTTTGCCCTTTCACCTGGTAGCGCAAGACGTAGCCGTCCAGACCGGCCAGCACAGCTTTAACGAGGTCTTGCCACTGATGCTGGTGCGTTACTGCGGACCCGGCCTGCTGGGCATGGGCGTGACCGCGCTGATCGCCGGCTTCATGTCTGGCATGGCGGGCAACGTGAGCGCTTTCTCCACGGTCTGGACCTATGACATCTACGGGGCCTTTCTTAATAAGAAAGCGACCGACCGGCACTACGTCGCCATGGGCCGCTGGAGCACGCTGATCGGCGTGCTGATCTCGGTGGGCACGGCCTACCTGGTACAGCACGCGGCCAGCATCATGGACTATGTCCAGGAACTGTTCAGCTTCTTCATCGCGCCGCTGTTCGGCACCGTGATCCTGGGTATGCTGTGGAAGCGGGCCACCAAAGAGGCCGGTTTTTGGGGATTGCTGGCCGGTACCGTAACCTCCATCAGCCTTTGGTTGTGGGTAAGGAATGATCCTTCCGCCTTACGCTATGTAGCCATGTCACCCGACGCCAAGCATATGGCGGAAAATATTTATCGCGCCTTGTGGGCCTGGATTGTCTGCGTGCTGGTTACGGTGGTGGTTAGCTACATGACCAAGGCCCGTCCAGTGGCGGAACTGGAAGGGCTGGTCTACGGCGCTTCTGTCCTGCCCAAGGAACACGACGACTACTGGTACCAGCGTCCCATCGTGTGGGCAGGTATCGTGGCCGTCATTTTTATCTTCCTCAACATTGCGTTCTGGTAAGGAGCCGAGCCGATGCGCGAGACATTTTCCATCTGGTGGTTCGCAGGAATATTGCTGCTGGCCTATGGCGTAGTTATTTTTGCGACCGGTGTCTGGGAATTGAGTCATCCCCTGGCAAATCCTCCGGTCCTGAACAATCTTCATGCCCCGATCTGGTGGGGTGCGATGCTCGCAGTGGCCGGCCTGGGTTACACCATCGGCTTTCGTCCCCGGCAGACGGTTAACAAGCGAAGGAAATAACCATGGCCAAGCAGATGACGTTCGGAGTGATTGTAGGCAATCGCGGTTTTTTCCCCGATCACCTGGCGAAAACGGGCCGCGAAGAGATGCTCAGGGTTCTGGAGACGGCGGGCATCCGGACTATTTCCCTGACCCCGGAGCAATCCAAATTTGGCGCCGTCGAGACCCCGTCGGAGGCTCGGCTTTGCGGTGACCTGTTCCGCAAACATCGCGACGAAATTGATGGAGTCATTGTGACACTTCCCAATTTCGGGGAGGAGCGCGGGATTGTCGATGCGCTGCGCCTTTCTACCTTGAAGGTTCCGGTGTTGGTGCAGGCGACTCCCGACCGGGCGGCGGACATGAAAATTTCCCATCGCCGCGACAGCTTTTGCGGGAAGATGTCCGCCTGCAACAACATGATGCAGTACGGCATTCCCTACTCGCTAACCGCGAAGCACACGGTGCAGCCCGACTCCGATGAATTCCGCAAGGACCTGGCCTGGTTCTCCTCTGTCTGCCGGGTGGTGCGCGGCTTTACCAATCTTCGCGTGGGCGCGATCGGCGCGCGGCCGGCGGCCTTCAACACCGTTCGCTACAGCGAGAAGCTGCTGGAACGCAGCGGCATATCGGTCGACACGCTGGATCTTTCGGAAGTGCTGGGCCGTATTGAGCGCCTCAAGGACAACGACGATTCCGTGCAGCTGAAACTTGCGGCTATCCAAAAGTACGTGTCCACCAACAACATTCCTGTTGCCGCATTGATCAAGATGTCCAAGCTGGGTGTGGTCATCGAGCAGTGGATGCAGCAGACTTATTGCACTGTCAGCGCCATCCAGTGCTGGACATCGCTCGAGGAATACTTCGGTGTGGTGCCTTGTACGGTTATGAGCATGATGAGTGAAAACCTTTTCCCGAGTGCCTGCGAAGTAGATATTTGCGGAACCATCAGTATGCACGCGCTGGCGCTGGCTTCCGAGACCCCGAGCGCGCTGCTGGATTGGAACAACAACTACGGTTCTGATCCAGACAAGTGCGTTTGCTTCCACTGCTCGAACCTACCCAAGCACTTCTTTAAAGACGTGATCATGGACTTTCAGGCGATTATCGCGGGCACGGTGGGCAAGGAGAATACCTTTGGCACCTGCGTCGGCCGGGTCAAGGCGGGCGCGATGACGTATGTGCGATTTTCGACCGATGATTATCACGGAAAAATCCGGGGATATGTTGGGCGAGGGGGAGTTCACCAACGATCCCCTGGAAACCTTTGGCGGCGCCGGAGTGGTCAGAATCCCGAGACTGCAGAAGCTGCTTCGCCTCATTTGCGAGCAGGGCTTTGAACATCATGTCGCGGCAAATTTTTCCCAGGTAGCCAGCCCGGTCTACGAAGCAGCGGTCCGCTATCTCGGCTGGAGCATGTACAACCACGAAGAAGAAGCTTAAGAGGCGCAAAATTGCGTTTGCACTGGAGGAAAAGAACCGCAGGTCCCTCCACTACGCTTCGCTCCGGTCGGGATGACAATTCTATTGCGGGGGTCAAGTATTTCTCGCTGAAGCTCTTGCCGGTATAACGGAACTTGTCATCCCGACCGGAGCGAAGCGTAGTGGAGGGACCTGCGGTTCTTTTCCTCTGTAATAGGTTTTAGTGGTTCCCTTTTGGGGAATCACGCATCCCAAGATTGCAGTACAGGAGAATTATCTTGAAGACTACCTGGAAGATTGACCCCGCCCACTCCGGCGCACAGTTTGTGGTTCGCCACATGATGATCACCAATGTGCGCGGAGGGTTCAGCAATGTACAAGGCACAGTCGTTTGGGACCCGGACGATGTTGCTGGGTCCAGCATTGACGTGACCGTTGATACAACGACTCTCAACACCGGAGACCCTAACCGGGATACGCACGTAAAGAGCGCGGAGTTTCTCGAGATCGAGAAGCATCCGGCGATTACCTTCAAGAGCAAGACAATCACCAAGGATGGCGACGGGTTGAAGGTGAGAGGTGATCTCACCGTCCATGGCGTAACCAAAGAGGTTGTTCTGCAAGTAGATGGCCCGTCGGAGCAACAAAAAGACCCGTGGGGAAATATCCGCGTCGGCGCCTCGGCTACCACCAAAATCAAACGCAGCGACTTCGGCTTGACCTGGAACGCGGCGCTCGAGACCGGTGGCGTTATGCTGGGCGACGATGTGAAGATCGAATTAGAAGTTTCCTTGATCAAGGCGTGAGGGCTAGGCATTGGCGATCGTCGCAGGAGTTGACTTCGGCACATTGAGTGTCCGAGTCACACTTTTTGACAGTGAACACCAACAGAAAGGTGGATTAGCCACCGCCTCGGCGTCTTATCCGCTGAAGCGCAAGCGGGAAGACCCGGATTTCGCTACCCAGTCGCACCAGGATCAGATGGATGCGCTGGTGAGCGCTATGCGCGCGGTGCTGGCCCAGGCGGGCATTTCAGGAGAGCAGGTGGAAGCCATTGCGCTTGATACCACCGGCTCGAGCGTAGTGCCCGTCGACGCCCGCCTGCAGCCATTGGACGACTACTACCTGTGGTGCGACCATCGCGCCAAAGGGGAAGCGCAGGAGATTACCGAGCTCGCCCACCGCGAGCATCTGGAAGCGATCGAATGGTGCGGTGGGGTCTATTCCCACGAGTGGGGATTCGCCAAGCTGTTGCACTGGCTGCGCCACAACCCGGAAAAGCGCGCCCAGCTGGCGAGCGCTTTCGAACACTGTGACATGGTCGCGGCTACCCTCAGCGGAATCACCGATCCCAAGTTGGTGAAACGCAGCATCTGCGCCATGGGTCACAAGTGGATGTGGAACCCGAAGTGGGATGGTCTACCGTCACAAGCCTTCCTCTCGGATGTGGATCCTCTGCTGAACGGCATCCGCGAAAAACTGGGGGGCGAGTATCACAGCTCCGATGCTCTGGCCGGCCACCTTTCGCCGGAATGGGCGGAGAAGTTGGGCTTGCGGGCGGGCATTCCCATTCCCGTCGGCGCCTTCGATGCCCACTGGGACGCAATCGGTGCGGGCTGCAAGCAGGGCGATGTGGTCAACGTGGTTGGCACCTCGACCTGCATCATCGCCATGCAGCGTGAGAGCAAACTGATCCCGGGAGTCTGCGGCGTGGTGCCGGGCAGCGTTCATCCGGGCTATACGGGCATTGAAGCGGGACTCTCGGCTACCGGCGACATCTTCGAAGCCATTGCACGCCGCGCTGGTGTCAAAGTCGCGGAGCTAAGCCGTGGCCTGGAAAGCTATCGGCCGGGACAGACCGGCCTGCTGCGTCTGAGCTGGGACAATGGTGACCGCACGATCCTGGTCAATCCGGAATTGGGAGGCATCACCCTGGGCTGGAACCTGGTGAACACGGCCCAGGACGAGTTGTTTGCCGCGATCGAGGGCACTGCGTTTCACACCCGCATTATCCTCGAGCGTTTGGCCGAATATGGGGTGCCGGTGGAGCGCGTCATCAATGGCGGTGGCGTGCCGCAAAATAATGCCGTGCTCAACCAGGTTTACGCCAACGTGCTGGGCAAACCGGTGCTGGTGCCGGACGGTATTCCGACCAGCTTGGGATCCGGCATCTTCGCCTTTCTCGCAGCCGGCACTTTCTCATCCATCGAAGAGGCGCAGGCCAAAATGTGCCTGACGTACAAAACGTATCAGCCACAGTCCGACGCCGTGGGTGTGTATGAAAAGCTTTATCCACTTTACCGGAAGGTCTATCTCGCCTTTGGCCAGCCACACGGCGCGGCGGTAGAGCTGGGCGATGTTCTTCCTAAGTTGATCGAGATCAGGTCTTCGGCACTGAGCGCCAGCGGATGAAATGATTTACCTGCAGCGGAAGCCGTCGCCGCCTCTGGCTGAGTGCGTGGAGATGCTGTGGTATGCCTGCGCTCCCCATGTGCCTCATCAGCGGGAGCTGGTCCTGCCGGGCGGCAAGATCCAATTCGTTATTTCGCTGGCCTCCGACCATCTGACTGACTGCACTCCCGCTGGGGAAACGCCGACTGCGCCCGCCTTGCTGGTTGGTGCACGCACCTCGGCCGAGCTGATCGCAACCCGCGATATGAAACAGCTGGCCGGAGTGGTCTTTCGTCCGGGCGGGCTAGGCCCGTGGCTACGCGAACGTGCGGACCTTTTCTACGAACAATCCCTATCGCTTGCCGACCTGTGGCCGACAAAGACCTTGCGCGAACGTCTGCGCGATTCTGATCTCTCCAGAACACACGTTGCGCAACCTGGACCAGGCGCTGTGCGAGCAAGCTTCGGCGCGCGAACGGAGGGTCCATGTTCGCGGAGCGCTGAAGCATGCTTGGCTCGCTCAGCGTGCGCGAAACGGCACGGGAACTGGGCATCAGCGAGCGGCGCTTGCACCTGGTTTTCAGCGAGGATGTCGGGCTTTCTCCCAAGCAGTGGAGCCGCGTCCGGCGCTTTCAGCGTGCGCTTTGTGCTCTGTACAAGGGCGTGGACATGAGGTGGGCAGAGTTGGCAATCACCTGCGGATATGCAGACCAGGCGCACTTCTCGCGCGACTTCCGCCGCTTTTCCGGGGTTGATCCGACCACCTATAGCGTCTCTCGCGGCCGGTGGAAGAATCACATTGCGGTCGGGTAGAGGGTTCCGATTTGTTCAAGACTCCCGTAGCCCGGCGTGGCAGCATGGGGGCATGAAAAACCACGCACAAGATTGCAAATCAGCCGTGATCCCCGGTATGCGCTATCGCGATTGCCTGGCGGCAATCGAATGGCTGTGCACCGCATTGGGATTTGAAAAGCACGCTGTCTATATGGGACAGGGAAACAGCGTGATGCACGCGGAACTCACCTTTGGCAACGGCATGATCATGCTCGGCTCAGCGAGCAATCAGTCGGAGTATACAAAGCACACTGCTTTGCCCGATGACTTGGGTGGCCGGGAAATGCGCAGTGTCTCTCTCATCGTGAGCGACGCTGATGCTGTGTATGCGCAGGCTAAAGCAGCCGGCGCGGAAATGGTCTTCGAGCTGAGAGAAATGAACTACGGGGGCAAGGCTTTTACCTGCCGCGACCCCGAGGGTTATCTCTGGCATGTGGGTACTTACAATCCCTGGAGCGCAGAGGGGAAATCCTAGCAGGGGAAAAACAGGTCTCAAAAGCGAGACCTTGATGGGGCTTCGCCCGGCTTTTTAACCCAGTCGTTTGGTGCGAACATGGGGCACCCGTCAAGAGCTATTTTGAGTGAAGATAGCGGGTTACAAAGGGCACTTTCTTCGAGTTGGTGTGAGTGGAAGAGTAAATTGCCGGGACGCTATGCGCCATACTCGGCCGCGACCGTCTCGGGTACACGTAACCAGCTATAGAGTGGGAAGCTGTCGGCCAGTTCGAGCACCTGGCCACGGATACTGCGCAGGACCTGAGGGTCATTGCGGTGATCGATGTGCTTGCGTGATCCACTTGGCGATGATGTGCATCTCCGGCTCACGCATACCGCGCGTGGTCAGGGCCGGGCTGCCGATGCGGATTCCGCTGGGCTTCAAAGGCGGATTGGTGTCGTAAGGAATAGCGTTCTTGTTTACCGTGATGCCCGCCTCATGCAGCGCGAACTCGGCCTCGCTGCCCAGCACGCCGCGGGAAAAAACATCTACCAGCATCAGATGGGTATCCGTCCCACCGGAAATCACGCGATAGCCTTCGGCGGCCAGGGTCTCCGCCAAAGCCTGCGCATTGGCGACGACTTGCTGGGCGTATTGTTTGAATCCCGGCTCCAGTGCCTCACGAAAAGCCACGGCCTTGCCGGCAATGACGTGAACCAATGGTCCGCCCTGCTGGCCTGGGAAAACACTGCGGTCGACTGCGGCGGCAAATTGCTGCTGGCACAAGATCATGCCAGCGCGCGGTCCGCGAAGCGTCTTATGGGTCGTGGTGGTGACGAGATGCGCGTGGGGCACAGGCGACGGATGAACGCCACCAGCCACCAGGCCGGCAAAATGCGCCATATCGATTAACAGAAACGCACCCACCTTATCGGCGATCTGCCGCATGCGGGCAAAATCGAGAATCCTGGGATAGGCGCTGCCTCCGCCAATGATGAGCTTCGGCTTTTCCCGCTCGGCAATTGCTTCGAGCTTGTCGTAGTCAATCCGCTCCGTATCCTTCTCCACGCCATAAAAGACTGCGCGATAGAGCTTGCCGGAGAAACTGAGCTTGTGCCCGTGGGTCAGGTGACCACCATGCGCCAGATCAAGACCGAGGATGGTGTCCCCCGGACTGAGGACAGACATATAGGCGGCAGCATTGGCTTGCGAACCGGAGTGCGGCTGCACATTGACATGCTCGGCGCCAAAGAGCTGCCTGGCCCGGTCCCGTGCCAGATTCTCAACAACGTCGGCAAACTCGCATCCGCCGTAATAGCGCTTTCCGGGATATCCCTCCGCATACTTGTTGGTGAAGACCGATCCAACCGCCTCCAGCACCGCCTGGCTGACGAAATTTTCCGAGGCAATCATTTCCAGGCCTTCGTGCTGGCGTCGGATTTCATGGTCAACAGCGGCGGCGATCTCTGGATCGGCCTCGGCAAGCGGGCGGCGCATATGGTCAGACATAGTGCGATTTTAGATCATGGGTAGTGCGGTGCAAAAAAGTGCCAAAAACGCGATAAAAGCGATAGAAGTTACTTTTTGTTACCACCGCGCGTGTAGTCACCGGGCTTGTTTGAAGGCGGAGTAGACAAAGGAACCGATGTACCAGCCGTCCATGAACTTGTAGGGTGTTTCGCCGGTGGTGTAGTGCCCGCAAGGCAGCACTTTGGAAACAAAATCGATTCCCCGGCGGCGAAAGTTCTCGATCACCTGCTGGGAGTACTCGCGCAGAAAGGTCAGATCGTAGGTGGCGTGCACCAGGAGAATCTTTCTTGGATTGGCAGCAAACTGGTCCATGTAGTGCGAGGGACTGATGCAGGCCCAGAGATCGCGCAATCGTTCATGGGTCACGCCGATGCCTTCAAAGGCAGCGCGAATGTGCCTGGTGCTTTGTCCCGTCCACACCACGTCTCCGAAAGACATGGAGGCGTGATTGAAAGCAGCGATGCGGATACGGCTGTCGAGCGCGGCGGCAAGAAAGGCATAGCACGAGCCAAGACTGGTGCCAAGGATTCCAAACTGTTCGTAGCCCTGCTGCTGCAGCCAATCGATGCAGCAACGGATGTCGACTACCGCCTGACGGCAGGAAGCGATGGTGCGCCCCAAGTTGGCGCTGACCGCATAATCGGCGCGCGCCAGCTCTGCCGGACGGCGGATGTCGTGGTAAGGCTTGCTGAGGCGCAGGGCAGAAATGCCAAAGCGGTTAAAGATGGAGCAGAGAGCATTGTGGCTGAAGGCGTCAGCATTCCATTGCGGCATGACGATGATCGCCTGCTTGGGCTTGCCTGCCATCTTTTCAGCCGGCGCGGGGAACCAGCGGGCGTTGACTAAGTCGTTTTCCGGATAGGGTGTGCGCACCGGCGAAGTGAAGCGAAGAAACTCCGCTGTGGGAAGTTTGCCCAGGGCCGCAAGCCTTTGAACCCTTGCATCGTGCTTGAGGGTTTCCGGCCGGACATTGGTGGGAAACAGTTGCGGGTGGCGCTCCTCCAACACAAAGTCAGACGGAGTCTCATAAGCGAAAAACTCCGCCCGATGGTGCAGGATAAAGTCGTTCAAGCGGAGCATCATCCGCTCTCGCCTCGGCATCGTCTTCCGGAGCGGAATAAGGGAACCCTTGAGACCGGGCAAACTCCTCCAGCCAGTCGAATCCCCACTCTACCGGGCGCACAATACGATTGGTGTCGCGGGTGGTGAGGTCAGTTTCCCAGCGGTACATCCACCGGGCATAGAGTTTGCCCAGCATGCTCACCTGGTGCTGCCGGCCCGGATACGGAATTGCTCGACCACTGCGGCCATATCCTCTTCCCCTTGCCCGGCGGTGATGGCATGCTCGAACACGCGCAGAGCCGCTCTGCCCATATCCAGATCAAGGTCCACATGGTCAGCTTCACTGACTGCGTAGCGTAGGTCCTTGGCCATAAGGCGGAGCAGGAACTGAGGCTCATATTGGCGTTGGGTCATGCGGCCGCTGAGGATCTTAACGATCGGGCTGCCGGGAGCTCCTTCGGTCAGCACGCCGAGCGCCTTATCGACGTCCAGCCCGCTGCGTTCAATCAGAGAGAGAGCTTCGGCCAAGGCCGCGGCCTGGGAGCCGGAAAGGAAGTTGTTGATCAGCTTCAGGCGAGCCCCGCTGCCCACCGGGCCAACGTGAACGACATCCCTGCCCATGGCCTTGAGTATGGGGGTGATCTTGTCCAGCGTGGAGGCTTGCCCTCCGGCCAGGAAGAGCAACTGCCCGGCCTCTGCCTGCCCTTTGCTGCCAGTGACGGGCGCGTCTACCAGCTCGCAGCTGTGCTCTCTGGCGGCGCGGTCGAGTTCTTCAATCCACTCCACGGTGACCGTACTCGATTCCACCAAAATGGTTCCCGGAGCGGCGTCGACCAGGGCCTCGCCGCGTCCCGTCCACACGTCGCGGCAGACGGGGACATCGGCCAGCATACTGATCACTACCTCCGCGTCTTTGGCCGCGGCGCGGGGGGATTGCGCCACCTTTGCTCCGCGGTCGGCCAGGGCCTGTGTTTTGCCTGGGGTGCGATTCCAAATGCTGAGAGGGTAACCTGCGTCGAGCAGGCGGCCCGCCATGCCTGAACCCATCAGTCCAAGCCCCAATAGAGCAATCTTCGTCTGTGCCATAACATCTCCTGCCAAGGCTCTAGAATAGAAGGGTTATGGGGTTTACGGAAAGCTACGACGTTGTAGTAGTGGGTGCGGGCCACGCAGGTTGCGAGGCGGCGATGGCGTCGGCGCGCATGGGGCTGCGCACGGCGCTGTTTAGTTTCAATCTGGACTTGATCGCGCAAATGTCCTGCAATCCTGCGATTGGAGGCATCGCCAAGGGCCACCTGGTGCGGGAAGTGGATGCGCTGGGCGGCATTATGGGCGAGGTGGCTGATGCGGTCGGCATCCAGTTTCGCCTGTTGAATACTTCGCGCGGGCCTGCCGTCTGGTCCCCGCGAGCGCAGTGTGACAAGCGCCAGTACCGGGTGAAGATGCGCCAGATGCTGGAATCGCAGGCGAATCTGCATATCAAGCAGGCAGAAGTCGTGGACGTGGTGCTGGATGAGTCCCGCACGGTGAGCGGGGTGAGGCTGCGGGATGGGCGTACGGTGTTCGCGGGTTCGGTGGTCATCACCACCGGCACTTTTCTGAATGGTTTGATCCATTGCGGGGAAGAACGCTACCCCGCCGGGCGGAGCGGCGAACCACCGAGCGTGCTGCTGGGCGAGGCGCTCAAGCGGCTGGGGCTGCGCGGCTGCCGGCTCAAGACTGGAACCCCTCCACGGCTGGACGGCCGCAGCATCGATTGGAGCCGTTTCGCGGAGCAGCCCGGGGATGCTGATCCGACTCCCTTCAGCTTTCGCACGGTGGAGCTGCCGCAAAAGCAGATCTCCTGCCATATTGCGTACACCACGCCAGAGACCTTGCGCATTATCCGCGAGAATGTCAGCCGCTCGCCCATGTATTCCGGACAAATCACTGCCGTAGGCCCGCGCTACTGCCCTTCGATTGAAGACAAGGTGGTTCGCTTTCCTGACAAAGAGCAACACCAGTTCTTTCTCGAGCCCGAGGGTTTGGATACCAACGAGGTTTACGTCAATGGCATGTCGACCTCGCTGCCGATGGAAGTGCAATGGGAAGTGGTGCGATCGATTCCTGGGCTCGAAAATGCGGAGATGCTACGGCCCGGGTATGCGATTGAATACGACGCGATTGATGCCACGGAACTCGATCGAAGCCTGGCGGTGAAGCAGATTGGACGTCTCTTTCTTGCGGGGCAGATTAACGGCACTTCGGGCTATGAGGAGGCCGCATGCCAGGGCCTGATGGCCGGCATCAACGCGGCGCTGCTGGTTCGTGGGGAGGCGCCCTTCACGCTCGATCGCAGCGAAGCGTATACAGGGATTTTGATTGACGACCTGATCAGCAAGGGCACCAACGAGCCCTACCGCATGTTCACCTCACGGGCAGAGTTCCGGCTGCACCTGCGGATTGACAATGCCGATCGGCGATTGACTCCCTATGGGCACAGGCTGGGGCTGATCTCGAGCGCTGCCTGGCAGGACTATGAGGAGAAGCAGGAGCGTGCGGTGGCGTTGGAAAAGCTGTTGGCTACACGCAAAGTGGACCCTTCAAGGCTGAGCACGCTGTTCCCTGATCTGGGGAATGTGGCTGGTCAAACGTATGCCCAACTGCTGAGGCGGCCGGAGATTTCGCTGGAGGCGCTGCTGCCTGTTCTGCGGCCGGAGTGGGAGGACGCAGGCGGCCCGTTGGCGTTCTTCTCTGGTGCTGTGAATGCCAGGGTACGGAATGAGCTGAAATCGGTGGAGACGGAGATCAAGTACGCCGGTTATCTGGATCAGCAGCGGAAGGCCATCGATAAGCTCAAGAAGGCGGAGCAGCGTTCCATTCCTGCGGGGTTTGAGTACGCCGGGCATTAGTGGGCTTTCACGGGAGATGCAGGAAACTTTGACCAGGGTGCGGCCGCAAACCCTGGGACAAGCGAGCAGGATACCTGGGGTGACTCCGGCTGCGCTTTCGCTGTTGCATGTTCATCTGGAAGTGGGCGAAAAGCGCAAAGCGGCAGGCGGGACTGGTCTGATGGAGTTGCAGAAATAGTCCTTTGCGGCTTTTGGCAAGCGGCTGGTGCGGCATTGTGTCGTCCCTGCGGGACTCGTCATGAAACGTTCTCCTACCCCGGCACTGACGTGCCGGGCTACAGGCTGTTCCGTCCCTGCGGGACTCCTTCTTGCGGTGGGTGGCCCTCGATAAGGAAAAAGGCTTTGTCAAGGGCGAAAATATCCTGAGCGGTGCGGAGCACCGCTTGCTTTCGACATCAGAGAGAGTGGGACCGAGACTCTGGGATATCACCGCGGAATCACTTTTCTGGTGGATCGCTCCACCGAACCATCGATACGACCGAAACTACTATCATGATTCTTCTATACGGACATCCAGCCGCCGAGTCTGTGCGGAAGTGGGAAACACCGGAGGTGTTTTCCAAGGCGCTTGCGCCGTCTTCTGCATAGACCGGTCTGGATGCGAGAGCACCCAATCAAAGTCTCGGGCTAAACATCTCCCAGGGCCACCCGCGGGTTGCTCTCGACACGAGCGATCTCCGGATAGCTGACATTGTTGGTAGCATCCAGTAGAGTCGCACTGCCAACTTGCGTGCCGCCGCCACCTTGGCCACTCCCTTGGGGCGACGATGGCAACGGTGCTGATACTCTTTGCGAAACCTTTCATCTTTGCGTACTGTGGTCTGCGCCGCTTCCACCAGCAGCTTGCGTAGAAAGCGGTTGCCTTGTTTGGTAATGGCTCCCAGGCAACGCTTGTTGCCCGCAGCTCTGTTGCTAAGGAACCAAGCCTAGATAACTGGTGAGCTGCTTGCTACCGGCAAAGCGGGCCACATCCCCGACAGTGAGCACGAAAGCCAGCGCCGTCACTGGGCCCACTCCGGGCTGGGTATGACAATCGGGCCTGTGGATGTTGCTCGGCGGCCTGCTTCACCGCTTGATCAAGAGCTCGATCTGGCGGTTTAACTCCTTGAGCAGCTGCAACAAATCTTCCCGCCGCCTCCCCGCCCAGCCCGGCATCGCCAACTGTTGGAACTGCTCCATCCCCTGGCGCGTCCACAGCCGGCTCTTCTTCTGCATCCCCTGGTTCATCGCCAGATGCTGCAAGCTGTTCTTCACCTTCGTTCGCACCTCGACCAGCTTGTCCCGGTGGCGTAACAACTGCCGCTGATCCCGCATCGCCGCACTCGGCCTCCACAACTGGGGAAACCGTTTCTCCAACAGCAGCTTCAAGATATGACCCGCGTCCCGCTTGTCCGTTTTCTGCTTGCGTACATAGCTGGCGCGGATCTTGGCCGCATCCCCCACCCGTATCTCATGGCCCAACCGCTGCACCAGATCGAGAAACCACTGGCTGTTGCCGGTGGCCTCGATCCCGATCAACGCCGGCTCACCCAACTCCCGGTAGAACCGCTCTGCCTGACCGTCGGTGTGACTCAACTTCCGCTCTTGGACTTCTCCCGTCTCCAGGTCGCAAATCGCTATCTGTTGAAAGCTAGGGTGGAAATCACATCCTATAATCTTCATAAGGCTTCTCCTGATCCCAGAGTCTCTCGGTCCCGCCCTCAAGACTCTCTCTAGGATCGCTGAAGCCTTTTCCCTTATCCAATCAAGGTCTCGATTTTGAGACCTGGGTGTTCCGGCAGGCCCAATTTGTAAGGAGAAACCCAGGTCTCAAAAGCGAGACCGGGGCCACCCACTCAATATTCGTCCGCGCCAGTTTCATCACAGGCCCGTCAACACTCCGGTCGCGATGATAACGGTGAGAGGGACCAGCCCCTCAGCTCACATTCCTGGTGGGGTTGGGGGTGGCGGAGCGGCTTCCACTGGCTGTGCGTCGGAGCCCGCGCCGACGCCGATGCTGCCGGGATATTGGGCAGGACCCGGGTCTTGAGCCTGGTCTGGCATCGATTGCGCTGGAGCAGGCGCGACGTAGGGCGGACGCGCCGGCGAACCCTTGCCGGGCTCAAAGCGGTCCCCAGAGAAACGCGGGATACCGAAATGACCCCGCAGGTGCAACAGATCCACAGTGCTAATGTCCCCGTCGAGCGCGACCAGGTTCAGATCTTTGGGGCCTGAAATCAGCACCATCATCCCGGTCACGTCCATGTGGGCAAAGTTAATCCAAAGGTCGGTTTGATTGGGATTGAAGGGATCGCCCTTGCCGTGGGCCGCGACCAGGTGCCTCCAACCAGAGGCCTCGAACTGGCGGCGAATCATGTCCAACGCGGCAGGATCATAGAGTCCCGGCGAAGCATAGTGATAGCTGTGTACCGAAATGCCATTCAACTTGGCGATCGCGGCGCGCGCACCGGGGTCGGCGTCGCCGACGAAGTAGCTGGCAACCTGCAGCATCGACCGGTCAAAGGTGAAGTCCGTGTGGAAGGCGGCGCGCTGTCCGAGAACCTCAAATCCCTGCGGAACCCAGTTCAAGGGTGGCTGGGCGCTTTGCGCGTTTTGGCCCATGACGGCAAGAGGAGTCATGAGCAAGAGCAAGACGACGGCAAAGAGACGGGGGGGACGCAACATGGCTGGCTTAACTCCTGCAGGTTAAGACGCGAAGGTGTGGAAAAAGTTGTGGTTTTGATACCTCTCTGCCAGTCTCGCTCTGCCGATAACGGAAGCGAGACTACCAGAGTGGCTTTCATGCGCGCAGAGATACTTCCGTTGATTGCATTGACTTTCGTCGCACTCGCCTGCAGCAATCGCGGAATGGCGCAAGATTTTGTAACGGCCACTTCCCCTCCCGCTTTGCCCAGGAACTATCCCCCATTTTCCAGGGTGGGCGTCGGCTTGTATGCCGGATTGGGAGGCGCAGGCGTGGATCTGGCAACGCCGCTGGCGCGAAAATTCAACATCCGCGCGGGAGCGGAATACTTCAGCTATTCCACCACCTTCCAGGATCAAGGGGCTGACGTCGCCATCCAGTTGCGTATGCAATCCGGCCACGCGTCGCTGGATTGGCTTCCCTTCGGCGGCGGCTTTCGGTTAAGTCCCGATGGCCGTGTTCGCAAATGACAATCGGGCCCGGGCAACGGCACTGGTGCCACCGGGTAGCACGATCACGTTGAACGGACAGAATTACATCAGCAGCCCGACCGACCCGCTGCACGGAGCAGGATCGGTCGACTTTAGAAAAGTTTCGCCCGGCTTTACGCTGGGCTGGGGCAACATCGTCCCGCGCACCAGCAGCCAATTCAGCTTTCCGGTAGAAGCTGGGTTTTACTACGTCGGCCAGCCTGGATTAAAAGTTTCCTTTACCGGAAGTGCGTGCGATCCCACACAACCGGCCGCGATTGGGTGCGAGTCAGTGAACCAGGACGCGGGCTTTCAGCAGAGTTTGTCCCAGTTCATCGCGCGTAACAACCATAACCTCAGCTACGCAACCTTCCTTCCTATTTTCCGTTTCGGCTTTGGCTATTCGTTTACCGGAGGGAAAAGCCTGTTGCATGGCATCGCGCGTGCCCACGAGGATGCAGGTGAATTAAAAACCCATACAGTTACTATTCTCATGCTGGCGCTGGCGGCGCGGTCACTGATGCTATGGTTTGTGGTCGACGCGGTTTCCGCATCAACTGGATGTATTCTCGCGGAATTGAGCTGGGGACGCTGGCGCAATCATTGGCCGCAGGTCAGGGTCTTAGTTCGCCGTTCGGTGGCTCGACCGGACCGACTGCGCTTTTATCTCCTGGATACCCCGCAATCATCGCCGTGTTCTTCCGCATCTTCGGCTCCTTTACGTTCAATGCGGCGATTGCTGTGATGATGATGCAACTCCTGTTTAGTTTGACGACTGTGCTGTTGATCATGATGGTGGCGGAAGATGCTTTGATCGGCGAACAGCCGATTTGGCGGGAGTGTTTTGGGCGGTATCGTTGCCGCTGCTCTGGATGCCAGATATCTTTTGGGAGACCTGCCTTTCCACGCTGTTTATGGTGGGCATGATTGCTTTGTCGCTGCGCTGTGAACAAAAGCCAAGCAGGTCTCTATGGGCGCTGATGGGCGCCTATTGCGGATCGGCTGCCCTGGTGAATCCAGCTCTGTTGATGGCTTTGTTGGCGCTGCTGGGATGGGCGGCGTGGCAGACGCGGAAGACACTTCGCTATTCGCCTCTGCTGGGCTTGCTGGTCCTGCTGCTGGTGTTCGCTCCGTGGCCTATCCGGAATGCACGTGAGCTGGGTGCTTTCATTCCACTTCGGAGTACCGTCGGACTCGAACTGTGGATGGGAAACCGCGCCGGAGCAACGGGCTTTCTGGATGAATCGGTGTTCCCGATATTCAACAGATGCGAATACGACCAGTATGTTTCGCAAGGCGAGGTCGCTTACATGGAAGATAAGTCGGCACTTGCCAAAGCGTACGTTTGCGGCCATCCGGTTGAGTTCCTTCGACTGAGCGCGCTGCGGTTCATGCGCTTCTGGGCGGGAACCGGAAACAAAGACGGTTCTATCATCTTCGCCATGCATGCGATCCTGACAACCTCTCTGGCAGCGATCGGCCTCTGGCGGTTGTTCGGGGAACGAAGGCGGAGCCTGGCAATTTTATTTACCTTGCCACTTCTATTGTTTCCTTTGCCGTACTACATTACCCACGCCGAATTCCGGTATCGGCTGGTCATCGATCCCGTACTTACGATCCTGGCTGCATTTGGCGTGCGCGGCTTTGGTTGGGCGGAGTAACAGTGAGGGTGGCCGAGACACCACTCCGCGCGTGGCTGGGTTGGACGTTGCCCTCGTTCTCCGATCTCTTTTTTCTGGTTCTTCTGAGCATGCTTGCCCTCAGCCCCTTGAACGCCAACCTGCTCCGCGATCCCGATACTGGTTGGCATATCCGGAGCGGCGAGCTGATCTGGGCGACGAGAACAGTGCCGCGGACCGATCCATTTTCATATACCCGGAACGGTCAGCCCTGGTATGCCTGGGAGTGGCTGTACGACTTGGTGATTGCTGCGATCCACCATGTATCCGGGTTGAACGGTGTGGTGTTTTTTACAGCCGCAGTCATCGGCTGCACGTTTGCCTTGCTGTTTCGATTTGCTCTTCGCAGGAGCGGGCACCTGGTGGTGGCGGGTTTGCTGACGCTTTTGGCGATAGCGGCCGCGCAGATTCACATGCTTGCCAGGCCGCACGTTCTGAGCTGGCTATTCACGGTGTTGTGGGTGGAGTATCTGCACCGCTTTAAGGAAGGCCAGCGTTTCGCATTGCTGTGGCTTCCACCGATGATGTTGCTGTGGGTGAATATTCACGGGGGATTTGTTGTCGGGCTGGGGCTGATTGGTATTTTTGCTCTCGGCAACATCTGGAGTACGCTCACCTCGGCGGGCGAAGGGGACCGACAAAAGACACTTCAGCTGGCTGCCGTTCTTCTGGTATGCGGACTGACTACGCTGGTAACCCCTTATGGTTACGGGCTGCATGTGCATGTGTATCAATACCTATCGAATCACTTTCTGATGGACAACATCGAAGAGTTCTTGTCGCCCAATTTTCATCTTCCGGTCTATAAGTACTTCGAGCTCTTCCTCCTGCTGGCGATTACGGGCGCGACCTTTGCACGGGAGCGGATTACGCTGACCGATTTGCTACTTATATTGTTCTCTGTGTATGCCGGGCTTTATGCAGTGCGCAATATCCCGATTGCGGCGATCGTCATGAGCCTGGTTCTTGCGCCGGTGTTGACAGCATCGATCTCACCCGCATCCAGTCTCCGATTCTGCCCCGGATGGGTACGCAGTCTGCTAGAGATCTCACAAAGCATCTCCGTCAGTATGAGCAGCCTGGAAAGACAATTCCATGGACATGTATTGGCAGCGGTGACGATGATCGCTTTTGTGTTGCTGGTTTTACACGGTGGACGCGTGTTTTCATTTCAGATGATGGCCGCGAAGTTCGATGAAAAAGTCCTTCCGGCAGGAGCTGCCGGGTTTATCGCGCAAAGGGGCATTCGCGACCATCTTTTTAGCACCGATAGCTGGAGCAGCTACCTGATTTACAAGCTTTATCCCGGAACGAAGGTGTTCTTCGACGACCGCCACGACTTCTATGGGGAAGCTTTCGCTAAGGAATACGCGAAAGCCTTCCGGGGGACCCGGCAATGGCGGGAACCGCTGGATAAGTACGAGGTGCAGTGGGTCCTGATGCCCACAGACTCCACGTTGTCGAGTTTGTTACGGGAAGATCATGACTGGCGTGTGGATTACGATGACGGGCTGGCCATGATCTTCTCGCGCCAGTTCAGGGGACGCGGGCCGTGATGGAATGCTATGGCGGCCCCACCACGCTGATAGCAGCAGAGCCGATGACCAATTACATCCGGTTCTTCCACCTCGAGGTGTATCACCTTTCGTTTGTGGGTATCGAAGCGATGGTGACGGCGGCGGTGCTGCTGTTCTTCGTATTGCTGCCGGTACGATTTCTGGCGTTCTTTCCCAACCGTGGGTTTCGGCGTTTCGCACAGAAGCGGTTGCGTGCGTGCGTGGTTGTGTTCCTCTTTTCCTTGCTGGGGCGGCTCGCGCTGTTGCCGATCGAACCTTTTCCCAGCCCCAACATTCACGACGAGTTCAGCTACCTGTTGGCAAGCAATACTTTTGCTCACGGCCGGCTGGCCAATCCCACTCCGCCTGTGTGGCATCACTTCGAACAATTTTACGTGCTGATGCAGCCAACCTTCGCCTCGAAGTATGGTATGGCACAAGCGCTGTTTATGGCGTTCGGGCAGCGTTGGCTGTTTACCCCCAGGGCTGGGATATTGCTGAGCATGGCGCTCGCGGCAGCCAGTTTGTGCTGGATGCTGCAAGCTTATTTGCCAGCGGAATGGGCGCTGCTGGGAGGGCTGCTGGCAGTGGTTCGCATAAGCTGGTTCAGCTATTTCGGCGATTCCTACTGGGGAGGAGCGGTCGCCGTTCTGGGCGGTTGTCTGCTGATGGGGGCGGCAGCCAGGCTGGTTCGAAAGTGGAGGACCCGGGACGGAGTTGTGATGGCACTCGGCCTGCTTCTGCTGGCAAATTCGCGGCCGTGGGAAGGCGCGCTCCTATCCCTGCCCATCTGCGTTTACACGATTTGGGTCCTTCTTCGAAAGCGAGCGGGCGTACTTGTCTGGCTTCCCGGCGCCACTCTCTTGCTGGCAGGAGCTGTTTTTACAGGCTATTACTTTCATCGGCTCACAGGACGCCTCACGTTCCCCTGGGTTGCGTACTGGCAGCGATGGAGTATCTGCCCCCCATTTCTATTTGGCAAACCCAACTATTCAGTTCACTACCAGTTCCTCGACCAACTCAGCTACTTTCGCGATGAAGAGATGATCCCTTATGTGAGCTCAAAGACGGCTAGCGACAGGGTCGCAGAGGTCATCGTGAAAGGGATCAATGAGTGGCGTTTCTTTATCTTTCCCGTGCTGACGCTTACGATGATCGGCTTGGTGCCCACCCTGCGTGGCAGAAAGTTCCGCGTGCTGATGGCTCCGTTAGGCGTCGCCAGTTTTGGTTTTCTCACCGAGACATGGCTTCAGGCCCATTACGTCGCGGTAGCCTGCGGCATCATCTATCTCATCGTATGCAATGGGCTTCGTGCCATGAGTGCTGGAAGCCGGCAACAAGAAGTGTGGCTCAAACTGCTGCGCGGCACACTGGCCGCCGTTGTTGTCATGTTCCTGGTTCGGCTGATCGTGGTCCCGATGAACACTTTGCCTTCCAACTGGGCCTCGCACCCAAGCGATATACCTGCCTATGAAGCAGTCAACGGCATCATGGAGGCGAAGCCGGGCAGGCAACTGGTGATTGTTCGCTATCGCAGCAATCATTTTTGGGGGTACAGCTGGATCAATAATGGCTATGACATTCTTAGCCAGCATGTGATCTGGGCGCGAGATACGGAGCCTGGAGAATCCAATCTGCCGCTGCTATGCGCGTTCAAAGATCGCCAGATATGGTTGCTGATCCCGCCTGAACAGGGATTCGTCCGGCCGCCAGACAGGACGGTTTCCTGGAATCCCGCTGCAGCGGAAAAGTTTCTTGCGCCGTATCCAGCGCGCTGCGAGTGAACGGGCTTCGCAGTGGCTAGGTCGTATTATTCGGAATCAGGCGAGCCGTTGTCAGATCGGCGGCAATCGAAGAGAAGATAGCGCTCAGCGAGGTGACCGGCTGCCCGGCGACGCACACGCTCGCAGACCCGCTTTGATGGTAGTCGGAGTAGAAGTATTGCGGGGCGGAAGCCATATCCTGCATGGTGGTGCAGGGCGTAATGTTGGGATAAGAGCCGGCGGCTGCATCGCTGCTGCACCCGGTAGGCTCCGATCCGTAGGCGACGGAGTAGACCTGCGTTCCCTGACTGGTGGCGTATTTAGCAGCCACCACCGCCTGGCCGCACTGCCCGATCCACGATGGGTACTGTCCGTTCCCGGTGGCTGGAGGTCCCATGACGGTGTTGGACCCGTTCGTTTGCGGCGCCGTGCTGTCGCCATCGCTAAGAATAATCATGACGTTTCCCGAACCGGAATGGGCGGCTTGTTGAGCAACCAGCGCTGATTGTGCGGCGTAGATCGCGCCCGCATAGTAGGTCCCGAACACTCCGTCATAGTTAGGGGCGGTCATGCTTCCGCAGCCAATCACGCCGCCAGCTGCCTGAACCAGGTCGGAATTGGGGTTTAAGGCGGTCGTCTTGCTGGAGATGCGATAGTCGCTTAAGAAGTTAGTGATTTGATAAGTCGCCGTTCCCAGGGTCATGGGGTAGGTCGCGTAGTCGGACGGGGAAGGAACATAGGACACCGCACCCGGGGTGGGGAACGAATAAGCCATGGCCTGAGCCAGGCTGGACCATGGAGTGACCGGGGTGGCTCCGGTGGGTGACATCGGCATCACGAAATTAATCGTGGCGCCGGATTGCACCATGCTCCAGTAGCGATTGCCCGAGGTAGGCGAGGGCACGGCGGTGGTGCAGGAAGTGTCTTGTGCGGTGGTGGTGGTAGAAACGTTGGGGAAGGTAAAGAGAGCAACCCGGTCGACCGAACTTGCTGCTACCCCATTGGTGATGTTGCAGTTGGCCAAACTGGTCGCGCACGGGCTAAGGTTTTGCAGCAGGATCTGGACGCCATTCAGGGCACACGCAATCTCGGTTGAGCCGCAATCGGCGTCGGGAAAGAGCATGGAGAGAGTGGTATCGATAACCAGGGCAACATTGTAGGGGCTGGGGGCGCCTCCTCTCACCGAAGCAGTCGCAATCGCGGTGACCGTCATGGTATGCATTCCGAATAGGGCGGCAAAGTACATGGGGACTGCGGACTGCTCCTGCACCTGGAGGGCGTTGTAGGGCACATTGCCGACGCACGCCATTCCCAGGGCCTGGAGGGTACTCAGGCATTTGAGTACGGGATAGCCGCTCACCATGGTCACATTGGGCAAGGAGGCTCGCGCATTGACCGTCCCGGAGGTGGCGCTCAATGAGTTCGCCTGGGCGATGGCGGCGGCGGAGTTGGCGGCGGTGCGGATACTGCTCGCGCCCGCCAGCGCAGCTGCATCGGCAGCCTGCTGCAGGGCGCTGGTTGCAATAGAACACGTGCCCGATATCGATAGTCAGTCCTGCCATGCCGAGAAGAACCACAAACACGACCGCGACCAGGGGCAATACCTGGCCACTTTCCTGCTTGAGCCAACAGCGGATGGGGAGACGGGTGCGAGTCATTGGATCAATTCTGTGATTTGTGCCTGCAGAACGCAGCCGGGTGCATAGTTGGCCCCATACACAGCCAGGCTACAAGGATAAGTAACAGTCACCAGGGCGTTGCCGCCTTGCACCAGGTTTGCGGCGGCGCCCGTGGTGGTGCTTCCGCTGCTGCACGAGGTGCCCGAATAGGTGGTTCCATTGAGTCCAAAGGTGAAGGTGAGGTTGGCCGGAACCAGCAGCGGAGCAGCCGCGATGACGGCGGAGGAAGTGGTCGCGCAAGGGTCAGTGGTCGATCCGCGGCTAATGGCCAGGGCGCGCGCGCCCACGTTGGTAGCCTCAGTCAGGATCAAATAATTATTAAAGGCGAGCCCGAGGGCGAAGATACCGGTGAGGACCAATAGCAGGACAGGCAAGACGAGCGCCACCTCAACCATCGCTTGTCCTTGTTCTTTGAAGCAGGGCGCCGTGCCGACCATGACTTCTCACTTTCGCGACTAGTTATTCGAACGCACCGGCGAACCGCAGGTCCCTCCACTACGCTTCGCTCCGGTCGGGATGAAATTCTGTTCGTTCCATCATCACTTATGCGACCCCATCCGACCCACTCGCAGGCACAGCACGATTTCACTGCTCTGCAGCTTATACGCCCTGCCTTCGCTGTACGTTTCCGCCTAGGCGACCCGCGACTGGTTCCGTGCTTTCACCGCTCATTCTTTCTCAACATGTCGTCCTCTGCGACTCCGGGGAGTCCGGCGGCTGTATACACCCAGTTCCTTCACCGCCAACGCTGGCCTTCGGAAAAGGTTCAGCGATAAATAGTTGACCCCCGCGATAGAATTGTCATCTCGACCGGAGAGAAGCGTAGTGGAGGGACCTGCGGTTCTTTCCCGGGTACTCACAGACCCCTGATACAGGTCCGAGCTTTTCGAGCAGCCGATATAGCAACCCTCACTTATCTATCGACCTTACCGTTAGAATCATTAGCTGCCATCGTGGCGCCTGGTGCTTCCATTTGCGAGGAAGAAACCCATCCAATATTCGCCCGGGTATCTTATCTAAGTTGCTCGCGAGCGACCATGTCCCGATTTCACATAGCTGATCCGCCTAACCATGAGTTTTCCTCATAAAGTGGGCGGGGGCGTAACACATCTATGACCGATGTAATTTACTCTCTTTGCGCCCCGGACGGTGTGTTATTGACTTCGACCTTACTTGCATTGAACATGCCCTTGGATAGCGGATTTCCTGTCGAGCACCGTGGCCTTGACTACTTCATGCGGTTTCCTTTAAGGGACGCCCGTGGTCCCGGCGAGTGCGGCGCAGCAGGAAATCCGGGTACGAAACTGCGCTGTTACTAATCCCCTGAAGGAGTTATCCCATGTCTAACAATGAGCGTAGCAATGCTGTGATAGCAAACGTATCAGCTTTTATTCGCGATGAGTCCGGCCAGGACCTCATTGAATATGCCCTGGTTGCGGCCATCATCGCGTTGGGTGCGACGGCGGCCATGACTAGCCTTGCAACCACGATCAGCAGCACATTTACCAAGATTGGGACTAGCCTTACTACGGCTGTCTAGGTTTCGATTCGGAAACGCGCCGTTAGCCTGAGCATGCATTCAGGTGTGCACGCGAGAAGTGTGATCATGAAGAGCTTCGCGAGCATGCTCTCGGCGTTTCTGGCTGATGAAAGCGGCCAGGATATTGTCGAATACGCGTTGGTTGTGGCGTTCATTGCTTTGTTGGCGATCGCGGGGTTGTCGAAGATCGCGACTGGTGTGAGTTCGGTGTTGACCAATGTAGGGTCGCGGCTGACCAGCGCTATATAGCGGTAGGGCTCACGCATAAGACGTGTGGAACCGAGGCGCGACTGTGAGCTGGAAGTCTTCATGCTAAGACCGTCGATGGAGCTTGTCTTTCCAATGGCGTCGCTACTCTGCGCCACCGGCAGCGCCGTCTACGACGTAGCCAGCCGGCGAATACCGAACTTCCTCACCTTGCCTGGGCTGGCTTTCGGCCTGGCTTTGCACGGGTTTTTGGGAGGCTGGCGGGAATCTGCAACCGCGGCTCTGGGCGCGCTGGTGTGCGGGCTTATCTTTTTGGTCTTTCATCTGGCGGGAGGAATGGGCGCGGGAGATGTGAAGCTCATCGCTGCCGTGGGGTGCCTGGCCGGGTTTTCCCGGATCGCACCTCTGCTGATATTTACCGGGCTGGCAGGCGGAGTGATGGCCATCGCGATGGCACTTGCCCGGCGCCAGTTGGTGACTACTTTGCATAACATGTTCGCGCTCGCCATGCACCATCGGACGATGGGCCTGACTCCTCATCCGGAATTCAACGTTGGCAACGAACAAGCTCTGCGCTTGCCCTATGCGCTGGCCATCGCCGCCGGCTGCGCTCTGGATCTTTGTCTGCAGATTGTCGAGAGGTGAAGGAATGAATGCAAAGCGACTGACCCTGGCCTTGTTTGTATCGCTCATCGTGTCCGGCATCTTTACCTTCTGGCTCAGCCGGCATGTGGGCAAGACGGTTCATGGAGCAGCCGCACCAAAACGGTGGGTGGTCGCTGCCGGCAAACCACTGGAGGCAGGGGAAATGTTAAAGCCGGACAGTCTGCGATTAGTGGAGTGGCCGGTCGCCTTGCCCGGCAGCTTCACGAAGATCGACGAGCTCAAGGACAGAATCGTGCTTTATCCAGTGATCAGTGAGCAACCGATTCTGAATGGGTATCTGGCGGCGGTGGGGGCAACGGCGGGCCTGGCAGCAAGGATTCCCGCAGGCATGCGCGCTATTTCCGTACACTCCGATGAGGTTGTGGGCGTGGCCGGTTTTCTGCTGCCGGGAACGCACGTCGATGTTCTGCTGACCTATCACGCCGATAGAACGGCAGATCCCAGGACAACCACAGTGTTACAGGACGTAGTGGTGCTGGCTGCGGGGCAACAGATTCGTCCTGACCCCGAGGGCAAGCCGGCCAGCGTCACCAACGTGGTTACGCTGCTGCTCAGGCCGGAGGACTCGCAGAAGCTGGTCCTGGCAACGAGCCTGGGAGCGATTCACTTTGTCTTGAGAAACGGCGCCGATGGGGCGCAGTCTTCGAGCTCTTCGGTTGGGCTGGATGAACTTGCCGGCACCGTAAGCCCGTCCGCCGGAGATCAGACGGCCGGCGCCAAAGGGCTTGTGCCACGAAAGCCGTATCAGGTGGAGACCGTACTGGGCGATAAACGAATTGTAAAGACTTTCAATTGAGGCCCGGATGGCGATAGCAACAAGCCGGATACGGAAAGGAACATGGGGTGCTCTCTCTCCTTTGTTGTTGTGTGGTGCGATGCAGGGGCAAATCGAAGTGGCCAAGCCGGTGGCTCCGACTGCAGCTCCCTCTGCGGCTCCGACGTCTTTGAGCGCCTTGCATCTGGCCAGGTTGCCGGACACCACGGCGCTGCTGCCCACGGCCATGGCATCGGCCAGCCAGCCGCTGCACGTCTTAGTGGGCCGGTCCATTTTCATTGTCACCGTGAGCCGTTTAAGGCGTGTGTATGTGAGTAATCCCGAGGTGGTTGATTCCTTTACCTCGACTACCCGTCAGATTGTGGTCACCGCGAAAGCACCCGGCGTGAGCAGCCTGATCCTGTGGGACGAAGCAGGCCGTTCGACCAGCTACCTAGTGTTTTCCGACATGGATGTGGCTAACCTGCAGGCCGAGATGCGCCATGCATTGCCGAACGACAACATTACGGTAGAAGGGCAGGAAGACCGGGTATCACTTTCCGGCACCGTGCTCAGTGATGCTTCTGCCGGGGCTGCGGCCAAGCTGGCCGCGCTGTACACCAAGAACGTGATCAACTCGGTGGTCATCCGAGAGCCGCATTTAAGACAAGTGAAGCTCAAGGTACAGATCGTCGAGATCGATCGCTCGAAGCTGACCCAATTCGGCATTAACCTGTTCAGCCAAGGGAAAACAACCACCAACTCGACGACCGGAGCCTTTCCTTCAACGCAAACTTACACTCCTCCCAGCGGGACCACTCCAGGCACATTCGCCACCAGCAATCCTCTCAACCTGCTTTTTTATACGTTCGGTCACAATATCGGTTTCACTTTGCAGGATTTGCAGGACAAGCAGATCGCCCAGATCCTGGCTGAGCCGACGATCACGACGCTCAGTGGTCAAAAGGCATCGTTTTTGGCCGGCGGAGAATTTCCTTTTCCCGTAGTGCAGGGCTCATCGGGCGGGCTGACGTCGATCACCATTCAATTTCGACCCTATGGCGTCAAGCTCGAATTCACACCCTTCGTCAACGACGATGGCAGCATTCAACTGAAGGTTGCCCCGGAGGTGAGCGCTCTGGACTACACTAACGCGGTTACGATTTCCGGATACACGATACCGGCGATTTCGACTCGCCGGGCGGACACCCAGGTGGAGCTGCGCGACGGGCAGAGCTTCGCCATCTCCGGGCTGCTCGATCATCGCACTACCGATATCTTCGGCAAGATGCCCGGGATCGGAGATGTTCCGATCCTGGGGCAGCTGTTTCGCTCGAAGAACGTGAATCATTCGACCGTGGAGCTGATGGTGATCGTCACTCCGTTCCTAGTCGATCCGCTCAGTGACACGACGACCCCTGTAGCGCCGAAGCTTCCCGTGCCTTTGCTGGAGCCGGATCAATTCGACAAGAAGTTCGAGAAGAAGAACTCCGCGTCCCCATCCCAACCGGGCCCAGGGGGCAAAGAATGATGAGGAACGAAAACCACGCAGACGCAATTCAGGTAGCGTTGCTGACGGTGCACATCGATCCGTATACGGTCGATCAGATCTGCCAGGCTGCTGCGCGTATGGCCTGGACGCTGGTTCCGGTCAACTACGAAAATTTCTTTTCTACTGCCAGACTTTCCTCTCTGACGCAGCGGGCGCTCGACGCCCAAGCTTGTATTGCAGTGGTGGACTTTGACGAAGATCCGAGGCTGGCTTTGCAAACGGCGGAATGCCTGCGTCAGAGTTTCTTTCACAAGATTGCGATTCTCGCCTTTTCCTCTACCAACGACCCCGACCTGCTGCTGCGCGCGATGCGCGCAGGATACAGCGGCTTTCTGGCCCGGCCATTCGATTCGTCGCAATTCCTGGAGACGCTGGATGAGTTTGATCATCGCTGGTCAACCACCATCAGCCGTCCGCAAAACAGCGGGAAGATTCTGTCCTTCTTTGGCGCCAAGGGCGGGGTCGGAACCACCACGCTGGCTGTTCACCTGGCCATGTACCTGGTGAGCACTTCGAACAAGAAGGTCCTGCTGATCGACAATCATCCCCAGTTGGGCCATGTGTCGCTTTACCTTGGAATGGATGGGAGCCAGCATCACTTCTACGACTTGGTGCAAAATGTCAGCCGGTTGGACGAGGAACTGCTGCGCGGATTTATTGCGACTCACTCGAGCGGCCTGGATATTCTCTCCTCGCCGGACGTCTATGGGGGCGTTTGGAAAACTGATACTGACTCCGTCGAGCGGACGCTCGAGTTTCTGAGCAGCCAGTACGATTTTGTGGTGCTGGATTGTGAGGCGTCGTTTGATGACATTAATCTGGCCGCGATCTCGCTTTCGCACTGGATCTATCTGATTGCGACTCCTGAGATTGGGGCGATCCGCGACCTTTCCCGCTATGTGGACGGGCTTATCCAGAATGAGCCGGCAACGAAGAAGCTACAGGTTGTGATCAACCGTTCCTCATCGCACGAGGCGGTCAAGATCGAACAGATCGAAAAAGCCATCCATCTGCCCATCGCCTTCCGGATTGCCAATAATTACAGCCAGCTGGTGCAGTCCATCAACATCGGCGAACCGGTGGCGGCGAACAGCAAATCGGATTTTTCCTTACAGATGAAGCAGTGGTGTAGCGGGTTGGCCGGGGTACCTGAGGCTGCGGTTTCTGCACCGGCAAAGAAGCGGTTTGTGCCGTGGAAGTGAGTGTAGCCGTGGTTGTGCTCTCACTCGTGGAGAGCAGGGTCTAAGCGCCGGGCTGGGTGCTTGAGGAGTTGGAAATGAGTAGTCCGATGACGAATGGGAGTGCCCCGATCGCCGGGCTTGCCAAGGGCCCGAGACCGCTTGCGCTCAAGATGCAGCAGACCATCAAGACGGCGGTACACCAGGATCTCATCAAGCGAATGGATCTGGAAAAGATCGCGCAGATGCATGAGAACCCGGCGTCGCAGCAGCAGCTGGTCAGCGTGATCCAACAGTTAATCGGAGAGCAGAACATCCCGCTTTCGGCGGCAGAACGGGACCGGCTGGTGCAGGAAGTGCTGGATGAAGTTTTCGGCCTCGGTCCGCTGGAATCACTGCTACAGGATCCTACCGTCAACGACATCCTGGTGAACACCTATCAATCGGTCTATGTGGAGCGCCGCGGGATATTAGAAAAGACGACGATTATGTTTCAAGACGATCAGCACCTGATGCACGTGATCGACAAGATTGTCTCGGCGGTAGGAAGGCGCGTCGATGAGTCTTCGCCCATGGTCGATGCGCGCTTGAAAGATGGCTCGCGGGTCAACGCAATCATCCCTCCGCTGGCGGTCGACGGTCCCATTCTGTCGATTCGCAAGTTCGGCGCGAAACCGCTGGTTGCGGAGGATTTGTTGCGCAATAAGGCGCTCACCGAACCGATGCTGGATATGTTGAAAGGAGCGGTGCAAGCGCGGCTGAACATCATCGTTTCCGGGGGTACGGGCGCGGGAAAGACGACGTTAATGAATGTGCTTTCCGGCTTTATCGACGAGCGCGAGCGCATCATCACCATTGAAGATTCAGCCGAACTGCAGGTAAAGCATGCCCACGTGGTGCGCCTCGAGACCCGGCCTCCCAACGTGGAGGGAAAGGGGGCGGTGAAGCAGCGGGAGCTGGTGATCAACGCCCTGCGCATGCGTCCCGACCGTATCATCCTGGGCGAAGTGCGCGGCGAAGAGTGCCTCGACATGTTACAGGCCATGAATACCGGCCACGATGGATCGCTGACGACCATCCACTCCAACACGCCACGCGATGCGCTGGCGCGCATGGAGACGATGGCCATGATGGGGAGTGTCAGTTTGCCGGAGAAAGCCATTAAATCGCAGATTGCGTCTGCGATTCACGTGATCGTGCAGATCGCACGCATGAGCGATGGCTCGCGCCGCATTACCCACATCTCGGAGCTTACCGGCGCTTTCAGCGACGTCATAAGTATGCAGGATATTTTTCTTTTCGAGCGCGAGGGATTGGGACCGAACGCGAAAGTGAAAGGCCGTTTTCGCTCGACGGGGATCGTCCCCAAGTTTGCCGACAAGCTCAAGGCTGCGGGTTTTCCGCTGGCTTCGAGCCTGCTCGATTATTCGGTGGAAGTGTAGGAGTTATTTCGATGGCCTGGATCTTTCTAGGATTTCTCGCGATGCTCATGGTCAGCTTCGGAGCGGTCATGGCGATGACGGGAGAGTCCCGCGAGGAGCAAACCGTTGCCCATCGCATGGCCTTGATTCACCTCTCTGCCAGCAAGCCAGACGGGACGACGCCCGAGCTCGAGCAGTTCCTGAAGCCGACCACTTCCAGCAGGTTCCGCTGGCTTGACAGCTTCCTCAAACGGTATCGCTTTGCCCAAACCATGCAATTGCGCATCCTGCAGGCAAATAGCACAATCACGGTGGCCGGCCTGATGGTGACCAGCGGTGCACTGTTTGCCGGCGGGTATGGGATCGCGTGGGTCTTCACCGGGATGTTTTTGATCGACGTAGTGGCCGGGGCCGCGCTGTGTTTGGTGCCCTCGATGGTTCTGGCCTGGCGGCGATCCCGCAGAGTGGCTGCGTTCAACAACGTGCTGGCGGAGGGCATCGATATGTTGGCGCGCGCTTTGCGTGCCGGCCACTCGGTCGTGAGTGCAATGGAGATGCTGGCAGAGAATGCCCAGGAACCGGTGCGCTCGGAGTTTGGTGAGATCTTCCGGCAGCTGAACCTCGGCCTGCCGCTGCGAGACGCACTGGTGCAACTTCTGCATCGCGTTCCCTCTTCCGATCTGCGGGTGCTGGTGACCGCCATCCTGGTGCAAAAGGATACGGGCGGCAACCTGGTGGAGATCCTGGATCGCACGGTTTTTGTTATTCGAGAGCGGCTTCGGATTGAGGGTGAGATTCAAGTACAAACCGCCCAGGGGCGGCTGACGGGATGGATTCTCAGCGCGCTCCCGTTGGTGATGCTGGCGCTGCTCAACCTGGTGAATCCCGGGTATTCCGCGATTCTTTTCCGCGACCCGGTCGGGCGCAAGTTGGTTTATGTGAGCGCAGGGATGCTGCTGATCGGTTCTTTGATCATCCGCCGCATTGTGAATGGCATCGAGGTTTAGCAGATGAGCATTGTATTTTTGAGCGCATTCGGGTTGACGGTGTTTCTGGTGTTGGCGCTGCTGATCGCTCCAGCGCTGATGAGGCCCTCGCCCGCTGCGCGGCGGATTCTGGAGATGGTGCAAAGCAGTCGTCCGGATCAGAGGAAGGTGGGCACCAAGGAGAGGCTGCAAGTGAAGATCCTCTTCATGGCCAACAGCGTACGTATCCGGTTGGGGTTGGCCGAAGATGAGCAGCTGAAACAGCAGCTGTTTAGCGGAGGAATCAAAACCAGCCGAGGCGCCAATGCCTACCTTACGAGCCGCTTCCTCGGGCCGGTGATCGGCCTGGCGCTGGGAAGCCTGATCCCTACCAACACTGTCTTCTGGTCTCTCACGTTGGGCGCTGTCTTCTATCTGCTTCCTGACATGTGGCTCAAGCTCAGAATCAAGAAACGCCGAGAAAGAATCAGAAGGAGTCTTCCCGATGCTCTTGACCTGCTCGTGATTTGCGTGGAGGCGGGCCTGGGTCTGGACCAGGCGATGTTGCGGGTAGGACAGGAACTCATCCTTAGCCACCCAGATATTCACCAGGAGTTCATGCAGGTCAATCTGGAGCAACTGGCGGGCAAGCCGCGCCTGGATGCATGGAAGAGCGCTGCCGATCGTACGCAGATTGCGGAGTTTTCGCTGTTCGTCAGCATGCTCACCCAGGCGGACCGGTTCGGGACACCGATCGTGCGGGCGTTGAGCCGGTTTGGCGATGAGATCCGTTTGAAAAGGCGGCAACGGGCTGAGGAACTGGCCGCGAAGTCGAAAATCAAAATATTGTTTCCGCTGGTTTTGTTTATATTTCCCTGCATTTTTATTGTTTTGCTTGCGCCCGCAATTCTCAACATTGCCAGGAACATGCAGACGGCTAAATAGAACCGTGCGTCATTACGGGCGAAGTTGGGTGCCGGTTCAAGAGAAGGCGACGCAGGTTAGAAGAATTGAAGATCGAGCGAAAGGAGGAGAATCCAATGGATACAACATTAGTGGTTCGTGCGGTCGCAGGCGTTTTGGCAGTGATTGTGCTCGCGATCCTGATATACCGCAGAAAGTCGGCTAAAGCATAGCCAGAAAGGGCAATCGTTTCGACTAGGTGGCAAGAGCCAGTAACATGTATCTGAAAAATAAAACCAGAGCCACCACGGTCGGAACACAGATCACTACAGCCGATACCTTTCTGACTCGCTTGATAGGTTTAGCGGGAAGAAGCCGGCTGAACGCCGGATGTGGACTTCTCATCAAGCCCTCATCCGGCATCCATACGTTCGGCATGCGGTTTGCCATCGATGTCGTCGCGCTGAGCAAAGATCTTCGGGTGCTCAAGCTTTGGCACTGCGTGGTTCCGTTCAGAATGACCAGCATCAACCTGAAGACACATAGCATGCTGGAATTGCCGGCAGGGGCAATCAGCGCTTGCGAAATGAGGGTCGGAGACCAGTTGGAGTTGATTTGAGCGGGTGAACACGCTGCGGAAAAGTCGCTGTTGCGAATAGATACATACGGTCCAATGCTCGCCGCGGCGAGTGCTCGCTGCGGCGAGGTGCCCCGTACACTTCAACAACCAGAGTTTCCCCACGGCATGTAAAAGGCCGTCCTCATCGGCAGGGGCTAAAGAGTTTGCGTGAGAGCTGGGTCTCCTGGATAGGCATCTTTTGTCAGCGCATAAGAGAATCTGGAGGATCGGAAAACCGTACCCCAGCGGCTAAAGCCGAGCATGGCGGTGTCATCTACGGCACGGCTGAAGCCGTGCCCTTCAAGGAGACTCAAGTTCTCACGCAGTCTCTAAAGCCCCGTCTCTTTCAGTTCTTTTACCGCACGACTGAAGTCATGCGCAGATACAGAGCCGAGATCGGCAGGGTCTAAAGCCCGCCTGCTTCCCTTCCTTGCAATGCCGATTGTTCATTGGATGAATCACCAATTCATGCAAGAACTTCTGCTGATTCTTATTTCATTTGCACGGCCAGAATCCGGGGGCTATATCATCGCTTGAACCAAAATCCACCGCGGTCGGGCCTCTGAAGTTGCAAAGCCTTTCAAGGAGAGTTGGCGATGAAGAAATTGATGTGGCTTATTTTCTGCTGGGCATCGAGGGAATGACCTTCGGATTGTCAAAAGCTTGGGCCCAAAGCGGAATCACTCAGCAAAATGGGAGACAAGTAACCTGTGCCTCCGACGACATGAAGCGGCATTTGCGCCGGGTCGATACCAGCCGCGGAGTACAGATGATCAATCAACGCAGCGGCTCGCCGTGCATCCAGGGGCAGACCTGGGGCTACAGCCGGCAGGGTATCTGGGTGGATCGCGGTTGCCGGGCGGATTTTTACCTGGGGACTGGCTGGAGACCCGGGGGCCCAGGAGGGCCTGGCGGACCTTCCGGGGTAACCATCACCTTTTCCTCCAATAACGGCAACCGGGTTTACTGCGCGGCAAATACCAGCCGCGGCGTAAGACTGACTAACCAGCGCAGTGGCTCGCCCTGTATCCAGGGTCAAACCTGGGGCTTCGATAACCGGGGAATTTGGGTGGACCGGGGCTGCCGCGCTGACTTTCTCACCATGCGGTGATAAATGATTACGGGGCAGCGATCCGAGAGAGATCGCTGCCCCGTGCATTGCCGTGGAACATCTAGCTGCAGGGCTTACCCGCATCCGGGTGGGCACCCTTGGCTTTTGCATCTGCTTCCGACATATACGCGCCGGCCTTGGTGGTTCCGTAGTACTTCGTCCCGTAGCAGTGATAGACCTTGGTGGAGGTATTCACCCACACCAACCCCGGTCCGCCGCCGGCAGCGGGCGTCTTCGCTGTGCCGGATGTGGATGCGGTCGTGGTCTTGGTTTTAGGAGCCGGTGCCGCGGCGGGAGCTGCAGCCGCGGCGGGAGCCGCAGTCTGATTCACCGGTGTAGGAGCGGTTGGAGTGGCGGCAGTAGTGGGGGCAGCAGAGCTGGCTGCGTACCAGGTCTTCACGCCTTTGTGGCCTCGGCAGGCACCACTCTTGCTTGCACCGGTCCAGTAAGAGCCATCATTACAAAGCCCGGTAGTGCCGGCGGGAGCGCCTGCCGGTACCTGAGCCACACCTGCTTGCGAAGCGATTATTGCGGTTACAGCTAGCGCGGTTGCGGCCAGCAGCGAACGAACCAGTGTCTTCATATGCACTCCAGTTGAGCTCAATAGCTTGAATTTCCCAGGGCTAAAGCCCCCTCATCCTAGACGACCACCAATGGGAGTACAAGGGGATTTATCGCCTTCCTGCTGGTGAAATGAAAACTGTTGCGATCCAGCGGTCGTTTTCCGATTCCTTTGCTGCTAGCGCGCTTGGCGACTGGTGATGGTTACGCGAAACAGCGGTTGGGATTTTTCCGAGGGTTCCATTTCATAGGCCTGGCTGGCCTTCGCGGGATCGTAGTCTCTCCATAGCCAGGTCATTTCCGCAGGAAATTCAGCAGCGCCGTGGCCGGAATTGTGGGTGCCCTGGCCGAAACTGAAATGAAAGTCGTAGTTCTTCAGCTTGAGTGCGTTCGCCATGCGGATATTGGCCAGCGGCCAACTTCCGTAGCGGTCGTTCTCCTGATCGTTGGAACCGTCCTGAAGCCATACGCGGAGGTTGTGCGCTGGCTCGCGCAGGATTTTTTCCGGGTAGTCCTGGCCACCATCCGGGATGGCCGGGTCTTCTTTCCACTGGATGCTGGTGAAGCTGCCAATCCAGCTGATCACGCGGCTGAATTGATCGGGCATCTGCCAGGCGGCGTTGAAGGAGCAGATGCCGCCCGAAGACAGGCCGGTGATGGCATGACTGTAAGCGTCTTTGCGGATGTTGTACTGCGCCGTGGCCTGGGGCAGAAGCTCGTCGCGCAGAAAGCGGGCATAGCGATCACTCACAGTGTCATATTCGGTGCTGCGCATGGAGTCCTTGAGCGTGCGGTGCCACTGGTCGGCAAATGACTGGACAAAGCGGTAGGTGGGTGTTCCCGGCGCATCTGTCACGTCGCCGGGGTTGATGAAGACGCAGATCATGACCGGGATTTTTTTCTGGGCAATCAGGTTGTCGATGACGTTCAGCGCGGGATTATTGCCATCACGATGGATGTAACCTCCGCCGTCCTGAAACACCATCAGCGCTGCAGGAGTTTTGGGGTCGTATTGAGCAGGCACATAGACCCAGTACTCGCTCTTCATGCCGTCATAGATCTTGCTGGTGTGGATCATCTTTTCGGAGAGCTTGCCTGACGGGACGCCAGGCTCAAGATAAGAGTCGGGGCCGAATGCGGGAAGATCCAGGCGGCCGCCGAATTTTGCTCCTGCGATCTGGTAATAGAAGGAATGCAGTGTGCCCAACTGCTCGATCCTGGCAGTTGCATACCATTGGTCACCCAGGGGCTGCATTTTAGGGCCGGGGACGCCGTCGATGAAAAGGTCCGGAGGGGTGGCGGAGGCGACGGCGAAAAAGAAGTCGTTGCCCTTGCCCACCCACGCGGTGCCTTCTTTTAATTCCTGGGTGGTGAATGTGGAGGTGATTGCGTCTTGCAGGGCAGGGCTGTGCGACTGCGCCAGGTTGATTAATTGCGGGGCGGTCAGTTTTTCTGCAGCGCGGGCGAGGGAGGAATAGGTCAGCAGGGCTAGGAATAAAAATGTTGCGGTGCGCATGGCAGAAGAACTATATCGCAAAGCAACACATTTCCAGGAGGGGCTAGCTTCGGTCGGGATGACAATTCTGTTGCGCCCGTAAGCCGCCCTGCAATTCATCAACGGTCCCAGCCGGAAAACCCAGGTCTCAAAAGCGAGACCTGGGCCACCCACTCGACGTTCGCCCGCTGCGAATCAACAAAACTGAGTGCCTATTGCGGGGGCTGGTCGGCGCCCGGGGCGGGGGGCGGCTTGGTGCTGTCTGGTCCCTTGTAGATCAAGGGAACGTGCATGGGCAATTCGGCATCGCTGCGCTTTGCTTTGGGCTTCTCAGTGGCCACTCCCTTGGTTTCCTCCGCTACAACGGTCCGCTGCGAATTGAGGCAAAGCCAGTTGTTGCGCACATGCTCGAAGACGTGAGAGAAGATGCCCTTCTCCAGAACCGGGCCCTTCTCACCCTTCCAGGTCATGACGTAGGTGCCGTTCACAATGGCTACATCCCCCACCAAACGGACACTCACTACTTTCTGCTCCAGAGACTGGGGTCCCTCATTCTTGACGAAGAGGTGGGCGATTTGCTGGTTGCGCGTAACCACATCGCCGCTGGCCGAAATGCCGATGAATTGCGGAGCCAGAACCAGCTCCAATGCATACTGATCGCGCTTGGTGATGGCATCGGCCCAGCGGTCTTCCACCTGCTGCATCTCGCGAAATTCTGGCGACTCCGCAACGGTTTTGGCGGTTTGCTGCGCTGGGGAGATCACTCCGGGCAGTAACAGAAAGAGGGCGATAAATAAAGAACGCATCCTCGTCTCATCATACCGTTTTCCAACAATTGGTACCTTGATTCCCCCAGGGAGGCGCTTCTGGATCTGCCATAAACTGGCCTTGGAGTTTCCCCCTTATGGCCAGTATTTCTGATGTGTCGTTGGAGCGCGGTCTGCCCGCCAGCGTAGAAGCGGAGCGTTCGATCCTGGGCGCGATCCTACTCGATAACCATTCCTATAACGAGGCGGCGGAAAAACTTCGCTCCGAAGACTTCTCACTCGATTCACACCGCCGCATCTATAGCCGGATGGCGGAGTTGATCGACGGCCGCCGGGCAGTCGACATCGTCACCCTGGCAGAAGAGCTGGCGCGGCGCAAGGAAGTGGAAGCAGTGGGCGGCGTGGCGTACCTCGCGTCCTTGACCGAGGGACTGCCACGGCGGCCGAGTATTGAAGAGTATGTCCGCATCGTCAAGGATAAATCGCTCGCCCGGCAACTGATCGGCATCTGCAACACGGCCATCACCCGCGCCGCAGATCAGAGCGATGAAGCGCTGGTGGTGCTCGATGCCGCCGAGTCCGGCCTGCTCGAAGTTTCGGAACGCGGCATTACCCGGGGGTTTGCAGGCATTCCGGAAATCGTTCGCGATTCTTTCGGAACCATCGACAATTTGTACGCACAGCAGAAAGAGGTGACCGGGCTGGCCACCCATTACACCCAGTTCGACAAAATGACGAGCGGCCTGCAGGCTTCTGACCTGATCATCATCGCCGCCCGGCCGAGCATGGGCAAGACCGCCTGGGCAATCAACATTGCCGAAAATGCAGCGGTGAGAGATGGCAAGATCGTGGCCGTGTTCTCGCTCGAAATGTCGAAGGAGTCACTGCTGCGGCGTATGCTGGCTTCGCAGGCCCTGGTTTCCATGCAGAAGATTCAAACGGGGTTTATTCCGAAAGCCGATCGGGGAAAATTGATGGAGGCGCTGGAGCGGTTGGCGGAATCGAAAATATTCATCGACGATACCCCGGCCATCGCGCTTTCTGAAATGCGGGCAAAGGCGCGGCGGTTGCAAAGACAGCAGGGGGCCCTGGATCTGATCGTGATTGATTATTTGCAGTTGATGAGTGCCTCTTCCTTCGGAGTGGGTGCGCGCCGCTATGAGAACCGCACCCAGGAGGTCTCAGCCATCTCCCGCGGCCTCAAGGCACTGGCTAAGGAGCTGCGGGTTCCGGTGGTGGCGCTTTCGCAGCTTAGCCGTGCTTCGGAGCAACGCGGCGGGGACAAGAAGCCGATGCTCTCCGATTTGCGCGAATCGGGCTCGATTGAGCAGGATGCCGATGTGGTTGCCTTTATCCATCGGGATAGTTACTACAACAAAGATGAGAACGGGGAAGAAGATCCCGATTCCAAGAACAAGGCGGAGATCATCATCGCCAAACAGCGCAATGGTCCCACCGGCTCGGTGCATCTGGCGTATCTTGCAGAATGCACGCGCTTTGAGAACCTGGCTTTCGGTGAGGGCCCGGGAGAATACTAAGTGGCTCAGCCGAACCGGCCCGTATGGGCTGAAATCTCCAGCCAACGTCTGCTGGCCAACTATGAGACGCTGCGCGGCCTGGCCGGCTCCAAGGCGGATTTGATGCCGGTGGTGAAGGCCGACGCCTACGGCCATGATGCGCTGGCATGCGCACCGCTGCTGGCCGCGGCCGGGGCGCAGTGGCTGGGGGTAACCTCGACGGAAGAGGGCTGTGCGGTGCGCGCGGTCTGCCCTCAACCACGCATCCTGTTGATGTCCGGGATATTCCTGGGGGACGCAGAGACGGTTGTCGACTGGGGACTGACTCCGGTGGTTTGGGAGCCGTGGCACCTTGACATGCTGGAGCAGGTAGGGATGGCCCGCAGCCTGCCTCCCGGGTCGATCGCGGTTCATCTGGAGATTGATACCGGGATGTCGCGCCAGGGCGTGGGCGTGGCCGAGCTGGCGTCGTTGCTAGCTCGTTTTCCATCTGCTTCGTGCCTGCGGCTGGAAGGAGTGATGACCCACTTCTCTTCCCCCGAAACGATCTCGACTATCCGCCCTAACCCGCAGCTGGCAACTCTTCAAACCGCGCTGGGAATGATTGCCGCGAATGGGTTGCGCCCACAGTGGCTGCATGCGGGTAATTCGTCGACCATCATCGCCGGATCCGACCGGCAGGCTCTGAGCCGGATGGCATCGCAGGCTGGAGCGCGGCTGATGTTACGCCCTGGTCTGGCTCTCTATGGTTATGTTGACCGCGTGACCCAGGACGGGCTCTCGTGGGATGGCGAGCCGGGCGTTGTTCCGGTACTGACGTGGAAGACCCAGGTAACTTCGCTGCGCAGCCTGCGTGCCGGGGATACTGCGGGCTACGGCAATACCTTTGTCGCGGCCGGCGACACTCGTCTCGCGTTGCTGCCCGTAGGGTACGCCGACGGATTCAATCGCCTGCTTTCGAATCGCGGCTATGTTCTCATCCGCGGTCAGGAAGCTCCCATTGCCGGGCGTGTTTCGATGGACCAGGCAACGGTGGACGTTACGGCTATTCCCGGTGTTGCGATCGGGGACGAAGTGGTGCTGTTGGGGAGCCAGGGCAGCGAAACGCTCGATGCCTGGAATCTCGCTGACCTTTGCGGGACGGTTCCCTGGGAGGTATTGTGTGCGATCGGCGCCCGGGTTCCGCGTGTGCTTTGTGATTGATAATGGGGAAGAGGGAATTTATGGCTACCATCACAGAGCTTCCGAAGACATCTCTGACCTTTGAACAGAAGCTTGAGCGGCTGGCGCAGGTCGCGATCAATGCCGGCCTGGGGCTGGCGCGCGGCCAGGAATTGGTCATGACGGCAACGCTGGATGCTTTGCCGCTGGTTCGGCTGATTACCGAGCAGGCCTACAAGGCCGGCGCTTCGCTGGTGACGACCCTTTTTACCGATGAGCAGTCGGCGTTGCTGCGCTACCGCTATGCGGAGGACGCAGGGTTCGATAAAGCCCCGGGATGGCTTTTTGAGGGAATGGCAAATGCATTTCGCAGCGGTGCGGCACGGCTGGCGATTACGGGCGGTGACCCGTCGCTGCTGTCAAAGGAAGATCCGGAAAAAGTTGGCCGGGCCAACCGCGCAGTTTCGAAAGCGTACCGTCCGGCGATCGAGCTCATTACTCGGCACGATATCAATTGGACGATTGTTGCCAGCGCGACGCCGGCGTGGGCGGCAACGGTGTTTCCTGAATTGCCGCCCGATCAGGCGATGAGCAGGCTGTGGGACGCGATCTTCGCCGCATCGCGGGTAGATGGGGACGATCCTGTTGCTCGCTGGAAGCAACATGACGCGGGGCTTCATCGACGCGCCGATCTGATGAATGAGAAGCGCTACTCCGCGCTGCACTTTCAGGGACCCGGGACCAATCTGCGCGTGGGCCTGGCGGACGATCACCTGTGGATGGGCGGAGGAACGCAGGCCGGCACAGGCGCGTATTGCATTCCAAACATGCCTACGGAAGAGGTGTTTACCACGCCGCACAAAGATCGCGTAGAAGGAACGGTTACGAGCACCAAGCCGCTTTCTTATCAAGGCACGATGATTGAGAAGATCGCGGTACGCTTCGAGCAGGGACGGGTGGTCGACGCCAAGGCATCCAGAGGGCAGGAAGTGCTGCAACGAATGATCGATACCGACGATGGGGCACGCCGCCTGGGAGAGGTTGCGCTGGTTCCGCACTCCTCACCGATTGCCAGCAGTGGGCTGCTGTTTTTTAATACGCTGTTCGATGAGAACGCGGCGAGCCATATTGCTTTGGGACAGGCGTATAGCACTTGCTTGAAAAATGGGGATCAATTGTCGACAGAAGAGCTTGCTGCTCGCGGGGCGAATGAGAGCCTCATTCATGTGGATTGGATGATTGGATCGAGTGAGATTGATCTGGATGGGATTACGGCCAACGGTGTTGCGGAGCCGCTCATGCGTAAAGGGGAGTGGGTTTAGCTGGGCTTGTAGGTGCAAGAGGCGAGAGTTTTCGGAATTCGACTCCAGCAGGGGCTAAAAGCCCAGATTTTTTTCGCGCTTTAGCGGCACGACTAAAGTCGTGCCCTGATACAAAGCCTTAGAGCTGTGATTAGCGGGCAACTCTTCTATTCCGGAGATTGCATCTCTTTGTGAGGGGAGAACCGCAGGTCCCTCCACTACGCTTCGCTCCGGTCGGGATGACAATTCTGTTGTGCCCGTAAGAGCTTCAGCGAGAAATATTTGGTCCCCTGTAACGGAATTGTCATCCCGACCGGAGCGAAGCGCAGTGGAGGAACCTGCGGTTCTCCATCCCCCGGTAGTCACACGTCAACTATTGGAATTTTCAGCAGTCTGCTCAGTCGTGCTCTAAATGGAAAACCCAGGTCTCAAAAGCGAGACCTGGGCCACCCACTCATTTCAGTGTAGTTGCGATGCTGCTTGCCGATTAGGCTTCTACGGTCCTGCCTACTACTTCGAAGAGCAGCCGGTTCTTGAGCGGATCGGCATCGATTTTTACGTGATCGCCCTGAAGGATTTCGCCATCCAGAATCTTGATGGCCAAGGGGTCCTGGATCAAGTGCTGGATGGCTCTCTTCATCGGACGAGCCCCGTATTGCCGATCGTAGCCAGTCAACAATAACTGGTGACGCGCATTTGATGTCAGCTCGAGCGTGATCTTGCGCGGTTCCAAAAGCTTGCGCAGATCGGCCAGGCGCAGATCGACGATATGCACCAGCTGCTCCTCGTTGAGCGGACGGAAGATGACTACATCGTCTATGCGGTTGAGAAATTCCGGGCGGAAGCTCTGCCGCAACAACTGCATTACCTGCTCGCGCGCCTCTTCAAATGCCGATTCGCTCTCCAGATTTTCGGACTGCAGTAGATGCGCTCCCAGGTTCGAGGTCATGATCAGCACCGTATTCTTGAAGTCCACTGTGCGGCCCTTCGAGTCGGTGAGGCGGCCATCGTCGAGCACTTGCAAGAGGATGTTGAAGACATCCGGATGCGCCTTCTCGATCTCGTCGAACAGGATCACCGAGTAGGGACGGCGTCGGACTGCCTCGGTCAGCTGGCCACCTTCATCGTAACCGACATATCCAGGCGGCGCGCCGATGAGCCTGGCGACCGCATGCTTTTCCATGTACTCCGACATGTCGATGCGAATCATGGAATGCTCGTCGTCAAAAAGGAATTCCGCCAACGCGCGCGCAGTCTCGGTCTTGCCAACTCCCGTTGGTCCAAGGAAGAGGAACGAGCCTATCGGTCGATTGGGATCGCTCAGGCCAGCGCGTGACCGGCGAATGGCATTGGCAACCGTCTCGATTGCTTCCTCCTGCCCGACCACACGCTCGCGCAGACGACCTTCCATCTCCACCAGCTTGCGCACTTCGCCTTCGAGCATCTTGTCTACCGGGATGCCGGTCCATTTGCTTACGATTTTGGCAATGTCTTCTTCGTCGACTTCCTCTTTGAGCAAACGGGTGCCGCCGGCATCGGTGTCCTGCTGCGCGTTCAACCGCTTCAGCTCGGCTTCGAGCTGAGGTAGTTCGCCGTACTGGATGGCGGCGGAGCGTTCCAGATTGCCACGCCGCGTCTGCTCATCCATCTCGAAACGTAGCGCTTCGATCTTCTTCTTCACTTCGGTCAAGCGAGTGATTGCCTCGCGCTCCGTCTGCCAGCGGGCGCGCAAGGCCGTGGCTTTTTCTTTCAACGCCGCAAACTCCCGGATTACGACCTCAAGCCGCTCTTTCGAGTTGCGGTCGTTTTCCCTTTTCAGCGCCGTGCGCTCGATCTCGAGGGAAATCATTTGCCTCTCCAGCTGGTCAATTTCGACCGGCACCGAGCCGATCTGAATGGCCAGCGAAGCTGCCGCCTCGTCGACCAGGTCGATCGCCTTGTCAGGCAGAAAGCGGTCCGAAATGTAGCGGTGCGAAAGAGTGGCCGCGGCTACGATGGCGGAGTCCTTGATGCGCACATTGTGGTGGGCCTCGTACCGCTCTTTGAGACCGCGCAGAATGGCGATGGTGTCTTCTACTGTTGGCTCGCCCACAAAGACGATTTGAAAACGGCGCTCCAGGGCGGCATCCTTTTCGATGTATTTGCGATATTCATTGAGAGTGGTCGCGCCGATGGCCCGCAACTCACCCCGCGCCAAGGGCGGCTTCAGCATGTTGGAAGCGTCGATGGCGCCTTCGGCTGCGCCTGCCCCTACCAGGGTGTGCAGTTCGTCGATGAAGAGGATGATCCGGCCGTGAGATTCCTCAATATCCTTAAGCACTGCTTTGAGCCGGTCTTCGAACTCGCCGCGATATTTCGCGCCTGCCAGCATAGAGCCCAGGTCAAGCGAGATGACGCGCTTGTCACGCAGCAGCTCGGGGACGTCGCCGGAGACGATACGGCGCGCCAAACCCTCAACGATGGCGGTCTTGCCCACTCCCGGGCTCGCCGATCAATACCGGATTGTTCTTGGTCCGGCGAGACAGCACCTGGATCACGCGGCGAATCTCTTCATCCCGCCCAATGACCGGATCGAGCTTCCCTCTCCGCGCAAGTTCGGTCAGGTCCTTGGCGTAACGCTCCAGAGCCTGGTATTTGCCTTCCGGGTTCTGATCGGTGACTCTTTGGTTGCCGCGCACCGAGGTGAGCGCCTTGAGGATGGCGTCGCGGGTTGCTCCCACGGACGTCAACAGCAATTGCGCCGGGTCGTTTTTAATGTGTGTCAGCGCCAGCAACAAATGCTCGGTCGATACGTACTCGTCCTTGAAATCGCTGGCCTCCTTGGAGGCCTCGTTTAATACTTTTTGCATGCTCGAAGACAGGCCCGGCTCGGAAGTGGAGCCACTGACCTTAGGCATGCCGGCGATCGCTTGCTGGGCAGTCCCCAACAATTTATCCGCGGGCACGCCGATCTTCTGCAGCAGCGGAACAATGATGCCCTCTTTGTCTTCTATCAGGGCCAGCAGTAGATGCATGGGGACCACTTCGGGCTGGCCATTCTCGTTGGCCAGCGCAACGGCCCTCTGGACTGCCTCCTGTGATTTCAGCGTAAATTTATCCCAACGCATTGCCATGATTGATTGTCATCCTTCACTGACCAGATCATGCTGAATCGCCTGGGTGGCGAAAGCAAGTTGGCATCGCTCCGATGCCTTGCAGCCTGGTCGTATTTTTCCTGTTTTGATCTTGAGAAACGGGTATGAGTTCACCCCGGAGAGTCTTTGTCTGCCGGGGTGAATTTTACTAATTTAATTATGCGCTGACGGGCTGGCCAGCAGGTTGATTTTGGTTCAGTTGCCTGGCGGGGGCAACGTTCACCTTGATTTGCTTGGGCTTGCTTTCCGGCTTCTTCTGCAACTCCAAGCGGAGAACACCAGCGTCATACTCGGCCTTGATGCTGTCCGGGTCGATGGTGTTGGGAATCGTGAACGCACGATAGAAGCTGCCGTAGCGACGCTCGACGCGATGGAAGTTCTCTTCCTTGGTTTCGCCCTTGAAAGTGCGCTCGCCCTTCACGGTCAAAGTGTTGTTTTCCAGGCGGACATCGAGATCCTCCAGGCGCAGACCGGGGATTTCCACGGTGAGCACAAGCTTGTGCTCGTCCTCATAGATGTCGACCGGGGGCACAAAACCAGCGGCTACCAGTTCGTTCTCACCGTGGCGGGAGAAGTCCTGGAAAAGACTGTTCATACGATTCTGCAAAGCGACCACGTCGCGGAAGGTATCCCAACGATTAATTGCCATAAATCTCCTCCAAATGCTTGCTGGGTTCCTACCCAGCTACTGCTTTGATGGCAATCATATCATAAATGGACTCATAAAATATGAGTGTATTTGCATCATATTTATGTTGGCAGCTCGGGAGTGGCCTCCAGGAGGGTCCTGGTGTATGGCTCGACGGGAGAATGACAGATTTGCTCGCTGGTTCCGGCTTCGACCACCTTCCCGGCACGCATGACCACGATGTTGGTGGAGAGATAGCGGACCAGGGGCATGGAGTGGGAGATAAAAAGGTAAGTCAAATGAAGGGTTTGCTGGAGATGGCGCAACAGGTTCATGATCTGCGCCCCGACGCTGACGTCGAGCGCGGAGACGGGCTCGTCCAGCAGGAGCAGCTCGGGACGAAGGGCAAGGGCGCGGGCGATGTTGATTCGCTGGCGTTGACCACCGGAAAATTCGTGGGGATAGCGGGGCAGGGCTGACTCGTCCAGGCCCACCTCAGCCAGGAGCTCGGTTGCCGTCTTGGGGCGGGCGGTCAGCTCGGGGTCGTGGCGATGGATGCGGAAGGGTTCGGCGATGATTTGGCGAACCGTCATACGGGGGTTCAGGGCTGCAAAGGGGTCCTGGAAAACGGGTTGCATGCGGCGGCGCAGGGTCCGGAGCCTGGCGCTGGACGCTCCATGGATGACTTCCTGGCCATCGAAGGAAACGGTTCCGGAGGTAGGTGGGATCAAACCCAGGATCATGCGGGCTACCGTGCTTTTTCCGGAGCCTGATTCACCCACCAGGCCTAGGGTTTCTCCTCGGGGGATGGAGAAGGATATCCGGTCGACGACACACTTTTGCTGGGTTGCGCCTAGCCAACCGGATCGGCGGGCGTAGTTCTTGGTCAGCTGGTTTACTTCGAGCAGGGCCATGGCCGGATGTTAGCAGCCAGCGGAAAGCTGTGGTTGGGCTTCCCCCGGATTTCCTGTCGACCTTGCTGGCTTCGCGGAACTTCATGCGGCTTTCCTTAATGAAAGCCGCACACGTGGCTCTTGCCGGGGACCACTAGCAGGAAATCCGGATCGCCCATCGTTTTCGGCCCACGTACGCTCAGGCGAACGTGGGGCACCCCTGTAGAGCTGCGAGGTCCGCAACAGGCTTGAGGGGGAGGCCCACCCACCCCGGCAATTGGTGCGGGGATAGAGCCCAAAAGCTTAGATGTCGAGGTTCTTTACGTCTAAGGCGTTGTCTTCGATGAACTTGCGCCTCGCCTCAACGTCTTCGCCCATTAGCGTGCTGAAGATGGATTCGGTTTCGGCAATGTCCTCGAGCTTGACCGAGAGCAGAGTACGCCGGTCGGGGTCCATGGTGGTCTCCCATAGCTGGGTGGAGGTCATTTCGCCCAGGCCCTTGTAGCGCTGCACGTCGTAATCGCGTCGTCCGGCTTCGATCACGTACTCGAAGACTTCCCGCGCCGATTGCTTGGTTACGGGTTCGGGCACGGCGCGCTTTGCCTTCTTAGGCTTGGCGCCCGCTTCCGGAGCGGCCGGAGCCGCTGCCTCCGCCTCGGGCTCTTCGGTTTCCGCAGCCTTGGCATATTCGATGACGTAGGGCCCTTCCAGCTCTTCTCGAATGAGGGAGTACTTGGCCATCATCTGGCGAAATTCCGGCGAGGAAGCCAAGGTCCAGTCGATGCGGCGCTCGGCGCCCTGACTATCGGTAAAGCTCACCGACCAGGTGCGGTGCTCCTCCTCGTAGCGCGGGGCTGCGACGGCCTTGAACTGGAAGCGCTTGGTCATATTTTGCAATTCGGTATGGAGCTTGGCGAGCTTGGCCGGCACCTTACCTTCGGACTCAAAGTCGGCGCGCTTCATAAGCTCGAACTTGGGAAGGAGTTCGGTGACCTCTTCGTTGCGGAGATGCTTGTTTGCTTTCTCAAAGACGCTCAGGTAGTCGTTCAGCTGGCCCATAAAGCGGGTCAGGGCGCCGCCCTCAAGCTTCTTGCCCTGGGAACCGTAACGCAGCCCCATTCCCTCAGAGGCACGCTTGATCATCACCTTCACGAATTCACGGTCGTCTTTGATGTACTGCTCGAATTTGCCCTTCTTGATGCGATAGAGCGGCGGCTGGGCAATGTAAACATGCCCACGTCGGATCAAATCGACCATGTGGCGAAAGAAGAAGGTCAGCAGTAGCGTGCGGATGTGGGAGCCGTCCACGTCTGCGTCGGTCATGAGGATGATCTTGCCGTAGCGCAGTTTGGAAGGATCGAAGTCATCCTTGCCAATGCCGCAGCCGAGGGCGGTGATCATGGCGCGGATTTCCTCATGGCCCAGCATTTTGTCGTAGCGGGCCTTCTCTACGTTGAGGATTTTGCCCTTGAGGGGCAGTACGGCCTGGAATTTCCGATCCCGGCCCTGCTTGGCAGTCCCGCCTGCGGATTCACCCTCGACCAGGTACAGTTCGCAGCGATCGGGGTTGCGTTCACTGCAGTCAGCCAGCTTGCCAGGCAAGCCGCCGCCATCGAGCGCGCCCTTGCGGCGGGTGAGGTCGCGAGCTTTTCTGGCAGCCTCGCGAGCGCGGGCAGCCTCGATGGCTTTGTTGATGATCCGCTTGGCGACGGGAGGATTCTGCTCGAAGAACATGCCCAGGCGTTCGTTGACGAAGGCCTGTACGGTGCCGGCGATATCGGAATTGAGCTTGCCTTTGGTCTGTCCTTCAAATTGCGGCTGGGACAGCTTGACGCTGACCACGGCCACCAAGCCTTCGCGCACATCGTCGCCGGAGAGATTCTCCTTGACGTCTTTAAACAACCCCATCTGCTGGCCGGCGGTGTTGATGGTACGGGTCAGCGCGGTGCGAAAACCGGAGAGGTGGGTGCCGCCGTCGACGGTGTTGATGTTGTTGGCAAAGCTGAAGACCGATTCGGAATAGCTGTCGTTGTACTGCAGGGCAATGTCGAGTTCGACGCTGTCACGGGAGGCTTCCATGACGATGGGCTTATCGTGCAGCACCTGCTTGCCTCGATTCAGGTGCTTAATGAATTCGGCGATGCCGCCGGCGTACTTAAAGTCGGAGCGCTTGGCTTCCCCGGTTTTGGGGTCGGTGGTGCGCTCGTCGACCAAGCTGATTTCCAAACCCTTGTTGAGGAAGGCGAGCTCGCGGAGCCTCTGGGCCAAGGTGTCGAAGTTGTATTCACTCACGGTGAAGATGGAGCGATCGGGGAGAAAGTGGATCCTCGTTCCCCGCTTCTTGGTAGTCCCAGTCTCGCGCAGCTTGGTTACAGGAATGCCCTTTGCGTAGGTCTGCTCGTAGGTATGGAGGTCTTTCCACACTTCAACGTCGAGTTCTTCGCTCAGCGCGTTGACGCAGGAGACGCCAACGCCGTGCAGGCCTCCTGAGACCTTGTAATTGGAAGAATCGAATTTGCCCCCCGCATGCAGCTTGGTGAGCACGACCTGCAGGGCGGGCATGCGCTCGCCTCCGGGAACATCCATTTCGTCTACGGGGATGCCGCGGCCGTCGTCGGTGACGGTGATGGAATTATCGATGTGGATGATTACGTCTACGTGGGTTGCGTAGCCAGCCAGGGCTTCGTCGACCGAATTATCCACAACTTCGTACACCAGGTGATGCAGACCCTGGTCTCCAGTGGATCCGATGTACATTGCGGGACGCAGGCGGACGGCTTCTAAACCTTCAAGAATCTTGATGTTGTCGCCGGTGTAGGTGCGTTCTGGGATGATGTTGTCACGCATGGCTGCAGGGGGAAGAGCGGCGGAAACGGTAAGTTCTTTTGTGGACATGCAACTCCGAACAACAAAGCTGAGTAGCGGCTCTCGGTACGAAGGCACCGAGGGGAAATAACATCTTGAAAGTGCAGGGTTTGACTGCACTTGACTACCCTAAGTTTACCACGTCTGAGGCTTCCATAGCCGGGTTGCCAGTGCTCGCAATGGGGTGGAAAACGGCGGTTAATTGTGATTCTGAAGGAGCTACGGCCGGGCGGCGAGCAAAAGCCTGAAATCGGTACTTAAGTGATCAATATGGCCCGTTAGACGAATTCAGAAGTAACCGCTTATTGGGGTACTCTAGAGCAGTAGAAAGTAAGGTACTTGGGTAACGATGAGAGTTCATAGCATGTATATGTGCTTAAGTCAGCGCGGTTTAGCGGCTGGCGAACTATACTCTGACTTATCCCCATCTTCTACAGAAAACGGAACAGATGACCCCCCGGAGGTAACCAGACTATGAAGCTTCTTATCAATGCATCTATTTTCTCGGTCGTATTTGCTGGTTTCGTGGCCAGTGCGGTAACTATTAAGCCGACAGCTCAATTCCCCACCACCAATCACAGTCTGGTCGTTTCTCATGCCATGCCCGTACCTAGCTGCGATCCTGCCACTGGATGTGCGTTTTCGCACGCCATGCCGGTTCCCAGCTGCGATCCCGCCACGGGATGTGCATATTAAGGACGATTTTGAGTACTAGCGTAGATCCCGCTAGTACCCAAACGATACTGGCATAGCACGAAAGTGCCAGTTTTAAAGGCTTTCTTCAGTTGAGCAGCATTCCCTTTCGAGCTATTCTCAAGACTCGGAAGGGGTGTTGTGATGACGAGCGTTGCCCTCACCATCTTGTACGCAGCAGAGCCCGTGATCATGGTTATCGCCATGATTGCCCTGCTTAGGTCCCGTGAACAGCGGCGCTTTCCAGCACTTTTCGCTTACCTTTCGCTTCGGCTTGGGTCCTCGGTGCTGCTCCACCTATTGCTTCAGGTGCACCGCTTCATGGCGATCAGCGAGAGGACTGCTTATGCGTGGTATTTCTACGCGTACTGGTTAAGCTATATTGCGGGCGCGATCGTGGTCTTCCTGGTCATTCAGGAAATGTTCCAGTCATCGATGGATCCGTTTCCCGGTTTGAAGTGGTTGGGCACGATATCCTTCCGCTGGGTGGCATGCATCTCGTTTGTTGCGGCTGCGGCGGCTTTGTTGACACCGGGTAATCGGGGCGACAAATTTCTCCTCGCCATGGTCGCCCAGGTGATGCGTTGCGAGAGCATCTTCATCCTTAGCTTGCTTCTTTTCCTTATGCTGACGGCTGGTAAACTTGGCCTTTCGTATCGCAGCCGGGTATTCGGGATCAGCTTTGGCTTCGGCATTATGGCGGCCGGCGACCTGGTTGTCTCCGCGACCTTTCTTCACTTCAAACACAACATGATGACTTCAACGATCAGCGTAGTCACGACGAGTGCCAGCTTGTTGACGCTGGCGGTTTGGTCCGCATACTTCCTGCAGCGCGAGCCGGTCCGCCGGGCCGCCGTCCTCAACCCCTCTTCACCCCTGGCGCGTTGGAACGAAATCGCAACTTCGCTGGGCCAGAGTGCTCCCAAGCCACCAGTGGTCGCGGTTCCGGCCAGCGACTTCTTCCTTCAGGATGTCGAAAAGGTGGTCGATCGTATTCTGATCAAGAACTCATTGCATGTAGCTAGTTAACCGCGCAGCGCGAAAAGCAAAAAGGCCATAACGGAGTTCCCGTTATGGCCTTTTCGTTTTGGAGCTGGGTAATGTGTCGTCCCCATTCGGAACTCAAGCCTCGTGACTGCCTTAGGCTCTCGCGCGATTGCCGTGGCCCGGTCTCGATTCGAGACTGTGTGTCTCCTCGCGGATTGGTCCTGACCAGAACACCCAGGTCTCAAAGGCGAGACCTGGGCCACCCACTCACTGGTTCGTCCGTGCCATTTTTATCTTTCGGTCGCGCGGATGGAGCCCAAAAGCAGGTTCAGGGCACGACTTATCGTCATGCCCTGGGACGGTGGAAACTGAGATTGCCTTGGTTTAGGTTGCTGTGGTTTCTACGGGCTCTACGGTGACAAAACGACCGGTCTTGCCGCGGTCGATGAAGTTCACCCGGCCGCCAATCTCGGCATAGAGGGTGTCATCTTTGCCCCGGCCGACGTTCAAACCGGGCTTCAGCCTGGTGCCGCGTTGACGGACGATGATGGAACCACCGGTGACTACCTGGCCAGCAAAGATCTTTACACCCAGTCGCTGAGCGTTGGAATCGCGGCCGTTTTTCGAACTCCCTAAGCCTTTTTTATGTGCCATTGCCTATCCCCGATCCGATTTTGATTGGTCGCTACCGTAGCTGAAGCCGTTAACCTCGATGCTGTTGATCCGAACCTCGGTGTAAGCCTGACGGTGACCCTGAAGCTTCTTGTATTGCTTCTTACGCTTGAAATGGAAAACCAGAACCTTGTCCCCTCGTCCCTCGCTCACAATCGTGCCCAGGACCTTGGCTGTGGACGGCTTGGCAATTGGGGATTGTCCATCGGTAAAGCCGAGCACGTTATTGAACTCCACGGGGGAGTTGGCTTCGCCTCCGACCTTTTCGATCTTCACAATGTCGCCGGGAGCGACGCGATACTGTTTACCGCCTGTGCGGATCACTGCGTACATAAAAAACCTCCACACGCCGTATTCACAATGGCGCGAACAAAACTAGCTGGGCTGCAAATGGATTGCCGAAGGTGCTCAAACCCTGTGGTGAGCAGACGTAGGCTTAGATCCCAAGCTCTCTAAGTTTACGTTTAGGGCCAGATTTGGTCAACTCGGCGGATTGGAAGAGGTAGACCCCCAGCACCACTATCAATGGCTCCAGCGGATGACGAAAGCGGGCGTGCGCGGCCACGGCGTAATAGACCAACGGCAACAACAGGAAGGCCCAGGCGAACAGCCAGGCGGCTGGAACTTTGCGGTGAAGTGCCAGGGCAAGTCCCAACAAGCCACAAACACTGCCAAAGATGAAATTCAGACTTCGGGCGTATTCCACCCACTCGGTTTTGCTCGATGGATGGGGAACGCCGGCCCAGAAAAAGAAGACCCGCTTGAGCGTGTTGCCTACGAAAAGCATTGGGTCGGAGTGTATGAAAGCCATCGCTTGCTGGCCGCGAATTTTGGAGTAAGGAATCTCGCCCAAGCGGGTGTAGAGGCGCAGCTGGCCTGGCGCCTGGATCGGATGGTCATGCTCCATGAGCAAGCCGGTTGCTCCTGGTCCATTGCCTAAGTACAGCTCGGCGCCGAAATTGCCCCGGGCCGGCACGAAGTGATGGAAGACTTTCCAGTTCCTCCAGGTCCAGGGTCCCAGGCAGGCGGTGAAGAGGACCGCTGCCAGCAGGGCTCCGCCGGCCTGACGTTTCCAGCCAGGTGTGCCCACGAGTACCCACAGTCCGCACGCAGGCATAAAGATGAGGAGCGCGGGGTTGCTAAGGCCGGTGAGGCCCCAGAGCAGCCCCAGGAGGGCCCAGCGTCCCGAGGGTGGCGCCGGAGCGCATGCGTAAAGCGACCACAAATACCCAGGAGAACAGAAAGGTGGTCAGCGAGGTGTCCCAAACCCAGCGCACGGCATACTGCATGGCTGCCGGGTAGAGGGCCCAAATCCATGCCGACCATTGGGCTACTTTCTGGTTGAAGCAGCTTGCGGCGATTTCCCAGATGGCAGCGGCGGTCAGCGCCGAAAACAGGCTGTCGAGGGTAAGAATGACCCACGCGGATATCGGCGTGAAGACTCCGAATAGCTTGAACACCCCGGCGAGAAGCAGCGGGAAGAGGGGCCCTACCCAAGCAGTGGGACCGGTGTGGCCGCGAAAAGGGTCAGAGAAGCCGTAGCCGGTGGCCAGTGCACGGGCAATCCGCCCCATCTCCTCGCCAAACAACATGTGGTCATCGTAGGGGCGGATGCGGTAGGTATGGGCCAAGGTAAGGTAAAGGACACGCACCGCAAAGGCCACCCAAACGACCGACCACGGGGCGCGAGATGCCTGGGGAGGAGCATTCATCAGCGCTCAAGATTCTATCAACCCGGTTGTCGTAGGTTACGCGGACGGCTATACTAAGGGTTCGCCGGTTTGGTGCGTGCCCCGTCGTGTGCCCTGCGCACAGAATCAAGACTGCCGCATGTTTCTGCGAAAAGCATAAGTTATCTGGAGTTGGTCATGGCTCAGGTTTGTACAGTCTGCGGCAAGGGTCCGCAGTTCGGCAATAAGATCTCGCATGCGCACAATGTTTCCAAGCGGCGCTGGAATGTCAATCTTCGTCCCGTTAAGGCGGAGGTGGCCGGTGGCAGCAAGCGGATTCGGGTCTGCACGCGGTGCATTAAAGCGGGCAAGGTAGTCAAGGCGTAGGTTAGACGGAGGTAAAGAACCGCAGGTCCCTCCACTACGCTCCGGGTTTCTCACCAGGGCTAAAGCCCGGTTATTCGAGATGAAGCGTTCTCGCGGGTTTTAAAACCCGCTTCCCCGGACTAAAAGTCCGGGGCTGGCACCAAAGCCCCTTTCTCGAGAAGCTGACTATTCCTTTTCGCCAGCTTGTTTGGGGTCAAAACCGAGCGACAAAGAGTTGATGCAGTAACGCAGGCCGCCGGGGCCTGGACCATCCGGAAAGACGTGTCCAAGGTGGGCGCCGCAGCGTGCGCAGGTGACTTCGGTGCGAGTCATGCCGTGGCTCTTGTCTTCATGCAAATTCACTGCCTGGGCGTTTGCCGGCACGGTAAAGCTGGGCCAGCCACTGCCAGATTCAAATTTGGTGTCGGAGCTGAATAGCTCCGCGCCGCAGGCGCCACAACGGTAGGTTCCGTCCGCGTGATTGCGGTAAAGCGCACCCGAGAATGCCGGCTCCGTCCCCTTCTGCCGCATCACGTAGTACTGCTCCGGAGTTAGTTCAGCACGCCACTCGGCATCCGTCTTCTCTACTTTTTCCATGAATTGCTCCCCAACGTTCGATGCGGTGCGTCCGGTGAAGGACGCGGCTTATCGTAACGCGATGACTTCAATTTCGACCAGCGCGTCTTTGGGCAGCCTGGCTACTTCGACCGTAGAACGCGCCGGCGGAACCCAGCCTTCCCTGGCGAAATACGCGGCGTAAATTTCGTTCATCGCAGCAAAATCATTCATGCTTTTGAGAAAGACGGTCGTCTTGACCACATGTTGCAGATCGCTTTTTGCCGCGGCCAGCACAGCCTCGAGATTTTCGAGCACACGTTTGGTCTGTTCCCGGATCCCGCCTTCGATCAGTTGACCAGTAGAAGGATCGAGCGGGATCTGTCCTGAGGTGTAAATCAGTTCCGGGATCGCCACGGCCTGCGAGTAAGGGCCGATAGCTTCGGGCGCATTCTTTGTAGAAATTGGCGACTTACCAGAGAGACTCATGGAACCACATTAAACCTTGTGGGCGCGCTGCACGTCGCGGACACCCGGTACCCGCCGCAGGCCGCTCACCAGGCGGTTGAGGTGGCGCATGTCTTCCGCTTCGAGCACAAATTCGACGATGGCTTCTGAGTCTGCCGTGGATTTGGAATCAACCCCGCGGATGTTGGTGCCGTCATCGCTGATCACCGCGGTCATTTCCTTCAGCATTCCGGCGCGATCATCGCAAAAGACGGTGAGCTTGACCGGGTAGGTCATTTTGCGGCCGGCATTCTCGTCCGCCATTTGCGCCCACTCAACGGAGATGCGGCGATCACTCTCGTAGAGGAGATTCTGCACGTTAGGACAGCTGCGGGCATGCACGGCCACTCCTTTGCCGCGGGTCACGTAGCCGACGATCTCTTCCCCGCGGATGGGATTGCAACATCGGGCACGGTAGACGAGGAGGTCGTCCTGGCCTTCCACCTGCAGGGAGTCCGATCCGTGCATGTGAACCCGGCGAACGGCCTGGGACATGCCGCCCAGGGGGATCTCCTTGCCAGGCTCCACTTCGGTACCAGTATGCGAAGTGACGCCAGGGGCAAGTTTGTTCAATACCTGACGCGAAGAATACTTGCCAAAGCCGATGGCGGCCATCAGATCGCTGGCGGTCGCCAAGCCTAATTCGCCGGCCGCGCGGGCGTAATCCGTGTCGGTCAGTTTGCCGAGGGATACCTTGTATTTGCGCGCTTCGCGGTCGAGCAGTTTTTTGCCGATTTCGACCGCCCGCTCGCGCTGGTGCTCGTTGAGCCAGTGCTTGATTTTATTGCGCGCCCGCGAGCTTTTGGCAAAGGTGAGCCAATCGCGGCTGGGGGTGTGTCCATTCTGGGTGACCACCTCGACGATGTCGCCGTTATGCAACTTGGTGCGCAGCTGCGCCATGCGGCCGTTCACCTTGGCGCCGACGCAGGTGTTGCCCACCTCGGTGTGGATGGAATAGGCAAAGTCGATCGGGGTCGCGTCCTTGGGCAAAACGACTACCTTGCCCTTGGGGGTAAAGGTGTAGACCTCTTCCGGGTAAAGATCGATCTTGAGCGTGGACAGAAACTCGTTGGGATCGCTCATTTCCCGCTGCCACTCGACCAGCTGCCGAACCCAAGCCAAGCGCTGTTCATCGCGGGCGTTGCTCGGCGAGCCAGCCGCTTTATATTTCCAATGGGCCGCGATGCCCTCTTCGGCGACGCGATGCATCTCTTCGGTCCTGATCTGGACTTCGAATTGATGCCCGCCCTCACCCATCACCGTGGTGTGCAGGGATTGGTAGAGGTTGGGCCGGGGCATGGCGATGAAGTCCTTGATGCGGCCCGGCACCGGGCGCCAAATGGAATGGATCAGGCCAAAGGCGGCGTAACAGTCCTGCACGGTTGCGGTAATCACGCGGACGGCCAGCAAGTCGTAGACCTGGTCGACCGTGATCTTCTGTTTTTGGAGTTTTTGATAAATGCTGTAGAGCCGCTTGATGCGCCACTCTACGCGGGCTTTGATGTTGTTTTCCCGCAGCCGTTCGTTGAGCAGGGATTCCACCGAGTTGAGGAATTGCTCATCCTCATCGCGCGCCGCATCGACCGCAGTCTTCACCTGATCGTAACCAAAGGGATCGACGTAACGGAAGGCCAGGTCTTCCAATTCACCGCGCACCTTGCCCATGCCTAAACGGTGCGCGAGAGGCGCGTAGATATCCAATGTTTCGCGGGCGATGGATTCCTGGCGATCGGGTGGCAGATGCTGCAGAGTGCGCATGTTGTGCAGCCGATCGGCCATTTTGATCAGGACCACGCGCACGTCGCTGACCATGGCTAAAAGCATCTTGCGCACGTTCTCGGCCTGGCGGTCTTCGCGGTTGGCGAACTGGATTTTGTCGATTTTGGTTACGCCTTCGACAATGTGCGCGACCTGCTCCCCGAATTGCTCGGAGATGTCCTCAGTGGTAACGGGAGTGTCTTCGACGGCGTCGTGCAAGAGCCCGGCCGCTATGGCGGTCGAGTCCAGCTTCATTTCGGCCAATACCTGGGCGACTTCAAGGGGATGCAGGACATAGGGCTCTCCCGAAGCGCGGAGTTGCCCGCTGTGATGCTGCACGCAGAATTCCCACGCTCTGCGGATGATGCTGATGTCATCACTCGGCCTATTCTTGCCGATGGTTGCCAGCAACTCGGCGAACTTCGCTGCCAGGATGCCTGGCTCCGCGGGAGGCTCGAGTGGCGTGGAGTGCACAGTCGCCATACCTGATTATAGGCTGGTTAGATAAGGGTTGCTACCGGTGCAAGGTAAAGCCTTGCCTGGGTTGGCCATTTGCCACAGTGGTGCTTGTCGACACATTTCCATCTTTGCGAAAGAGCATCTCATCATCAGAGCGGGGTTCTAGGGACCGAAGCGGGGCCGTGCGAAGATTATTCGTGTCCCGCGAACCTGTCTCTGCACCAACTGGCCATGTCGTCACGATCTCCCGCAGGGCGGCGGAGCGGCTGCGTGCGGGCCACGTTTGGGTCTACCGCTCCGACATCGAGCACTTGGTGGAGGTGGAAGCAGGGCTGATCGCGGTGGCTGATCATCGCGGCTTTCCCCTCGGCACGGCGCTGTGGAGCCCAACGTCGCAGATCGCGCTTCGCCTTCTTACCAGTGCGCCCCACCTGATCCATGAAGCCTGGCTGGGGCTGCTGAAGCAACGTATGCGCGCAGCCATCCAGCTGCGGGTAGGTATGTTGGACGAGGAAACCGATGCCTGCCGCCTGGTTTTCAGTGAGGCTGACCAACTTCCCGGACTCATCGTTGACCGGTACGGCGATTTGATCCTGTTTGAGATCCTCGCTAAGGCCCTCGATCGGGAGGACATTCGAGCGACGATCGTCGAGGTGCTGCGATCGGAACTTGCGCCGGCCACGATCGTGGAGCGATCCGACACCCGCATCCGGGAACTGGAGCAGTTGAGCGAGCCGTCGGAGGAACCGCTCTATTCCGCGGATCCGATTGCGCAATTGAGGACCATCTTCCACCTGAACGGATTGGCCTTTCACTATGACGCCAATGCCGGACAGAAGACGGGAGCCTTCCTCGATCAGCGCCTGAACTATGCCGCCGCATCTAGCTATGCCCACGGCGAGGCCCTGGATGTCTGCACTTATCAGGGTGGTTTTGCCCTGCATCTGGCTCGCGTCTGCTCCAGGGTCACCGGCGTTGATGCCTCGCGCGCGGCGCTCGAGGTTGCGGAAGAGAACCTGGAGGTTAACCGGCATCGCATTCAGGCTCCCGTGGAGTGGGTCGAGGCCAACGCATTTGACCTGCTGCGGGATTGGAGTACGGCGGGCAACACGTTCGATACAGTAGTGCTCGACCCGCCCGCTTTTGCCAAGTCTAAACGCGCCGTGCCCGGCGCTTTGCGCGGATACAAAGAACTCAATCTGCGCGCCCTGAAGATGCTGCGCCCGGGTGGGACTCTGGTGACCTGCTCCTGCTCCCACCATGTCTCGTGGGATGAGTTTCATGGCGTGGTGACCGATGCGGCGGGAGATGCACAACGCCGGGTTTGCTTGCTGGAACGCCGTGGCGCGGCGCCGGATCACCCCGTCGTGCTTAATATTCCCGAGACTGAATATCTGAAATGCTTGATCCTGCAGGTCGACTGAGAGAACAAAACTGCAACATGCATGGCTGATCCTCGCTTCTTTTCTTGCCGGCGCCCTGAATGCCATGGCGGGCGGAGGTTCTTTCCTCTCCTTCCCTGCCCTGCTTGGGGTGGGGGTTCTGCCTATCCAGGCAAACGCTACTAATACGGTTGCCCTTTGGCCGGGCCAGTTCACATCCATCGCGGCTTATTGGCAAGACCTGAAAGCTAATGTGCGCCTGGTGATCCCGATCGCTTCCGCGGCGCTGCTGGGAGGAGTGACGGGGGCGATTGTTTTGCTACGCACCGGCCAGGCCACCTTCATGGCCCTGGTGCCTTGGTTGCTGCTGCTGGCCGCCGGGCTTTTTGCCGCCAGCGGTCCGGTTTCCGCTTGGCTGCAACGGGACCGGATGAGCGTTGCCGGCAGCCATCCCCATCTGGCTCCGTTATGGATTGGGGTGGTTGTTGTTTGTTTTTACATTGGATATTTCGGCGCGGGCGCGGGCTTTCTGATGATGTCGGTGCTGGCGGTGTTTGGCATCCAGAACATCAATCAGATCAATGCGCTGAAAGTGATCGCCACGGCTACGGCCAATGGGATCGCCGTGGTGACGTTTATCGTGGAAAAGCAGATTGTCTGGAAATATTGCCTGCTGATGATGATCGCCGCGGCAGTGGGTGGGTATCTGGGAGCGCGGTATTCACGGGGATTGAATCCGCGGTTTATGCGGATGTTGGTGGTGCTGATTGGCCTGGGAATGGCGGCCTACTTTTTCTGGAAGCAGTATGCTTAGACAAGGAACGGCATGAGTCACGAAGGCATACGGTTTATCAGCGAACAAGATGCCCAGAAGCTGGCGCAGGAGGCCCACGATCTGCCTCGCGAGGCGACTGAGCCGGCTCGGGTGCGGGTGCAGAAGACCACCGGTACGGGCATGGAGATCGACTGGAAGGATGGCCACCAGAGTAGTTGGACGTTCAGCTGGCTGCGTGATGCATGCCCGTGTGCCACTTGTCATGAAGAACGGGGAGCTACCGGGCGCAAGCCAGGGGAGCCTAAGCCACAGCCTGCGACGCTGCTGAAGATGTATAAGGCTCCGGCGCGGCCTGAGTCGGTTTCTCCTGTTGGCCGGTATGCGATTAGTTTCCATTGGAATGATGGACACCAGAGCGGGATTTATTCGTGGGATTACCTTCGCCGCCATTGCGTTTGCGCACAGTGCCGCGCTGCTTCGTAAAAAAGCGATCGTTGGGGCTTTGCCCCATCTTATTCGGCCCACGTACGCTTAGGCGAACGTGGGGCACCCCTACAGAGTTGTGTGAGTGCAATGGTAGATGGCGGGGCAAAGACTTACGGGGCCGGGGCCGCTGGTGCTTCGTGGCTTACCGGCTTTGCCTTCCAAAGCTTCTGGATTAATTTGAGCGCCTCGGCGGGACTCGCAACTATGTGGATCAGGGCATAGTTGTGCGGCTTGAGGAAACCTTGATCGATTGCCCCTTGAAGAAAGGTCAGGAGGTGATCGTAGTAGCCGGCTGTGTTCACCAAGACGCACGGTTTGGCGTGAATTCCCAGTTGAGCCCAGGTGAGGATTTCAAAAAATTCATCGAGCGTTCCGAAACCACCGGGCAAGGCGACAAAGGCATCTGCTTCCTTCGCCATTAAGGCTTTGCGCTCGTGCATGGTCTCGACCAGAATCAGCCGGGTGAGACGCTGGTGCGCCACCTCTATGCCAGCCAGGCTCCGCGGAATCACTCCAATGACCTCGCTTCCGTGATCGAGCGCGGCATCGGCCAGCGCACCCATCAGGCCCACTTGCGCTCCACCGTAAACCAGGCCCAGTCCGGCTTGGCCCAGTAATCTTCCCAGACAGACCGCCTCGGCACGGTAGGCCGGTTTTGACCCTGGGCTGGATCCACAAAAAACACAAACTCTCCGTTGCATATCCGAATTGCAACACAAGTCGCAACGGGCGATACACTGATAGAAGGAAATTCATTGCAACATCTCCTCGACAAACTAAATCCCCAGCAACGGGCCGCGGTTGAGTCCGTAGATGGTCCGCTGTTGATTCTGGCTGGAGCGGGCTCGGGCAAGACCCGCGTCATTACCCACCGCATCGCGTATCTCATTGAGGTGCGGAATGTTGCCCCCGATTCCATCCTGGCAGTTACGTTTACCAATAAAGCTTCGGCAGAGATGGCAGAGCGGGTCGACAAGCTGCTGCAACACCAGTCCCTGGCGAAACCATTGCTGGCTACGTTTCACTCCTTTTGCGTGCGCGTTCTTCGCCGCGACATCGAAGCGCTGCGCATTGGCAATGAAGGACTTACCCGCAACTTTGTCATCTACGATGAAGCCGACCAGCAGGCCATCGTCAAGCAGGCGATGCGGCGCATGGGCCTGGATACCAAGCAGCTGACGCCGCGCACGGTTCTCTCTCGTATCTCCTGGGCCAAGAACCACATGCTCGATCCGCAGGAGATTTATCTGCAATCCACCGATCCGGTGGCGGAACGGATTGCTCATATTTATGAGATTTATCGCAAAGAACTGCGCAAGGCGAACGCGCTCGACTTTGACGACCTGCTACTCGAGGCTGTGCGCCTGCTGCGTTCTTCGGCGCGAGGTGCGGGAACGGTACAACCGCCGCTATCGGTACCTGCTGATCGACGAGTACCAGGATACGAACCGCCCACAGTACGAGTTAATGAAGCTGCTGGCCGGCGCCGAGCACAACGTGTGCGTGGTGGGCGATGAAGACCAGAGTATCTACTCCTGGCGGGGCGCGGATATCCGCAACATCCTGGAGTTCGAGAAAGATTTCCCGGAAGCAAAGACGATCCGCCTGGAGCAAAATTACCGTTCCACGCAGGTGATTCTCGAAGGCGCTTCCGCAGTGGTGGCGCGCAACCTGCAGCGCAAGGGAAAGAATCTGTGGACCTCGCGCGAGGGCGGAGCGAATATCGGCTACTACGAAGCGCCGGATGGGGAGAATGAAGCGCTCTTTATCGCCGATTACATCCAGAAGTACATGCGCCGCGCAGGAGAAGATCAGGAAATGCCTCGGGCCGCGGTGCTGTATCGCACCAACTCCCAGTCGCGTCTGGTGGAAGAGGCATTGCGCCGTTATGGCATCGCTTACACCATGGTGGGTGGGTTCTCCTTCTACGATCGCTCAGAGATCAAGGATCTGCTCAGTTATCTGAAGCTGGTGCAGAATCCGGATGATTCGATTGCCCTGGCGCGGGTCATTAATACCCCGTCACGGGGCATTGGCAAGACCACGCTGGAAGTGCTGGACCGGCTCAGTGTGGAGACGGGCATGAGCACGTGGGCGGCGATCGGACAGGCGGTGAAGAACCAGTTATTGCCGGCACGAGCGTGTATGGCACTGGCGAACTTCCGCCGGATGATCGAAGATGCGCGCGCGATGCTGGAGCCTGGATTCGCCGAGAAGCTTAGCGAGGATGTCGCTCCAGAGGCGGAGGCGTGCGAGCCAGATGCCAGCGATGCGGCAGAGTGGGAAGACGTCGGTTTCGATTTTGGCGATCTGGAGCCGGAAACCGACCCGGAAGAGCAAACACCGCCGCTTCTGACCTTCGACGGAGCAGAGGTGACGCCCCTGCCACCCGTGGATCCGGTTGACCATGAAGGCTTCCGCAAACCCGGCGATGCGGCTACGCTGCCGGAACTGATTCGCTTTCTGATTGACCGGACCGGTTATATCCGCTCGCTCGAAGAGGAGGGCACGCCTGAATCCATCTCCCGCATTGAGAACCTGAAGGAACTGGCCAACGCCGCCCAGGATGCGCAGCAGCGGGGAGAGACGCTGTCAGAGTTTCTTGACCACGCCGCGCTGGTCAGTGACACCGACCGTTACAATCCCGAGAGCCGGGTGACGCTGATGAGCCTGCATTCAGCAAAAGGACTGGAGTTTCCCCTGGTTTTGCTGGCGGGTATGGAAGAGGGTTTGTTTCCTCATTCGCGAACGCTCAATCAGCCAAACGAGCTCGAAGAGGAACGGCGGCTTTGCTATGTAGGCATGACGCGGGCGATGGATGCCCTGGTGGTCACGCGGGCGCGCTATCGCCGCCGTTATGGGAACGACATGCCGGAGGCCAGCCTGCCCTCGCGATTTTTAGAGGAGATTCCGTCTCATCTGATGGAAGACCTGACCCGGGGCCAGCGTCCCTCCCGTGGTGCTTACGCAAGCCGCCAAGAGTGGGATTCACCCAGGCACTATAGCTACGAAGACGAAGACCAGCGTCCGCGGGCGGCTTCCCGTCAAGAGGTTTCCCGTGCTGGGGTTTCGCGTCCGGCACAGGGCGGTTCTTTGGACAACATTGCCCAGTTTTTTACTTCGCGTAAGAGCAGCGGCAGCAGGCCTAAGCTGGAGATTCCAGCTCCTAACGGGGTGACGGGATTTCGCAGTGGCCAGCGTGTGCGCCATCCTAAATACGGCGAGGGCGTGGTCTTCCGCCGCGAAGGAGACGGTGATGATGCGAAGATTACGGTACAATTTGCAGGATTCGGCGTGAAAAAGCTGGTGGAGAAATTTGCCCAGCTGGAAAAAGTGTAGACAAGGAAAATAATGGCGAATACCAAGAACGTAGAAGACAAGTTGGAACGGAAGAAGATCAAGCGCACGGCGCGCAAGAAGGCTGCACCCAAGGCCGCGCGCACCACACCCCGAGGTTCCAACAAGAAGAAGACCAAGAAGCTGTCGCGAGGCCAAAGTAAGCGGTAGAAAGCTGAGCGCTGGCATGTAGGCCTGCAAGATAAACTCGCAAGATCGGCCTCCGACTAGCGCTATCGGGCTCCGGTCGGGATGTACATAGGGAAGAGTATTTGCTAGCCGTAAAGTCTATCGACTCGGACGGAAGTTTCGGGATCTGCGTTGTGGAATCGATTTCTTCATCCATTCAGGAGCCGAGACGCTGCGAAAGCAACTGTTCGCAACCAAATCGATCGATAAGCTGATCAGCGACTCGGAGCTCCCCGAGCATTGTCTGAAGAAAACGCTCGGGCCCTGGTCGCTTACCGCGCTGGGCATTGGGGCGGTGATCGGTTCGGGCATCTTTACCGTGATCGGCACCGCCATCGCGGGCGAGAAGTTTGATACTTCGTCGATCCTGAACACTCCACTGCTGGATTACCTGGTCAACCACCACGCATTGGCAGGGCGCCCTGGCGCCGGTCCGGCGCTGGCGTTCTCCATCGTGCTGGTGGCCATCGTGTGCGCGTTCACCGGGCTGTGCTATGCCGAACTGGCGTCCATGATTCCCATCGCCGGCAGCGCCTATACCTACACCTACGCCACCATGGGAGAACTGGTGGCCTGGATCATCGGCTGGGACCTGATCCTCGAATATGCGGTCAGCAATATGGCGGTGTGCGTCGGCTTCGCAGCGCACATCGTCGATTTCATGGATTGGTTCGGGCTGCATCCCAGCGCACGGTGGATCTCGCCCGCGTTTCTCCCCTCCGGCCTCACCGACCTGCAAGGCAACACCATCTACGCGCCGGGCTGGCACCTGGGTTTTAATTTTCCCGCCTTTCTCATCGTGTTGATTCTCACCATTGTTCTGGTCAGGGGTATCCGCGAATCCGCGGGAACCAACAATGTGATGGTTCTGCTCAAGATCACTGCGATTGGCGTGTTTATCATCGCCGGGTCCCGCTTCATCCACCCGGCTCATTGGCATCCGTTTTTTCCCAATGGCTGGTCCGGGGTGCTGACCGGCGGCAGCATCATCTTTTTTACGTACATCGGGTTCGATTCCGTCTCCACCGCGGCGGAGGAGTGCCACCGGCCGCAGCGCGATGTTCCCATCGGCATTCTGGCTACCCTGGTGGTTTGCACGCTGCTCTACATCGGCGTGGCGGTGGTGCTCACTGGCCTGATCCCCTGGCAGGCGCTGATCGACAATGCAGCCCCGGTGGTGAATACGCTGAAGAAGCTGAGCCACGATACGGGCTCGGAGATGCTGAATTGGGTGCGGTTGATTGTGCTCTGCGGGGCCATGATGGGCATGATCTCCTCCATCCTGGTCTTCCAGCTCGGCCAGGCGCGGGTGTGGTTTGCCATGTCCCGCGACCGGCTCTTTCCCCGCTGGTTTGGCAAGGTACACCCGCGCTATCGCACTCCTGCGGTAGCCACCTGGGTAGCGGGCTTTCTGGTCGCCATCCCCAGTGGAATGCTGGACATTGGCACGCTGGCCGATTTGTCGAACATCGGCACGTTGTTTGCATTTGTGCTGGTATCGATCGGCGTGCTCATCCTGCGGGTTCGTGAACCGCAGCGGCGGCGCGGGTTCCGCGCGCCGGGCGGAATCACCGTCCCGGTACTGAGCCTCTTCTTTTGTACTCTGTTGATGTCGGGCCTGCCGGTGATCACCTGGCTGCGCTTTTTCTGCTGGCTGGCGATTGGGCTGGTTATCTATTTCGTTTATAGCCGCAAGCACAGCGAATTTTCCTCCCTGTCATGACACGGCCTGCTACTCCGCGCCGGAACGCGAACCATTGGTTGCGGGCGCTTCCTAAAGCGGAACTTCATCTTCACCTGGAGGGAACGGTTTCCCCGGAGACCCTGGTCGAGTTGAGCCAACGGCACGATGACGGCCGTCTGACGCTCGCCGAGGCCCAGGCTCTTTATCGCTATACCGATTTCACCGGGTTCCTGTTGGCGTTTAAAGCAGTGAGCGAACGACTGCGTACCGCCGCCGACTATGAACTGATCACCTATCGCATGTTGGAGAAATTGGCCGGCCAGGGAGTGGTGCACGCCGAGGTGTATTGTGTCGGTTGGGGTGGTGTACTACTGGAGGCGGATCGAGTTCGAGGCGCTTTTTTACGGGATGGAAGCAGCCCGGGTACGTGCCGAGCGCCAGTTCGGAATCACGCTTTACTGGATCTTCGACGCCGTACGCCACTTTGGAACGGAAGAGGCAGCCAAGGTGTTCCGCAAGGCAGCGGAGTTGCGGCGAGAGTCGCCCAGCATCGTCGGCATCGGGATTGGCGGAGACGAGCGGCGGGGCGCGGCCGAGCCGTTCCGGGAGTTGTTTCAGGAAGCGCAAGATGCCGGTCTGCGTCTGACGGCACACGCAGGAGAGACGATGGGCCCGGAGAGCATTTGGGCGGCGCTGAACATAGGTGCGGAGCGCATAGGCCATGGCCTTTCCGCTCAATTGGATCCTGATTTAATGGAAGTGTTGGCCGAACGGCAGGTTCCGCTGGAGATTTGCGTCACCTCAAATTTGCGGACAGGGTGTTGTGCCCGCCTGGAGGAGCATCCGGTGCGCCGCTATTTCGACGCCGGCCTGATGATTACTCTCAATTCCGACGATCCGGCGATGTTCCTGAGCGATCTGCAGGACGAATATAGGCTGGCGCATGAGGCGTTTGGCTTTACCGAGGAGCACCTGCGCGAGCTGGCGGCAAATTCTATTGAAGCAAGCTTTCTTCCTGCGCCTCGAAAGGTCGCTCTCCTGCATCAAATTGAGCAGGTCAAATAGAGCAGTTCCCAATTACGAGGGACTCAAGAAAGATCGCGAGGTGTGGTTTTCCTTGGGAGAAAACCACGGACAAGCCTGTGGCTTCGGACTTACACCAATTGGGCACTGCTCTAGCTCTTTGGTGTCTCTCTCCGTAACTACGTACTTTTCACCAAGCTGCGCTATTATTTCGGCATGATGTACATGGATGGTAACCAGATTTTCGGACTACAACAAACCGGCCCTTCGCCGGAAATCTCTTCCCCCCAGGAAGAAGGCTCTGCTATGTGGATAGTTGGCTGGACTTCGGTTGCTCTTGGTATTGCCGCTTTGGGTCTCTTTATCGGGCGCGAGTTACGTGCGCGGTATAAATTCAACCACCGGACGCAGTATGACTTTTTCGCCCACGCTGGTGACAGCATTCCAGCAGCGGATTACGGTACCGGAATTTAGTTCTTAAGGCCGCCCGGCTAAGGACTTGCTCCCCGCATTGCGCAAGCGCGCGATGGGCCGTGTTCGTTGACTCTTTTTGCGGCGGGATCCAGACTCCGGCCGCTATATACTGCGGATATTCGACGCAGTTTGAGTGGATCTGGGGCCGTTGAGTCATGCGAGAAGAAGGAGCGAATCCTCCCGGGCAGGACCCCACAAAACCGGGCAATGGCGGTGTGCGCACCCCGGTGAAGGGTGAAAGCTCGTCGGCCAATGTTCATCTACCAAGCGATGCCGATACCATTTTCGGCTTTACGCCAGACCCCAGTCCCAATCCCAGCGACAGCCCCACCATTGTAGGAATTCCTGCTTCGCAGGTGTTGCCCGGTGGCTACAGCGAGGCGGGACAACACGTCCTCACTTCCGGTCACCTGCTGGCTCAACGTTATGAAGTGTTGAGCCTGCTGGGCGAAGGCGGCATGGGCGCGGTTTACAAAGCGCGAGATGTTGAGCTGAGCCGCATGGTCGCGCTCAAGGTGATTCGTCCCGACCTGGCCCGTAATCGCGCCATCCTCGACCGCTTCAAACAGGAACTGATCCTCGCTACCCAGGTCACCCACCGCAATGTAGTGCGTATCTATGATCTCGGGGAAGCAGAGGGGATAAAGTTCATCACCATGGAGTACGTGGAGGGCGAAGATCTCGCCGCGATTCTCCATAGGCGGGTGAAGCTCCCTCCGCGCGAAGCAGTCGCTGTGATTGAGCAGGTATGCCGGGCGCTGGAGGCGGCGCACAATGTCGGCGTCATCCACCGCGACCTGAAGCCGCAGAACGTTATGTGGGAGACGGGTAGCGGCCGCATCCTGGTTATGGATTTTGGCCTTGCCAAGACGCTCGAAGGGGAGCGGATGACGCAAACCGGGGCCATGGTCGGCACCATGGAATATATGTCGCCGGAGCAGGCACTGGCCGGGAACTTGGACCAACGCTCCGACATTTTTTCGCTGGGGCTTATTTTCTATGAATTGCTGACCGGGCAGACACCCTTTCACGCCGACAGCGCTTTGGCCAGCCTGATCAAACGTACCCAGGAGCGGGTGGTTCCGGTATCGGAACTCGAGAAGAGTGTTCCGCCCGAGCTGAGCCAGATTGTTAGCCGCTGCCTGGAACGGGATGTTGCCCTTCGCTATCAAAATGCCTCCGAACTGCTTGCCGACCTGGAGTTGTGGGCGGGTACGGGCAGGTCCGGGATTATCGCCGCACGTCTCAAGCCCGGCCCCCGCAGATGGGCAGACGAGAACAAGCGGCTGCTTGCGGGCGTGGCCGGCCTGGTGCTGCTGCTGATGGTGACCCTGGCCTACTTTCTCACTCGCCCAAAGTCTGCGCCTGTGCTCAGAGACCAAGCAGGGCGTGCCGGTGGCGCCGGCACGATCGCTGGCTATTTTGCCTTTCCGCAACTCATCCGGAGATGCCAAGGACGACTGGATTGGCTCGAGCGTGGCAGACATGCTGAGCACGGACATAGGCCAGTCGGCGCATTTGCACACGGTGCCTACGGATCGCTTGCACCAGGTGCTTACGGACCTTCGCGTGGGCCCGGAAACGGCGATCGATCCGGATACGCTGCGCCGCGTGGCCCAGTTCAGCAATGCTGACGTTCTGGTTTCGGGACAATATGCACGCTTCGGCGATCAGATTGTGATCGACGCTACGATTCGTGACCTGGTGCACGACCAGACTGTGCCGGTCAAAGCACAGGCACTGGTAAAAGATCTGCCGACCGCGATCGACAGCCTGGCGGACTCTGTACGCAAGAACCTTTCGCTCTCGGCCAATGTCGTGGAGGAGCTGAAAGCGCAATCATTCAAGCCAAATTCGACATCCGTGGAAGCGTTGCGTGAGTACGACGCAGGATCGGCGCTGATGCGCGCCGGCAAGTTTGTGGACGCGTTGAAGCATCTGCAGGCCGCGACCAATGATGATCCCCAGTTTGCCCTGGCGTTTTCCAGGCTGGCGGACGCCCAGTCGGAGCTCGGTTTCCAGAGCGATGCCGAGCAGTCTTCGATTCGGGCAACCGATCTCGCGCACAACCAGAAACTACCTCTGGCGGAGACGTACCTGATCAACGCAAGCAATGCGCGGATCATGAAGGACAACAAGAAGGCGCTCGAGGCTTACGAGAATCTCTTAAAAAGCTCGCCCGGGGATGTCGATGTCCAATATGAGTTGGGCAATCTGTACCTGCAGAACGGGGAGTACGACAAGGCCCGCACCGAGTTTAAAGGCGTGCTTCAAACGGATCCTAAAAATATCAGGGCGCTGTGGAGATTAGGGGTGGTCGATAACCTGACCGGTAATCCGCAGGCAGCGCTCGATTCCCTTACCCGCGGTTCCAGTCTCGCGATCCAGGTGGACAATCAAGAACAGCAAGCGTTGATCCTGCTCTCGATGGGTATCTCCTACCGGCTGCTGAACAAGCCAGAGGAAGCGCTGCGCAATTATCAGGATTCCATTGCGATCAACGAAAAGATTGGCCAGAAGCGGGGCGTAGCTGCGGCGCTGAATGAGATGGGCCTGTGTACAGAGGACGAGTGGAAAGCCGGATGCTGCGCTGGCCAGCTACAACAAGGCGTTAGCCCTGCTGCGCGACATCGGCATGAAGGATGAGACGGCCAACACCCTGACCAACCTGGGCGCGGTTTATCAAGATCTGGGGAAATTCGATCAGGCGCTTGAGGTTTATAAGCAGGCCTTACAAATCCAGCGCGAGACCGGCGACCAGAGCTACGAATCACAGTGCCTGGACAATATCGCCAGCGTTTACCTGGCGATGGGCGACACCGATAACGCCTTCACCTATTCTCAGCAGGCGCTGCAGTTGCGGGAAAAGCTGGGAGTTCCGGGGGACATCGCCGATACGCTGGAAAGTTTAAGTGAAGCCTATACCGCGACTGGGCAATACGATCAGGCGATGACTGCGCTCATGCGCGCGCTCGAGCTCAGCCGTAAGGTTGGGGATAGTGGGCGTATCGCCCTGGTTTCTCACCAGATCGGACTCGTGCTTGGGTATCAAGGCCGGTTTGGCGCGTCGGTGAAGTCGTTGCAGGACGCAGTGAACGCTTTCCGCGCGCAAGGAGAGAACGGGGAAAATATGGCCGAGTTCCTGGCTGACCTGTCGGGCGCCCTGGCGCGGGCGGGAAAGGGCGACGAGTCATCCAGCACGCTCGACCAGGCGCAGAAAATTCAGCAAGCTTTGAAGAATGAGTCTCTGTTGGCGGCAATCCTGAACACCCGAGGCGATGTCGCTTTTTATCGTGGGGACTACAAGAATGCCGAGCAATCGTATCAATTGGCGCTGCGGCTCGCCTCGCGGACTAAGGAAGACGAGGTAACGCTTCTCTCCAAAGTTAATTTGGTCAGGGTTGCAGTTGCCGAGAGCCGGTTTCAGGAAGCGCTGCGCATGTTGCAACCTTTACTCAATTGAAAGCGTGCTGCTCCCGCGAACCTTTCTTTGCAAATCAACCTTGCGGCGGCGGAGGCGCTATCGGGATTAAAGATTACGCGCGAGCGAATCATATTCTTGATCAAGAACTGATCACGGCGAAACGCGCCGGAATGCGATTTGATTTGGCCCGAACATATTATTTGCTGGGAACTTCCGCCAGATTGAATGGGAGCGCCGAGCGTGCCGCTGACTACTATCGTGAAGCGGCCCAGTTGCTGGATGTAGTCCGAGGGGACTCAGGCGCGGAAAATATTATGCAGCGAATTGATTTCAAGACTATGTACGAGGAATCGAATCGCTGGAAGCGGTAGTGGGTCCGCTTCTGGAAGTTGGTTGTAGATTTGGAAGAGAAACAGCACGTACGTCCACTCCGCTCACCCGGATTTCCTGTCGAAAACATTTCCAAGAAATAGCATCCACACAGAGATCTCTCCACTTCGCTTCGCTTCGGTCGAGATGACAAAGGGGAGGGTGTTACTTTTCGGAAGGGTTGCGACTTGGATGGACGGAGTTACGAACGGCTATTTTGCGAAAACAGGCCGGAAAACCTCCAGGGCCTCCACTCAATATTCGTCCAGACCTCGGCCACCCACTCACTTGACGGAGGTTTTCGCGGTTGATTGGGTACTTCCCTTTCCTTCCGGATTTGCGCTGCTTACTGTTGCTGTGTTGGTGATCGTTGTTCCTGCGTTGGCTGTCACGTTCACGTAGATCTCTACCAGAACCGGCGTTAGTAGAGTTAACGAAGGAACCGAACAAGTCACCGTGTTGCTGGCAAAGGTGCAACTTGCATCGTTGGAACATTTGTTGCCGCTGCAGGCCAACTGCTGAGCAGAAGCCTTCACGAACGTCACGCCAGAAGGAAGCGGATCGGTAATATTGACCGCAGAAGCCGCCTGCGCGCCCAGATTGACTGCTGTGATCGCGTAGATTAACTGCGCACCGTGTTTTACGGTCAACGGAGCAACCTTCAGGATGGAGAGATTTGCCGGGGGGAGCGCAACCACCTGGTATGTCACAGAGGCAGGAGTTGCCGTGTTTCCGGCCGCGTCCACTGCGTTCACGGTGAAGGTTTGTGAGCCCGCGGTCGAGGTGTTTACCGGACTGCTCACGTTGCCGGTATTCAGCGTGCCTACCGGGAAAGTCGCGGTGCCGCACTTCACTACTCCGGAGTTCACAATCGGAGAGGCATTATCGGTGCAGCTGTAAGTCGCTGTGACCGCCTGACCGACCAGATAAGAATTAGCCACACCGTTATTGGTCGAGGGCGGAGGAGATAGCGTGGGCCCAGTGGCTACCACCGGGTTTACCGTGTCTACGTTGATCGGGAAAGTGTAGAAGGCGGTGGACCAGCTTCCTCCAGACTGCAGGAACTGCAACTCTTCGGTGCCGGCGCAGTCCTGGGCATAGTAATGCAACACGTAATTGCCGTCCGCCGAAACGGAAACAGTTTGCGCCCCCGAGGGGAACGCATTGGCCGGTGCACTGCCCTCGGGTGCAGGGCAGGCGCCACTGTTCGTGAGTGTGGTGTCGCCGGGAACAGGGGCTGGGGGCTGAGGTACGCTCGAGGCAGGGGAAATTCCGTAGGTGAGAGTCTCAATCGGGGCGGCAACAAAGTTGTTGTTGGAAGATATGGCGGGGGGTGTGCTGACGAAGTTTACGGTCGGGCTGTGGGTATTAATCCAATTCCCGAGTTGTAACGGGGTCACCGAAACAGTGGTCAGGGGCTCGGGCACTGGCGCCACGGTAATAAATGTGGAATTGGGGCTTTGCCCAGATCCTCCGCTCTTATAAACTCCAGGACCGGAAAAATTTACCAGTATGTTCTGCGGGCAGAGCTGCTGCGCAATGCCAGAGTTTTGATCGAAGGTGCAGGACCCTCCACCCCAGCCTTCCGCAGCCTCCAGGAAGCCTACCCCCTGATGGTAGGTCAGACCATTGGTTCCGCTTATATCGGGAAGGCTAAAGCCGGGTCCGTCAAACACTTCCTGGAACACCTCGTTGCGCTGCGTGGAAGCGGGGCACAAAGCGCCGGCCTGGGTTGAGCCATTACCAATCTGGCAGGTAAGGGTGTAGAGCTTGCAGGCAGGAGAGCCGTTGTATAGTTCGCCGGTGTGAGTCAGGCAGTTTGCGGTAGCAAACGAGGTCCCGTTCACATAGCCGGGAAACGCTGCCGGATTCAGAGGAGTGTCTGCCGTGGAGGGCGTGGACTGATCTGTAATCGAAAGAGTTCCGGCGTTCTGTGCGGCCGTTAGATCGTAGGTGAACTGGACCTGCTGGTTGGTGGTGGAATTGAATGAATAATTTTGCGCCAATTGCCCGGAGGTCGGATTGCTCGCCGAGATAGGATTACCGGTCACCAGGCCAGGGCCCGCGACGCCGGCCGAGGAGCAGTTGGTTACCAGGTAAAGCGTGGAACTGGCGAGGTAGCCACCCTGATCCGTCAGACCGATCTGGGCCTGCACCGGTCCCGGCGAGAAGTAGCTGCTGATGTCAATGGGAGCCACCCCTCCGTTGCTTACGAAGTTATCCGGGTCCTGGTTCGTCAAGTTGCCGAGGCTGGCCTGGGTTTGGTACCAGCTGGTGAAGCAGTTCCCATTGCAGATGTTGACCGCTTCCGCTTCTCCCACCTGGAGCGAGATGTAATTGTCCACCAGCACATTGCCGGTGCCATCGGCGGAGGACGAAATTGCGGCCTGGGGCGAGGAGGGGCAGCTGAGATTGAGAATGGTGGTGTTGAAGGTATTCGGTGAACTGTAGCTGGTGCCCTGGGTGGAGACCCTGACGTTCACGGGGCTGAAGAGTTGGATGGACTGAGCAGAGGCGGTATAGACAGTGGTAGCAATGCAGACGGCCGCAAGGCTCTGCAAGAGAACGGAACTCTTCATTGTGCGGAAACCCCTAATTTGTTTTGTGGTCGGGCCCAATGGCGCGATTCACCCCAGGGGAGGGCGTAATGGGGCAACTTCTGAAGCCTTAGGGATTGTGCAATTCGACAGAGGTCCTGTCAACTACAGATTGACGTTCGAAGGCTCTTGCTGAACTTGCATCAACGAATCTTCGGTGAGCTGGTCAATACTGCGTAGTTCGGGAAATAGAACACTCCAGATGCCGGTAACGGCCAGCGCCCCGATGCCCCCGGCGACCACCGCGCGCACCGCTCCCCACCACTGTGCGGTGACTCCGCTCTCAAATTCGCCCAGCTCGTTGGAAGCGCCGACAAAGAGCGAATTTACGGCGCTCACTCTGCCCCGCATGGAAGCGGGCGTAGCTAACTGCAGCATGGAGGACCGGATCACGACGCTGATCATGTCAGAAGCCCCCACCACAGCCAGAGCGGCAAGGGAGAGGGGCAAGCTGCGGGAGAGGCCGAACACAATGGTCGCGCTGCCGAAGATGGCGACCCCGGTAAACATCAATACGCCGGGACGGTGCAGCAGCGGGCGGAAGGTCATCCAGATAGAGACGGCCAGAGCACCCAGTGCCGGGGCGGAGCGAAGCGCACCCAGTCCCTGCGGCCCGGTGTGCAACAGATCGTGAGCAAAGATGGGCAGCAAAGCGGTGGCGCCGCCTAACAGCACGACAAAGAGATCGAGCGAAATCGAGCCCAGCAGGAGCTTCGCTTTCCAGACATAGCGAAATCCCGCCAGAATCACCTCGGTTGAAATGGCCCTGTGCTCCATGCGTCCGGGGCGGACATGGAGGGAGCTGATCAAACCTACAAAGCCGATGCCAGTGACCAGGGTAAACAGAAAAACGATTGGGGCGCCGTAGAGGGGGCCTTTGAGGGGGAGGGTGTAAAGCAGCCCACCGATGGCCGGCCCGGCGATATTGGCGATCTGGAACACCGTGGCGCCCCAGGTAATGGCGTTCACGAAATGCTCCGTGGGGACCAGGTGAGGCAGGAGCGCGGAACTAGCGGGTCCGCTGAACGCGCGGCCGGAGCCGATCAGGAATAGCACGGCGAAGATGGGCTCGACTCGATGCAACCCGCGGAAGGCGAAAAGGAGCAGGGCCAAGGTGCAGAGAATTTGTAAGGTGTAGCAGACCAGGATCACCACGCGGCGATCGTAACGGTCAGCGACATGGCCGGCGGGCAGCAGGAACAGGAGTCCAGGCAAAAAGAGGGTCAGCCCGGTGTACCCCAGATCGAGCGCCCGGTGAGTGATTTCATAGACCTGCCAGGCTACAGCCACCGCCTGCGCTTCTGCGCCCATGATGACCATCACCCGTGCCAGCTGATAGCGGCGAAAGTCGCGGTGGGCAAATGCTGCTGTACCTGCTGTCGGTGCGGCCATAGGTCTGGTTTGGGAAAGGATATCGCAACGGGGGAAATACGATAGGATGCAGGCATGTCCAGTGGATCAGCAGCGCCGCCAGAGGTGAAGATTTCGGACTCTGACGCAGCGCTGGAAGAGTTGATTGCCGGCAATCGCCGGTTTACCAGCGGGCGGACATCGTCTCACCGGCGCGATCTTGCCATCCTGCAACAGATGATGGAGAAGCCGGAACCGTTTGCCGCAGTTCTCTCCTGTGCTGATTCGCGCGTGCCGGTGGAGGTGGTTTTCGACCAGACCATCGGACAGCTGTTTGTCACCAGGGTGGCGGGGAATATTGTGACTACCGAGATTGTGGCCAGTCTCGAGTATGCAGCCGCGGTCCTGGGAACACACACGATCCTGGTTATGGGCCATAGCCGTTGTGGTGCGGTGACGGCGGCCATCCAATCCTCAGATCAGGGAACAGCCGTTCCAGGGCAGATTAGTGCGCTGTTTCCCTATATCCGGCCCGCGGTAGAGCAGGCCGGGCCAGACGTGGACGCAACCGTACGCGCCAATGTACTGATCCAGGTCGCGCGGCTGCTGGAATCTTCGCCTTTGTTGTCAGCGTTGATCAAAGAGGGGAAGCTCAAGGTGGCGGCGGGGTATTTCGATATCCGCAGCGGTGCGGTGACCCTGCTGGACGAAGGTTGATGCCGTGGAAAAAACTTTTTTGCACTCCCACACCAAATGGGCCCATGCCGGAACATCCAGGTCTCAAAAGCGAGGGCCACCCACTTATTTATTCTTCCGCGCCATTTTCAAAGCGCTTCTAGTTGCCGTGCAAGAAGGTGGCGTATTGCGTGTCGACGATGCCCAGATTTCGGGCCAAGCCTAGTTTGGCTTGATTGTGCTGGCTGGTGGTGGCGACCAGGTTGGTCTCGGCGTTGGCCAGCGTTGCCTGAGCCTGCACTACGGGTAGATTGTCGTCCACTCCGGCCCTAAACCGATCCGTGGTCTGCTCCAGTTCTTTGCGCGCCAACTCTACGTTGCTGCGCGCCACCCGCACCAATTCCGTAGCCGTCTGCACATCGAGGATGCTATCCCTCAACTGCGGTTGATCTGCTCTTTCAGAGCAGCCAACTGCTGGGTCAGATTGGTCAGATTTGCGGCGGCAACTCCACTGTCTCCGCGAAATTTGGCCTCTTGAAACAGAGGCAGATTCAACGACCCCCCAGCCACAAACGTTCCGTGGTAAAGACCACCCGTCACCCCCGTCACGCCATAGTTCCCCTGAAAATCGAGCGTAGGCAGCCGCTCCCACTTTGCAGCCTTGCGCTGCAATTGCGCCGCGCGGACCTGCGCCTGTAAACCCTGGTAGTCCTGCCGGCTGCGATAAGCCATTTCTTTGGCCTGGTCAATATTCATGACCGCCAGGTCGGCATAGGGCTGGGCGTCAGTGAGTTGGATTTCCTGTTCCGCCGGAATCCCGATCTCGCGGTTGAGCGCTATCTTCGCTTTTTTGAAATTGACCTCAGCCGTTATGAGAGCTTGCTCCTGGGTCTGGTACTGTACCCGGGCTCTTAGTTCATCGAGGTTTGCTACCGTGCCCGCCTGGTGTTCCGCGACTGCCTGGCTGAGCAGCACGCGGTCGGCCTCAAGCAGAGATTTGGCGTTATCGACCTGCGACCCCAAAGCCAAGGCCTGCAGGTAGGCATCGCCGACCGTGAGGACGACCAGGCCCCGTGAAGACTGCTTACTGAAGTAGGCGGCGACCTCATTTGCCTTGGCCGCCCGGTAACGGTCGATGTTGCTCAGACTGAAGAGGGTCTGAGAGTAGTTCACCATGGCGTCGGTGACGTTGACCTTGACTATTGTAGGAAACGCGGAAACGTCCAAGCCGGGGAATAAGGGTCCGATCTTACTGAGGACGCTGGTGGAGAATCCGAGTGCTGCCAGGTTGATTTGATGAGCGCCCGAATCTGCCTGAGCCGTAACCGTAGGCAATAACGGCTGCAGACTCGCGAGCGATTGCGCTTTTGCGCTTTGTTCCTGCTCCCGCGCCTCGACCATGGCCAGATTACGCTCAATGCCCAGCGTGATCGCTTCATCGAGGGTCAGAGGCTTGACCCCGTCCGTCGGTTTGACGATGGTTACGCTACCGTAATAGGGACTCTGCGCAGAACTCTGGTTGGCCGTTTGCGCTGGCAGCATGCCCGAAGACAGCACCAGGGCCGCTGCCAGCACGCTCCGAATCGTCATTATCGAGGGTCTCTTCCTTTCCGTTCAATCCTTTAGATCGAATCGGCGACGCCAGGTTGCCTAATTTTAGGGGCCAAATTTTGGGATCGGCCGGAGCAATAAGGAAAAAGCTCTCCCTACGTATCTTCGTCGACCTGGGCGTGTTTGTGGGCGGCAGCGATGACCTTTTCTGCGGCTACCGGCGGAACGACGTCATAGCGGGTCATTTCCATGTGGAAGCTGCCCAATCCCTGGGTGAGAGAGGTGAGCGTGGCGCCATAGCTGAGCATTTCGGCCATGGGTACTTCCGCGCGGATGATGGTGGTCCCCCGGCCGCTCCCCATGCCCTGCACGCGTCCCCGGCGTCCGGTCAGATCGCCCATAATTGCGCCGGTAAAGGTCTCCGGCGCCTCAATCTCCACCCGCATGAGCGGCTCCAGCAGCACCGGCTTGGCCTGCTCCATGCAGTTGCGGAAGGCCCGCCGTCCAGCCAGCCGGAACGAGAGCTCATTGGAATCGACGTCGTGGTAGCTGCCGTCATAGAGTACAGCCCGGAAATCAACGATGGGATAGCCGGCGAGCCAGCCGTGCGCTGCCGCCTCCTGAATGCCCTTTTCGACCGCAGGAATGAAAGTACGCGGGATTGACCCGCCGAAGATCTCGTTCACAAACTCAAATCCTGAGCCCAAAGGGAGGGGTTCGAGGCGAATCCAGCAGTCGCCGAACTGGCCGTGGCCGCCACTCTGCTTCTTGTGCCGGCCCTGGGCATCGCCACGGCCGCGGATGGTCTCCCGATAAGGCACTTTGGGCGCCTTGAGGGTCACTTCGGTGTGGTAACGGCGGCGCAGCTTGTGCACGATGGATTCGATATGCGACTGGCCCGAGCCGGCAAGCAGGAATTCGTGGGTCGCGTCGTCACGATAGAAGCGAACCATCGGGTCCTCTTCCATCAGCTTGTGCACCGCGGGCGCCAGTTTTTCTTCATCCGCCCGGGTCTTGGGCTCGATGGCATAGGTGACGGCGGGCTCCGGCATGGTCACCGGATCGAAATAGATTTCAGACCCGGCATCGCCCAGCGTGTCGCCGGTATAGGTCTCGCGCAATTTGGCCACGGCCCCGATATCGCCGGCGTGCAGTTCGGTGATCGGGGTGGCAGTGCGTCCCTGCATGACGGTAAGGTGGGCCAGGCGCTCGACGCTTCGATGGGTGTAATTGGTGATTGCGGCGTCGGTTTTTGCGATTCCGGAAAAGACCTTGAAGAAGGAAATTCGTCCCGCAAACGGGTCGGACATGGTCTTAAACACGTAAAGGGACAAAGGCTCGCGATCGTCTACCTTGCGCAAAACCATCTCGGCGTCCGGAGCGGATTCGGCGGGAGCACCGTCGTGGTTCTGGCTTTCACGGCGTACAGCGCGGACCACGGCCGTTCCCCGGGCAGCCACCGGAACCCGCTCCACCGGCGAGGGAGCGTATACCTGGAGAAAATCCAGCAGATGGTCCGTGCCCACGTTACGCAGCCCGCTGGTAAAGAGCACGGGAAAGATGCGATCTTCGCGGATGGCCTCGTGCAGGGCGACGATCAGGTGTTCCTGGGGGATGGTTCCTTCGCGGAAAAATTCTTCCATTAACTCGTCTTTGCCCTCGGCCACCAGTTCCACCAGGGCCTGGTGGGCAGCCGTGGCTTCTTCGCGAAGGCGCACGGGAATCTCGGAAAGACGTCCGGCGCCGGTGCCATCGGGCTCGTACACGAAGGCTTCCATGGTGACCAGGTCGACGACACCGCGGAAATTCGGATTGCTGCCGTTGCCCTCGAGAATGGGCAACTGCACTGGAACCACCTGGCGGCCAAATGCATCGCACAGCGCATTGATGGTGCGTTCCCGATCGGCGCGGGGATGATCCATCTGGTTAATCACGATGGCGCGGGGCAGATTGAATTCTTCGCCGAACTTCCACACCCGCCGGGTCATGGCCTCCACGCCGCAGGCGGCGTTGACGATGAGCAGGGCGGCTTCGACCGGGAGCAGCGCTGCGCGCGCCTCGTGTACGAACATAGGAAAGCCCGGAGTATCCACAAAATTGATCTTCAGGTTGCGCCATTCCGCGAAGGCCAAGGCATTCTGCATGGTGGTGCGGCGGGCGACATCCTCTTCGTCATAGGCGGTGACCGCGCTTCCGTCATCCACCCGGCCTAACCTTTCGGTCATCTTGGCGGCCTGCAGTAGTGCGGAAATCAAAGTGGTCTTTCCGCAGTGCGCGTGACCCACCAGGGCCACGTTACGAATGTCTTGTCCTTGATAAGGCTTCAATGAACGATTCATCCGGGACATCTCCAATTACGAGTACGCGCCGGGAAGCGCGTCACCAACGGCCATGGGTCGGCGATTGCGAACAATTCCATGGCAGACGAGCGGCCTGCTCGTTTGAGGGAACCGAGTGTAGCACAGTGTTCGGGTTCTTACTTTCGCCTATCGTTTGCCGTCTATCGTTTGTCGCCTTTATCGTTTGCCGTCTACGTCGCTCCTCAGGTCGGCGCGTTCCCGGCGCAGGTTCCAGGCAAAGATCCCCACGCGCAAGATCAGGATGATCAGCAACGCGGCCGCCAAAGCTGCCGACTGGCCGTGGACTCCTCTGCGAAGGAGATAACCCAGGGCTCCCAACACGGCTACTACGAACACCACGAATGTGAGCCACTCCGCGCGATTCTTCATACACTCCCTCAGTCTCTACGCGACAGCCGAACGTAAATCACGATGGCCACACCTGCAAAGACGCCCATCGCGATCATGGAGCTTACCTGAAAGCGAAAGAGCACCGAGCCCGCAGCGAATACGTGTACACCCGAGAGCAGGGCTTCCAGCAGAATAAACACGCCAAAAGCAGCCGCGCCTGCCCCGGCCAGGCTGATTACGATCTTCCAAGTCGCTTGTCGCATCGCCACCGGAAGCCTGCATCATAACAGCCGCCACCCGTTACAATTAAGGGGAGGAAATATGCACGCTATTTCACCAGTTAACGGTTCAAGCAAGCAGGGGAAAAGGCTGGCAGTATGGGCATTGCTGTTGGTCAGCGGTCTTACGGTTCGGTTTGCCGGGGCGCAGACCACGACGGTCCATGACCCCGCGGCGCTTAAGCCTCCTCCCGGCTCTCACGTGGCGATTGTTGAGTTCGAAGACATGGAGTGCCCGGATTGTGCCCGCGCCAATCCCTTACTGAAGGATGCGGCCGCTCAGTACCATATTCCCTGGGTGCGTCACGACTTTCCGTTGCCCTTTCACGCCTGGAGTTTCGATGCGGCGGTGTATGCCCGCTGGTTCGACCTCAAATCAAAAAAGCTTGGCGATGAATTTCGGGATTCTGTGTTTGCCAATCAGAATTTGATTGATGCTGCGGGTGAGACGTCTCCGGAGACTCCGGCGGGTCCCACCACGGCTGCTGCGGCCGCCATTCATAATTACGCCGAGAAATTTGCCCAGGAGCATGGCTTGGCGCTTCCGTTTGTGGTGGATCCGCAAAAGAAATTAGCGGCGGAAGTGCAGGCGGACATCGATCTCGGCAAGCGTATTGGCATCGAACACACGCCTACAATTTGGGTCGTGACCAGTAAGACGAATGGGGTTCCGTTTGTGGAAGTGGTCGACCGTCAACGGCTCTATCAGATCATTGATCAGGCTTTGGCCGAAACCAAGGGCCAGGGTGCACCTGCCAACCATGGGACTGGGGAGTAGCTCGAAGCGGTGGTCTGTGGACGTTTGCGTATCCCACTCGGCATGGCTAAGCGTGTGGGTGCGGATAGACTGGGTGCCACTCACACGTCCTCTAAAGCCCGAATAAATGAGGGCCTTCAGGTCTGGATGTTGATGAGCTGAGTGGGCGTCGTTGGGCGAGTTTGGGGCGAACGCCAGTGATCGATGTAGGAGATCTGGTGCACGCAGGAGACCGTGCAGTGCGGGGCGCAGGTTTTCTCGGTGAGGTATTCGCGCTCAAGGTCGGCCTTGCTGTACTGGGACAGAGGAACCCCTGGGAAGCCGCGCTGCTGGGAGCAATAGTGCACCAGCCCATCTTCACAGACGTACAGAAAGCGTGAACCGGCACGGCAGCGCCAGTCGTTCGGTTCCGCATTGGCAATCGCTTCCTGGAACTTGTTGAAGCGCGAATAATTCTTCTTTGCCATGCCGGCCATCTCGTAATAGACGCGCCGTTCTTCGTCCTGCAAAGCTTTTAGCTGGCCTTCCCCGTCGTGAATAATGCCGATGGTCGAAGTAAACCCCAACTGCAAAGCCCGCTTGCCAATGACCAGGGCATCCTGCGGATTCCTGATCCCGCCGCCGACCACGGAGTTGATATTGACGTGGAACTCGGCATGCTGGGAAAGGAACTCCAGCTTTTTGTCCAGGACTTTCAGGCTCTTCTTGGAAATATCATCCGGCTCGATGTTGTCGATGGAGATCTGCATGTGGTCGAGGCCGGCGCGGTTGAGGCGCTCGATCCGCTCCGGCATGAGCAGATAGCCGTTGGTGATCATGCCGGCCACCCGGCCATGATGGCGAATGCGGGCAATGATTGCGTCGAGTTCGGGATGGGTCAGCGGCTCGCCACCGGAGATGGTGATGATGCTCGAGCCCAGGGCCGCCAGATGGTCGATACGGCGCACCATCTCGTCCAGGGGTACGGGCTTCGAAACCTTGTCGTACTCGTTGCAGTAAGCGCAGGAGAGATTGCAGAACCGCATGGGCACGATTTGCGCCATGACCACGTGGCGGGTCGAAGCCAACGCGTGGCCAACCACCGCCAGCTCACGCACTTTGCGCGTCGCCGCCTTGGCTCGACCTCTCCAGCTATCCTTCTTGCGCCTGGGCTGCATCTGGTTTATTCAACCACAGGGCAGGACGGGGCGCGAGTACCCAGGAAGGAATGGGGTGGATCCTGCATTGAGCTGTGTCTAAGAGCAGGTGGATGGACGACTTACTTCTTCAGCTTTCCGGCGCTCATGCTCAGAACCTGCTCCTGCTTATTGCGCATGACCGTCACTTGCACGAGTTTGCCACGGTGACGGCGGAGCGCTTTGGCCCAGTCGTTGCGGCTGGTCATCTGCTGCGAATCCACTTTGGTCACGACGTCTCCGGCCTTCAGGCCGGCCCGCGCTGCCGGGCTCTGGGAATCGACGCTTTCCACCAGTAGTCCTGTTCCGCTGCGCACGCCGAAGTAGTCAGCCAATTGCGTCCGCACGGGGTTGACGTCTGCCCCTACATACAACAACCCCTTGGGGATCATGCTGTCCAGGAAAGCAGCACCGGCGGGTGCGGGATTCCCCAGAAAGCTTTCCACGCCTCTTGCCGCGGGAGCGGGTTTGGGCACGCTATAGTGCTGTGACCAGGCCTGCTGTCCCAGGACCGAGCCGTCGCAAAGCTGGGCGGTCACGTACAGCTGATTGCCGTCACGACTAATGAGAAAGCTGACAGTACGCCCGGCGGGCATATCGGTCAGCCGACGGCGCAATTGGTCGACGGTATCGAAAGACTGGCCGTCGAGTTGAAGAATCACGTCGTGGATCTTCAGCCCGGATTTGCTGGCCGGCGCGTCGTGGTCCACCGTGATCACCTCTGCTCCGTGGGTGTCTTTCAACTTCAGCGCAATGGCACGGTCGGCGTCTATCTCTTTGAAATTCACTCCCAGGTAGCCTTGCGAGGTGAAAAACAGAAATTCGGAGCCGATGGGCAAGTTCAACGTACCGCCGAATGCCGGACTGGAGCTTACGAAGAGTAAACCGCTCAGGGCCACAGCCAGCGAACCTAACATCGGAAAGTATTTCATCGGAGATTTCCCCAGGCCTCACACAACAGCTAAGACTTGCTTCGGGTCTAAAAGTCACTTCCAAACTACTGGATCTGAAGTGGCTGATCCAAGACTTTTTGGGAGACTGTTCGAATATGTGGATTGTCGTCTTCCGACGCTACAGTGTGCAGAACCTCGCGGACGCTGCTATCGGCTTCGACGGGTTGCAGCAGTTCGATAGCCTGCGAGCGCACGCCGGCGTCGGGGTCGTCCATGAGCGCTTCGAGTACTGCATCCCGCACTCGCATGTCTTCGGCGACGTAGGGTTTGAGCCCGTCCAAAGCCTTCAGCCGGACGCCCGAGTCTTTGTCGTAGCGCAGGGCCACGAGCAATGCTTTGCGGATGGGACCATCGGAGCACTGATGCCCGGCGAGGCATTCATCGGCCAGCAGGCTCACCGACTTTTGCGCTACCCCGGGGTTCATCTGACTCTCTGCCCCCACCAATAACAGCTGCCGGATCTCGGGGTCGTCGAGTGATCCCTGGGCGGTCTCCGGAACCAACCGGTTGAAGTGGACTTCTACGTTTTCGCTGTTGGGTTCACGGACGATGCTGCTGACGTTCGCGATTCTGGCGGGTCCATCCACCACCGGTACCATCCCGATCGCGGTGTGACCATGGGCGGCGAATCGATAGCCGCCGATGGCTCCGGATCCCAAGCCCAGGACCAGTAGCGCGGAAGCCGCAACGGGCGCCCGGCCGAGCATGGCGACGCCTCGGAACATTGACTCCTGGATGCGGGTGAGCCAGCTGGCGCGCGGCATGTTGTCGAGCGCTTCTTCCAACCTTAAGCGTGCCTGCGCCAGCAAGTTTGCGGAAGGCTCTTCGCTGGGCGCCAACGCCATCGCCTGTTGCAGGGCCTGGACGGCCGCCAATTCATCCTGGCACCGCTTGCAGGTGCCCAGATGACCTTCGAGGATATGACACTGATCGTCAGGCAGCTCTCCATACGCCAGGAGAGCTATCTTCTGTTGAGCCAGTTCGCAATCCATTTGTAACCTCGCCTCACCGAATTGCCGCCAGATTTGCTCTTAGTTTTCGTGTCGCACGGAAGAGTGTGTTCTTGGCGGTCTCTTCCGTCGTGTTCAGCATTTCACCGATGGTCCGTAATCTCAGGCCCTGGTAGTGCTTTAGTTCAAAAACCATGCGTTCCCGCGGGGTCAGGTGGCTCAGTGCTTCCTGGATTTTCTCTCCCAGCAGCTTGCGCTCCAATTCCCGTTCCGGGTTAGCCATAGAACGATCATCGGAGATGTTGCTGAGCAGATCCATCTCCCCGCCGCTGGCATCAACCACGACCGATTGCTCTTCACGACGAGACTTCCGGCGGCGCAGGTGATCGAGGCAGAGATTGGTGACGATACGGTAGATCCAGGTATAGAAGGAGCACTCGAAGCGAAAATTTGCCAGGTAGCGGTAGGCCTTGAGGAAGGCTTCCTGGTGGATGTCCTGGGCGTCCTGCTCGGAACCGGTTAAGCGCAGCGCCAGGCGCAAAACAGGCTGGTCATATTGGCGCACCAGGGCTTCAAAGGCAGTACGCGAGCCTTTTTGCGCTTCGCGAATCAGCTCGGTCTCGGTGGCGCGACCCCATGCTTCGCTTGCCATGCCTGATGTGGATTGTACCGTCCGCTTTGGAGCCCAGGCAGAGTTCCCAGCTTTGATCGATCCTTGCGAAGTGAAGCGCAGCGCGTCCGCCGGCATGGCAACTCCCAGATACACACTCAACCGCAATCCTAAGACGAAGCGCGGCCCGTTTGGTAAGCAAGTTTTCGGTAGACTCAGCCTATGTCTTCCCAACTTTTTGACTCTGGCGATGAGATTGTCGCGTATTGCGATGGCGGGTCCCGCGGCAACCCCGGTCCGGCCGGCTTCGGCGTTTATATCCAGGACTCAGGGGGCAAGGCTTTGGCCGAATTGAGCGAGTTTTTGGGTACGCATACCAACAATTTTGCCGAGTATTCGGCGCTTCTTGCTGCGCTTGAGTTTGCTATCGATCATGGCCATAGGAGCCTACGGGTGATCTCCGATTCAGAGCTGATGGTGAAACAGATGAAAGGCCAGTACCGGGTGAACAGCCCGGAACTTCGTCCTCTTTACGAGGAGGCTCGGCGCCGGGTACCGAAACTGGATCGCTTCCAGATTCAACATGTTTTGCGGGAGAAAAACCGGCATGCCGACCGGCTGGCGAACCTGGCCATGGACCGTGGCATGGGCAGGGCGCCGGCTGATAAGCCGACGCCGACCCCACCGGCGCCAAAGGCGGCCATGCTTCGCGGCTTCGTGAAGGGTGGAGTCGTGCATGTCCTGGGTGGAGACTTGCCCGACGGGATTTTCGTTAAGGTCATCCCGGAGTGATTTGTGCGCACCCGGAAGAAACCGCAGGTCCCTCCACTACGCTTCGCTCCGGTCGGGATGACAATTCTGTTGTGCCTGCAACAATTTAGGCCGCAATAGTTTCTGCCAGAAAAATCTGCCCCCGCAACAGAATTGTCATCCCGACCGGAGCGAAGCGCAGTGGAGGAACCTGCGGTTTCTTCCCCAGAAATCAACACCCTTTAGCTTTGGAGGACGGCCTTCACCAGGTCGCTGACCACGCGGCCGTCTGCTCGCAGGCCGGTGGATTGAATGCGGGCTTGTACTGCCTTCATTACCGTGCCCATATCCTTGGGCCCGAGCTGGGTCCCCTGACTTCGTAGCTCAGCCACCGTTGAAGCAACCAGCTGGCGCAGTTCGTCATCGCCGGCTGCCTTGGGCATGTATTCCTCGATCACCACGATCTCTGCTGCTTCTTTTTCGGCCAGCTCCGGCCGGTTTCCCTTGGTGAATTGCTCGATCGAGTCTTTGCGCTGCTTGATCAAGGTGGTCAAAACCTGCAGCGCCTGAGCGTCCGTCACCGGGGAGCGCTGGTCTATCTCCTTATTCTTCAATGCTGACTTCACCATCCGCAGAGTGGATAAGCGATCCACCGACCGTTGCTTCATGGCGCTAACCATATCTTCGTGAATCTTCTCGACCAGGCTCATACGCCGACTTTATTACAATAGAGGCATGATCCGTAAGACGCGCTTATTTACTCCCGGCCCGACGCCGCTTCTGCCCGCTGCCCAGTTCGCGATGGCTGCAGCCGATATACACCACCGCACCCCGGAATTTCGCGCTCTGTACACCAAGGTGCTGCGCGATCTGAAAACCTTTGTGGGGACCAAAAACGATGTCATCCTGCTCTCCTCCTCGGGAACCGGGGCGATGGAAGCATCGGTCTCAAACCTGACGTCGCCCGGGGATCGGGTGCTGGTGCTGACGGCGGGCAAGTTCGGCGAGCGCTGGGTAAGCCTGGCCAAGGCATTCGGTTGCGACGTGGATGTGGTCAGCGCGCCCTACGGACAGACGTTCGATCTGGAAGAAGTGCGCAAAGCTCTCAGGATTGAGACCCGCGCGGTGTTCATGCAGGCAACCGAGACTTCGACCGCTGTGCGGCATGACGTCCGCGGGGTCGCGGAAGTATTGAAGCAGAGCGGCAAAGACGCGGTGTTGGTGGTGGACGCCATTACCGGCCTGGGAACCACGCACATCGACATGGATGGCTGGGGCGTGGACGTGCTGATCGGCGGATCACAGAAAGCAGTGATGATCCCACCCGGCCTGTCCTATCTTGCGGTCAGCGATCGCGCGTGGGACCTGATGGAAATCAGCCTCAATCCGCGCTACTACTTCGATTTGCGCAAAGAGAGAAAGAATGCAGCCAAAGGGGAATCGGCGTACACTCCCGCGGTGGCGTTGATCGCCGCGTTGGGTGCGGCGTTGGACTACATTGCTGGTCAGGCCGACGGCGATCTGGCGCAAGGTCGAGCCATGCTGGTAGAGAACGCGGAAACCTGCGCGGCGATGACCCGCGCGGCTGTGGAAGCCTTGGGTCTGAAGCTGTTCGCTCCAGACGCTCCGTCTGCCGCAGCAACCGCTGTTCTACCTCCGCCGGGCATGGATTCCGGTGCTTTCGTGAAAGAGCTGAAGAGCCGCTTTGCCGCCGTGATCACCAACGGACAAGGCGAGATGAAGGGCCAGATCTTCCGCATCGCGCACCTGGGATTTTTCGACTACATGGACACCATTGCCCTGGTCGGGGCTCTGGAACAAGTCGCGCATGCACTCAAGCTGCCTGGTTTTGCCTTTGGTAAAGCGCTGATCGCTGCGCAGAATGTTTTCGCTTCACGAGCGCCCGATGAGGCCGCGAAGCGAGAGCTCGCCATGGCAGGTGCTTCCCTTCCCACGCGCTAGAACCCCTTAGGAGAACGATGAAGATCGTATTGGCAGAGAAAGTCTCGCCCGCAACCCTTGCTGTCTTTGCAGGTGAGGCCGGTTGGCAGGTGGTGACGCACGATCAGATAAAGAATGGGCTGGCGGCGGAATTGAAGGACGCCGATGCGCTGGTAGTTCGCTCGGCTGTGCAGGTGGATGAAGCGCTGCTGCAGTCCGCTCCCAAGGTGCGGGTGATCGGACGTGCCGGCGTTGGGGTGGACAATATCGACGCCGATGCGGCGACACGGCGGGGGATCGTGGTGATGAATACGCCCGGCGCCAACGCCATTGCCGTGGCCGAATTGACCATCGGCCTGATGCTGGCGCTGGCGCGCCAATTGCCACGGGCCAACTCACTGCTGCATGCCGGCAAATGGGAGAAGAAGTCGCTGCAGGGCTCTGAGCTGCGAGGTAAGCAACTGGGCATCCTCGGTTTGGGACGAGTGGGGCTTGAAGTGGCGCGTCGGGCCAAGGCCTTCGGGATGGAACTGCTCGGGCATGATCCTTTCGTTGCGCCGGCGGTGGCGCGGGAAAATGGCGTGCGCCTGTGCTCAGTCGATGAGTTATTCCGCAGCGCCGATTTCCTGACGCTGCACGTCGGCCTCACGCCGCAAACCGCCGGAATTATCAACGACAAAACTTTGGCCACGATGAAGAAGAACGTGCGCATCGTCAACTGCGCCCGGGGCGAGTTGATCGACGATGCAGCCCTGGTCGAAGGTTTGCGTTCCGGTCAGGTAGCCGGAGCCGCGCTCGATGTGTTCAGCCAGGAACCGCTGAAGGATTCGCCCTACTTCGGCCTGGATAATGTCATCCTGACCCCGCACATCGCCGGTTCTACGAGCGAGGCGCAGGAGGCGGTCGGGGTGCAGATCGCCATGCAGGTGAAGGAGTACCTCAAGTTGGGGGTGGTGCAGAACGCGGTCAACCTGCCCTCCATGACGTATGAGGAATATCAGGAACTTTCGCCGTACATCCTGATGGCCCAGCGGCTGGGCGCTTTTCTTTCTCCGCTGGCTGCGGGCAACCTGGAAAGCATCCACATTTCCTATAGTGGGCGACTGGCGCAGGGCAAGACGGAGTTGGTGCGCAACGCAGCCATCCAGGGAGTGCTGATTCACTCCGATGCGGTGAACCGCATCAACGCGCTTTCTGTGGCGGCGGAGCGCGGTATCCGGGTCCATGAGGAAAAGAAAGAGGAAGGATCGGGAGGGGCGGGAACGGTGCTCAAGGTGAGCCTGCATACCGCTGCCGGAGATACGACCGCGAGTGCCACGGTACTGCACGGCAGCTCGCCACGGTTGCTCTCCTGCGATGGCATCGATATCGAAGCGCCGCTGAACGGGACGCTGCTGTTCATCCGCAATCTCGACGTACCTGGTGTGATTGGGCGTATCGGCACGATTTTAGGCGAGCATAAGATGAATATTGCGAACTTCGCCCTGGGGCGGAGCCAGCGTACGGGGCAACACAATGCGCTCGCGGTGGTGCAAATCGATGGTCGTGTCACCTCTGCTGTGCTGGGCGCATTGGAAGCCACCGAGGCCATTACCCAGGTTCGCCTGATCGAGCTGGCCGATCGCCAGCCTGCACCTGCAGCCACCGAATGAAGAAGGAGCGCGCGGATGCCGCTATACGAGTACAAATGTAAGAAGTGCGGACACCGATTTGAACGAATTCAGACCTACTCTGCCGAAGATGCGAAGGAATGCCCGGTCTGCCATGGCGAAGTAGAACGCTTGATCTCCGCGCCGGCGGCGCATTTTAAAGGTTCGGGATTCTATTCGACGGATTACGCAGCCAAACCTGCTGCTTCCAGCAAGGGTCAGGATGGCAGTAGCGGTTCTGACAGCAGCTCTGCTGGTTCCGGAGATAAAGCAGCAGCCCCGAAGACGGATAGCGCTCCCGCCGCGTCCACGCCTTCTGCCAAATCGGAATAGCTAAAAGCTCAGCGGCCGGCAGCTGTGGTGGCAGGCAGAATCTCAGAGACATCGACCCATTGCGTTGGGTATTCGCCGGTGTAGCAGGCGGTACAGTATTGATTGCCTTCGCCCCCATCGCAGGCCTTCTCCAATCCTTCCAGAGAAAGATAGCTGAGGGAGTCTGCTTCGATGTATTGGCGAATGTCCTCGACCGAAGCGTTGGCGGCAATCAACTCGCTCTTGTTCGGAGTGTCTACTCCGTAAAAGCAGGGGGAGATGGTTGGCGGACAACTGATGCGTAGATGGACTTCCTTCGCTCCGGCCGAACGCACCATGCGGACAATCTTGCGGCTGGTGGTGCCGCGGATGATGGAGTCGTCGATCAGAATAATGCGCTTGCCCTCAAGCAAATTGCGCACCGGATTTAGCTTGAGCTTTACCCCAAAGTCGCGCACGCGCTGCTCCGGCTCAATGAACGTGCGCCCCACATAGTGGTTGCGAATGAGTCCGAAGTTGAAAGGGATTCCACTCTGCGCCGCATATCCCAAGGCGGCCGTGACTCCGGAGTCTGGTACCGGCACGACCAGGTCGGCGTCGACGGGCGATTCAATGGCCAGGCGACGGCCCATTTGCTCGCGGCTGGCCTGTACCCAGCGGCCGAAGATGCGGCTATCAGGGCGGGCGAAATAGACGTGCTCGAAAATGCAGCTCGCCTGCTGTACGCCGCTTGCATATTGCACCGAGGTCACGCCCTCGCGGGTCACCATCACTACTTCGCCTGGACGCACATCCCGCTCGTACTTGGCGCGCAACAAATCAAAGGCGCAGGTCTCAGAGGCAAACACGACCGTGTCCGGCCCGTCTGGATTGTGGATGCGGCCCATTGAAAGGGGGCGAAAGCCGTAGGGATCACGGGCGGCAAAGATGCGGTCCCGGGTCATCATGACGATGGAGAACGCGCCCGTCACCTGGCGCAGCGAGTCGCCGATGGCCTCGATGAGGCTGCCGGCATTGGAGTGGGCAATCAACTGCACGATGATTTCGGAATCGCTGGTGGTCTGAAAATAAGCGCCCTCGCGCTCCAGACGAGTGCGCAGCGTGCCCAGATCTACCAGGTTGCCGTTGTGGGCGATGGCAATCAGGCCGCGAGTGGAGTCCACCCGGATCGGCTGCGCGTTTAACAGCGCCGAATCGCCGGTGGTCGAATAGCGTGTGTGGCCAATGGCTAATTCGCCGGGTAATTTGCCCAGCACATCGTCGGTGAAAATATCGGCCACCAGGCCCATGCCCTTGATGTTGTAGAGGTTGGTGTAGTCGGCGGTGGCGATACCCGCCGACTCTTGCCCACGATGTTGCAGTGCGTAGAGGGCGAGATATGCCTGCCGCGCCGCGTCGGGGTGACCATGCACCGCGACGACGCCACACTCTTCCCTCAATTTATCCAGATTTTCCATGGCCCTAATTTCCTATCGGCGGATCGTTGCGCAACTGCGCTGCCAGCGCAGTCGACCAGACATTGCGCAGGCCGGAAACTTTTTCCCGGATCAGCACTCGGCCGTCGACCGCCAATTCAAAGAGATCAGTCACGGTTTCTCCCAGCATGGCCACCATGAGCCCTGGCTGCTGGCGAACCAGCGCTTCGATCTCCGCCACATGTGCTTTGGGACAACTAACGATGCACTGGCTGGCGGTTTCTCCGAAGAGGTCCCATTCCGCGGGCAGATCTGGCGCCTTCAACAGGTTGGCGCGCACCCCGATGCCATGGCCAAAGCTTCCTTCGGCGAGCGCAACAGCGATACCCCCATCGGAGATGTCGCGCGCAGAATGGATCAGGCCTCGCTCGGCCAAGCCGGCCAGGCAGCGGTGCAGCCCAGATTCCACCTGCAGGTCCAGGCAGGGCGGCGTACCCCACAACGTGGAGAGAACCTTTCGCGCGTACTCCGAGGAACCAAACTCCTGCATGCGCTCCTCGAGGGGAGGAACCGATGCCGGAGCTATGAGCAGCACGGCGTCGCCGGCCTGCCTAAAGTGTGCCCCCACTGCTTTGCTGACCTGATCGAGGATGCCCACCACTCCGATCACCGGGGTGGGATAAATGCCCTGACCGCGGGTCTCGTTATAGAGCGAAACATTGCCGCCAGTGATCGGCGTGCCCAGCGCAAGGCAAGCCTCGGAGATGCCGTCGATGGCCTGCGAGAGCTGGGCCATAATCTCCGGCTTTTCGGGGTTGCCAAAATTGAGGCAGTTGGTTGCCGCCACGGGCGTCGCGCCAGTGCAGGCGACCTTGCGCGCGGCCTCGGCGACGGCGAGCGATGCTCCGAGTTTGGGGTTCAGGTAGCACCAGCGTTCATTGCCATCCAGCGCCATGGCCAACCCGCGGCTGGTCCCCTTGATGCGCATGACGCCGGCCTCACCCCCGGGGCCCTCCACTGTATTGGTCTGCACCATGGAGTCGTACTGCTCGTGAATCCAGTTCTTGGAGCAAATATTCGAGGAGGCCAGCAAGGCGCGCAATTCGTCGGCGTAGTTGGTGGCCGACTCCGTGGCGCGGCTCAGCGTCTCTTCAAAGAAGGTCAGCTTATCGAGCACCTGCGCCGGTGGACTGAGGCTAACGGGCGCCTTCCACTCCCCTATTGGCCGGTGATAGAGGGGCGCGTCGTCGGTGAGGGACTGGTTGGGGATATCCGCGACCAGTTGGCCGTGGTGCAGTATGCGCAGCCTGGGTTCGGGGATTACCTCTCCGACGATGACCGCGTCCAGACCCCACTTGTCGAAGACCCGGATGACTTCGTCTTCGCGGCCCTTATCGGCCACCAGCAGCATCCGCTCCTGGCTCTCGCTCAGCATGATCTCGTAGGCGGACATGCCGGTCTCGCGCTGGGGCACGTGGTCCAGTTCCACTTCGAGACCCACGCCCCCGCGGGCGCCCATCTCGCAGGTCGAGCAGGTGAGCCCGGCGGCCCCCATATCCTGGATACCGACCACTGCGCCGGTGTGCATCGCTTCGATGCAGGCCTCGAGCAACAGCTTTTCCATGAAGGGGTCGCCCACTTGCACGTTGGGCCGCTTCTGCTCCGCACCTTCCCTGAACTCCTCGCTGGCCATGGTGGCTCCATGGATGCCGTCGCGGCCCGTTTTGGCTCCCACATAGATCACCGGATTGCCGATGCCGGACGCCTTGGCGTAGAAAATTTCGTCGCGCCGCACCAGGCCTAGGGCGAAGGCGTTCACCAGCGGGTTGCCGGAATAGCAAGATTCAAAACGAGTTTCGCCGCCCAGGTTGGGGACCCCGAAGCAATTGCCGTAGGCGGCGATGCCGCTGACCACCCCTTCGAGTAAGGAGTGATTTTTGTGGACGATGGCGGAAACTTGCGGGCCATGAGAGGCCCGGCCGGGACCCAGATCCTCTTCCTGGATGGGCCCGAAACGGAGCGAGTCCATCACCGCGAGCGGTCTCGCGCCCATGGTAAAGATGTCGCGCAGGATGCCCCCGACCCCGGTGGCGGCGCCCTGAAAAGGCTCAATAAACGAGGGGTGGTTGTGGGACTCGATCTTAAAGGCACAGGCCCAGCCGTCGCCGACGTCGATAATGCCCGCGTTCTCTCCTGGGCCCTGCACGACTCGTTCGCTGCGGGTGGGCAGCCGCTTGAGGTGGACGCGGGAGGACTTGTAGGAGCAGTGTTCGCTCCACATTACGCTGTAGATGCCGAGCTCGGTCAGCCCGGGAGGCCGGCCCAGGGCGGCGGCGATGCGTTGATACTCTTCGGGTGTAATGCTGTGCTGGGCAAGAAGTTCCGGCGTGATAGGGACTGATTCCAGGTCCAGGGAGACAGACTCAGGTTTCATGGGGTATCTCTATTGTCGCATGTTGCAGGAATGTAACGATGCGCTACTTACTGATACTGGATTCCGCCATATTGAGAAAGACTCTGGTCATGCTTTCCACTCCCTCGCCAGAGTTCTGAATCAGCAAGATAGAGATCAGATCGTTGTTGGGGTCGATCCAGCCCTGGGTGCCGAAGGCGCCGCCGTGCCCATAGGTACCCATGGTGTGCCCGGCCAGCTCGCCCAGCGGATCGGTCACCACTTCCCACGCGAGGCCATAATCGGAGCCGCGCATCCAACCCACCGGCTGTATTCCTGTGGTCTGGGGCTCCGTCATCAGGTGGACGGAAAACGGCGACAGAAAGCGATGGCCTTCATACACCCCGTCGTTCAGCATCATGCGGTAGAGGTGCAGCAGGTCTTCGGCTGTCGAGTACAAACCCCACCCTGGCGCGGGGAAAACGGCGCCCTGGCGGTATTTAGCAGGGTCGCCTCCCAGGATGGTGGAAGGCGCCCGCACCAGTTTTCCGTCTTTGGATGTATAGACCATGGCAATGCGCGCGATCTTGTCAGGCGGCGGGAAAAAGAAGCTGTCCTTCATCCCCAGGGGCTCAAGAATGTGCCCGGTGATGAAGTCCACGTATTTTTCGCCCGAAACCACTTCGATGATGCGGCCCAGGATCTCGATGCCGGGACTGGAGTAGCTCCATTGCGTGCCCGGCTGAAACAGCAGCGGCTGTTTGGCGAGTTGCCGGACTACCTCATCCAGGGGCACGCTCATGGTTTGGGCGTAGTCGCGGATGGCGGGCGGCCCGGGGTAGTCCTGAATACCCGCGGTGTGGGTAAGCAGGTCGCGGATCGTGAGCGCGTGGTTGGGTACCTTGAGGTGGTCGGCGTCCGGGCCGACGGTGGTGGCCACACGCACGTCGTGGAATTCCGGCAGGTACTGTTCGACCGGGTCCCGCAGGGCGAGCTTGCCTTGTTCGGCCAGCATCATGATGCCGATGGCGGTGACCGGCTTGGTCATCGACATGATCTGGAAGATGGAGTCTTTCCGCATGGGATGGCCGGCCTCAATATCGGCCATGCCGGTGGCGTCGAACTCAACTATGTCGGCGCCGTGGGAAACGAGAGTGACGGCTCCGGCGACGGTTTGCTTATCGACGAAGGACTTCATCCGTTGCGGGATTTGGGAGAGAACTTCCCGGTCGACGCCCGTGGTTTGGGGGCCCGTGGTTTTGGTGTTTGACTGAGCGAAGGCGGAAGCGGCGACCAGCAGCGAGAAGAGTAGTTTTCGCACGCAGAACAGCTTAGAGCATTTTCTTCGAGATCACTATTTTTGTGATTCCACGGCAAGAGCCTGACGCCAGAGATTGGCTACGGCGCGCACGTGTTCAGGGCCGGTCCGGCAACAGCCGCCGATCCATTGCGCCCCGGCGCTCTTCCAGCGTTGAGCCAGTTCGCCGAACTGCTGTATCTGACCATCGCCATGCCAGCACTGATGCACCGCATCCCACTGCTCGCCGGAGTTGGGATAGACAATGATGGGTTTGCTGGTGACCCGCGCAAGTTCGCCGACCAGGCTATCGATCAGCTCGGGAGCGGTGCAATTGACGCCGATCCCGACGACCTGAGGCTGCTTCTCAAGCAATTCTGCGCAGGTCCGCAGTGTCTCTCCGTGAGAAACGTGGATTCCGTCGCGGCAAGTGAAGCTGAGGTATACCGGCAGATCGGGATGTGCGCCCAGTGCCACGAGAATGGCCCTGGCCTCTTCGAGCGAGGGTATGCTTTCAAAGGCCAGCAAGTCGGCCTCGGTCTGGGCCAGCACTGCGATGCGCGGGCGGTGGAACTCGACGAGCTCCTCGAAGGAGCAGTGGTAATTGCCGTGATACTCCGCTCCGTTATGCAGCATTGCGCCGTAGCTTCCGAGCGAAGCTGCGATCCAAATTCTGCGCGGTGACCTGGCCTGGTACTCTTTTCTGACTTCTTCTGCAATCGTCACGGATGCGCGCAGCGCATTCGCTGCGTCTCTGACGGCGTCCCGTGGACCACGTCCAATCTTCTCAAAGCCCTGAGCGGAGACCTGGTAGCTGGCCGTCAGAAGGCAATCGGCGCCTGCCTCGAGATAATCACGATGCACCGCAGAAATGGCCTGGGGGGAGCTTTCGAGCACGTGCGCGGACCACAAAGGGCCGTCCAGGTCGAAGCCTCTTCCGCTCGAGTTCTGTCGCCATAGCTCCGTCAAGGACGTGCAATCCGTTGAGGTCGAGTTGTTGTACTGGCTTCATTTGCGAGCTGGGTAACTTGGTGCTTGGTTGTGAGCCAGGGACATGTAGGCTCCACCGCAGTGTAGCGCTCGGGCTTCTGTTACACTTTGAGGTAGTTTACGGTCGTGTACGAAGGGTCAGCCAGGAACTCTTTGGGTCCGTAAGCGTCCTGCCAATCGCAAGTTCGGGGAGTGGCTCAGCCTGGTAGAGCACCTGGTTCGGGACCAGGGGGTCGGAGGTTCGAATCCTCTCTCCCCGACCAACGATTTTCACCATCTCGCCGTTGTCAAAGAGTGAATCGACTGCAGCTTTCAGCCGCGGTCGCACTGGCCGTTCTATCGATCGGTTGCCCAATTCAAAGTTCCCGACAGGTCAGCTACGTGTGAGAACGCCTTGTCGTTCGTAACTAAGATCGCGCCGACGGACACTGCGTGCGCCGCGATCAACATGTCGAGATTGCCAAGTGGCTTGCCCGCAGCCTCCTGTTTCGCCCGAAGCCGTCCATAGGCATGAGCCTCGTCTCTCCCCCAAGGGAGAATCTGAATCTTAGCCAAGAACCCCTCCAGGGCTGGACCGAGATTCTTTGCATTTGGACTCTTTGCTACGCCGTATTGGAGCTCGGCCTCGGTAATCGCTGATATGCACGCAATCTCGTCATACTGGAGTCCGGCCAGCTTTGCGCGCGACGCTGGGGAGTTTCCTTTCAGGATGTAGCTCACCGTATTGGTGTCGATCATGAATCGCTGGCTCACAGCTCTTCTCGTTCCTGGGGACGTCCCTGGTCACGATCAGCCAGAAAGTCCTTTGGGAAAGCGGCTTTGTCGAGAGCGGCGAAGATCTCATCCCAGCTGCCTGGTGCCTCCGACAAGATCAGGTCCCCACTTTGAGGGTCGCGCCGAATGTAGACCTCATCCGTGGTGAAGCGGTACTCGGCAGGAATTCTGACAGCTTGGCTCCTTCCGGTCATGAAGACTTTCGCTTTCTCAACCTGCGCCATGCTCCCTCACCTCGGATATATATCATGCTATATATCAAATCGGATTTCAAGTTGCTTCGGGCGCGTCATGCTAAGGTGCTTGGCCGATAGCGGACGGGGCCCCTGCCGCAACGAAGGGTCGTGCAGATAGGCCTCATTCAGTTTCAACAGGCGTTCGCCCCCGAGTCAAAGGATCGGTTTTTCTTCTCGGAGAGAGCTGTCAGTCAGAACTAGACGGCGCCTGCGAATAACGACGCGAAGTCCAGAAGAGGATGATCTCCTCTAACGTCTGACCTCTGGTCTCGGGAACAAACAGGTACACCGACACTAAGGTAAGCAGAGCTCCGGCGCTAAAGGTCCAAAAGGTGCCGCTTCCCTTTAGCGACTTGATCGTCAAGGGAAAGAGCTGATTCCCAAGGTAGCCGCCCCCCCAGAGTGCAGTCGTTGCGATAGACATAGCGCGTCCTCGTACCTTCGCAGGATAGATCTCAGAGATGATGACCCAGCAGCCACACCGTTTCCGAACGCGTGACCAGCGACAAACGCGATAGTCGAAATCACGACGACCACCCCGCTGCCTCCGCTGTAATTAGTCCAACCCACCCGGGCGAGCGCCAAACACTGCACGAAACTTCCAGCGAGAATGAGCGTCTTCCGGCCCGGGAGGTCGACAAGCCACAATGCAAACATCGTGAAAACCAAATTCGGCATGCCAACCAGAACAGACTGGAAGAAGGCGTCGCCGGTAGTCGTGCCGTATTGCAGACTAAGGGCGAGTTGAGTTCTACCCTTTGGCAGTCAACATTCGGTCCAGGTGAACGTAGCCGCCGTCTACAATGATGTGCTGCGCGGTGGTGTGTCCTGACTGCGTGGGCGAGAGCAGAAAGACAACGGCGGCGGCAATCTCCGCGGCGGTGGTCATGCGGTTTTCTAACGGGATCTGCCCGGAGATGTGCTTCAGCGTAGCTTGCGGGTCCGACTGCTTCCCCACCCAGGACTCATAAAGCGGCGTCAGCACCTCAGCCGGCAAAACAGCATTCACGCGAATTCCGTATTGGATCAGTTCTGCGGCCCACTCGCGGGTAAGCGCCAGTTGCGCTCCTTTGGCGGCTGAATAGGCTGACGTATTGCCCTGGCCTGTAAGTGCAACTTTGGAGCTGATATTGACGATTGAGCCGCGCACTGCTTTGAGCATTGGAAGAGCAAAGTGAGCGAGCGCGTAATAATGCAGCAAATTAGAACGTAGACTCCCTTCAAACCGCTCCGGGCTGCCGGATTCCAGACCTATGCCATCATTGCAGCCGGCATTGTTGACCAGGCCATCGAGCCTCCCATAGCGGATGGCGATTTGCTCGATGGCCTTCCTGCACTGATCTGTTTCCGCGAGCTCCGTAACAATCAGTTCGCATGGCAGTCCATCGCGCCCTGTTTCGGCAAGAAACTTCTGTACATGCTCCGAATTACGGCTGAGAACAACAACGCGCGCACCTTCGGCAAGGCAGATGCGTGAGATTCCCTGGCCAATACCCACTCCACCGCCAGTGACTGCAATTACGCTGCCTTTTAATCCGAGATCCATGTCTTCTCCAGTGCATTTGCAGCCATATTCGTCGTCCCTTAAGATCAAATCTGATCCGGGTCCGCCAAATACCAAGACTTACACCGTTGATGATCTCTCCAACAGCCGTTCGGGGTGAGGCCACCCGTTGCGAACAGACGCTTTGATCGTTGCACAGGTCTTTCCGATCGATCGTCCGATTGGCGAAATTCGATATCCGCCAACTGCAGCCGGGACAATGAAAGTTTCAGCATAGTGAACAACGAATGGATCGAAGGCTCCCGTCGGGCTTTCGACGATAGCCTCCTCTCCCTCAACGAGGTTGAGAACGTTGACTGTCCCCAGCGTGTCGTGAGGCGTCGAACTCGTAAACCAGTGCCTGCGCGTTTCAATGAATTCCAATTCGTGGAGCCCTGTGCGCTCCTCGCGCCAACCCGGGCCCTCCCCCATAGGTTCAATCCGATTGATCAGGTTTTTCCCGACCCATTCCGTGTCACGGTTCCAAACGATGTTTGCCAAGCCGTGTTCGAGATGAATCGGTCTTGGCGAACCATCCAGGCCGAGCCTGCCCCAGTCCCACAACTTGAATGTGAAAATATACGGAGTTGCGCTTATCTCAAGAACCATGCTATTTCTGCCCGAGCAATGGATGGTGCCCGCCGGAATCAGGAAATGGTCGTGCTTTCCGGCCGGGAAGCGGTTTACGTATGTCTCAGCACTGAACGACACACCGTCGTCTTGAGCTGTCTTCAACTCCCGGATCATGGCCTCTCGGTCGATATGAGTCTTAAGACCGAGATATACGCTGGCATCGTCGCCGGCATCGAGCAAATAGTAGCTCTCGTCCTGTGTGTATTGCATGCCGAAGTGCTCACGGATGAATTGGGTTTTCGGATGAACCTGTAGCGAAAGGTTTCCACCCCCCATTGTGTCGAGGAAATCGAAACGAATCGGAAACTCGGCGCCAAATCGAGAAAACACCGCGTCGCCCAATAACTCGCGCGGATAGAGAAGGGTGAGGTTCATAGCTGGAATCTCGACGCGTGTCCCTCCGAAAGCAAGCAGCAAACTGTTTTCCTCGGGTACACAGTCGAAACACCAGGCATAATTCGGCATCCCCGCGGGAAGGCCACAAACCTCCTCCATCCAATGGCCGCCCCACGGCCCTGGATCGAAATAGGGAACCACCCGAAAGGGACGACGGGCGATCTGTTTCAGCCCATCCCGCACGGCGCGGCCGGTCACGAGTTTCGGAATATCTCCGTTAGTGTCAAGCCAGAAATCGATCTTCTCCAATAGTGATTTCTTAAGATGGTCGGCGGCACGCCAATCGACGAAAAACGCCCGTTTGTATTTCTGTCCTGGGCTTTCCTGCAGATTGTCGGCACCTAGATTCCCGACCACATTCCGTCGTTGACGCTGCTGGATCTCCCAACGAGCCATATCCGCATACACGAGCAGATTTGGTTCTGCTGAAAGTAGCGATGCGCCCACCCCGACAATGACTAAAAGCCCATGCTTCCAGTTTTTGACCCGTTCGCGCGCGCTGGCGAGCTTCGCGTTATCGAAAAAATCCTCAATTTTAAGACCGTTCATTCGACCAAACACAGGATCGTCGCCTAGCACACTCGATACCATCAGCTCGATTTCGGACGGACTCTTCAACAGGTCCGACGTGACGATCAGGCCCGGGGGACGCAGGCCCTCTACCAGAGTGCTGATGAGTGCCTTCTCAAGTACGCCCGGATAACATTCGAGAGATATCGTGCATTGTTCTGGTGCTGCGAAAGCCTTTAGCCGTTCCAGGATTCTGGGCCAGCCTTCCCAACTTCCCGATCCACACCGGCTCACCGTAAAGATCGGGAATTTTTCGTAGTTCGACTCTCGTCGCATCGGCGCTTCAAACTCCATTCAGCGTATTTCACCGGAATCAAACCGGCCAAAGCGATCTCATGATGATCGAAAGATCGCATAAAGCGCAATTTTTACCGGAACAACCATCCTCAATCAGTATCAAAATTCCAATTCACTCCGATTATCGGCAGGAGCTCTCGCGGAAAGTGGCCAACCCCACAGCTTCCCAAATGTACGACACGGATCGTAACGCATTTACTTTCTTAATCATACGTTAGGGGTGCGATCGATATCTAAGTATCGTAACCTTGACCTCCCAAACCCCGAGCTGCCATTACATCGTGAAGGAAAACTCTCATATTGCGATCTAAAATGCAAATAAAATCATTATTTAAGATTGACAAATAGTATATCGCTCGCATATTGTTCCTCGCGACGAACAAAACATAGCGTCGACGACTTGCCAATCCGGGCCGCGGTCCGACGGATCATGCCAATCAATCACGCGAAGTCGGATCGCTGATCGGGTCAGTGGGGAACTAATTTTTGGAGGATGCAGATGCTCAAGAAATTGTGGCTAGTGATTGCACTTGTCGGGTACCTCTACCTCGCAATCGGCTTGCGGGCGCAGACCACTACCGGCCTCATCACGGGGGTAGTGGCCGATTCGACTGGAGCCGTTCTGCCGGGCGCACAGGTGAGTGTCGTTAACCGGGACACGGGTCAAGAAAGAATTGCTGTTTCGGATGCAAGCGGCTTATATGTCGTTCCGCAATTAGCTCCGGGTGCTTACACGCTCACGGCCAAGAAGGAAGGTTTCGCTTCCATTAAACAGGACAACATTCAGCTCCTGGTCAATCAAAGTTTGACGATCGACCTCAAGTTCTCGGTGGCTTCGAGCGCTCAAACGATCGAAGTGAACTCGGCGCCGCCGATGTTGAACACAACGTCGTCGACACTCAGCGACGTCATCGAGCATGAAGAAATCGTCGATTTGCCGTTGAATGGGCGCGAATTCACACAGCTCGCGTTGTTGACCCCAGGAGCTGCGCCGCAGTCGGGCGGGCAGCAATCGGGATTCACAGTTGCTCTGGGAGCGGGAGGGATCTCCCCGGCAGTGAGCGGGCAAAGAGCCAACCAGAACAACTTCACCATTGATGGCGTTTTGAACAACGATATCTACACCAACGTATGGTCGATTTCGCCTCCGCCCGACGCCATTGAGGAGTTCAACGTACAAGCGCACATTACGGATGCGCAGTTCGCCATCTCAAGCGGCTCGAACATCAACCTTGTCACGCGGTCTGGAACCAACCAGTTCCATGGTGACCTATGGGAGTTTTTCCGCAACGATGTTTTGGACGCGCAGACTTATCCGGATACCCAGCGGCTGGTCTATAGGCAAAACCAGTACGGCGTCTATGTTGGCGGTCCAGTTATCAAGAACAATACCTGGTTTTCCGGCTATTGGGAGGGATATCGTTACTCCCGGGCCGGCACGCAACTCGGCGCCACGCTTACACCGAACGAAATCGCAGGCGATTTCTCCGCCGTGGAAGGAACCACACCGATTGGAACGGATAGTTTAGGGAGACCGGAATACGCGAACGAAATCTACGATCCGGCGACCAGCCGCCCAGATCCGGCTAATCCGGGATTATCTCTTCGGGATCCTTTTCCCAACAACGTGATTCCATCCGGCCGTCTCAACCCTGCGTCGCAGGCTTTCGCTGCGAGATTCTATCCCAAGCCAAACCTGAATGTGGCGGAGGGAGTGCTGCCTAACATTGCAACGGCGGAACCGACCACGATCAAGAGCGATGTGTTCGGCTTGCGCCTCGATCACCAGTTCACCGCGAATGACAGTGTCTTCGCGCGCTTCAACCGTTCCAATCAGAATCAATCAGAGCCGTTGAACTTCAACGTCTCCACCGAGGTGATTCATAACTATGCTCAGGTGGCTGCGCTGGGCTATACGCATTCGTTCAATCCGAAAACCATCCTGAACTTTCGCTACGGATACACCTGGCAAAACAACTTTGTGAACGATGGACAATCGGATCCGGCTTTGGTGACGGCCATGGGCTTGACTGCGCAAATTCCCGAGCATGACGGCGAAGTGTTTGCTCCAAATTTGGGCCTGGGCAAACGGGTACAACGGCATTTCGAATTTTGCCATACCGCTAGGTCCGATGCAGAACAGTGACTATCACGTGGATCTTTCCAAGGTGATGGGCAATCACACGCTGGGCGTAGGCGGCATGTATTACCACATCCGCAGCTTCGACGACGGCTGGGGCATATCGGCGTCATTCTCCGCAGCCGGCACCGCGCAAAATGGACTCACCGCAAACAACACCGGGTTCTCTCCCGCCAGCTTCATGCTCGGCACACTCGATCAGTATGCCCCCTGGGTAGGCGCCACCGCGGCGGATCAAACCGTGAATTGGTATGGATGGTATGCGCAGGATCAGTGGCAAGCGACGCGCAACCTGGTGCTCACCGCAGGCATTCGCTGGGACTTTGTGTCTCCCCCCAATTACCACCGCGTCGAATCAGGACTCGACATGGCGAACGGGGCAAGTCTGCATCACCGGAGCCGTACCTCCGCAGTTTCCCAAGTCAACCTGTCCGAGCGGTTACTTTTACAGCCAGTACAACGGGTGGGAGCCGCGTTTTGGCTTAACCTACAGGGCGACAAATCACACCGTGGTTCACACTGCAGTCGCCCTCCTCGACGATCACAACAACACGCTAATACAGGAGAATCAAAACATTCGACTCTCCTGGCCCGGTGCGGCACTGCCGACCCTTAACAGCCTCGATATCGGATTGCCAACCAACGCCTATTGGAGTGCCCTGCCGGCCGCGGCGTCATTTCTTGGATCGAACAACCCATTTGGAGTTAGTTATGGGGCAGACCCACACAATAAGATTCCCTACTCCATCGAGTACAACCTGGGCATTGAACAGCAACTGCAAGACCATTTAACGTTGAAGGCCGACTACGTAGGTTCCGTCGGCAGGCACGGCTACGTCGCTGCTATTACGAATACGGCTACCACGCCCGGTCCCGGAGCGATCCAACCGCGTGCGCTCTATCCGCAATACGGCACCTTCAACTATTCGCTGAACGGAATGCCTTCCAGCTACAATGCTTTGCAGGTGGCGCTCAACAAACAGATGTCTTCGGGGTTGAGCTTCAAAGCTTCGTACACCTGGTCCAAATCCATGGATTGGCAGTCGGACCCATACACTGGCTCGCCGGTCGATTTTTACGACATGCGCCCGGACTGGGGTCCGTCCGACTACAATCGCTCGCAGATCTTCGTACTCAGCGGCATCTATCAACTCCCGTTCGGCAAGGGCAAAGCGTTCCTCAACGGCGCCAACGCCTTCACCGAAGGTGCCCTGGGCGGTTGGAGTGTGGGAAGCATCATCACCCTCGACTCGGGTGCGCCTACTTATGTTTTTGCCAATGGAGACGTCACCAACACGGGATGGCCGGATCAAAGGGCCCAGAGAACCGGCGCGAATCCATATATGTCCAGCGGAGGAGGAGGAAAAACCTTGAAGCAGTGGCTGAACCCTGCCGCATTCACGCAGCCCGCTCAATTCACGCGAGGCAACGAGTCACGAAACGACTTGCACAATCCGTCGTACGCGAACGTGGACTTGAACGCGACCAAAACCTTCCCCTTGTTTGAAAGCAGCAAGCTGGTCTTCAAGGCGGAGTCGTTCAACATCTTCAACCACACAAACTATAGCCCCGCATTCGGAACGCCACCCTCAGCCTATACGGTGGGAAGCAGCGGCTTCGGCCAGATCACCAGCACCAACGGTTACGGCCGCCTGCTTCAATTCGGTCTGAAGGTTCAATTCTGACACCCTCGATCGCTCCCGTTGTGAAGCACGGGCCCGCCGCTAGCGGCGGGCCTTGCGCTTGCATGATCGCCGGGCTGGAAGAAATGAATACTCCGCTTTGCAGAGCCGTCGAAAAGGGATTCGCAAGGTGATCACGGGAACAAGCCAATGAATATCTCTCGTCGCCGGATGCTTTCTTATCTATGTGCGTCCGCATTCGCACCCCGTCTTCTTGCGCAATCCGGGATGGCGTCGCGTGGCTTGACGCAACGGCCCAGACCGGCGACCTCAGGACGCCCTTTTGCTGCTTACTTTACAGACGTCGCAGCAAGCGCGGGCTTGGTCGCTCCCGTGATTTACGGCGGAGTCGATCGCAAAGACTACATCCTCGAGGCAGACGGCTGCGGTTGCGCTTTTATCGACTACGACAACGACGGATGGATGGATATCTTCCTGCTGACCGGCACCAGGCTAACCGGCGCGCCGCCGGGCACAACCAACCGGCTGTACAAGAACAACCGCGACGGCACATTTACAGACGTGACCGAGAAAGCCGGACTTCATCACGTCGGTTGGGCGAACTCAGTGTGCGTTGGTGACTACAACAACGACGGCAATGAAGATATCTTCTGCACCTATTATGGCGAGAACAAGCTGTATCGAAACAATGGCGATGGAACGTTTACCGATGTCACCGCGCAGGCAGGATTGTCGATCGCTTCGGATGAGTTCAGCTGGGGAGCCGGCTGTTCGTTTGTCGACTACGACCGGGACGGAAGACTCGATCTCTTTATTTCCAATTACATTCGCTTCGACCCAAGCGCCGTTCCCAAGCCCGGTGACAACCCAAACTGTAACTGGAAGGGAATTCCCGTAAATTGCGGCCCCCGCGGGCTTCCTCCCGGGTTTCCAAGCCAACACGTCCTCTTCCACAACAACGGCGACGGGACCTTTACAAACGTCACCGAAAAGGCCGGGATATCGGGCCCGGCGCAAGGCTATGGAATGACGGTAGTGGCTGCTGATTTCGATGAGGATGGTTGGCAGGATATTTATGTTGCTTGCGATTCGACTCCAAGCCGCCTCTACATGAATAACCGTGATGGGACTTTTCGCGAAGAAGGGATCCTGCGCGGTGTGGCGCTCAACGACGACGGCGCACAGCAGTCGGGGATGGGGGTCGGAATCGGCGACTTCAACTTGAGCGGTCACCTGGATCTTTTGAAGACTCATTTCGTCGAAGACACGGCCGAACTCTTTCAAAATGATGGGAAGGCAAACTTTTCAGATGCGACGCTCTCGAGCCGGATCAGCATTGAGACGAGTTACACATGTTGGGGCGCGGGAATCGTCGACCTTGATAACGACGGACATCCCGATATCTTCATTGTCGCCGGAAGCGTATATCCGGAGGTAGAGCGGAAATTGCCTCGTTACGCTGATAAATGCCCGCGTGTTCTTTTCCGGAGCCTGGGAAACGCCACATTCGAGGAATTGGGCAAGGAGGCCGGACCGGCTATCACGGAGCGACACTCGAGCCGAGGCTGCGCTTTCGGGGATTTTGACAACGATGGTGATATCGACATCCTCATCGTGAACATGAATGAACCGCCTTCCCTGCTGAGGAACGACATCCGCGGAACAAGTCACTGGTTGAAGGTGAAGCTTATTGGCGGGCTATCGAATCGCAGTGCAATTGGGGCGCGCGTTTTGGTGCACTATGGTGGAAAAACACAGGCACAAGCGGTGACAAGTCAATCGAGTTTCTACTCAGCGAATGACCCGCGACTTCATTTCGGGCTCGGCAGCACGGCCACGGCTGACATCGATATCTTCTGGCCGAGCGGGCATAGCCAATTTCTAAAGAACGAGGCCGCGGACCACTTGATTACGGTCGTCGAAGAGAAAGGGGTCGTGTCGAGAGAGGCGTTTGCACGTAAAACACCGGCCGGCGCAAAAGGATGACAAGACGACCGCATTTCCGATCATGCCGCACATTGGCTCGCAGGCTCTCTTGGGTTGCGCTTGCGTGCTTGTGCATGGTTTGTCCAAATACATGGTGCTTTTCACAGCCACCCGGAGTTCGCTGCGACGCGCAAAGTGTGTTTCGACTGGCCGACGCTGAGTTAAAACGCCAACGGTACGATCAAGCCGAACAGGAACTAGACCGGCTCGCTGGTTGTAAGGCGCTGCCTTCCATCGACAGGTTTAATCTAGGCTGGTTTTACGGGCGAGCGCACAACTTTGGCAAGGCGCTAAACGAATTCAATTCAGTAAGTGAAGAGGTGCCCAACGCCAAGACTCACCGGTATGCAATCGCCCTGGCTCAATTCGAGCTCGGGGATTATAAGGCGGTTGTCGAAACGCTGACGCACAGCGAAAGGCAGAACCCAGACCAGGACGCGGCGAATCTCCTGGCGGTGAGCTATTCGAAGCTGGGGCTCTATCAGAACTCATTCACGGTCCTGACAAACGAGATTCAGCAACATCCGGACGATCGGCTAGCCTATCTGAATCTCGTCACGCTCTTATGCGACGTGGGAAGGCTTTCGGATGCAGTAGAGGTTGCGGATAAGGCAGTATCAACCTTTCCACGAAATGCGGAGGTGCTGGTAGTGCGCGGTGCCACACATACCCTGGTTGGAGAAACTGCCAAGGCTCGGGTGGATTTCCAGGCTGCGATCGAAGCATCGCCTCTCAACGGCTCACCACGATTCTTTCTTGCTGTATCCGAGTACAAAGAGGGCAGGTACGCGGATGCCCGCGACGAAATCTTGCGCGCGATGCGAGCGGGAGTGAAGGACTCTGATTTGAACTATCTTCTTGCGGAAGCTACGGTGCGGCTTGACCCGAGTAATATTGCGAGCCCGTTGACCGAGCTCAACCGTGCGATTGCCATGAATCCCAGGCAGGTTCAGGCGCTTTCCCTTCGCGGCAAACTCCGGCTGCAACAACACGATCTAAACGACGCCGTTAGCGATCTCGAATTGGCTCACAGCATTGATCCATCTTCTGCGAGCGCCACGTACAACCTGGCACGGGCATACTTCGCCCTGGGAAAAACGGAAGAGGCCAGTGCGCTTTCGAAGCAGTTGGCTTCTTCAGGTGCAGACGCGGTGAATGAATTGAGTGATCAAAAACTCAAGAGTGTGCTCGGCCTGCATTCCCATGACTAAACGAGAGAACAATCAAGCCCAGAGTAAACCGAAAAACAGAGGAACCTGACCATGGCGAGTAGTGAAGAGGACAGAGCACGGAAAGAGAATCTCTTGCCGAGTATGGAAAGACGAAAAGTCATAAAAGGAATTGCGGCTACAGCCGGAATCATTTGTGCGCCGCCTCGGATCCTGGCTCTTGGCCAGGATCAGACTTCTAAAGAAAAGTCGAGCTTCGCCCTGCCAATTCGCGGGATAGCGAATAAAGGTGGGAAACTTGTCCAACCGATCCAACTGACGATCGCGCACGCCGGAACGGACGCAACGTTGGTCGTACGCGCCGACCATCAAGAAGTCGAACGTCGTGTTCTGTCTTCAGGGACACATACGTTCAATGTCTTCGTCGATCCGGCTGAAACAGCCAGGCAAGTGGTTGTCGACTATGAAATCGCCGGCAAGTCGGATTCGGCCGAAGTTCGCGTAGAACCGGTACGCAAAGTCCAGATTTTCATCCTGCCTCATTCTCACCATGACCTTGGATATACCGATCTCCAAGGCAATGTGGAAGCAAAACAAGTGGCAAATATCTCCAAGGGGATCGAACTGGCGCGAAACACGGCCAACTACCCGCCAGGAGCCCGATTCGTTTGGAACCTTGAGGTTCTCTGGGGAGCAGATCTGTTCATGAGAACTAAGACCGAGCCAGAGCGCGAAGAGCTGATCAGCGCTGTGAAGAAGGGTTGGATCGGGATCAACGGGATGTATGCGAACGAGCTTACTGGCCTTTGCCGGCCTGAAGAACTTCTGCAATTGTTTCGTTACTCAACCGAATTAGGCGATCAATGCGGAGTCCGCGTTGACTCAGCCATGATCAGCGATGTTCCCGGATATACCTGGGGGACGGTCTCAGCGATGGCTCAAGCGGGCATCCGCTACTTCTCGGCTGCTCCCAATTTCTTCGACCGCATAGGGACCTTTATGGTCGAGTGGCAGGATAAACCATTCTGGTGGGTATCTCCTTCAGGCAATGAAAGAGTGCTTTTCTGGGTTCCGTGGACCGGGTATGCGATGTCGCACATCATGAAGCTGGACTCGACGTGGGTCAACAAGTATCAAGCGAGATTAGATGAGATCAATTTCCCCTATCAAATCTCTTATATTCGGTGGTCGGGCCACGGCGACAATGCCGTCCCTGATCCGGACATTTGCGAGTTCGTGAAGCAATGGAATGAAGAATACGAATGGCCGCGCTTCTCCATTTCGACAACGAGCGATGCGTTTGCGGCATTCGAGAAACAGTATGGCCACCAACTACCGGAATTGAAGGGCGACTTGACTCCTTATTGGGAGGATGGAGCAGGGTCATCGGCCTTAGAGACACGAATGAGCCGCGGAGCAGCAGAGCGCTTGGTTCAGGCAGCGACACTCTCTACGATCCTCGCGCCCCAGGCATACAAGGACGCTGATTTCGACGCAGCCTGGAGAAATGTTTTGTTGTATTCGGAACACACGTGGGGAGCGTGGAATAGTGTTTCGGATTCTGAGAATCCCTTTGTGACACAACAGTGGCAAGTTAAGCGCCAATTCGCAGTTGACGCCGAGAATCAATCAAAGAGGCTCCTCGACGGGGTGCTCGAGGCGTACGCAAGCGAGAGCGACAACTCAACCGTAGATGTACATAACACCTGTTCTTGGCTGAGGACAGAAGTAGTTCTGATCTCGAAGGAGAGGTCTCTAGGCAAAGATCATGTGAAGAACGAACACGGCACATCTGTTCCATCACAACGTCTTTCAACAGGAGAATTGGCTTTTCTCGCAGAGAATGTTCCTGCGCTGGGAAGTGCCAGTTTTCATCTTTCGGCAGCAGCGCCGCATGCTCCGGCAAAACGCGTTACGGTGCAGGACGGAGTCTTGGATAACGGTGTTGTGCGCGCGAAAGTCGACAGCAAGGACGGCAACATCGTCGAGCTGGCGTCCAGGAGGATAGCGCACAACCTTGTGGACACCAGCTCAGGCGAGGCTGTAAATGAGTACCTCTTCCTTGAAGGCAAGGACACATCGAAGGTGAGCACGAGCGGGCCTGTGCGCATCGCAATCGAGGACCCCGGTCCCCTCGTTGCCACGATCCGTATCGAGTCGTCCGCGCCGGGGTGTGTGGACCTTGTTCGTCGCGTACGATTGAAGGCTTATGTGGATTGGATCGAACTATCCAACACCGTAAATAAGAAACGCGCACCCCTGAATCCGCACCCGGGCAAAGGTGGGCCTGCGGGAGATTTTGCGCAGCATGAATCCAAGGAAAGCATGCAATTCGCATTTCCGTTTGCCATCGAGAACGGTCAGATTCACATCGATATTCCTCTTGCAGTAATGCGTCCTGAAATTGATCAACTTCCGGGATCTTGCAAGAACTGGTTGTCTGTGGGCCGGTGGATCGATGTAGCAAACGCGGAGTACGGCGTCACCTGTGCGACACTTGATGCGCCTCTGGTTGAAATCGGCTACCTTTCGGCCACCATGCTAGGCTCGCAAACCCATCCTGAGATCTGGCGTAAGCATATCGAGCCCACACAGAAGTTTTATTCCTGGGTCATTAACAATCATTGGGGAACGAATTATCGCGCGTATCAGGATGGACTCATCGAGTTTCGGTACGCGCTTCGTCCGCACGGCGGCTACGATCCCGCAGCTGCCAGCCGATTTGCGATTGGCATGTCACAGCCCCTTGTCACTTCGGCACAGGGGCAGCGATCTCGAACGGCTCTGAAGCTCCGGATAGATCAGGAAGATGTGGTTCTGCAGGAATGCAAGCGAAGTGCGGACGGCAGCGCGTGGATTGTCCGGCTTTTCGGCGCCTCAGGAGAAAACCGTAAAGCCAGCTTGACGTGGACAGACCACACGCCTATCAAGATTTGGCGTAGCGACCTTCGTGAACAACCGCTTGAACGACTCGGTACACAGGTGGAAGTACCCGCTTGGGAATTGGTCACCCTGCGCATTGAAGCCCTGAACACGTAGTCTCGGCTGCAATCGAATTCAAGCCCGGATGACGTCAATTCCGAGTTTTTCGAAGGGTGCAATTGCTGAAGCAGACGCGCCCGTATCGGTAACTAACTTGTCTATTCCCTTGGTTGGACAGAGCAGATACTTGCTGACAGAACCGAGTTTGCTGTGATCAGCTACCACGACTTTCATTTTGGTGTGGTGCACGAGTTTGCGCAGAACCTCGGCTTCGGAAGAATTCGTGCAGGTCAACCCATGTTTCGCATCGATGCCGTCGACGCCGATGAACATGATATCGGAGAACAGCATCTCGGCCGCGGCGGTTGCGAGCGGACCCACGAGAGTGAACCAGGTTCCGCGGAGGTGCCCTCCCGTCACTATCACCTCGATGTCCTTCCTGTTACTCAATTCCATTGCCACATTCACGGTATTGGTGATGATGGAAATGCCGCTGAGCACCTTAAGGCTTCGAACCACTTCGGTTGTTGTGGTGCCTCCGGTCAATGCGATTGTTTGACCCGTGCTGACGAGTTTAGCCGCCGCGAGGGCGATGCGACGCTTTTCTTCGGCAAAGCTGCTCACCTTGTCCTGGAAAGAACTGTCATTCCGGAACGGCTCGTAGAACAGTGGTCCTATTCGTACTGCGCCGCCGCGTGTGCGCCTGAGCAAAGATCGTGTTTCGAGGTCTTCTAAATCTCGGCGAATGGTTGCGATCGATGCTCCGAGCGTCGTGCAGAGTTCGTCAATCGCGACGGTGCCTGTCTCCTGCAAGCGCTGAAGGATGTATTCGTGACGTGCAATCAGGTTGTCGCTCTTCGCGGGCATATTGCCTGGCCAAACAAGGTTAATCGTGTAGCTGCGTCCTACAATAACATCTCCGTGCGCGTACAGTCGTCAGACACGCTCGAAAGACGAGAAAAGAATCACAATGAGATCAGAAAGAGAAGATGTCATGAGTGAAACGGCGCAAAATTCTGTGGCTTGCGCCCCCTCCCCGGCAACGGCTAGTACGCGGCTGTGGCGCAACTTCCTGGTCGACGTTATGATCTAAAAATCACATATAATGCTCTTTTATACTATTGTAGATTGCATAATATGACTATAATATGGGATAAGCATCACATATTCGATGTTTGCTGCTAAGCTTTTGGGCCGGCCTTGAAAATTCCGGCCGTTAACTTGGCCCAAGCTGAGCGGAAGAAAGCCCATCATGAGCAGTACCTCGTGCGGGATCGCAACCCTCATTGTTGCCGGTGTTACAAACGCCAGCTTCACGATGCCGATGAAGTACGCCCGCAAATGGGCCTGGGAGAACACCTGGCTCGCCTGGACAGTTTTCGCGCTCGTGGTTCTGCCTTTTGCGGCCGCCCTCGCGACCATCCCTAATCTGTCGATGGTTTACCGCTCGGCGACGCCGGAGATAATTCTCGAAGTCTGTGGATTCGGTGCGGGCTGGGGAGTAGCGCAGGTCTTTTTCGGCCTTGCGGTGGATATGATCGGGATTACACTCGCATTTTCTATCGTCTTGGGAACATCTGCGGCCGTAGGCAGCCTGATCCCGATGGTGTCTCTGCACCGGGAATCCCTCAACAGCGCCGCAGGGTATGCGGTGCTTGGCTCAATTGCTCTCATCCTATTGGGCGTGATGCTCTGTGCCGCCGCCGGAAGGATGCGAGAGAGACCGAGCGCGCAGTCCAATTCCTCACAAAAACGGACCTCGCGGGGGCTGCTGCTTGCGATTCTGTGCGGTCTTTGCGCATCGCTCATGAATTTCGGAGTCGCTTTCGGGACACCGTTGATTAAAGTGGCTCGCTCCTTTGGCGCAAACGAGCTCAACGCGATCAACGCGGTTTGGCTGCCGCTGATGCTTGCCGGCGCAGTTCCGAATCTTTTGTATTGTGCTTGGTTGATGAAGCGAAATCATTCCGGAGATAGGTACCGAGTGGGGCGTTCACATTGGGCACTGGCGGCGATGATGGCCGTCCTCTGGTTTGGAAGCACCCTGCTTTATGGACTGGCAGCGAGCCAACTGGGGACTTGGGGTCCGATTCTTGGATGGCCCTTATTCATGTCGCTTATCGTGATCACCGCGACTATGTTGGGCATGTTTACGGGCGAATGGAAAGATTGCGGAGCGCTTCCTATCCGCATCCAGTGGACAGGCGTGACCGTGCTCGTGCTCGCGATTTTTATCCTGGCTGGCTCAACCCGTTACTTGCGCTAATTCCAAAGCTGGAGTTCACACAGATGTTGGCTCTCTCGCTTGACATGGGTGGCACACACATTGGCTGTGGAGTCGTCCGGGACAATGAGTTGCTGGGTTCGACATCGCTCGATTCAGAGCTAGCCGGATCTCTCGAATCGCTTTTGCCTTGCGTCACGGAGGCGCTTCGGACTCTCTTGAAGGAGAGTGGCGCAACTGCGGACGGATTGTGACGGCATTGCAATCGGGTTCCCGGGAATAGTGGATGTGCGCAACGGCCGCATTCTCTCCACGCTGAAGAAATATGAAGATGCGATTCATCTCGATCTCAAGCAATGGGCAATTGAGCAATTCGGCCTTGGTCTTCGGATCGAGAATGATGCTCGGATGGCCCTGCTTGGCGAACAATACGCGGGGGCTGCCCAAGGCGTGCAGGATGTCGTTATGATCACGCTCGGCACCGGAATCGGCGGCGCCGCAATGATGCTGGGAAAATTGGTGCGCGGCGCCCATGCTCAAGCCGCATGCCTCGGAGGCCACTTGCCGGTGAACTATCGGGGGCACAAATGCGCATGCGGCAATGTTGGATGCGCCGAAGCCGAAGCCTCAGGCTGGGCATTGCCACGGATCGTACGAGAGACACCGGGATTCGACAAATCCAGCCTGGCCGGCGTAGAGCAAATCGATTTTCAGGCGCTCTTCGCCGCAGCTCGAAACGAAGATGCCGTCGCCAGTGCAGTACGGCAGCATTGCTTGAACGTATGGGCGGCTAACGCGGTTGCGCTGATTCACGCCTACGACCCGGAGGTGGTCGTATTCGGCGGAGGCGTCATGCAAAACGCGGATGTCATCCTGCCATTCGTCCAGGAACACGTGGAAAAGCACGCATGGACGAGTTGGGGAACACCCCGGGTGTGCGCGGCAATCCTGGGTGGAAACGCTGCGTTGCTGGGGGCAGTTCCACTACTATCGGAAGACCTCAGGAGAGCCGACGGCCACCGACCCACTCGCCGATGACGCTTTGAACGTACGAGCGGTTCACAGCTTCGAAGGCTGGAGGCGCTCGATCGCCTCTTCGAGCGATCGGCGGCTGATCGGCTTGGAGACATAATCGTCCATGCCCGAGGCAACGCAACGTTCGCGGTCACCGCTCATCGCATTTGCCGTCATGGCAATGATCCGAATGTGGAGACCACCGGTTGTTTCCTTGCTTCTGATCTGCTGGGTTGCCTCGAAACCATCCATCTCCGGCATCTGAACATCCATGAAGATCAGATCGAAGTCTCCTTGGGCCCATTTGGCAACGGCTTCCGAGCCGTTCCTGGCCAGTGTGACTCGATGACCCAACTTTTCCAGCATGGCTACCGCGACTTTCTGATTCACGAGGTTGTCTTCCGCTACCAAGATATCGAGTGAAGTTTCGGACGGTAGGAAGGCACCCGGAATGGCCATTGGCAGCCTTTGTTCCTCTGTCACGCCCGTTGCTATCTGAATTGCCGCGAGCACTTCGGCAAAGCGGATGGGCTTGGTCAGGTGGACGGCGATGTCTTGCTGGCGGCACCTTACCAAGCTGGAAGTCTGGTCCGAAGAGGTAATCATCATGATCGCGGGACCGTAATAGGCTCGCTTGGCGCGCATCTGCGCAACAACCTCAAAGCCATCCATGCCGGGCATTTGCTCATCCAGAAAGATCAGATCGAATGGCCGGCCGCTCCGGGTGGCACTCTGCAGTTGTTCGAGGGCCGAAGGTCCCGAATCCGCAAGTTCCGGCTCCATTTCCCACCGCAATGTCATCTGCTGAAGAATGCCCCGATTGGTCGCGTTGTCGTCGATAACCAGGACCCTCAGCCCACGCAAGTTTTTCCAACTCTGGCCAACTGGAGTCTCCACTGGTGTGGCCGGTTTTGCCAAGCGGATGGTGAAATGAAAAGTAGAGCCCTGGCCGGGTGCACTGTCGATCCAGATCTCGCCGCCCATCATCTCGACCAGGCGGGAGCTGATGGCCAATCCCAAACCCGTGCCGCCGTACTTGCGGGTGGTCGAACTATTGGCCTGCTCGAACGGGCGAAAGATCTTGCTTTGCTGCTCGGCCGCTAATCCGATTCCCGTATCGCGCACGGAGAAATGGAACGCGGGTCTGTCTGCGCGAAGATCGGTAACAGTCACTGCGACTGCTACTTCACCCGCCTCGGTGAATTTGATGGCATTCCCGATCAGGTTGAGTAGTATCTGGCGCAAACGGTGAGCATCGCCAAGCAGGTCCAAGGGAACATCCGAGTCCAGTTGCAAAGTCAGCTCCAGGCCTTTCTTGTGGGCGCTACTCGCCATGCTCTTCATCGCACTGCCGGCCATTTCCTCCAGGTCGAACGGCATAGATTCAAGCGTGGCCTTGCCGGCTTCAATCTTGGAGTAGTCGAGGATGTCATTGACGATGGCGAGCAGGGCCTGGCCGGAAGACTTGATCAGGGAATGATATTCCTGTTGCTCGGCGCCGCTTGAGGACATGGCAAGCTCTGTCATACCGATGACGCCATTCAGAGGGGTCCGGATCTCATGGCTCATGTTTGCCAGGAACTCGCTCTTGGCCCGGTTGGCTGAATCTGCCCCCTGCTCTGCGGCTTTTAAGTCTTTCGTCCGCTCGTGCACCATGCCGACAAGTTCCTCGGCGCGAGCGCGCAGCCGCCGGGTGTAAAACCGCTGGCTGGCAAGAAGGACAAGAATGATCGTCAGCCCGCACAGGACATAGAACCATCGCGTCTGGTGGAAGTAGGGCTTGAGAAAAAGATGAATCGAGGCGCCCTGGTTATTCCACACGCCATCGTCATTGCAGGCGATGACCTGAAAACGATAGCTTCCCGGCGCAAGATTCGTATAGTACGCTGTGCGGCTTGAGCCGGCGTCAACCCAGTCGTGGTCGTAGCCTTCGAGCCGATACTTGAATTTGACCCGGGCCGGAATCTCGAGGCTAAGTCCGGTGTAGTGAAACTCAATTCGAGATTTGCCTGGCGCGATCTGAAGATCATTTCCCAAGGGCATGGTGCGATCGTTCACCACGGCATTTTCGATCGCGACTGGTGGAACCATGTCGTTATGAAGGATCTGGCGCGGATCCACAACCACGATGCCTTTGGTCGTGGTAAACCACAGATGTCCATCGCTGGTTCGCCAGCCAGCGGGCTGTGCAACGGATAGGGATGCCTCGCTGGTCTTCATGCCGTCGTAGGTTCCATAGATGGTGGTCCGTACGGTGGAGACACGACCATCGGCAAAGTCATCGAGATCTTTCCGATTGGCCATGTAGATGCCGCTCGAAGTACTGATCCAGAGGTTTGCCTCATCATCGAAAAGAACCTGGGAAAGAGAGCCGTCGAAAAGGCCGTCCTTCTTACGATAGTGGGTCACACGCCCGTCGCTCACGCGAAATCGCGTGAGTCCTGGCGTCCGTCCGCCTAGCCAGAGACTTCCCAGGTGATCATCGGAGATGGAGGTGACCGGAAAATCCACCTGAGTCCGACGTGCGCCCATGGGAGGATCGCCCGCGGCAAACCTGAACAGTCCCTGCACGGTGCCAAACCAAAGTGTCCCTGTGGGGTCGCGATAAATGGTAAACGTATAGTTGCCCGGACTCGAAAGCGGCGTGGTTCTGCCCTGAATGGTGAACGGCTTAACCAGGTCATCTTTGAATCTCAGTGCAATTGTTTGCGACGTTGTGACAATCAGACTTTCATCGTCCTCACTGATGGAGGAGATGAAATGTTTGGAAAAACGACCATCCGGATCATAGACCGTGAACTTCCCGTCCTTGAATCGGGTCAGACCCCCCACCATACCCATCCACAGGCTGCCATCCATGCTCTCAAAGATGCCATTTCCCTGGAACGACTGCCCTCCTTTCCTGGTGATCTCGTGGGCTTCGCCATTCTTGATGCGGGCCAGGCCTCCGGGAATGCAGAAGGCATACAAATTTCCGTTCCGGGTCTCGAAAACCGCTCTCGCGTCATTCGAGGGGAGCCCCTCTTTCATAGTCATGCTGGTGATCTTGGTATTACGAAAATGGTCCAGTCCGCTGGCTGTCCCCACCCACAGTCCTCCTTCTCTGTCTTCGAGGAGCGAAAGCACTTTGCTGTCGGTGAGGCCGTCGGCTACATCGAACGACGAAACCTGATCGCCGGTCACGCGTATCAACCCCCGCTCGTCGGTACCTACCCAGAGATTGCCCTGGCGATCATACAGAATCGCTTGCACGTGACCTCGGATGGCTTGGGGAGCCACACGTAGGAGAGCCGGACCGCTACCCTTGCGATAGAGCCCATTCCATGTACCAAGCAAGAGGTCATGCCCGTGATCTACAGCCAATGCGGATATAAACCCGCGGTTGGCGATGCGCGATCTGTCTATGGAAGTGGAAAGGGCGCCTCGATAGTAGTTATAGAGCCCGAGTTCCCCGCCGATCCAAACCCTTCCCTGATCGTCCTCGGCGAACGCAGGAACGTGGCTCGTCCCGCGCATGAGCATTTGGATTGCTTTGTTCTGGAGGAGAAAGATGAAGTCATCGGAGCCGACAAAAACCTCGTGTTCCTTACTCTCAAAGAGGGCCAGAGTGTCGCCATCGGGGAGCGGACGGGAGATTAAGTAGTCGGAAAAGATTCCATTTTTGTAAACCAACGTTTTCGAATTGGTGCGAATCAACAGGTCGCCGTCGCCGCTCATGGAAATCGCTCTGACTGGTCCGCCGCCGATCGTCGCATCCATGGCGACAAATCGAACGCCATCGAATCGAACCAAGCCGGCAGAAGTTCGCATCCAGAGATATCCGTCGGGGCTTTGCAATATTTGGTAAACGGCCTCTCCGGGGAGACCACGCTGCGAAGTCCAGGCGTCATGGCCGTACTGATCGATGTGCTTGTCCGGGTCAAGCGCCAGCAGGGCGCGGGAGCTGAAAAGCACGATCAACAAGCATACACACGCGCGGAAATTGCGAAGTGCAGGGACTGGAGAGAACGTCCGGCATAAGGAGTTGCTATCGAGCAGTGACGGAACACCACCCGCGTCTGGCTGATAAGAAAAGCGAAACGCCTCAGACCTGGCTAACCCCACAGTAAACCGTTCCTTGGCAGATTTGCCGATATTTAGCCATCCGGAGCAGCGACAGTCCTTTGATGAAGCAAACGCCTCGACTGAATTCGACAGATTGGCGGAGTCGAGTTCCCGGTGATCAGATTATCGGCAATGGATCATCGATGATCAGTCACGGAGAAGCGATGATGGCAAATCCGCGCACCGAGCATACGCGACGGCTCTGATTATGGTTAAGGGTGGACCGATCGATAGGAGAGGCCGGTGTGCATCAAATCTCCACTCTTTTCCTGGATTGCGCCCAGATTGTAGAGCAGCATGGTACCGTTCGGGCTGCCTTGGAGAGAGGATTCATAAAGCCTCTTATCCCGGTTCAAAGGATGTCGACAAATGACCCGAGTCTAAAGCAAGCTCTGGGGATCCTGCATCTGTCTGTTGCTGAGTAAAACCTTGCAACAAACTATCGCGCCGGCCCATCGCCTCATACGCTCGCGGCACGCGCCGCTTCTTCCAGCCTCTTCATCGCTATAAGGTACGGACCGGGGCCATGACTCACCCTTGCGACGCCATTCTCTGCCAACGTGCGCAAGGGTGGGGTCAGATCGCCTACCATGATATTGAGCGGAAGAGGCGAAGCTTCCACCAGGCGCGCGATCAGAACGATGTCCGCCAGACCAGGCGCGAAGAGTCCGTCAGCTCCAGCTTCTGCATACGCGTGTGCTCGATCGACGGCCTCAGAGACCATAGCATCGTTGTGCTGTTCAGGGGGCTGTTGGAAAAAGATGTCGGTGCGGGCATTGAGGAAGAAACGAATATTCGTCGCATCAGCAACCTGCCGAGCGCGCCGGATACGGTGGGTCTGTTTAATTGTCTCGCGGAGTTTTCCATTCGAGGGAAAGCTGTCCTCCAGGTTGCAGCCTACGGCTCCTGCGTCGATCGCCAGACGCAGCCGTTTCCCCGACGGAATCAGCCGTGTCGCCATAACCGCTCTCGAGATCGACGGTCACCGGCAGTTGTGTCGCACCAACAATTCTGCGCAGGTTATCGATCGCCAGGGCGAGCGGAGTGCGCTCGCCGTCGGCAAAACCGTTGGCATTGGCGACCGACCAACTACCCGTCGCGATTGCCTTGGCGCCGCCCGAAGCTACAGCCTTGGCGCTGCCCGCGTCCCAGATGTTAAAGAGGACCAGCGGCTTTCCGGGAATATGCAATCCCCGGAATCGCTCGGCCTTGCGCGCCTGGTCGGTCATTTTCGTCTCCTTATAAATCAGCTCTTCTACTGTGCCGCCTGCCAATGTGCACGCAGCTCCTGGTTGAACTCCTCCGAGCGCTCCTCAGGGAAGAAAATCCTCGCGCCCTTGAGCTCGACACGACGCCGAACGCCGGGGATATTTTCCGTCAGCCAGTACGACCATTTCACGTCGAAGTAGATATCATCCGTCCCCCAGACAATCAGCGTCGGCGCCGTCAATTTCTTCAGCCGGTCCTCAACAGCGAGCGTGTGCCTGTTGTCGAACGCAGCGAGAAAGTGTTCGAGGTCGCGGGTTCGCTGCTGGGTTTTAACGAACGGCCGCAGATACGTTTCGATGCTTTCGTCCGTCAGTCGTTCCGGATGTTCGTATGCCGGTCCCAAAGCTTGCGGCGATCGATAGACGCTCTTGTCCGATAGCATGACATCAAGCGTCCCGCGCAGGCCTCCTCCGGCTGCCATTGCCAGAAAGGGTTTGAATGCCTCGGGTGGCCAGTTGTCGTGCGTGTCGCAGTCAGTGAGCGTGAGGGTGCGTACTCGATTCGGGTAAAGTGCGGCAAATATCTGGGCGATACCGCCTCCGCTGTCGTTGCCCACGAGATCCACCTGATCGATGTTCAATGCATCAAGAAACTGCCTGATCATCTCCGCATTGGCAGTCACCGATACATCCTGGCCAGGCGCGACTTCAGTGTCGCCGTGGGCAAGCAGGTCCATTGCGATACAGCGGCGGATGTCTGATAGCTCCGTCAACTGGTGACGCCAGAGGTATCCGTTCAGCAGCACACCATGCACGAACAACGCTGTCGGTCCCATACCTTGTTCCAGATAGCTGATACGGCCCGACGGGGTCTCTACGCTACGCCGAAACGGTAGGGGTTTGTTTTCACTCATGGCTCAGTCCCTCCTCGTCCCGGTCGCCGAAACGTGCGCTTCCTTCAACCTGTTTGAACATTCCTCACAGCAAACCTCAACCGTCTTACCACCGATCTTCACCTTGATCGGATCCGCATCCAGTTGGCAGTCGCAAGCCGCACAAGTTCTCTCACCCATAACCTTCCTCCAAGTCCCGGGCTCGATCCGGGTAGAATCAGTAGGCCACGCAGCAAGAGAGGCTCGCTGTCAAAATCTTTAGTGATGTTGTATCGGGGCAGGCGCTAGCGACGTAGCGCTGAATGTCTGAATTCCGAAGGCGAGTGGCCATAAGCTTCGCGAAACGCGGCGCTGAAATGGCTGTGGCTTGAGAAGCCAAGATCCAGGCTTAGCGCAGTGAGGTCGTCGTATTGCCCGAGAAGGTCTAGCGCCCGCGCCAACCGTAACCGCAACTGATATCGATACAAGGGCAAGCCTTCCACTTGCTGAAAGACCTGGGTGAGATAAACCGGAGAGCCACGTACTTCGGCGGCGATCTCGGCCAATGTCCAGCGCCTCATCAGATCGCTTGCGAGCACGAGCTTGATCCGATCCACCAGCCGCTGGCGTCCGACACTGGCGCCGGCTGTATGCGTGGTGCGTGGACCCAGCGCCCGCTGCACCAGGGTCAGGGCCAGGCTCTCAGCCTCCAGGGGCTCGGCGATCTTCTGCCGCAGGCTGTGCCGCAGCAGAGCAACCAGCACTTGCGCGCGTGGATCGACGCGCAGGCGAGGCTGTCGAAACGCAAGCGCGGCGCCGTCGTGCAGTGACGAAGGAGGCGCGATTTCGTGTAGCAGTGCTTCACTAATGACCAGCGTCAGACTGCCATCGCCACCCGGCACAGGATGACTGATCCGGTAACCTTCGGCGGCGTTGAAAAACAGCACCTGATTTGCCTCAGCTACAGACTGATTGTGCCCAACATGCCGCACATAAACGCCGCGATAAGGAAACACCAGTTGCGTGGTAGCCGTGCACTCCTCCGCGCTCTGGTGACTGCAGCTGCCGCGGCACACTGTGTCCCGGATCGTAACCGTCGGAGACTTCAGCAGAGAGTGCGCGACAACTTCCGGTACGTCCTTAGGTGCGTTTTTCGGCTCCATGCCATTGATCCACCGATCACGTAAGCAGTATATCGCTCGGTCGCTGCTGAGAGGCCGGAACTATCGATGAATGATCGAGCGTGGATCTGCGGTTGCAACCTGCGGTTTCTTTACTGAACCTCAAAGCAAAGATGCGCCGGAGCGAGCGAGCTTAGAAAGTCTCGCGCGTCGAAGATTTGGCCGGCTGCGACGACGCCATTGGTCCTGGCCAACCCGTTGACCGCCCTTTGTGCCGCTTCGACCACAATGGGCGCGGTGACGGCGTAAATATCCCGGCCGTGCGCCACGGCCCGGCGCTCGGCATCTCCCTTTCGCGCGATCACTTCCATAAGGAAGATTTGAGAGGAGCGTCCGGTTTCGTCAGCCGCGGCCGGCGCCGGCGTATTGGGATTGCGGATGTCCGCAATTGGAGCGTCATTCATATAAGCATGGATCTGAGGCGTTCGCAGATGCCGTGAGATGGTAATGGTCTCAGCGAAAGACAGACCCACGACATTTTGCTGCCCGAATGGGGCGGGAAACTTCCAGGTGCGAGGTGGCGGCGGATCCGAGCGCTCCAACCTGCCGTCAGAGAAGATGAAACGCCGGCCAGGATTACGCTGGCCAGTCAACCGAGTTCCCGGAGTAGGTTTCCAACCGTCGAGCGCGACGCCGATGAGGATTTCATCCGCGACACTCCACTCTCCCATGGCTGCGGTCGCCAGGAGATCTCCCAGCCCACCGTAGAACGCCATCGCGGGAGCGATGACTACTCCCGCCTCCTTAGCGGCAGGTGAGAATCGCTCGAAGACAGCCAGAACAGCTGCCTGTTCCGCAGCCACGTCGAAATAGTGAATACCAGCGCGCAGCGCTGCTTCAATGATTGGAATGGCGGTGTCGATAAAAGGTCCTGCACAATTGATGACCGCACTCGCGTCTGCCATTGCGCGGTCAAGCGAGCCATCATCGTCCACCGAGGCGACGCGCGCGTCGGATTCCGGGTACTCCGCCGCTACCTGGTTGAGCTTCGCGGCGTCGCGTCCAGAGAGGATGGTTTTCCATCCGCGTTTGTGCAGCTCTGCAACAACAAAGCGTCCTGTATGCCCATACGCGCCAAATACAGTCACTGTTTTCTTTGAGAGATTCAAAGCATTCCTCGCTGTAGATGTTCCTTCGACTTAGATGATGACCGACGTGGGCATCGACGCCAACCTTGCCGGGCTGAAATGCCTGACCGCTGGTCGTGATGGAATTCTCAATGCTTAAACGCCAAGTAGGATCAGTAGGCCACGCAGGAACAACCAGCCGCTATCAGAATCTTTAGCAATATCGTGACCGGCCTTCGCGGGAGCGGCGCTTCACGAAGGACCCGTTTTGAGACACCTCGACTCGACCACTTCTTGACCAAGGGGCATTAAAGGCGTGCTCCTCGATGCCGATATGGTGGCTAGACTTCTGGTGCGGAGCCTGTGCCCTTTTTGGCGTGCTCTTAAGCTGACGCTGGCCGGTTTCTGCTACCTGGGAAATGCGCGAATGGCGGCTGTCATGAACGAACGGGCTGACCCACGCCTCGTGCGGCGTTGCGCAGGTGTTGCCACCGCTGCCAGCGTCGATCACGATGAGATCGAACGGAGAAAGATCGAGGAGGCGCAGCAACTGAGTTCCGAGCAGTTGGACCGGCCGCTAAACCGCATCGAAGAGTCGGCAGAGGACGCGCATTTGAGGCGAAAGGTGACGTTCGCCCTGGCCTTCGCCATACTTCTGACCGGACTGCTGGGTTTCCTCTCCTGGCGCAATGCGCAACAAGCGACGGAGACCGCCGGGTGGGTCGCTCACACCTACGAAGTGATGACTGATCTGGAGAGCGCACTCCGCCATTCGCTGGACGTGGAAACCGGAGGACGCGGTTTTGCCGAAACCGGAAGCGCAAGATTTTTGGAGCCCTATAAGTCAGGAAGAGCAGCGTTCGTTCAGGATGTGCACGCGTTGCACCTTCTGCTGGCAACTCCGGACCAACTGCAGCGCTTGAACGTACTGGAAGAGCAATCGAACGAGCAGGTCAAGGATGTAGAAGCCATCGTGGCGACACGCCAGAACTCGGGGAACCTCCCCAGCGTGGCGCTGTTTGAACGCGGAAAACACGACATGGATGCGGCGCGCACCACGGTCGAACAGATGGAAGCGGCGGAAAGAGGTCTGCTGGCGCTGCGAACGCAGCGTGCCCGCGCCGCGCAGCATTCCTCCAGCGTGATCATCGCGTTGGGCTCACTGCTGGGTGTGATGTTCCTGATCGCTGCCGGGGTAACGGTCAGCCGGGAGATCGGCGTCAGCGCCAGAGCACGGAGCCAGGTCAAGGCCCTCAACGCCGATCTGGAACAGCGCGTAGAGCAACGCACCGCAGCCCTCGCAGCCGAGGCAGCGGCCCGCCTGGAGAGCGAGAGCCACCTGGCGGCGGTCATAAAGTCGGCCATGGACTCGATCATCACGTTGGACGACGAGCAGCGCATCGTCCTGTTCAGCCAAGCCGCCGAAAAGCTGTTTCAATGCCCACGGAACGAAGCAGTAGGGCGAACAATTACGAGTTTCATTCCTCACCTGGGTCGATTGGACTCAGACGGTTCATCGAACCAGGTCATGGGCCTTCGGGATGCGCTCACGGCGGTTCGTGCCGATGGTGCTGAATTTCAGATCGAAGCCGCCATCTCGCAGTATGAAATTGCGGGCCGCCGGATGTTCACGATCATCCTTCGCGACATCACGGAGCGAAAGCAGGCAGAAGAGATGCGGGAAAGGCTGTCCCTGATCGTGGACTCCTCCGACGACGCCATTATCAGCAAAACCCTGGACGGGACGATCACCGCCTGGAATCGTGGCGCGGAAAAAGTGTTTGGCTACCGGGCAGCGGAGATGATGGGAAAACCAATGCTGGCGCTGATGCCCCCGGAGCGCATTGAGGAGGAGTCTGACATCCTGGGCCGCATCCGGCGTGGGGAGAGCGTTGAACACTTCGAAACGGTGCGGATCAGGAAGGACGGCACGGCCATTGACGTCTCGGTGACTATTTCCCCGATCCGGAACGGCAATGGCGTCATAGTTGGCGCTTCCAAAATTGCCCGAGACATCACCCAGCGCAAGCAGGCGGAAGATGCACTACGGGAGAAAGAACGTCGTCTATCGGAGTCGCAACGTATTGCGCATATCGGCAGTTGGGCCTGTGACCTGAAGGATCCGGCGGGCGGCCTCATCTGGTCGGACGAGTTGTATCACCTCTACGGAGTCTCATCGGAGACGTTCGTTCCCACGATGGAGTCGCTGCTCAGCCTGATCGTTAGCGAAGATCGGCCTTTGATACGGGACTGGATGACGGCGTGTGCGGCGGGAGAGAAGCCCGCGGATATGGATTTTCGCCTCCTGCTACCCGATGGGGCGGTCCGGGTATTCAGTCGCCGCGGCGAATTGCAGTATGACGCTGACAACAAGCCCATCCGGCTGGTGGGTACGTCGCAGGACATTACGGAGCGCAGGCAGGTCGAAGCCGCTTTGCGCGAGAGCGAGGAGCGGCTTCTGGCCATGGCCAACGGGATACCCCAGCTGGCCTGGATAGCGGGGGCCGGGGGTTCGATCTACTGGTTCAACCAGCGGTGGTATGAATTCACCGGCACAACGCTCGAGCAAATGCAGGGGTGGGGATGGCAAAGTGTCCACCATCCCGACTTCCTCCCCGAAGTGCTGGCGCGGTGGACGAGTGCAATTGCCGAGGGCAAACCTCTGGAGATGGAATTTCCCCTGCGCGGCGCGGACGGACTGTTTCGTGCGTTCCTCACACGCGTGATGCCGCTGAAAGATGCGGAGGGCCGAGTGGTTCGCTGGTTCGGCACCAACACCGATATCAGCGGACTCAAACAGACGGAAGAGCGGCTGGCGATGCAAGCGGAGGAATTGCGTCATTCCCGGCAAGCCCTGGAACGCCAGGCTTTCATGCTCCAGACCGTACTGGATAGCATGGTCGAGGGATTGGTCGCTGCCGATCAGCAGGGGAATTTCATCCTCTGGAACCCGGCAGCGGAAAAAATCATGGGTCTTAGGGCAACGGACTTGCCCTCCAGGGAGTGGAGCGCGCATTACGGCCTCTACTTGCCCGACACGGTCACGCCCATACCAGCGGGAGAAACTCCTTTGGAACGCACCCTTCGCGGGGAGGTGGTTTCCACCGAAGTATTTCTGCGTCACGCCGGAGCCAACCTGGGGCTTTGGCTTGAGGCCAACGGTTCCCCTTTGATAGATAAGGACGGAGTCCTGCTTGGTGGCGTGCTCGCCTTCCGTGATATCACTCGCAGAAAAACGGATGAACTGGTGATCCGAAAGCTCAATGAAGAGCTGGAAGAGAAGATAGCGAAACGTACCGAACAGCTGGAGGCCAGCAATCGTGAACTGGAGGCCTTCTCCTACTCCGTTTCCCATGATCTGCGCACCCCTCTGCGCCACATCGCTGGTTTTTCCAGGATCCTGGTCAAGGAGTTCGGGCCCGCCATGCCTGTGGAAGCACAAGAGCATTTGCAGCGCATCGAAGACGCCGTTAGCCGGATGGGGCTGCTGATCGATGCGTTGCTGAAGTTGGCGGTACTCCGCCGACAATGCTTGCGGCTACGCCGCAGCGAATTAAATCCCATCGTTGAAGAGGTGGTTTCGATGCTGCAGCCGGAGTGCGAAGGACGCGATGTCGAGTGGCGCGTTGCGAAGCTGCCCGCGATGGACTGCGACCCAATCCTGATGGCCCAGGTTTTTCAAAACCTATTAGAGAATGCCATGAAGTACTCCCGTGACCGGGCCAAGGCCGTGATCGAAGTCGACAGCATTCAGCAACCGGGTAAACCGGCGATTATCTTTGTGCGAGATAACGGCGCGGGCTTCAATTTGAAATATGCCGAGAAACTGTTCGGCGTATTCCAGCGTTTCCACACCACCTCGGAATTCGAAGGGATGGGAGTAGGTCTGGCCACCGTGCATCGGATCATTCAAAAACACGGGGGCATGATATGGGCCGAGACAGAGCCCGATCACGGAGCCACTTTTTATTTCGCATTGCAAATGACCGATCGAGTCGAGGCAGCACCAAACGCAAGGGCAGCCTCATGACCTGGCAGTTGAGCAGCAATCGCTGTGGCATAAAGGCCATTCAGGGAATCAGTTTCTGTGGCCGATCCAGGACGAAGGAGCCAGGAAAGCGCCTGAGCTGGTTGGGCTCCGGCCATGCTGGTATGCCGAACGGCAGCAATCCCACAGGAGAGATGAAGGCCACGGAAGATGATTTTTTATCCAGGGAGTTGCGATGATGGGCTCACAAAGGGTGATCCTCCTGGTTGAGGACGAAGACGACGATGCCGAATTGGCTGTGAGGGCGTTCCTGGAAGCCAAGGTCCAGAATCCGCTGGTAAGGGTACACGACGGAGTGGAGGCGCTCGATTACCTCTTTGCGCGGGGTAAATATTCAGCACGAGACGCACACGACCTGCCGGTGTTTGTCCTGCTCGATCTCAACATCCCCAAGATCAACGGGTTGAAAGTTCTGGAGGCAATTCGCGAGGATGAACGCACCAGGCGTTTACCGGTTATTATTCTTACTTCCTCGGGCGAGGAAAGAGACCGGCTCGGCGCATACAATCACTTCGCTAACAGTTACGTAATCAAGCCTCTGAATTATGATCAATTTGTATCGGTGTCGGAGCAGCTGAGTGTTTACTGGACAGTGTTGAACACGCCTGCGCCTATACTCTGAGAGTTGTGTGTTGGCAAGCAGGGGAGAAATCCGCGCATCCCAAATCTCGAAAGCAGATGACTCCGCCGGCACGCCCCTACGCTTGTTCCGGCGTCGCAGGGGAAAGTTGAAAGGTCACTCGCTGTTCGCCCAGGCGCGGATGCCGGGCGGTCAGCTGCACGGTCCCAGGCTGCAGCTGGGTTCGGATCCACACCGCGCCTGTGCCTCCGACCAGGCTGAAGGGATTGTCTCCGATGAGCTCGGCAGGCCCTTCGAGCGTGAAGACAATCGGATCCGAGGCGTAAGGACGGATATTGTCAAACTCGTCGGTCACCCGCAGCACCACCCGGGTTGCATCGGCGCCGTCGGCTACCAGCGCGGTATCGTCCGGCAGCAAGCTGAACTTGCGGTCGACACCTCTTCCGGAGAAGTTGCGGGTGATGACCCTCTTGCCACCAATATAGCCTTCGATGCGAAGGTCGCCCCACGGCTCGTCAAGCGGCTGCTTGCTCAAGTCGGGGTAAAACGGAGCGTACTTCAAGTGAGCAAACTGCTCGCGATCGGGCTGCGCATCGGCGATGAGTTTGTCCACCAAATAGAATTTCAGATTGTCGCAGTTAGAGCAGACCAGCGCTTTCGTAAAGCCGATGGATTCATCATTGCGCGCCCAATGGAAGGCAGGCTCGAGAACCACTTCTTCTTCAGGATCGCACTGTGATTTGTAGAAACCGCCGGCAGGCTTGCGCTCGCGGAACATGTCCGCGACCCCGTGATAGCAGACGCGGTCGCCGGAGCCGAAGTCGGCATGGGTGTGGTAGTCAAACGCGCACCAACCGATGCCACCGGCGTATTGCGGATTCGAGGCCAGCTGGTCATGTACCCGCGCATGGCGAATGGTGTGTTCGGTGAGCCGCTCCATGTTGTCAATCGACTTGGCGGGAAAGGTGTGGCCGACAAACTCGGTGTTGAGATAAGCCGGGTGATTGGGCGGCAACAGAGGAAAGCCAAAGTCGTTCATGGTGAAAACATCTTCCAGAAATTCTGAGGACTGGAAGTAGCGGATGCCGCAAGTGGGACGGCTGGGATCGAGCTTGTGCGCGAGCGCGTTGGTGCGGGTGTAGAAGTCGTGGTTGTCTTTTGACTCGTTGATGCGCACACCCCAGAGGATGACCGACGGCCGGTTCCAATCGCGGCGAACCATGCGTGCAACGTTGTCCACTGCAATATCCTGCCAGGGCAGTGGCCCGATGTGCTGCCAGCCGGGAATCTCTTCCAGGACGAGCAAACCCAATTCATCGCAGGCGTCGTGGAAATGCCGCGATTGCGGATAGTGCGAGGTGCGGACGATATTGCAGCGCAGCACCTGGCGCACAATCTGGGCATCGCGCCGCTGTACGCGGGCAGACATTGCCTGCCCGACAAAGGGAAACGTCTGATGACGGTCAAGCCCATGTAACTTGATGGCTTTACCGTTCAGATGGAATCCCTCCTGGGTGAAGACGGCTTCGCGGAAGCCGAACCGGCGCGTGTCTTGATCGAGTGTCGCCCGGCCCTGCAGTAGGGTTACCCGGACGTGGTAGAGTCTGGGATTTTTTAGATCCCAAAGCTCGATGCCCTGGAGCTTCTCAAGAGCGACTGTGTACTCGGCCGGCTCTTCTGCAACGGCCGCGGTGTTAATTCGCTGCGAACCGTGGGCAATGACTTTGTCTCCGTCGAGCAACTCGACGCTCAGCGTCAGTGGCTGCCTGATGGCTTCTGAGATCTGCAGATAGCAGTGCACATCGAGGGAAGGCGCGCCGCTCAGCACGTCTTTGGGCTGGGCGAAGATGTTCTCGATAAAGTTGTGCGGAACGATGCGCAGTGCGACTTCGCGGTAGATGCCGCCAAAGGTGAGATAGTCGATCTGGTAGCCAAAGGGTGGAATGTCGGCGCGTTCGGTTGAGTCCACGTCGACCGCCAGCACGTTCTCTCCGTCAAAATCGATGTGCGGCGTCAGCTCAAAAAAGAAGGGCGTGTAACCACCTTTGTATTCGCCCAGACGGGTACCATTGATCCAGACCGTGGACGCGGTCATCACCCCTTCAAAATCGACAAAAACGCGCTTGCCACGGGCTTCTTGCGGTAGCTTGAATCGGCGCCTGTAAATGGAGATAAATTCGTATTCTTTGTCGTCGAAGCTGTGCCAGGGCAGCCTGGCGTTGGTGTGGGGAATGACCACCTGGTCAAAGTGAGAATCATCGAACTCTTTGCCATGGGCGGCGGCGGTATTGTTCGGGCTATAGCGCCAATTGCGGTTAATCGGGAGAATAATGCGACCGGCGTGAGCAGGGCCGCTCTCCCCCACAGCGCTAGTCTGGCTGAATCCATCTGGTACGAGTGCACTTGCGGCCGCGGCGCTGCCGGTCTTTAGAAAATCACGACGGTCCATTGATTCTCCTGTTGGGAAGGCAACCGTAAGCATAAACAATTTTGCACGCAGCAGATAGTCAGCCTGAAATATCCAGGTTATTGCTGCTTGGGCACAGTCGCGCCGTTGGCGGGGTGCGCAGACTGCTTACTGCTAAAGCTCTTACGGATTTTCTGGCTGTCGTCGATGTCTGCCAGATCCGCCTTTTCCTTGGCTGTTTTTGGCCGGGCAATGCGGGCACGCGCTGGGTCAAAGACGCGGGGATCGGTTGGGAGCGCCGTGTAGGGCTCCAGGTTTGGTTCGGTCGCGAACATATCGCTCAGGTCCGGAGCCAGCGCATCCTCAAGGTTGAGCGGCCCAAGGCCAAGCAATTGGTAAATCGTTTTCTGGATGCTGCCCATGCTGCTGTGACGATGGGAGAGAAATCCTTTGCGAACAAAAGGACTCATGACCAGCAGAATGCTGCGATGAGCATCCACATGATCCACTCCACTTTGCGGGTCGTCTTCGGTGACAAAGATAGCTGTGTCCTTCCAGATGGCACTGTGGGAGACAGCGTCGACGATTTGTCCCAAGGCCAGATCATTGTCGGCCACATAGGACTCGAGCAACGGGTACCCGTCCCCGGGGCGAGGACCAGCAGTGTGATCGTTGCCCAGGCGCATGACGATCATCGCTGGAACATCGCCGGCAGACAGGCGAGTGCCGAAGTCCTTGAGGAACTCGCTCGCACGAACGATGTCAGGAATGCCCATGTTCGCGGTGGGAAAATTCCGGTCTGTCGCGGCAAAGACCGGTTGCGGTACGGGAGCATTCAGGAACAAGCGCTGCCCTTCGGGCTCGGACCCAACCATCTCATCCATGCCTTCCACTTCGAGCGACTCGCCGTAGTTCAGAACCCTGAGTCCCGCGTTGCTTACGTGCTCCCAGAGTGAGCCGAACTCCGGCTCGTCTTCCGGCATGGGCCCATCTGTGGCTCCTCCAAGAGCACGCCGGCCGGGCGCTTCGCTGAATGGATTACCGTGCCTGCGACCGCCATAGGTGGCCGGCCATGCCTGCGCCATCCACGGTGTCGGCGCGATCCCGATGGCCCACCGATGCCCATCGACTGAGACGTCGCTGTCGGTGTAGTAATGGTCGCTGGTAGCAAAGCGCGCAGCCAAGGCATGTGCGTTCGGGGTGACGTGCAGCTCCTGCATGGCCGGATTACCCTTTACCTGGCCGTGCATGCCGTAGCGGGCAATCGCAAGATCTCCATCCGCTCCTTCGAGGTCGCCAAAAACATCATCGAAGGTACGGTTCTCGCGAATGATGAGGAAGACATGCTTCAGACCTGGAAGGGGGCTGCTCTCCAGACCGGCAATCGTGTTGTCGCGGACGACGGTCGCTGTCTGCGCTTCTGCATTCTCTGCATCGCTGGTGGGTACGGCCGAGATGCTGCCTAGTTCCAGCTCTCCAATGTAAGCACCATGAAGAGCGGGATTGAACTTGCTGCCCGCGTTGGGGCCGCTTCCTTTACCCTTGGAGTTGGCGACATAGATCGTGCTTCCGTCTGGAGAGACCATGACTGCGGAGGGGCTCCAACCTACGGGTAGATGGCCGAGTACGCACTTGCGGGTAGTGTCGACGACTGCCAACGCATTGATTCCTGCTTCGGTTACGTAAAGGCGGCCGGCGGTGAGCGCGAGTCCACTTGGCATGACGCCGCGCAACGGAGTGCCTTCACGATCCTGGAATTGAGGTCCGGTAAATGGACTGAGCGGAATTTGTACCTGCAGGCTGTGCCCATCGGCGCTGATGACTAGCGACAGCGTCTTCGTGTGCCAGGGCAACGTAGACCGCGCCGTCATTCGCCACCACTGCTGATGGCGCGGCGCCTCCTACTACATGGCTCGCGGGTGTAATCGACGTCCCCAACCGCAGCGAGGCTACATGCCGGGCTCGGGTTCCGCCCCCAAGGTCGTAGGTCCACAACGAACTGCCCCGCACACTGTTGGCATCGCCCAAGCCTGCAATTTGCCGCCCTTCGATGGAAGTTCCCTCCTGCTCGGCGGCGGATGGATAGCCGAAGGGCGGAAAGTGGAGCCCACTGTGCAAACGGTCGGCGTTGTCAGCTCCGGGAATTGTCTTGTATTCGAATAGCCCGGAATTTGCAACATAAAGGCGTTTGTTATCAGGACTCAGGCAGAGGGCGATTGGATTGACTCCCGTTTTGAGGCTTGCCGTCCTGGTCCTGGTCGCGGTATCGATCACCACCACTCGGAAGTTCGCCTGATCCACCACGTACAAGGTGCGGCCATTCTTCGAAAGCGTGAGCGCTGCAGCAAAGCTCTCCTCGTAGACATGGCCTTGCGATGCGCCGTTGAGGCTGATCCGCGCTATCCTTTTCCAATCGCCGGTGGACATGACGTCCACTGCGCCGGAGTCACCCGTGGCCACGTACAGCAGCTTCCCGCTGGGTGAGTAAGCTACGCCTGCATAAAATTCAACCCCAGGAACGCTGCGGAACCCGCGTGGAATCTGCACTACATTGCGATCCGCGCTCGCAGGACGATCGATTACATTCAGGGCAAATGGAAAGCCCAGCGATGGTGCGATCAATTGCTGCCCATCGGACCGCATGGCTAACGCAAAAGGAAATGGGGCAATCGTTGTCCAATCCCCCACAGGGGTGATCTGCCTCCCATTGGGGATGGTCGCCGCTGGTTGCGTCTGGGCAGACAAGGATAAAGAAACGAGCGCAAGCAGAATCAGCAGGCAGATACTTTCAGGACGCGCTGGCGAAAAACATTCCCAAGAAAGAGCATCCACACAGAGATCTCTCCACTTCGCTGCGCTTCGGTCGAGATGAGAAAGGGGAGGGCGGCGCTTCCAGAGAGATTCGTTGCTGAACAGAGATGCTGGCATCATCTTGTTTGGCCGGCCGCCTTCTGATGAATCTCTTTCGCCACCAGCTCGTACTGGTCCGAGGCAAGGTAATCGACGTGGGCAGCGATGGCAGCACGCCAGCGCACCCGAGCCGTATCGAGCGAGCCGAAGTTGTAATCATGGAACCAGCCATTACAACTGAGCTGCGCCTTGGTTGCCCCGTCGAGGGTATAGAAGCGTATCCAGAGGCCGTTGGTATGAGCTCGCTCCACAAGTGCGCGGAGCCGGTCCATTTTCGCCGGCGTCCATTCCCCCGCGTTTGGCTGGCCGCCAGGTTCGACCACCTTCCACGGATTGTTCCACCAGCGCCGGTAGTTGGTAGCCTTTCCGGGATCCAGGACTTCCGGCGCAGCAGTCGGTTCCTTGTCTTCGGTGTGAATGGCGCCGAAAAGCAGCACGCGGTCCCCGGTTTGCAGCTGATCATAGAACACAGTTTGTTGTGCGTCGGGTTCGCCTGTCAGCACCAGGATCGGCTTTACGTCGAGCGGTTGGACCTCCGCATCGTCAGCTCCTTTGACCGTTGTCGTCAGCCAGGACTGGTACTTGCGCAACAGAGCCAGTACCGCCGCCAGATGCTCCGGCTTGTCATCTTTAAAGTCCAGATTGAGCGTGATGAGGGGCCAGTTGCCGTGGTTACCTTCCTGCAGTGCCTTTTCTACGATGGGGCGAACGCGCTCGAAGAAATATTGATCCATGGTGGGCTCATTGCCGTAAGTGGGTTCGCCGTGAGTGACAACCGACCAGCTGCGCCCAGTCTTAGGATCGGTATACCAGGCGAGATCCTGCTCAATGGCTAATGGAGTGCCCGCCGAAAGAGCACGATCGATTCGGTCACCCCACCACTCGAAGTAGGGATAACAGTTGTGCGCATCCATAACCGTGCGCGAACCAGGATGCGACTGCTGCGCATACAAAGACACGGAGCACATCAGGAGAGCCAGCACTCTTTTGAACATGGTCTTGCTAATCCTCTGGGAAGTTAATGTAGAGCGGACTACTCATCAGCTCGGTGACGCCGCTCTCATCGTGCACTTCCACACGGAGCCAGTGTCGTCCTGCGCCCGCGTTAATCGTAGTGTTCGCGGTGTCTCCCTGCAACGGGAGGGCGGTGTTTGAATCCTCGCCGTCCAGCAGCAGGTGAACCACAGATCCCCTGGCTGCAATCGCATGTATGCTTACGTGAATCGGAGTTGCCTGGGCTGTGTGCAGCGTGCCGCCCATCTTTGCCGAAGCACCCTCCGCTTCGGCCTCGAAGTCCAGAGTCTTGTCCCGCGAAGCTGTCAGGTCGACAAAGGTACGGCCGCGGCGAATCGCATCCAGGATCGCGGGCACGGAAAGCTCATCGGCTTCGACTGCCGTCGCCGGCCAGCCAATCGCGCTCTCGTCCCCTGGTGGTATGGTCGCGTTGTGATTGTCGCTGCCACCGACCGCGGCCAGGCGGTGGCCTGCGCGCAGTTGCGAGTCCCAGTACTTCGCGCTCGAGAACATGACTTCCCCGTAGTTGATCACTTCCACGGCACTGAATAGACCCATGTCCGCGTCCGCAGGCGGCATCCAGCGGCAACCCATGCAGTCTTCGCCTTCTGGAGCCTCGGCATGGTTGATCGAGGCGATGCCGCCCTTGGCACGTGCGTCTCGCAGCATGCCGTTGAGATCCACGCGCCAGTCGATGAATTGCGTCACACCAAATACATTAAAGTGCCCGTGGAAGGTCGTCATTTCGCGCCCGGGGATCAGTAGCAGGTGATCGAAGTAGGGCTGCAACTCGCGTTCGTCTGCATAATGTGAGTCTGTGTTGTGGTCAGTGATGGCGATGAAGTCCAGGCCGCGAGCCGCGGCCGCTTGCACGGTGAGAAAGAGCGGACAGGGCACCTTCTGACCGCTTTGGCTCTTACAGTTGCCGTCGCTTTGGCCGGTGTGCATATGGAGATCGCCGCGATACCAGCGCGTCCCCTTAGCCAGAGGCTGCACCGCAAACGCTGAATCTTCTGCGCGCGAGTTGAAGTGTATTTCCGCCGTGTAGTGTGAAACTACCTGGGGACGCATGTTCGGGACAGCGATGATAAGCCGCCATTCTCCGGCAGGTATTTCCCCGGGGAGATACGACGGCGTTGCATCGGTTTCGCCAATAGTGAAATGGCTTTTGTTGCCCCCGCTTTCTCCACGAAAGCGATGCGGATCTGCGATGCCGAGATCCAAAGTAGCGCGCTGATCTCTCGCCGTGTAGTGAAAGTCGACGCTGATGCGGTGTACGCCGGCAGGCACGGTGAACGGGACGTCAAAGTATGTCTTGTGCTGCGCTCCCTTGACGTCGCCTGTGAGTACCAGATCCTGTTGCGCAAGGCCCCAGGAGGAAAAAGCAAAAAGGACAAAGCACAGACCCCAGCGCTTCATGATGTCCAAGCCAGCTCCTCAACCGAATAGTTCTGAGATTCCAGATCTCCCAACACGGGCGTTGGGAGATCTGGCGCGCCCAGAATTAGAAGTCTACCCGGAGAGCAAATTGCATGACCCGGGGATCACCCGACAACGAAGTAATCTGTGACGCGGCCCCGGTGCTTACATCTCCACTGGGCGCGGCGAAGAGCGGGTGATTGAGGACGTTGAAAACCTCCCAGCGGAACTCGGCTTTCAGGCTTTCAGTCACTGGGAAATCCTTGACCAGCGAAGCATCAAAGACATCGGTAGCGGGCGAATTAAGGGAGTTGCGAGTGCCGTTGCCAACCACACCATTGCCAGCATCAGCAAAAGCATCGCTCAGGCCTGAGCTATAAGGCTTGCAGCCGGCGGTGCCGCTGGAATAAAACCAGCAGGATGGCTTATTGATGTAATGGACCGTTGCCGACCTGATTAGGAACAGCTGTTGCATAGCCATAAGGGTCCAGCAAGCTGCTTTCGCTGCCCCAGTCGCGGTAAAGGGCACGCCGCTGTAATACGTGTACACGCCGGAAGTCCTCCAGTTCCCCAACGCCCATGACAACGGGCCGGAATTTAACATGCTCTTCCCTTTTCCAAAAGGCAATTCGTAAACGTAACTGACGCCAACTCGCTGCGGAGTGTTGAATTCGCTCGGCCCATACCATGAGCTCTCATTGCGGCCGTTGGGCGGGCCACCGGGATTGTTCTCCAACTCCTCAGGCGTGTTGTCGAGGCTGCGCGAGTAGGTGTAGGCAGCGTGCACGCTCAACCCGTTCGACATCTGATGAGTAAGGCTTGCCTGCAACCCGTTGTAATTGCCGTAACCGATGGGGGCGGTGTATTCCACCTGCCCGAAGTTAGGGTACGGGATGGTAGAAGTGACGACATTATTGACGATGAGGGGCTGATTAAAATCGTAGATCAGGTTATTGTGGGTGGACTTGGTGCCGACATAATCCACCTCGCCCAGCCATCTGCCGGGCAGTTCCCGCTGGACGCCCAGGCTCCATTGCTGCACCATCGGTTCTTTTTTCTCTGGATCCACAGAGCGGATGTGAAACTGCTGAAGTGCGTTCAGGTTGATTGTGGAAGGATCGAGGAAGTTTGCTGGAAACCCAACCTCAGGCTGAAGCACGGGCACGGTATTGCTGGATGGAGTCTTATTGACCAGGAACGGAGGATTCAGCGCCAGCTGGTTCTCGCTGCCGATCCGCTCCAGCAGCGTGTAGTAGACACCATATCCGGTGCGCACCACCGTCTTAGGATCTACCGAGTAGGAAATACCGATACGGGGACCGAAGTCCGTCGTCGCTGGATTTACGAGTGAGCGATTGCCCAATGAGCCGCCGGTGGCAAAAGTCAGGGAGCCTGCGCCGTCAGGATTGAAATTCGCCAGCTCGTTCTTGCCCTCGTAGGGTGGAGTTCCGAAGTCATAGCGCAGGCCGAGGTTCAGAGTGAGCTTCGGCGTCACTTTCCAGTCGTCTTCGACAAAGCCCGCGGCCATCCAGAGCCGCTGGTCGACGAAAAATACATTGGTTAACTGCGTGTAGTACGGCGCCCCGAATAATCCGTCAGCGTAGTCGGTGATGCCCGAGGGATTGCCCAGGCCGGAGAAAACACCGGAGAAATACAGATCGCCGCGTGTGCCCGGCTCGTCCTGAAAGATATTGCGCATCGGGGCAAATATATTGACTCCAAACTTGAAGCTGTGCGGTCCCTTCGTCCAGGAAACAGTGTCGTCAAACTGGTACAGCATAGGCACCTGCGATTTGGGCAGAAAGTCGGGCGAGCCAAGATAGGTGTGGTTGTTGAATGCCGTAAGCGATACGCCGCCCCCGATCGCCGGATTGCTGGGAATGCCGGGAACAAATTGTCCTGCGGTTTGCGGTAGATCGAAAGGCTGCTGCTTGCCAAAGGAAGTATCTCGCACCCAACCGAAGCGGAAGTCGTTGAGCAGAGTCGGCGCAAAGATGTGGGTCCAACCCAATACGAAACTGGATCCTTTGAGAGCCTGGTTGCCCCAAGCCGAAGTGCCGGTGCCGTCTGCGAGGCCGCCAAAATAGCCCGGGATTTGCCGCGTGCGAGTGAAATAGTTATAGCGGCCAAAAATCGTGTTGTCTCTGCGATGGCGTCCAATCCATCCGGCCGTCATAGCTGCTATTGAAATCAGTGGCCGCGCCTGTGCGGGCGAAGTTGTTGAACTCTGGAAAGGTGGCTCCGCCCTGTTTATCGTTGGGCTCAGGGAAAAGCGCGATCAGCTTGGCCACGGCAGTGTCGATTTTAGCCGTCGGGTCGCTTTGGAAGCTGTTGTTCACCAACGGAACACAATTGGTTGCGGTGTAGGGTGCGGAGCAGGTGGAAAGATTGTAGACGGTGGCGTACGGAGACACGCCGGCATTGGCAGCCGCGGTGGTGCTGAAATCGCCGATACGCTCATTGTCCAGCGGAACGGTCGAGATACGCGATAGACCCTGCTTGATCCGCGTTCCTTCGTAGTTGAAGAATCCGAAGATGCGATCCTTCTTGATGGGCCCGCCAAAGCTGCCCCCGTATTGATTTTGATTGTTTTCCGGCTTGACATCCGTCGTCTGCTTGGTGAAATAGTCGAACGAGTCGAAATACTGGTTACGCACATAATAGTAGGCAGCGCCGTGAATGTTGTTGGTGCCGCTGCGTGTGTTCACTGACACCACGCCGCCCGGAGAGCGGCCATATTCGGCGGAGTAGGGACTGGTGATCACATTAAATTGCGCGATCACATCTACCGACGGGTGCGAAGCCTCGGTGCTGAGTTCCTGCACATTTTCTGAGAACGTATTGTTATCGATTCCGTCGAGAATGAAGTTGTTTTGCAGGGAGTGCACTCCATTTACATTGAAGTCTCCCGTGCGGCCGGCGGAGGTCGCACCGCTCTGGTTGGTGTAGCGGCTGATTTGAACGCCAGGCACGACGCGCAGCAGATCGTCCCAGTTGCGTAGGTAAAGCGGCGTCTCTTCAATCACATCGCTGGTGACCAGCATACCGATCGAGGCATCGTCGCGCTGCAGATCAAGCCCGGTGGCGTTGACCTCGACCGTCTGATTGGCTGCCCCGACGGTCAGGCGCAAATCAAGCCGAATGCGCTCGCCCACTCCAATTTTCACCTTTTGCTCAACCTGCGAGAAACCGTTAGCAGATGCGATCAGGGTGTAGTTCCCAATGGGTAGATCGGGCAGCGAATAGGCGCCGTCACCCAGACTTTTGCTGGTGCGGCTGTAGCCTGTATCCGCCGAGGTTACGGTTAGCTCGGTGCCGGCGACAGCGGCGCCGCTCGAGTCCAGAACCAGCCCACTCAGTGAGCCAGTGTTGACCTGGGCCTGCAGACTGCTAGTGGATAGTAGAAGACAGCACGCGAGCAATCCTGCCACGATACCCAGCAACACTTGCACTGGCCTGACGGTTGTCAGGATAAATCTTATTTTAAGGTTCACGATGGCGCTCCGGAAAATGTTCGAGATAAGGTCGGGCTGTTCGCCACTCTAAGCCGAGCGCGTGCGCCTGTGGAAGGTGTGCAGAACAGGTGTACCCGGGGTATACACGTGTGTGCTGCGCTCGTAGCTGTTGCAAATTCAGAGGCTTACCGCTTTGTGAAATTCTGGCAAATCATCCAACTGCTCTCGTGGTAACGACATCAATTTACCCATCGTTAATGGTGAACTTCTAGGCTGATGAAACCGGGCCAGCTTCATTTTGCTCATCGCTATGGAAAAGACCGGACTGGAGCAAGCCGTCAACACCCACTTTGTCTCGAGCGTCGAACCCCTGCGACATGCGCCCGAGTTGGAGGACGATCCACGCTGGCATCTCGCACAACGCATCGTCGACAGTCCGCAGTTCTGCAAGTCGCCGCGCCTTTCCCAATTCCTTCTCTATATCGTTGCGAAAACCATTGCGGGGCGGCAAAGCGAGGTCACCGAACAGCAGATCGGGGTGCACGTGTTTGGCCGTCCACACGGCTATCGCACAGTCGACGACAACATTGTCCGCAGCTATGCGCGTCAGCTGCGCAAGCGCTTGACGGAATATTTTGCCAGTGACGGAATCGACCACGAGATCCGCATAGAAATTCCGCTGGGTAGCTATCTCCCGGCGTTTACTTCTCCGGCGTTGGAAAAGAGGGTGCTTGCGATGACTGCGGAGCTCGCTCAGGACCGGCCAAGGCCGGCTGCTTTGGCTACACCCTCAGTTCCGTCAAAGTGGGGTTGGCCGCGCCTGCTGAGTCTGTTCGTTTATAGCGCTGGTCTCATCTGGCTCACGTGCTTGGTGCAGTCGCGGATCGTCGCAGCTCGCTACTCCACAGAACCGGCGCAGTTGCTATGGAAAGCCATGCTGCAAGGCCCGGGTGACACCTTCATTGTCCCGCCAGATGCCGGGCTGAATCTGATCGAAGATCTGTCGCATCAACCGTTGCCGCTGGCAGACTACCTCAAGGCTGATTACCTTGACCGGCCGTTGCCAGGTATCGATACACACAGCGGGTCCGACTTACGATCCCAGCAGCTCACCGACTTCATCAACCTGCAGATGGTTGCTACCTTGGCGCGCCTGCCTGAATTCAATCCTGGGCATGTATTTCTGCGGTTTCCGCGAGATCTCCGTTTTGACGACCTGAAGCGGGCAAACGCGATCATCATCGGCTCGTCGTGCAGCAATCCCTGGGCTGTGATCGCGGACGGTACGACCAACTTTCGCATCCAGTGCAATCCCGGCATGCAGGGCGCCACGGTGGTGAACAGTAAGCCGCAAGCAGGAGAACCCTCCTCATACTCCAGCCACTGGAATGAACCTATTCACGAAACGTACTCAGTCATTATTTTCGCTCCCAATCTAAGCGGTTATGGGAGCTTGCTGATTTTGGGCGGGTTAGACGCGGCCGGGACACAGGCTGCGGGAGAAGCGCTCATGCGGTCTGAGGCCATTACTCCCATTCTCGAACATGCCCGGCGGCCGGATGGCTCTCTCGCCCCGTTCGAGGTGTTGCTGCGTTCGACTAGTATCCAGGCAAATGCGACCGACACCCAGGTGATAGCCAGCCGTATTCACTAGTACGGAAAATTCGGGTTGGGACGCGAAAGACGTACCTCAGGGGAAAAGAACCGCAGGTCCCTCCACTGCTTTCCCCGGATTTTTTGCGTCCGGGCGAGGCGCCCTGCGGTTCTTTTCCCAGGTACTCTCAGATCCTGTAAAGCAAATCAGTTATGGCCCGACCCGCTATGCCCATGGAGAATTCGTCGTACCTTAGGAATAGCTGTCTGCGGGAGATCTGCATTGACTGATTTTCGCAACTTGCTCCTGGGAATTAGCCTGGCGCTCTTCCCGCTAGCTCTTTGCGCTCAGTCCGGTACCTACTCGGGGTCGCCCGAGTACCAGAAGATGATCGAAGAGCTGCGTGAACCGTCGCCATCGTTAGCGTATATCGCAACCGGGCAAAGACAACTTCCCGATCGAGCGTTACCCGTTCACGTTCGTGATAAGGGTCCACTGCTTCAACTGCGCACGAAAGCGATCGAAATTACCGTCGACAAATCCAAGGCCACACTCACCCTGGTCAACCTGCTCACCAGCGCAACCTGGGTGTTCTCGTTTGTGCCAGTACCGCCAGCGCAACCAGTCAGCATCCAACGGCAACAGGGTACATGGTCAATCGCAACACCTGGCGCCGGCACCATCAAGGTCGAGTTCCTGCATCCCTCCCTGGTCAGGCTTACGTGGACGGGGCCGGACTCGCTCAAGATGCATGCGGAAGGGGCCGCCCCGATTTTCGGCCTGGGAGAACGATTCTTCCAGGCGGGACTTGCCGACACCCACCTCGATGTGCGGCCGGCCGACAAGTCAGGCGAGCCTGGGCACAATTGGGTCTACGTGGCCATACCGTTTGTCTACACACCGACGGGGTTAGGGTTGTACGCTGATACGATCTTCGATACTCGCTTCGGTTTCAACCAGGCCGGCTCCTCCTTCGACTTCGAGACCGCGAATCACGCGGTCATTTTTTACCTGATGTGTGGCGCGGATGGAAAGGCGATCCTGGAACAATACACCGGGATCACCGGGAGGCCTCAGAACCCGCCCTTGTGGACCTTCGGCCCGTGGATCAACGCAGTGCAAGGAAAAGATGCCGTGCTCAATCTGGCGCAGAGAGTCCGCGAAGAAGGCATCCCGGCGAGCGCACTGTGGGTTTTCGATGAGCTGGACGAACCCGATAACCTAGGTTGGCCTTTCTGGTTTTCCAGCTACTACGGCGATGCCCACGCATTCAATGATGAGTTGCATGCCAGGGGATTCAAAGCTTTGGGCTACGTGCATCCTTATATCCGCGAGCGGATGCTGCCCTACCCTAGTCCAAGCGAAGCCTATCAAAAAAGTGTAGCGGAAAAGCTGCTGGTGACTGGCGCGGATGGCCTGCCCCACGGGCCAGGCTTTGAGCCGGTACGAACGGGCAACCTGGACTTTACCAATCCCCGCACCGTGGACTGGTGGCAGACCATGCTCACCCACGCAGTGCACGACCAGGCCTGGGATGGCTGGATGGAAGACTTTGGGGAATGGGTCGACGATACGGATCACTTTGCTGCCGGGGATGGAACGCGTTTGGTGGAAGTGTATCCACTTCTGTATCACAAGATCACAACCCAGATCGTGCAGGCGATGAACCCGCAAGTGGTGTCTTTTTCCCGCTCCGGTTCTCCAGGCACGCAAGCATTCAGTCCAGTGTTGTGGGGCGCGGACCAGGCTCACGACTGGTCGCGCGATCAAGGGCTACCTTCCGTCGTAACCGCGGGCATTACCGCGGGCATGTCCGGTTATTCCACCTGGGGTCCGGACATTCTCAGCGACGGTAATTCGAAAGAGCTATGGCTGCGCTGGGCGGAGTTCGGCGCTCTAACACCGGTCATGCGAGACCACGTATGGTCGAAGCCGCAATTTTCGGTGAACCTCTGGTACGACGCGGAAACCATAGCGCTGTTCAAAAAATATGCCATTCTGCACAGCACCTTGCTTCCCTACTTTGCAACCTATGCGGAACAGGCACACCGCACCGGCGTGCCCATCATGCGTCATACTGTGCTCGAGTATCCCGACGATCCGCGCAGCTCCACCGCGGAATATCAATATCTGCTGGGAGAAGATTTATTGGTTGCGCCGGTCATTGAGCCGGGAGCCACCTCGCGCAAGCTATATCTCCCTCGAGGCGAGTGGCTGAACTACTGGACCGGGGAACGCTATACAGGAGCCGGCGATGCAACCGTCCCGGCGCCCATCGACCAAATTCCGCTCCTGGTCCGGGCCGGCTCCGTTATCCCGTTCAAGCCGGAGGATGAGGTGGCGTCGTTGCACTGGAGTGATCCAAATCTACTTTCCGGGTCGCTCGTATGGAAGATCTACCCGCCTGCGAGTGACGACAAAGTGGGCAGCTTTACGCTCCCGGACGGTACGCAGGCGCAGGCGCGGAGCAGCGGTGGAACTTTGCGGATCGATGGCACTTCGCCGGCGAGCCGGCCCTACGAGGTAGTTGTCTGGATGAAATCAGCACCTCAGGGCGTGCTGCTGAATTCCAAGCCGCTGGCAGGCTGGCGGTTCGACACTCTTACCCATCAGCTTCACGCCGTGTTTGTGGCAAATCAGTTTCACCTGGAACTAAGCGGAGGCACTTTCTGAAACGGCGATTGCCTTTCCCGCAAGCGATTTATTCGCCGATGAGCTAAAACAAGGAATGCTTCTCCTGGATCATCCTCTCGCCTTGTTCGTGATTACGTTCTTCTTGCTTTGGCTGGCTTCCTGGGCAGGTATGGCGCTGACCTTTCGCCGGCATGAGCTTCCCGAAAGCGTGCGCGAAGACTATGGGACCATTGTCGGCGCTACCCTTACGCTGCTGGGTCTGTTGATAGGCTTCACCTTTTCCATGGCCACCACACGGTACGATCTGCGAAAGCACCTGGAAGAGGAGGAGGCCAATTCAATCGGAACGGAATATGCGCGTCTGGACTTCCTGCCGGCAGCGGATGCCGGCCAATTACAGGGTCTTCTGCGGCAATATACCGGCCTGCGCATTCATTTCTACACCACCCGCAACCAGGCGGAGCTACGGCGGCTGAATGCAGATACGGCAAGGATGCAGAATCAGATGTGGGCGTTAGTGTCCCAAGCTGCACAATTGCAATCGTCTCCTCTCACCGCCCTTGCCTCGTCCGGCATGAATGATGTTTTGAATGCCCAAGGTTACACCCAGGCCGCGTGGTGGAATCGCATTCCAATCGCGGCCTGGTGCCTGATGTTTTTAATTGCCGTCCTCTCGAACCTGCTGCTTGGTTACGGGATGCACCGTAGAGCAGTGGTCCTCTCGATCATCCTGCCGCTTGCGGTCTCCCTCTCCTTTTTTCTTATCGCTGACATCGATACTCCTCGCGGCGGCGTGATCCGAATCCATCCTCAAAACTTGTATGCGGTGGTTGATAGCTTGCAAGCAGGTTCCCCGACATCCAATCGAGTGCCGAATGAACCGGGAGCCGGTGAAGATCATTGAGGATTCGGGTGATTTAGCAGCTGCCTCTGCGGTTGCGCAACTTTTGCGCCTGTTTACTGTCTAATCAACCAGAGAGGAAATAAAAGCGATGCCAAGGTTGAAAGCGATCCTGCTTTCCCTGGCGACTTTGTGCGCGCCTGTAGCCCTAGCACAGACTGCAAACCCAGCCGTTCCAGGAACTGTCAACTACGTAGAAGGTTCGGCCTCGATTGAAGGCCGGATGTTAAATCAGAGATCGGTCGGCTCGGCTCAACTGCAGCCAGGCCAGGTGCTCGAAACAGCAAACGGCAGGGCCGAGCTGCTGCTTACCCCCGGTGTTTTTCTCCGCGTGGGAGAAAACAGTGCGGTGCGGATGGTTTCGCCAGACCTGTTGAACACGCGGATAGAAGTGGACCGCGGCCGGGCGGACATTGAGGTGGATGAGATCCACCCTCGGAACAACATAGAAGTGACCGCGGCGGGCGCCAACACTCGCCTGCTGAAAAACGGCTTCTACGCGTTCGACGCGGACAAACACACCGTCCGGGTATTTAAGGGAGAGGCTGAGCTCATCGAAACCGGCTATGTGCAGAAGCAGCTCAAACTGAAGGGCGACCGCCAGGTTGAGTTGGCGAGCAACGAGGCGGTTAAGAGCGTGAGCTTTGACCGCGATCAAGCAGAGGACTCACTCTATAGCTGGAGCAGCTTACGTTCCCAGTACCTGGCCGAAGCCAATATCAATCTAGCTTCGCAATATGCCGGCTACGGTGGCTGGGCTCCGGGTTGGTATTGGGACGCGGGGTTCTGGGGTTATACCTGGCTTCCAGGTGATGGGTTGTTGTGGAGCCCATTTGGGTGGGGATTCTATTCACCGCGGTATATCTACTACGGTGGACCGATCTTCTACGGTGGTCGTGGGTTCGGCCGGGGCTATGTGCAATCCCGCGGTTATGCCGGATCTTTCCACGGAGAAGGATTTTCAGGTGGAGGAGTTCACAGCATGGGCGGCGGTTTTCACGGTGGCCGCGGCTAATCGAGAGCCCTGGTATGGCGCTGACAAGCCCGTCCCTTGCGGACGGGCTTTCTTCTTTCGCCCGTCGGTTTCCTCAGTGCCGATAGATACCGCTGTCGGGATGGTAGTGTTGCCAGTCGAACCAGAAGTCTTTCAGGGCATCGATTCGAGCGAGGCACTGTCCTTTTTTATCGCCAGAAACGGCGCATCCGTCAAAGCTCCAGTCACTGAGCGTATTGGAATCCAGAAGGACCCATGGATCAGAGGCATTTTCCCCAGCACGGCCGTAGAAGTCGAGCGTGTCCGGTCCCAACTGTCGAGAGAAAGCACGCACCGATTTTCCATCCGGACCAAGCACCAGCATGATCGGGTGACCGCCTACATCATCAAGCAGCACCGGGGATTGAACGCTCAGCTTGCTCACTGGATACGCCCGTGCGGCTCCGCTGAGCGACACTCCCAAAATAGTCTCCCGGTCGGGAAGGGTCCCCTTCGTTCCGTGGATGACCGTGGGTAGCTTTGCGATTTCGCTTTCCCAAGTGGCCTTTTCGTATTTCGCTTGGTCGCGTGTTCGAGGCGCCAGCACTGTGCCATTCGGCTGTTCCTTCTTCCACAGTCCAAACGTGAGTTCGTCCTGGGGCACCAAGCTGAGCTTCGCACCTTTCAGTGGACCTGCGATCGCAGTCCCGGTGATCTGCTGCCAGAAGCTGCCCGTTTCCTCATCGCGCATCAGGAAGTTCTGATTGTTGATGCCCGCCAGATGGAAGTGCAGGTCGCGTCCTTGAATGCTGCGGGTCCAGACCAGACCCGTGTGGCAGAGCGTTCAATAGGTGACGACAATGGGTAACTGATGCAACCGGTCATTCACAATATGGTGATAGCCCATCTCGCGAATCGGGTACGCGCGGCTCTCGCCGTTCAGGGTCACAACGATGACCATGTCTTTTGCGTCGATACCGGCTTGCTGAATCGCCACGTAACGGGGCTCACCATACGGGTGAAACATCATTTGTTCATAGGGATTGAACCACGAAACGCCGACCGCGAGCAGGGAGACGACCATGGCCGGTGCCAGAAGAAGCCTGGCCACCCAACCGGCGCGCCGCCAGACAAACAAAGCAAGGATTGTGATCAGCGCAAAGATTGCCAATAAGATCGCTTTATTGTGCAACTGCACCCATAGCGCGCGTTCGAGAGGAACGGACTTTTGCTCTCGAAAGGGCCGAATGACGTACATGGGATAAAGCGAGAATGCGAGGGCTGCGAGGCTGGCCAGGAAGAGGCACAGACCTGAAACAAAATTGTGGAGGCGTTTCTTAGCGCGTTCGCTGGGGGTTATCGCCACGGAGTTCAACTCTTACCTCGCTTTCGAAGCCCTCGAACAAAAATTAGCTGCAACCTGCCCACCCAATTGCGCGTTCGACCTCAGAGCCCGAGCTCACGAGCAGCTAGCGCGGTCCCTTCAACCCTGGCCCGAATCTTGCTAAATGCTATATCGCGTGCCGTCGACGTGTCATCGGCGAACGGTGCGAAGCCACAGTCATCCGTCGTTCCCAGTTGCGCTACGGGGAGAAACGATGCTGCTTCCAGAACCCGCTCACGTACCTGGGCAGCTGTTTCAACTATCGGATTAATGGGGTCGATGACGCCCACAAAAACCACCTGGTGGGGCCGCAGAAGCTGGCTGATAAGACGCAGAACCCGCTTCCTGTCTGGCTCGCTCGCCATCTGCAAATAAAAGCGCCCGACATTCATTTGAAAGAGATCGGGCAGCAGTCCAGCGTAATCCACATCCGCGCTGTGTGTGGAATCATGATCGCCCCCGGGACAAACATGAACTCCGATGCGTAACCGTTCATCAGGGGTAAAGCCGTCGAGAACCCGGTTGTTCAAGGCCACGAAATTACGCAGCAAATTCCCAGAGGGATCGAGCTTGAGGGACAACCTGCCCTCCGTGAAGTCAATCTGGACGCCGGCTGCGCCGTTATCGAGGACACCTCGAATGTCACTCTCTGCCTCATTGATGAGATCCGCCGTGAATGCTTCCCGCGAGTAGCCGGGGACTCCGGCCGCCGGATAAAGCAGACTCAGCGCGGAAGCCGAGATGACGGCTTGTTTGATGGGTAACCGAGTATACGCGCGGGCGGCCTTGACGTAGCCGGCAGCGTGTACCCCATAACGGAACGGTCCCTGGATCAACCGAGGCAGCTGGCGAACATGCCCATCTGCGAAGGGAATCGTAACCCCGTCAGAAGCAAGATTATTCAATCCAGACAGAGGGTAAGTCGCGAAGCTAGGCTTGGTTTGCTCGCCATCTGTGATCACTCGCGACCCAGTCTGCTCAAGCCGCTGAATCGTGTCGCGAAGTGCCTCGTTATAGGCGCTCTCGAGCATTGCGGGGCTTATTTGCTGCGCCTGCGAAGCCGCAACGGCTCGAAGCAACTCCGGCGAACGAGGGATGCTGCCGATGGGTTCGGTCAAAATCTCCATACCGGGGAACTCTATCGCGGCCACGCTTTCGGGCGCATCCACCTAAAGATGGAGGGCAGCAATGGGTGCCGATTACTTGGTCATCCTGTTCATTTCAAGATAGCCCTGAGGGAGAACTCCGAAAGCGTCCGCCACCCGGTTGAAGAAGGCAAACATCGCCGTGATATACACCGCTTCGGCAATCTGCGGATCACTCCATCCGTGCTGACGCAGGAGCTGTACGTCCTCCGGCGTGGTACGGTAAGCCGCCTCAGTCACCTTGGTGACGTACTCGAGCAGTACCCGGTGTGCGTCGTCCAACCCGGCTTCTTCGAGGTTTCCCGCAACCAGCGCCTGCACTGTTTTCTCTTCTGCTCCCTGAACCCGCAGGAAGTAAGCATGCGAGTCCAGTCAATAGGGACAGCGATTAAGCCACGACACCCAGCTTGCGATCGCTTCTTTTGTCCGACGGGTAAGGTGCCCTTCAGAAAAATGCACCGTATTGCTGAAACTCATGACCTCGCGCAGGAAATCCGGGCGATGGCCGAAGCATTTGAGAATGCCGGGCATCTGCTGACGGCCCGAGTGCGCGCGCCATTCGTCGTATACCTTCGCAACTTCGCCGGTTGCGTCGGCATCCTCAACGATTGAGATCTTGGTCTTCGAGTCTGGCACGCTCGAAGATTAGCATATCTGCTGCAGCAACGACGCGAGGGTTCGATCGAATTCCGGTTCGACGGTGCGCAGATCCAAGAGCACCTGATCCTCGTGAATGCGTCCCACCACGGGTGGCTCAAGCCTGCGAAGTGCCAATAGAAGTGCCTGGGGCGGCAGTGTTTGGTGATGAAGCGAAACAGCTGCGCTCTGAAGCCTGGCCGTGGGCGCTGTTCCACCGCCGATCAGGCTCAACACGGGTACAGCCTGGGCGGCAAGTTCGGCGGAGTTGACCTGACGGCTGATCGACTCACAGCGGTCGAATATCTCAGTCGCGGAGGCGTTCAACATCCTGTGCACCGGGATGGTTGACTCTTTTCCGGAAGCATAGTCCGTGAGTGTTGCCTGGAGCGCCGCGTAGGTAAGTTTGTCGGCACGAAAGGCCCGGTACAAAGGATTCTTGCGGATTTTTTGCACCAGGTCCGCCTTTCCTAGCAGGAGTCCGCATTGTGGGCCACCGAGTAGCTTGTCTCCACTGGCAGCCATCAAATCGTAGCCCAGGTGGAAGCTATCCAGCAGGGTCGGTTCGGAGGCGATGCCAAGGGGCTCAAGCGAAGTGATCAAGCCGGTTCCCTGGTCGTTGAATACGGGAACATTGCAGCGTTTGCCCAGAGAGATGAGGTCGCGAAGAGCGGGCCTTTCGGTGAAGCCCTCCATGCTGAAGTTCGATTGGTGAACGCGCAGGATGAGCCGGGTTCCGGCGGTGAGTGCATCTTCATAGTCGGCAAGCCTGGTGCGGTTGGTAGTGCCCACCTCGCGCAGGATCGCGCCGGACTTGGCGAGAATCTCGGGAATGCGGAACCCTCCGCCAATCTCGACCAACTCTCCGCGAGAAACAACCACTTCGCCTCCCTCAGCCAGCGTGTTCAGAGCCAGGAACGTAGCGGCTGCACAGTTGTTGACGACCAGCGCGGAGTAGGAAGCCGCTTCCATGCTGTCGCCGCCCATGGCGCGCAGAAGAAAATTCTCAGCATGCACATCCCGCCGGCTTCGCTCCCCAGTTTCGAGATCGAGTTCAAGGTTGGAGTAGCCGCCGGCCGTCTCCAGAATGTGCTTGAGCGCGGAGGGGCTCAAGGGAGCCCGCCCTAGATTTGTATGGAGAACGACCCCGGTGGCATTGATGACGCGCCGCAGACTGTAGCGCGAGGTTCGGGCGATTTCTTCTGCAACCGTAACGTGAACAAATACCAATTCGCTTTCGAGGGTTGCCTGGGTGTGACGTCCTTCTGCTATTTCCTGCTGCATGCGCGACAACACTTCGCGGGTAGCATGGACAACCGAGGTGCGCGGCTCCGTTTCGAGCAGCGCAGCGAAGCCAGGTGTCTGCAGCAAGTCATGCAAAGAAGGCAGCAGCCGGAACAGATTGCTGTCGGTTATGCTTGATGGCTGCGTTTCAATCCATGCCCCTCGTCAATTAGCATAGGTTATCAGCAAGTCGTTTGGCTGCCAGCGAAGGAAGTGCTTGGGTTCCGGTGATCCTCCCGGTCTTCAAAACCGGTGGTCGTTCTCAACGGGCGACGGTGTGTTCGACTCGCACGCACTTCCGCCAAAATCGGCTCCTGGGGACGGGACCACTTATTCCAATTTCTTCGCAGAGAGGACCAGCGAGCTCAGGCAACCCAGATGAAGGGTCACCGAGCGTGGGGTCACTTTGGCATAGCTTTGTTTGTTGGCGTTATTTACGCCGGCAAGCAGGCCCCGCTGCCGTCCCGGAGCGAAAGAGCAACTCGGGTTCACCACAACGTCCTTGGTGCTGCCACGGTTGACCGCAATCATGACGCAGGATTCATCCTTTACCCTCTGAAATACCAGGACGTCGGGGTCGACGTATAAAGTCTCGTAAGTTCCTTCTGAGATCGCCGGACTGCTCCGCCGTAACCAGGCCAGAGTCTTGATGATTTGGAATGCCGAAGTATCTTCGTCCCAGGCCTTCATTCCGGGACGGTTAAACGGGTCATCCGCCGTGCTGTTAATGGAAGCCTTGTTGTAAGTGCCTCCGTTTTGTTCAAACAGGGTGTAGTCGGCCAGATATTGTTCATCGCCGTAGTAAATAATCGGAATTCCCCGCACGGTCATGAGCAGGGTTGTGGCCAGATCCATCCTTCTCTCACGTTCGTCCTCGCTGGTTACACCAATCTTGTCCAGGCGAACCATCGTCCGAATCTGGTCGTGATTGTCGATGAAGATTCCAAGCCAGTTATCTCTTCCGCCGAATGCGAGCACGCGCTGCCGCAACAGTTGATCCAGGCTGATGGCATCAAGCCTTTGCGATGGCGTGGATGCCGCGTCTTCGTAGTCCGCACCAATGAATTGGTTGAGGTCCCGCGAAAGGGTGAAATCGAGAATGTTGGTTCTGAAGAAGTCGTAACGGTTGGCAAATGCAAGAGACTTTGCGTCGCCGACTCCGCCCCCAGACCACTCCCCAACGATGTACGGCTCCGTCCTGCCCAGCTGTTCGGAGTGTTGGATCATCTCATGGGTAAATTTGGAGATGAAGTCGGGAAAAGGAAATTTCACTGCATCGAGTCGGAAATCCTGCACTCCGTGATCCATCCAAAGCTTGCCCGCGTCCAGCAGGTAACCGGCGATCCTCGGATCGTGCTGGTTATAGCCGCTCAAGTCCGCCAGCAGGCAATGATGCAGCTGCCAGTAAGTCCAGTCGGCATCGCTTTCCTTCTCCGCGGCTTTGCACCGATCATCGCCTTGAAAATGCTTGTAGGCAAACAGCCCGGTCTGGGGATTGCGGTCATCGTCATAGCTCTCGATGAAGACCTGGTCGGCGTTCTGAGAGCGAAATAGTTTCCCGTAAACGTGGTTGTCGTAAGGATTGGAGTGATTGAGCGTGATGTCCTGGATGTAGTGCATCGAGCGGGCGTTCAACTGCTCGCTCAAGGAGCTTACATCGTCCCAGGTTCCGAAATGAGCGCTGGGGCGATCGTAATTCTGCACCCAATACCCGTGGTACCCGGTGCCATATCCCGTGCCTCCTTCGTAGGCACGCACATTTTCCATCAAAGGAGTTACCCAGACGGCAGAGACGCCAAGGCGATGCAGATAATCCAGCTTCTCCTCGAGGCCCGCGATGTCCCCGCCCCAGTATTTCCGCCATTGCTCTTCCGCCGGGCACAGCACTTCAAAGCAATTGACGCTGTTGGTAGCGTCGGGATACTCAGGGTCCACAAAAGGGCTGTAGGGTTGGTGAGGATGAAAGCGATCGGTCACGATAAAGTAAATCGTGCGCGATCGGTAGTCGGCCGGTGGTTGAGCCAGAGCGCAGAGGGAAGAAATGACAAGAAAGAAGACGGCTAGTCTCGCCATGGCCACCTCGGAAAAGCGAATCTTGTAGATATTCCGCGCGCAGGGGGGAACTAGCGAAACGGGCTAAGACTAGCATTCACCAAGTGGCTGGGCAAGTTTATTTCCTGTATCGAGCCTCACGGCCGTTCGGGCCAGGAGTGCCTTGGATAGCGGCGCATCAACTCGCGCCGGACCTGGGGATACAGGCGCTCCCAGAAGCCCGCAAGATCCGCCGTCGTCTGTACCGCCCGTTGATTAGGCGCTAACAAGTGAACCACCACCGGCGTCTGGTCCCGCCCAATCCGCGGCGTTTCTCGCATGCCGAAAAAGTCCTGGAGGCGAGACGCGATCCAGGGCGGTTTGCCGTGCTCGTAATGGACCTTTGCCTGTCGCCCATTGGGCAGCCGGATGCGTGCGGGGGCAAGCTCATCGAGCCGTTGTGTCGTCATGGTGCGCTCGAGCACAGGGATGAGGTTTGCCGCTGCACTCTTCAGCTCCGTGAAGCTGCGCAGTCCGAGACACAAATCTTCAAGCGCGTGCGGAAGATCGGGCGGCTCGAAACCGGCGAACTCGGCTCGGGCTACAAATTCGTTCAGAAGGTCCTGGTCGAGGAATCGGCCGATGCCTGCTTCCAGAGCCTTTTGCGCCAACAGCCCGGCTGCGGCCCCAGCATCGGGTGCCGCGCCACGCGACTCCTGTATGACCAACTCGTCGTACAGCAGAGCACTGACCGCCTCCACGCGCTCGGCTGCCCGGTTCCACTCCACCGTGGAGCGCTCCTGCACATGATCGGGAAATAGCTCAATCAACCACTCCGGCTCGATGCGGGCAGTCATACGGACCAGTGGCAGTGGCTTATCCTTGCGGTCCTCGGCATCGACGGCCGCCATAAATTCGTATTCGACGGGCGCGCCCGCCACTTCCGCCGAGCCGCCGGCCGATAACAGTATCTGGTTGCCGGTCCGCCGCCGCGCCACGCGATCCGGAAACCCTGCCAACACTGACATGAGCAAAGCATCGTCATTGTGCTGCGTCTGGCGGGCAGGCCGAGCGATTCTGCGCAGCTGATCTCTTTGCTGCAAGGTGCGGTAATCCTGCTGGGTGTCGATGGCGGCGAGCAGGTCGTTTTTCTCGGAGCGAGCACCCGATCCCAGCAGAGCTGCGGCCATGCACCCGTCGTCGCCCACTCCGCGCTCCATGGCCGCGGTCACAATGCGCGACAGTCGGGGATGCAGGGGATACCGCGCCAACTGCTGGGCCTGCGCCGGCGTGGCGCCCAGACGATCAAGCAGCGACTCGGCACTCTCGACTGCTGACTGAGGAGGTGCATCCAGCCAGGCTATCTCTTTGATGTCGTCAATCCGCATGGCTCGCAGGGTGAGCACCAGCTGGGACAAATCGCTGCGCAGGATTTCCGGGAGGTCGTGCTCCGGGCGGCGCAGGTAGTCCTCCATGGCGTAGAGCCGCAGCACGCGGCCGGGGCCAGTGCGTCCCGCCCGTCCCGCTCTTTGTTTGGCAGATGCCTGGCTCACCCGGGCGACCTGGAGCGTAGGCAAACCGGTCCACTGGGAATAAGTCGCGATCCGCGCCAGTCCGCTATCAATCACAGCCGTCAACCCGTCGACGGTGATCGAGCTTTCGGCAACGTTAGTAGCCAGGATGACCTTTCGTTGTGGCGCGGGTGTGATGGCCCGGTCCTGCTCCGCGGGCGAGAGGTCGCCATAAAGCGGTAACACCAGCAGGCCGGCCCGGCGTGCGATGCCCTGGGTCTCACGCATGGCACGGCGTATCTCCGCGGCTCCGGGCAAAAAAGCCAACACGTCGCCTACGGGCTCTTCCTGCGATCAGCAGCTCAAGGGCTTCGCTCAGCTGTGTTTCCAGCGGCTTTGGCGAGTAGGGCAGATGGCGAATGGTGAGCTCGAATTGCCGCCCTTCCGAACGCAGGATGGGGCAGTCGTCAAGGTATTGCGCCACGTGTTCGGTGTCGAGGGTCGCGGACATGACCACGATGCGTAGCTCGGGCCGCATCCTCTGCAGGCGTTTGAGCAAGGCCAGCGCCAGATCGCTTTCCAGGTGGCGCTCATGGAACTCGTCGAGTACTACCGCCGAGACGCCTTTTAATCCTGGATCGGAAATCAGCCGGCGGGTCAACACCCCTTCGGTGACAAAGCGCAACCGGGTACGAGAGCTGATTGCTTCCTCAAATCGAACCTGGTACCCGACTGTCTGGCCAACCTGTTCGTCCATCTCCCACGCCACGCGGCGCGCAGACAAACGAGCAGCAATGCGGCGCGGTTCCAGCACCACCACCTCGCCGGCGACACTTTTGAGCAAAGCCGGTGGCACGCGGGTCGTCTTGCCCGCGCCCGGGGGCGCTTCGATCACAAGGTTAGGGCAGCGTTTCAGAGAGTCAATGATCTCCGGCAGGATTGCGTCTACCGGAAGAGGGGGTTTGTTGTTCACCAACTTTTTATCGAAACACGGCACACGGCAGGCGTCAAAGATTTATCCAGGTAGTCGCACTATTGGCGATCGGCTCCGCTTTCACTCCACGAACCCACATCATCTTCTTCGGGCCGCCCCATCCTTCTGCGCAATGACGCCGCTGCTTGCGACATCTACTCGTTAGTGAATAAACTCCTCCCCATGACGTTCACCATGCCTCGCACCCTGAAACTTGCCGCCGCTGCCATGCTACTTTCTCTTGTGGCCGCGCCGGTTTATGCGCAGGATTGGGCGAAAGCCCGCCTGGAAGCATCGCCTCGCCACCATGAGTACGTGCCTCTTAAACATGGCGATCGTACCGTGCAGGCCTTCGTGGTCTATCCCGAGGTCAAAAGCAAAGCCCCGGTGATCGTCCTCATCCACGAAATCTTCGGTCTCAGTGACTGGGCAAAGGAGATGGCCGACGAGCTGGCAGCACAGGGCTACATCGTCATCGCCCCTGACCTGCTCTCTGGTTATGGACCCAATGGTGGCGGGACCAGCGAATTTTCCGGCCAGGATGCTGCGGTGAAAGCTGTTTCCGGTCTCGACCCCGATGGCGTGATGGCCGACCTCGATGCCGCGGCCGATTATGGCAAGAAGCTTCCGGCGGCCAACGGCAAACTTGCCGACATTGGCTTTTGCTGGGGCGGAGGAAAGTCCTTCGCCTTCGCTGCCCATCGCAAAGATCTTTCCGCAGCGTTCGTGTTTTATGGACCCGGTCCCGCGGATGTAAGCACCATCGTCGCCCCCGTCTACGGCTTTTATGCCGGTAACGACGCACGGATCGGCGCTACTATTCCCGCGACCACTGCCGCCATGAAAGCGGCCGGGAAGACGTATGAGCCGGTGACCTACGACGGCGCCGGTCACGGGTTCATGCGCGCCGGCGAAGACCCCACCAACACTGTACCCGCCAACAAGACCGCGCGCGATGAGGCATTTGCCCGCCTGGTCAAGCTGCTGAAAGGAATGTAATGGCCAGGATTGTTTCTGTAGAGGCGCGTACCGTCCACATTCCGCTGCGGCAAGCGACTGCGTTTGCGCGCCGCCAGGTAACCTCGCGTGATTACAGTTTGGTAAAGATCCGCACGGAGGACGGCATCGAGGGCATCGGCCACTGCTATGCCGGGCACTCCGGCGGCAATGTAGTGACCACGGCAGTGCGCGAGATGCTGGCGCCGATGCTGATCGGTGCTGACCCCAACGCGACAGAATTGCTTTGGAAGAACATGTATCAGGAAGTGTTGCTGCACGGCCGCGTTGGTTCGGTGATGCGGGCGCTGAGCATTCTTGATAACGCGATTTGGGATAGAAATGCGCGGGCGGCGAATCTGCCGCTCTACAAGTATCTCGGCGCTGCTTATGAGAATACCGTTCCCGCTTATGCCAGCGGCGGCTACTACCTCGAGGGCAAGACGCCGGAAATGCTGGGCGAAGAGATGGCCAGCTATGTAGCCCTGGGCTTCAACGCCGTAAAAATGAAAGTCGGGCGGGGCGATTTGCGATCAGAAGAGGCAAGGATTGCCGCAGCGCGCAAAGCCATCGGTCCCGAGGTACTGCTCATGCTCGACGCCAATAACGCCTGGTCTGATGTGCCCACTGCCTTACGCTATCTGGATCGTTTCGCGCCCTATGATCCGTATTGGATTGAAGAGCCTTTCAGCCCCGACCAGATCGATAACCACGCCAAATTGGCGGCAGCGATCAGTATCCCCGTCGCCACGGGCGAAATCGAGGCAGGCCGCTGGCGCTTCAAAGAGCTTCTGGACAAGGAAGCGGCGGCGATCCTGCAAGCGGACGCCGCAGTTTGCGGGGGCATCACGGAATTCCGCCGCATCGCTGCGCTGGCGGATTGCTATGGCGTGACGATGTGCCCCCACTGGTTCCACGATTTGCACGCACATCTGGTCGCGGCCGCAGCCAACGGCCAGTTCGTCGAATACTTTCCCGACGGGAAGGTATTCAACTTCTGCGAAATTATCGACCGGCAACTGCAAGTGCGTGATGGCGGCCTGGTGCTCCCGTCCGAACCTGGCCTCGGCTACTTGTTTGACGAAAAGGCGATTGCGCGCTTTCAGTCGGATGGCTGGAAATAAGGATAGAGACTCTCCATGGATTTTGGCCTTCGAGGTAAAACAGCTTTGGTGTTAGCGGGCGGGGGCGGCCTGGGCCGCGCGATTGCGAAATCGCTTGCCGGCGAAGGAGCAAACATCGCCGTGGCTGGGCGGGGCGCTGATTCGATCGCGGGCACGCAGGCTGCGCTGGCCGAGATCGGTGGCAAAAGCATGGGCCTTGTCTGGGATCTCGCCGACCTGGCGCAGATCGACGGAAACGTTGCGAAGATCGAGAAGGAACTCGGCCCGGTGGATATTCTGGTGAATAACACGGGCGGCCCTCCGCCGACGACAGCCAGTGGGCAAGACACGGCGCTGTGGTCGAAACAATTTCAAGCCATGGTGCTTTCCGTGATCGCAATCACCGATCGTGTGCTACCGAATATGCGGGCACGCCATTGGGGCCGCATCATCACCAGCACCTCCTCCGGGGTGGTGGCGCCCATCCCAAACCTGGCGATTTCGAATGCACTGCGTCTCTCGCTGGTTGGTTGGTCGAAGACCCTGGCAAGCGAAGTCGCCAAAGACGGCATTACCGCGAATGTTGTGGTGCCGGGGCGCATTGCGACGGACCGGATCAAATTTCTCGACCAGGCGAAAGCCACGCGCGAAGGACGCAGCCTGGAAGCCGTGATGGCCGAGAATGCGGCCAGCATCCCTATTGGCCGCCTGGGCAAACCGGAAGAATATGGCGCCATGGTGGCGTTTCTCTCGAGTGAGCAGCGGCTTACATCACCGGTACCATTGTCCGCGTGGACGGTGGCATGATCCCGAGTATCTAACGATGGCAACAGGATTAGACGAAACAACAACGGCAACGCTTTCCGGCATCACGACGGCCACGCTCACGACGGTGCTGCTGAAGAAGGGCTTGCGTAATGTATGGTTGCGCGGTCCTAAGCCGCTGCGCTCCGGCCAGAAACGCCTCGTGGGCCCGGCCTTCACGCTGCGTTTTGTGCCCGCACGCGAGGACCTGGCCACCCCGGAATCCTGGAGTTCGCCGATCTCGACGCGGGCTGCGATCGAGGCCATGCAGGCTGGGTGTATCGCGGTAGTCGACGCCATGGGCATTAGCGATGCTGGGATTTTCGGCGACATTCTCTGCGCCCGGATGAAGATTCGCGGGGTCGCTGCGCTGGTCACCGATGGCGTGGTGCGTGACGTTGCCGGCGTGCTCGACACCGGTTTGCCGGTGTGGTGTAAGGGCGCCGCCGCGCCGCCCTCGGTGGCCGGTCTGACTTTTGTGAATTGGCAGGAGCCGATCGGCTGTGGCGGAGTGGCGGTGTTTCCTGACGATGTGATGGTCGTGGATGAAGACGGTGCGGTGGTGATCCCCCGCGCACTGCTCGGCGATGTAGTGGAGCAGGCGGTCGAGCAGGAGAAGCTGGAAGCCTGGATTATGGGCGAAGTACGAAGCGGGTACGCCACTGCCTGGTCTCTATCCTCCCAATGCGGAAACCAAAGCCAGATACGCGGCTTTCCGTAAGCCTGAAAACGCGGACTTTGAGTGGGTGGCCCAGGTCTCGCTTTTGAGACCTGGGTTTCTCCGCGCAAATGGGTTCTGGCAGGAACACCCATTTTCATCTTATGGAAATGCGGGAGCCGTCCACGTAACTACAACGGCGTCATAAGCTTTGAACCGGGAGAGGTCGTCGGTTTCGACTGGTGAGGGGTTAGTACGCGATCCTCATTGTGCGTGGTTTTTCCGGCGTGTCAACAGCATCATGGACGGTGCAAAAGAGCTCGTCCGAGGAGTCCACGCAATGACGGAAGTGCTCCGGGCAGGTTCACTTGGCGGTGTAAACTTGAACGCGCTCGCTGTTGCCGGGGAGGAGCCGAGCTTGGAATTTTTTGCGTTCGACGCGTCCTACATTGAACGGCTTCGCTCCGGGGACGCGCAGATCGAAGGGCATTTCGTGAACTATTTCAGCGAATTGATCCGTCTCAAACTGCGCTCGCGGTTGAGCTCTCCAGAAGCCATGGAAGATGTCAGGCAGGAAACCTTCGTGCGCGTGCTCGTCCTGTTGCGGGGGCAAACGGGTCTGAGGCAGCCTGACCGGTTGGGGTCTTTTGTTAATTCTGTGTGCAACCACGTGTTGTTAGAGCACTATCGTTCGAAAAAACGGAGCGAAGCGACCATCGATGACGAGACCGAAGCCACCGTGGCCAGCCACGAGCCCAGTGCGCTTCGCATGCTTGAGGCCAAGGACACGGAACGAGTGGTGCGACAGATATTGAATGCGTTGACTGAAAAGGATCGGCGTCTGCTTCAGTCAGTGCTGCTGGAAGAGCGCGATAAGGATGAGGTGTGCGCAGAATTCGGCATAACCCGGGAATATTTAAGAGTGCTCCTTCACCGCGCCAAACAATCCTTCAAGTCGTTCTATATCGACCGGTTAGGGGTTCATTAAGAGGCCAAAGTCTCTCCCGGGTTTCCCTTCCTTACGTTGTTGCCATGAACACGCTTGCCTGCAGGCGAGTGAAATCAGCCGATTTGCCAATAAAATTTGTGTTGGTTTGATACGAAAATGCGTCGTCAGGCCACTACCTTGTCGATGAGGGAAGTTCCCCGGATATCCTCTCGAGACCCGTTTGCGTTAAGGAGAGAGTTACGTGGCAAGTTTGGCAAAGGTAAAACCTGAATCCCCGGCCGATCAGGTTCAGCGCTTCGAGCGGAAACTCCGCGAAGTGAAACAGGCGATGGCCAGTTTACCTGGCGAAGAGTACCACGCAGAACTCATTAAGGTAGTTCGCCGCGCAGGCTGGACCACGCTTGCAGAAGGGATTTTCTTCGAAGCGCTCATCGAATCGATTCTGGCCCATACCCGTGATCTGCAACAACTTCATGCGCGGCTCAAGGCAGCCTTCGAGGCCGTTCAGGGAGAATAGCGGCAGTATAGTATGGCGGGATGGATGACCCCCGGCAACCGAGACACCCTGAGGGGCCTGCGCAAAGGGCTCACCAGCTACGGTGATGCCGGTTTCTCGTTGTTCCTGCGTAAAGCCTTCATCAAGGCCAGCGGTTATTCCGACGACGCGCTCGATCGCCCGATTGTCGGTGTGACCAATACCTTCAGCGATTTCAATCCGTGCCACGGCAATGTGCCTGACCTGATTGAGAGCATAAAGCGCGGAGTCCTGCTGGCCGGCGGTTTGCCGATGGTGTTTCCCACCATTTCCATTGGCGAGAGTTTCGCCCAGCCTACCTCGATGTTCCTGCGCAACCTGATGGCGATGGATACCGAGGAAATGATTCGTGCCCAGCCCATGGACGCGGTGGTGCTGGTGGGGGGCTGCGACAAGACCCTGCCTGCGCAGGTAATGGCTGCCGCCAGCGTGGACCTGCCGGCCATCGTCGTGCCGACAGGCCCGATGGTGGTGGGCCATCACAAGAATGAAGTCCTGGGCGCCTGCACGGATTGCCGGCGCCTGTGGGCGCAGTACCGCGCCGGCGCCATTGACGTTACCGAGATTGAATTGATCAGCGGCCGCCTCGCTCCGTCGGCCGGCACCTGTATGGTGATGGGAACCGCGAGCACCATGGCATGCATTGTCGAAGCCCTGGGCCTGGCGCTGCCCATGAGCGCGACAGCACCGGCAACCCACGCCGACCGCCGCCGCATTGCCGAGGCCAGCGGCAGGCGCGCCGCGGAGATGGCGATTTCCGGCGCGCCCAGGCCCAGCGAACTGATTACCGAAGCCTCGGTTCGCAACGCCATGATTGTGTTGCAGGCGATTGGCGGCTCTACCAACGGCTTGATTCACCTGACCGCGATTGCCGGCCGGGCAGGAATTCCTGTCGATCTGAAAGCCTTTGATCAATTGGGGCGTAAGGTTCCAGTGCTCGTGAACCTCAAGCCATCGGGCACTCATTACATGGAGCATTTCCACCACGCCGGAGGGCTGCCCGCTCTCATGCGTGAGTTATCCGCAATGCTCGATTTGGATCGGCCCAGCGTTTCCGGCGCCACTATCGGCGATGCAGTGGCAAATGCAGAGCAGGTGCCTGGCCAGGATGTGATCCGGAGCGCCGCTTCGCCAGTGTCGAGGGAAGGAGCAATGGCGGTGCTTTGGGGCAACCTGGCGCCGAAAGGTGCAGTGATCAAGCAGTCTGCGGCGTCACCCAGCCTCATGCGTCACACTGGCCGCGCGGTGGTATTCGACGGGGTTGAGGATATGACGGCACGCATCGACCTGGAAGATCTTGATGTGCGTGCGGAAGACATACTCGTGCTGCGCAATGCCGGACCGAAGGGCGCGCCGGGCATGCCGGAGACAGGGTATCTGCCCATCCCGAAAAAGCTGGCCCGTCAGGGCGTGAAAGATATGGTGCGTATTTCCGACGCGCGCATGAGCGGCACCGCCTTCGGCACCATCGTGTTACATATCACTCCCGAATCGGCCGTCGGCGGCCCGCTGGCGATCGTCGAGACAGGCGATCGGCTCATGCTCGACGTGGAAGCACGTGTGATTGAACTCCTGATCGACGCGGCTGAACTACAACGCCGTCTTGCTGCCTGGAAAGATTCCCCGCCCCAACGCCACATTCCCCACCGTGGCTACGCCAGACTGTTTGAAGAGTGCGTATTGCAGGCTGACCAGGGATGCGATTTTGATTTCCTGCTGCGCACAGGCGACTCAAAGGCAGAAGAGCGATAGCACTGCGGTTCTGCATTGGGTCTTGGCGTTCCGCTTTGGCACATACTGCGCTGTGCTTAGCCATCCACACGCCGAAGTCAATGGATTCCCGCTGTTGCCCGGAGTATAGCTATCCAGAGGATCTCTGGATTTCATGTCTGACCCTGCCTTGAAACAGTCGACGTATCTCCCGGCGTTAGATGGTTGGCGTGCGATTTCGATCGTGCTGGTCATTTTGCACCATTCACAGATACAGTTTCATGTGCCCATTTTGGGCGCACTGCTTCAATCTATAAGCGCGGCCGGCGAAGTCGGCGTAGAGCTATTCTTTGCCATCAGTGGACTGCTTATCTGCTCCCGGCTGCTGGAAGAGGAGGCGCGATTCGGGCAGATCAGCGTGAAGAGCTTTTACCTGCGGCGATGCTTTCGTATTCTGCCCGCCGCAATCTTCTATTTGTTGGTGATTGCGATCCTGGCTGCGTTTCACATTATTCCGCTGTTGCCGGTGGATTGGTTTGGGGCCCTGTTTTTCTTTCGCAATTACGCCATGGTATTTGAGTCCATGCACCATAGCCCGCTGGCACTGCATTGGTACACGGGTCACTTTTGGTCGTTATCGATGGAAGAGCATTTTTACCTGGTACTTCCGGGGGTGCTGGTTTTCTTCAAGAAGACACGGCGCTGGATTCTGTTAGGTTTTGTCATTGCCGTCGCCCTGCGGCGATTTGTGGTGGCGCACGTCTTTGCGAACAATTACCAAATCAGCTTTCGCACCGACACCCATGTTGACGCACTTTTTATTCCGGCCGTGATCGCTCTCCTTCTCTATCCGATGCTGCGTAATCAAGCCGCCAGGAGATGGATACCTGCCTGGTCTTTCCCTATATTTCTGGTCGTCGAAATAGTTCTTCTTTTCACCAGGATCCCCTTCTTCTCTACGTTACAAGCGACCGTGATTCCGCTGCTCTTACTTTCTACCGTGCTGCACCCCGGCAGCATACCGGGACGTTTGCTGGAAATGAAGCCAGTACGGTGGATCGGCTGGATTTCCTACAGCCTCTACCTATGGCAGCAACTATTTTTTGGCGCCAACTTTGTCAACAGCCCGCCGCGACTTGCCGCACTGCGTGAATGGCCGATCAATTTCGTAGCCTTGTTGGCGTGCGCCGTCTTCAGCTATTACCTGGTGGAAAAGCCTTTCATTCGGCTAGGCCACAAGCTTGCCCTCGCCGCGGTGAACAATCACGGTTTGAGGAGACCAGGCACACCCGTTCCATCAACCTTCACCGGAAATCGCGGCATCGAGCGGCGCGTTGTCAGGCCAGCGGCCGTAATCACCCACACGGTGAGAAATCCGGGTCAGCGCCCGTTACCATCCTTGGGCGTCGCGGAAACCTTTGTAGTATTTCGGCGGTGCGTGGCGAGATGCATTATGAAGTTGTGAAAGAGATAAATCCAGATTTCGATGCACTGCTTGTATTCCTGGCCAACTGGGAAGCGATCGAACGCTCCGCCCTGGGCAGGATTCTAACCGCTGGTCAACTGGCCGATGTCCAGGAACTTGAGCGCCTCTTCGCACTGCCATCCCATCAAGAAGATCCAGCCGCATAACTGCTTAACAGGAATTCAGTTGCCTGGCCCTCTAGGGTCTGCGTGGGGACCTCCGTCCAGTAACGATTCCGAACTTGATCCGCCCCTCCGCTGGCCTCCCCATCCCTCTAACAACTCCAACCAGGGCCATCACTCTTCCCTTGTCATCCCGACCGGAGCGCAGCGAAGTGGAGGGATCTGCCGTTCCTGCGTAGACTTGGACGCAGTCGACATTTTATGAACCGGCGGCGTTTACCCTTCCTTCCGCTCCTGTTGTTGGTTGCCTTTACAGCGGCAGCAGAGAGCCCTGACATCCAGTGCGCCCGTTGCCACCAAAAAATCTACGACAGCTACCAGGCGACGCCCATGGCGCGAGCGAGCGGACTCGCCACCGACGGCCTGCTGCCCGGAGAGTTTACCCACGCTGCTTCGGGCGTCCACTACCGCCTGTTCCTTCGCGATGGCCGCGCCTGGCTAAGCTATGACCGGCCGGACCAGACTCTCAAAGGGGAACAGGAACTCATCTATTTCATCGGATCTGGCCAACGAGGCCGCACCTACCTGTTCCAGAAAGACGGATTTTGGTTCGAGAGCCCGGTCAACTGGTACGGCAAGCAGCGGGTGTGGGATATGAATCCAAAATCGCTGGACGCAAGGGAAATGCCGCTCACGCTCAAGGTGGATGCGGGCTGCCTGCACTGCCATACCAGCGGCGTACAAAAACCAACTGGAGCCAATAATCATTTTGGTGCGCAACCGTTTCTCTATGCCGGTGTGACCTGCCAGTCCTGCCATGGGGATCCGGCGGCCCATCTGGCGAGCGGCGGAGCAGCTCCGATTCTGAACCCGGCGAAGCTGTCACCCAGCAAGCGGGACTCGGTTTGCCTGCAATGTCACCTGGAGGGCGAGACTGCGGTTAATCCTCCCGGACGTTCCCTGGCGGGGTTCCTGCCGGGCGAGAATCTCTCCGATTATGTAACTCACTTTGTTCACTCCGGCGAGTTGGGTCCCGAGGGCAGAGCAACCAGTCAGTGGGAAGCTTTGCTGCAAAGCGAGTGCAAGAAAAAGAGCGGAGACCGGCTTACCTGCATCACTTGTCACGACCCGCACACTTCGCCTCCAGCCGAACAGCGGGTCGCCTACTTTAGAGGCCGATGTCTTACCTGCCACGGAGAGCCGGCTTTCGTCAGCAAGCACCACCCTGATCAGCCGAACTGCAGCGGTTGCCACATGCCCCGGGAAAAGTCCGGCGACGTGGCACATGAACAAGTCACCGATCATCGCATCCAGCGCCGTCCCTCCACGCAGATACGCGAAGGCGCCACTGATCTGACTTTGGTAGGCGGCGGTCCAGCCAGTGACCGTGATTTGGGACTCGCTTATTTTCAGTTTGCCAAACATGGCGACCCACAGTCAGGGCGAAAAGCAATGGCGCTGCTGCAGCAGGCTGAGCGCAACAGCGATACGCACGCAGATCCTGATTTACATAGAGCGCTCGGCTTTCTGGCGCATTTATCGGGAGATGCTCTGACAGCAACGCTCGAGTACCAGGCAGCGCTGCGAACGGATCCACAGGATTCGATTGCTGCCGGAGACCTGGCTATTCTTGATGCGCGTGCCGGCGACGCGAAAAGCGCGGTCGCCTTATTGGCAGACGTCAGCCAAAATGATCCGGGAGAAACTGCCGCGAGTATGGATCTGGCAATGATCGAATGTGCGATCGGCAATCCGCAGGGAGCCACCACGGCCTTGCGGCATTTGCTCGAGTTCTCTCCCGACGATCAAAAAGCGCGGCGGATGCTGGCGTCGATCGAGAGTAAGACCAATACCTGCGGTCGCTAGCCAGATTATGGCTTCGCCTGTCCGGAACCTTCTTTGAGGGAAATGATTTTGTCCGCAGCGGAGCCGGGAAAGACTTCGGTGCGTCCGCTTGGCCAGTGCACTTCGATGGACGCGACACTGGTCATTTTCCCTAACCCGAAATGTAGTCTCATGTCGTTGTTGGAGCTGTAACTGGAGCCGCTGCGTACTTCGTCCACCCAAACGCGTGGAGCGCCGGGGTCGGAACCATGCACCACGACTCGAGCACCAATTGCGTCCCGGTTGGAGGCGACCCCGACCAGATGGATCCCCAACCAATGATTGTCATTCCTGGCCTGGTTGACGAGCAGAAGCGGGAAATCACTTACGTTGTTGATCACAGCTTCCAGCCGGCCGTCATTCCAAAGGTCGCCTATGGCGAGACCTCTGCTGGATTGGGGTTGCGTAATGCCGGGGCCTGAAACGCTCGAAATGTCCTTGAACTTCCCGTTGCCCGTATTCCAATAAAGCACCCGCGGCTCGCGGTAGGCGGAGCCCATGTTTCCGCTGTCCACCTCTGGATACACATGCCCGTTGACCAGCAACAGATCGGGCCAGCCGTCGTTGTCGACATCCATAAACATGCATCCCCAGCCGAGGTACTGGGTGTTGACGCCCAATCCGGAAGCGAACGTCACGTCGGTGAAGGAATGGTCAGGGTTATGGTGGTAAAGCGTCGAAGTGTCGTCAGAAAAATTGGTCTTGATAATGTCCAGGTGGCCGTCTCCGTCGTAGTCTCCGACGGAGGATCCCATACCGGCCTGTTCGCGGCCGTCGTCATTGAAGGCCACGCCGTTATCGGCCGCCGTGTCGGTGAATGTGCCATCGTGATTGTTGCGGTAAAGGATGGCGGGAGTTGAATCGCAGGCAACGAAAATGTCAGGCCATCCATCCTCGTCATAGTCGACGGTAGTCACGCTGAAGCAATAGTGGCCCATGGTCTTTTCGAAACCGCTCGCCTTGCTCACGTCGGCAAATTTGCCGTTGCCTAGATTGTGGTAAAGCAGGTTGGGTGAACTGGCCAATCCCCTGGGACCGCACATCACCGGGACACCCTTCCAGGTGCAGCTAGCCGAGGAACCTGGAGCCGGCGTGGTGGTCAGATCAAAGCTCACGTAGTTGGCCACGGCGAGGTCCAACTTGCCATCGCGATCGTAATCGATAAAAGCACAGCCGGTGCCCCATAGCTTGCCGGTGCCGTCGACCCCGGCTGCAGCTGCTACCTCCTTAAAGGTGCCATTGCCCTGGTTGTGATAGAGGCGATTCTTGCCATACGCGGTGACGAAGAGGTCTTCGTAACCGTCATTGTCATAGTCACCCACGCAGGCGCCCTGTCCCCAGCCGCTCTCTGCCAGGCCGGCGTGCGCGGTTACATCGGTAAACGTGCCATTGTGGTTGTTGTGAAAAAGGTGGCTGGTGGGATGTTGCCCTTTCTGATCCTGCGTGGGCAACAAGTCCCCGTTCACCAGGAAAATGTCCGGCCAGCCGTCGTTGTCGTAATCGAAGATCGCCACGCCGCTTCCCGTCGCCTCAACAATGTATCGTTTCGATTCTGTCCCTCCATTGGCGTTGAGCACACGAATGCCCGCCTTCCCGGCAAAATCCTCAAACCATGCTGGGCCAGTGTGTGTTGGTGAGGGCGGATAGATGGGTGTCGCTGCGCAGGCGGTGCCCGCGAACAAAGCAAGAAGCATGGCCCTAAAGATGATCCTGCGGGTGTGAGCCGATGGCATAGAAGTCATTCGTATTCATTCTAGAGGCCGCGGTAGGAGACTCAACCCCTCTAGACCTTGAGTGGGTGGCCCAGAGAGGACTCATGGGCCTGGTATCTTCTCCTATCAAGACGTCTTTCACGACAAGCCGTACGATTCGCTGTCGCTCATTGATACTCAGCGTATCAGCAGCCTCGTGCAGGCGGGCGAGGAACGCCGTGAGGGTCTCCGCGAGGCGTAGGAAGGCCGCTCTATCGTTAGCCTGGTCAGTGATTGCCTGTAACTCGGCGCGGAGCGTCTGTTCGCGCTGGCGAAGTGTAGGCATGCGCTCACGCAACTGCTCGATGGACATGAGCGCTTCCTGATAGGCGCAGAGAAGGCGTTCGATGCCTTTGCCAACATGAGCTAATTCTCTTTGCAGATTCTGCTCGCGCTTTTTGGTCGGATTGGACGATCGCGCTGCTTCCAGCCGACGGTCAAGTTCCTGCTGTATCAACGTGGGGTCTTCCAGCAGTCGGATCACCTCGTCCCACACGATCTGATCGAGCAGGTCCTGCCGGACCAAGCGGCCGTTATTGCAAACAGGGCCGCCCAGTTTGCGCCAGCCATCCGAGCCAATACATTTGTAGTAGTGGATCTTGCGTGCGGAGGTGCGCGTCGATGTCCGTGCAAAGGCATAGCCGCACTTCTGACAGCTGACCAGCCCCTGTACGATGCTCGGCTCGATAGTGCGACGGCGTGATCGTATCTTGTTCTCTTGAAGGAGTTCCTGGGCGCGGGCGAAGCTATCCTCGCTTACCAGTGCCGGCACGGGGATCTCGATCCACTCTTCGCGTGGGCGCTCGTGGCCCGCTGTCATGGCGGGCGTAATCACACCCCGCCGACGCTGCGGACGGATGACGCGCGTCCGTGAAGAGGCACGCGTTTTACCGAAACAGGCGACACCACGATAAGCAGAGTTGCGTAACACCGCCCAGACGGTCGAGCGTTCCCACCGGGCACTTGCTTTGCGAGTTGGGATGCCTTCGGCGTTGATGCGGCGGGTGATCTCGCCGATGCTCAGTCCATCAACCGTATACATCGCATAGATGCGCTGGACGACACGGGCTTCGGCGTCAAGCACGGCGTACGCAGCAGGTGCCTCGTCGGTCTTGCGGACATAACGGTAGCCATACGGAGCACCGCTCATCACGCTCACCTCACCCGACTGGGCCCGGTGTCGCTTCCCGCGCCGCGATCGCTCCAGGATCTGAGCTCGTTCATACTCTGCGATCATCCCCTGGAACTGTACAAGCAGTTGGTCTTCCGCGCTTGACCCCTGCGGTGCTTTGACAAACAACGTCTCGACTCCGTTGCGAGCCAATTCCTCGATCAACAAAATCTGGTATGCGTATTTGCGGCTCAGCCGGTCAGGTGCGTATACGAGCACAGCCTGGATCTGTCCTTCGGCGGCGAGGTCTCTCACACGCTCAAGGCCCGGTCGCTCCAGTGTCGCTCCGCTATATCCCTCATCTTCGAAGACCCACTCTTTGGGTACCTCCAGATCGTGATTCTGAGCGAACTCGACCAGCGACGCCGTCTGGCTCGCTATCGTGTTCGTCTCCCGCTGCTGCTCGGACGACACCCGTGCGTAGATCGCCGCTATCGTCATGTTCGAACTCCCTTACACTGCCGCCAACGGGACGCTCCCGAATCGGCACCAGAAGACTGTAGGCCTGAGCGAGTTTTGAATCGTGCAGTCGATCAAAGGCATAGTCAACACAGATTTGAAATGGGCCGCTCTTGGTGCGCGACTCAGCCATGTTTCTTCAGAGCGCCTAGAAACGCGTTCAACGCGCTGGTCACGATCGCTCCAATGGTCAAGCCACTGCTTTTCGCGGACTTTCGCAGCAGTTCCACCGTGCGCGGCGGAAGCTTCAACGTGATCGGCACCGTGGCCTCTGTAACTTCGACTGGTCGATCGAGCTGGGAGGCCTCCTCTAAGTAGCGGTATGCTTGACGCTCTGACAAATCGAACTCGCGTGACAATCGCCGCACTGCTTCGGGAAGTGCAATATGACGCTGGAGTAGGCCACGAGCGGCGTTCAGCTGCCGAGCCTTCTCCGCTTTGGTCGACCGCGCCATATGCCATAAACATATTACTTCTTAAGACGTAGATCAAGGACAGAGTACCTTGCTCGCCATCCCGTAACTGTCCGTTCGAACATCCTCCAACACCCCTACGATTACCAGGTTCAGCACCCGGCCATCGCTGACCTTGCCTGCAACCCGTGTCATCAGCTTCTCCTGCGGAATGGTTTCGAAGTAGCTTTTCAGGTCGGCGTCCACCACCCACGTGTAACCGTCGTGCAGCAGATCATCGACCCGGCGCAATGCGTCCTTGCAGCCCCGATGCGGACGGAATCCATAGCTATGTTCCGCAAAGTCCCGCTCGAAGATCGGTTCCAGCACATGACGCAACGCAGCCTGCACCACTCGGTCGCGCACCGTCGGGATCCCTAACGGACGCTTTTCCTTACTGCCCGGTTTGGGTATCCATACCCGCTTCACCGCGGCCGCTTGATACTCGTTCCGCCGCAGGGCGCGCGAGATCTTTTCCAGATTCGCCTCCTCGTGGCGCGCGAACATCTCTACCGTTTCATGATCTACTCCCGCGGCACCTCCATTTGCCTGCACTCGTCGCTATGCCTGCAGCAGGTTGCCTGCGCTGTACACCTTGTCCATCAAGCTAAACCACTGTCCTCCTCTGACTCCTTGTCCAGGTCGTCAAAATTCGTTCGTCAGACCTGCGGGCCACCAATTCGCTGTGCGCGGTTTTCTCGCTTTGAGTTCTGTCCATTCCGTCTTCCACTTCCCTGCGTCCCTTAGCTCCACGCCCATTACGGCGCTTCCTCGCTACTACGGACGCTGTGACTCCTCTGCCAGGTCTCGTCCCGATAGAGGTCTCCCTGATTCATGTACCTGGCCTTCCTGCCATTCTGTCTCCAACCACCTGTGTCGCCCCATGGTCGCTTTCTCACGCTACCCCTCAGCGCCGTGGGCTTCTTCCTCGCGGAAGTCTGGGCTTCGCCCTACCCTTGCAGGCTCGCCGCAAACACCGGCCGAATCGAGTTCGTCATCCTACGGACTGGCAGTTCACTCCCTGTAGCTCCTCACCTCGTCTCGCGACGACGCAATAACAGTTCGTTACAGGCCGGAGAGCGCATGCCTGAAGAGGACTTCCACCTCTCCAACCAAGTACACTTTCAGGCGCACAAGGGCACGGCTTCACCCGTGCCACAAACGACGCTGCCATACGCGGCTTTAGCCGCTGAGGTACGGCTTTTGGGCTCTATCCCCTCCACCCATCGACGGGTGCCCCATCCTTCGCGTTCTTGGCGAAGGGTGGGATAGTCAAATCTCTCCCTTCAATCTCCCACGCAAAGCATACTTGTTCCTTAGGAGAACTGGGCCACAGCGACGGCCCTGGCCAGGATGACAATTCATGGTGAGATAAAATGTGCCCGGTATTCCTATGGTGAAGTTGCGCGTCCTGTGTTTTCTTGTGCTGGTGGCGCCCGCGGTTGGCGCCCAGACACAGGCCTCCACGCCGCCCATGAGTTCCCCGACTGCCGAAGCGCAGAAGCTACTGGACACGGGGCGGCTCGACGAAGCGTTAAAGGTCCTGGATACTCTTGCCCAGCAGCAACCGGAGCCAGCCGGCGTGGAGCGGCTGCGCGGCATGGTGTTCTACCAGCAAGGGCAGATTCAGTCCTCGGCAACGGCCTTCGAGCATGCGTTAGCGCAGGATCCGGGGGACCGCGAAGCCATGCAGATGGAGGGTGTCGCACTTTTTCGCATTGGTAAACCGGCTGCAGCGATTCCGCTGCTCGAGCAGGCCCACCTTTCCATCCCCCGCACGAACATCGACAGCAACTACGTCCTCGGCCTGTGCTACCTCGACACCCGGCGCTACGATGATGCGCGAAAAGCCTTTGCAACCCAGTACGGCTTTCCACCTGAATCGCCTTCGGCTTACCTGCTTGCCGCCAGGATGATGTTGCGGCGGGACTATCTGCCCGTCGCCGACTCCTTCGCGCAGAAAGCACTTTCGTTGAACCCCAATTTGCCGCTGGCGCATTTGTTGCTCGGCCAGATCCGGCTAGCCCAGTCACAATTAACAGAAGCGGTCGCGGAGTTTACGCGCGAAAGCGAACTGAATCCGCTCTATGGCGAAGTGTATGACCGGCTGGGCGATACCTATATCCGCCAGGGTGACTACAGCAAGGCGCAAGAGGCCCTCGATCGCGCCGTGCTGCTGGAACCCAATTCCCCGGTACCGTTTATTTTGCTGGGTAAGGTACTGTTGAAACAGCAAGACCCGGTCATGGCGAAGATGTACCTGGATAAGGCGCTCGCGATGGATCCGCGAAACTATATGACCCATACGCTGCTGGGGCAGGCCTATCGCTCTCTGGGACAAGCCAGCCAGGCGTCGCACGAATTCCAAATGGCCGAGCAAATCCAGGCCGATGCGCAGCCAAAGCTTGAAACGGTTAAATGAATCAGGAGGGGCGGCGTGCCTGGCCCTTTTGCTTACGATGCTACCGGCGGAGCCAACGCGCGCGCAGACAGCCACGCCCTCTGCAGACAAATCCCGGCAAGCAGATGAAGCCTTTCGCGCCGGCTATCAAGCGATCTCCAACCATCAGCTGGAGGAAGCGCGCGGGGACTTTCAGAAGGTAGTCCATCTGGTCCCGCAGATCGAAGAGGGGCACAGCGCGCTGGGGGCAGTCCTGGTGCAACTGGGTGCTTATCCCGAAGCCATCGGGGAACTAAGACAAGCGCTCAAGCTGAAGCCGGAGGACGTTTCCGCACAAACAAATCTGGCCGTGGCACTTGCCGGGAGTGGACGAGACGCGGAGGCGCTTCCATTTTTCATGCACTTGGACTCCGCAAAGCAGCTGCCGGTCAATGTGCTCCTGGTCTATGCGCGATCATTGGTGGCCACCGGGCAAATGTCCATAGCCACAGAAAGACTTAAGCGCGCCGTCGAACTTACTCCGGCAGATGCCTCGCTCCGAGACGCGCTGGGCTCGCTCTATGCCCAACAGCAGGAGTGGACGCTTGCGGCGGACGAATTCCGCGCCGCGCTCCACCTCGATCCCGAGCTGGCCACAGCCCATCTTCATCTTGGGCTCGTATTGCTAAGCCAGGGGCAGATGGATGCAGCTCTCACGGAACTGACCACCGCCGCACAACTGGCCCCTCAAAGCGCCATGGCGCAACTATCGCTGGGCAAAGCTCTCGCTCAGGCAGGGAAGGTGGAAGACGCGCAGTCTGTGCTCAAGACTGCGGTGGCTCTCGACGCCTCCAACCAGGACGCGAAGTATCAACTGGCGTTGGCTTACCAGGCGGGCGGCCGATTCAAGGATGCGCTTCCGCTTTTTCAGGAAGTGGCCCGGACGGACCCGGCAAATGCACCCTTGCTTACCAACCTTGCCCTTGACTTAGTGCAGCTGGGCAATGCGAAAGAGGCGATCCCCATTTTTGAGCGTGCCCTCTCGCTTACCCCCGACGTGGTGACCATCTACGAAGACCTCGGGGTCGCTTACCTGCAGCAAAGCGATGTAGACGATGCTCTGCGGGAATTTCGCTCGGCACTCAAGCTTGATCCTTCCGCTCCCCAGCTCCACTACAATCTGGGCCTCGCGCTCAAGCTGAAGGACGACTTAAGCGGAGCGATCCCGGAACTGGAAACGGCGGCGAAGCTCGATCCGAACGCACCTGACCCGCCCTTTACCCTGGGCATCCTGTATATGCAACAAGGGCGCTTCGACGATGCTGCCCAACAACTGAACACTGCGCTGAAACTGCGTCCGGAAAACAGCGACGGATGGGCGGTGTTGGGCTCGGTCTATCGCCAACAAAACAAACTGCCGGAGGCGGTATCGGCCTTGCAGGAAGCGATTCGCCTTGCGCCGCAAATGCCGGCGCCCCATATCACCCTGGCCAGCGTATTGGCTGAGCAGGGAAAGCAACCGGAAGCTGCAGCCGAACGGAAAGCCGCTGCTGCCCTCACCCGCGTGGCCGTGAACCACCAAAAGGCTGCGTTCGCCTCGAACACGGGCAACATGTTGCTCGAAAAGGGGCAGATCAGCGATGCGATCGCGCGCTACCAGGAAGCCTTGGCAGCCGACCCGAACTTCGCCGAGGCGCACCGGCAGCTGGCTGTCGCGTTGGCTCGGGAAGGCCGGACAGCAGAAGCCCAGACAGAGCGGAAGAAGGCGGACGATCTGGAACCGCCCCAACCCTAATGCTCACGTTGGTCCTTCCCTACCACGTATAGATTGCTACGACTTGGGGAGGACCGGGAACCGAGTCGGTCACCGTCGTCTGCACCACGAACTGCAGGTTTTTCTTCACCCAGTCTGGCGCAGCTGTGCGGAGAGCCTCCTCCAGGTACCCCGAACTGGAAACAAACTCGGCGGCAGCTTGCGTTCCGTCTGACAGGATACCCGCTGTGGATACAACGAATTGGCCCGTCTTGGAATTGAGGAGTCGGGTGACTACGCCGAAGTCTTCTGTCACTTCGCCATGCGGGCCATGTTTAGGGCGCCACGCTCGGCCAAGCGGACCTTGCTCCCGGATCAACCCTTGCCCGCCCTCTTCCACAAATGCAAAATGGAGGTTGGACGTCATTTGCATCGTCCAACGATTGTTGAAGGCGCCGACTACGATCGCCGGAGAGTTGCGCAAGTCGGCAAAGGAGTAGTGGGCTCCAATCCTCACTTGACTCTCTTTGCCCATCCGGGCAAGCACGGCGGAGAGCCGCACCGCCGCGTACGTATCCCCTGCCGCGACGCCGTAGTCGGCATACTCCACCAGGTCACCCCAGACCAGCTTGTCCTGCGGCTGCAGGGGTGGTCGCTCAGTGAGCTGCTGCAATTCGGTTGCGAAGTCCCCCGGAGACTTGGAATACCTTTGCTCAAGTTCCAGCGAAGGCACGTAGACAGTTGGTTTTGCCAGGCAGATCAGGACCGGCTCTGAAGTGGCGAGAACAGGCGCCCAGAATTGATTCACTGTCGATTTCCCGGGGCTTGAACGGTGGAAAATCAATGCCGACAGAACCAGAATGAGCGCCGTCCCAAGAATAGGAACCGCCCACACCACCAGGTTTCGACCTTTCGCCGCCTGTTTCGTTTCTGCAACGGAAGGCATGGTTGCTTGGGCGGTTTCTTCCTGCGCTGGCTCTTTTGGGGCTGGTTCCGCTCGTGCAGGTTCCGCGTGGTCTGGCGCAGTCGGAACCCACCGGAATTCAGGAGCGTACGAGCCGACTGGCAATTCGATGCGAACCGGCGAGGGGCTAACCGCCGCGTGATGGTACTGTTCCAGTCTTCTGCGAACCTCACCGGCCTGAACTCTGACGACCGGGTCGTCTCCCGTGGAATAACCTGCCGGCCGCTGGAAAAGTTTTGCTCCGATCGTGCGCTCTTTCAGGGGTTCGTGACTGCCCTCCAACGTATGCTGCACCACGTAGGACAAAAATTGCTTGCTCCGATTGCTGGTACGAAAGAAAGGGCTGCTTAAGATCGACTCCAGCTCGCGGAGAATAGCCTCTTTCTGGGGACCATCCGGGGGAGGCCCGCCCTGGTGAATCTGCTGGTTCTCGTTGGGTATCGTGTGCGGTTGCATAGACCTCGCTCTTTCGCTGTAGGCGAAACTGCCGAGCATCCGTTTTCAGAATTTCTGCGGCCGATCGCCCTTTCGCCGGGTAGAAATTAGAATCAACCACTGACCTCTACCAGGGTAGGTGTCGATCAACAAAAGGCTTAGGCAGCAGCGGGAAACGTTTGCACCCCCGCGTACGCACTGTAATACACCGTAAGGCACTTGAAAAGACCTGCCGCGAAGCCGAGAACGTAGGCGCCTGTATTTATATGGCGCTGCAGTACTTCTTTGGAGGACTGACAATGCAATCCATATTGAAAACGCGCACCAGATGCGCGTTCCTGGTTATCGCGCTCGCATGTCTACCATCGACCTTGCCCCTCTCGGCGCAAGCCATTTATGGGTCTATCTACGGCCAGGTAACTGACCCGAGCGGCGCCGCCATTCCCAATGCCACGATCACCGTAAGCGACGAGAGCAAAGGCACTTCGGTCCAGGTGACCTCCAATCAGTCGGGCGAATACACGGTGCCGAATCTCATTCCGGACGTTTACGACGTCAAGGCAGAGGCTGCGGGGTTTAGAGCGGTTGAGAACCATGGGATTCAGGTCTCAGCCGATACTTCACCCAAGGTCGACCTGAAACTCAGTGTCGGCAACGCCACCGAAAGCGTTACCGTAACTACCGAAGCTCCACAGCTTCAAACCGATCGCGCGGACGTAGGGACTGTCTTCAACCAGAAAACCATTTCCGGCCTGCCCATCGTGGGGCGCAACTTTGCCAGCCTTCAACTGCTGATTCCGGGAGCCCAGGCGATGGGATGGACGCAAAACAACGCCGAGGACTCGCAGGGCAGCCCGACCGTTAACATCCAGGGGCAGTTCTTCGCCGGTGTGGGTTATCTGCTCGATGGCGCCTCGAACCAGGATCCAATTTTGGGCCAGATCGTCATCAATCCGCCGCTGGACGCAATTGGGGAGGCTAAAATCTCCACGCAAAGCTACGACGCGGAGTTCGGGCAGTCAGTCGCCGCGGTGGTGAGCGCCCAGACCAAATCGGGAACCAACAACTTCCATGGGGACGTATTCGATTACCGGCGAAGCGGGGCCCAGTTGGCAAGAAACCCTTTCAATCAGTTCGCGCCCTATTCCGCGTTGTCGCCTCGCTTGGCTCCGCCGGCTCTCTACAGCCAATTTGGAGGGTCGCTGGGGGGGCCGATTCTGAAGAACAAAGTATTCTTCTTCGGCGACTACCAGGGCCTCCGGCAACGGAATGGAGCCTCCGCTCAGGAAACCGTTCCGACGGCGCTCGCCCACAACTCATGTCTCTCCGGCAATGGATGCGATCTCAGCGAGTTTCTTACCGGCCGCGGGGCTGCGCAGGGGCAGATCTATAACCCCCGTGCCGGAGCAGCACCTTTTGTGAACAACTTCATCCCCAACCAGTACCTCTCTCCGCAGGCGCTTTACCTCCTCAAACTCATTCCGTTGCCCAATTCGCCGGGTACGCAGGATGGCACCGCCAATAATTACAATGCAGGCGGCACCGGGGCTACCAACCAGGACCAGTTCGATGTGCGGGTTGACTACGAGCTTCGCCAATCGGTGCACACCTTTGGCCGCTACAGCTATTTCAACAACAAAAACTCGGCCAGTACCATATTTGGAGCAGCGGGCGGCTCGGGATTTTCGTCGAGCACGAACGACTTTGGAGGTTCCGCGGCCGGGCGCAACCAGAGCGCGGTCACAGGCATGGATATCGGGTTGAACCCCAAGTTGCTCACCGACTTCCGTTTGGGCTACCTGCGCTATCACGTCTCCACGGAAAAGTACGACGGCACCCAGGACCTGGCCACCATGGCAGGCATCCCGGGACTGAATTTAGGTACCACCTTCACCGCCGGTGCTCCTGGTTTCTTCATGAACAATACCAGCGGAGGGAGTGGCGATGGATTGTCAAGCTTCGGTTCCAGTCTGCAGGTAAATGCATGCAACTGCCATCTGCTCGAGACGGAAGACCAGTATCAGGTCGTGAATAACTGGACGAAGATTATTGGCAATCACAACATCAGGTTCGGCGCGGACCTGCGCTATGCCCGGAATCTGCGCGTCCCAAGCGATAGCAATCGAGCCGGCGAGGTAACGTTCAGCGCCACCGACACCGAGAATACGTCGCAGAGCATGCCTGGAGGGCTGGGCCTGGCGAGCTTTCTGTTGGGCGATGTCACCAATTTCTCCCGCTATGTGAGCACTTCCGTGAACGCAAAGGAATCGCAGAAGATTGCCTTCACTTATGTTCAGGACAACTGGCGTGTCACGCCCCGTTTGACCCTCAACCTCGGAGTCCGTTGGGAGATCTATTTCCCTGAGACGGTCAACGGCGCAGGGCAGGGCGGCTTCGCCGACCTCACGACCGGCTCAATTCGCGTGGCGGGTGCCGGCCCATTCAACACTGCCATGAATGTTGATAAGGACTTCAAGAATATTGCTCCGCGTGTTGGCGTCACCTACCAACTCGATCCCAGAACGGTGCTTCGCATGGGCTATGGAAGAAGCTTCGATGTTGGCGTCTTCGGAACGAACTTCGGTCACGTGGTCACCCAGAACCTCCCCGTGCTTGCCAATCAGAACCTGACCAACGCGGGCGCGAACACCGCCGCGTTCAATCTCTCCACGGGTCCTGCGCCCTTCGTCTTTCCCGCCGTTCCCTCCAACGGCCAAATCCCAATCCCGAATGGCCTGAGTGCCAAAGTCCGCGGGAACCCCCAGCTTTTGCCCACCGTGGACGCATGGAATTTAAGCGCCGAGCGGCAACTGACCAGCTCCGTGTCCGCGACACTTGCCTACGTCGGCAACAAGGGCAGCCATACGTTTGCCGGCGACGGGCAGACGGTTAATCTCAATGGGCCCGCCGCCTGCATTCCGGCGAGCCAAAGCGTGAACGGTCAAGCGCTTTGCTGGAATCCAGCTGCCCCTTCCACGCTCCCTACGGCTGGGCAAACCGTGACCAGCAACACGAACTATCTCCGCCACTACTATGCCCAGTACGGCTGGACCCAGGACCTGACGTACTACCACGACGGATTCGACAGTCATTACAACGCCCTGCAGGCGACATTGGATAAGCGCTTCACCCAGGGTTTGCAGTTCACTGCAAGGTATTCGTGGCAGAGGGCGTTCAACTACGGGAACAACGATTACGACGAGATCAACAGGAAGGTCATGTACGGAAGAAACGACGATCTGCGTGAGCAGGAGTTCCAGCTTTATGGGAACTACAATCTGCCTTTCGGCCGCAACCAGCAATTTTTGAGCGGCGTTCCAACTTGGGCGAATTTCTTGGTCAGCGGATACCAACTAAGCCCGTCTTTGAACTGGTCGAGCGGTCTCCCCTTCAGTCCGAGCTATGGCGAGTGCGGATCTGACATACCGAACGGACCCTGCCAGCCCAACAAGGCGATCGGTACGATGCCCACGAGTCTCACTTCTTTCAACGATACATCCCACTCGCGGACGTACTTCGTACCCTACCCTGCTTTTGGCCCCAACGGCTCGACGACTGGACCGTTCTCCCGGCCCTACCTCGATACCTTCGGCGATGCTCAACGCAACAGCTACACTGGTCCGTCGTACTTCAATACCGACCTCGCCGCATTGAAGAACACGCCGATCCGGGAGAACATCAGCGCCCAGTTCCGTATGGATGCCTTCAATGTCTTCAACCACATCAATCCGTCCAATCCAGGAAGCAGTTGCATTGATTGCACGGGCGCCGGAATCATCACCGGGATGGCAATTGGAGCGTCAGCCGCGACAGCTGGAATTCTCTGTGACTCTGACCTTCTGATCCGGCTCTGGTTGCCGCGAGAAGAGAGAGGTGCAGGGGAATGCACAAGGAAGCGAAGCGGTTTCAAGGGCGCGCCCTGGAATTTCGCCGTCGCCGTCGACTGTGCGTAAGCGCTCTCACAAAGGCCGCGCAATGCCGTTATTGCGCGGCCTTTTTTCGTGTCCGAAAGGTCGGTAAATGATGGATGAGGGAATAAATACAAACAACTGCGCACCGATGATGCTTGGACAGAGCGCTGTTGGCCGGAGGCCTTGGAAGGGGTTTCCCTTCACGGGGAAGTTTCCGGCGTACGGAGTGGCTGCGGCGCTTCTGGCGATTTCCCTGGGCGGCGCGGCGATGGCTCAGGGGCTGGTGCTGGAGCGCGAAGGCCGGGTGATTTCGCTGGAGCCCTATGCCCCGAATATCTTGCGCGTAACCATGAGCACCGGCCGGGCCGCGGCCACAGGTGCTCCCGGATACGGCTTCGTCGCGCAGCCATCGGCGGAGGGGTGGACGCATGAGCGCGACGCGGAAGGCGACGACGTTTTCCGATCAGCCCGGATGGTGGTGCGTCTGGCGCCAGGGGACCTTCCGAAGGACAAGCGGCCGCAGCCTATGCCACTCGATGCGTTGAATCTTGAGCTGCGCCACCAGTACTTTGGAGGCGGCGGCGGGAGTGGTCCGAACGACGGCGGCCGCGGCCCGCACAACGATGCGCTGCTGGTGACGACGGCGGACGGCAAGACGCTGCTGCACATGCGGACTTGGATGATGGCGCCGGAAAGCGCGGAGGTGGCTGCGAACGACGCGGGCGCCAAAGGCTACCGAGTCTCGTCGATGTTCGACTCGCCGGCAGGCGAGCATTACTACGGCCTGGGGCAGCAGCAGAAGGGCTGGATGGACCTGCGGGACCACGAGATCCGGTGTTGGCATGACTACGTGGCGATTGGCGGCCAGGATGTGTGCGTCCCGTTCATGGTGTCGAGCCGCGGCTACGGCCTGGTGTGGGACAACCCTTCCAAAACGACGGTGGACCTGGGATTCAATGGGCGGAACCTGTGGTCGTCAGAGGTTGGAGACCGGGTCTCGTATTTCGTGATCGCCGGGGAGACCAGCGACGAGATATACGAAGGCTACCGTCTGCTGACAGGAACTACCCATATGCTGCCAAGGGCAATTTATGGATACATCCAGAGCAAAGCGATTTATCCGACGCAGGAACAGATTCTAGATATCGCCAAGGGATACCGGGAGAGGAAGTTGCCGCTGGATGTGTTGGTGGTCGACTTTCTCAATATGACGAAGCAGGGCGAGATGGACCTGGATCCCAAACGGTGGCCGGATCCGGCGGCGATGAATCGCGAACTGCATGCCATGGGAGTGGGGACGCTGTTAAGCGTGTGGCCGCACTATGCGCCTGGGACGCAGTTCTATGACATGCTGCAAAGCAAGGGCTGGCTGATCCATACGCGGGACGGGAAACCGGATTCGGGAGGCTTCCAGAACGCAATCGGGCCGAACATCGACACCACAAATCCCGAAGCGGCGAACTGGTTCTGGGAGAAGATTCGCGACCGGTATGTGAAACCATACGGATTCGATTACATATGGCTGGATGAAACCGAGCCGGACGTCGACCCTGCGAAGGACGTCTTTTCGGTCGGCTCGGGTACCCGCTTCTACAACGTATATCCGCTGTTTCACACGGCTTCGGTGTACGACGGGTTCCGGCGCGATTTCGGTGACAGCCGGAGGGTGATGATCCTGGCCCGGGCGGCTTACCTGGGAGCGCAACGCAACGGTACAGTGTTCTGGTCGAGCGATATTGATTCGACGTGGGACCAACTCAAGCGTTCGATTCCTGCTGGACTGAACTTTACCGCGACTGGATTGCCCTACTGGGACACGGACATCGCGGGGTTCTTCTCGCCCTCGGTTCCGGAGGACTACCACGCGCCGCACAAGCCGCTGATCGATGGATCGGATGTGCGGGGTACGATTGGCAACTACGAGGATTATCCCGAGCTGTTTGTGCGCTGGTTTGAATGGGGCGCCTTTCAGCCCGTGATGCGCGCGCACGGAGAGAGAAATCACAACGAGGTCTGGGCCTACGGCAAGCAGGCGGAGCCGATCCTCGCCAAGTATCTCAGGCTGCGCTACCAGCTTTTGCCGTACACCTACTCGGCTGCCTATCGCAGCTACCAGACCGGCGCTCCGTATATGAGGGCGCTGTTCATGGATTTCCCTAACGACCCGAAGGCCGCCGACATTCCCGACGAATACATGTACGGGCCGGCGTTCCTGGTAGCCCCGGTGACCGAGCAAGGCGCGACGCAGCGGACGGTGTATCTGCCGGCAGGCTGCGATTGGTACAACTACTGGACCAACGAGCGGCTGCATGGGGGACAGATCATTGCGGCCGATGCACCCATCGATACTCTGCCGTTGTTTGTAAGGGCGGGCAGCATCGTGCCGCTCGGGTCGGAGACGCTGAGCGCATCGCAACCCCAGGCCGTTGCGTCAGTCCGGGTATATCCCGGAGCAAACGTTAGCTTCACCCTCTTCCAGGACGACGGCAATACCTACGGTTATGAAAAAGGCGCGGGTTCGATCACCACCCTGACCTGGAACGATGCTGCGCATCAGCTGAAACATGAGGGAGCGCCAGGGTGGAGTGGACCGGACGCGTCTGTGGTGACGGTGGTGGGTAAGTAGATGGGACAAAGCTCTTCCCATGGAAAATGCGCGAAGGTTTTGTGCTTTTTCGTGGAACTCAAGGCGTACCCGGCGTGAAGGTCCAGGTTTTGATGTTCTGGATGGCAGATGCGCCGCCGGTTCCGCCAGTGAAGCCAACGTAGGCGGTGTTTGCACCCACGGTTGAAGGGATGTTGACGGTAAATGCCTGCGCTGAAGGTCTTATTCGTAACCGTGTCGGTCAGGTTCAGCGTCAACGTAGTGCCGTTATAGGTAAGTTGGGCAGCAATGGTGTCGCCGCTGGACAGGACGATCCCGGAAGAGGTAAGGCTCACCGCGGGCAGCGTGGGAGTGGCGCCGTCCGTAAACAGTCCCGTGGAATCGGTTCCCTCGCCACTATTGCTGTAGATGTCGAATTTGATGGCGACACTTTTGCCGATCGAGGCGGTAGGACCGTTATTCGGATCTGGTCCGTAGCCCAGACCTCCTCCATAGGCTCCCAGTGCTGTGAGACCGGCGTCCTGGATAGTGAAGGTGAATCCGTCGGCTGTGGCGCTGGAAAGCTGGAAGGTAAAGTTCGTGGTAAAGGCCTGGATGTTGACCGGCGTGGTCCAGAAGGCGCTGCTCGCTTCATAGTCGCCGCCGTCGGTAAGCTCAAGGAAATTGCTGGAGTTCACTTTGCTTTTGCCGTTCAGTTGCAGACCAGTGGCGCTGGGGAAACCGCTAGCAAAATTGATGCTGGGGGATCCACTGGTTTGAATCACGTATGCCGCACTGGCTACCGCACTCTGGGTAAATCCAGGAGCCACCGCCAGAGCCTCCAGAGTGCTGCTGGCGCTCACCGCAATTGCGGAGCTATAGACAGCGGACGAAGTAGTGGGCGCGGTCCCGTTGGTGGTGTAGTAGATCACTGCTCCGGGAGTGGTGTCAGAAATCGCGACTGACTGCGCGGAGGTGTAGGTTCCTGCAGCGGGTGAGAAGGTGGGCGTCGCCGTTGTCCCGGTTTGGATGACGTACGCTGCACTGGCCACTGCACTCTGGGCGAATCCGGGAGCCACCGCCAGGGCCTCCAGCGTCGTGTTGGCGCTCACCGCGATTGCCGTGCTGTAGACAGGGGATGAGGTGGTGGGCGCAGTCCCGTTGGTGGTGTAGTAGATCACTGCTCCGGGTGTCGTGTCGGAAATCGCCACTGACTGCGCGGCGGTGTAGGTTCCTGCGACAGGTGAAAACGTAGGCGTTGCCGTTGCCCCGGTTTGAATGACGTACGCCGCACTGGCCACGGCACTTTGGCCGAATCCGGGAGCCACGCCAGAGCCTCCAGCGTCGTGTTGGCGCTCACCGCGATCGCAGAGCTGTACACAGCGGACGAAGTGGTCGGCGCGGTCCCATTGGTGGTGTAGTAGATCACTGCTCCGGGTGTGGTGTCGGAAATCACCACTGACTGCGCGGCGGTGTAAGTTCCTGCGCCGGGTGAGAAGGTGGGCGTCGCTGTTGCCGCGGTCTGAATGACATAGGCCCCGCTCGCCACTGCGCTCTGGGTAAATCCGGAAGCAACCGCCATAGCCTCCAGGGTGGTGTTGGAGCTCACCGCGATCGCAGAGCTATAGACGGCAGACGAGGTGGTGGGCGTGGTCCCGTTGGTGGTGTAGTAGATGGTTGCGCCTGGCGTTGTACTGCTGAGGGCGATGTTTTGCGTGCTGCTATAGGTGCCAGGCAATGGGCTGAATACCGGGGTGGCGGCAGTTTGCTCGGTACTGGACGTGAAGGTCCAGGTTTTGATGTTCTGGATGGCAGATGCGCCGCCGGTTCCGCCAGTGAAGCCAACGTAAGCAGTGTTTGCGCCCACGGTTGAGGGAATGTTAACGGTGAACGCCTGCGTAAAGGTTGTCATTCGTAACCGTGTCGGTCAGGTTCAGCGTCAACGTTGTGCCGTTATAGGTAAGTTGGGCCGCAATGGTGTCGCCGCTGGCCAGTACGATCCCGGAAGAGGTCAGGCTCACCGCGGGCAGCGTAGGAGTGGCGCCGTCCGTATACAGTCCCGTGGAATCGGTTGCCCTCGCCACTGTTGCTGTAGATGTCGAATTTGATGGCGACACTTTTGCCGATCGAGGCGGTTGGGCCGTTGTTCGGATCTGGTCCGTAGCCCAGCCCTCCTCCATAGGCTCCCAGTGCTGTGAGGCCCGCATCCTGGATGGTGAAAGTAAATCCGTCGGCTGTGGCGCTGGAAAGCTGGAAGGTAAAGTTGGTGGTGAAGGTCTGGATATTAACCGGCGTGGTCCAGAAGGCGCTGCTCGCTTCATAGTCGCCACCGTCAGTAAGCTCAAGGAAATTGCTGGAGCTCACTTTGCTTGCGCCGTTCAGTTGCAGACCTGTGGCGCTGGGAAAGCCGCTGGCGAAGTTAATGGCTGCTGGATCCACCGGTTTGAATGACGTACGCCGCACTGGCCACTGCACTCTGGGTAAATCCAGGAGCAACCGCCATAGCCTCCAGCGTGCTGCTGGCGCTGACCGTGATGGCGAGCTGTAGACAGCAGACGAAGTAGTGGGCGTGGTCCCGTTGGTGGTGTAGTAGATCACCGCTCCGGGTGTGGTGTCAGAAATCGCGACTGACTGCGCAGAGGTGTAGGTCCCTGCGGCGGGTGAAAAGGTGGGCGTCGCCGTTACCCCAGCCTGAATGACGTACGCCGCACTGGCCACTGCACTCTGGCGCAAATCCGGGAGCCACCGCCAGGGCCTCCACCGTGGTGTTGGCGCTGACCGCGATTGCGGAGCTGTAGACAGCGGACGAGGTAGTGGGCGCGGTCCCGTTGGTGGTGTAGTAGATCACCGCTCCGGGTGTGGTGTCAGAAATCGCGACTGACTGCGCGGCACTGTAGGTTCCTGCGGCGGGTGAAAAGGTGGGCGTCGCGGTTGCCGCCGCTTGAATGACATAAGCACCCATCACGATCGGGCTATCCTGATACCCAGTCGCTGAAGCGAGGGCGCGAATGGTGAGTGATGCGGCACTCACAACGATGGGTGCGCTGTAAACGGAGGAGGAATGTGTCGGTGTCGAACCGTCCACCGTGTAGTAGATGGTTGCGCCTGGCGTCGCACTGCTGAGGGCAGACGTTTTGCGCGCTGCTATAGGTGCCGGGCAATGGGCTGAATACGGGATCGGCAGCAATTTGGGTGGTACCTGGAAGTGAAGGTCCAGGTCTTGATGTTCTGGATGGCGGATGCGCCGCCGGTGCCACCGGTAAAGCCCACGTAAGCAGTGTTTGCGCCCACGGTTGAGGGAATGTTAACGGTGAACGCCTGGGTGAAGGTTGCATTCGTAACCGTGTCGGTCAGGTTTAGCGTCAACGTAGTTCCGTTATAGGTAAGTTGAGCGGCAATGGTGTCGCCGCTGGCTAGTACGATCCCGGAAGACGTTAGATTCACCGCGGGATTGGTAGGAGTAGCGCCATCGGTAAATACTCCTGTGGAGTCGTTGCCCTCGCCACTGTTGCTGTAGATGTCGAATTTGACAGCGACGCTTTTGCCAATCGAGGCGGTAGGGCCGTTATTAGGATCTGCTCCGTACCCCAGCCCTCCTCCATAGGCTCCCAGCGCAGTGAGGCCGGCATTCTGGATGGTGAAAGTAAATCCGTCGGCTGAAGCGCTGGAAAGCTGAAAGGTAAAGTTGGTAGTAAAGGTCTGGATATTGACCGGCGTAGTCCAGAAAGCGCTGCTCGCTTCGTAGTCGCCGCCATCAGTAAGCTCCAGGAAATTACTGGAGCTCACCTTGCTTGCACCGTTCAGTTGCAAACCAGTGGCGCTGGGGAACCCGCTAGCGAAATTGATGCTGCTGGACCCACCGGTTTGAATCACGTACGCCGCGCTGGCCACTGCACTCTGGGTAAGTCCGGGAGCCACCGCCAGAGCCTCCAGCGTGCTGCTGGCGCTGACCGTGATTGCGGAGCTATAGACAGCCGACGAGGTGGTTGGCGTGGTGCCGTTGGTGGTGTAGTAGATCACCGCTCCGGGTGTAGTGTCAGAAATCGCGACTGACTGCGCGGAAGTGTAAGTCCCTGTACCCGGTGAAAAGGTGGGCGTCGCCGTTACCCCCGGCTGGATGGTGTAGACAGCACTGGCAACGTTGCTGGCACTCATTCCGGACGCCTGCGCCAGGGCGTTGATGGTCACCGATCCACTATCCACGCTGATAGGAGAGCTGTACACGGTCGAGGAAGTGGTAGGAACCGAACCATCCGTGGTGTAGTAGATGACGGCGCCGGCAGTTGCATCACTCAGCGTCACCTGTTGCGCCGTGGTAAAGCTTCCTGCGGCCGGCGAAAATGAGGGCGTCTGCGTCACCGATCCCGATTGCGAGGTGAACGTCCAGGACAATATTTTTTGGCTTGAACTTTCTCCACCTGTGCCGCCGGTAAAGCCAATGTAGGCCACGTTGCTACCGATGGTTGCCGGAATGTTGATGGGGAATGTATGCGTAAAGACCTTGTTCACCACGATGTCGGTCAGCGTCAATATCAGGTTGGTGCCGTCATAGGTGATGTGCGCGGCCATCGAATCTCCGCTGCGTCAGCAGAACGCCCGAAGAGGTCATGTCCACCGCCGGAACAGTGGGCATAGCGCCATCGGTGTAAATTCCAGTGGAATCTGTGCCTTCGCCCGCGTTGCTGTAAAAGTCGAACTTGAGGGCCACGCTGTTGGCAATGCCGCCCGTTGTTCCGCTGTTCGGGTTCGGACCATAACCCAGGCTTCCCCCATAGCCGCCAATTGCGGTAGGAGCAACGTTCTGGATGGTGAAGGTAAACCCGTCGGCCTGGGCATTCGAAAGTTGAAATGCGAAGTCGGTGGTAAACGACTGGATGTTGGTTGGAGTGTTATAGAAGACGCTTCCCGCCTGGTAGGTCAGGCCAGTGGTTAACTGCAAGCGGCTGTCGTCGGTGTTGGTCGCGCTCCCGTTCAACGTCAGCCCAGTCGACAACGGCGAAGCCATTGCCAAAATTAATCTCTGTCCCGTTAGGCTGTATGGAGTAAGTGGCGCTCGCCACATTACTGGCCGTCAGCCCGCTATAAGTAGCGATGGCATTGATGACGGTAGAGCTGCTGACGGTAATAGGCGCCGTATATTTGGCCGATGCCGTGGTGGGTGTCGATCCGTCGGTCGTGTAATAGATAGTTGCGCCGGACGTCGTATCGGAAATCGTAACCGACTGCGTGGTGGTATAAGAGCCGGCTGCCGGAGAAAACTGCGGCGAAGGAACCTGCGTATTGAAGGTATAGGTTGCGCTCGAGACGGAACTCTGAAGATAGCCCGCCGCGCTCGAAATCGCCTGCACCGTGGTATCCGTAGTTAGCTGGAAGGGTCCGGTATAGAGTGTTGAGCCCGTGGTCGGGGTCGATCCATCGAGGGTGTAATAAATTGAGGCGCCGCTTACGCTATCCGTGATGGTGACTTGTTGCGAAGCGCTGAAGGTGCCCCCGGCGGGCGAAATTACAGGAGCCGCCGCCTGCTGCTCGGCGTTCAGAAGACCATAGACATCGATCTGATAGCCGGACCCTACATATACTTTCCCATTAGTGATGACGGGAACCGTGAACTTGATGGCCGGCCCCACATCGTCCCGGCTGGAATTCTGATTGCTGGCATAAAGCTGTTGGGCGACATTTTGCGCATTGAATGCGTAAAGAATCGAAGATCCGTTGGAATTGTAAAGATCGGTTACCAGCGCCCACACTATGCCGTTCTGAGTACCATTCGACGACACCACCGGGGTGGCGCCGGGAAATGTGGAGGATACCGAGGCCTGGGCACTCGCCCCGGTGGCCAGAACTCCGTTAGTGATAGGGAACATTTTGAGAACATCGTTCTCACCCCATATATAGACGTTCCCATTCCAATAAGCCGGGGTGCTCCACAACCCCCCTCCGAGTGCGCCGTTAATATCCTGCACCGCGTTGGTGTTGGAATTCCCTCCAGGCACATATCCGCCGAGCGCATCACGATTGAGGACAAGAATGCGGCCCTCTTTGCCAATCTGGACCAGCAGATGGGGATAGGTTCCGGGCTGATTCGGAAGCATGAGAACGCCGCCGGAACCCTGGTCTTCGTCTTCCGATGTCAACGTCGCCTGGTTGAAGTCTGTGAATGCGTCACTGATCGCAAAACCGCCGCTGGAAAGGTCAAAGCGAAGGATGCTCTCGCCGTAGTCGACGCTGTTGGTGAGCGGTGGATAGGATGTGAAGTCGCCATTACCGGTGGAAAGAAACGCCCGCCCGTTCGCGGTCACGGTGTCGATTGGAAATCCCGCGCCCGCGCCCCAGATTCCATCTCCGTATCCATTGGGGGAAGTACAAAATTCGGCTGTCTGCTGGAGCGTCGTCTCGTTGTAGACCAGAACCCAGCCATGCCACGGACCATCGTCGCCATGGGAGCCAAAACCCAGATAGATATTGCCATTGAACAGATCCATCGCCACGCGATTGTTTTGCCAGAGCGAGCTGAAAGCGAGCGTGCCTCCTGAACTTCCGCTGCCCGTGCCAGGCACCGAGCCGGAGATCACTACCGGGCTACCAGGCTGTTCGTTGCCGGTCAGAATGTTGAGGGCGTGCAGTCTCTGGAAGTAGTTGCCATTCTCTTTCGTCTTGGAGACGACAAAGAGAGTGCCGGTGGTAAGGTCGATGGTCGGTGTAGAGGTAATCCCGATCTCGGGGTTGAGGTCTCCCGTGCCGGATTGGACATCCGCAGTTGGTACCGTTGTCGCTCCGGCTCCTGCTCCATGCGACGTGCTGAGCATGCTGGCCATCCACAGGGGCGCGCTATTCGAGCCACCGTTGCTGTCGGCATCGAAGGCATACACCGAGTCGTGCTCGTCGGCAATGAAGATAACGTTGTGCGTTCCCTGGTTGGGCAGGGTCAGATTACTTACATAGAGAGGTTGCGCGTACACCTCCCCGTCGACAGTTTGGCTAAACAGCTTTCCGAAGGTGTTGGTGTTTACGTTGGACGGAGTAAGAATCGTCTCCTGCGTATTCTGCCCCTGATGGGTGTTGTCATAGCGCCAGGTGAGCACGTTGGGAGCCTGGGCAACGCTCGACCCCGCTGCCGGCAGAAAGAAAAGACACGCGAGCAGTAGCCCGGAGAAACGCTTTGGCCGTTCTGACGGCTCTTCCATCCGGAAACCAAGGCGCTGCGAAAAACCAAGAAATGCACTTGGCAGAAAAATAAGGCCCTCCTACCCAGGTGGGCAATCAGTCAACCGTCCGGCAAATTCACCGCACAGCGCCGCTGCTCCACCGAACAGAAATTTCTCAATTGCAGCGCTTCTCGAGCGTTAGGGGGAAGATTCTGCAATCCGGGGGTGGGGGATCGTACAGGGGGAATTAATTTAGAAAAGTGACGAACCGAAGTTGACTATACACAAGATACGGGCTGTTACCAAGGAAAAATGCCGCACTCGCCGGGTGAATTGGTTGCGCCGCTTGCCCTCGTGTTCTTTTGATACAACTCAAGGCATGAGATCTCGAGCTCTGCTCTGCGCTTTAGTGTCCGTAATCGTATTTGCTGGGTTCCTGGCATATGCAGACGAAGCTCTTTCCGGAATGGTTTGGGAAAGGCACGGCGAGTGGCATCTTAACGGCAGCTCCGCAGTGCTGCGGCTTGGCGAGGCGATCCCGCCTGGTGGCTTGCTTACCGCCGGCGCTGAAAGTCCAACGCACTCAATGACGGTTTTGTTGCCTGACGGGCAACGCATGCTTTGCGAGTGCTACGAAGCGAAAAGCTGCTCCCAGGGTTTCCGCGTTCCGGCGATTACTCCGCGACCGAGCCCCGCGGTCTGGAATATGTTTGTCTCAGTCCGAAATGTCCTATTACTCCGGCCGGCATCGGCCGAGACACCCTTTGCCACCCCAACAGGCCGCGCCGCAATGGCTGGCAAAGTGGAAATGGTGGCGGCTATGAGCCCCCAGGGAGAGGTTTCCATTGCGCCGGCGCTGCGTGTCCTGCCTTCAGGCCAATATTCCCTGAGCGTGGCAAACGATGGCTCGCAAGCTGCCGCCTCAAACCGCCCGACCTCTCAACAGCTGTCCTGGACAGCCGGACAGAAGGCGGCGCCGGTGAGGCTACCCGAACCAGGCCTTTACAGGATCCGCGTCCTCGATCAAACCTACGTGCCGCGCCTGGGGATCGAGGTACTGACCACCACGGCCGCTTCGTTGGCAGCCGAAGCGGCCGGCCTGAAGCAGGCTCGCCAGACGATTATGGAGTGGAATCAAACCCGTGGGGGCTGGTCCCTGCACGATTTCCTTCGCGTGTATCTCCAGGCGCGGGAAAAGGAGAACCAGTAAGTTCCAAGCGTGCGAGTACCGGGGAAAAAACCGCAGGTCCCTCCACTACGCTACGCTCCGGTCGGGATGACAATTCTTCTGGGAAGGTAAAGTGTTTACCGCTGAACCTCTTGCAGGCACAAAAGAATTGTCATCACGACCGGAGGAATCATGGGCCTTTGGCTCACCCAAGCTGATGAAAACCAGCTCCTGTTCAGCAACTATTCTCCTGGAAGCATCGCCCTCCCCTTTGTCATCCCGACCGGAGCGCAGCGCAGTGGAGGGACCTGCGGTTCGGCGGCTCTCGCTTGGAAATGTTTTTCGACAGCGTAGCGTAGTGGAGGGACCTGCGGCTTTTTCCCCGGGCGGACTTCGGTTAGTGCCTGCCCAGGTATTCGGCGAGCGGCGCATCGACAGGGCGCGGCCGACCCGCCTCGGCTGCCTCATCAATGCGAAGAAAGGCGCTTTGCATGTAGCGCACCACCAGCCAGCGCAGCGGTTCCACCTCCCAGTTTGGGGAGCGTCTTTGTGCCAGGGGGAGTGATTCCAGGCCAGTTTGCCGGTTTGTGATGAGGCCGGCCATTAACCTTCCGGCAAGGTTGCTGGTGGAAACACCCTGTCCCGTGTAACCCCTGATCGATCCAATGCGTGAGTGGGTGTCAAAGCTGACCGCCGGCATCCAGTCGCGCGGCATGCCTACCGGGCCACCCCAAGCGTGGGTGAAGCGAATGCCTGCCAGCGATGGAAACCACTCCACCAGGGAGCGGTGGATCATCTCGAAGGTTGCTTTGTGGGTGTCCTGCTGATCGGTTATCTTCGAGCCGAATACGTAAGGAGCACCGCGGCTGCCAAAGAGGATGCGGCCGTCTGAGGTCTTCGTAAGATATACGACCGTATTGCGAGTGGATGACAGGCTTTCGCCGCCTTGCCATCCGACCTGTGACCACTGCCCCGGAGTCAACGGTTCGGTGAGAGAGATCAGGGAATAGACAGGCAGGAGCGCCCGGCGCAGGCGCGGGAGGCGAGTCAGATAGGCCTCTCCGGCGAGCACGATGGCGCGTTTTGCGCGCAGCTCTCCACCGGGCGTGATGAGGCTGCCTGGCTTGAAACCAGTCACTGGCGTCTGTTCATAGAGGACTCCGCCGCGCGCCTCTACCGCGCGGGCCAGACCTCGCACCAGCCGTCCCGGATGCAGGCTTGCGCCGTCGGTCGTGTACAAGCCGCCATGCACATTGGTCACGCGCACGCGTTCCGTGGCTTCTTCGGCGCTGAGGATCTGATAATGATCGGCAAGGCCCAGCCGTTCATGAGGCTGCGTAAGCCGATCGGATGCCCGGCAATTGATGTTGTCCGCGCGCCAGGGTAAGAACGCCGCCTGGATGAAACCGGGCGTCGATTTTCTCCTCGGCGCATACGCGGCCCACCTCGTTGACGGAAGCGCGCATGGCCAGGAGCAGCTGACGCGCGGCGTCAGCACCGAAACGCCTCTCCAACGACCCTGCGGTTACGGGGAAGTTTGGGGAACACCAGCCCCCATTGCGGCCCGAGGCGCCAAAGCCGGCGATGTCTTTCTCGACTACGGCAACGCGCAGGGTTGGTTCCTGCAGGAGCAGGTAATAAGCAGTCCAAAGGCCGGAGTAGCCGGCGCCCAGGATCGCCACGTCGACATCGCTTGAGCCGGCGAGCGGCGGACGCGGCGTTAACGCCTCGCCTGCGTCCTCAAGCCAGAAACTGTAACCGTAGTAGTTTCTCATCAACCGGCCAACAGGAAACCAGCCAGCAAGGCACAAATAATGCCCAGGCCCTCGCGGGCCGAAATCTTCTCTTGCAGAAAAAGAACACTCAACACGATGGTGACCACCGGGTAGAGCGACGACATGGCAATGACGGTCGAAACTTTACCCTTTTCGACCGCTGCGAAGAAGAACAGAAAACCGACGAAATTGACGAAGCCTGCAGCGGCCGACCAGCCAAATCCCTGCGGCGTCCAATCAATGTGGAAGCGCTCCATGGTTAAGACAACCAAGCCAAAAGCCATCACGCCGAGCACTTGAAACAGCAGCGTCTGCCGAGGACGTGCATAGGTAGACGCGAGTTTGCTGAATACGCCCCACACGCCCCACGCCACCACGGTCAAGCCGGCATAGAGTAGCCAGGGCTTCATCAGTGTTGGCTTAGGGCCCAAACATAAGATGCGACAGCGGATACCTGGTCGGGGGTAAGCTGCGCTCCGCCCATGGGCGGCATGGGGCTGCGATATTGCTTCGGCTGCGGAACGCCGTCGGTGATGGTCTTAGCGATTCCGGTATAGGTGCCATCGCTCCACAACCATTTGTTAGCCGTCAGATCGGGGCCCAGGGGAGTGCCCTTAGCGCTTGCGCCATGGCAACCCGCGCAGGGGGCTCCGCCCACTTGACCGTGATAGATGCGATCACCCAGGGCCACCATCTCCTGCGTGGCTCCTGGAGGCACAGCAAGGCCAGCGTCCGGGTGGGTGCCTTCCGGCGGCTTGGCCGCGGCTTCTGCGATCGAGCCAGCCGAAGCAGTCGCGCTGGGGCAGGGAGTGAACTTAGCGCCACCACCTGCAGAACCGCCGACATAAACGATCTTGTAAATGCGCCCGGTGATGTCGTCCGAAATGTAGAGCGATCCATCTGGTCCAACGGCGACCCCGCTGGGACGATGTATAGCTTTCTCCGGAGTCTCGACTGGGCCTGCGAAACCATCGGCAAAGAGTTCACAGGGACCAGCAGAACGGCCGGCAGCAACGGGTTGAAAGATCACGTTGTAACCGGCCTGCGGATAGGGCGCGCGATCCCACGAACCGTGGAACGCGATGAACACTCCGTTGCGGTAGTGGGCCGGGAACTGCTTCTGGTCGTAGAACACCGCGCCGTTCGGCCCCCAATGCGCTGGAAAGTCGGCAACCGGGCCAATTTTGTTGGCGCAGACTCCTACCTTCTTGCCACCGTCCCCGCCGTATTCCGGCGCCAGCACCAGCTTTCGCTGAAACGGATCGTAGTAGCACTCAGGCCATCCGTAATCGCCGCCCTGCTTCAGGAGCAGCAATTCTTCGGCCGGTAAGGTGGCTTCCTCTTCGGGCTTGTAGAGGTCCGGCCAATTCGCATGCAGCTGGTCCCGTCCGTGTTGGGTGACGTAAACGAGCTTGCCTCCGGCATCAACGGCGTAGCCTTCGCCATTGCGAATTCCGGTGGCGTAACGATCGGCTGGGGTAAACGGTTGGTTGGTTTTATTGGCGTCGAAACGCCAGGTGCCGCCACGGGTTTCGAGTTCCGTGCAAGGGTCAATGCCGGGCGATTTGAGGGTTCGATTTTTCAGCTGGCAGGAGTTGGTCGCGGTTCCCACATCGACATACATGGAGCCGTCCGCGGTGATGGCAAACGGGTGCATGGGATGATCGCCACCGAGAGGCAGCCCGGTAACCACGGTGGTGGCAGGATCCTGGGGCACGACGGAGCCGGCCAGCGGATAGCGCACGATGCGATCATTGATTTCTGCGTAGAGCGCGCCCTTGTAGAGGGCTATACCTGTACCCCCCGCTCCGCCGGTCGCGGCGGTTTCACCAAAGCGTTCTGTCGTGTCTGCTTTGCCGTTACCCGTCTTATCCTGGAGAGCCACGAGAAAGCCGCCTTCAGGCGACTTTTGACCGGGGGGATAGTAATCGCCGGACCAGGTGTTGACGTAAACAACTCCGCTTGGCGACACAACCAGGTGTCGGGCGTGACCGATGTTGTCGGCGAAAATCGTGGCGCAGAAACCGGCGGGCAACTTCAGGCCGCTGTCGGTGCTGGGGCACGTCTGGGCCTTGGTTTGCGCTCCAGCTCTGGACTGATCCGAGATCAACGAGCTGCCGATGGACAGTACGCCGAGAGTGACGATGGCTGGCAGCAGATTTCTGAATCGACGGGACAATTGCATAGCATCTTCTCCGAGATTGCCTGGCGTCTATGGAGGGCCGTAGAGACTGCCTTGCCGGGCAGGTTTGCTTGAGGATATGAGGTTAACACTGCGACCGCTCGTTAACGACTCCAACCATTTTTCGGTGTAGCCTCGGACTTTAAGTCCGGGGAAGCGGGTTTTCAAACCCGCGAGAACGTTCCGGTACAAAAAATGAGGGCTTTAGCCCTGGTGGCAGGACCGCAGCCTGTTACAGACGGCCAAACTTCTTCACTGCTTCTTCGATTGATTTTGTATTTTCGATGAAGGCGTACATGCTGTGTTCTTTAAAGTCCAGTTGCTGTGCCATTACCAGGATCTTAGGGGCAATTTCACGGGGTACGACCACGACTCCATCGCCATCTGCGGCCACAATGTCGCCGGCATTCACCTTCACTCCATCGCATACCACAGGGACGCCCGTGCCCGTAACACGATAGTGCCCAGCCGAAGTAGCCGGATTAATGCCCGTGGCGTAGACGGGAAATCCAATCTTGCGCAGATAGGCCACGTCGCGCACGCCTCCATCAATCACCGCGCCGGCAAAGTCGCGTGCGGACATCGCCGTGCCCATGAGGCCGCCCATGCCGGCGATGTCCGCACCATCCTGCAGGGTCATTACATAGACCGAGTCCTTCGCGCCCTGATCGATAGCGGCCAGCATTGGGGTAAGCGCGTTGGGATCGTGGTTTTCTTCTTTCACCATCTTTACGGTTATGGCATAGCCGGCGAACTTTGTGGTGAAGATGGGCTGCATGTGGTGAGTCATGTACATGCGTTGGCCGGTAAGCTGCTCAATGGCGTCTGAGACGGAAGAGACCTCGACGTGCCGGTAGCCTGCAATCATGGCCGCTGGGTCGTTGGCGTACACCGATGCATCAGGAAAGCTTTGCCCACGCAGCAGCAGTACGATCAGCAGGCAGGGGACGAGCAAAGCACCTGCTCTCAGAGTAGTTGTCAGTTTCACGGTAGCTCCTTATCAGCAAAAATACGGGATCTTGGGTATGGTCCTGCCACCAGGGCTTCTCAATTGATATACCGGAGGAGTCATGGGCCAGTCGGCCGGCCTAGGGTCATGAAAAACGGCTCCTTTTCAGCAACTTCTCTCGCTGGAGGCGCCTTCTCTCTCCTTTGTCATCTCGACCGGAGGAGTCATGGGCTTGGGCCACCAAAGGTGATGAAAAGCACCTTCTGTTCAGCAACTACTCTCCCGTGGAAGCACCGCCCTCCCCTTTGTCATCTCGACCGAAGCGTACCCGGATTTCCTACTTCGCGCTGCTAGCGACGACCACGTGTGCGGCTCTCCGTAAAGAGAGCCGCATGCAGACCATCAAAGCCACGGGTCTACACAGGAAATCCGGGGGAGCGCAGTGGAGAGATCTGCGGTTCAGCGGTCCTTTCCTGGAAATGTTTTTTCTTGAAGAACGAAGCGTAGTGGAAGAGCCCCCGAACTGCACACGGAAAGTGGGTTTTAAAATCCGCGAGAGCGCTCTGTCGAAAAACATTTCCAAGAAGGGACCGCTGAACCGCAGATCTCTCCACTACGCTGCGCTCCGGTCGAGATGACAAAGGAGAGAGAACGCGCCTCCAGCGAGAGAAGCTGCTGAACAGAAGCCGTTTGTTCGTCATCGTACGGACAGTTATCAGTGAGCCTTTGCGGCCAGGTGCTTCTGGATAACCGGTTTTTCAGGCAAGGCCCACGCGAACAGCACACTCCCGGAACTGGTCAGAAGATATTGGCGCCCGTCGAGCTCGTAGGTGATGGGAGAACTGCCGATTCGCGCTCCTGAGCCGGCGTGCCAGAGTGTCTTTCCATTGCTTGTATCCAGCACCAGGAAGTTTCCAGTCGCATCGCCGGTAAAGGTGATTCCCGAATCCGTGGTCAGAACGCCTGCACCCGAAGCTCCGGAGCCAAGTTCATGTGACCAACGAATCTTTCCAGTCTTGTAGTCGATGGCTTCCAGTACGCCCTTGCCCCAGAGACCGTAATCTGCCCCCGCCCAACCGTACGCGCCATCCGCCGGCTTGTTGAAGTACAGGCTGTAGGCGTGATGAGCACTCACGATAAACAGACCCGTCTTAGGATCAAAACTGGGAGACCGGTAATTGGTCAGGCCACCCTCGTCGGGCGCAATCAGAACCCCGTCAGGCGACGGTTCCTTGGCAGGATTGGGAATCGGACGGCCTTCTTTGTCCACCCCGTTGGTCCAGTTCACGGGCCCGAAGGGAACGGTCAACAGACTCTTGCCATTGGTGCGATCTAAAACGAAAAAATAACCATTGCGAGAGGCTTGCATGAGCATCTTCCGCGGCTGCCCATGGAAGGTTCCATCCACCAGTACCGGGATCTCGACCGCATCCCAGTCGTGGGTATCGTGCGGCGACGGTTGAAATGACCACACCAACTGACCAGTATCCGGATTCAACGCCACAATGCTGCAGGTATGCTCATCGTCTCCCGGCCGCGCGTTGCCATCCAGCACCGGCGTAGGATTCCCGGTTCCCCAATAGATGAGATTGAGGGTTGGATCATAGGTCCCCGCCATCCAGGTTGTGCCCCCGGTGGTGACGCCCGGTCCAGGCGGAGGGGTAACGTTCCATTGCCATTGCGTCGCGCCGGTCTCCGGATCCAGAGACTTCAGGAACATGGGGATGTTATCCAGATCGCCGCCAACACCCGCGATGACGTGGTTACCGACGATGAAAGGCGCCTCAGTCGCCCAGTAGCCCTTATTCACGTCCGCCAGCTCGACAATCCAGCGGACTTTGCCGTCCTTGGCGTTCAGAGAAACCAGGTGCGCGTCAGGGGAGATAAAAAATATCCAGTCCTTATATATGGCAACGCCACGCTGGCCTATGTGATCGCCTTTATTGGGTGGGTAGGTGTAGTGCCACAGCATATGGCCCGAGCGGGCATCCACCGCCCAAACGTTGTCGGGCACGGTAAAATACAAAATCCCGTCCACCAATATCGGCGTTGACTTAATCTCCGCAGGCTGGTTGGTTTGATAGGCCCAGGCCAGGCTTAGATTGGCTACGTTCTCCGGGGTGATCTGCGTCAACGAGCTGTGGCGCCGTCCGGAGTAGTCACCCTGGTATCCAGGCCAGCTGTCGGCAGGCGGATGCAACAGCATGGTGGCATCCACATTCTGCGCCCCGAGGGAATGGGAAAATCCAACCGCCGCCAACGCGCCCGCGGCAAAAAGTAAGCTACTCTTCAAAAACTTCATATCGACTTGGAACCTTCCCAAAGCACGGTTACTTCAAGGTTTGGATATAAGCCATCAGGTTATGGATATCGGCATCGGTATATTTGCTGAACTGTGCCACATGAGCTTCGACCGGGGCATCGACTTTGACCTTTACGTCACTCACGCGCCAGGACCGATAGGTTCCCGAAGCATCCCGCAATCCCACCGTGAATTCGTCTAGATATTCGAGAGTCCCGGCAACGGCCTCTCCTGAAGGAAGGGTCACCGTCACTTTGCTTTTTACATCCCTCGGATAGAGCATCCGCTCCTCAAGCTGCAAGCCTTCGTAGCGAGAAGCGATGCCGGCCAGGTCGCCGGTCGGTGAGTGGCAATTCGAGCAGCCGCCCGCGCCGTTGAAGTAGGCCTTCCCCGCCTCCACATTGCCGGTCTGCAGGTCGGAGACATCCACCCCCTTGCGCTTGCCGTTCTGCGACATGGCCTTGGTTTGCTGCTGGTGAATGAACGCGACAAGGTCAGTGATCTGCTCGGGCGAGAAATTGCTGAAAGCAGGCATGCCCTTGTCCGGCCGCCCGTGCAGCACCACATCGCCGATTTTGTCTCCGCCCACATCCGAGGAGACCAACTTGGATCGGGTGAGGTCAGGGCCCGTTTCTCCGCCACCGGCGTCGCGGCCATGACAGAAGGCGCAGTTCTGCTGGAAGAGCGAGCCGCCTGCGGCCGCTGCTTCAGGATGGCTCGGTGGCCGCATCGCCGCCGTGAGAAGGCCCTGCGTTCTGGGTGGTGGCCGGCGCCTGACCGGTCGCGGCATAGATGTGGAGCTGCCTGCCCTGGTAGGCGGCCAACCCAGCGATTGCTGCAAGAATTGCCAAATCCCGAAACTTCTTCATCCTGGTCGAACCACCTTTATTTTCCAACGGCCGGCTTTGCGTGTGATGCGGTGCTTCCCTCGGTCATTCCCAAGGACCACTTGATTGCCTCAAAGTACATCTTGCGAATGTCCGGATCTTCCCAGGACTCTTCGGTGTGGCCAAGGGTGGAATAGAAGACCCTTCCTTTACCGTACATCTTGCTCCAGGCCACTGGAAAGTCATGATCCGCGCGATGGATACGGGGGTTGTTCTCGTAGTTTAATTTGCTTGAGTCCAGGCTCAGCAGCACGTTCACATTGCTGCGAGACCAATCTTTCGGCTGATAGATTTCGTCATACTTGACGAAGGCTTTGGGAAAATGGCGCACTGCGGGAAAGTCCGGATCTTCATTATTAATAGGGGCATTGAAGGTCATCCAGGGATGCTGGTCGAACCAGCCGCCGATCATTTCCCCATACTCGGGCCACTTGTAATTCGTGTCCAGCGCTGCGTGAATGCCCACAAATCCTTTGCCATCTTCCTTGATGAACGACATTAAATCCTGCTTCTGGCTGTCGTCCAGGTCCAGTTCGCCGGTGGTGCTGGCAAAGATGACGGCGTCGAAGTAGTTCAGATTTTTTGTATTCCGCTGCAAATCCTTCTTGGTGAGCAGTTCCGTGTCGGTGCGCATCATGGTGTCCCAAAGGCCGCTCTGCTGGCCCATATTGAAGATGGCAGCCATGGCGGGAGAGACGGAGTCGTGTTCAAAGCCTTTGGTCTGACCGATCACCAGAACGTGCTTGAGGTGGATCTGCTTGGCGTGCGGCGGGGGCGGGGGCATCTCGCTTGCAGGCTGTTGTGCTCTTAGATTGCCGCTGAGGAAGGCCAAGGAAAGAAGGAAGACGATTCGGGAAAAACGCACGCAGGCTCCTTAGAGGCTCGGGAAAAGAGACGGTTTCGCTCGCCAAGAAGTTTATTGAGGATTGCCCGGAGACGCAATTCACCCGCTCTCGAGGAAGGCCGGGTTTTGACCGGTCGCAGCGCGATGAACTAGAGTTCGGGTCATGAAACCAGCCCGATTTCTTGCCTTGATCATGGCCATCGCCGCCCCGCTCGCGGCGCAGACGGCCAAGCGTCCTGCAATTACGGGAATTGCCTTCGCGCGCTTCTATACCACCCAGCCCGACGCCGCCCAAAAATTCTATGGGGACACCCTGGGGTACACGCGATTGCAGGCGAACGGGGTTTGGACTTATCCAGTGAACAGTTCTCAATGGATTGAGATTCTGACGTCGCCGGCACCGCCTCAGCCCAACATCCGCATGGCGGCGGTCGCGTTCACCACGCGCAATGCGGCTGGCCTCGAGCGCTACCTCGCCGCCCACGGTATTAAACCGGAGCTGCCGTTGAAGGCGGGTGAGTTCGGAGTACGCGATCCCGAAGGCAACCTGGTGATCTTCGTGCAAAGCGGCTCCAACAAGGCGGTTGCCAAGGCTCCGCCTTCGCCCAACGCGACCAGCAAGCGCATCATCCATGTCGGCTTCATCGTGCGGGATGCCGCCAAAGAGGATGCATTTTGGCGAGATGTCCTGGGTTTTCATCCTTACTGGCACGGCGGCAGGACGGAGGAGCGGACAGACTGGCAGAGCATCCAGGTGCCGGACGGCACGGACTGGCTCGAATACATGCTGAACATTCCCCCTGACCCGACGCTGAAGCAGGCCGGGGTGCAGGACCACTTTTCGCTTGGCGTGGTTCACATGAGCGACGCCGTAACGGCGCTCGAGAAAAACAAGTGTGAGGGGCCAAACTGCACCAAGACGCAGGTCGGCCGCGACGGCAAGGTGCAGCTTAACTTGTTCGACCCCGACCTTACCCGGGTGGAATTCATGGAGTTCCTTGCGACCGGAAAACCTTGCTGCTCTCCGTTATTGGGTAAGCAGCCGGGCCCTGAAGAAGATCGATGATTGAATTCGATTGATAAAGGTAAAGTCCGGAACGAAAGTCTGTGGCCTTCCCCTCTCATGGGGCCCCGCGACAGGCTGAGGTGCCACATCCCCGATCGACGTGGTTTCGCGGAACTTCATCCGCCTTTCCTTGAAGAAAGGCGCACAAGTCGCCCTATCTAGACCTGCATACACGAAATTCCCGAGGCATCTCGCGGGTAGCGGGTTAGAGCCGAAAAACCCGCAGCAGGCCTGACGGGAGACGTAGGTATACCCTTCGATTGATTGCGGGAATAGATAACTCAATTGAAGATTTTTTTAAAATTCATAGATATTCTGAATTCCTACCAAAAAACATAGCAGTGACTGCACCGCCGACGACGCAAGTCTCGCATGAGATTAAGTTTAGATACGAACTTGCAGAGTGGCCCAATAAATGCTTCCACGCAAAGGTTCTCCCCCCTTTTCGACGTCACCGCCGCGCAACAGGATGGATTAGACCTACACCAGCTATCACATCCTGCGGTCGATTTACCGGGCCCTGATCCTTTCCGAACTACATCCGCCCGATGGGAGGAAGAAAAAGATGTTTGCCCTCATTAAGTCCCCGTTCCATTGAAGTAGTCGTGCAACCCAGGGAACTTCCCGCAGGCCGGAGCCTTTGATAAAAGAGTCTCCCTTGATTCGATTCCTACTACTTCTTTTGCTGGAGAGTTTAGATATGAAAACATTTTCGCGTGACGTCACGAGCAACACATCCTCCCTTCGCAGGGACAGGGGAATGACGGCCGGCAATTTGCATCCCGCGCTCGGGAAGATAGCCAGGCTCTTCTGCTGCATTTTCGCGCTGCTCGTTTTGACATCGCTGCACGTCTGCTACGGACAAGACGTTTCCGCTATGACTGGCGAGGTAACGGACCCTGTCCGGCGCGGCTTTGTCGGGCGCCACAGTCACTCTCAAGAATAACGCCACCGGACAGTCATACACCGCCACGACGAACTCCCAAGGCGTGTACCGCTTCTCCGAGGTTACTCCAGGCGAGGGATATTCGGCGACCTTTAACGCCTCCGGCTTCTCTCCCGTCGAGGTCAACAGCATCTACCTGAATGTGGCCACAATCCGCACACAGAATGCAACTTTGAAGGTGGGCTCGCCAGGCGCAGGAGGTTCAGGTGACCGCTTCGAACTCCGAAGTGACCATCGACACCACCACCGCCGCTATCGGCAACACCTTCGACGTACAGAAGCTCAACAACCTTCCCGTGCAACAGAGAAACGACCCGATCGCGCTCTTCACCATGCAACCTGGCGTCACCGACACCGGCTCAGTAACCGGCGCCCGCGTCGACCAGAATAACGTCACCCTCGATGGCCTGGACGTCAATGACTTCGCGACCGGCGGTGCACAGCAGAATAACATCCGGCTCCGGCATCACCACCGGATTTACCATCGTGGGCCACGCCCCCGTTGATTCCGTAGAAGAGTTCAAGGGCACGGTTGGCGGAGCTTCAATCAAACTCCGGCCCCTCCAGCGGCGGCCAATTCCAGCTGGTCACCAAGTCCGGCACCAACCAGTTTCACGGCAACATCAATGAGTATCATCGCGATCCGTCCCTGGTGGCCAATAGCTGGTTCAGCAACAATGCGAGTCCGATCGTTCCCCGCAATCACCTGATCCAGAATCAGTTCGGCGGCAATGTCGGCGGACCGGTCCTCAAGAACAAGCTCTTCTTCTTCTTCGACTTCAACGATTCCCGCATTATCAGCTCCCTGCTGGTTCAGAGGACAGTACCCCTGGATAGCTTTCGCGCCGGCAACCTCGGCTACATCAACAACGCCGGTGGCACTTCTTATCTCTCCCCTGCCCAGGTAACAGCCCTTGACCCAGCCGGCATTGGTACCAGCTCAAACTTGGCAGCAGGGGTTCACCGCCCGCTTTCCGCATTCCAACAACAACGTCACCGGCGATGGCGTCAACTCCGGCGGATACAGCTTCAATGCTCCGAACAACGACTACTAAACCAACTACGTCACCAGGATGGACTACAACCTGAACCAGCATATGAACCTCTGGGGCAGGTTCACCATCGCTCGTGAAAATTCCGTCCAGAATCCGAACGAGTTTGCCGGCGACCCGGCTACCAACCCGTTCATCGATCGCACCTACTCGTTCGTCATCGGCCACAACTGGGTGATCGGCACCAATAAAACCAATCGTGTCTACTTCGGTCAAACCGTTCAGAAGTACTCCTTCCCCAATAGCTACAATCCAGACGGTTCGACCTTCCTTACTTTTAGTGACGGCACTGGGCCCGCTCTTGCCTCTTCTCTCTACCTCAACCCCAACGCGCAGGCCCGCCGCGTCCCCATCCCCGTAATCGGAGACGACTTCTCCTGGACTAAGGGAAGCCATACCTGGCAGTTCGGCGGCAGTTTTAAAGACATCAAGGCGCACAGTACCAACGTTGCCGACTACAACACTGCGTACGATCGGACTGGGCGGTTTCACCTTGAGCCTGTGCGGCCCCGCCCCCGGCGATTGCGGAACTGGATCCCCAGCCTCCGCCCCGCCGATATCAGCACATCGGGCGGCACTGAGGCCTGACTACGATTACGACCAAGCCTTCACTTTCTCGCTCGGCCGCATTGGCGAAGTTTCATTCCGACTTCAACTACAACGCCCAAGGCAGCGTACTGCCTCAGTTGACCGGCGATCAGCGCTACTATCGCACTATCAGACCCAGGTCTATGCCGCAGATAGCTGGAAAGTCACCCGCAACCTCACCCTCTCCTATGGCGTCAACTATCAGAACTTCTCCGTGCCTTATGAAACGCGCGGTCTTGAGAGCACCATTAACACCTACTACGATAACTACTTCGCGCTCGCATCGCCCAGAGCAATGCTTCGCCAAACGGGTCCCACTGCCGTCCCGCTGATCAGCTACGTTCTTGGCGGCAAGGCCATTAATGGCCCGCCACTGTATCAGCCCGAGAACCATCTCTTCGCTCCGCGTTTTGGCTTTGCTTCAACCCCAGCTGGGACCAGAAGACCGTCTTGAACGGCAGCGTCGGCATCGTCTATGACCGCACCATCATCGATGCGGTTCAGCAAATTCAGGATGCGGATTCCTATCTCTTCCAGCAGACCAGCCCCACCCCGTTGGGAATCCCGGGCGACCCTTACAATTCCGTCAGAACCGGTCCGCGGCTCGACAGCAAGAACGGCATCTCCACCGTTAACATCGTCCCGCCCGCTACGCCCAAACCGCCGTACCAACCCTTCACGACCAACGGCGTACCCTTCGGTCTGCAGAATGGCTTGGCCTTCAATGCCACCATCGACCCACACCTGAAGACCCCGTACTCCATTGCTTACAACGGCGGTATGCAACACGCCTTCGCGGGCGACCTAGTGATGAAGCTTAGCTATGCCGGCCGCCTTGGGAGCGTCTCCTGGCCCAGACCGACGCCAACCAGGTTCTCGACTTCCCGGATCCCGTCTCCGGCCAGACTCCTCTCCCAGGCTTTGGCTAACGTCACTCAGCAGGTCAGGGCCGGAGCCACTTCCGCAACCGTGACTCCCCAGCCATGGTTTGAAAATGTCATCGGGACCCACCGGTTGCCCAGGCGGCTGGCCAAAGCTACACCTCGTTCCTGGTAGCAAACTTCGACCGCCTTCGTACAGCGGGGCGACTTCGGTGACACGGTCCAATTCCTCTCCAGACAATGGCGCGCCGCTCAACGTAGGATCGGCTGCCCAGTTCTCGGAGAACACCTTCTACGGCAACAAAGGATTCTCCAGCTACAACGCGATGCTGCTCACTGTGGCGAAGAACTTTTCCCACGGTCTAAACTTCGACTTCAACTACACCTTTGCGCACTCCATCGATAACGTGTCCTTCTTCGCCAACTCCGCAGGGTGATACGGGCATCGGCGGCATCGGCCTGATCTGCGACGCCATCCGTCCACGCGACGTGCCGCGCTAACTCTGACTTCGATCTGAATCAAATCATCACAGCGGACGCTGTCTACCAGCTGCCATTCGGCAGAGGTAAGGATGTTTATGTCCTCGCCTTCGACCTTGATGAACGAAATCGTGGGCGGATGGAGTCTCAGCAATATAAACAGTTGGCACACCGGTCAGGCCTGGGGAACCAACTCCAACGCCTTTGTCGCCAGCTACTCGAACGATGCCCCTGGCATCCTGGTCGGCCAAAGGTCGGCCGTAGCTACGAAACTTCAAAAGCCAGCAGGCGGAGGCGTGAACATCTTCGCTAACCAAGCCAACGCGGCAGCCTCCTATATAGGTCCGATTGGATTCCAAATCGGAGCCCGTAACGGCTTGCGTGGACCTAACTTCTACAACGCCGATTTCGGCTTGGCGAAGAACTTCCCAATCTATCGGGGACCGGGTCAAAGCAAACTTCCGGGCAGACGCATTCAACGCACTCAACCATCCGAACTTCGGCTTACCGGCTACAAATGTCTTTAACGGTCTCGATGAACAGGACATCACCAACACCGCCCAATTCGGCAACATCAGCTACACTGTCGTCCCTTCCGGAAACTTGAACAATGGAGCCCGCGTGCTGCAGCTCTCGCTGCGCGTCGAGTTCTAAGAACCGCAATCGAAGTAAGCAGTGGAAAAGGGATCGCCTCGGCGATCCCTTTCCTTTTGCTGAACAACCCTTTGTTGCGGCGGCCGACTGTGCCGGATCCCATCTTGAGTGGGTAGCCCAGGTCTCGCTTTTGAGACCTGGGTTCGGGAGCTGCAGCTGGTCGAGATCAATAACCATATCGGCTGCCGGAGGTCTCTCATCTGTTAAGCTATATGTACAAACGATTTCGGTGGGAGCGGGTCCTCGCGTAACGCTCCGCCGGGCAGGTTCCGGCAGTTTTCCGGACTACTCGCGAGCGAAGGACAGTCTTACCGCTGTCCGGTGGCACACCAGATCCTCTGTCTAAAAATAAGCTGATCCAACATCCCGCCACGGCGGGATTTTTTGTTGCGTCCTCACTCTGTCTGCGGGGTAGGAACCTGTGCCTACTCTCAATTTCCAAATGCCAATCAACGGAGCCATCTATGCCGAAAAATAACGTCGACGACCTCATCACTGACCAGGAAATAGCTTTCGCCCGCCTGGTCTTCTCTGGAACCATGACCGACCGTCAGGCCGCGGAAGCCGTCGGCCTCAACCCCGACACCGCCTCCTACACCAAATCCAAGCCTTGTGTCCGCGCCTGGATGCTTGAGCATCGCGCCGCCGTCGAGAAACAGCTCGTCGAGCAGGAGACCCAGGAACTGCGCCGCTGCGGCCTGGCCCGAGACCGGGTCCTGGCCCGCCTCTGGCAAATCGCCGATCTGGACCCCGAAATGACCCGCAACAGCGCTTCCTCCCAGGTCAAGGCGCTCTCCATGATCATCGCCATCGAAGGCCTGATCCCCTCTCGAACCACCAACGGCCGTCGCTCTGTCGCCGCTCAAAACCAACCCGCCCCGCCGCCCGTTGACCCGCCATTCTATGTCTCCGCCTGGGCGCGTACCCAGCAAAACGCGGAGACCGCGGACTCCGAGCCGTCTCCGGACCCTGCCGAGGAAGAAGCCCAGCAAGAAGCCGTCACCGAAGTCCAACCCGCTCCCGGCGGGGCCGATGACCCGCCTAATCCTTCCCCCGACCCAACTGCAATAGAATTGTCATCGTCCCGACCGGCAGTGGAGGGACCTGCGGTTCACGCCCCCTTGAACTCTTCGCAGACGACCTCATCGCTGCCCCGTGTCCCCATGGCCGATTACGTTGCTCCCGACACCAGACGCCCCTTTTCCATAGACAAGAACCGTTTTGGCCGGCGCCGCTGACCTACGCGCTGGCTGTTTATGTCCCAAAAGACCCAAAAACATCGAATTTTATCGAATTTTACAAAGGCAGAGTCTTCAACGACTCACCCGCTCCGATGCGCGAACTGAGGTCTATCGAATTGATCGACAGGAAGTCCCGTCTTTTCCCCCAAACACAAAAGATCGGGTGCCCCATTGCGGCCACCGCGGGTAAAAACATCTGTTCTTCCCGCGGTATCCGCTCCATCCTTCGCGCTCTTTGCGAAGGGTGGGATAAGCAGAATGTGCGGGGTAAGAGGGTCGGGGGGAGAGCAGGGGGTTAGACAAGCCCCTTTGCCCGGCACCGCTGACCTGCAAACTGGCTGTTAATGTCCCGAAAGCCCCAAAAGCATCGAATTTTATCGAATTTTACAAAAAGCAGAGTCTTCAACGACTCACCCGCTCCGATACGCCAACTTGAGGTCTATCGAATTGATCGACAGGAAGTCCCGTCTTTTCCCTCAAACACAAAAGATCGGGTGGGAAGGGAGATATCCAGGATAAGAGAGCCGCACTGATTTTCGATCGATCATTTGCGTGGAAAAACTCGAGCTCCCAAAGCGAGACCTGGGCCGCTCACCTATTTGCAATAGCTACAGTGCCGCTAATTGCTCGAAGGACCTGTTCCCTGCCGGGCGAGCTTTTCCGTCGCCACAGCTGCTGTTTCATCGCCGGCGAGCCGATAAGCGGAAGCCAGTGCGGTATACATTGCCGTGTCGGGTTTGCCCGCATCGACGGCCTGCTTCAGATAAGCGACGGCGGCCTGCGGGTGCTGCTGCGACAAGGCGCACAATCCACGCCGGTAAAGATTGACCGCCGAGTCCGCGCTGCTGGTGAAGGACGGATTGGTGAGGTTCCACAGCTGTTGCCGGTCTCCCCCGACCAGGCGAAAGTTGATCGCTTGCGTCGTGCTTTCGTTGCTTTCCGGGTCAATGACGCGGATGACCAGCCTGTAGTTCCCCGGATGCAAATCCGTAGTGGGGAGATCTGTGCCCATCAGCAAATTGCCCTGAAGATCAAATCCGGAACGGTCAATGGTTTGTGATTGTTCTTTTTTTGCTGCCACACCCAGCTGACCGATTAAGTAAGAGACCTCCAGGTTGTGCCCCTTGAGCGAGACGGGAGAACCCGGTTGTTCCCAAAGCTGATAAATGACGCGCAGCGGATCGCCGGCCGTAAGGACGATATTGTCCGCTCCAGCTACCGGGATTTTTACGCCGCTGAAGCTGAACGGCTGGCTCTGCGTGTAGTCGCGCTGGGGGATTGCAATGGATGAGAAAACAACCTGGCTCATCCCCAAAGCGTGGTCAGAGGCCGGCACGAGAACACCTTTGGTCTGGGCAAAACTCTGCTTCGTGACCAGGTTGGTGACGTCCACCTTAAGCTGGTACTTGCCAGGCACAGCAGCCAGGCGGCCGGCAATCGCCAGCGGCCGAGACCGCAACTGATCGATTTGCTCGGGAGTGAGATAGTCATGCAAATCCTGGGTGTCGGTGTAGATCACCTTGCCCTCAGCGGTCAGCAGTTGCGATTCCACCGACAGCGAGTAATAGACCCGTTGATCTGCGTCTTTACCCAGTACGAAATCCCCGGGATTAAGCACACGAAGCAGGTAGTGGACACTGGTCTGGTCAGCGCCATCCCGAGTGGCCATGGCGGATAGGTCGCTATAGTCCTGCCCCAGCAACACGCGATGGGTCACACCCTCCAGCAGCGCACGCCGGCGCGATAACAGGTCCCTGTTTTCCGGCAAGTTGCGATAGTCGCGGATCTTGTTGAGCACGGAATCCGATTCCAGGGTCGGCGTTCCATTCGTGTTATCTACCGGCTCATTGGGGAAGATAGAGAGCGTCAGGTTAGCGACCTCGTTTCCAAGGTCAGTCTTGATGATCTTCAAGGCCGCCTTCGGATCATTGATCGCATTGGTGCTGTCGATCAGCGCGTCCGGGCCGTCCTGGTAGGGAGAGTAAATCTTAAAATCTTCCGCGTTGCTCTGTTTGAAGAAGAGGACGGAAAAATACGGAGCCAAAAAACTTTGCGGATCCTGATAGAACCAGGTCTCAATTGCTTTCAGCTCCCTGGCATTGGGATAGGATCGCTTCTGCTGCGGAGGACCCAGGGTAATGTAGACCATGCCTCGGTCGGTGCTCCACCCGTCTAATGCCGCAAACGAGCCAAAGTGGGTGTTGGCGTATTCCAGACGCCGGTAGTGTTCATCCCGATAGGTGTTGGTGGGAGAGTTTGGATCCGGATTACGAATGGCCCAGAAACTTTCGATGAAGTGATCGCGATCCTGATTGGTGGTCAAACTCAGGAAGATCGCCTTCTCCTGGTTGGTGATCAGGTAGTTGACCTCCTCATCCAGCCAATGTTCATAGGTGGGGGGCAGTTTTGCATGCTTGGCTGCCGCGGCTGGCGGAGGGTAGAGAAGGAGCCCCAGAACGACAGCAACCAGAACGCCGGTTGCATATACAGAACGCTTTAACAATTTCGCCTCATTTGCTGCGCTTTTCGGCTGCATCCGAAGCCAACATCGCCTAGTCACGCACTTCCAGTTTAATTGACGCGCCGGCGGTATCCCGGCACCTAGAAAAGGAAACGGGAGGAGGATGTCTCATCCCCCTCCCGTGAATTACCAAACCCGGATTTAGAACTCGAACCGTACCGACCCGCGGCCATAGAAAGCACGTTGAAAGGCGACCGGTTTCAGATAATCCACGTTGGGTACCCCATAACTAAGAGCGCTATCCTGGTCGACGCCAGTCAGCGAACGGGAGTTGGTCACGTTGAACGTATCGAAGGTGAACTTGATCTTGTACCGCTCACCTAACTGGAGGGGGTAATCGGTGTGCAGATCGAGTTGATAGTTTGAAGCATTGGTGCCGACGCTTCCACGGCCCCCGATCGGAACTTCACCGGGATCCGTGTACACCGGATGGGCGCCGAGGTCGCTGATCGGTTGTCCGGAACTAGCCCGCAGGCCGATACCGCCGGTCAAGCGCCGCATGAACCCGTTGGGAACTGTATAGGAGCCGTAAAGATTGCCTACCTGCCTACGATCCGTGTTCAGGTATCCCTCCAGAAACTGTTGACCCAACAGGCCCAGAACGCCATTGGTGAAGTCGTAGAGCGAGCTGATGCTCGGGTCCGACTGCCCATTGTCGTTGCGGTAGAGGCCCTCGTAGTTGCCATAGAGCTTGGCCCAACGATAGTTCACGCGCAACAGGAAGTTGTGGCTGAAGTTCTTGTTGGCTTCGAACTCCAGTGCCTGGTAATGGCGGTAGGGATTGGAAAAGCCGTCGGGCTTTCCGTCCGGTGTGGGATCAGCGGCGGTTAGCAACGTTGTAACCGCAGGCGCCACCTGACTGACTGGCCCAAAGTATTCGTCTTCAAGCCGTAGTTGGCGACATTAACCCGGAGTGTAACTTGCCAAACGCAGGGCAATTGGCGGGCGGTCCAGCCGCCTGAGTGTAGGCTTGTTCCTGCTCGTTGATGAAATAGTCGGTTTTCGCGCTAAGGTTGCCCACAACAAATTGCTGTGCGACGAAGCCCGCCAGAGCGCCCTCCGGCGAGGCGCCCGAAGTATCTTCAATGATGCGCAGCAAGCGGCGGTCCATGTAGCGAGCACTCAGGACAAAGCCCTTGTACTGGCGCTCCACCCCGCCGACATACTCTTCTTCAAGGTTCATCTTGGTAGCGTGTTCGATAAAGATGGGGGATGCGCCGCCGCTGGCGGACACGTTTCCACTCTGCTGCCCGGCTGCGGGGTCTCCGCTGATCAGGTGGGCCGCATCGAGAACCGGCACGACTGTACCAAATGGCCCGATGACGACGTTGTTGCTCGCATCAGCTTCTGGCTTCCAATTGGCTTGGTAAACATCCAATTCGTTCGACAAGTCACGCAATGCACCATCCTGCGGGAAGGACTGGGTGTAACGCCCCCAATTGAAGAACACCTTGGACTTACGATCGCCGAATGGGTCGATATTGATGCCCAAACGGGGAGACCAGTTGTCGTTGAAGACGTAGGACTGGGTTACGGCGTTGAGCTGCTCTTCGTCCCACCGGATGCCCAGATTGAAGGTGACAAAGCGATTCAACGCGTAATTGTCATTACCGTAGATCGCGTGATAGGCGGAGCTGGTTTCCGCGATCGGACTGCTAAAGATGCCGCGGGACTGCTGTAGGTAGACCTGTGTCCCGTTGAAGTAAGGGCAATCGCTGGGTGCGCAGTCGACCACGCCGGTATTCGGATTGGTGGCTGCCGGAAGCAGGTTGAAGGCGGCATTGGTCGAGGCGCCGACGAGTGCCGGGTTGCTGGTGATGGTCGCTACCGACACACCGGAAATATTGGTGCTCGGGAAGGGGAATTGGCCGCCCGGATAGTACTTGTCCAGCTTATAGATGGAGTGAGAGAAACCCCAGCCGGCGGAAAACGTGTGCTGACCGTGGAAGTTGACCGTCTTTTCGGTGTCGATGCCGAATCCGTAGTCATGCGTTACGGGATTCTGCACGAACTGGAGGCCCTGAGCGATAAACGCGCCGGGCTGCACAATCCCCGTGTAGTCCTCGATAAAGTTGACGTTGTGCAGCGGGGTTTCAGTAAAGTCGCTCCTCTTGGCCGTTCCTGAAATGTCCAATTGCCAGGTGGGAGAAAGGGAGCTGGTCAAGTGCAGAGTCTCGCTGCGCGTGCCATAGTTCCAGTGGCTAAATACACTGTCGTTGGCAACATTCAGCTGTGGAAAGAACGGGAAAAAGTCTTCGTTGGCGACGCCGTAGCCGCCGTTGGTCTTGGATGGATCGGCAAACGCGGAAGCGTCAAGGCTGGTGCTATCGTTTACCTTGAAAGTGAGTTTCGCCGCCCAGCTATTCACAGTCGTCTTGTTGGTAAAAGGGCCGTTGGGATAGTAAGCGGATACGGAAGGCGCTTCCCAGAAAACCTTATTGAGGGCTGGGTTGTACGCTCCATAGAAAAACAACTTGTCTTTCAAGTGCACTCCGGGAACGTAGCCGCCAAACTCCGCAGAGGCATCGTATTGCGGCTCCGACGCGATGTGACCGCGCACGTTCACGCGCTGGAAATAGTTGTCTGCGTATCGCTGGCCGGCACTAAAGTCGTCAGGCGCGAAAAATGACGCTAGTGCACCGTGATACGCGGTGCCACCGGATTTAGTGACAATCTGTACGATACCGCCGTCGGCCTTGCCATACCTTGGCTCAAAGGCTCCGGTTTTCACCTGCACTTCCTGGATGAACGTGAGATTGAGGCCGGTGCCCAAAGAGCCATAGACCGGGCTCCACACACCCAAGCCGCCGTATCCGCCGTCGGTGATATTTACGCCGTCGGCAATGTATTGGTTTTCCAGGCCGGTCGCTCCGCCGATTGCGGGATTAGCGGTACCACTGCCACCCGAGTTGGCAACTCCTGGCGCTGTATAGAACAAGCTACCGACATTTCGGGCGACCGGAACCTCGCTGTAGAAGCTACTGGTGAGGTTGGAGCTGAGCGCCGTCGATCCGGTATCAATACTGGTCGCGGTAGCGTCGACCTGGACAGTCTCGGCGACTGCGCCGGCGCGAAGCGCAAGGTTCACGTTGTTAATACGGTTGATCTCAACGGTGACTGCCTTGGTTTCAATCTTGCTGAAACCCTCTCGCTCCACGGAGATGGTATAGGACCCCGGAGTCAGATCCAGGATTTCCCAGCGACCAGCGTCGTTGGTGTTCACTTTGCGCGTATCGGAATTCCCCGTCGCCGTGACCGCCGCACCCGGCACAACTGCGCCGCTGCTGTCCGTCACAATACCCGCAAGGCCGCCCTTGACTCCTGAAAGCTCCTGCGCTGAGAGGCGGGCTGACAGACAGGCCGCGAGCGCGAATACTAATAGGACGAGCAAACTGCCCATCGTTGAGATGGAAATGCGATTCATTCTTAAACTTGTCACGTAATACTCCTTAAGAAATAGCTCCACGGACGACCTGGGCCGGGATGAGAAATTCGAATTTCGGAAAGGCCCGAAGCTGTTTGGAAGGCTGTTGCTAGCCCGTATGACATTTCGCTGGGAATCACCAGATCCAAGGGCCCCTAGGGTGAGTCCCATCAAAATCCAGATCCAGACACACACTACTTGTCATCACCTCGGTGTAAGCAATTGGGTTGCCTAAGTAACGCCAAACCGGAATGCGGCGAAAATATCCCCTAATACGCATCGAATCAGTAAATTAATTGCTATGGTAGGCACCGCCCCGGCAGCGGCGAATTCGTTAATATTTCATAAATCATAGGGAATTTCGCTGTTTTCCGTTTTTCCGTACGACTTTGGCTGGAGACCTTGGTCCCCCGCATGTTGTATGAAAATGCGTACCTCTCCTCGAAGAGAGGTCCGAAATGTCAGAGATTTGATCGTCCTCAGGCACGGACTTACCCGCCTGGGCCGGAGAGATGGCTAATCATTAGCTCTCCAATCTATCTCTTCTTGATCTCCAGACGGTCTCCGGCCTTCATCTAGGGCTCTCATTCCCCGGCCACGCGAAAAAGCTAAAAACTTTGGCTACCCGCTTGCGATTTACCGAAGCGACCGCAGCGCTTTTCCATGAAACTGCCACGGTCACACAACACAGAAACCAAGTGGTCATCTGGAAAAAGGTCAAAGTGGATATTGCTGCCGGGAGTATTGGAAATGAAGCTAAAAGAGAGCCTGGCGGTTAACTCAATCTCATCGACAAGCGCGGCGTCCTCAAGAAGCGCAGATGAACAATGTAGAGCCCTGACTTCGGGGTTCTTCTCTTACTCTCCGCGATTGGGTTTAGCAACGCCAGATTTTCTCGACTGCGGCACCAACATCCCTTTCACCCTAGCCTGCCTCGAGCGGCCCTGGGCGACCGAGTTGCATGACTGGAACAAGTGCCGCAACTGAACACGTGCGATGACAAGCTAATACGCACTTTACTGAATGGAGCATCACAAATGATGGATTTTAGAAGGCTTACCACTTTTGCCAGCATGGCGCGTCGTCTAAAAGCACCCGTCGCAATCTCTCTGTTTCTCTTTGCGGCGTTGATTTTGTCACGACCCGTGGCCGCCCAGAACATCTACGCGGCCGTGCACGGCACAGTGACGGATACGAGTGGAGCGGCCATCCCGGGCGCCGCAGTATCGATGGTCAACACGAGCACCGGCATCACCACCAAGGCAATCACGGATAGCCATGGATACTATTCCTTTCCCCAGCTCCAGATCGGCGGGCCTTACACCACCACCATCACCTCGAACGGCTTTGAGACTTTCTCCTCCACCGGACTCACGCTGAATGTGAACGACAATCGCGACGTCAGCGCCAAGCTGCAAATAGGCTCCGCCGTGCAGACCGTAGAAGTGAAAGCTGCGGCGGTGCAGGTGGAGACTTCCGATACCCAGCTGAAGCAGGTGTTCACCGCCCAGCAACTGGAAGACGCGCCTCTGCTGGGCCGGGATGTCACAGGCTTGCAAAAGCTTGCGCCCGGCAACATGGAATCCAGTGACCGGTTTGGTAATTTTTCGTCGAATGGCAGCCAGACACAAAGCAACGCCTACCTTGTGAACGGAGCTGATATCACAGACTCATCGCTACAGAGCGAGGGCCTGTCGGTGAATCCCGACGCGCTGGCGGAACAGAACATTGTGACCAGCACGCTGAACCCGGAGTTTGCTCGCAACAGCGGCGCCATCGTCAACCAGGTTCTTAAGTCGGGAAGCAACACCTTCCATGGAAGCGGATTCGAATTCTATCGTGACACTTTCCTGACCAACGGAAATTACTTTTCACCCAGCCGGCCTAATTTTCACCAGAACCTTTATGGGGGTACGCTGGGCGGTCCGGTCATCAAGAATCGTCTCTTCTTCTTTCTTGCCTACCAGGGATTCCGAAATCGGGTGGGGGCAACGCAATTGTCGCCGGTATTCAGCCCCTCACAGCTGAGTGGGAATTTCAGCGGTGATAACAACGTGACCAACGATGGTCCCAACAGTGCCGTCGGCCTTTCCTCTAACAAGCTCCCATTTGCCGTTGGGGGCTGCGCGGCCGGAACCGCGTGGAACGCCTGCTTCCCAAACGGAAACGTTCAAATCGCAGCCAGCAGCTACAATCCGATCTCGGCCAAGCTATTGCAACAATTCGTCCCGGCCGCGAATAGCACGGTGGGCGGTGGCTCCTACTATGCCTTCAATGCTCCCAACACCGCGGCCCAGGACCAGGGAATCATTCGCGCGGACTACCACTTGTCTCAGAATGATTCCCTGTGGGCCTCTACGATTATCCAATCAAGCCCCAGTGCGACTGCTTTGAGCTTCGGCGGTTCGGACTTGCCGGGGTTTGGAGCAGACGAGGCGGAGCACTACAAAATATTCATGGCGTCCTGGACCCACACCCTGGGTTCGACCGCTTTAAACGAGTTGCGTGCCGGGTACTACCGTCTCAACTTCGCGGATGTGGAACCCCAGCATGTGGTCCAACCCAGCAGCTATGGGTTCAACATTACTCCCCAAAGTCCTATGGCCAACCTGCCGCTGATCAGCGTGAGCGGCTTAAACGGTGCTACTGCGAGCGGTGTGCAGAGTGCTTTTCTTGGTTTTACCAATGAGGGCCCACAGCCACGCAAGGATTCAAACCTCAGTGCCGCGGATAATTTCAGTAAGATCCTGGGAACGCACAGCTTGAAGTTTGGCGTGTCGTACGAGCAGTTTGGAGTCAGCAATCCTTACTATGCCAACAATAACGGAAACTATAGTTTCTCAGGCGGTGGAACCTACAGTTCGGGCGATCCGATCCTCGACTATGTTCTTGGCATCCCGGATTCTTACCAGCAGGCGTCCGGCAGCTTCATCGACGCAATCGGTCATGAGTATTACGCCTACGCTCAGGACAGTTGGAAGGTTTCGAGCGATCTGACCCTGAACTATGGCATCGCCTGGGATACGGAAGCACCCTACCAGAACCACCAGTTCGACGGCTTAGGCATCGTTTGCTTCAACCCCGCTAGCACCCAGACATCCACGGTTTATCCTGGCGGCCCTCCCGGGTTTACCTATTCCAGGGATCCTGGATGCAATACCGCCGGCGGCGTCACCACAAAATACAATCATTTTGGTCCGCGTCTCGGTTTCGCCTGGTCGCCTGGCTCTGGCCCGGCCAGCCTGCTGGGGGCTGCGGGTGCGCATAAATTTGTTGTCCGCGGCGGCTTTGGGATGTACTGGAATCGCGACGCGGAAGAAGGCCAGTTGCAAAATCTTAGCGATCCTCCGGGCTTCAAGCAATCCTTCGGCGCGCAAGATTTCGGGGGACGCCCTTCGTTCGCAAATCCTTTCGTAGATATCGCGACCGGCCAGGCAGAAGCAAATCCATTTCCCTATGTGTATCCTGCCGCCGGAACACAATTGAACTGGCCCAGCTATGCGCAGATGTCGATCAGCACCTATCCGAGCAACTACACCGTGCCGTACGTTTACAACTTCAACCTCAATGTACAGCGGGAACTGCCGAGCAATATGGTCCTGCAGTTGGGATATGTGGGCTCGATCGGTCATAAGCTGGTGCGGGCCTATGAAGGCGATCCAATTACGGCCGCCGGCCATGCGGCCTGCCTGGCAAATCCCAATTGCGCTGCGGACGGAGGAAACTTGTCCATCGACTTCCCGCAATACTTTACTCAGCCTGCGATCGTCCCTGGAAGCGCAGGAAGCGGGGCCTTCGGCAATGGCATCCCCTGGTTCATCAGCGTCGGCCAGCAGCACACAGATGGAGCTTCTAACTACAACTCCTTCCAGGCCAGTCTGACCAAAGGTACCTCCCACGGTCTCTACTTCACACTCGCCTACACCTACAGTCATGCCCTCGATAACGCTTCCGGTTATGAGAGTTCAGGGGCCAATGGCCGTGGCGTCAACAATATTCCCGGCTTTGAGTATCTCAATTATGGGGACTCGGATTATGATGCACGGCACCGCCTGGCCACTTCTTATAACTACGAGGTGCCGATCTTCAGTAGCTGGCAGGACAAGCTGGTCTTGCGAGAGGCCCTCAGCGGCTGGCATATCTCGGGCGTGACTGCTCTGCAAACTGGATTTCCCGTGACCATTCAAGATAAAGGAACCCCGAACTCGCTGTACTGCAATGCCGGTCAATTCTTATCTTTTTACAACTGCCCGGATACGCCCGATATATCGAGTTTCAACGTCAAGACGTTTAATCCCAGGATCTCGAACCACGAGTGGTTCGATCCCACGCTGTTCACTCAGGAACCGATCGGCAGTTTAGGAAATGTGAAGCGTAACTTCTTCCATGGGCCCTGGCTTCAACTACACCAATCTGAGTCTCTACAAAGATTTTCCGATAGGTGCGGAGAAAACACGTTATGTGGAGATTCGCGTGGAGGCGTTCAACGCGTTTAACCACGCTAACTTTGGGCAACCGGATGGCAACTATACGGACGGCCCGGGGAATCTTTGGCGTGGTGACCTCTGTCACCGGCTCGACGACAGCAGACCTCAACGCCGATCCACAACCGGGCCGGGCTGTACAACTGGTGGGCAAGTTCTTCTTCTAAAGGATTGCCACCGGGCGCCGGCAACGCCTTTCGATCTCATTTGAACCCACCTTTCGTGGAGAGTAGGTGGGTGGCCCAGGTCTCGATTTTGAGACCTGGGCTTTTCTGTAGAACAACTCGGGAGAAGCAGCCACCAGGGCTCAAGAGGGTGTGTGGCCTTGCGGAACGCGGCAGGATCTACGTCTAAAGTGTTAGCTACATCCCACCCCTGCGTACCCCAGAGTGTAAGAGGGTCATGTTTGGCGAACTGCGTGCTGCAGGATCTTGTCCGGAATAAATGTAAGCGAGATTGTGACGTCAGGCTCCACGGCGACGTCTCGCTTTATTCAAAGTGAAAGGACCCATCCAGTGACTATCCCTATCTCCGGCACTTCTCGCTTTCTACGTTCACTCATCGGCTGGGCACTGGCAGCCGTACTGTTGGCCGTTTGCGGCCAGTTGAATGCGCAAACCAGCAAAGGTACGTTGGCCGGAGAAGTGCGAGATCCACGGGGAGCCGTGATCTCGAATGCTTCGGTAACAGCGGTGAGCCAGGATACGCAGGAGACCCGTGTGACCACCACCGGCTCCACAGGTTCTTTTCGCATCGAGGCCATCGACCCAGGAACGTGGAGCATTCACGTGGATGCACCCGGGTTCCAGTCTTTCGATGCCAAGGACCTGATCGTTCGCGCCTCGGTCATTACAACGTTCAATCCTGTGATCTCAGTAGGCGCCGTAACCCAGACGGTCCAGGTAGAGGCAAATACAAACGACGTGAACACCGACAACGGGCATCTGTCCGCCTCGATCGGAGCCAAAGAGCTCGATCAGTTGCCAATCTTTTCGCTCAACCCTGTGGAACTGACAGCCACCCTGCCCGGAGCACAGTACATCAACGATACCGCGACGAATGCGGAAGGCTCCTACGGCCAATACGAGCATGTGGAGTTTAACGGTGCTCGGCCGCGGGCGAACAACTACATGCTGGACGGCCAGGATATCAACGATGTCGGCCTGGGTGGTCAGGCATTCCAGCCGCAAATTCCTGACATGTTCCAGTCAGTGACTGCGCTCACCAACTCCGCGCCGGCGGAATACGGGCGAGCCGGTGGGGCGGTGATCAATTTGATCTCCAAGGCTGGTACAAATCGGTTTCATGGAACAGCGTTTGAGCTTTATTCCGGGTCCGGTTTGAACGCAGTCGACGGCATCACCCGGGTAGGCTCAACCAGCAGAGCCAACAAAGCACGCTACGACCAGCACCAGTATGGATTCACGGCTGGCGGACCGCTGTGGAAGAACAAGGTCTTCGCTTTCGGCGGCACCCAATTCACCCGATACTTCGGCAACTCGACATCTGGCCAGATCGAGCTGCCCGATGCCAACGGCTACGCCACACTGAACGCAATCGGCGGACCCCAGGTAGCGCTGCTGCAATCCCTGTTGGATAACGGATCGTATCTGACGCAGTACCAGTACAAGGCCTCACTGGGCGTCGTCGAACAAATCAATGTCGGTCAGCCGGCCATCGGGAATGGTGGCGCCTGCCCGGCAAGCGGCTGTGTCGTCACCACGGGTTTTTATCAACGGCCCCCGATTCCGCAGCAAGCACCCGACACCCAGTGGCTCTACCGCATCGACTTCATACCGCACGAGAAGGATACGTTCACGTTCCGCTATCTTCACGACCGCAACAACTTCGTCCCCGATCTAGGGCTCAATACTTCGGGTATTCCTGGATTTGATGGCGAGGTCGGCGGCCCTTCGGAGCTTGCCTCCGGGAATTGGACACACGTCTTTTCGCTCAAATTGCTGAATGAGTTTCGCGTGTCTGAAACTCGTATCAAGTTCCTTTTCCAGGCTGTGCCGTCCGCCCTCGCTAACCCGGCATCGAAGATCTACAACCTGAACTTTTCCGACGACGGAATTCCTGAATTGGGTTTATCGCAGAACATCCCACAAGGTACCGGGGAAGATGGATATCAGTTTCAGGACACCGTGGGTTTTGTAGCCGGCCGCCAGTCGTTCCGCTTTGGCGCCGACGTGGGTCGTATTCTCGAAACCGACATTGTTGCACAAGAGGCAGTGGGTGAGCTCAACTTCACCGCCGGCGGTGGCCCTTCCGGGCTAGGGAATTTCCTCAACAACAACCTCGGTGCCTCTGGATTTGCAACGAAAACCTTTGGTCCGACGCGCTTCGATCCTCATATCTGGAGATCTGCCCTTTTCGCCCAGGACGATATAAAGATAACCCCCGGGTTCACCCTGAATCTGGGACTGCGCTGGGACTATTTAACCGATCCCGGAAATGCTCTCCCCTTTCCTGCGATTGATGTTCAGGATCTGGCTGCTCCTATCAACACGGTGTTCAAAATTCATACTGACAGCCTGAACTTTGGCCCTCGGATCGGTTTCGCATACGCTCCCAGCGGCGCCGGCTGGCTCGGCACGGGTAAAACCGTCGTTCACGGTGGATTCGGCATTTTCTATGACACCAGCTTTAGCAATATCGCGACCAACACCGCCCAAACTTCGCCGAACGCCCCTACCGGGACACTCATCTCCACCCAGGGAGCAGGGCTGGGAAATGCTACCGGCCTGATTGCTACCATCCAACCACAATTGTCTCCACAGGATTCCGTCCTAAGCGTAGATAAGAACCTTGTGAATCCGCGGACCTATCAGTGGAATCTTGGGATCGAACGTGCTCTCCCAGCGCAACTCAAACTGGCGGTGAACTATGTTGCCAGCCGCGGGCGATCGTTGTACGGAAATCAACAATACAATTACTTTGACTCCAATACCGGCAATCGTTTGAACCCCGATCGTGGGGCGATCAGTGCACGCGCTAACGCTGCTGCCTCGCAATACGACAGTATCCAGGTAGACGTAACCCGGCAATTCGCAAAGGGCTTGTTCTTTCGCGCGGCCTATACCTACGGTAACAATCTCGACGACGGATCCGAAGTCTTTGCCTTATTCACAGGGCCCACGTCTTACCCGGCGAATCTTGCCCCCGGCGGCCGTGCCCAGGATTGGGGACCGGCAGCCTTTGACTATCGTCAGTACTTCACCGTTTCGTATGTCTGGTCGCCGGCCGGCTTTCGCGCGCAGAATCGTGCAGCCGATCTTCTCCTCGGAGGGTTCACTCGAAATTTCTCCATCTCCGGCGTGACCCAGCTACAGTCCGGGCCACCTGGCACATTCAATATCAGCGGCATAGACACAAACGGTGATGGCAGTGCCTTTAACGACAGGCCCCTGCTTGGCAATCGCAGGATGCCACTGAATACGGCGGGGATCGATGGAACGTATGTTGGCGGAACTCCCGGCGCCTACTACGACTTAGCGTCGGCTAACTCCCCTGCAGGAACACTGCTCCCAGTGACCCCTGATCAGGTTCATTGGTTAGTCCCTTTCGGGGGAGCTGAAATCACGCCGTATGAGATCGGGCGCAATAGCTACACCAACCCCGGATCCACCGTGTGGAATGTTGCCGCGCAAAAAGACATTCCCGTGCCCTGGGCTCATCTCGAGGGGGCCAGGTTTGAAATTCGCGCAGAAGCTGAGGATGTAGGAAACCACAACGATGTTGGCCCTTTGGACACCAACGTTCTTCACATCGGAAGCGGGAACACGTACCTCAATCCAGGGAATACGCGAATCGCTACGGCGAGGAACGTACGGTTCTGGGCTAAATTCAGCTTCTGATCTTTTATCCTGCGAGTGCAGGTGAATGGAGTCTAGCTACCTTCAGCGGTCTCCACCGGCTTATCGGGCTGCGACTGGTAGATTTCGGCCACTCGCTCCAGAGTGTCGATCTCGCTTACCGGCTTATCCTCGCGAATGCGCAGAATCCGCGGAAAGCGTAAAGCAAAGCCGCTGTCGTGGCGGTCGGATCGCATTACGTTGTTGAAAGCGACTTCAAACACGATAAGCGGCTCTACGGCGCGGATGCTTCCGTAGTCCTCCAGGGTGTGTTCCAAGAAGAACTGAGTGAGTCTGGCGATCTCTGCATCGGTCACCCCTGAGTAGGCTTTCCCCACGTTACGCAATACGTCACCGTCACGGACCGCAAAGGTGTAGTCGCTGAGCCAGCCGGCCCGCCTTCCATGGCCGTACTCGGCGGCCGTCACCACCACGTCGAGTGTGGCCAGCTCCCGTTTCAGCTTGAGCCAGGCAAGACCGCGCCGGCCGGGCTGGTAGGTACTGTGCCGCGCCTTCAGCATGACGCCTTCGTTCCCCCGCGCCCGGGCATCGACGTAAGCCTGTTCCAACTGGGCCACGCTTTCCAGTTGAATCGCAGGCGCGAGCACCAGCCGCGCCCAACCCGGAGGCACCGGGTCGAACAGCAGTGCACCTTGTGGTTCACTTGCGGTCAGATAGCTGCTCACCCGGGTTCGCGGCTGCTCTCGCTCAACCAGTTCTTCCAGCATGCGCCGGCGTTCCTGGAGGGGCGCTTCCATGGTCATAACGCCGCCGGTGTAAAGAACATCGAACGCCATGAAGACCACCGGAATGCTGGTGCGCATTTCCGTCGTCACCCGCTTGCGTCCTAAGCGAGCCTGCAGTGAGGAGAAGGGGAGAGCGCGGCCGGCCTCGGGATTCCAGGCCAGGATCTCGCCGTCCAGAATCAGCGGCTGATCAAAGCCGGCAAAGGCCTCGACAAGTTCGGGAAAACTGGTCGTCATATCGTCTCGCGAGCGGGAAAAGAGCGCCACCCGCCCAGGATGCTCAGGCGCGCCACAATGAATCTGCGCCCGGATGCCGTCGTACTTATCTTCCAGCTGGGCTTCTTTAATCACCGGCCCTGCAAGGCCCTCCTCCGCCACCTCCGTGGAAAAACGCTTCAATGCCTCTTCCACTGTTTCGACCGGGCTGGCAAGCATGAAGCCGAGTGGATGAAAGAGCTTCATCTGTGCCTCCGCCAAGCGGCCGGCGGCGGCCAACTCCAGCACCTGGGGAAGATTGCCGTTGAGCATCCTGGCCCGCCGGACCTCGCCAATGGGGGCGGTGTAGGCGGCGGCGATCGCCTCCTCTACCAGGCTGACCTTGATGCCGGTGCGCATATCACCGAGGATGATCTTGATCAGGTACTTGGCTTCGAGCGGCGTGGCCCGGCCGAGCAGGGTCAGGGTGATCTGCTGCCTGGCGGCCGGCTTGCCCACGGCCGCAATGGCGGCGAAGGCTTCGGCCACGTCCGCCAGCCGCAGAGTCGCAGGGACATTCCGCGCCGCCAGAAGATCCTGCGCGGCGCCGCCCAGATCGCCGTGGCGCAGGTAGGCCGCATGCATCGCCGGCTGGCTGGCGCCGGATAGCTTGGCCAGCACGTTGCTTAGCAGCGCTCCACCGACGTTCAGGTCACGGCTATCCGTTTCCGGAAAAGCCACCCCAGCCAGATACAAGGCCGCCAACCCGGCCTCCGGAACCGGCAATGGGTGCAAATACGCGGCCATGAGCGCGCGCTTTTCGAGTTTGCTGGCGGTGGCCGCCAGCTGCTCACAAAGCTCTGCGAAGGGTTCAAACCTGATAAAATCAGAGGTATGGTTCATCGCGTCGCCAACATGGTTCCCCTCCGGCACGCTCTTTCCTAGCGGCTCCCGCCGACGACTGTCTCTCTGTCTTCTTTTGTCACACCCGCGGAAAGGAACCTTGCCATGTTGGACCGTTTAGAACAAATTGAAACCCGTTATGAAGATCTTGGACGCCAGTTAGCCGACCCGCAGCTAGTCACCGACCAGCAAAAGTATCACAAGACGGCCAAGGCCCACCGCGACCTGGAAGCGGTGGTGGGAAAGTATCGTGAGCTCAAACAGGCGCACCACGGGATTGCCGACGCCAAGGGCATGCTGAACGAAAGCGACCCCGAGCTGGCCGCGATGGCGCAGGAAGAACTCACTCGCCTCGAAGCCACGGCCGCTGCCCTGGAAGAAGAGATCAAGGTGATGCTTCTGCCCAAGGATCCCAATGACGAGAAGAACGTCATCCTCGAAATCCGGGCCGGCACCGGCGGCGACGAAGCCTCGCTGTTTGTGGCCGAAATTTTCCGCATGTACTCGCGATTCGCCGAGCAACATCGCTGGAAGGTAGAAGTGCTTTCGCAATCTGAGTCGGGAGTCGGCGGGCTGAAGGAAGTGATCGCCATCATCGAAGGCAAACGGGTGTACTCGCAGATGAAGTACGAGAGCGGAGTACACCGGGTGCAGCGTGTGCCCGCCACCGAGACCCAGGGCCGGGTTCACACCTCGGCGGTCACGGTCGCGGTTTTGCCTGAGGCCGAAGAAGTGGACGTGAAGATTGAAGCAAAAGATATTCGCATCGACACGTTTTGTTCTTCCGGACCGGGAGGTCAGTCGGTCAACACCACCTACTCTGCGGTCCGCATTACGCATCTGCCTACCAACACGGTGGTGAGCTGCCAGGACGAGAAATCGCAGATCAAGAATCGCGAGAAGGCCATGCGCGTGCTGCGCGCCCGGCTTTACGAAGTCGAAATGGAAAAGCAGCAGTAGGCGTTGGCCAAGGAGCGTAAGCAACAAGTGGGCAGCGGCGACCGCAGCGAAAAGATACGCACCTACAATTTTCCGCAAAACCGGCTTACCGACCATCGCATTGGTTTGACCAATCACCAACTAGCGGAAGTGATGGAAGGCAGGCTACAGCCGACCGTCGACGCCCTCATTGCTCACTACCAGGCTGAGCGCCTGAAGGCTGAAACCGCCGCTGTGGCCTAAGGTGCCGCAGAAGGCCGGTGAGGCTCTGCAGGCGGCTCGCGCTCGTTTGGCCGCCACGTCTAAACATCCCCGGCGCGATGCCGAGTTGCTGTTAGAGCATGTGCTTGGTTGCGATCAGACCGACTTGCTGACCCATCCCGAGCGTCTTCTGTCCGTCGAGGAGCTGGAGCAGTTTGACCGCTTGGTCGCACGCCGCCTGGCCTCGGAACCAATGCAATATCTGACCGGCGAGCAGGAGTTTTTTGGCCTGCGCTTCGAGGTCTCGCCGGCTGTTCTCATACCCAGGCCGGAAACCGAACACCTGGTGGAAGCTGTGTTGCAGCGTTTCGCGCGAGAGGAAGAATTGCGCATCATCGACGTGGGCACCGGCTCGGGCGCGATCGCTGTGGCCCTCGCCCACGCCCTGCCCCGCTCCCAGGTGACCGCGGTCGATCTCTTCCCCGCTGCGCTCGAGGTGGCGCGCCGCAACGCCGAGCGCCATGGGGTGTCGATTGATATTGCTGACCTCGGATTTGCTGGCCGCCGTCGACAGCACGGACTTCGACGCCGTGGTTGCCAACCCTCCGTACATTGCAACCACTGAGGTGCTGGAACCGCAGGTGGCAAACTACGAGCCTCGTTCCGCGCTCTACGCCGGCCCGACCGGCCTCGAGGTGTATGAGCGCCTGATCCCGCAAGCAGCCAGCGTGCTCAAGCCCGGGGGCTGGTTGATGCTGGAGATTGGTTACGGCCAAAGTCCCGCGATTCAGAATCTAATGCGTGCTTGGGCGGGCGTCACCCTGGTGAACGACCTGCAGGGAATTCCCCGGGTGGCTCTGGGGCAAAAACAATCCGCTACACTGAAATAGGATCGCCATGTTTATTGATGAAGCACGAATTCGGGTGAAGGCAGGGGACGGTGGCAACGGCTGCGTCGCCTTCCGGCGGGAAAAGTTTGTTCCCCGCGGCGGCCCTTCCGGCGGAGATGGCGGGCGGGGCGGCGACGTCATCATGGAGTCGAGCGAGCGGCACAATACCCTGGTTCACTTTCGCTTCAATCCCGAGCACAAGGCAGAGCGCGGACGCCATGGAGAAGGCTCCAACTGCAGCGGCCGGGAAGGCGTGGATGCCGTTTTAAAAGTGCCGGTCGGCACCGCACTCTACGATGACGAGACGGGCGCCCTGGTACATGACTTCCAACATCCGGATGAACGCATCATCGTCGCCAAAGGCGGCCGCGGAGGACGAGGAAACCAGCATTTTGCCACTGCCATCCACCAGGCTCCGCGGGAATCGGAAGCAGGCCGCGAGGGTGAAGAACGGGCTTACCGGCTGGAGTTGAAGCTGCTGGCCGATGTGGGGCTGGTGGGCTATCCCAACGCAGGAAAATCGACGTTGATCTCGCGCATCTCCGCCGCCAAGCCAAAGATCGCTGACTATCCCTTCACCACCCTCGAGCCTAACCTGGGAGTGGTCTCGGTGGGGGAACCGCCCCATGAAGACAGCTATGTGGTGGCTGACATTCCCGGTTTGATCGAGGGTGCTCACCTGGGGGCGGGATTGGGAGTACAGTTTCTGCGCCACATCGAGCGCACCCGGGTGCTGGTGCACCTGGTGGACGTTTCCGATGCCAGCGGCCGTCCCGACCCGGTGGAAGATTTCCGCGTCATCATGGCGGAGTTGAAAAGCTTCGGCCATGGCCTGGACGAAAAGCCAATGTTGGTGGTGGCCTCCAAGGTGGACGTGGCCAACCCGGACAAGCTGAAGAAGCTGCGCGCCATGGCTAAGCGGCGGAAGTTGCCGTTCTTTGCTATTTCCGCGGTGAGCGGGGCTGGAATCCAGGAGCTCAAGTACGCTTTGGGAGACTTGGTACGCGCATCGCGCGAAGCAGAAATCGCCCCGGAACGCAGAGCACCATTCTGGCGGAATACTAAGCAGGAGTTGGATAGGCTCTTACATCCAAGTCGTTTCCCCGGTACGCTGGTGCGCCGTGGTCCCGACGCTAAGCGGTCGCTAGGCGGGCTGCGGCCACAGCGACCAATGTTGCGCCGCGGGGCGGGAAATTGCACCAGCTCCCATGCAGATCGATCGCGCAGCAGGCGCGAGACCAGCGCCGTGTGCATCGCGTGTCCGGCGCGCTCGGCCACGACCCGGCCAAGGATGCGATGTCCCGCCAAGGCAAGGTCGCCAATCAGGTCGAGTACTTTATGGCGCACGAATTCGTCATCGAAGCGAAGCGGTCCATTCTGCACCGCGCCTCCGCAGAGAATAATGGCGTTCTCTTCCGAGGCTCCGCGAATCAGGCCCATGTCGCGCAGCATCTTCTCGTCTTCGCGAAACCCGAAGGTGCGGGCGGCAGCAATCTGCGCGCCGTAGGAGCCGGCTGCGAGGTCGACGGTAAACGCCTGGCGGCCGATTGGGTCGGGGAAATGGATGTCGTAGGTAATGCTGTAGCCTTCGCCGGGATAGACAGCGATGAACTTGCCGTTCTCCCGCACCTCGACACTTTTCAGAATGCGCAGGTACTGCCGCCGGCGACGCTGGCTCCGGATCCCCACCTCGGCAAAGGCTTCCACGTACGGCAAGGCGCTGCCGTCCAGGATGGGCAGTTCCAGGTTATCCAGTTCGATGATGACATTGTCGATGCCGGTGCCGATCAGCGCGGAGAGAAGATGCTCGGTGGTGGAGATAAGGACGCCCTGGCGCATGATGCTGGTGGCGTAACTGACCTTGGCGACATTCCGGCCGGTGGCTGCGATCTCGTAGTTGTCGAGGTCCGTGCGGCGGAAAACGATGCCTGAACCGGCGGGAGCGGGCAACAAGCGCATGTTGACGGGAGCCCCGCTGTGGAGACCGATTCCTGAGAATTCAATCACCGACGCGATGGTCTTTTCTAAGTGGGCTATTTCCACGTGGCAGTATTCCTGTCGCGAATGAGGTGCAAAGCCATAGACTACACAGGATAAAAAAAGTTGCACTGTGTCAAAAAGGCGACAAACTGATCGGGCCATAAGACGTAACACGTGGGTGTTAGGTTTACGTTTGGAGGAGAAAGATTGATGGAAACCGACCTAATGGCGGCGGTCGGCCGCCGCCAGCCGCAAATGCTCGAAATGATTCGTCAATTGGTCAGCCTCGAATCCCCTACAGAAGACCAGGCAGCGGTAAATCGCTGCGTGAGCGCTGGTGGAGGGGTGGATCGAAGCCAGCGGCGGCAAGAGCCAACGCCGCAAACAAACGGCAGCCGGCGACTTGCTGGTGGGCCGCTTCGGCCCGTCACCCAGCAGGGCCAAGCCGTTGATGCTGCTGGGACATCTGGATACCGTCTGGTCGCTGGGCACGCTCAAGAAGATGCCTTTCCGGGTGGCCCAGGGCCGCGCCTGGGGTCCGGGTGTCCTGGATATGAAGGCGGGCGTCGTGATGGCCTTGAGCGCCCTGCGCATATTGCTGGAAGCGGGGCAGCTAACCCGTCCGGTAGTGTTCCTGCTGAACAGCGATGAAGAAACCGGCAGCCAGCATTCCCGAGCCTTAACCGAGTCGCTGGCGAAGAAATGCGAGGCAGTGTTTGTGCTCGAGCCGGCGCAAGCCCCTAACGCTGCCTATAAGACAGCCAGGAAAGGTGTGGCCAACTACCGCCTCCAGGTGCACGGCGTGCCTGCTCACAGCGGAGTGGATTTCGGCCAGGGACACAGCGCGATCCTGGAGCTTGGGCGGCAGATCGAGCGAGCCAGCGCTTTCACCGATCCGGCCAAAGGCATTACGGTCAATGCGGGTGTGATGGGCGGCGGTACCCGGTCGAACGTAGTGCCCGCCGAGGCCTGGGCTGAGTTTGATGTACGCATCGCCAGAGTCCGCGACGTGGAGAGGTTGGATCGGCGTTTTCGGTCTTTGCGCCCGGTTGACCGGCACTGCAGGCTGGAGGTGACGGGCGGCCTCAACCGGCCTCCCATGGAACGCACTCCAGCCACGGTGAATCTTTTCCGCCGCGCAGCAACAATGGCCAAGGGGTTGGGTTTTCAACTACAGGAAGCAGCGACAGGTGGAGGTTCGGACGGAAACTTTACCTCAGCCCTGGGGATTCCCACATTAGACGGAATGGGAGCTGTCGGGGAAGGCGCACATGCCGATAGTGAGTCTATCCTGCTCGATGCGCTCGTCCCCAGAACAGCACTGCTTGCAGCGATGATTGGCGGTCTTGCCATGAAATAGGCCGCCTCAAAGAAAGGGACCCGATGCTCGCCGCTCTGGATGTTGCCCTCCTCGCCATCGTTCTTCTCTGCTCCAGGCAGCTATTGCTGCGCCCGCCAAGAAAAACGACTCGGACATCCTGTCCTGAATGGTCTTGTGCTGCTTCGGAAAAAACTGCCTGGAGGGCCGGAGGACCGCTCTCTCCCTTCGCAGCCTGTCAGGCCAAGACTTTTCTCGCCTCCAGCCGCTGCTCGACACCTTCCAGCAGGCTCGTGACCAGGGCCAGCGGCAACCCGACTACATTGAAGTAACAACCGTTGATCCGCGGAATCCACCTTCCCGCATAACCCTGGATCGCATACGCTCCAGCCTTGTCCATGGGTTCTCCCCCGGCCACATACTCGGAGACTTCCTGCGGGGAGATGGTCCGCACAGTGACCTGGGTCAGCTCCGCCGCAATCTCTGCTGAACCCACACCCCACACTACGGCGACCCCAGTCACCACCTGGTGGGTGCGGCCGGATAGCCGCAGGAGCATACGCGTGGCGTCGGCGGCATCCGCACGGCTTACCCATGACTTCGCCGTCGCACACCACCACCGTGTCCGCTCCCAAAACGACGACTCCCGGCGAACAGCGGGCAAAAACGTCCTCCGCCTTTTCCCGAGCCAGCCTGGTAGCAAAGCGGATGGCGTCCTCGTCCGGCCGGCGCGCCTCAGCAACGCTCGAGACCTGGACCTCAAAACGATAGCCCGCCTGGGCCAGCAGTTCCCGCCGCCGCGGCGAGCCAGAAGCAAGTACCAGTGGGTAACTCATCAGCTAGACCTCAGTCACGCTGGTCCCCGCGCGAACGCCCTTTCGGGTGCACACCGCCCAGGCCATTCGTGGAGTGTTGTGGGCGATCCCGTAGCGGCCATCGGGACCAAGCAGGATCATTCCGCCATGACCCTGGAGGCGAGAGTACAGGTAGGCAATCGCATCCTCGGCGGCTTGTTCCGGGCCTAACAGAGGCACCCGGTCGACGGCCCATTTCGCCAGCACCAGCTTCATGATGGGTTCGCCCCACCCGGTAAGCGAAGCGGCCGCACTGCGGTTGTCGGCGTAGCCCCCGGAGCCGATGACCGACGAGTCGCCTACCCGGCCGGGCGTCTTGTTCAGTGTTCCCCCGGTAGACGTAGCGGCGGCCAGGTTGCCCGCGAGATCCAGCGCTACTGCGCCAACGGTGTCATGCTGATTCCCGGTAAACGTCTGGTCGTCAATTCCGGCGCTGGCGAGAGCCTGCGCCGCCTGAAGGCGCGCGCGCTCGCGGTCAATCACCAGCTCGCGGTTATCGATCAGGGACAGTCCGTGCTGGTGGGCAAACTCTTCCGCGCCGTGGCCGACAAAATAAACGTGCGGGCTCCGTTCCAGCACCAGTCGCGCAGCCTGGATAGGATTCTTCAGCCTCTCTACGCAGGCGACCGCGCCCGCCCGCAGGGTGGCCCCATCCATCATCAAGGCATCCAGTTGGACCCGACCATCCGCGGTGAGGAAGCTGCCCCGCCCGGCATCGAAGGTTTCGTCATCTTCGAGCACGGTGACCGCCGCCTCGACCGCGTCGAGTGCGGCTGCTCCCTCTTGGAGAAGATCAAATCCCACCCTGGCGGCACGGCTGACGCCGCGCGTGTGGGCGGTAATTTCGTCGGAGGGAATATCCCAGGCGCCGCCATGGACCAGCAGAACAGGAGTCATCAGGCGCGGGGAGCGGGATGCAGTTCGGGGGTACGCGCCGCGGCGGGGGCCGTCTCCGGGGCGGAATTGAGCAGGACAGGTTTGGTTCGTTGATAGGTATAGCTGATGCGGTGGATCACGGTGATGGTCGACAACACGGCCAACACCCAAAGCACCGGCGCCATGACGCCCCAGCGGTTGAAGAGCGCTCCCAGGATAATGAGCACCACCCGTTCCGGCCGCTCCATAAAGCCCACCTTGCAGGAGCCGATCAGCGCCTCGGCACGGGCGCGGGTATAGCTGACCATCAGGGACGTGACCATCACAAACGCCGTCAGGAAGACGTAAAAGAATCGGATGCCGCGGGCATAAAAAACCAGTAGTCCGAAGAACAGCACCACGTCGCTATAGCGATCGATGACCGAATCGAAGAACGCGCCGAAGACCGTCACCTGGTGGGTCTGGCGCGCCACCCTTCCATCCACCATGTCGAAGATGCCGGCGCCGATAATGACCAAGCCGGCGTAGACGAAGAAGCGAACAAAGTTGTGCTCGTTCGCCCAGCCGAAAAGAATCGCCGCGGCGGTGTTGATCACCAGGCCGAGGAAGGTGAGTACGTTAGGCGAGATGCGTGTCAGCGCCAGCCCATCGACAATGTACTGCAGGATCACCCCGCATCCCCTGCCGAAGGCGCTGGTCCAACTCCAGGCTGCGCTCATTCCACCTCGTCGTGAATGGTGGTGAGTTTGAGAATCTCCAGCTCCCGCTTGCCGTTCGGGGTCACAATGGTAGCAATGTCTCCCACCCGCTTGCCGACCAGTCCGCGCCCAATGGGCGAGGTGGTAGAGATCAATCCCTGGTTGACGTCGGATTCCTCACTGGTGACCAACTTATAAGTGATCTCCTCATTTTTAGTGGTGTCGAAGACCACGACGGTGGACCCAAAGGCGGTTTTGTCCCTGGGAATATTCGAAAGGTTTACCAGCGCGAGTTCCGCCATGCGCGCCTTGAGCTGACCCAGGCGAGCGTTGACAAATACCTGGCGCTGCTTGGCCATGTGGTATTCCGCGTTTTCGCTCAGGTCTCCCAGGGAGGCCGCCTTCTTGATCTCTAAAGGCAGCTCGTGGGTGAGCTCATGCTCCAGCACGCGAATTTGTTCTTCCAATTTTTTCTTGATGTGTTCTGGCATTCGCTTGTGATCCAGGGGCGTGCGTGGCGTTCTCGCCAACGGCAAAAGACGATTATACGACGGCCTTTTCCCCGCGGGCAGCTTCGTCTGTGGGTTGGGAGTCAAGGAAACTCTGCAGGATGAGCACCGCAGCGACCTGGTCAATCACCGCGCGCCGTTTCCCTGGCTGGTGGCCGGCCGCATCCAGGTGCCGGTGTGCTTCGGTGGTCGAGAGCCGTTCGTCCCACAGGGTCACGTGAACACCGGTCTCGGCTTGCAGGTCCTGAGCCAAGGCCTGCGTCTTGAGGGCCTGGGGGCTGACGTCTCCCGACATGTACAGCGGGTTCCCCACCACCACCTGGTTGCACCCGTATTTGCGCACCAGCCGGCGCAGGGAGCTGAGGTCCTGACGCCGGTTCTTGCGCACGAGGGTCAGCACTGGTTGGGCGGTGAGCCCCAGTTCATCCGAGACCGCGACCCCAACCCGGCGATCGCCCACGTCCAAACCCAGAATGCGCGCCATATCCACTGCTTCCTATTCTCCACCTTAATCGGAAAGGGGACCACGGGAAGAATCGCATCATAAAATCCAACAGGAGAATCCAATACCGCAAGGTCCCGCGTGTGCGACGTTTTCTAGTAGTCCTTTTGCTCCTGGCTCTGCTTTTGGTTGGGCTTGCGGCCGTAGATGTTACCCGGCCAGCTACTCCGCCAGGGGAGACGATCATCGAAGTCGTGCCGGGCATGGGGACACGAGCCATCGGCGCCTTGCTGGCGCAGCATGGCATTATCCGCAACCAATACACCTTCGACCTTTGGCATGTATTGCGCGGGGGCACGCTCAAAGCGGGCGAGTATCAATTCGTCCAGGCGGCCACGCTGCCGGCGGTTTACAGCCGCATCGTGCGCGGGGACGTCTATACCCGGACGGTGACGATTCCCGAAGGCTTCAACCTTTTCGATATTGCCCAAGCCGTGCAGGATGCCCAGTTGGGGTCGAAAGAGAGCTTTCTCGCCGCTGCCAGCCGGAACGTAGCCCTGATCGCGGATCTCGACCCCGGTGCAAAAAATCTGGAAGGCTACCTGTTTCCCGACACTTACCGCTTCCAGCGGCATCTGACCCCGGAGCAGATGTTAGCCGCGATGGTAAGAAGATTCCGCCAGGCCAGCGCTTCGATCGGCCTCGAAAGCGGCTATCACCGCGTGGTGACCATGGCTTCGCTGGTCGAAAAAGAAACTCCGGTGGCTACCGATCGGCCCCTGGTAGCCAGCGTGCTACAGAACCGCCTGGACAAGGACATGCCGCTGATGACCGATCCCACGGTGATCTATGCCGCGATGCTCGAAAAACAATACCGGGGAACGATCTACCAATCGGACCTGAAGCGGGACTCGGCCTACAACACCTACCGCCATTCGGGTTTGCCCCCGGGACCGATCTGCAGCCCGGGGATTGCCTCGTTGCAGGCGGCCATGCACCCGGCTGAAAGCCATTTTCTGTATTTTGTGGCCGACCCAAGCGGCGCCGGCCGTTCCCGGTTCGCGGCCACGCTCGAAGAACATCAACGCAATGTGGTTGCCTACCGGCAGGGCCTGAAGAATGCGCAGGGGGCTCATTAGGGGCTGGGGTGGGGCGCTTGCTCTATACTCGCAGTTCCTGAGTTGAATGAATGCGGAGAGATTGGCTGAAGCTTCTGGCGCTGCTGGTACCGGTTCTGACCGGATGCTTGAGCCACACCCGCAAACTGCAGCAGCCGAAGTTGGCTGGGGCGGTGTTGAATGCCGACGCGGTGCAACTGGTCGAAGCGGTCAACAAGCGCTACGAGCAGGTGAATTCGCTGACCGCGACTGTGGATTTTGCAGCCTCGGTGGGCGGCGCCCATTCCGGCAAGCAGACGGATTACACCTCCATCCACGGATTTATTATCTTTCGCAAACCCGAGATGCTGCGGGTGATCGGACAGGTGCCCGTCATTCGAACCACAGCCTTCGACCTGGCCAGTAACGGCATCACCTTCACCTTTACCATTCCGCCCAAGAGCAAGGCGATTCAAGGGAGCACTTCGGTGACGACCAAGGCGGCCAATCCCCTGGAGAATCTGCGCCCTCAGGTCTTTCTCGATTCCATCGTGATTCGCGGGATTGCTGCCGACCGCATCGTCACCTTGACCACCTCCAGCACGAGCACGTTGGAAGCCAAGACGAAGCAACTGATCGAGACGCCGCTGTATGACCTGACCGTGCTCAACCCCGGCCGGGGAAATCCGGCCCAGGGGCTACCCCAGGTCGACAAGCCGACGCGGGTGATCCATTTCAGCCGGATTGATCTGATGCCTACCGGGCAGGATGTGTATAACAGCGAGGGCGCTCCGGAAACCAAGGTGACCTACGGGCCTTACCAGGATTTCAACGGGGTGTCCTTCCCCAGCACCATCATCATCGACCGGCCGCTGGAGGAATACCGCATCACTGTTACGGTGGAGAAAGTCATCGTCAATGTGGATTTGCCCGATAAGCAATTCGATCAAACCGTGCCCAAAGGCTACAAAGTGGAGAAGATGCCTTAGAGCAGTTAGATGAGGCCGGCGCGGGTCGCGTGGGCCTGGATCTCGCGGTTGATATCGAGCGCCAACGCCAGGGAATCGCGCGCTTGCTGTGGGGTCACCCGCGGCGGCCTGCGGGTACGAACCGAATCCAGAAACGCGCTGATTTCGAGCAGCAGCGGTTCCCCACTCTGCACCGGCGGCTTACTGGCAGCCAGGTTCTGCTCCCCGTTCTCGCCCGGAGCCACGTTGATAATCAGCAAATCCTGACGGGCGTAATCGATGGACAGGTATTGGTGGGGCTGGAAGAAACGCAGCTTGCGTACCGTCTCCGTGCTGACCCGGCTGGCGGTAAAGTTGGCGACACAGCCGGAGGCGAATTCCAGCCGCACGTTGGCGATGTCCACCCGCGACGACAGAATCCGCAAGCCCACGGCTTGCAGCTGCCGTACCGGGGAACGCACCAGGCTCAGCACAATGTCCAGATCGTGGATCATCAGGTCCAGCACCACGTCGACATCGAGCGCGCGGCGGTGAAAGACACTGAGCCGGTGAGCTTCGAAAAACATCGGCCCGTTGACCAGCGGCTCGGCAACAGTGACCGCCGGGTTAAAGCGCTCCAGCAGGCCGACCTGCAGGATCCGTTTGCCGGCCGCTGCTTGCTCCACCAGGGCATCGGCCTCGGCCAGGCTGACCGCGATCGGCTTTTCCAGCAGCACATCCAGTCCCTGGGCCAGAGCCTGCGACGCCACCGGGTAATGCGCCGAGGTGGGCACACAGATGGACACCGCATCCAGGTGCAATTTGCCCGCACGGCATGCCTCCAGACAAGCCTCCGGCGAATGCCAGACCGGGACATTGCCCTGCCGGCGCAGCAAGTCGGCGGTGGCTGGATCTGTATCCACAATCGCAGCCAGGTTTACCCCCTGCTGCTCCAGCTGGCGGTAGACGCGCAGATGGTTGCGGCCAAATGTTCCGGCCCCGAAGACGGCTACGTTGAGCCTGGTTTCGCTGGTCATTGCCGGAGAGAACGGTGCCACCAGTGAGAAAGGCGCCAGCGGTGCCAGCGGCAAAAAAACTCCCGTGCGCCCTTTGTCTTTGCCATAGGTCTTTGGATTATTTGCCCTGAACCACACCCAGGCACTTGGTGTAGAGGGCGAGTAACTGGTTTACCTGGTCTTCGGGCTTGGAGCCGGAGGCGGCGACAAAGCCCGCGGCGGGCGAAGCCGCTTTGATGATCCCCGTAGACGCGGCGACAAACTTCAGTAAATCCAATGCGATATCTTCATTGCGACGCGAACCGTTCGGGGTGGTGACTGCCTGTTCCATGTGCTTCCTCCGTGGCGATGCTACCAGAAGCAGGCGCCGCGGCGCTTCCCGCCGGTTTCTTTGCCCGGTTCGAGTATGCTGCTACTTGCGACCCAGGTGAGCTGCCGTGGCGGTGATGGCGATTCAGCAGATTCGACGCATGCGAGGCGGCGCCCAGAGCCACCTCATGCTGGCCTCGGACGGCAACCTGTACGTGGTGAAATTCAGCAACAACCCGCAACATGTGCGGGTGCTCGCCAATGAACTGCTGGCCACTCGCCTGGCCACCGCGTTGGGGCTGGCGGTTCCTCCCTGCGACGTCATCGAGGTAACCGAATGGCTCATTCAGAACACCCCTGAGCTCAACTTCGAGCAGCGCGGAGGAGCCGTCCCTTGCCAGGCCGGCCTGCACTTCGCCTCCCGCTGGGTGGGTGGCCTGATGCCGGGACAGACGGTCGATTACCTGCCCCAGGAGCAGTTGCTGGAGGTGCGCAATCTGGCCGAATTCGCCGGCATCCTGGCGCTCGACAAGTGGACCTGCAACATCAACGGACGACAGGCCGTGTTTCAAAAAGCCCGCGGGAGCGCCGCTACAAGGCCACGTTTATTGACCAGGGATATTGTTTTCATGCCGGGGATTGGAAGTTCATCGACGCCAGCCTGGGCGGAGTCTTTGCCGAAAATACCGTGTACCGTGAGGTCACCGGCTGGCCCAGCTTCGAGCCCTGGCTTAGCCGTATCGAGAGCTTTCCAGCGGAGACGGCGTGGGGGATTGCGGAGGCCATACCGCCGGAATGGTATGGAGGGGATTTGAGCGCGCTCGAGGATCTGCTGGCGCGATTGCAGGCCCGCCGGGCGCGAATCCGCGAGCTGATTACCGGATTCAGGGAATCGGCGCGGCGACCGTTTCCCAATTGGGGTGCAGCCGCCGAAAACACGCAAAAGAGCAATTTCCCCGCATCGGAATGGGTGCACGATGGTAAACAGGGATCGAGTCGAATTTAAATATTTGCCGGAGGGAGGCCAAGATGGCGCAGCGGAGGCGGTGTGAATTCCAACTCATCCGTTATGTGCCCGATCCGGTAAGAAACGAGTTCGTCAATATCGGCGTGTTGCTGCGCGCCGCCGAAGGCGGGCAGAGCATGCTGCGCTTTACCCGCGACTGGGGCCGGGTGCGTTGTCTCGATCCGGATGCCGACACGCAGATGCTGGAAGCACTCGAGATCGAAGTCGGCCAACGGCTGGAGTCTCAACCGGCCAATCATCCGCGGCCCATCACCGCCGTACTGCAAGAGTCGCTCTCCAATGGTTTACAGATCACCGAGAGCAAAGCATATCTGGCAGAGACGTTTCTCGCCGGCCTGGAAGACCTGATGGGTCTGTATGTCGACAGCCCCCGGCGGGAGCGAAGCCAGCGGCGCGGGGGGCGAGCGGCCCTGCATACCGCGATGCGCTCGCGCTTTGAGGAAGCCGGGGTTTGGACTCTGATGCGCAAGCAGATCGCCGCCGCGACCTACACCAAACCGGGAGATCCGCTGCGCATCGATTGCGGTTACCGGCCCAACGGGCTGTTGCGCATGTTCCAGGCGATCTCGCTCGAAACCGATGCCGACGACGCCAAGCTGCTGGCCTTCAGCGCCCTCGGCCTCATGGATGGGGTGAGGCGGGTGGAACGTGCTGAGTTGGAGCTGACGGCGATCGTCGAACCGATACGCCAGGGAGAAAGCGAGAGCGAGAATCTGAGCGAAGATCGCATCGCCCAGTACCGGTTTGCGGTCGAAATCATGGAGGAACATACCATCCGGGTGATGACCTCGTCCGATTTGCCGCGCATTGCCGAGACCGCCCGGCGGGAGCTTCGCGTCTGACAAGTGGGATAATCGGCAACATGAACGCCTCTCCTCTGGTTGGCGTGGTCATGGGCAGCAAGAGCGATTACGACGTGCTGCTGCCTTGCATTGACCTCTTACGGGAGTTCGCCATCCCCCACGAAACACGCATTGTCTCCGCCCATCGCACCCCGGACTGGCTTTTTCAATACGCCGAGGAAGCCGAACCCCGAGGACTGAAGATCCTCATCGCCGCCGCCGGGGGCGCCGCGCACCTGCCGGGCATGCTCGCCGCCAAGACCATCCTTCCGGTGCTGGGGGTACCGGTCCCTTCCACCGGCCTGCAAGGCATCGACTCTCTGCTCTCCATCGTGCAGATGCCGAAGGGAGTTCCCGTCGCCACCCTGGCTATCGGCAAACCAGGCGCCGCCAATGCAGCGTTGCTGGCGGTGGCTATCCTGGCGGGTCAGGATCCCTCGCTCGGCGAGCGGCTGCGCTCCTGGCGGCAGGCGCGCAGCCGCGAGGTTCTGGAGACGGAGTTACCGGAGTGAGCGCCATCGTCCAAGGTTCGACCATTGGCATCCTGGGCGGTGGGCAGCTGGGGCGCATGACCGCCATGGCGGCCCGTTCTATGGGCTACCGGGTGCAGGTGATGGATCCCGACCCTTCCTGCCCCGCCCGTTTTGTGGTGGACGCCTGCTTCGTGGGTTCCTGGGAGGACGCCAAGGCGGCTGCCGACCTGGCGCGCGGATGCGATGTGATCACACTCGAGATTGAGCAGATTTCTCTGGCCTCGCTCGATGCCGCAGCACGGCATGCTCCGGTGCGCCCGGGCAGGGACCTCCTGGCCATGGTGCAGGACCGCATCCGGCAAAAGAACTGGCTGCGCGACCACGGCTTTCCGGTCGGTCCGTACCGCGCCATTTATTGCGAAGAGGATCTGCTGCAGACGATCAAGGAACTGGGCAGCCGGATCTATCTCAAGCGAGCTCAGGGCGGCTACGACGGACGGGGCCAGGTGAAACTCGAGCCTGGGTCGGATGCCGGGGAAGCATGGCGATCCCTGGGAGAGCAGCCCTGCGTGGCGGAGCAGGCATTCGATCTTGAATCCGAGATTTCGGTGATGGTGGCGCGTAATCCCAGCGGCCAGGTGCTGGCTTACCCGGCGGCAAGCAATCATCACGAGCAGCAGATCCTGGTGTGGAGCGCGCTTCCCTCTTCCATCCCGGCGACCCTGGAAAAGCGCGCCCAGGAGCTGGCGACCACCATGGCGTGCCAGCTAAAACTGGAGGGTCTGTTGGCAGTCGAGATGTTTGTCACCACGGGTGAGGGTTTGTTTGTGAATGAGCTTGCGCCGCGGCCGCACAACAGCTATCACGCCAGCCAGCGCTGCTGTGTGACCAGCCAATTCGAGCAGGCGGTGCGCGCGGTGTGCGATCTCCCTTTAGGCGATGTGAGGATTATGCGTCCGGCGGCGATTGCGAATCTGCTGGGGGATCTTTGGCTTAAGGGCGAACCGCAGTTCGAGCGGGCCCTGGCTGTTCCCGAGGTCAGCTTGCATTTGTATGAGAAACACACCGCCCGCGCGGGGAGGAAGATGGGGCATCTTTCCGCGACCGCGGGTACTGCGGAGGAGGCGGTCGCTCGGGTGGTTGAGGCCAGGAACCGGTTGTAGAAAGGGTGTTACGGGCTGCGGAGAAACTCCTGCCAAACATTTCCAAGTAGGAGCATCCACACAGAGATCTCTCCACTGCGCTTCGCTTCCGTCGAGATGACAAAGGGGAGGACAGTGGAGAGATCTCTGTGTGGATGCTCCTACTTGGGAATGTTTTTCTTCAGCCCGGCTTAGCCGATATCCTCGCTCCAGTTTTCCAGGTACTTCTTTAGCTCAGCCATAAACCTGCCTGCATCTGCGCCATCGATGATGCGGTGGTCGAAGCCCAGGGTGAGACGGATGATGTTGCGGATGGCGATGGAATCGGAACCGCTTTCATCGGTAACTACCGTAGGCTCTTTAAACAAGCCGCCCACACCCAGAATCGCGGACTCCGGCTGATTGATGACCGGGGTGCCAAACTGTTCGCCGAAAATGCCTGGATTTGTAATCGTAAAAGTTCCAGAAGCGACTTCTTCCGGCTTCAGTTTCTTCGCCCGGGCCCTCTCCGCCAAGTCAACAATGGCGCGCGCAATACCCAGGAAGCTCTTGTCTTCCGCCTGCCGGATGACGGGCACGATCAGACCCCAATCCAGGGCCACCGCAATGCCCAGGTTGATGTTCTTGTGGTAGCGAATGGCATCGCCCTCCATCGAAGCGTTCACGATGGGCATTTTGCGCAGGGTCGCAATCACCGCCCGGGAAATGAACGGCATGTAGGTGAGCTTGACTCCATTGCGCTGCTCGTACTTGGATTTCTCCTTTTCCCGAATGCGCACGATGCGGCTCATGTCGATCTTGAAGACGGTGTGCACGTGGGCACTGGTGCGCTTGGAGTCGACCATTCGCTGGGCAATGATCGAACGCATGCGGGTCAGTGGTACCAGTTCGTCTCCCGCAGTGGCCACTGGAACCACGGCAGGAGGCGGTGGGGCTGCCGGCTTGGCCGCAGCAGGGGCCGGTGCAGGAATTGGGGCTGCCGGTTTGGGCGCGGGCGCAGTAGGAGCACCTTTGGCCAGGTAGCCGAGGATGTCTTCCTTGGTAATCCTGCCTGCCGACCCGGTACCCGACACCTGGCGCAGGTCGAGATTATTTTCCTTGGCAATCTTGCGCACCAGCGGCGAGGAGCGAACCCGTTCGCCGGATTCTGCCGCTTCCGGTTCGGCAGCCGGTTCGGCGACAGAGACGGGCGCGGACGGTGCGGGCGATGGTGATGGGGCGGCGCCCGCGGCTGCTGCCCCGGCCCCGCTGATGACGGCGACTACGGTGTTGATCTGGACTGTGGTGCCCGCCTGCACTTTGATTTCCGAGAGCACGCCGGCCACTGGAGAAGGAATCTCAGCGTCCACTTTGTCGGTGGAGATCTCAAACAACGGCTCATCCTGTTGCACCGTGTCGCCCGGCTTCTTCAGCCACTTGGTGATGGTGCCTTCAAAAATCGATTCCCCCATCTGGGGCATGATGACATCGCTTGCAGAAGCCGGAGCCGCGGTTGCTGTAGGGGCAGGTGAATTGGCCGCGCTCGGCGGGTCAATTGTTTTGGCCGGCGTTTCGACTGCCGGGGCCTGGGCTGGAGCGGCAGCAGCGGGCTGACCGTCTGCGTCGCCGATCACACCGACCACGGTGTTGATTTGCACCGTGTTGCCTTCTGCGATTTTGATTTCTGAGAGCACGCCAGCCGCTGGAGAAGGGATCTCGGCGTCCACTTTGTCAGTGGATATTTCAAACAGAGGCTCGTCCCGCTGCACCGTGTCACCCGGCTTCTTCAGCCACTTGGTGATGGTGCCTTCAAAAATCGATTCCCCCATCTGGGGCATGATTACGTCGGTTGGCATGGACTCCCTTTCGCTTGTGCGAACTCCCTATTCTAGTGCAATCCTGCGCTAACCGTGCTTTCCGCGGGCAGTAAGTCCTCAAGCGTTTCCACCCAAACCATCTGCCGGCCAAACACGCGGCCAAAGTGCCGGGATACCGCGTTGGCTACCTGATCCATGGATGGCGCGGGCTCAGGGTCGAGCTCCATTTCGAGGCTGGTGACGCCGCGATCGTGGATGCCACAAGGAACGATCAGATGAAAGTCTTCGAGGTCGGTGGTGACGTTCAAAGCAAAACCGTGCGTGGTGACACCCCGCGCCACGTGGACGCCCAGCGCGGCGATCTTTTTTTCCGGGACCTCGCCCCCGGGCATGGTCCATACCCCGGCGCGCCCGGGCACGCGTTGCGTCAATACACCAAAATCCGCACAGGCGCGAATCAGCACTTCTTCCAGCCAACGCAGATAAGCGACGATGCCCAGCGGCGGGGTGAAGCTGCGCAGGTTGAAGATGGGATAGCCAACCAGCTGTCCGGGCCCATGGTAGGTGACGTCGCCTCCGCGGTTGGTTTCAAACAGCGAGATGCCGCGCCGGGCGAGGGTTTCCTCGCCGGCAACCAGGTGCTCACGATCGGAATTCCGGCCCAGGGTGAGCACCGGCGGATGTTCGACCAGCAACAACACATCGCCGATCTGCTCCTGCTGGCGCAGGGCGCAAACCTGCTGTTGCAGCTCGAGTGCAGCCTCGTAATCCAGGCGCCCGAGATTCACCAGAGAGATGGCCCGCTCAGACATTAATGGCCATGTTCTCAACGCTGCCAAAACCGTCCAGCATGGCTTCCGCCAGCGTTGGGTGAGCGTGGATGGTGAACATCAACTCCTCGATCGTAGCTTCCAGCTGCATTGCCACGACCGCTTCGGCCACCAGCTCGGTGGCCTGGGGCCCGATGATATGCACCCCCAGCACCTCGCCGTGTTTGGCATCCGCTACAACTTTGACGAAGCCTTCGTGGGAACCAACGATCGAAGCCTTGGAATTAGCGGAGAAGGGAAACTTGCCTACCTTCACCTCATGGCCTGCGGCTTTGGCCTGGGCTTCGGTCAAGCCAACGCTGCCGATCTGCGGCTCGCAGTAAGTGCAGGCAGGGATGCGATCGCGGCGCACCGGCCGTGCCGGCTTGCCGGCGACTCTGGCCGCCACCACCATGCCGCACATCCCCGCCACGTGGGCCAACTGGGGCAAACCGGCGACGATATCGCCAATCGCGAAAATGCCAGGCTCCGCGGTTTGCATCCACTCATCGGTGCGCACGAAGCCGCGCTCCAGTTGAACTTTGGTTGACTCCAGGCCAATGCCGGCAGTCCGGGGCGCACGGCCTACCGCGACCAGAACCTTCTCCGCTTCCTTCACCACCTGCTTGCCATCCGCAGGGGTAAAGGTCACCTTGACGCCGGTATCGGTCTTCTCGACTTTCTCCACCTTGGCGCCGGTGTGGGTATCGATCCCGCGCTTGCGAAAGACCCGCGCCAGCTCCTTGCTCACGTCCTCATCTTCGTTCGGCACCAGCCGGGGAAGATATTCGACGACGGTGATTTCGCTGCCGAAACTCTTGAAAATGGACCCGAACTCCACCCCGACCGCGCCGGCGCCGATGACCACCATCGACTTGGGAATTTGGGGCATGACCAGGATCTCCATATTGGTGAGAATGCGGTCCGCATCCGCTTCGATGCCCGGCAGCATACGCGCATCGGATCCGGTAGCCACCACCACGTTCTTGGTCTGGATGGTTTTCTTCTCTCCGCCGGCTGCTTCGACGGAGATGGAATGAATACCATTCTTCGCCGGGCCAGTGAGCCGGCCGTAGCCCTCGATGACCGTAACCTTGTTCTTCCGCATCAGGAAGTCGAGACCCTTGACGTGCTTGGTGATGATTCCGTTCTTGCGGTCCAGAATGGTCTTCCAGTTGATGGTGACTTCGCCCACGCCCTCAATCCCATGCTCAGCGGCATGTTTGAGGTGGTCGTAAATCTCGGCGTCGAACAGGATGGACTTGGTAGGAATGCAGCCCCAGTGCAGACAAGTGCCTCCCAGTTTCTTTTCCCGTTCGATCAGGGCCACCTTGAGCCCATACTGCCCGGCGCGAATCGCGGTGGTATATCCGCCCGGGCCGCCGCCAATGATGACCATGTCGTAAATTGTCTCTGCCAAAGCTAGCTCCCTGTCTCCATCCCTTACGTCACAAAACCTCTATTTTACGCGACCCCCGCGCTCGAGCACACGCTTATGCCACACTGAACGGGTGCGACCGCACCTGGCAACCCTCGTGGCGGACTTCCGCCGGTATGACGAGCAGATCGCGATCGTTACCCACCGCGGCAACCGCCGTTTTTCCTCAACTTACGCGCGCCTGGCGGAGTTGAGCGCCCGTTGCGCCCATGCCTTCGACCAGCTCGGCCTGCGTCCAGGAGACCGTGTTTTGCTCTGGGGAAACAACTCCGTAGAGTGGGTAGCGGCTTTCTTTGGATGCGTTCTGCGCGGAATCGTTGCAGTGCCGCTGGATGCCGCCGGCAGTCTGGAGTTCGCCCGGCGGGTGGTGGCGGAAGTGCAGCCTAAGCTCCTGGCCGGTGATTTGGCGCTGCTCGCAAAGCTACCTGCGGACATCCCCAGGCTCGGCTTCTCCACCTTTGGCGGGCTCCCGGCGCCGGACTATACCCCGTGGCCCGGGCTCTCGCGGGATACTCCGCTGCAGATCATCTTCACCTCCGGCACGACCGCCGAGCCGAAGGGAATCGTGCACACCCACGGCAATGTGCTGGCCTCGCTCGACCCGCTGGAAAAGGAGATGGGCAAGTACCTGCGCTACGCGCGTCTGGTTCATCCACTGCGGATTCTGCATACCCTGCCGCTGAGCCACGTATTTGGCCAGTTCATGGGCCTCTGGGTTCCGCCGCTGCTGACGGCCGAAGTGCACTTTGAAGACCGCCTGCAGGCGCCGCGCCTGGCCAGGCTGATTCACCAGGAACGGATCTCGGTGTTGGCGGCGGTGCCCCGGGTGCTGGATCTGCTGCGAGGTTGGCTGGAAGGTGAGTTTCCCGGGCTGCCAGCCAGGCTGGCGGCAGCACGGGGAGAGCCGGTTGGCAAGCGTTGGTGGCGTTTCCGCGGCGTTCACCGCCGCCTGGGCTTCAAATTCTGGGCGTTCGTCTCCGGAGGGGCCACCTTGCCCGCCGATCTGGAGATCTTTTGGACCACCCTGGGTTTCGCTCTCATCCAGGGATACGGGATGACAGAGACCACCGCGCTGGTCACACTGAACCACCCCTTCAAGATCGCGCGCGGCAGCATCGGCAAACCGCTGGCCGGGCGGGAAGTGCAGATCGGGGCAGACGGCGAGATCCTGGTGCGGGGAGACTCGATTGCATCGCAGGTTTGGCAGCATGGCGGATTGCAGGCGCGCGAGGCGGGATGGCTGGCAACCGGCGATCTCGCGACCCGCAATGACTCCGGGGAGCTGGTGTTTGCCGGGCGCAAGAGCGACGTTATCGTCACTTCCGCAGGATTGAATATCCACCCTGAGGATCTGGAGGCGGTGTTGCGCAAACAACCCGGGATGCGGGATGCGCTGGTCGTAGCGTACAGCTCGCCATCCGGGCCGGCGCCGGCCGCGGTGCTGATTCCGGATACCACAGAGGAGACCTTAGCCAAGGCAGTCGACGACGCCAACCGGGAGCTGGCGCCTTTCCAGCAGATTCGCTACTGGCTGCGCTGGCCTCAGCCGGAGTTTCCCCGCACCTCGACCGGGAAAGTGCTGCGGCGCAAGATTCAGACCTGGGCGCAACAATCGCTGACCTCGGGCGGAGCTGCACCCCAGGACCCCTCTGATCCCCTGCTCGAGGTGTTGCAGCAACTGGGAGCGCGGGATGCAAAGGCAAACGACCGGCTCATCGAGGACCTGCATCTGGACAGCCTTGCCATGGTTCAACTGCAATCGATCCTCGAAACCCGCTTCGGCCTGGAGCTCGACGACATGGTGTGGGCAGAAGTGAGAACGGTGGACGATCTCCGCCGGCTGCTCGATCGGGATCCGGCACTAGAAAGTTTTGATCTGACCGAGGTTTTACCGTCTGCACTCGCGGAGGCTGCGGCGGAAGCCCAGGTCTCAAAAGCGAGACCTGGGCCACCCACTCAACATTCGTCCGCGCCGGCCCCTGTGGTGCGGCCGGCCGGCCGAGAAAATCGTTCTTCCGCGCTGGCCCTGGCGGCCCTCCGTCCGCTGGATACGCATCTTCTTTCTCGAAGCGGTGGCGCGACCGTTGGTGGGGTTGGTGCTCGCCCCCCGCATCGCGCCCCGGGTAGCCCTGACCCGCCCATCGTTGCTCATTGCCAACCATCTCACCGCCTTCGACCTTCCGGTCATCCTTTATGCCCTGAGCAGCAATGACCGTCACCATGTGGCGGTCGCCATGTCGGGGCGGCTGTTGACGGCATGGCGGCAGGGCAAAGCGGAGAAGCATCACATGGTCGCGGTTCTGACGCCGCTGGCTTATTGGCTGGTGACCGCGCTCTTCAACGTCTTTCCTTTACCTCGGGGGGCTGGTCTGCGGCAGAGCTTCGCCCACGCCGGAGAAGCCATGGACCAGGGCTTTCATGTGCTGGTTTTCCCCGAAGGCGGGCGCTCACGCGATGGACGATTACAGCCATTCGAGCCTGGTATCGGGCTGCTGGCACAGGAATCGGAAGTGCCGGTGCAGCCGATCGTGATTGAGGGTTTGAAGCCGCAGGGTACGAAATGGCCGGCGCGAGGAGCGGTATCCGTACGCCTGGGTACGCCGCTGACCATGGAACCCGGTGAAGAACCGCAAAGCTTCGCCAAAAGACTGGAAGCCGCCGTCGCCGCGTTGCAAGCGACAGGAGATTCCACGGGCTCGCTCTCTCGAGAAACATCTAACGGAAATCGATCGAGATAACAAGGAAGGTAGCGTCAGGAGTGGCGCCTGCATATGGTCAGGCACTTAGTTAGATTGGCTCCTATGGTCCACCTTGGTCGACTTACCCGACGAATGCAGGCACTAACAAAACCTCTCCTAAGCGCTTTTTGAGCTCTCATCCAATTGCGAACTGGTGCCGCAGGCCTCAGCTTTGCAACCAAGAGAACCATTTTTCTCCGCTTGAGTTACGAATCAAGGCAGGATGGAACTGATTGTAATGTCCATGTAAAGACATCCAGGATTTCGTCTCTGCACCTTTCATCCTTTCAGACTAGTTACCAAAAGGTGCCTCGCAAACGACGGCCGACACGTTATATTGGACAACTGCAAACCAACAATTGAGTTAACCGCATTTGGGAAAGTAGGGTGCTTGCTGAGAGTCTGCGGGTTGTGGCTTTCTTTTGTTCGTTTTCTGGCTTTGGTTTTGGGCCTGGGCGCCGTCGCTTTGGTGAACGGGTGCGGCGGAGGCAGTTCAAGTCCAGCTTCCAGTTCTGGTTCAGGAGGATCGGCGGGAGGTGGCGCCACCACTCCTACGCCCGCCGTCTCGTCCATCAGTCCGGCCACGATGACGGCGGGATCGGGTGCGCTGACACTTACCGTGACCGGCTCCGGATTTCTGAGCACAAGTGTGGTCCAGGTAGGCACCATCGCGGAGCCGACCACTTATATCAGCGCCACCCAGCTAACGGCGATTGTGCCAGGCAACTCAATTGGCCAGCGGCGCACAATTGGCGGTAGCCGTCGTGAACGGATCAGTGAGCAGCGGATCCAGCACGCCCAACTATCTCAGAGTCGACACGCGTTACGATTTGAACACCTATCTGCCGGAAGAAACGCTCGTCATGCCGGCGTCGGCCTCCAACGTGGAGGCACAGTGGACGATGTTCCGTTGGGGCCAGGATGGGCTGGCGTTGCTGTCCTACGCCGACTTTGGTATCAGTCCACCGGTCGTCGTGATGATGCTCATACGCGGACCCTTCGTGACCCCGCAACTGCTGCAGACTGGTTCTGCGGCAAGCCTGACATCGAGTTCGACGCTTACGCACGGCAGCGGCAATACGATGCTCACTTTGACAGGTGGTCACTTTCAGCCCGGAGTTGCGGTCACGTGGAACGGAAGCTATCGAACGACGACCGTTGTGGATGCGACGCATGTCAGCGTAGCCATCCCCGCGAGCGATCTGGCAAACGCAGGAACGGCATCCGTGATTGCGACAAATCCCGGCGCCCCGGGATCGAACGCGCTGCAGATTACGGTTAATTAGCCATCACTCGTCCCGGATGTTTGTTTAGTGTATGGGGACATACGTTTCTGAAAGCTGCTCAGCCGGCTCTAGTAGCGTGATCCAATGCAACTCATTTCCTTTGAATGCGAGGAGTCTCATGTCCCTCCCAACCTTCGTAGATCACTTGGTTTTTCGAGTACGCGACATGAACCGAACGGAGCGTTTTATACTGCTCTTCTGGAAGAGCCCTGCGAAGCGGACGGATACATCATGTACATGGTCGGGGATACTCGATTGTTCTTCACACCGTCTGTAGATCAAGCATCACCGTACAACAAGGGAGACGTCGGCCTGAATCACATCGCGCTGGGAGTGCGCACTATTGAAGAATTGCAAAGAGTTGAGTCGCAGTTGAATGAAGGATCCGTTGCTCATAGTGGTATCAAGCTTTGGCAAGACGGGTTGACAAAGTATATCTGGCTCGATGATCCGGATGGGATACGTATTGAATATTGGCTACGACTTCCATGAGCGATGTATCCAAGCAGACAATGTCACGTCCTGTTCTCACTTCCATTGAGGCGCAACTCTTTGTTGCGAACATCCAAAATTCCTGCGACTTCTATAGAAGCAAGCTCGGCTTCGCGGTCGCATTCATCTATGGCGATCCGCCGTTCTATGCGCAGGTCGTGCGGGACTGTGCACGACTCAACTTGCGGCTGGTTGGCGAGCCTGTGTTCTCTGGCGATATTCGCAAGCGCGAAGGTCTGCTTTCCGCTTCCATCACGGTTGCTACCGCGAGCGAGATCAAACAACTTTTCCTGGATTATCAGGCTGCAGGACTCCCGTTCCATCAGGCACTCAAGAAGGAGCCGTGGGGCGCCAGAACCTTTGTCGTCTCGGATCCGGATGAGAACCTGATCCTCTTTGCGGGTCCGGCCGACTGAACTGCTCCGATCCAGCAAAGCGGAACCATGCACGCACACGATTACTGCCGATACGGCTGCTTTGAGGGCCTGCAGTGAAAGTGCCTGTGCTTCGACCGATCCACGTGGACGAATGACCGGCATCTCGGACGTTTGTCGCGTGGCAAAGGAAGCGAAAAAACCTGAGATCAAAGTGGACGAGACTTCTCGTGCCCAATGATCTGCACGATCCTCCGTAGGGGCTAAGGAGACGAGCGAGACAGCCTAAGCGCACACCCCTCGTGGGCCGGGACGTGAGGGCTGGTTAACCGAGTATCTTTTCGAAGTAGCGTACGGTCTTCATGCCGTTGTGAATCGTGGCCTGTCCGACCGCCTCGAAGCCCATTGCCAGATGGAAGGCTTCTGATACGGGATTTGGCGGTTCGACATTAACCTCACAAACGACTCGATCGTGCCCGCCTCGTTTCGCAGCAGTAAAAAGATCTTCGTAGAGAACTCGGGCAATCCCCTGGCCGCGGGCGGAAATCGAGACAATGATGCGATCAATGTATACAAACGAATGGCGAGACGCCTTGAACCACATAAAGTTCGGATTCACGTAGGCTGCGCTGTGTTCGAGCGCGATCAAAAACGCCGTCGCGCCACGGTCTATACCTCGCGCATAGAAAGCCATGTCGAGCAGCGCTTTAAGGCTGGAGTCATCCAGCGCGGATGTTTCTTCGGCATTTGTATTGTTCAATAACAAGACGGGGGTTGCATCCAGCGAACTGAGATCGCAGATCGCATTCCTGTTCTCGCCGAGTGCCACTAAAGTGTTCCCTCTCTGCGCGAAGCTATTCGTTGCGGAGTGCTCGAGTAGCGTCCACCCGCGTGGCGCGCCGCGCTGGGCCCAAAGTTGCGCAAAAGACGACCATGAGCATCACCGCAAGGACGATCGGATAAATTACGGGCTCACCGAAGGGAATCAGGCCCTGGAAGATCGAGTTGAAGAGTTTCGGCAACGGCAGCGCCATCGTGAAACCGATCGCCAAACCGACGGCTGCAACTTTGAAGCCTTGTCTCAAAATCATGCGCGAAATGTCTGACTGCTTCGCGCCCAGAGCCAGGCGGATGCCGATCTCATGGGTTCGCTGGCCCACGGAATACGCGATCAGCCCATAGATTCCGATGGCAGAGAGGATAAGGGCGAGGATCGCAAACGTGGCGAGCAGCCGCGAGAACAGAGGATTGCCGTTCCTCTGGGTCTCGATCACGCCGTCCATGCTCATCACCCGAAGGAGTGGGAGTTCGGAGTCGAGGCCGGCAACCACGTGGCGCAGAGCAGGCGTGAGACTGGTCGGGTCCGTGGTCGATCGAAGCATTACAGAAAATGAAGCCACCGGCCGCTGAACGTAAAGCTCGTAGACCTGCGGTTCCATGCGTGGATCCTCGGAGTAGCTTTTGATGTTACTGACGACGCCCACGATTTCGCTCCATGAGGACGGTGCGTCGGCAATGTCGAGTTCGATCTGCTTACCAACAGGATCGTGGTCCTGAAAATACTTATGGGCAAACTCCTGGTTGACGAGCACAACCCGGGGCGAAGTCGCATCATCGCGATCACCGAAGGCGCGACCGCTCAGCACGGAAACGCCGACGACCGGGAAATATTCCGGCGTGACCACCACATCTCGGGCTGTGTGCTGTTCGTTCGAGCGCGATGGTTGTTGACCCTTGATGTGAATGGAAACACTTCCGGGGCCAGAGGCCGGAAGGTCGGAAGCAATAGCCGCACCCTCGACACCGGGTAATTGTTGCATCTGCATGACCAGGCTGCGAGCGAGTTGGTTCTGTTTGGCAGCATCGGCATACCGGGCCTTATCGAGCACCACCCCCGCCGTCAGGAGGTGATCGTGATTGAATCCGAGCTCCTGGTGATCGATAAGATAGACTCCGCGTATCAACAGGCAGCTCCCGATGAGGAGAAACAACGCGATAGCGATTTCCGCGCCGACCAGCACGACGCGCAGCCGATTGTGCGCCCGGCCCGAGGTGCCGCCACGAGACTCGCTCTTCAAATCCGTATTGATCGCTGTGCGAGACGCCTTGAGCGCAGGCGCCACGCTCGACAGGATGGCGGAAAGAAGTGAGACCAGCGCAGCAAAGAGCAGCACGTTGGTGTCGAGACGGACCGGAACAGCGCTGATCGCCTCGTTAAAGTTCAAACCGGCGCGAACGACATGAATTCCAAGGTAAGTGAGAAACAGGCCAACGCCGCCGCCCAGCAGCGCGATCACCAGTCCTTCCGTCAGCAGTTGGCGCACCACCCTGAAACGGCTTGCCCCCAACGACATGCGAACCGCAAGTTCCTTTTGGCGGCTAACCGCGCGCGTCAGCAGCAGCCCTGCAACATTCGCGCACGCAATCAGCAACACAAAGCCCACTACGGTCATGATCACCGCGAGGGCGGTGCGAATGTCAAAGTTGTGAATGAGAAAATCGGGCAGTGTCCTCACAGAAGCGCCCCAGCGGCTCTCGGTGGCCGGAAAATCCTGCTGCGCCTGTTGCGCGAGAATTTTGATCTGCGCACGCGCCTGCTTGAGCGTGATGCCGGGCGCGAGCCTTGCAAACATATACAGATAGCGATTCTTGCGGCCACTGGGTGCCAAGTCCGCAGCACTCAGCGTGAGCGGCGTCCAGAGTTGGTCCTCGAATCCAAGCAGGCGGAAGTCCGCCGGCATCACACCGGCCACCACGTAGTCCTCCCGGTTCAGGCGCACCGACCTTCCAACGATCGAAGGATCCGCACCGAAACGGCGTTCCCACAGGCCGTGACTGAGGATGAGAACATGGTCGTGCCCTTGCTCATCCTCGCCGGCGACGAAGGCTCGACCCAGTTGCGGAGAGACGCCGAGAACCGAAAAATAGTTTGCTGAGACGGCCGCGTAGGAAATCGGTTCTGGCTGCTGTGCTGATCCCGACAAGCTGCCGGTGAGATATTCATTCGCCGCCGTGACCGCGGAGAAGACGCTGGTGTCCTTTCCCCACGTGGAGTAGTTGGGCGGAGAGACAGGATTGGTGTCTGCCTGAAAAGATGCGTCTGGGTTGACGGCGGAGACGACCACCATACTTTCGAGATCGCGGCCGGGAAGATGCGGCAGCAAGAATGCACTGACCAGGCTAAACATGGTGGCGTTGACGGCGATGCCGAGCGCGAGCGTGGCAACGGCGGTGAGCGTGAAGCCGGGAGATTTGATAAGTTGGCGCAGCGCGAATCGGACGTCTCCGAGGAGGCTTTCCGCCGTAGGCCACTGCCACACTTCGCGGCTGCGCTGTTCCATCAGGGCAAGGTTGCCAAACTCGCGGCGCGCAGTTTGCTCTGCCTCCGCTCGCGGCATGCCATCGTCCATGAGCTCTTCCGACCTTTCGGCGATGTGTTCGTTGATGGAAACGGTAAGGTCGTCATAGCGGCGACGGCGGGAAAAGAGTCGCGTTAACCAGGACATGACGGGACACTCCTAAACCTTGACGGCAGTGAGCACGAGCGCGATCCCGGTGGACATTTTCTCGAAGCTCTTCGCTTCTCGTTCAAGGTGCCGGGCCCCCGATTTCGTCAAGCGATAAATGCGGGTCGGACGCCCCTTCGCCGAAATCCCTGCTTTGGATTCCAGCAGTCCTTCTTTCAACAACCGTTGCAGCGCCGGGTAGAGGGAACCTTCCTCGATCTGCAGCAGGTCATCGGATGCTTGCTTGATGTGCTTGACCAACGCATACCCATGCATCGGTTTCAACCCCAGCGAATGCAGGATCATCAGGTCCAAAGCACCAGAGAACAGGTCGCGGCGTTCAGGGTCTTTCGCCATGACCAATCACTATAGGAGCTGGATACCTATTTTGCAAATAGTATTTCAGTGAAGAGGGAATCTGCGGCAGCGGTCCTATCGTGGAAGTGTTTCGCTTGCGATCAGGCGAGAAGCCGGGCAGCTTCTTTGGCGAAGTAGGTTACGGTGAAGTCTGCTCCGGCGCGGCGAATGGAAACCAGTGATTCCATCATGGTGCGTTCCCGATCGAGCCAGCCTTTGGCAAAGGCGGCCTGCAGCATGGCGTATTCCCCTGACACCTGGTAAGCCCCGATGGGCACATCCAGCCGCTCCCGCGCAGCGCGAAGAACATCCAGGTAGGGCATGGCCGGCTTCATCAGGATCATGTCCGCGCCTTCCGCTATATCCTGATCGATCTCCCGCATGGCTTCGCGCAGGTTGGCCCCATCCATCTGATAAGTACGCCGATCACCGAACTGCGGCGCGGAGTCGGCTGCTTCGCGAAACGGCCCGTAAAAAGCGGAAGCCACTTTGGCGGCGTAGGAGAGGATCGGCACCTGATCGAGGCCGGCATCGTCCAGGTGATCGCGAATGACGCCCACCCGCCCGTCCATCATGTCGGAGGGAGCCACGATGTCCGCTCCGGCTTTGGCTAGCGAGACTGCGGTGCGGGCAATCAGATCCAGGCTGGCGTCGTTCTCTACTTCGTATTCCTCGCCACTCTTGCGGACCACGCCGCAATGGCCATGCGAGGTGTATTCGCACAGGCAAACGTCGGCGATCAGGACCAGCTTTTTGGCTACGGGCTTGAACGCCCGCAGCGCCTGCTGCACGATGCCGTCCGCCGCCCAGGCACCGCTGGCCTCTTCATCCTTGACCGCGGGAAGCCCGAACAGCAACAGCCCAGCCAGACCGAGCTCTGCCGCCTCTTGCACTTCCTTCAGGGCTTCGTCGATGGACAGGTTGTAGACCCCAGGCATGGAGCTGACTTCGCGCCGGATGCCTTCGCCGGGACAGATAAACAGGGGATAAATCAAATCCCCCGGGCGGAGATGTACTTCGCGTACCAGCGAACGCATGGCTTCAGTGCGCCGTAAACGCCGCATGCGAGTGACAGGAAATTCCATGCATTGATTTTACGGGGATTTGCCGGGTTTCAGTCGGGAGCGTTTCAGAACGGAGCTCGATCGAGGGGGACGATGAACTGCACTCCAGGTACGGAAAGTCCAGAAAGCCGGCTATCGTTGGTGATGAATAAGTCAGTATCCACGGTAGCGGCGCACGACAACTGAATGGCGTCCGGTGGATTGAGCGACCGATTCTGACGCAGGACGGAGAATCGTCGCGCCGCATTGAGGTCGAAGGGAAGGACGAGTGCCGTAGACGTGATCGCCCGCTCGTACTTTCTGCACAGATCAAGGTCCTGCTGCTGGCGAGGTTTGACGAGAATTTCGCCCACAGTCATCGCCGATGTAATCAGCTGGTCGCCTCGCATCAGCATGCGCTCTCGCAAGGCACGTGCACTCTTGCCCGCTTTGCAATAGTCTTCAAAGAAGTAAATGAAGATGTTGGTGTCCCAAAAGACCCGGCTCATTTCCAACCGGCGCGCAAACGCGCCACGTATTCGTCAGCGTGTTCGTCGGCCCACAAGTGTTTGCCGGAGCCGTATAGGGCCAGCAACGGATCAGACTGAATGGCTCTCTCCACCTGGGACCGGCTCCACTCTTCGTACCACTGCAACAGATCGTCATAACGCTGAGGGATGTCGTCCGCTTCCGGGACGATCTTTCCCCGGCGCTCGGGATGGTAGCTGTCCCCGAGGCGGAACAAGCGCCGGTATTTCGGCCGAGTCTCGTACAACATGCGATAGTCATTCGGGTTTGGAGGGCGGTTTGCGACGCAATGTTGGACGATGTGTTGGTAAACACCTCGTCTGCGTTCGTCGCTAAGGTCCTCCTGAGCGGCACGATCCTCGATCTCTTTCAAGGAAAAGTCTTCAGCGGAAGGATTTTCCCGGTGCAGCAGGGCTGTCGCCAGCCATACCTCATCCGCAACCTTGATTTGGGGCGCCGTTCTCGCCATGATGTTTTCTCTGCAAACGTAGAATACTACGTTTTTACGTATAGAGCTGCATCCGCCTGACTTTGCGTGGCTGATGCAGCTTGTAGCATGGGTGGGTGAGTCTGTTAGAACCTGTTCCGTCGATGGTGGATGAATGCAGCTGCGAGGCGCTCGAATGGAGCCGCTTGCTCGAGTTGGTGGCAAGCTTTGTCCATTCCAGCGTGGCGCGCGAGTGGCTGCTCGCCATGAAGCCTTCGCGGGACGCTTCCTGGATTGAACAACAGCATGATCTGGTGAGCGAGATGCGCTCGCTGCTTGCCCAGGGGATCTCACCCGCGCTGGGCGGTTTGTTCGATCCCACCCGCATGACCGACAAGGCGCGCATCCAGGGAGCCTTGCTCGAACCGGAAGAGATTCGCGATCTGCTCTTGTTGATGGACAACATCACCACCTGGCAGGCACTCATCGAGAGCCCTCCGGAAGCGGTGGCCTCCGGGCTAGGCGGGCTGAAGGCGCTGAGCCAGTTGCCCGCAGGTGCGCAGCTTGCGCAGCTGACGCGCTCGCTTCGGTCGCGTCTTAATCCCGATGGCTCGCTGAGCGACAACGCCTCGGCTGATCTGCGCCGTATCCGCCGCGAAATCGAACGCCAGCAGCGAGTGATTGAAGAGAGCCTGCGCAGCACGCTGCGCAGGCTGTCGGAAGGGGGAAGCACCCAGGAAGATCTGATCACCATACGCGGAGAGCGCTTCGTCATTCCCGTCAAATCGGAGCATAAGAGGCGCATTCCCGGAGTGGTGCATGGCGCCTCCTCTAGCGGCCAAACCGTTTACCTGGAACCGCTCGAGACCATCGAGCAGAACAATGAATTAGTCCGGCTGATCGAAGAAGAGCAGGCCGAAACCAGGCGCATTTTTCTGGCCATGACGCGGGAGATCCGTCTACAGGCCGATGCCATTGCCCAGGGTGCGGCGGCGCTCGCTCAACTCGACGGGCTGCAGGCGCGGGCCCGGTTTGCTGCCGAGTTCGACTGCATCCGTCCCCGCTTTGCCGAAGCCATGGCGCCTGCACTGGAGCTGAAGCAGGCCCGGCACCCCTTGCTCGAAAAGCGCTTGCGCGCACGTCAGGCGACCGTGGTCCCGCTCACTTTGGCGCTCAACCACCAGCAGCGTCAGCTCATCATCAGCGGGCCCAACACCGGTGGCAAGACGGTGGCTCTCAAGACCACCGGGCTGCTGGGCATGATGGCCCAGGCGGCCATCCCGGTGCCCGCCACTGAGGCGGTTTTTCCATTGTTCGACGCCTTTCTGGCCGATATCGGCGACGCCCAGTCGATCGAGCAAAACCTCTCTACCTTCTCCGCCCACATCACCAACCTGGAGCGAATCTCGCAGATGGCGGATGAGCATTCCCTGGTGCTGCTCGATGAGTTGGGGTCGTCCACCGACCCGGAGGAGGGAGCAGCCCTGGCAGTGGCCATCGCGGGTTATTTTCTCGACCGGCATGCGTGGTGTCTGATTTCTACCCACCACACTTCGCTCAAGCTCTACGCGGCCAAGCGCCCGGGTGTGCTCAACGCTTCGGTAGGCTTTGATGAAGAGACGCTGGCGCCGACCTTTGCCTTGCGCTTGGGCGTGCCCGGCGCTTCGGCCGGGATCAACATTGCCCAACGCCTGGGACTTAATCCTGCCATCCTTGCCGACGCGCGTGCGCAGCAAAACACGCAGACCCAGGACATCGCCCATTTCCTCGATCAGCTCCACAGCCAGCTGGATGCCGTCTCCCGGGAACGCGAGGAGCTGAAACGCCGCGAGCAGGAGGTAGCACGGGAGAAGAGCCGGCTGGAGACCGAGGGGCTCAAGGAGTGGCGGGTAAAAGTACGCGATCTGGAACAGCAACTGCAGTCGTTGCTAAAGGACTTTACCTACCAGATGCGGGAGACCGTGAAAGCCATCGACGACCGCGCTGCGCAGCAGAAGCTGTCAAAGGATGCCGAGCGCCGCATCGCCCGCCTGCGGCGGGAGTTCAGCGAGCAATTTAACTCCGTCGTGGTTGCACAACACAGCGGAGCCGACCGGGGAGACGCGCACGCGCAGCCGCACCTGGTGCGGCATGTGTCGGTGGGGGACACGGTCAAATTAAAGTCGCTGGGCAAGACCGGCGTAGTGCAGCGCCAAGTCGACGGCAACATTTTTGAAGTCGCAGTCGGGCCGATGAAAATGCGCGTGGCGCGGGATGATATTGCGGAGGTTACCTCTGCCCGGCAAGCCGATTGCCGTGAGCCCCCTCGAAGCAGCGCGGAGCCGCGGGGTCACCGTCTCGATCGCTCACCCGGAGGATTCGGTGCGCCCTGAGTTGAACGTGATCGGGCGCACGGTGGAGGAAGCCACCGGCGAGGTGGAGCAATACCTGGACCGTGCGTTTCTGGCTGGGTTGCCGCGGGTGCGGATTGTTCACGGAATGGGTATGGGAATTTTGCGCAAAGCCCTGCGGGCGCTCATGGAGCGGCATCCGCACGTAGCCCTGGTGGCCGAGGCCGGCCCCAGCGAAGGCGGGGCCGGCGCTACCGTGGTCGACCTGCGCGTTTGATCTGCGGAAACCAATGTTCGGGTGCCCCATCCTTCGCGCTCTTTGCGAAGGGTGGGATACCACTACTCTTCACCCGAGACCCCTTCCCGCACATTCCGTTTATCCCACCCTTCGCAAAAGGAGCGAAGGATGGGGCCCGAACGTTGGTCGTTTGGAAAAGAAGAAAAGACAGACCTTTGATGGGCTTCGCGCGTTGAGAAATTATTTATCGTCGTCGAAGTGAAGGAACAGATTGTTGATCGATTCGGCCAGGGTGGGGTGAGCCAAAACTGCATCGTGGAGCACGGTCCACTTCAAATGACCCATCATTGCCATCTGCAAGACAGACATTACCTCGCCGCCCTCAAGACCCAACACGGTAGCGCCTAAGATTTCTTCCGTTTCGGCATCCACAATGACCTTCATGAAACCGCGCGTTTCGTCCACTTCGAGCGCTCGAGCTACCGACGTCATGGGCATTCGGGCCACACGGATTTTCCTTCCGCTCTTTTTCGCCTCGGTCTCTGTCATGCCCACCCGGCCTAGCTGCGGATCCATGAACACCGCAAAGGGCACCATGCGGTCGCGGGCTGAGCGCTGGCCGCCGTCGAGCAGGTTGGCCTTCAGAATGCGGTAGTCATCATAGGAGATGTGGGTGAACGCAGGACCGCCCTTCACGTCACCAATGGCATACACACCAGGAGCCGAGGTCTCGAGACGATCATTCACTCAGGATGAATCCCCGCTCGTCTGTCTCCACCCCGCCGGCAGCCGGTTTGAGAGCATCGGTGTTGGGCACCCGCCCAGTCGCGAGCAGGAGATGAGATCCTTCGACCGTCTGCGTCTTGCCCTCGACGGCAACCTTCACGGCGATACCCGGCTTCACTTCCTGGGCGCGCGCATTGAGCAGGATCTCGATACCATCCTCACGCAGGATCTTCAACACTTCCGCAGCCACATCCGCGTCCTCTTCCCGCAGAAGTTGGTGCCCGGACTGAATCACCGTGACCCGGCTGCCGAAGCGGCGAAACATCTGGCTGAACTCCACCCCGATATAACCACCTCCGAAAATCATAGAGTGCTCCGGTACATGGTCAAGCTCCATGATGCTGTCGTTGTCGAGATAGGGAACGGTATCAAGACCCGCGATCGCGGGCCTGGCGCTGCGTGTGCCGGTGTCGATAAAGATCTGTGCCGCACGCAGCAACCGTTCTCCGCCACCGTTGAGGGCGACACGTAGTTGCCTCGGACCGGTAAAGGAAGCTTCTCCTCGTATCAGATCCGCCTGCACTTTTTCCAGGCGCTTTTCGCGGCTTTGGCGAAAGCTGCTGACGATGGCTCGCTTTCTTTCCCGAACCCTGCCCATATCGATGGTTACGGGCCCGGTGTGGACGCCATAGTCGGCGCCGCGGCCTGCCATATAAGCGACGCGCGCGCTGGCCACCATGGTTTTTGTGGGAGAGCAACCGCGATTGATACAGGTTCCGCCAACATCCTGGCGCTCGATCATCGCCGTCTTCTTACCCGCTGCGATCAACGCCTCGGCCAGGGGATTGCCGCCCTGACCCGAGCCGATAATGATCGCGTCAAAATCTTCCATGCCAACCTCCAGGCAAAAGTTAGGATGCCCGCAATGGTGAGATGAATCGAATTTTTATAAGTGGGAGACCAGTAGAAGGCCACCGCCCACCGCCACCAGGTCTTCCAGCAGCGCGATCAGCAGATCGGGAAGCTTCGCTCCCCGGCTCAACCAGCGGCGGTAGTTGTAACCTGCGAACGCGCCGGCGATCCCGCCCACTGCTCCCAGGATGGCTCCCAGGAGCAGTGATGCACCGCCGGAAAAACACAAGGCCGCTCCGCAGAGTGCGCCGAAGATAATACGCGCACCGAGCGGGCCAGGCCGCGTCCTTCCCGGAATGAAGGGCAGCTTGTCCGCGATCAGCTCGCCAATGGCCAACAAGGAAAAGACCGCCAGGGAGATCTTGTTAGCCACCCAGGCCAACCACGAGCCATCAAGGTGCAGCCAGCCCATATGAGCTCCCCAGGCGACTACCGCTGGAGCGGTCATCGAGCGCAGGCCGCAAACACAGCCAATCAGAAAGGCGAACAGGAGGACCCGCATGGATCCAACATGGCCGCTGGGTCAATCAGATGTCAAACTACTGGTGTGGTTCGAGCGCGCTCACCTGGGTCTCGGGCGCCAGGGTGAGTGCATCCTGCAGCCGGAAGGTCACGACCGTTTCCGCCGGGATCGACAGATCGCGATTGCCGGTAAAGGCCGCGCCCAGGGCGCCGGCACCGCCGCCGGCCAGGCCGCCAACGAGCAGGCCAACCCCACCGGTCGCGATCCCGCCAATCAACATACCCATGCCCGCACCGCCGCCGATCAAAGCGGCCGTACGTTTGCCTTTGCCTTTCTTGCTTCGGGCCAGAGTGCCGGTATCGATGCGATAGGCGGTGCCATTGACGTCCAGACGGGTCAGCGTTAAGGCCAAAGTCGACTGCCCTTTAAATCTGCCGCGTTTGTGGGCGAGCAATACTTCTCCGGTAGCGCCGGACCCTTGGGGAACGGCGACGGTGTTCCCGACGACGACCGCCTGGGCCAGGGAGCCCGTAAATTGGTCGCCGGATTCTGTATGTTTGACGTCGATGGTTCTATTCAAGCGCACTTCCAGCCGGGTGCCGCGAGGAAGGACGAGGGGAGCGGGCTGAGGTGCAGGTACGGGAGCAGGCGGCTGGGCCGCCGCTTGGGCCGCCGGAGCCGCACTGGGGGTATTCGTTCCCGCGGGATTGGTGTTCGTCGTGGTTGCCGGAGCTTGCCCGGCAGGGACATTGCTCGCCTTATTGGTGCAACCGGCCAGAGTTAAAACGGAGGCCAGAATCGCGGCGATCGCTCGCCGGTGCATGGGGGAAGCATTCATGGGGGAGGCGCCTCAGACGAAAGGGTACCTTCAAGCTTGCCGAACCGATGCGACACTTTAGTGGTAGATAAGGTGTATGCAGGGGATCATGAAACTGAGGCTCGCCTTCGCCATTCTGGTCCTGGCTCTCGCTCCGCTGGCTGCCCCGCTGCTGGCTGCCACCCATCCTGCGACCGCGTTGCTCATCCGCAGCTTCTTCTCTCGCCTTTGCCACCAGGATCCGGCCCGAAGTTTCGTCATCGCAGGCTCCCCTGTCGCCGTGTGCGTGCGCTGCCTGGGTATTTATTGCGGGGTGGCGTTGGGTATGCTCCTGCGACTGGGTAAGGTCTCAGCCATTCGCTTGCTGGCCATAGCCATGCTGCTCAATGTACTCGACGTCGGCAGCGGAATGCTGCATTGGCACGGCAATATGCCGGTGACCCGATTCTGGTTGGGCCTACTTCTCGGGGCGGCGGCCGGATCCGTTTTCTTAGCTCTTAGGGGGCTTTACCGACCACCAGGTCTAAAAGTTCCCGGAATTTTAGTGGTGGCCGAGGCTTAAGCGGGCCTTGAAAACACTCAATTCCGTCCGCACCGATTTTCAGTTCCTTAGGTTGGCCGCAGCCCATGACCCTGCTAGTCGGCGCGGTAGACTTCCCGGCCTTCGCTGATGGTCATGCGCACTTTTCCCAGCATCGTCCAGCCATCAAAGGGAGTGTTGCTCGACTTGGATCGGGTGGCGGCGGCGCGAAAGGTCCACTCCGTCTTTGGGATCGAAGATAACTACATCCGCCCAGGCGCCGGCCATCAGGCTGCCTCGGCCGCGCAGATTCAACAGGTTGGCCGGCTGGGTGCTCAGCAGGGAAATCAAGCGGCTCAGCGAGACCTTGTGCTTGCGATGCAGCAGATCAAGCGTCAGACCGAGCGCCGACTCCAGCCCGGTAATGCCATTCGGCGCTCGTTCGAACTCCTGCTCCTTTTCATGGGTCGCATGCGGAGCGTGATCGGTGGCGATGCAATCAATGGAACCGTCCAGCAATCCCTCGAGCATCGCCTTACGGTCGGATTCAGCCCGCAACGGAGGATTCATCTTGGCATTGGTGTTGTACTCACCCACCTCGCTCTCGGTAAGCACGAAGTGGTGCGGCGCCACCTCACAGGTCACGTGCAAACCATTGCGCCGGGCCTTGCGAACCGCATCCAGCGCCGCCGCAGTCGATAAATGGGCGACGTGCAAATGGGCACGGCCTCCCTTGAGTTCACTCAAGAGACGAATATCGCGTTCCACTAAGCCGGCTTCCGCAGCCACGGGCATTCCCCGCAAGCCGAGCCGGAAAGCAAGCGCGCCGGCGTTCATGGAGCATCCCGCAGTCATGCGCGTATCCTCCGCATGCTGGATCACCGGAAGGCCGGCCCGCGCCGCCGCTGCCAGCGCCTGGTGCATGATGGCCTCGCCCAGGATCGGCTTTCCGTCATCACTGACACCCACCGCACCCGCTGCCTTCAGCGAGCCATATTCCGTCAGCGCTTCCCCGGAACTGCCACGCGTCGCCGCCGCGATGGGAAACACCCGCGCACTCGGATTACGCTCCGCACTCTGCATCCAGCGTGTCGTCTCCACCGAATCGTTGACGGGAACCGTATTCGGCATGGCGCACACGCTGGTGAATCCGCCCGCCGCGGCGGCCGCCGTCCCGGTAGCAATCGTTTCCTTATAACCCTGTCCCGGCTCACGCAAATGGACGTGGATATCGACCAGCCCGGGAGCAACCACCAGGCCTTTCGCCTCGATGATCTCCGCCTCTGCCTGTTTGCCGGCGGCGTTCAATTTACCTGGGGGCTCGACCGCAACCACCCGGCCGTCTTTGAGCAGGAGATCGCGGTCCGCATCTATCCCGGCCGAAGGATCGACCAGGTGACCGCCACGAATCAGCATCACGCTCAAGCGCGACCTCGCTTCTTCCCCACAGGCTGCTTAACCGGGCGGGGCGCTGCTGGCTCCCTGGTGTGAGGCGTCTGTTCGACCAGCGCGCGATGAATCAAAGCCATGCGGATGGCCACCCCATTTCGCACCTGCTCGGCGATCACCGACTGCGGCCCATCCGCCACCTCGCTCGAGATTTCGAGCCCGCGGATCATGGGCCCCGGGTGCATGACGATCGCCTCCGGCGCACTGGCGCGCAGCCGCTCACGGTTCAGCTGATAGCGTGAGGTGTACTCTTCCAGGTCGATGTGCACTCCGGTCAAACGCTCCTTCTGAATACGCAGCATCATGACAATCTGCGCCTGCTTGAGCGCCCGATCGAAGTCTCGCTCGATGCTGATCCCAGGCCCGAGTTCGAGCGCCACCTCGGGCAAGAGCGCGGGCGGACCACACAGGATCACCCTGGCCCCCAGCCGCGGCAGCAATAGCGCATTCGAGCGGGCCACGCGAGAGTGCAGAATGTCGCCCGTGATCGCCACCGTAATTCCCTGCAGAAGCGTTTCGCCTGGGCCCCCTTCGGAGCGTCGCAGTGCCCGGAGCATGGTTCTCGCGTCCAGCAGGGCCTGGGATGGATGCTCATGCATGCCGTCGCCGGCGTTCAGCACCGGCAGCCCTGTGACCTTGGCCAGGAGATAAGGCGCCCCGGAAGATAGATGGCGCAGGATAATGCACTCCGCACCCAGGGCGCGCAGCGTAATCCCGGTGTCTTTCAGCGATTCACCCTTCTCGATCGAAGAAGATTGCGAACTGATCAGCGCCGTGTCCGCGCCCAGGCCTTTGGCCGCCAGCTCGAAGGAGGTCCGAGTGCGGGTGCTGGCTTCGTAGAAGAGCAGCGCCACCCGCCGATGAGCCAGCCGCCGGGCGCGCGCGACCGCGTCTTCCTGCTCAAGCTCGGTGGCCAGGTGGAGGATGGCGGAGACTTCATCGACCCCCAGTGAGGCGATGGAGAGCAGCGAGCGCGAGCAGGCGGACGTCGCGCCGGGTGGCTCCGGTATGGCTTTCATGGTTGGCATGGCGTGAGGTAACGGCGGAGTGCTAATCGCCGCGTTCGACGAGAATCACTTTCTCATCGTTGTCAATCTCCCGCAGCTTGACTTCGACAATCTCGCGCGCTGTGGTCTGCACGTGACGGCCGACAAAACTGGCCTCAATCGGCAGCTCGCGATGGCCGCGGTCAATCAGCACCAGCAGTTGTACGCGTCTGGGGCGCCCGTGGTCAAAAAGCGCATCCAGAGCCGCGCGTATGGTTCTTCCGGTGTAGAGAACATCGTCGATCAAGATAATGTCCCGTCCGGCGACGTCGAAGCCGATGGCTCCTGGAACCACGACCGGCCGAACATCGCGCGTCGAGAGGTCGTCGCGGTAGAAATTAATGTCCAGAACTCCGGTATCGACCGGCGATTTCTCGATGCCGCTGATCAGGGTTCCCAGGCGTTCCGCCAGGGGTACCCCGCGGCGCTTGATGCCCACCAGTCCCAGGTTCTGAACGCCATTGTTCTTTTCGATGATTTGGTGTGCCAGCCGAATCAGGGTGCGCTCGATTTCCGAGGCTGACATGAGACGGATTTTTTCCCGCAACACTGGGGTCGCACTCGCTTTTGCTTTGCTCATAATTGCTCTGGCCGGATGATACGAGGGTTACCGAAGCGGGGCAAGGTGGCGCGGCAAACCATGCTGTTTCCATCCTCCAAATTCTCTTGTGCGTTGATAAGAGATGTCGGTTTACGGCCCGGTCGGGTTTAGAGTTTGCATAAGAACTGGGTTTTGTATCAGGGCACGACTTTAGTCGGGCCGTAATCGCTTGAAATATTTCCGGGCTTTAAGCCCCTGCGGTACCTGCCCGGTCCCGAATTTTTCCGCAGCCGGTTTGGCTCTTCAGGGATTTATCCGTTGCCCAGTGTGGTTTTGCGCGGAGCCAGCAGGCGTACCCCCAGGGCGCCGCCAATGGCGGAGAAGAGAATGATTCCTACCGAAGTGGTAGCAGCATTCATTAGCGTGTAAGCTGCCCTGCCATCCGGAGATAACAGGAAGTGGACGGTCATTTGCCACTGGGCCTGGGCGTCGGGGTTGGCCTGCACCAGCGCGGTCGACTCCTTGATGATTGAGTCGTAGAACTGGTCGATGGCGTAACCCTGGTGCAGAACGTAGCGGGCAAACACCCGCCAAAACGCGGTGGCGATGACGGAACTGTACGCGGCAATGAGCCCAGCCACGGCGCCGATGCGCACCCCGGAGCGAGTTTCCAATAGAAATGCCGGCGCTCGCCGGTGATACACGACGATGGCCAGCACAGCTCCACCAACCACCCATAGACAGCAACCCCAGGACAAGACGGAAACGGCACTCAGCAGTCCCGCCGGCACGGCAACAAAGAGCGCCGCCAGGATAGCGTCCTTCCAGGAGATTCCCTGGGTCCGCGCGGGCCCCCCGGGCGGGCGCACACCCGCATATCCAGTCTCACCCTCTTCCTGCTGGGCAAACTTCAGCTGGGGCGAGCCGCAGGTGGAGCAGAACAGTTCCGATGCGCTCAGGGTCGCGCCACACCTATGGCAGAGCAGGTTCATCCCTCTTGAAGCTATCTCAGGGGCGAGCGGAGTGCAATCAAACGCGTTAGTTGGTGCCGTTTTGCCCGTTTTCGAAACCGTGGGGAAGATCAAGCGCAATCAGGCTGAAATGAGTCTGGGAGCCGCTTCCGTCTTTGAAAAGAACCAGGTGCTGATGATGCCGGGATCCGGCTTTCAATTGCAGACCGCCGGGGCCACCGTGCTCTCCCGAATGACTATCGGAATCCTCACAGGTGAGGCCTTCTGAGGTAGAGACAGGCAAGCCGACCGGCTTGTTCCCCGCGCACTCGATCACGCTGCCGTATTGACTCAACGCATTGCGGTAAAACGCGATTACCTGATCCTGGCGATCCGCCGTAGCGTAATGGGCCACCTTCACCCGCAGCTTCCAGGAGCCGAAGCCCATGTCTACTTTGGCCGATTTGCTCCCTTCGCCAGTCATATCCTGGACGGCTCCGGGGTAGGCCGCCAAACCTAGCTCGGCCGCCGAAGTCTGGTCCTGGTTGACGTTAATTCCGCCAAAGGGAGTGGCAATCTTTACGTTCTGCTCCTCGCCATCCTTGGACTTATCCACCTGCACCTTACAGCCACCCACGAACGCAATGACCATCGCCAGCACGGTGAATACGAGGATGCCACCCTTCATAATCTTTTCCTCCTAGTGCTGTACGCACGCACGCCCTTCCATGTTCCAGAAAAGTCAGCAACGCCTGCCGCTTTCAAGACTGCGACTTCCGGAGGCGCGCTGCATCTGATGCCAGAGGAGCTTCCTTGTCTAAATCACTCTTATTCTCGCCCATCCAGTTGTCTGGCGTTAGTGTCCCCAACCGTGTTTTCGTCTCGCCGATGTGCCAATACTCGAGCGAAGACGGGTTCAGCAATGACTGGCACCTGGTGAATCTTGGCAGCCGGGCCGTCGGCGGAGCGGGACTGATCTTAACCGAGGCAGCCGCCGTACTTCCGGAAGCCCGCATTAGTCCGCAGGACCTGGGCCTTTGGAAGGACGACCACATCGCCGGCCTGCGCCGGATTGTCGACTTTCTTCACCGGCAGGGGTCACTCGCGGGAGTGCAGCTTGCGCACGCCGGACGAAAAGCCAGTACGGCCCGCCCCTGGGCTCCGAAACAAGGATATGTCACCCCTGCTGAAGGCGGGTGGGAAAATGTAATGGCCCCCAGTGCGCTGCGTTTTCAGGATAACTACCCTCAGCCCATTGCCCTTGATCTTGCCGGCATACAAGCAATTACCAGGGCGTTCGTGCGAGCAACCGAGCGCGCGCTGGAGGCGGGATTCGACCTGGTCGAGGTGCACTCCGCACACGGATACCTGCTGCATGAATTTCTCTCTCCCTTGAGCAACCAGCGAAGCGATCAGTACGGGGGCAGCTTCGAGAATCGAATCCGCTTGTTGGTGGAAGTAGTGGATGCAGTGCGCTCTGTGCTTCCTGCCGAACTTCCCCTGCTGGTGCGAATTTCTGCCACCGACTGGGCGGACGGTGGATGGGACATCCATCAGTCCGTAGCTTTGGCCAAAGTGCTGAAGCAGCATAAGGTCGACTTAGTCGACGTCTCCTCCGGCGGCCTGACAACCCGGCAAGTAATGCAGCTTGGCCCGGGATACCAGACGCCTTTTGCGGAGCGCATTCGCCGCGAGGCGGCGATCCCCACGGGCGCGGTTGGCATGATCACCGAAGCGGCTCAGGCCGAGCACATCCTCCGCACCGGTCAGGCAGATGTAGTGCTGCTCGCCCGGGAGTTTCTGCGCCAACCGTATTGGGCGCTCGAGGCGGCAGAGGAGTTGGGAGACGTCATCAGCTGGCCTGCCCAGTATCTGCGTTCCGCACCTCACGGCAGCCCGGAGCGGGAACCGATCGTCACTTCCGCAATCCCGCAGACAACGGCCATCTAAGTTACCGCAGTTACCGCAGGGATTGTCACACTTGGTGTTAGGGACAAGAAATCCACTTGCACGCACAAGAAAAGCTCCGGCATTTGAGCTAAGCTGACCTATACTTCTGAGCGAAGGCAGCTTCATGCAAGTTGCCTTCGAATACCAGTATGGCTACTCACCTGCCTCAGCAACGCGCTCCGCAAAAACCGGAAATTCCCGACAAGCTCTACTTTCGCATTGGGGAAGTAGCGCGCTTGTGCTCGGTTGCCCCTTATGTTCTGCGCTTTTGGGAAACTGAGTTTACCCAACTGAAGCCGAACAAGAGCGGTACCGGTCAGCGGCTCTATCGCCGCCGCGACGTCGAGATGGCGTTACGCGTGAAGCGTCTGCTGTATGACGAGGGTTACACCATCGCCGGCGCACGCCAGGCGATCCAGGCGGAATCGCGCAGCAAACGGGCCGGTCAGCCGGAACTTCCTTTGCCGCAGCAACAACAAACAGCGCAACGGGCTGAAGTGCGGTTACACAAAGTGCGTAAAGAGTTGCGCGAAATCCTGGGCATACTCTCGGTTCCTTCGCCGCAAGTTCAGATCAAGGAGCGCCCTGCGCCCACGCCAGCCGCTAAGGCCGGCCTCTTCGAACTATAAGCTCCGGGCAATTCAGTGGGACTGATTGCCGGCCGCCGCCTCGGTTGCGCTATGCAAAAGGCTATCGGACACGATGCTGCCATGGTTCATGAATCGTTCCATTGCCTGCATTGCACAGCCTTGTCCGCAGAGATGGTAGAAGTCGGGATTACCGCTCTCCGCCTTATTCCACGGCATCAGGGTAAAGCGCTGACGGGGTTGATCTTCCTCAAAGCAGGGGACATCACCCAGGACGAGCATCCACCAGTGATTCGCCTCCAGCTTCTTTCTGCCGCAAATATCGCACGTGAACGATACATCCCAGACCATGTTCACCTCATCTGTTAAGAAACCACCTGAGGCTTTCTCCCTAACGTGAACGGCCGGAGAAATTGCCTGCACTTCGGCTGTGAAAGCCCTGCCGACCGCCAAGAAAGCCCTGCAACCGTGCTAAAGTAGCTCTTGCACGGGCCGGATAGATTATAGCCTTTTGTAATGGAAGCCGGTGAATTCCAGTGACTTGTCCCGAGTGCTCTTCCTCTAATTTTCGTCTGTCGCGCTTTCGCATGAAGGATTTAGAGCGATTGTTACTGTTGCAATATCCAGTGCGCTGCCGCCAATGCCAGCGCCGTCAATACGCTGGATGGCCCTTAGCTTTGGTGCTGATGCAGGCCAGCCGCATCCGCCGTGAGCGGCGGGAGCACGAAGCGACCCGCTGAATCGAAAGCCAGTTAGAGCGAAAAACCGCTTGTGAGCGCAACCTCCGTCTTCAATGTCACGGAAGTATGGGCCGGCAGGGTCAGGCAGAGGACTGGGCAGCCTATGTTGGCAATCACCTGTAAGACGGTGCTGGTGTAAAGATCCTCCTCTGTGAGCTCGCTTTCCGGAGAGCCCAGTACGACCAGGTCTACGGCGAATTTCCGGGCATACTCAACGATACGTTCCGCTGCGTCGCCGGCGGCAACAATGTGCTCGACCGGAACCGTATGCGATTCATTGAACGGTGCGAGAAAACGCAATTTCTCCTGGCAGTGGGCACACCCCGATTCTCGTAGGCAATCGGGAGCGTGCAAAACGATCAATTGGCGCAGGGCTAGCTGGTGAGCGCATCGTATCGCCCGTACTGACGCCGGCGAGAAATCAGTCGCCGCGAGCACGCGCCCCCAACAACAAGCCCAAGGCAGATTCTTTCCGGCATCGGGAGAAACGGTCAGAATGGGGCATCGCGACCTGGTCAGAAGTTGCCGCGCAACCGTGCCCAATGCAGCACGGCCGGCTGCCGTCCTGGTGCGGGTGCCTAGCACCAGCAGATCTGCATGGTGCTCCTTCAATGCCTCCAGTATCCGATCGCAGACGACCCCACTTTCCACGACCGAGCGAACCGGAATGCCAAGCGCAACGCATTCTTCTTGTATTTTCCTGAGTTCCACGACAGCCGACTGATTCGCCGCCAGAAACGACGGCGCTCCCCCTGGAAACGCATAAGCGAGCGGATCAATCACATGCACGACCACCAGGGTCGACGGATACATGCGAGCCAATGTCTGGGCGTAACGGAGAGCAGCGGAAGACGGGTCGCCCAGGTCGGTGGCTACGACGATGGTTTTGAATCTTAGAATGCTGTCATTCATAGCGGTGTGCTCCTTGGTTCAGCATGCCCGGATCAGAAAACATCGGCTGTGATCTGGGTCACAGGGCGAATCACCTGTGACTGGGATCACAGACGTACTTCGATCTCCCTCTCATCCTGAAAGCACTAATCCGGCGTCGAGTGCCGACATGAACTCCTCGCCGTAGAAAGAGGTCAGTCATGATCACTGTTCCCAGCAGCCCACACCTTAGGGCGCCTGAAGGGTCCGGTCTCGGTCCTGCCGGTCTTCGATTTCGGTCCATCCTGGTGGCCACAGATTGTTCCAAGGCAAGCGCAACCGCGGTCAGGCTGGCGGGGCGACTGGCTAAGGAATTCCATGCCAGGCTTTATGTGCTGCATGCCATCGCGCCTGAGTTTTATGCCGTTGACCTCTGCGGCCCGGCTCCGGAGCTGGAACTCATGAATCTGGAGACCGCTCAAGAAAACCTGCACAAGTATGCCGAGCACATCCCTGATCTGCGAACTGTGAAACATGAAGAGATCGTGTTCCTGGGTTCCGTTGCGGATGGTATCCAGTCTGCGGGGAAAGCCCACGGTATCGATTTGCTGGTACTCGGCTCCCATGGCCGAACGGGATTGGCCAAACTGGCGCTTGGGTCGATCGCCGAATGGGCGATCCGGCGGCTTGATTATCCAGTTCTGGTGGCGGGCCCGGCATGCGACAAAAACATGTTTCCGATGAAGTCGATTGTCCTGGCGGCAGATCTTAGCCAACCAGCCCTGCGCCCGGCGCAATATGCTGCCTGCGCTGGCGCAGGATTACAACGGCAGGTTGACGGTGATGACCGTGCTCTCTGCGCCCGAAACGAAAGAGGACCAGGCCCGATCTGAACTGAGCGCAAAGGGAAATCTTCAACAACTCCTGCCCAGCGACTGTGGAGATTGGTGCACGCCGAAATGCGAAGTCAAGTCCGGCGAAGTCGCCCCGACGGTCCTTCAGGCGGCCAAAGAACTCAAGGCCAACCTCATTGTCCTCGCGGCCAGACACAGGGCGCCGCTCGCCGATCATCGGCCAGGAAGCAAATTAGCAGCGATCATCGGCGCATCGCGCTGCCCGGTATTGGTTGTGCCGGCTCACCGCTCGTGATCCCCCAAACCCCGAAAGGAGACCGATTATGAATCAGATGCATTTGTCCTCTGTGCTCCGGCCAAAATCCATTTTGGTAGCCACAGATTTGCATGACCTGGACTTCCTGCTACCGGTGGCCGTTGACCAGGCCCGAAGGACCGGGGCGATGATCTGGCTTCTCCACGTCATTCCTCCGGATGCCTATGTCTCGATCGAGTCCGGGAACTTTCCCGGCGTGCAAAAGGAGAAAGCATTCCTCGATGCCGAAGCAATTCTCAATGGAGTTGCCTTTCAACTCAGAGAGAAAAATATCGCTTGTACTTATGAAGTTCGTCGCTGGTATCCGGTCGACGAAACGGAAGCATTCATTCGCGAGCATCGGGTCGATCGCCTGATTCTCGGTACTTCTGCCCGCGGGAAATTAGGCAAGCTTTTGGTCGGTTCTATCGCCGAAGAACTAATTCGTCATGTCAACATTCCCGTATGCACCGTGGGGCCGCATTTCAGGCCGCTGCCGCAAGAGACCCCTCCCCGGATTATCTTTGCGCTTTCGTTGCGCCATCACCCCGAACAGAGTTTCCAGTTCGCAGCCAACCTCGCCGAGGGGTTGCAGGCGGAGCTCACCGTGCTTCATGTCACCGAACAAGAACGGTTTGACGACGCCGCCAATGCCGGAGCCAGATGCAAAATCAACGAGATCGTGAGCACGGCAAAGCGGCCTCCTCACATTCACATACGTAGCGGCGAACCGGCGGAAGAGATCCTTGCCGAGTGCGCGGTTCTCAGGCCCTCGTTGCTGGTGCTCGGGTCAATCCCCGCATCGACGGTGAGCGCTAGATTTCGCAACGGTGTTGTCTACCGGGTGATCGCCCAGGCTCCGTGTCCCACATTTACCCTGCGCAGCGGCACCAGAGCAAAGGCCAGCGCAAATTACCGCGAATTCTCCACCATCGCAAGGGAGCCGTAAACTTCGAGAAATCTGGCCGCTCGCGTGATCGCCATCACTGCCGGTGGCCGTGATCCCTGCCAGACTTCAGTCGGCAGGTGACGCATATGATTCGACTAACGGAAAGAACGCGAGAGAGACTGATGTTGGTCCACGGTTGTTCCATGGTGCTGCTTGGGCTCGCCCTTTTTTATATCCGGGCCACGATGACCAATCTTTTTTTCTACGTCTTCGGGGGCGCCTTTGCGCTGCTGCTGGTGGCAGCATCTCTGCTCTTCATCACCGGTGTCGATTGGATCTGTGCCATGGGGCTGGGTTGCCGCCAGGTCAGCAAATTGCGGGGTTTCCTGTCCCTGAGTACAGCTGTCGCCCTGTGCAGTCTCTTGCTGATCTTCTTTCCCGGCGCAACCCTACAGATGCTGTGTTATCTGCTCGCTTTCTATGCCTTGGCCCTCAGTGCCGGCAAATTCAGCTTTGCCCGGTCGTGGAGTGGCAGCAAACGAGAGCAGTCGGTCATGTATGTGCTGGCTTTTGCGGCGCTGGCTTTCAGTGTCTGCCTGGCCGGATTTTCCAGCCACGATGACAGAATATCTCTCTGCCTGGTTGCCTCCTACTCTCTGTTCATGGGCTTGCAGATGCTGCTCACGATGTATTTCCTGCAGCAGCAGATGCTCAGGCTAAGCGGGCCGGCTTCGCGGCTCAATCAGGCGAGTGTGTGACTTCGCTGGAGTGTGATTGCAGTCACAGCCATGGAAGGCAAAGGCGGCTAACTTATTCTCAGTAAATCCGCTCGCTCAGTAAGGGAGGCACCTATGACTACCGTCAGTCCAGTCACGGTTACATTTGAACACATACTTGTTCCCACGGACTTTTCTGAAGTCTCGGAACGTGCGTTGGAATATGCCAAGAGCCTGGCTAAGCAGGGGAATTCGGAACTGTTGCTGGTTCATGTGAATCCACCAATCGACCTGATTACCCCACCCGAAGCTGCATGGATTGATGTATCCGATCTGGAGTCGCTCCGCGAGGAACAATTAGAGCAGACGGGCGCAGGGTTGCGTTCAGAAGGGTACCGGGCGCGCGTAATCTCGCTCACCGGAGCACTGCACGATGAGCTACTCCAAGCCGTTCATGACAACAAGGTGGACTTGATCACTTTGGGAACCCACGGCAGGAAGGGCGTGGATCGCTTCCTTGCTGGGTCGGATGCCGAAGCAGTCTTTCGCCTGGTGCCGTGCCCTGTGCTCTCGGTAGGACCTGCGGCGCCGGCCCTTCAGGGAGAGGAGTGGGCTCTGCGCGAAGTGATCTGTGCGACCACTCTCAAGCCGAGTTCGGCAGAGTTGGTAGCTTATGCGCATAAACTGGCTGCCCAACATGGAGCAGAGTTGGTTCTGGTTCATGTGAAGGATGGCGGCAGGGAACAAGACGCCGACTGGGCATCATTCGAAGAAGCGTTCCACCACTTTGCTCCTGAGTATCTCGGAAAAGGAACCTGGCTTCGTACTCGCCTCGCCAGTGCAGCTCCCGACATCACGATTGTCGATCTCGCAAGGCAACGCGGTTCCGATTTAATTGTGATGGGCGCCCGTCCAGCATCCTCAATGGCAACCCATCTTCCCCCAGGAACCGCGGCCAAGGTGCTGCTGGAAGCCCCGTGCCCGGTGTTGACCCTGTTACAGCCCTGATTTCTCTGCGGGCGGGGTGTTCGAGAGCGAACGCCCGCCACGCGGATCTCGGCTTCCCGCTGCTATGAGACGGTCCCATCGTCTCCGAGACGACATATCGTCTCCTGGCATCGTCATTCAATCTATGGCTTTGCCCAAGTCATCTCCTCTAACTCCCGCCCTATCCATCGCATACGAACAAGTCGCCGGCGTCTCCCCGTTTGGTAATCGATGTGCACGATAGATAGCCAACGAAGGTGAGACCGGTGCTCAAGATCTCAATCAAAGAGGACGTCGTCGCAGCAACCCTGAAGGTCGAGGGCAAGATAGTGGGCCCGTGGGCCATCGAGTTGGGGAGAACCTGGCACGACTTGTGGTCCTCGGCAAGACAGAAGCGTTTGCTACTGGATATTCGAGGAGTGACCTTCGCGGATCAGACCGGTAGCCAAATCCTGAGAGAGATTGTCAGGGAAACGGGAGCGGAGATCATCGCAGACTCCCCCCTGACTCAATATTTTGCTAACCGGGCGGCGGCTGAAAAGGTCGTCTCCCAAGAGGAGAGGTAAGATGCAAGCGCAAGATACACGAAGTGCGGCCACAACGTGCGAGTCCTGCAAGCTGAAAGAGATTGGCTTTCTTTGCCATCTCACTCCCGCAGCGGCCAGGGAATTTGAAGCGATCAAGTCTTCTGCCTTCTATCCCGCGGGTTCCACCCTGTTCCTTGAGAACGAGCAAGCTGGGGGCGTTTTTCTGCTCTGTTCGGGGAAGGTCAAGCTGTCGGTGAGCTCGACTGCGGGAAAGACGTTGATCCTCCAACTCGCCCGTCCCGGGGAAGTACTCGGGTTGAGCGCGTCGATGTCTGGCATCCCCTACGAAGTGAGTGCCGAAGCTCTTCATCCGTCAAGGGTGGTGTTTATTCGCCGTCAAGACTTCGCTCGCTTCGTAAACCAGTTCCCAGAGGTTTACCAGGCGGTGACAAGACAGCTGAATGCGCAGTACGCTCGAGCCTGCGAGCAGTTGCGCACGGTGGGCTTATCGAACAGCGCACATGAGAAAGTGGCTCGCTTGTTCCTGAACTGGTCTTCGGAAGAAACACAAACATCTGAAGGGGCACAGATCAAGATGGCTTTAACCCACGAGCAGATTGCTGAATGTGTAGGCTCTACCCGTGAAACGATCACCCGTACATTAAGCGAATTCAAAAACAAACACCTGGTTACCCTCAAAGGAACCACGGTGACGATCCCCAGTCGATCCGCGTTGCAAGCGGTCTGCGGAGACTGATGCTCACTCGCCACGCTCGCCCCTTGACTGGGTCGGGCATTGCTAGAATTGCGTGAAGATCTCCTAAGAGATGCACCCAGCCGGCGGCGTCCCTGAAGCAGCAGGCGGATAAGGGGCAAATGAGCACGCACCTGGCCAAGCGAGATGCTGAACACGCTTTAGCGCTGTCCGAGGAGGTCTTCTCTGCGTCCCCCGACGCAATCGTGGTCACAGACAAGGCAGGGTCGCATCGTCGCTGTGAACCCGGCCTCAGGGCGGCTCTTTGGCTATCGTGAGTCGGAGTTAGTAGGCAGCCTGGTAGAAATCCTAATCCCCGAGCGATTTCGCGCCAACCACCCACGTCACCGCAGTATTTATGCCACCTCGCCCGGTGCGCGCCCCATGGGTACGGGCCTCGAACTCTATGGGCGCCGCAAAGACGGCAGTGAATTTCCCGTCGACATCATGCTCAGCCCGGTCGAGACCAGCGGCGAACAGTCCATCCTGACGGTGGTGCGCGACATCACAGAGCGCAAACAGGCAGAAATGGCCCTGCGCAACAGCGAACAGCGATTTCGCCTGCTGGTGGAAGGCGCGCGGGATTACGCCATCTTCATGCTCGATCCCCAGGGAAGAATCGCGACGTGGAATACCGGGGCAGAACGACTCAAAGGGTATTCCGCAGAAGAGATCGTGGGCCAGCACTTCTCCAGGTTTTATCCCCAGGAGGCGATTGACCGCGGAAAACCAGAACATGAGTTGGCAGTAGCGACCGCGGAAGGACGATTCGAAGACGAAGGATGGAGAATCCGTAAGGACGGTTCTCGATTCTGGGCCAACGTAATCATTACCGCCATGCGAGGGGATGACGGTCAGCTGCTCGGATTCTCCAAGGTTACCCGCGACTTTACTGACCGCAAGAGCGCGGAAGAGTCGCTGGTGCTGGAGCTTAGCAAAGCAGTACTGACCAACCCGGACATACGGCAGATGCTGGTGGCCATTGAGGCGAGTATTCAACGGTTGATCCCTCACGATTACGCCTCCATTGCGCTTCATGAGGTGAGCAGACCTCATGACTTGCAGGTGCAGGAGCTGCCTTCGGCGCGGCGATCGGGTAATGCACAAGAGGCGCACTCTGCCGGTGGAAGGCACACCGGAGGGTTGGGTTTTCACCCACCAGGAACCACTTCTGATGGCACAGATGGATGAACAGAAGACCGGGCGGCCGGCGCTGCAAATTGCCGGCGGCATTCAATCGGGTTGCTGGGTTCCTCTGAACTGTCGAGGCGAGGTCATCGGTACTCTGTTCGTAGGCTCCCAGCACGAGGCAGTGTTTGAACAACGCCATGTCGAAACGCTAATCCAGGCAGCCAGCCAGATTGCCGGGATCATTCCAGATCGACCACGGTTTTCGCCGCATTGTCCAGCTCAGCACCAAGCTCAAAGAGGAAAAGCGCTATCTCGAGGAGGAACTGCGCACCGAATATAACTTCGAAGAAATCGTCGGCGAAAGCCGTGGCTTGAAGACGGTGTTGAAGCAGGTAGAAACGGTTGCTTCCACCGATGCGACCGTGCTGATCCTGGGTGAGACCGGTACGGGAAAGGAGCTCATCGCAAGGTCCATTCATAAAATCAGTCCGCGTCGTGACCGGACGTTTGTGAAGCTAAATTGCTCGGCCATTCCGCTTGGCCTGCTGGAGAGCGAGCTGTTTGGCCATGAGAAGGGAGCCTTCACGGGGGCGATCTCGCAGCGCGTCGGACGATTGGAACTGGCTCATATGGGCACGCTGTTTCTCGACGAAATCGGAGATCTGCCGCTGGAACTTCAGCCCAAGCTGCTGCGTGCACTGCAGGAGAAGGAGATCGAGAGGCTGGGGGCAGACGGACGATTCCGGTGGATGTTCGTCTGATCGCCGCCACCAATCGCGACCTTGCACAGATGGTGAAAACTGGTGAGTTCCGCAGTGATCTTTACTACCGTCTGAGGGTCTTTCCCATTACCCTGCCGCCGCTACGCGCCAGAACCTCTGACATTCCATTGCTGGTCAATTACTTCGTCAACAAACATGCCAGGCGCATGAACAAGCCCATCCATTCGATCGCGGAAGAAACCATGGCCGCTCTGGTGGCCTGGCCATGGCCCGGCAACGTAAGAGAGCTGGAGAACTTCATTGAGAGGGCCGTCATTCTGACCACCGGATCCACTCTGCGTGCCCCTCTTGCCGAGCTGGAGAGCATTGAAGTGGAAACTCTCATCCGACCGTAATTTCCACGCCGCCGAGCGGGAACATATTCTCCGTGTGCTCAGAGAATGCAAGGAATGATTGGCGGAAGTGGTGGAGCGGCGGAGAAGCTGGGCCTCAAGCGGACCACGCTGAACTCCAAGTTAAGGAAACTGGGTATCGAGAGAGGCGATTACGCTTAGCAAGCAAGCTCCTCGCCACCCATTTGCTGCTTTACTGCAGGGTCTGGGATTCCCGAGGCTTACTCTCGAATGGTAAGCACCGGACAAGTGCTGCCGCTGATCACTTGAAACGCGACCCCTGTTTTGAAAGTGTCGTACCAGTGGGATGCTCTGCGCGTGCCGAGCACGATCAGATCGGCATTCACGCGTTGGGCCAGCAGCAGAATGCCATCCGTGGCAACTCCGTATTCGAGAACACACTCCGGCTCACACCATTCCCGGGCCACGTCTGGAACCAGCTTCTGCAGCTCGCTGATAAACCGCTCGTTGAGTTGCTGGTCATTCATGGCATGAGGGTGCTCCGGCAGCACGTGGCAGAGATAGAGATGGGCGCCGAAATCCTGGGCAAACGAAGAGGCAAACACGCACGCTTTCGCAGCCTCCGGAGAAAAGTCCGTGGCATAGACGATTCTCTGAAAATTGAGCGGGCGCATTGGGGGCCCCACCGCAGGCCCGATGGCGAGGATCGGACACCTGGCCCGGTGAATCAATGCTTCCGCCGTTGATCCCAGAACCAGCCGAGCCAGGCCTTTGTGGCCCCGGGTGCCGATGACCAGCAGGTCGATGGATCGGTCCTGCGCCGCTTCCAGAATTTCTGCAGCCGGGTCCATGCCCTCCCCTAGAACTGTCTCGACGGGGATCTTCTGCGAAACCAATTCGTTCGCCAGGCGGGCGAGAGATTCCTCTCCTGACCTGCGAACGATATCGATGCTCAGACCCGCATCCGCGCCCTTAAATGCCGTACCCAGACTTACCACATGCATCAGGCGAACCTGCGATTGATAGCGACCTGCCAGCGCTTGCACATAGAGCCTTGCGGTCTCTGCGCCAGGCGAGAAGTCCGTGGCAAACAGAATCGTGTCCAGATTCACGGCAACCTGATTTCCAATAATCGTCATACATCGACCTCTCTCTTCAGCAAAGCTGTCGGATCAAGTTCGGGAGAAATTAGAAGGAACTAAACCACTGGATTGAAGCAATATCCGATCACGAGATCCCCTCCACAAAAGTGCTCGGCCGAGGGGATAATTCCAAGCGTAGACCTGTGGTGCGGACGATTCTGTGATGAACGTCACGCTGGTGTGATACGGCAAATGCTTCGCTGCCAGCCTGGATTCATCGGTCGAACACCCTGGCCATCTCTTGCGCGTACCGCGTCGCAATCACAATCAGCGGTGGGCAAGGATGTTCCCATCGGCAATTCAGGCAGTTGTGAGTTAGGCATGGAGGCAGAGGGACGGTCGGACGCTTCGCAACAGGTTGGTTTGCCATGGGGGTCATCTCCGGTTCGTATTCTGGAGCCGGAGGAAAGGCGGGTCTGTGATCATGGTCACAGGACAGCGGATCAAACGTCGTGGGAGATGAAAACGCCGTAGGTGGGGTATTTCTTTATCTTATTGATTTGAATGGTCGGGACGGGCAGATTTGAACTGCCGACCCCTCGCACCCCAAGCGAGTGCTCTACCAGGCTGAGCCACGTCCCGACGGCAAATTGACCTCTTGAGTGTACACGACCGACAGTCTAGTGGGCAGGCGGGACGTATTCCTTGGGCAGCGCCGATCCTTCGCCGAAGAAGTACTCCTGCATCTGCTCCACCAGGAACTCCTGCGCTTCCTTAGTCCAGGGCTGCAGACGGTATTCGTTGAGCAACATCTTTTGCCGTTCGATCCACTCCGACCAGGCCTTCTTGGAGACATGGTCATAAATCTTCTGGCCAAATTCGCTGTCAAACGGAGCCTCGTCGAGCCCCTCCATCTCCTGCTTGTAACGCGCACAAACAACCATGTGTGGCATCGAACCTCTCCCTGTCTCTGCTTCATTGTAAAGCGAACCCCAAAAAACCGGACCTAGGTGCGCTTCTTCCCCGGGCGTTTATTCTTCGTCTTCTGTTTGCCCTTGCGCAGCACCTTGTTCTTCGGGGGAAGGTAAGGGTGGGCCTTGCCGCTGGACGTTGATTTAGCGTGGGACCTGGTCTGGGCCTTGGCTTTGCCCTTGGCGGGGCGGCTCAGGTGCAACGGAGCCACTTCCTCCAGAATAGAAAATTGTAACCGCCGCTGCATTGTATCCACGCGGTCGAGCACCACCCGTACCCGGTCACCCATGGAATAGCGGCGGCCGGATTGCTCGCCCATGATCTGGCGCGTGTTCTCGCGAAACGTGTAGTGGTCGCCTTGCAGGCTCATGATGGGCACCAGCCCCTCGATGAAGAGATTGTCGAGCTCCACAAAGCAGCCGTACTTGGTCACGCTCATGATCATGGCGTCGAAGTCGTCGCCCAGGCGCTCCTGCATGAATTTGACCTTCTTCCACTCCATCAATTCGCGCTCGGCATCTTCGGCGCGCCGCTCCGCCTGGCTCGATTCATAGGCAATGTCGGTGAGCTCTGCTTCGCTGAGCGGCCCATCGGAGGGAGAAGTCTCTTTGCTGCGCCGGCTCTCCGTCGCCAGCACCCCGATGCCGCTCTCGCCCGAAGCCAGAACAGCCTTGGCGATGCGGTGAACAATAAGGTCCGGATAGCGGCGGATAGGCGAAGTGAAATGGGTGTAACAAGGAGCGGCCAGGGCGAAGTGGCCCTCGTTCTTTTCGCTGTAACGCGCCTGGCGCAAAGAACGCAGCATGAGGTGGGCAAGAATGCGCTCTTCCGGCTTGCCCGCTATTTTGAGCGCCAGCTGCTGATACATTCGCGGGGTCACAGCAATATCCTCGGCGATCTCATACTCGCGGGGATGGCTGTCCCCGTCCCGCCCCGCGGCCTCTTTGCTCGCGCCGCTCCGACTTCATGGTCACTCGCTTTACCGGCAAGGAACCAATGCCAAGCGAGTAGCCAAACCTTGCAGCCACATCCTCGAACTCCGCCACCCGCCGAGGTTCAGGCTTTTCGTGAATTCGATACAGCGACGGTACGTCGAGGTTCTGCAACCAGGAGGCCACACATTCGTTGGCCGAAAGCATAAATTCTTCGATCAACCGGTTGGCCCAACTGCGCTCTGACCGAACGATGCTCTGCATCGCTCCCCGGGCGTCGAATTCAATTACCGGCTCGGGCAAATCGAAATCAATCGAACCCCGCCGCTGGCGCTTTTTGTGCAGCAGGCGGGCCAGCTCATACATCCGCTCGAATTCCGGCACGAGTGGCGCAAATTGCTCCCGCGTGTTGCTGTCGCCGCTGATTACGTCGTGTACCTGGGTGTAAGTCATCCGGCTGATCGATCGGATGACCCCCTGGGTGACCTCGTAGCTCAGGATCTCCCCTTGCGCATCGATCATCATGATGCAGGAGAGAACCAGGCGATCTTTCCCCGGACGCAGACTGCAGAGATCGCTCGAAAGCTCTTGCGGAAGCATGGGCACGGCGCGGTCGGGAAAATAGACTGAGGTGCCGCGCAACCGCGCTTCCAGATCGAGGGCCGAACCGGGCGTCACGTATTCTGCGACATCGGCAATGTGGACTTGCAACTCCCACGTGCTGCCGTGCTGGCGGACGAAGACCGCGTCGTCGAAGTCTTTGGCCGTTTCGCCGTCGATGGTGACGATCGGCAGCTCGCGAAAATCGCGGCGGCGGCCCACTTCCTCCTCGTCCAGGTGAGCGGCGGCGCGCGCCTCCGCCAGGACGTTGGGCGGAAAAACGTGGGGAAGATGATGCTTGCGAATGACAATCTCGACGTCCACGCCAAAATCGCCTTCCCGCCCCAGAACCTCGATGACGCGCCCGCGCGCCGGGCGGGTTGGGGTGGGCCAGTCGGTGATTTCTACGTCCACCACCATCCCCTCGAGGTCCGAGGGGTTATCGAAACCGGGCGGCGGGCCGATATTCTCACTAACGACTCGATGCGGAGTGGCGCTGCCTGCCGCCGGCGCTTGCTCCAGCCCAAAGGGGATGAGGATAGGTTGGGTGACCCGCTCGTCGAGGGGGGTTACCGTATTTCCGACGGCATGCTCCTGCCGAGCGTAATGAAAGATCCCCACCACCGTAGGATTGCGGCGGCTGAGCACCCTGGCGATACGCCCGCTGCGCCGTCCATCCGGCCGCGGGGGAGCAAGTTCCACCAGCACCTGGTCGCCCTGCATGGCGCCGTTCATCTCGTTGGGAGGAATGAAGATGTCATCATCCCCGCCAGCCTGGCGGGCTTCTGGCCGCACAAAGCCAAAGCCGTCACGATGCACGTCGAGGCGGCCGGCCAACAGGTTATTGCGCGCCGCTGCCTGGGGAAGCGCCCAGTGATCGCGATCAGACTTCACCAGCTCGCCTCGGGCAGCCATGCGATCCAGCTGCTCGACCAACATGCGACGTTCGCGGCCGCCACCCAGGCCCAGCTCGCGAACCAATTGCTTATATCCAGCGCGCTGGCCGGCGGAACGTTCAATACGGCGGAGGAGTTCGCGGTCTGTCATCCCGGGCTACATTCGTGCAAAGAGAGCCAACGCGCACGAAAGGTCATGTCTTTGTTGATACTAATGGGTCAGCCCCCCCGGAACTCTTAAAGTTTCGGAATGGGGGATTTCAATTTTGCGCTAAGCGTGGTTAAGATGCAGAGAAGAGCAAGGATTGCGCGGTTTAGGCCGCACCAGCAACTGACCAGGAAACTAACAGCTCCGCCTGATTTGCCCTGAATTGCGGAACAGATTCCGCAGGGTTGTTCGGGGGCCTGTATCCCGAAGTAAACGAAAGGAAGTACAAGAGAGATGTGGAAACCGAACCAACCTGGTAGTCCCTCGACCTCCCCTAATGCGGAGCCGACGCGTCCGTCCGTACCCGCGACCGCAAGCCACGAAGCAACCACCACACGCACTTCCAGCACCTCCCCCGCATCGCCGGCAGCTGCCGATCAGGCCACGATTGGCAAGAGCCTGGTGGTTAAGGGCGAAGTGACGGGTTCCGAGTCGTTGTACATCGACGGCAAGGTAGAAGGCGCGATCAACCTGCCTGGCAACCGCGTGACCGTCGGCCGCAATGGCCAGGTATCCGCTAACATCTCCGCCCGTGAAGTGGTCGTTTTGGGCAAGGTGCGCGGCAACATCAACGCCAGCGACCGGGTCGACATCCGCAGCGAAGGCTCGTTGACTGGCGATGTCATTGCACAACGCATCAGCATTGAAGATGGCGCCTTTTTCAAGGGTGGCATCGACATTCGCAAACCCGGCCAAGGAAAAGAAGGCGGGGCTCCTGCGAACATGTCCAACGCCGACTCGCAAAAGGCCGCTGTCGCCGTCCAGGCCTAACCAGCGCTCCTCGAAAGCACGGGTGGCACCGGCGCCTTGCCGGCACTGCCCGTGTTGTGTCTGTTCCGCAAAGGGAAGGCGCGGCGAAGTTCTTATTAGCTATAAGAAAATGACCGGTGTTCTTTGCCGCACGCACAACTTCTGCAACTTATTTTGTTTTGGCGGCTAAGTCCTTTGTTTCATGAAGGTGCTCAAAAAAAATAATTAATTATTTGAGCATCTTGCCTGCCGGATGCTGTCTCCCCTCGCCGCAGGACCTAGGGCCTCCTGCTATTGAGCTAAAGATGCGATCGATGTGGTTTTTATCGCATGCTTAAGAGATTATTTTTCGCGCTGCCATTGTCCAAAACAGACTTTGACCGTATAGCACGACCCTGAAGCGTGGTGAACAGCAGGACTGTCCCGTTCGGTAGCTTTTGATGGCGCGGCTAGCCGCACTGCAGGCTCTGTCGCAATATCAAGCTGAACCCTCCAGACTTCGCATGTGCGGTTGCCGCCTCAGGCGACTCTCGCGACTGGTTCCGTGACCTTGTCACCGCTCATTCTTCTCTCAGCATGAATCGGCTCCTGCTGCGAAACTCCGGGGAGGTCCGGACGGGACTGTATACACCCAGTTCCTTCACCGCCGACGCTAGCCTTCGTCCCTTTAGTACAGACTCGGCACTCCCATACATCCCGCAAATCCGTTTCACGCGGGGGGCACCTTTCGAAGCTTCACTACGGTTCGCTCGCGCTACAACCTGCTGATTTGTTCACCCTCCTGACGGATCGGACCACGCTTGCACACAGCCCGCGAGGATTTTTACTACCGGGCTTCCGACGGTTTGGTCACCCACTCCGTCGCCGGTTATCGCTACGGTGGCAACTGGGTAATTTCCACCGGCGGGACTTACACCCGCTAGAATAGCAGCTAGCATCGCTGCACACTAAAGTCCTGCCCTGATACAAAGCCCAGTTCTCATGCAAACGCTTAAGCCGGTTTGGTTTAGACGATCACATCTACCAGGGCGTAGAGCCTGAAAGCGCGTTCCATCCACCCTTCACTTGCCGCCGGCAAGCGAGTTTGCTCAAAAGCGAAACCTGGGCCACCCACTCAAAGTCTGGAGAACGAACGCGCCTTTGGGCTCCTGCTGTCCGATCGCCGATGGATCTGCAGTGCGCCCCTCCTGCTGAAAGTCCTCCGGTTAGAATTGCATCAGGCATGATCCTCCCCTTCGTTCGCGAATTGCTCGCGGACCTGGAACACTGTGCGCCCTACGAACGCGTACGCAGGCACTTGGCCTTCGCTGCGGGGCGCAAACGTGTCTCCGGACTCACTGCCACCGCCCGCGCCCTCTACTTGCCGCTCCTCGCCCGCGCTGCCCAGTCGCCGGTCATCGTCGTCGTATCCGACAACAAGGCCGCCGACTCGCTCCAACTTGCCGTGCGCGCTGCCTGTGACCTGACCGGAGCCCTCGAAGCCGATCGCGTGCTCCGTCTGCCTGCTCATGATGTTTTGCCCTTCGAAAACATGTCTCCCCACCCCGATGTGCAGGAGCAACGCGCCTCCGTGCTGTGGAAGATCGCGACCGGAGCAGCTTCCATCGTGATTGTCCCTGTAGAAGCGGCCAGCATGCGCGTCTTCCCCGCCGGCTACTATGCCGACCTCGGACGCGTCCTGCGCCGCGAAGAAGAGATCGACATGGAGGAACTCACCAGCCATCTGGCTAGTGTGGGTTACAGCCCCATGGACATCGTCGAAATGCCGGGCCAATTCACCCGCCGCGGCGGCATTTTCGATGTCTACTCCCCGGAAGCCGACCGCCCGGTCCGCACCGAACTCTTCGGAGACGAGATCGAATCGATCCGCAAATTCGAGCCCGACTCGCAGCGCTCCTCCACCGCCATCGACGAAGCCTTGCTGCTGCCCTTGACCGAAACACCCGTCTCAGAGGAATTGCTAGCCGCCATCCACCTTCGCTTGAGCGGGAGCAGGCTGGATGCTGGAGACGACCCCGAATTACTCAATCGGGCCATATCTTCCGGTGGCGTAAGCGTCTTTCCAGGCTGGGAGTTTTTCTCGCCCGTAGCCGGCGCCGACCGGACCCTCTTCGATCTCTTCCCTAAAGTTCAAGTCTTCCAGGAAGAGCCCGCCATGGTCCGCAATCAGCTGGACCGCTGGTGGAACAAAGTCGAGCAGCGACATGAACGCAGCGGGATCGGCTCCCTCATCACTCCCCAGGACATTTATCTGACCCCATCCGAACTGCTGGCCAAGATCGCGTCGTTACCCGGCCTGGAGATGGACCAGTTGGGCGCAGTGGATGTTCTGGAAGACGACGTCAACCCCATGGACGAGATCGCCTTCTCCTCCCGTCCGACGCTGCGGTTCCACGGCTCGATCCCGGCGTTTCTGCAGCAGATCAAGTCTTTCGCGGAGCAGGAAATACGCATGCTGCTGGTGGCCCCGAACTACGGAGAAGTGGAACGACTAGCCGCCATGCTGCGGGAATACGGCCAGCCCTACCGGCTGGGCAGCCGTGCCCTGGCCCCGGGCGAACAGCCCTACGACGAATCGAGCCATCTGGCCGGCGATTTCCGTACCCCGGTGATTGTGCAGACCGCCATATCGAGCGGTGTCAGCTTGCCGGACAGCAAGCTGGTGATCATCGGCGCCAATGACTTCTCCGATGAAGCCGACGTCGAAGCCCGTCCCATCCCCCGGAAAGCCAAATCAAAGACGGCTGCGTTCGTCTCTGACTTCCGCGACCTCACGGTCAGCGACTACGTCGTGCACGTGGAGCATGGCATCGCCCGCTACATGGGATTGCGGGAGATCGAACAGGATGGGATCAAGGTCGAGTTCATGGTGCTGGAGTTCGCCGAGCAAGCGCGTCTCTACGTCCCACTCACCCGGCTCGATCTGATCCAGAAATACCGTTCTACTGACGCCGGACCAGCGCCCGTGTTGAACCGCCTCGGCAGCCAGCAATGGGCCAAGACCAAAGCCCGGGTGCGCAAGGCCATGCAGGACATGGCGGATGAGTTGCTGAAGCTCTACGCTCAGCGCAAGGCAGCACAAGGCCATGCTTTTCCCCCGGACAACGAATTCCAGCGCGAGTTCGAAGACGCCTTCGATTACAACGAGACCGAAGACCAGATTTCGGCCATTGCCGACATCAAAAGCGATATGGAATCGCCGCTGCCCATGGATCGGCTGCTGGTGGGCGACGTCGGTTACGGCAAAACCGAAGTGGCCATGCGCGCCGCGTTCAAAGCAGTGCAGGACGGCCGCCAGGTGGCCGTGCTGACGCCCACCACAGTCTTGAGCTTTCAACACTTCGAAACTTTCAAGAGCCGGTTCAAGCTGTTTCCGATCACCGTCGAGATGATCTCCCGTTTCCGATCCCCCAAAGAGCAGAAGTCGATCCTGGAGCGGGTGGAAGCGGGCAAAGTCGACATCCTGATCGGCACTCACCGCCTGTTGTCAAAGGATTTGCACTTCCACAACCTTGGCCTTCTGGTGGTAGATGAGGAGCAGCGCTTCGGGGTACGCCACAAAGAGCGCCTGAAGCAGATGCGCCGGGAGATCGATGTGCTGGCCATGTCAGCCACGCCGATTCCGCGCACTCTCCACATGTCGCTGGTAGGTCTGCGCGATATGAGCGTGATTGAAACTCCGCCGAAAGACCGCATGGCCATTCAGACGGTCGTTGCCCGATTCGACGAAAAGCTGATCCGCTCCGCTCTCGAGCTCGAACTGGAGCGTGGCGGACAAATCTACTTTGTGCACAACCGGGTGGAGACCATCTACGAGATTGCCTCAAGGATCCGTGAGCTGGTCCCCCAAGCCCGGGTCGCGGTCGGCCATGGACAGATGAGCGAGGGTGAGCTGGAACGGGTCATGCTGGCCTTCATGCACGGAGAATACGATGTGCTGGTCGCAACCACCATCATCGAGAACGGGCTGGACATCCCGCTGGCCAACACCATCCTCATCAGCCGCGCTGACCGCCATGGACTTTCCGAGCTTTACCAATTGCGGGGAAGAGTGGGGCGATCGAACCGCCGCGCCTACGCCTACCTGCTGATCCCACCGGAGCAGGAACTGACCGACATCGCCCGCCGCCGTTTGGCCGCGCTCAAGGAGTTTTCCGACCTCGGCGCCGGCTTCAAAATCGCCGCCCTCGACCTCGAACTGCGGGGTGCGGGCAACATGCTGGGCGGGGAGCAGAGCGGACACATCGAAGCCGTCGGCTTTGAAATGTACACCAGCATGCTGGAACACGCGGTCAATGAGTTGAAGGGCGAGGAGCTGCCGCAGCGGCCCGCCGCCCAGCTCAACCTCGGCATCAGCCTGCGCATCGATGAGAGCTACATCGAAGAAGAAAACCAACGCCTGCGTATCTACAAGAAAATTGCGGGTTCGCAGGATGAGGGCATGTTGGACCAGGTTCGCGAAGAGCTTGAAGACCGCTACGGTGAGCTGCCCGCCAGTGTGCACCTTCTGCTGGGGGCGGCCAGCCTGCGCCTGCAATGCGAGCAAACGGGTGTGGCGCAGGTGGATCGCAAGCGCGATCAAATCCACGTTCGCTTTACCGGCCAGGCCAATATTGACCCGGGCCGGTTAATGAAGCTGGTCGCGCAAAACGCCAAAAAGGGCGCGCAATTTACACCGCAGGGAGTGCTTCGCTTTCCACTTAAGGCCTCGGAGCCGGGAGATGTACTCAATGAGATAAGGGCTCTGCTGGAAGCCCTGACGGCGAACGAGGAGGCGGAAGTGGCCGCACCGCATCAACGCAGATAAGACACGGTAGATAAGACTCGGAGAAAACCAGCTCTTGCCATCGAAAAGGATCGCGATCGTACTCATCGGCCTGGCCGGCGCTATTGGCTGCTCCCGCAAGACAGACGCCCCGCCGCCTGACCAATCCACGGCACTTCGTTCCATTGCCGATGAATACTTTGACCAGGTCTACTTCCATTACGCGCCATCCAACGGCACGCAGGATGGATTTCACCAATATGACGCGCAACTGGAGGATTACTCACGCGCCGCGGTCGACCGGCAGACCGCTGACCTGAAGCGCTTCGAAGAAAGATTTGACGCCATCCCGGCCGGCCAATTGGATCCTACGAGTCAAGGCGATCGGGAACTGCTGTTGGGCAACATTCACAGTACGCTGCTCGGGCTAAACACGATTCGCCTATGGGAGAAAAATCCCGACCAGTATTCCAGCGGCATTGCAAACGGCGCCTTTGTGCTCATGGAGCGCAACTTTGCCTCACCGGATGATCGCCTGCGCTCGCTGATTGCGCGGGAGAAGCAGATGCCGGCGGCGCTGGAGGCGGCCCACCAGAATCTCAAGAACCCGCCTCACATCTACACCGAGATAGCCCTCGAACAACTGCCCGACATCATCTCCTTCTTTCAATCGGATGTGCCCTCAGCTTTCGAGCAGGCGCGCGACCCCCAGCTCAGGAACGAATTCGCACAGTCCAATAGCGCTGTTGTCACGGCTCTCAAGAACTACCAGAAGTGGCTCCGCGACGACGTTCTTCCCAACTCGCATGGCGACTTCCGCTTTGGCGCGGACACCTATTCCAAGCTGCTGCTCTACGACGAGATGGTAGACACGCCGCTCCCCAGGCTGCTGGAGATCGGCTACGCGGACCTGCACCAGAACCAGGCGGAGTTCAACCGCATCGCCCACGAACTCGAACCTGATCGGAAGCCGCGCGAAGTGCTGGCGGAATTGGGCCGGGACCATCCTACGCCCGGCCAGCTGTTGCAAAGTTTTCACGACACGTTCGAGGGGTTAATTCAGTTCATCCACGAAAAACGCATCGTCGATATTCCCTCGCAGGTGCGTCCCACCCTCAAAAACACCCCGCCCTTCATGCGCGCAACCACAACTGCCTCCATGGACACGCCGGGACCCTTTGAGAAGGTCTCGACCGAGGCTTACTTTAATGTGACCGTGCCTGACCCGCACCATACCAGGCAACAGATGCAAGAGCTCATGGCTGAGTTCAACAGGGGAACAATAATCAGCACTGCCATTCATGAAGCGTATCCCGGACACTACGTACAATTCCTTTGGGTGCCGCAAGCTCCCTCTAAGGTGCGTAAGCTCCTGGGAGCTTCAAGCAATGCTGAAGGCTGGGCCCATTATTGTGAGCAAATGATGCTAGACGAGGGCTACGGTCAACCGGGCACGGGTGCTCGCGACGCTCGCGATGCCAAAATGATTCGCCTGGGACAGCTGCAGGACGCTTTGCTGCGCGACGCAAGATTTGTCGTGGGCATCCAGATGCACACCGGAAGCATGACCTTCGATCAGGCGGTAAAGTTTTTTGTAGACGAAGGTTATCAAACCCCGGCGGGCGGCTTGGTGGAAACCAAGCGAGGAACAGCCGATGCAACTTATCTCTATTACACTCTCGGCAAACTACAGATTCTCAAGCTGCGGGCCGATCTGAAGAAGAAGGAAGGGGAGGAATTTTCGTTAGAACGCTTCCACGACGATTTTCTCAAGCAGGGATTCCCGCCCATCAAGATCGTGCGCCGCGCTCTGTTGGGCGACACGTCCCCTACACTCTAATTTTTCCTGCATCCTAACTACGCGGTAATCGTAAGACTCGACTGGAGCAAAACGAGATGAAAGACAGAGTGCGCAAAGCAGTTTTTCCGGCGGCCGGGCTCGGCACGCGCTTTTTGCCGGCGACCAAAGCGCTGCCCAAGGAGATGTTGGCGCTGGTAGACAAGCCCCTCATCCAATATGGGGTGGAAGAGGCCATTGCGGCGGGGTGTGAACAGATCATCATCGTCACCGGCCGCAACAAGGCAGAAATTGAAGACCATTTCGACATCAGCTTTGAGCTCGAGCAACTGCTGGAGAAACGGGGCAAGACCGAACTGCTCGCCATGACCAGGCAGATATCGCACATGGCGCGCATTGCCTATGTGCGTCAGAAGGAAGCTATGGGCCTGGGGCACGCCGTGCTGATGGCGCGCGACCTGGTGGGCGACGAACCATTTGCGGTGATTCTGCCCGACGACATCATCGAAGCCAAGGTGCCGTGCCTGCAGCAGATGATCGAGATCTACGAACAAACGCAATCGTCCGTCCTCGCCACGCAGGTGGTGGACGGTGATTCCATCTCTGCTTATGGGGTACTTGACTGCACCGCCGTCGAAGGCAAGGACAGGGTCTTCGACGTCAAAGGCCTGGTGGAAAAGCCAAAGCCCGAAGAGGCGCCCTCGCGCAATGCCATTATCGGCCGTTACATCCTAACCCCCAGGATCTTCGACGTGCTGGAGAAAACGCCGCTCGGAGCTGGTGGGGAATTGCAACTGACTGACGGCATCAGGGGTCTGCTACAGCACGAAAAAGTCTACGGGTATAGCTTCGACGGCCTGCGCTTCGATGCGGGCGACAAGCTAGGCATGCTAAAAGCAACCGTGGAATTTGCCCTGAACCACACGGAACTGGGAACGCCCTTTCGCGAGTATCTGAAGACGTTATCGATCTGATCTGAAGAGTGAGCCCGATCTGATCTGGAAGACCGCTGAACCGCAGATCCCTCCACTTTCGCTCCTCGAGATGATAAATCTGGCTTGTCGGACGCAACGTTGAGCGGGCCGCAGCCCAGCTGTCTCGCTTTGGAGACCTGGGTGACTCTCTTGCAACATTGGAAGTTCTTGCCATCTCGACCGGAGCGCAGCGAAGTGGAGAGACCTGGGTTCACCCACTCATGAGTCTGGAAAGGGACCTGACGTGGACTATCCCGAAACGCGCAAAGACGAGCAGGTCGACGACTACCACGGGACCAGGGTGGCCGATCCCTACCGCTGGCTGGAGGATGACAACTCCGCCGAAACCCTGGCCTGGGTCAATGCGCAAAATCACGTCACCCAAAATTACCTCGGTCAAATCCCCTATCGCGGACAGCTCAAGCAGCGCCTGGAGGAGCTTTACAACTACCCCAAGTACAGCGTTCCCAGCCGGAGTGGAGCCTACTACCTCTGGTCGAAGAACGATGGGCTGCAAAATCAAAGCGTCCTCTATGTGCAAGAGGGATTAGAAGGCGTCCCACGCGTTTTGATCGACCCCAACCAGCTCTCCGCCGACGGCACGGTTCGCCTGACGGCCGGAGAAGCCTCCCGCGATGGACGCTACTTTGCCTACTACCTGTCCAGCCGCGGCTCCGATTGGCAAGAAGGTCACGTGCTGGAAATCGAGACCGGAAAAGTACTTGAAGACCACCTCCAGTGGCTGAAGGTGACTGGCATCGCCTGGTTCCGTGATGGTTTCTTTTACAGCCGGTATGACGCGCCAGAGGATGGTCACGATCTCTCTGCCCGCAACGAAGGCCACCAGGTCTATTACCATCGCCTGGGCACCAGGCAGTCACAAGATCACCTGGTGTACGAAAACAAAACGTATCCGCAGCGCTTCCACACGGTCGATACAACGGAAGACGAACGGTTCGCCATCCTCACCGTCTCCGAACGCGGCGAAGGCAAGGATGGCAACGCGCTTTTCTTCCTCGACCTCTCCCAGCAGGATTGGGACTTCACTGCGATCGTTGCCGAGGTAACCCACGACCGCTTTCAGGTGATCGACAACGTTGGCGACGAATTCCTCATCTTCACCAACCAGAACGCTCCCAACGGACGAGTCGCTCTCTACACTCCCCTCCAGGCCACATGGAAAGACGTTGTCCCTGAGACAACCGACACCCTAAGCAGTGTCGCCACCCAGGGAGGCAAACTCTTTGTCACCTACGCACGGGATGTGACCTCGCAACCGTACGTCTACTCCCTTGAAGGCACGAGAGAGAACGTCATTGTCCTGCCGGGCCCGGGAACCGCAGGCGGCTTTGGCGGAAGGAGCGATGATACGTCCGCCTTTTACACGTACTCCTCTTTCAACTATCCAAGCACGATTTTTCGTTACGACCTCGCGGCCACGAAATCCTCCATTTTTCGCGAGTCCGCCATCAAGGGCTTCGCAGCCCAGGACTATGAAACGGTGCAGGTCTTCTACCCCAGCAAAGACGGCACCCGGATCCCCATGTTTCTGGTTTACAAACGGGGGTTGAAGCTCGATGGAAGCAATCCGACCTTGCTCTACGGGTACGGCGGCTTTAACGTCACCGTTCCCCCTGAATTCAATCCGCTGCGTCTGGCGTTGCTGGAGCAGGGGTTCGTCTATGCCTCGGCCAATCTGCGCGGGGGTAGCGAGTACGGCGAAACGTGGCACCAGGCAGGAATGAAGCTGCAGAAGCAAAATGTCTTTGACGACTTTATTGCCGCCGCAGAATGGCTGATTGCCAACCAGTACACCTCTCCGGCCAGGCTCGCCATCTCTGGAGGTTCAAACGGCGGTCTGCTGGTGGGAGCGGTTATGAACCAGCGGCCAGATCTCTTTCGCGCCGCCGTACCCCAGGTTGGAGTCATGGATATGCTTCGTTTTCAGAAGTTCACCATCGGCTGGAATTGGATCGCGGACTATGGCTCAAGCGACAACCCGGAAGAATTCCAGGCGCTTTATCGCTACTCCCCCATACACAACATTGTTCCCGGTGTAACCTATCCTGCAACGCTCATCACCACCGCCGACCATGATGATCGCGTGGTACCAGCCCATTCCTTCAAATACGCCGCCACTCTGCAGCAAGCGGCGAGCCCCGCGAATCCTGTGCTCATCCGCATAGATACTCAATCCGGCCACGGAGCCAGCAATACAAGTAAAGCCCTTGATACAGCGGCTGACATTTATTCCTTCCTCATGTACAACCTTGCCGTCCAGCCCCGCTTCCCGTAACAACCCGAATACGTCACCGGCAAAACACTGCTTTTTAACCCCTGGCCAATGCCTTCTTTGCCTCTTTCCGTCTATCAATACAGGTACCGCAGTACCTTAGCGGCGGAAATGGCATCTCCCAACCGTCCAGACGAATCTATTATGAAGTTGGGGTAGGCAATGAAAACCAGGGTCCAGCGTAAGAGCGCGGTTCTCCTCAAAATGCAGTCGCTGGGGACATTGGTGGGCGAGTCTGCTTTCCGGCCAATGACCGGAGAATCGAAGAAGCCCATCCTCGTTTCACCCGGAGAGCTGGGGATTACGTTCATTGGCCACTCCTCGTTTTTCATACAGATTGGCGGCCGCAAGGTGCTCATCGATCCCGTCTTCGCCGAGCGGCTTATCGCCTTACGCCGCCTGCGCCGGCCGGGTGTGAAGATCAAGGACCTGCCGGCCATCGACATGGTGCTGCTCTCCCACGCGCATATGGACCACCTCAACCGGCCCTCGTTGCGCCGCATTGTCGCTCACAACAACAAGGTGTCCGGCCGGGCGCCCATCGCCGTCGTGCCCTGGGGAGTCGAAGACCTGGTCAAGGATCTTGGTTTTGCCCGGGTAGTCACCCTGGAGTGGTGGCAGACCAAATCGGTCGGCGGTCTGGAGTTAACCATGACCCCGTGCAAGCATTGGGGAGCCCGCTTCTTCAAAGACACCCATCGCGGCTTTGGCGGCTATGTGATACGGGGTGGCGGCCACGCCCTTTACCATTCGGGCGATACCGCCTATTTTGATGGGTTCAAGCACATCGGGAAACGCCTCAAGCCTGAGATCGCGCTGCTGCCCATTGGGGCTTATCGGCCGGATAGCTATCGCGGGGTGCACACCTGTCCGGAAGAGGCGCTGCAGGCCTTCCTCGATCTTGGTGCGCGGCGCATGATTCCCATGCACTATGGCACTTTCCGGCTCTCCCAGGAGCCGATGGATGAACCGGTGGAGCGGTTGATGGCGGCGGCCAGACTATCTGGAGTGGCATCCTCGGTAAGCGTCCTGCCCGAAGGCGAGACGGACGTGACCCAGCCAGTCACCGAGCCGGTCCTCAGCCGGCGCGCCGCTCAGGCCTGAAGGCTCACGTCGCCGCAGCCGGCCTAAGTCTCTGCCACAGCCCCTGCAGTGCTTTGAACACCCACCGCACCATCAAAATCGAGACCAAAAGCAGAGCAATCACGAAACTCGCTGCGGCCCAGGGATGCTGGGTGGCAAGCCACGTGATGCCCACCGCGCCCACATCTTCAGTCGCGCTCAGAGCAATGTTCGACACAGGCTCCGGACTGGGGGTGACCAGCGCCCGCGCCGCCGTCTTGGATCCATGGGCAGCCAAAGCGATCGCAGCGCCCACCGCGGTGGCCAGTACCTGCAAGCCCGGGCTCAGTTGGGTGGTGGCGCGGTAGGCCAGCAGCGCAGCCACCGGCACGCGGATAAACGTGTGCAACGCGTTCCACAGAAGATCAAAACCGGGAATCTTATCGGCAACAAATTCCACCGAGAACAGGGTTGCGCTCACGCCAATGACCCACCAGTCCGCCAGCACCTCCAGCCCCGGGGGCAGGACAACCCAATGCGCATGAGCCAGCAGGCCCAGCGTCAGGACCGTCGCGTACACGTTCAACCCGGCCGCGAAACTCGCGGCGATGACCAGGGCAGCAATGGTGCTCGGCGTAAACGGCGGCATGGTGGGCATTCTACAGCCAGTCAAACTTCTTGAGCATCCACAGCACGATTCCGGTCGAGACCACCATCATGCCGACCACGATCTCGGTGCCATGACCAGACTCAAGAAACGGTAAACCTTTCAGGTTCATGCCGTAAATGCCGGAGATGACCAGCGCAGGGAGCGCTATTGTGCTCAGCACCGTCAGCACTTTCATGACCTGGTTGGTGCGGTTCGCTACGCTTGAGAGGTACACGTCGAACGTGTTGTTGAGCAGGTCGCGAAGCGTCTCTACCGAATCCAGCAGACGCAACGCGTGATCGTAAACGTCTCGAAAAAATGGATACAACTCCGGCTGGAGGATGGAGCCGGATTCCCGTTGCAGCGACATGCAAGCGTCGCGGAGATTGACCAGAACTCGGCGCAGCTCAATCAGCTTGCGCTTCTGGTCGAAGAGGTTCTCCAGGATCGCCGGAGAGGGGTTATCGAGAACGCTGTCCTGCAGCTCGTCAATGCGGTCGTCGCTATGATCGATGGAGACAAAGTATGAGTCGACAATGCTGTCGGTGATCAGGTAAAGCAGCTTGGCCGGTTTCTCTTCCGGCCCCGCTTTCGAAGCGCGGTCGAAAACCTCTTGTCCGACGCAGTTGCGATCACGGACCGTGATCAGAAAATCTCGACCTACGAAGAGGTATACGCTGCCAAAACCGATGTCCCCATCCTCTACTGACTGAATGTACTTGAGGATTAGAAACAGGTAATTGTCTGTTCCTTCCGCCTTGAGCCGTTCGTTGTTGCTGCGGCAATCCTCGATATGCAATGGGTGGAGCTGAAACTGCACCGCCAGCTCATCGAGTTTTGGGTCATTGGGATCGTCTAGGGCGTACCAGGACACGAAGACCCTCCTCTGGAAGAGCAAAACATGATTAGCCTAAGGTTAGGTTAAAACCGGGAAATCCGAACATCGGAGTTCACTATGCAGGCCCGGTTGGCGCCTTTAAGATTCAGGCAAGCCATGAAGTTTACCAAGCCGGATCTGCATTTGTTCGTTCTTTTTATCTCCGCCCTGGTAATGTTTGCGCTCTCATCGCAATTCTCACCTTTCTGGCCACTATTTCCGTTCAATACCGGATCCAGATATTTCTTCTGCAACACGCAAAGTGGCAAAATGTCCTGGCAAACAAATTCCTGTTTATCCTTTTGCTGCGGCAGGAGAATTTGGAAATGCTGATCCTCTTCTGTCTTTACCTGCTTGCGATGTTCTCAATCCGCTTCTCCGGCGCGCGGAGGCCGAATATCCCGTCCTCGAACCGGCGATTTCGCTCCCTCGGTAGCACGACCGCTGTAGGGCAGGCTGACTGTATGACGGGGCTAAAAGCCGCCCTTCAAAAGGCGAAGCGTAATCGTGGGTGGCCAAGGTCTCGCCTTTGAGACCTGGGTTTCTCCTCGCAAATCGGTCCAAGCCGGAACACCCAGGTCTCAAAAGCGAGACCTGGGCCACCCACTCAAAGTCTGGAGGTTGCAGCCCTACTGCTTCAGAGAATCTTTTTCCCGAAGGCGGAACAGATTAACTCCACCGCCAATTCGGCGGTTCTGTTGTGCTCATCGATGACCGGGTTCACTTCGACAATTTCAAGGCTCAGCAATCGTCCATGATCGGCCAGGATTTCCATCGCCAGATGCGCCTCGCGATAAGTGGCTCCGCCGCGTACCGGCGTCCCCACACCAGGCGCGTCCTCCGGATCAATCCAGTCCATGTCCAGCGATACGTGGTACCCTGCCGTGCCCCGCCCGGCCGCGCGCAAAGCCTCTTCCATTACGGTGCGCATACTCCGCTCGTCGATGTCGCGCATGGTGTACACCTCGGCGATGCCCGCGCGGCGAATATTCTCTTTCTCTGTTTTATCGATATCCCGTACGCCAATCAGCACCGTGTTCTCCGGCGCAACTTTAGGCCCCCAGCCGAAGATATCCGACAGCCCCGCCGGACCCAGGCCGAGCAGCGCCGCCAGAGGCATACCGTGCACATTGCCGCTGGGAGAAGTTTCGGGCGTGTTGATATCGGCATGGGCGTCAATCCACAGCAAACCAATCTTTTGGTTGTGCCGGCGATAGAATTCAGCCACCCCGGAAACCGAGCCCGCGGCCACCGAATGATCCCCTCCGAGAATCATCGGGGTGACGCCCTCCTCCAGGGTCTGGAGCACGATGGAGGCGACCCGTTCGCACGTCTCACTGATCTCTTTAAGGTATTTGGCGTTCGCTTCGCCGGCGTTACGCGTCTCCGCGATCGCGACTCCCACGTTGCCGCCGTCACTGACCACGTGGCCCAGCGACTCGAGCCTCGCCTCAAGCCCTGCCACCCTGACCGCGGAAGGCCCCATGTCCACGCCGCGGCGCGATTGACCAAGGTCGAGCGGTGCTCCAAGAATGCGGATCTGGCGCGGCGGTAGCGACTGGACTCCACCGTGGACGAGACTGCCGGGATTCCCTTCTTTCGCCATCACGGATAGATCCGGTTAAGGGTTCGCGCGAACGGGATGGTTTCCCGCACGTGCTCCAGGCCGCACACCCACGCCACCACCCGCTCAATGCCCATGCCGAATCCAGCGTGGGGAACAGAACCGTAGCGGCGCAGATCCAAATACCAGGAGAAGGCCTCGAGCGGTAGATTGTGTTCTTCAATCCTCTTCTTCAGCAGCTCGTAAGAAGCCACGCGCTGCGAACCGCCGATCACCTCCCCATACCCTTCCGGCGCCAGCACGTCGACGCACAAGGCAAGGTTTGGGTTCTGCGGGTCAGGCTCCATGTAGAACGCCTTGACTGCAGCCGGATAGCGGTGCACCATCACCGGGCGGTCGAACTGCGAGGAAAGATAGGTCTCATCCGGAGACCCAAAGTCATTGCCGTAAGTAAATTTCTGCTCTATCTCACCGCGGGCGAAAGCACCGTCCAGCATATCCACGGCCTGGTCGTAACTTATGCGCGGAAACGGCGACTTCACGGCCTCCAGCGCTGGCCGTGTCGCGAGCCAAAACTTTAAGATCAAGCGCTCGCCGGGTCAACACCCGCTCGACCAGAAAGCTGAGAAACTCCTCCGCCAGCACCATCAAATCGTAGAGGTCGGCATAAGCCATCTCCGGTTCCACCATCCAGAACTCGGTGAGGTGACGCCGTGTTTTTGATTTTTCGGCGCGAAACGTCGGCCCGAACGAATAGACCTTTCCCAACGCCATGGCCGTGCTCTCGATATACAGCTGGCCGCTTTGCGTGAGGAAGGCTTCCTCGCCGAAGTACTCCACCGGGAACAAGGTACTGGTCCCCTCACAGGCAGCGGGCGTGAGAATGGGCGGATCGGTAAGCACAAAGCCGTGGTCGTCAAGATAATCGCGCGCGGCCTTGATGATCTCCGCGCGGATACGCAAAATCGCCGACTGCCGCGGAGTACGAATCCACAGATGCCGGTGCTCCATGAGGAATTCGACTCCGTGCTCCTTGAGCGTGATCGGAAACGGATCCTCTTCGCTCACACGCTGAAGTACCTCAACATTGTCAACGTCCAACTCATAGCCGCCGGGGGCGCGCTTATCCGCTCTCACCCTGCCGGTCACGATGACGCTGGATTCCTGGGTCAACCCGCGCACCCGCTCAAACACTTCTGGCGTCACTGCGGCCTTGGGCACGATGCCCTGCACCGTCCCTGTTCCGTCGCGAAATATGGGAAACAAAAGCTTCCCGCTTTCGCGCATGTTGTAGAGCCATCCCCGCAGCGTGACCGCTTTTCCTTCGTGCTGGTTCAGGGTCCCAATGGTGGCCAGTGGAGCAGCCACCGCTTCGTTCTGATTCACATCTGTCATTTCCACCTACAGCTCTAACTTCTTGAAGGTCTCCGCAGCCCTGCTGGCGACGTGCTCGGGTGTTTCCTCGGGCAAGTAATTAATCTCCAGCACGGCGGCAGATAGCTCAGGCGCTGTGCGCAGCTCCTGCATGGTCTCCGTCCAGGAAATCGTTCCATCCCCAGGCCAAAGGTGCTCGTCCTTCTGCCCATGGTTGTCGTGAAGGTGAGTCGACCGGATCAACGGCTTCAACTCCGCGACCGCAGCGGCAATGCCGCCGCCGATGTGAGCATGCCCTACGTCCAGGCAGACCCCCACATCTTTGAAGTGGCCAATCCGGATGATCTCTACCAGGTGGAGCGACTCAGTTACCTCGTTCTCAATATTCTCCAGCAGCAGCTTGACCCCCAGCGGCCGGGCAAACGCCTGCAGATGTTCGATCGCCGTCATGGCATGTTCCACGGTCCGCGGGCTCCACATGTCTTCACGCTGCCCCAGGTGCAGGATCAGGTAGCGTAGCGGCATTTCCTCCGCCGTCTCAAGGGCTCGTTTTACCTCGTCCATGGCGTCGATCCGGCGTGACTTTTCCGGATGAACGACGTTGACCCCCGGAGCACCGCTGCGGCCCATTTCTGTGTCCCCGAACATGGGCATATGCATGGAGAACGGCTCCACGGGATTGGCTGCGAACCACAGCGCGAGCTCCTTCACATGCGGCTTGGAGGTGTAATCGAAATGGTGGCGTGCGGCAAAGATCTCGATGCCCTGCGCGCCGCCTTTCGCTAAAGTCTCCAGCAGCCCCGGATGCAGCCGCTGGCGCAGAAAAATGTGGGTCGAAATCGCTCTCAGCATTGCGCCGTTTCCGTCGTCCTCTCCTATCTTCTCACCGGCAGCAGAAACTGACCGGCTCATGAATCAGGAGAAACACCTCAAGCGAGCATCTGCTGCCCCGGAGATTTGGTTTCGGGGCGAGGCACACTGCAGATCCCTCCACTCGCTTCGCTTCGGTCGGGATGACAAGGAAAGAGTAGTGGCTTGCCTGAAAAGCAGCGATTGGGATGTGCGGATTACACGCGGCAGAGTGGTTACTCACCCTGGAGTCAGAGAGTCAGCGGAAGTACTACCGATCCGAGTCGCCAACCTTCCGGAAAGTCACTACCCTCCCCTTGTCATCCCGAGCGAAGCCGAGGGATCTGCAGTGCGCCTCGCCTGGACGCAAAGATCTCGTGGTTGAGAGGGCCTTAATTACTGGGAGGGATGATCGCTGAAGAGAGAAAGCGGAGCCATTTCGTCCTGAAGGGAGTAATAAGGAACAGGCCGTGACCGTAGCAGGCAATCGAGCACAGCTTCGGAGTCATAAGCAATATGGGCCACTACCAGGCGCTTCCCGCCGGCCCCATGGATGACCACCCCACGATCGCAGCGAATGCGATAGGCCCGGACGTCCTTGAGCTCTTGCCAGGAGATACGGCTGGAAGGGCAGCGCCTTTCCAGCAAACCTTGTCCGTCAAGAATCAACGGTTCCGGCCAGTCGGCCAGCACCAGGGGGACCAGGAGAAACCCGAAGCCGAAAGCCGTCCAGCCTGACCAGTGCGAGGTGCCGAAGGCCATCAGGAGGCCCGCTCCAAACGCGACCGCAAGCATTCCACCACCTAGCGCCAGGTAATAAAGCAGAAGACAGGTTGGCTTCACCGGAATGCGCCAACCATCCACTGTTGGCTTAGGCTTCAACCCGAAGTTGGGGGCAATCAAGATCAGCAGGCCGGCGACGCCTACCAGGCCGGCCACGATCAATCCAACTTCTATCAGTCTCTCGGGGGAGGGCTGCATTGGACTAGAGTTTCCTCTGCCGGGCCGGTATTTGCAATAGTCAAATGTTACTTATCCCGACAAAAAGTACTGTGACAGTATCTCCCGACTTAGAATTGAATAAATGCCCACCCGCGTTCGATCCCATACCAAGATCAACTTAGGCCTGGCAATCGGTCCCTTGCGCCCGGATGGGTTCCATCAACTTACTACCGTTTATCAGACACTCTCTCTGCACGAGTGGGTGACCGTGGAGGCTCATCCGGCTGCCGCCACGCGTATCACGCTCTCGAGCACTCATCCGCGTGTTCCCACCGATGCCACCAATACCGCGTGGCGAATGCTGGAACGCTGCCTGGAACGACTCGGCCTTAGCGCCCAGGTCCATATCCACATAGACAAGCAACTGCCACTGCAAGGCGGCCTGGGTGCAGGCTCAGCCAACGCGGTCGCCGCTCTTATCGGGTTGGAACAGGAACTCAGTCGCCGGCTCCCGCCCCCGGACCGGCTTCGCCTGGCGGCCGGAATCGGTTCCGATGTGCCGCTGTTTCTGCTGGGAGGCGCGGTGGCCGGAGTGGGACGCGGCGAGGAAGTCTTCCCCCTGCCCGATATGCCGTCCTATCCCTGCGTGCTGGCCCTGCCGGCAACCGGCGTTTCCACCCCCCAGGCCTACCGCGACTGGGACGCGTTGACCCAATCCTCGTTGACCCAGGGAACCCCCTCAGATACACTAACTATGTTGAGTCGGTCGATCGCTGCTGCATTTGGCGAACCGCACTCCTCCGGTGTCTTCTCTTTGAGAGAAGACCGGGCCGAGGATCCACTTCTCGCGCTTGTCCGAACCGGGATCGAAAACGACTTTGAACAGGTCGTCTTTCCTCAGTATCCCTCTCTCGGTGAAATCAAGCGCATTCTTGTGGGCGGCCCCAGCACGGAGGACGCGGCTCTCTATGCAGGCCTTTCCGGGTCCGGATCAGCCCTTTTTGGGCTGTACCGTACTGCGGAAGCGGCAAAGGTGGCCTTCGAGCGGCTGGGGCGGCACGGCGTAACCGGCCTGGTCACCAGCACGTTGCCTCGCAGCGATTACTGGCGCACTATGATGGTGGCAGACGCAGTTTAACGCGTTCGGCCATACCCAGTTGGGCGATCGACTAATGGTAGGTCAAGTGCCTTTGGAGCACTTTGTCTAGGTTCGACTCCTAGTCGCCCAGCCAGCTCTTGCGGTTCCTGTCACGGCAAAGAACTCCGTGGCCCGACAATCAGGCGGAACAACCATAGCAAACCAGCTTGGGAGGTTCGTGTGAAGGGTGAATCCAGTGTTTTGACTGTTCCTGCCTCGCAACAAGAGGTGGGGAGCATGACCCAGGAGCAGGCAGCGCCGGGCAAGCCAAAGCCGGAACGCAAGCGCACCGGGCGTTTGAGCGAAGACAAGCGGTTCAAGATCTTCGCCGGCTCCGCCAACCGAAAACTGGCCGAAGACATTTGTACCCATGTCGGCGTGTCGCTGGGCGAGAGTAAGCTGCAGCGCTTTGCCGATGGAGAGATTTACTTTCAGTTGCTCGAGAACGTTCGCGGCGTAGACGTTTTTATCGTGCAGCCAACGTGTTATCCGGTCGATCAGCACCTGGTAGAGCTGCTGATCATGATCGACGCGCTGAAGCGCGCATCCGCCGGGAGAATTACAGTCGTTGTGCCGTATTACGGGTATGCGCGGCAGGACCGGAAAGATCGCCCTCGGGTGGCTATCTCGTCCAAGCTGGTGGCCGATTTGCTGACCACCGCGGGAGCCAACCGGGCGCTGTTCATGGACCTGCATGCGGCCCAGATTCAGGGGTTCTTCAATATCCCGGTGGATCACATGTTCGCCAGTCCGGTGATGGTGAGCTACTTCCGGGAGCTGAACCTGCCCGATCTTACGGTGGTTTCGCCGGATGCGGGCGGTGTGGAGCGGGCCCGGTTCTTCGCCACCAAGATGCAGGCTCCGCTCGCCATCGTGGATAAGCGGCGAACGGATTTGAATGTGACCGAGGTTATGAATGTGATCGGCGATGTGCAGGGAAGAACCTGCCTCGTCATCGACGACATTATCGACACGGCCGGCACGCTGGTGAAGACGGCGGCAGCATTGCTCGAAGCAGGGGCAGTCAAGGTATACGCAGCGGCTTCGCATCCGGTGTTATCGGGACCGGCCATCGAGCGCATCAGTAGTTCGAAATTACAGGAAGTGATTGTTACCGATTCGATCCCGCTGCGCGAAGATGCGCAGAAGCTGGAGCGGTTAGGAAAGATCAAGGTGCTCTCGGTGGCCGGCCTGTTAGGCGCCACAATTGAGAGCATTCACATGGAGACGAGCGTTAGCTCGTTGTTTAGTTAGGAGAAAAGTATGGCTGAGCAGGAAGTGGTCGCAGCAAAGCCCCGCGAGGGCAAGTTCAACAAGAATGCAGCGCGCCGGGTGCGCGTCGCCGGTATGGTTCCGGGGGTCCTGTATGGCGCCAAGGAACCGGCGATTGCGGTGGAACTCGATCCCAAGCAGATTACCCGCATTCTTCATTCGGATTCCGGCCACAACACCATTTTCGACCTGGAAATCGGCAGCGGCCGGACCAAGGCGATGATCGTCGACTGGCAGTACGAGCCCATCAAGGGCAAGCTCATGCACATCGACCTCAAGCGCATTGCCATGGACAAGGCGATGCGCGTCAAGGTACCGATTCTGTTGGAAGGAACGCCAGTCGGCGTAAAGATGCAGGGCGGCATTCTGGACCAGGTGTTGCGCGAAGTGGAAATCGAGTGCTTGCCGGGCGACATCCCCAGCCATATTGATGTGAGTGTCACCGGCCTGGGCCTGAATAGTTCGATCCGCGTGGCTGATCTGCCGCATGACGGCAAGATCAAGTTCATTACCGACGAGAATGCGACCGTCGCTCACGTCGTCGCCATCAAGGAAGAAGTAGCGCCGGTAGTGGATGCGGTAGTCGCCGCAGCTCCGGCGGAGCCGGAAGTGGCCAAGAAGGGCAAGACGGAAGCACCGGATCCGGCTGCCGAAAAGGGCGGGAAGAAGTGACCAGGCTCTGAGTGGACGGGGAGAAGCAAGGGCCGGCGCTGGTGGTCGGCCTGGGAAACCCGGGTATCCAGTATCAGTTCACGCCTCATAACGTCGGCTTCCTGGCCATCGATCGGCTGGCGGAGCAGGGCGGCGTGGCCGTGAACAACCGTCGCTGCCGGGCTTTAACAGCCACGGTACGTATTGCCGGCAGAGACGTGGTCCTGGCGAAACCCGAGACCTACATGAACCTGAGCGGTATCTCGGTTCAGGCCTTGCTGAACGAGTTCGATGCCGACGGAGCGCGCGACCTGATCGTGATTTACGACGAGATCGCGCTCAGCCTGGGCTCCATAAGGATTCGGGAGCGGGGCAGTGCAGGCGGCCATAACGGGGTGAAATCCGTCTCTGGCGCGCTGGGCACGGAAGAATGGCTGCGGATTCGGATCGGGGTTGCTCCTCCGGGCGATGAGGCGGCAGAGAGCGCGCGGCGTGGGCGAAAGGATTATGTGCTCACCCCCTTTCGTAAGGCGCAGCTCGAGGTCCTGGACGAAGTCCTGGATCGCACGGCGCGGGCGGTGGAGATGGTGCTGGTCAAGGGAGCAGGGCCGGCAATGAATGAGTTCAATCGTCGCGAAACAGGCGACGACGAAGGAAAGATTGGAGACTAGGTATGCAACGCACGTACGAAATCATGTTTATCGTTCGTCCTGACATTCTGGACGAGGACCTCGACAAGCTGATCGCCGGCCTGGAAGGAAATATCACCCAGGGTGGCGGCAGCATCAAGTCGCTGGAAAAGCTCGGCCGCCGCAAGCTCGCCTATACCGTCAAGAAGTTCAACGACGGCAATTACGTGCTGCTGACGATCAATGCCGACGGCTCGCTGGTTGGCGAGATCGAGCGCAGGCTGCGTGTTTCCGAGCCGGTCATCAAGTTCATCTCCGTCCGCATGGACGAAGAAGAGAAGCGAGTGGCCAAGATCAAGGCTATTCGCGCCACGCGTAAGAAGCTCAGCGCCCAGCCGGCAGCGACTCCGACTCCCTCGGCTCCCGTCGAGCCTGCTGCTGCGCCCGCACCCGCGACCGAAGCGGCCAGCGCCTAAGACATATTCGAAAGGAAGAGGAAAATCATGGCTGACGAAACCAGCACGCCAAGCGCACCAAGCACTTCCCGGCCCGAAGGTTCAGGGCCCGGCGGCCCCGGCGGACGCCCTCCCGGCGCTCGCCCCAGCGGCCCTGGTGGTGGAGGACGGAAGTTCTTTCGCCGCAAGAAGGTTTGCAAGTTCTGTGTCGAAAAAATCGATTCGATTCACTATCGCGACGTACGCCTGCTGCAACAGTTCGTGGCGGAGCGGGGTAAGATTGTGCCCCGCCGTCTGACGGGCGTCTGCACCACCCACCAGCGTGGGTTGGCGCGTGCCATCAAGCAGGCCCGCAACATCGCGTTGCTGCCCTTTGCAGCGCGGTACTAGGCAAGGAGATTGGTGATGGAAGTCATTCTGAAAGAAGATGTCAATAAGCTTGGCCATCGCGGCGATGTGGTGAAAGTTGCCGATGGGTATGGCCGCAATTTTCTGCTGCCGAAGAAGCTCGCCATGGAAGCGACCGCTGCCAACAAGGTCGTGATTGAGCAGATGAAGCAGTCTGCGGTGCGGCGGTCTGCCAAGGAGAAGGGCGAGGCGGAGTTATTGGTGACTCAGCTCAATAATGTTGAGCTGGTTTTCGAGCGCAAAGTAGGTGAGAACGATCACCTTTTTGGTTCCGTCACAGCCGCCGAGATCGCCCATCAGCTGGAGCAGAAGGGCTACACCATCGACCGGCGTAAGCTGCAGCTGGAAGAGCCGCTGCGCCAGCTGGGCGAGTTCCACGTGCCGATCAAGCTGCATCGCGAAGTGACAGCCCACGTCAAAGTAACCGTCAAGGCAGAAGAAGCAGCCTAGGCTCCGGAAAACTACAACCCCCAGACTCAAGTGGGTGGCCCAGGTCTCGCTTTTGAGACCTGGGTTTCTCCGCGCAAATGGATCCTGGCCGCAACACCCAGGTCTCAAAATCGAGGGCCACCCACTTATTGCGCAAAGAAAATGTTTGTCAGCGGCCGAAGCTCAAGCGCATCGCTAACTGATCGGGCAGTCCCGCGCGCATGATACGCATTTGCGCCAGCCGGAAGTCGTAAGGCTCGCGGCGGAACTCCACCACCATGCGCTCATCGTCATAAAGGGCAAACGCCGCCCGCCGATCATGATCCCGCGGCTGACCTACCGAACCGGGGTTAATCAGATACCGCGCTCCTGGAACCAAAACCAACTCCGACACATCAGGCTCATCGCCGCTGGAGTAGACCGGATCCAGCTTGAACCAGTCCTCACCGTGGGCGGCAAAGCCACCCTGCAAATGCGTATGGCCGAAGAAATTGATGCGGGTTTCCGCCTGCTTGAGCGGCAGTCGCGCGTCGCGCACCGAAAGCAGGTATTCATCCTCATCCAGGTAGGATCCGTGCATGCAGCTCACCTGGGGACCATCCGGCGTAACCGGTCCACGAGCCATATGCTGCAGCCAATCGATGTGCTCCGGAGTAAGCACCTCCCGCGTCCAGCGTGCGGCTCGGCTGGCCACCGGATTAAAGTCCTCGAGCGAGAGCTGACCGCTGCAAGCGCGATCATGGTTCCCGCGGACAAAGGTCGTGCCCAGGCCGCGCACCCGCTCAATCACCTCATTGGGCGCCGCTCCATAGCCCACCACATCGCCCAGGTTCCACACCACATCGTGTTCTGGCGCAGCGTCAAGGACCGCCTCCAGGGCGTCGATATTGGCATGAATGTCGGAAATGAGGAGAGCGCGCATTTAGGCCTGCTGCGGCGCCGGAAATCAACCGCAAACGACCAGAGTACCAGACTAATCAACCACCGCGCACCCAATGCCCGGGAGCCTGCTCCACCAGCGTTCCGGCAGCGTTGTCCGCTGCCTCCAGCGTAGCCAGCGGTTGGTCCCGGTCCGTGGATGAGTGTTGGGACCGCCCCCAGCAGGCTCCTGGTGTAGGCATGCCGGGGATGGAGGAACACCTGGTCCCGGGTCCCGGTCTCCAGCAGCGTACCTTTTCGCATCACCGCGACCCGATCCGCGACTTGGGCTACGACCGCCAGATCGTGGGAGATGAAAAGCATGCCCAGGCCGTTGCGCTGTTGCAGCTCTTTGAGCAGAAGCAATATCTGTGCCTGCACGGTAACGTCCAGGGCGGTGGTTGGCTCATCGGCAATCAACAGTGACGGCTGGTTCACCAGCGCCATGGCGATCAGCAGGCGCTGCCGCTGGCCACCCGAAAACTGGTGCGGATAATCGCGCACCCGCAATTCCGGCTCGGCGATCGCTACTGCAGCCATCGCCTTCACAACCGCGTCGCGGACCTGTGTCCGGCCCAGTTCCGGCTGATGGGTTTCGATTGCTTCGGCAATCTGCCGCCCTACGGGCATGACAGGATTGAGTGCCGTCATCGGCTCCTGAAAGATCATGGCGATTTTGCGTCCGCGATAGTGACGCATCTGTTCCGGCTTCAGCGCCAACAAATTTTCGCCCTGGAAGCGAACCGCGCCTTCCACCCGCGCCGCTCCATCCAGCAACCGCAGAATGGAAAGAGACGTCAGCGACTTTCCCGATCCTGACTCGCCCACCAATCCGAGGACCTCGCCTTGCCGAACCGAGAAGCTCAAGTCGCGGACGACCGCCTGGTCGCGAAAATAGATGGAGAGATGATCAACCTCAAGCAGTGGGGCCACTGGCCAAGATTACAACACCACGGGCTTAGGGCTTGTTGTGGGCAAGGGCGTTACACGTTTGCGGAAAAAGTCGCAAACCGCTTAGGAAGCGGCCCCGATGCGAACCACTACGGTTGCTAACGCAACAAGCCCCTGGCTGTTAGCCAGGGGCTTGTCTGTGCTTCAACATGAGTTTACTTGCCAGTGCCCATCGTAATACCGCCCGGCGTTTGCTGATTCTTTTTCTCTTCGTTCGCCTTGCGGGTAGCCATAGTCTTATCGCGCCATTGATCAAACATCGCCATATCCTGCTTGTGCGCGGCTTCATCGCCGCAATCAAGGTCGGCCTTGCGGCGATAGAGCAAGCTGAGGTACGACATGGCATCATCGTACCCGGGACGAAGATTGATGGCCTGCGTCAACTCCTTAATGCCCTCATCCACAATCGGACCATTCTGTTCGGCCAGCTTCTGGCAGGCGGCCTTGTCTTTGATCATGTCGCCGTTATCCTGCATTCCCAGGCCGTTACGAGTCGCGATCGCATTCCTGTAGGCGACTCGCCAATCCACGACCCCGATGGTGTAATGCGCAACCGGGTCATTCGGATCCACGGCCGCGACCTTTCTCTGCCACTCCTTAGCCTGGTCGGTCTTGCCCGTGTTCAGGTAGACTGCGGCAATTCCTCGCAAGGCATTCAGGTCCTTCGGGTCCTTGGCCAGCACCTGTTGGTAGGCGTTTACCGCCAGCTGCGCGTTCTTCGTGTTCTCGGGCGTGTTCGCGTCCGGAACTACCTGCTGGGCGTACGCGGTGGCGAGATAGAGAGGCGCATTCTCCAGCGTAGGGTCAAGTCGTTCCGCATTCTGGAAGTGGTCGATAGCCTCTTCAAATCTGGCGTTCTTGTAGGCCTGAACACCCTTAATCAACTGATCACGAGCCTGCAGCTTACTGCACCCGGTAACCATGGTCAGCAGCGACAGGGTGGCGACCGCCAGCACCGGAATATATGCGCTTCGCTTCATTCTGGTTTGAATCTCCTTATGGTTGCCGGGTTGCGCCTTGATCTGCTTCAAGCTCGCCCCGGCCTGCAACGCGAGGGGAAAAATCTCCGCGCAGTGATTGTAACTGGTTTCCGCCTAGTGGCAAGTCCTGGCCAAAAAACAAAATCCGCGGCTGCTCCATGAGCACCCGCGGATCATTGTAAAAATCGTCGATCTTCTCTCGTTGCGGCTCATCAGCAGGGTCAGGCAACCTTTCCTTCATTCCCAGCACACCCGTGAGCGGCTAGCTGGATACCAGGGCCCGGCCTGCGACAGCTAAACAGCGTTATTGACCCGCTGCAACCTTAGGAGTAATGAGGCCGATGTGGTCAACGCCTGCCTCATGGCCAATATCGAGAACATCCGCCACGGCTGAGAAGTCGAGTTCAGGATCGCCCTTGACGAACATCACCTTCTCCGCCCGGGTGGCAAAAATCCCTTCCAGCTTATTCAATAGATCTCCGTGGGAAATGTCCAGTTCATTGATCTTGTACCCCGGAACGCCTCCCCCGGCCCGATGCGTGATCTGGACCACGATGGTGCGGTCGTTATCCTGCTGCTTCTGCGGCTCTTTTGGTGGCTGCGGCACCAAGGCATCCAAACCCCTCGGCGTCACCGGCGTGATGACCATGAACACGATCAGCAACACCAGCAGAACATCGATCATGGGAGTTACGTTGATGCTTGCATTGAGCCCACCACCACCGCCTGTATCAAATGCCATTTTGTGTCCCTCATTTCCGAATTCTTGTGCGCGTTAGGTCGACGGCCTTACTGTCCGGCCGGCGGAGTAGCACCAGGGATGGTTGTCTCCTGCCGGCGATCGGTCAGCAGTCCTACCTGATCCACACCAGCAGTGCGTACGTCGTCAATCGCATCCATCACCGTGCCGTACTGCGAGCGGGCGTCGGCGCGCATGAAGATTTGCTTCTCGGTCTTGTTCTGCAGCAGATCAGCCACCTTAGCCCCAAGATCCGCCATGGACACCTGGTTTTGTCCCAGGTACAACTTGTTGTCCCGCGTAACGGCCACCACCACCGAATCTTCCTTGTCGGCATCCGGCATGGAGGTCGGATCGGTAACTTTGGCCAGTTCCACGTTCACCTTGTTTTGCAGCATGGGTGTGATGACCATGAAAACGATAAGCAACACCAACATCACGTCCACCATGGGAGTGACGTTGATGTTCGAATTAACCTTGGCGCCTTCGTTTCTAACTGCGATTGCCATTATTTTGCTCCGTGGGTCAAGCCGCTATAGCGTTTTCAAAGTGAGTGCCTGCATCCTAACTCGCCCGCACTGACTATGAAAACGCTCCAGGCTGCCCACCTTCAAGATTAGGTCCGGTGGAAACCACCAGGTTGGAACGGAGTGTGTCCGTTCCAACCGGTGCAGGATTCCCGCTGTTGAGTGGCTTGCGACGCGCCGTTTAGCGGCGGTGGCTCTGCTTGATGAAGTAGTCGATCAATTCGCTGGAGGAATTGTCCATCTCCACGTCGAAGGCTTCCACCTTACCAGTGAAGTAGTTGAAGGTCATAACCGCGGGGATGGCAACCAGCAGCCCGAAAGCCGTGGTGACCAGGGCCTCAGAGATACCGCCGGCCACTGCACCGATACCGGAAGTCTTCTGGGTTGCGATCTGTTGGAAGGCGTTCAAGATACCGACCACCGTTCCGAACAGCCCGATGAAGGGCGCCGTGGAACCGATAGTTGCCAGACCGCCCAAGCCCCTCTTCAGCTTGGCATGGACAATGGCTTCGGAACGCTCAAGTGCGCGCTTGCTGGATTCGATCTGCTCATCGGTGATGGCGCCGCCACTGCCGAAGTTGCGGAACTCCTGCAGCCCGGCGGTGACCACTTCAGCCAGATGAGACTTCTTATTGCGGTCAGCAACTTTCACTGCTTCGTCCAGCTTGCCTTCCTTGAGTGCGCCGGCAACGCGTGGTGCGAACTCCCGGGACTGTTTGCGAGCCGCACTGAAATAGAGGGCGCGGTCAATGATCACTGCCAACGACCAGATGGACATGATGAAGAGAACCGCGACAACAGCCTTGGCGGCGGGTCCCATGTTGTGCCAGAGGTCCATGGGGGAGAAGCCAACGGTTTGTCCGGACTCCTGAAACATAAACATACCGAGAGCTGCCTGATGGGCGAGGTGAGCGAGAATCACTGAATCTTTCCTCCTACGGAAAACTTTCGTTATAGCTCTGAAACATCCAGATGCTAGCACTGGGCAACTTCGTTCCGGAATGACCCGAAGTGGCCACGAGGGGGATCACCGGCTACCACCTTTGATCGGGGTAGCCGGCAGGTCCGGTTAGCCGCCGAGGTTGAAGACTACGTTGACGGTAGTCTCCACTTCGACCGGATCTCCATTGAGCAAATATGGCTTGTAACGCCAGGAGCGGACTGCATCCAGGGCCGCTTGCTGCAGCATCGGAGGACCGCTGACGACTCTGAGATTTTCAATCGAGCCGGCCTTGGAAATCGTCGCCTGCAAAACAACGGTCCCCTGAATGCGGGCTGCCTTGGCGATGGCTGGATACTGCGGCACCGTTTTTTGAAGCAGGTTACCCTGCATGACGCCGGAGGAAATACTCAGCTTCTTGGGGGGTGCGGCCTTGACGATCGGCGGGCCCGATCCGATGCCACCCAGAATGCCGCCCATCACTCCGCCGGCGGTACCGCCTCCCATGCCTTCCATGCCGGAGACACCAGCCATGGACGGCGGAGCCGAGGACTCCTTAATCTGCTTGATCTCATGCGGGATCTTGCTGGGTGCCTGTAACTGATTGTCGAGCATCTCAGACTTGATCTTGACCTGGACCGGAGCCTGAGGTGGTGGTGGCGGGGGAGGGGGCGGTGGGGGTGGTGGGGCGACCAACAGGGTGGCCATCATCTGTGTGGGCAGGGCCTCTGGATGCAACAGCGGCCAGATAATCAGTCCGGCCAGAATGGCGCCATTGATACAGAGGGTAACGATCGACCAATATTTACTCTTGGTTTTAAGCTTGCCACCAGACTCCATTAGAGAATCTTCAAACATCGCCTAACCTCGGGTATTCGTACTGTATCTACTTAGACACCAACGGGGATTTTTTTGATCCCGATGGGTGATTGGCTTGCAAGCGTGACCTGTGCAAGCTGTGGGAAACATATAACACCCACCAACCATAGGAAGGCAAGCTAACAATTTTGGGTGCCCGCAAGGTCTGGAATCCCACTCCAAAAGCGTTTCCGTTCGTGGCCTAACCGGATATTTCCAAAGGAAGGGCACGGCTTCAGCTCATTTGGCTTCAGTCGCTTTCCAGGCCTCGGCCAGAGAAGAATGTACCTCAGGATGAAAATGGTGCGGAGGAATATCGAGTATTGAGTCTGGAGGTTGCAGCTTATTTTCGACAGAGAAGACCCTTGCCCTGCAGGCTTTCCGCGAAGCCGTTCAGACCCGGGCCTTTTTCCCCGCTGGCAGTATCGCCTTCTTGCCCCGTTTAGCCCGCCACTCCTGGTAGGCCACCAACATCGGCGCAGCCACAGCGATCGAGGAGTAGGTGCCGATAAGGATCCCGATCACGAGCGCGAAGGAGAAGCCATGCAGCACTTCGCCGCCAAACAGGTACAGTGACAAAACAGTAAGGAAGGTGAGCCCTGAAGTCAGAACCGTCCGGCTCAGCGTCTGATTAATGCTGCGATTGACCACGCTGGTCAGGTTCTCCCGCCGCGAGATACGCAGATTTTCCCGAATACGATCAAAAACAACGATCGTATCGTTCATGGAGTAGCCAATCAGGGTCAGGATGGCGGCGATCACCGTCAGGGTGATTTCCTGGTTGCTTAAGCTGAACGCGCCTATCGTGATCAGGGTGTCATGAAAGACTGCCACCACGGCGGCGACCCCGTAAATCAGCTCGAACCGGAACCACAGGTAAACCAGCATCCCGAGCAGGGAGTAGAGGACCGCAAGCAAGGCCTGCTTGCGCAACAATGCGCCTACCTGGGGTCCGATGATATCCGCCGCAAAAACGTGGAAGCCAGAGAGGTAAGCGCCCTGCTTCAATTGGTTGACGACCGCCTGGTCAGCCACCCCGTTCAGTTGGTCGATGCTGCTAAAAATACCGCCCAGGTCACGGTCGCGGTGATTGAGAATGGCCACGGCCTGGGAGGCATATTTTTGCCCGGCGTCTGCCGCGCCGGCCAGGTGTTCGGGATCATTCTGCTCGAGAAACTGGGTCAACGTACCTTGGCTGGCATTGTCCAGATCCAGCTTGCCCTGGTTCGCTGCCCCGGTGTCGGAGTAGTTCGAATTCAAAGCCCTAACGATGGTCTCCCGCCCGGTATCGAGGGCTGACTCCTGGGTTTCTTTCTGCGCCAGGGAGATGGCTACCTGCCGCTGGGCCGCTGTTCCATACGCCCGGGGAAGGCTGTCATGAATGCCGGCGCGGTCGATTGCCTGGCGAATGCGGTCGAGGTCTGGCGCCTGCTCAAATTGAACGTAGACCAGTGTGCCGCCGCGAAAGTCGATCCCCAGCTTGATGCCATGCCAGAAAAGGATCGACAGGACTCCCGCTACGCTGAAGATCAGCGAAAAGCCAAGGAAATACCATTTCTTCCCTAGCCAATCAACGTTAACGCCGTGAAACAGTTCCACTCTAACTCCGCCTTACTGGTGCGCGACCACTACCCGATCGAAAGTGCCTCTCCACGCTGCTTACGCTTGAGGATCGAATCAAAGATGTGACGCGAGACAAATACCGCAGTGAATAGGTTTGCGAACAAGCCAAAGCTCAAGGTGACGGCAAAACCCTTAATTGGTCCTGTACCGAAAAGAAACAGGATGATGGCCGACACGATGGTCGTCACGTGGGTATCGACAATCGTCGTCCAGGCATGCGCGAAACCCTGGTCTACAGCCGCCGCGGCGGTCTTACCCGCGCGCAATTCCTCCCGGATGCGCTCAAAGATCAGCACATTGGAATCGACGCCCATGCCGATGGTCAGAATCACACCGGCAATTCCGGGCAGAGTCAACGTGGCTTTGGAGAAACCCATGAAGCCCAACAGAATGATCAGGTTCAGCATGAGCGCCAGGTCGGCGTTGATGCCCGCTCCATGGTAATAAACCAACATGAAAATCAAGACCGCCAGCATGCCGACGACCGATGCCAGGATGCCCCTGCGAATGGAATCCGCGCCTAGGGAAGGTCCAACAACACTCTCCTGCAGGTAGTGAATGGACGCCGGCAAGGCGCCGGTGCGCAGCATGAGAGACAGGTTCTGTGCTTTGTCTTTCCCCAGCCCGGTAATGCGGCCCTGGTCGCGAATCGCCTGTTGGATATTGGCCGCTTCCTGCACCCGGTTCTCGAGAACGATGGCCAGTGACTTGCCAATGTTGGTGCTGGTGAACTGGTAGAAGCGGTCACCCGCGTTGCGGGTGAGGATGAAGGTCGCATCGGGCCGGCCATTTTCATCGACCGAGGGCTGGGCATCGCGGAAGTCATCTCCGGCCACGATGGGAACCCGCTGCAGAACATAGTACTGACCCTGCAATTCGGGTTCATTCCCGCCGTATCCCATAACCACATCATCCGGCGGCACTGCTCCGCCAACGCTTTGTGCCGCAGCCTGCTCGGTCGAGAATGGCCCACCGACCACCAGGTGGATCTCGAGGCGGGCAGTCGACTGGATAATGTCGCGCACCCGGCTCAGGTCATCCACCCCAGGAAGCTCTACCAGGATCTGGTTGGTGCCCAGGTTGTATTCCTGAATCGTGGGTTCGGTAACTCCCAGCGCATTGATACGCGTACCGATGGTATCGATCGATTGCTGCAGCGCGTGCTGCTCGATCGTCTGCACTTCGGTCTGCTTCATGGTCAGGGTCCAGCTGTTGTTGGGCCCGGACGACACCGTGTACTGGTTTCCGTAACGCGAGTCGAGCAGGTTACGCACATCGCTCGCCTTCGCCGCCGGGGTTCCCTGAATCTGAATCACTGCCGGCTGCTTGGGGTCAGGTTTGAGCACCGAGCCGGCGGGGAAGCCGCCCTGCTGCAAATCGGCCTGTATCCGGGCCACGGCGTTATCTGTTTCCGCGCTCACCGCTTCGTCCACCATCACCTGCAACACCAGGTGGATCCCGCCTTTGAGGTCGAGACCCAGGTGGATGCGGTCGGTCAACGCCTCTTTCCAGGCGGACGGCCCTATGCCCTTCGGAATGCCGAAGATACCAAAGACGAAAACGAGAAGAACTGCAACGATCAGGAGGGTTTTACGCATGGGAAATAACGAGCTACTTGGCTTCCTCTTGGTTAGTGGTCACGGAAGCGATTGCACTCTTGACGACCTCCAGCTTGACGCCGTCGGGTGGGACGCGCAGCTGTACCGCGTCTTCTTTAAGAGAAATGATAGTTCCGCGCATGCCGCCGGTGGTGGTAATCCGGTCGCCCGGCTTCAGGCTCGACAACATCTCCTGCCATTGCTTTTGTTTTTTCTGATTAGGGCGCACCAGCATCAGGTAAAAAACCGCAATGATGAGCAGGAACGGGAGAAAAGTCACCAGGCCGGGTGGAATCACGGGAGCCAACAGCAAGGGAGTGAAAGTCAACTTACCATCCTCTAATTTCTTATCCAGCTATCTACTACAGCCTATCTGCCCCTGTTTGTCTACAGGACTGGGAGATCGCTGGAGGGGCCGACACGATCGGCTTGCGCGCGCACGCGGGCCAGCAGCGCAGGAAGAGTATCCGCGGAAATAGCATTTCGTACCGCTCGCATCGTGTCAAGGTAATAGGCCAGATTGTGCAGCGTATTCAGCACCCCGGCCAGCGGTTCCTGGGCGGCCATCAGATGGCGAAGATAGGCCCGGCTGTAGCGGCCACATACCATGCATCCGCAGTTTGGGTCGGGCGGTTCCGGGTCTTCGGCGAAACGCCGGTTCCTGATGTTCAGGCGGCCTCCGGAGGTGAACAGCAATCCGTGCCGGGCGGCGCGGGTGGGAATGGTGCAGTCCATCATGTCCACCCCCAGCGCAGCGTACTCCACAATCTCGTCCGGGTAGCCAACCCCCATCACATACCTCGGTTTGTCCGCCGGCAAAAGAGGCAGGGTGCTCTCGATAATCTCCCGGGTCAGATTCCGCGGCTCGCCCACGCTCAGTCCGCCGATGGCATAGCCAGGGAAGTCCATCTCCACCAGCTGCTCGGCAGATTGACGGCGCAAATCCGGGTACATTCCCCCCTGCACAATGCCAAACAATGATTGGCCGCCGTTGCCATGCTGTTCAAAATGCTGCGAGCTGCGCCGGGCCCAGCGCAGGGTCAATTCCAGAGATTGCAAGGCACGCCCGCGGTCAGCCGGATATTCCGTGCATTCATCGAAGGACATGATGATGTCGGCTCCGAGCGCCATTTGCACGTCCATTGAGTGCTCGGGCGAAAAGAAATGGGAGGAGCCATCCAGGTGGGATCGAAACCGAACCCCTTCTTCGCTCACCTTGCGTAACTCGTTGAGCGAGAAAACCTGAAAGCCGCCGGAGTCGGTAAGCATGGGCCGCGGCCAGGCAATAAAACGGTGCAGGCCGCCGGCCCGCCGAACCAGCTCGTGACCTGGCCGCAGATACAAGTGGTAGGTATTGGCAAGGATGATCTGCGCGTCCAGCTCTTCCAGCAGGTGTTGGGGGATGGCCTTGACGGATCCCGCGGTCCCTACCGGCATAAATGCCGGAGTCTGCACCACCCCATGGGGCAGGGTCATCGTCCCCCGCCGTGCCTGTCCACTGACGGCTTCTATCTGAAAAGCGAGAGACACTTAACCTATTCTAACTTTCAAACAAACCCACCGGCCTCAACCAAACCGTCGGGGTGCCCCATGTTCGCACCAGCGTACGTGGGCCGAAAACGATGGGCGAAGCCCTCCATAGCGTTTGCTCTTTCAGCCGGCGCACCGCAGAAACCCGGTTTTCCGCCTCGTCGGGCAGCAACTTAAGCAATTCCGCGATGGTTTGCTTCAACACAGGGTGCAGTAACAACGGCGCGATCTCCGCCAAAGGAGCGAGCACAAACCGACGCCGTGTAAGGGCCGGATGAGGCAACGTCAGCTCGGGGTTGGCGGCCACGCAGCCCCCCATCACCAACAAATCCAAATCCAGCGTACGGGGGCCATTCAAGGCACTGTTACTGCGATCACGCCCAAACTCCCGTTCGATAGCCAGCATGCAACGCAGCAAATCGAACGGCTCCAAATCCGTCTCCACGGCAACGGCCGCATTCAGAAACGGCGGCTGATCCCGAAACCCCACGGGCTCAGTCTCGTAGAAGGAGGAGCGCGCGGTCACTGTCCCCAGGCGGCCCAGCCGATCGATCGCGAAGGATAGAGTTTGCGCGCGGTCCCCGAGGTTGGAGCCGAGCGCAATGTAAGCAAGAGCCATTGAATGGCCCTAGGATACAGCGGGCACGATACGATGCACCTATGCGCATCGCCTTCTTCGGCGGGACTTTCGATCCGCCGCATTGCGGTCACATCGCCATCGCCCGCGCCGCCATCGAGCGACTGAAGCTCGACCAGGTCCTGGTGGCGCCAGTTGGCACCCAGCCGCTAAAGGGCGGCTCCCCCCATTGCAGTTTTGAAGACCGGTTAGCCATGGTCAGGCTGGCTGTGGCCGGGGAACCCCGGCTCATCGCGAGCGCTATCGACGCGCCGCTGCCCGGCGGTCAACCCAACTTCACTTTTGATACTCTCGAGCGCCTGCGTCTCCAACTGCGGCCCTCGGATGAGCTTTTTTGCCTCCTGGGAGCCGATTCATTCCTCACTCTCACGCAGTGGCATCGATCGACCGAGCTCCTGCTTTTTTGTGATTTTATCGTCGGCGGCCGGCCTGGTTTCTCACTCGAACAAATCAATGCGGCCCTGCCGACCGGGGTGAGCAATATCGCAGAGCACCACGAACCCGGGTTCACTCGCTACACCCTTTCCGGGGCTTCGGGTCAGACCACAGCCCTATTTCTACTGCCCGACCTGGACCAGGATATTTCCGCCACTGAGATTCGCGCCGCGTTAGCCGAGGGCGCGGAACAACAGACCGTGCTCGCTCCCGCGGTTGCGGAATACATTCGCTCCCGCCGCCTCTACCGGCCGTAGGGATACCATAGAGACTACTAAGGAGACACCACCCGACCGAATGGCAACGACGGAAACGCGCCGCATGGTTTTGGCCGCAGCGGAGGCTTGCGAAGACAAAAAGGCTGAGGATACCCGTATCCTCGAACTCGACGCGGTAGATGCCGGCTTTACCGACTTCTTCCTCATCACCAGTGGATCAAACGAACGCCAGACCCAGGCCATCGCTGACGAGATCGAGATCCGCCTGAAGAAGGATTTTAAAACCTACCCCAACTCGGTCGAAGGAAGGCGCCAGGGCGAATGGATATTGATGGACTACGTCGATTTCGTCGTCCACATTTTCCTCGCCGAGAAGCGGACCTACTACGACATCGAACGGTTAAGAAAATCGGCCAAGACGGTGGACCTCAAGCAATTGAAAACAATGCTAGTGAAGAAGACAGCTGTGGCCCGCGCCAAGCCGGCGAAGAAGGCGGTCAAGAAAGCTGTCCCAAAGAAAGCCACGAAGACAACCGTTACCCGCAGCAAGCCGGCTCGCCCAAAGGCGAAAACCTAACGAGATTAGTTTTTTTCCTGTTCCCCAACCACAATCGGGTGGCCCATCCTTCGCGCTTTTTGCGAAGGGTGGGATAAGCGGAGTTTGCAGGGGAAGGGCTTCGGGTGTAGAGCTGTTGTACCCCACCCTTCGCCAAAAACGGCGAAGGATGGGCCACCCGATTGTGGGGGCGTTAGGAAAATCTGGGAAATGCCTTCAGATGCGCATCGGCATGATCACGTAGCGATACTTGAAGTCATCGGACGCATCTTCGGGACGCATCTGGCCGGCCGACTGCGCGTCTTTAAATTCCAGCCGCACTTCGCCGCTCGATCCGACGGCCCTTAGAAAATCGATCAGATAGGTCGAATTAAAACCAACCACAATCGAATCGAAGCTGTATGGAGTCTCGATCGTATCCTCCGACTCGCCGGATTCCGTCGAGGAAGAAGATATCTTCATCTCGTTCTGTTCCAGCCGGATCTTGATCGCGCCCGACCGCTCGTCAGCAAATTGCGCCACCCGTTGGATCGACCCCATCAACTCTTCACTGCGCACCACGACAAACTTGTTATTGTCCCGGGGCAGCACAGCCTCGTAGTTGGGGAACTGACCGGTTAACTTCCGCGTGGTCAGCACTCGGTGGCCCAGCCGGAAGAACAAGGTATGCTCATCGTCGTAAAAATCAAGCGATGCCGCTTCCGTATCGGAGAGCAGGGATTGCAGCTCCGCCAAAGCTTTGCGCGGGATCAAAGTCTTTTTCTCTCCGCTGATATTCTCGAGCGATTCTCCAGCCTTCTCAATGTGCGCCAGCCGATGGCCGTCCGTTGCCACCATGGAGAGCGACTCTGCTTTCAAAATAAGCAAAGCCCCATTCAGCGTGTAACGTGATTCTTCATTCGAGATCGCAAAGATGGTCTTCGAAATCATGCCTTTGAGCGAAGTCGCGGACAGCTGCGTCAGCCCGGTCTCGGGAAACTCTGGCACCTGGGGAAAATTCGCCCGCGCCATGCCCACCATCTTGGTGTTGGAACGGCCGGAACGAATCTGCACCCAATGGTTCTCCATCAGCTTGATGGAAATATCACCGTCCGGAAGTAGCTTGACGTAGTCGAACAGTTTGCGTGCCGGGATGGTGCAAGCACCGGGCTTTTTTACTTTGGCCATACAAGAGGTGCGAATGCTCTGGTCCAGGTCCGTCGCCGTGATCGTCAGGCGGTCGTGACCCTCTCCCTCTCCCTGCGAAGCTTCCAGCAGAAAGTTGGAGAGAATAGGAATCGTTGTCTTCCGCTCGACAACGCTCTGCGTGGCACTCAGCTCACGCAGCAGGTCCTGACGGCTCACCGTGATTTCCATGGTTGCGGCTCCCTGTGCGACCGTTCTCTCCTGCTCAACCCCCGCGCTAAGCATGGTGTATTTGCCCCCTTGTCGGTTTGACTCACTCTACACCACTGTGAAGGCGCTGAAAATCTCTCCCACGCTTCTTCCTGTGGATTCCAGGGTGCAAAACTGCTACTACGATAAAAACCAAAATAAATCCATCCCTTGTTAGTAGTAGTAATCGTTGTCACCGGAAAAGTGGAAAGCGGGACTGAAACCCAGTAGGCAGCGCGGATAAAGCCAGTACACGTTTTAGAAAACCCGTCCCGGCGAAAATGAAAAGCAGGAAGAACGGTGATTACCGCCGAGTTCCGTACGGTGTTGCCCACGGTCTGCACAGAGCGGTTGAGAAAGCCTGTGGAAAGCATCGGCGGCGCGTGCAAAGCGCGTTCCCAGGCAATACTGAAGCCTGTTTGCGCGAAGCCCGCTTTGCACATTAGCCGTCAAACTATCGCTAGGGAGTACTCGGCGCCTTTTCCCACAGTTCCTGATGGCGATCGTCGGAAAACAGGAGGCCAGTGACGCGCCCGTCAGGAGATTTTTCGAAAGTCAGCCGGGTGCTGCTCCCGCTGGGATAGAAAAACCGGTTAGGTTGCTCCGGCAGCAACTCGGTCTGATCGCCCGTGCGGTTCCGCGACATCAGCTTGTTGCCCTGGCGGAAGATCGTTACCTGAGTCACGCCTGCATCGACGTATTCGCCCAAATAGGCGTCATAAATATTGGGATCGACCTTGATCGGAGGGGCGTGGATGGGGATGAGCCGCTTTTCCGAGTAGGGCTTCGTGTTCGCGATATCGGAAAGACGATGGGAGAGAAACCAGTCCGGTAATTGGGGATCGACGTAGGCCCGGTCCCAGGCATTGTGATGGTAGTTGGCATACTCCCAGAACCGCACGTTGCCGCCTGCCGCACTGAGGGCGGCAAACATAATCTGCGACTGCGCGGGAGAAACCACGGGATCGTCTGCCCCATGAAAAATCCACACCGGTGTGCGGCCAATCGCCTTCACGTACTCGGGCACGAGTTCCGGCTGGTGCCAGCGTTGGGGCGCATAGGACCAGTAGATGCCTCCGCAAACCGGAGCGATGGCGGCGAAGTGGCCGGGATAATTTTTGGCGATTTCCCAAACCCCATAACCGCCGAGCGACATGCCGGTGAGATAAAGGCGGTCCGGATCACCGTGAAATTCCCTCACCTCGGCATTCAACGCCGCCATAGCCATAGCCATGATGTCCGGGTCGGTCCAATGATGATGGTTATAGGGGACCTGGGGCATCACCACGACGAAGGGCCAGCGCTCGTAGTGGGAACGCAGCGCATTGGGTAGTCCTACCTGGGTCTCGTCCAGGCCGTCTGAGCCACGCTCCCCCGATCCGTGGAGAAACAGGATGACCGGCCACTTTTTCTTGGCGGACCAGTCCATCGGCAGATAAACAACGTAATGGTATGTGGTTCCGTTCAGGGTGATGGTGCGGTTCAGAAAACCCGTATCCTGCTGGCGTGCGTATGCGGCCGACCCAAGAAGACAAACAACACCGAGGACCATACCCGTCACCAGGTAGCCAGCCAACCAACGAAACATAGACTACTTGAGCATACCGGGATGAACGCGAAGCTGAAAAGATTGCAATCAGAATGCGCGCCCGGGAAAGAAACCGCAGGTCCCTTCACTTTGCTAACGCTCCGGTCGGGATGACAATTCTGTTGCAGGGCTAAGTTTTCCGGAAGAATTTGCGGCCACACTGTTGCCGTCACAACAGAATTGTCATCCCGACCGGAGTTAGCAAAGTGGAGGGACCTGCAGTTTCTTTCCCGGGCGCTCTGGGGCCCTATCCGTTGAGGGTCTCCAGCAGCTTATTGATGGTCCGGTTGAGATCCTTATCGGCGCGTCGCTGCTCATCGATCTTGGCAATGGAGTGCATCACGGTGGTATGGTGCTTGCCACCAAACTGGCGCCCGATCTCCGGAAGCGAGGCTTCGGTCATCTGCTTAGCCAAATACATGGCGATTTGCCGTGGAACCACCACCGAACGAGAATTATTCTTCTGCTTCAACTCCGCGACCCGCATCCCAAACTGCTCCGACACGGCGCGTTGAATAGCTTCGATCGTGATCTTGCGAACCTGCGTGTCGATGAATTGCTTAAGGCACAGCTGAGTAGTCGCCAGGGTAAGCTCGGCCCCATTGAGCCGGCACCAGGCCAACAGCCGGACCATCGCCCCCTCCAGCTCACGCACGTTGGTGCGCACGTTGGATGCGATAAACAACGCGATATCCGTAGGCAGCGTAACGTGCTCGCTCTCCGCCTTCTTCTGCAGGATAGCCACCTTGGTCTCTAAATCCGGGGGCTGAATGTCGGCGATCAGACCCCATTCAAACCGGCTGCGCAGCCGGTCTTCGATCTCGGGTAATTCCTTGGGCGGACGATCGGAGGCGATCACAATCTGCTTCATGCTCTCGTGCAGAGCGTTGAACGTGTGGAAGAACTCTTCCTGGGTCCGTTCCTTTTGCGCCAAAAATTGAATGTCGTCAATGAGCAGCAAATCCACCGAGCGAAATTTATCCCGGAAGCTGGTCATCTTGTCATAGCGCAGCGAGTTGATCATCTCGTTGGTGAACTTTTCGCTGGAGACGTAGCAGACCGAGCACTGCGGTTGGCGCTTCTTCACCTCATGCCCGATGGCATGCATTAGGTGGGTCTTGCCCATGCCGACACCGCCATAGATAAAGAGCGGGTTGTAGGCCTTGGACGGCCGCTCGGCCACCGCTTCTGAAGCCGCGCGGGCGAACTGGTTGCCGTTGCCGATGACAAACGCGTCGAAGGTGTAGCGAGGATTGAGCTGCGCGGCTGTAGCCCAATCGAACTTGGCCTGCTGTGGCGGCGCCGCCGGCGGCATCCCTCGATTGCCAGCCCGCTGCGCTCCGGCGGAATGGGACGGGACGGGAGCAAACCCACCATCCTCACGCACCCGAACCGTGCTTGGGTCTTCCTGCGGGATCACAAACTCAACGTCATCAAATTCGAGATGGAACGCATCGATGGCTTCCTGAATCAGGTCCCCATATCGGTCGCCAATGTGTTGAAACTCGGGCGTGGGAACCCGCACGAAAAGCATCCGGCCGGTGATGTGGCTGAAGCGCGTCGGCTTAAGCCAGGTATCAAACGATTGCCGGTTGACTTTCTTTTCGAGAGCACCCAGGATCCGCGCCCACGGATTGGGTACGGTGGGCGTGGGGGCGGTGGCGACAAAAGACATACGCTTCCTTCGTTCAAACGCCGACTGCCTGATACTTTCTGCAAATGCAAAGAAGCAAGCCCGCAGCGGAAGGTCCGTGCGTGCCATTGTAGCTCCTGTGCTTAGGAACTGCTTTGGGGGATAAGCCCCTTCGCGAAAGTATCCAGATCGAAAGATCAGGTAGTGTGGACGTGCAGAAAATCAATCTTGATCGGAGCCGATACTAGCACAGTTACAAGGCGGCGCAACCCCTCATTTCCGGGCAAAGATTTCTTTCCTACCGAGTTGCACCATGCGTAGTGAAAGCCAACACTCCAGCCAGCTGTAGCCGCCCTGCGCTTGGCCCTTTGGCCTGAATCCGTTATACTTAAAGCTTGCCTTCAGGCATAAATTTTCGAGTGAGATCAGGAGCGCAGCGTCATGCCCAAGCGCACATTTCAACCTAACCGCCGCCATCGGGCGAAGACCCACGGCTTTTTGACCCGAATGAAGACCAAGGCCGGAGCAGCTGTACTTTCCCGCCGCCGTGCCAAGGGCCGTAAACGCGTTTCCGTCAGCGCCGGCTACCGCGATTAAGACCTTATCCATCCTGGGGAATTCTGTTGACGCTTCTTACCCAAGGCGACGCTCGGCTGCGCAAGCATGCCGACTATCAACGTGTATACCAGCGTAGCCGGAAACACTTCTCGCCTTCCATGACTTATTTTTTCGCCGAGCGGATCGCAGGTCCGGCCCTGGCTCCAGCGTCGGGGCCTCGCGTCGGTTTAACTGCCGGCCGCGTCTTGGGCAAAGCAGTCGAGCGTAACCGCATCAAGCGGCGCATGCGTGAAGCCGTGCGCAGGAACCTGGCTTTGCTGACGCGGGATGTTGACGTCATCCTCCACCCCAGGCGAACCGTGCTGACCGCGGATTTCGACCGATTGCAGGGGGAAGTGTCGAGGATCTTCTCCTTGATCCAAAAGATCGAAAAGATCGAAAAAAAAGGCGATGTCTCCCTTGCTTGACCTCTACCGGCGGTGGATTTCCCCGCTCTTGCATTCTGTGAGCGGAGTTTCCGGTGCCTGCCGCTTCCAACCCACCTGCTCTGAATATGCTGTAGTTGCCATGAGCCGCCACGGAATCTTTTACGGCGCCGCGCTCGCCCTGTGGCGTCTGCTGCGTTGCAATCCCTTCGGCCGGGGTGGTTTCGATCCGGTCCCAGGCACCTACCCAGTCGCTCCCCTCCCCCCTTCCGTCCCGCACAGATGACCCCCGCCATTTACCATAAGGCTGTGGGCCCAGGTGCAGCGGGTGCGGGGTGCCGCAAGATCGTACGATCGACAGGAATTCTCTTTGGCAGAAATACGCAATCCTAATCAGCCGGGTGGTGGTGGGCAAGACTCACGTACGCTGCTCATTTTCTCCGTCGTTTTTGTCTTGATCTTTCTCGGCTTGCAGTATTTTTCGCCCAAGAAAAAGCCGCAACCGGAGACTCCGGCCGAGGTGGCTTCGACTGCACCGGCCAGAACATCGGTCACCACCCCAACGACCGCGGCTCCGGATTCCGCCAAAACCGCCACCCCTGCCGTGGTCGCCACAAACGAATCCACAACCGTCGTCGAGAACGAGCTCTATCGCATTACTTTTTCCAATCGCGGCGGCCAGGCCGTCTCCTGGATCCTCAAGAAATATAAAGACGATGCCGGCAAACCGCTGGACCTGGTCAACCAAAAAGCCGCGGCCAAGCTTGGCTATCCCCTCTCCCTCTGGACCTACGACGCAAACCTCCGCACCCAGCTGGCACAGGCGTTGTATGTGCCCTCGGCGACAGGCAAGTTGAATGCTCCTGGATCCCTGACATTCACCTACTCGAACAACGGGCTGGAGGTGAAGAAGACATTCACCTTCGATTCGACCTACGTCGTACACGTGGATTTGACGACGACCGATCATGGGAACCCGGTCACGGCCCTGGTGTCGTGGCCCAGCGGATTCGGCGATCAGGACACGCTGCCCGATTTTGCCGCCTCGCAGTTCGACACCATGCAGGGTGGTAAGAACGAGAACCAGGCGGCCAAGAAGATCTCAGGGGGCGCCACCATTCCCGGGCCCTTCGAGTGGGCCGGGGTGAGCGACCTCTCCTTCGCAGCCATTTTCCTTCCCGACACCCCATCGCAGACCTTGCTCGTCGGTCTGCACGACGCGGTCGACGTACCACGCCATGGCAAGACGGATCAGACGGATTCCGCGTCTGTGCTCGGCGCCGCGATGGGCTCCGCTTCCGGGCACACCAGCATGCGCCTCTTTGCCGGCCCCAAGGTGATCGACGTGCTCGCATCCGTCCGGGCTACCTCGAATGGCGCGCAGACGGGACCCAGTCTCGAACCGGCCGTGGACTTCGGTTATTCGGGCATCATCGCCAAACCTTTATTCCTGGCGTTGCGTTGGGTCCATGAGCATATCGTCTCCAACTGGGGCTGGGCCATTCTGGTTCTCACCCTGGTGATCAACCTGGCCATGTTGCCCACCCGCATCCAGATGATGAAGTCGGCTCTGAAGATGCAGCGCATCCAGCCGGAGATGAACGCGATCAAGGAGAAGTACAAGAAGTACAAAGCGACCGATCCCCGCCGCGCGGACATGAACAAGGAAATGTTCGACCTGCAAAAGCGAGAGGGTGTGAACATGTTCGGCGGCTGCCTGCCGATGCTGGTGCAGTGGCCATTACTTTTTGCCTTTTATCGCATGCTGCTGCATACCATCGAGTTGCGCCAGGCGCCCTGGCTGTGGATCCACAATTTGGCCGCTCCCGACCCGCTGCACATTTTGCCCGTCTTCTTTATCGTGACCATGTTCCTGGTGCAGTACCTGACCCCATCGCCGGGCATGGACCCCGCACAGCAGAAAATGATGGCCTTCACCATGCCGGTCTTTTTCGGCTTCATGACCTGGAATCTTAGTTCCGGGCTAGCCCTTTACTGGGCCTTTGGCAACGTGATCAACGTGATCCAGCAGGCCATCATGAATCGCACCGGCATTGGAAAGCAGATGCGCGAAATCGCCGCCAAGCGGGCTGCCAAACGCAGCGGTGGCCGGCCTGCGCTTCGTAAGGCTGGACTGGAACCTCGCAAGCGTCCGGAAATGGGCGGCTAACGTTTTTGAGTGATTTTTGACGAGTTACCCCGCGCCAGATTTGATCTCCTGCGCGGCTGACTTCATGCTATCCAAAGTGCGATACTAAACCGATGCCGATAGCTGACCACGCGGCTGCAGCTCAGAAGATTGCAGCATTCCTCAAGACCCTGACCACCACTGGCGGCCTACGACTCAAGTACCGGATCACCGCCGGTGCAGGAGCCCGGGATCCCGACGGTCTCGAAGCCCGGGAGATTTATGTGGAGATGGCCGGCCCGGATGCGGTCCTGCTGACGCAGCGCGGAGGCGAGTTGCTGCGGGCGTTAGAACACATCGCAGCCAAGATCGTGCGCCTCGAAGCCGAGGAGCACGACATTGTCTCCTTCGACGCCAACAACTTCAAAGCCCTGCGCGCGCGGGAATTGAAACTCGCGGCCGAGACGGCTGCCGAGCGCGTCCGCGGCACATCGCAGCCCTACAGTTTTGCTCCCATGAGTTCGCGCGAGCGGCGAATGCTGCACCTGGCCTTCCGCGACTATGCCGATCTCGAAACCGAGAGTAGCGGGGAGGGGTTGCGCCGTTTCGTAGTCGTCTATCCCAAGGGTGCGGTGCGCCCGAAGCCCTCGGGCGTGAGCAGCTCTGGGCTGCGGCCATCCAGACGAATGTAGTTTGGGCATTCGCTCGCTCGAGGCTCCATGCAGCCCGACCCACACATCCACTACAAGAACGAGACCATTGTGGCCATTGCCACACCGCCCGGCCGCGGCGGCATTGGGATCGTGCGGCTCTCGGGACCTGACGCGACCCGTATTGCCGAGCCCATGCTGCGCCTGCGAAATCCTTTAGCCCATGCCCAGGCGCGCTTCGCCGATGTGCTCGACCTCGACACCCAGGAGAAGCTCGACGAGGCAGTCGTCACCTTCTTTGCCGAGCCCCATTCCTATACCGGCGAAGATGTGGTCGAAGTAGCGGCGCACGGCTCACCCATCATTCTGGAGACCCTGGTACGTCAGGCACTCCGTGGCGGGGCGCGTCTCGCCGCGCCCGGTGAGTTTACCCAACGCGCCTTCCTAAGTGGTCGCATCGATCTAACCCAGGCCGAAGCAGTGCATGATCTGATCGAAGCGCAGACGCTTTACCAGGCGCGCGTGGCTGCACAGCAGTTGCACGGCGCACTTTCCCGGCGCATCAAGCCCATCAAAGAAGGGCTGGTTGCCCTGATCGCTTTGCTGGAAGCGGGAATTGATTTTGCGGAAGACGATATCGATGTGCTCCCGGGCGTTGAGATTGTCAAAAGGACAGATGAGATTCGCGCCCTGCTCCAGCCGGTAGCAGATAGCTTCGCCCGCGGACGCATTGTGCATGCTGGCTTGATGCTGGCGATCGTGGGCCGGCCAAACGCCGGAAAATCTTCGCTCTTCAATCGCCTGGTGCAGCGCGAGCGTGCCATCGTCACCGCGGCGCCCGGAACCACCCGCGATCTGGTGACCGAGCGCGTTTCCCTGGGGGGAATTCCGGTCGAGCTCGTGGACACCGCAGGCATGCGGGAAGCCAGCGACGAAGCCGAGCAGATCGGCATTCGCAAATCGCGCGAAGCCTTGGCGGATGCCGACATGGTGCTGATGGTGTTGGATGCCACGGTAGTTCCGGAGCAGAAAGAATTAGAGCTGCTGGCAACGCTGGCCCAGCGCCGCGCGCTGGTCGTGGTCAACAAGAGCGATCTGGCTCATCCGTCCGTCTCCATGCAGGGCGCGCTGGACGGCCTCAGTCTCCCGCTCGTCCACACCTCAGCACTCAGCGGAGAAGGTGTGGGTGAATTGAAGCAAAAAATGCTGGCCTTGGTAGGCGAGAGCACGGTCGAAACCGAAACCGGCATGCTGACCAGCCTGCGTCACTACGAAGCCGTGACGGCAACGTTGGAAGGGCTGGCTGCTGCAGGCTCTGCAGCAGCGCAAAATATTCCCCACGAAATGGTGCTTCTCGATCTTTACGGAGCTCTTCGTCATCTCGACTCGCTCACCGGCGAAACCACCACCGACGACATTCTCAATTTGATCTTCTCTACCTTCTGCATCGGAAAGTAGAGAGAGCCGCCCACCTGGGTAGAAGCGGACGGCTCTCCATCTAAGGCGAAAAAACTGGCACGGACGAATAAAGTCTGGAGAGTGCGGCAGCTGGCTAGCGTGAGTTTTGTAACAGTGCCAGTTCTACGCCCGCCGTTTTCTTTTCCCCGCGGCGCAATTCGCTCTCGGTCCTGGAGGGAGTCAGGTGAAGGGAACGGCACTTCCCCGCGACCGTGATCTCACTCAGAAAATACTGGTTACCGTATTTGTGGAACACAGCCGTTCCCCGCTTCGCTGGTTGGGCTTTATCCTCGACCGACGTGAGGGCCATCGATGACTGCGACGCTCCGCTAATCAGCAGGGTGTAGTCGTTCTCCATTTCAATGGTGTACACCCCCGGAGCATAATGCTGAGAACCGGTTTGAAATCCGAAAGGTACGTTCACCTGAGCACGCATGCCGGAATCCTGGGCGTGCGATGCGAGCGAGAAGGGAGCGAAAGCAACAACTGCGGCGAAAATGCTGGCGCGAAACTTCAACATCGAAAGTGTGCTCATGGCGGTTCTCCTTTTGGAAGGCGTCTTTAACCGCCTTCACCTACTAAGGCGGAACCGCTCCCGGAAAAGGGCCACGAGTTGAAAATTATTTTTTTTCTGGCCGCAACTCGCGAAACAACCAGATTCTCGCCAGCGCCCAGTCCCGCTTGACCGATCGCGGAGCAATCTCCAGCAGGGCTCCAATCTGCTCTACCGATAGGCCGCCAAAATACCGCAGCTCGACCACCCGAGCCTGTCGCGGGTTCTCCATTTCCAGCTTCTTGAGCGCCGCATCCAGTTCTTCTACCTCATCCAGCTTTGCGGGCGAAATGGCCAGCTCCTCTTGCATCTCCACACGCTGCAATCCTCCGCCTCTCTGCTCTGCGTTACGGCCCCGCGCGTAGTCGACCAACACTCGCCGCATGACGTTCGCTGCCAGGCCGATAAAGTGCGCGCGGCTATTCCAATCGATATCTTCGCCGACCAAACGTAGATACGCTTCGTTGATCAGCGCCGTTGCCTGCAGCGTATGGTCGGGGCGTTCCCGCCGCATGTAACCTTTTGCCAACCGATGCAGTTCTGAGTAAACCAGCGGCAGCAGGTTCTCTGCTGCCTGCGCATCTCCCGCGTGCATCGCTTTCAATAGTCGCGTTACCTGCCCGCCGTCGCTCTCCAAGCCCGCCTCCTGCAACTACTTAACTATATTCTGGCCATCACCAGATGTGTGCTTGCAGGGGAAACGCTCAGCCCAAGACGGTTCGTAACAAATCGCGAGTATGGTTGTTTTAGGCGACCATTCCCGCCGGGCAGCATCGTTACCGTGGACCCTTTCAAATCTCAGGAGCAAAATTCATGCCGCTACCGACCGACGAAAAAATTATTGCCCTCAGCAACGAAATACTGCAGAAATTCGAAGTTCTCTTTGGGGCTCACCCCGGCGTTCGCCCGGCTCACGCAAAGGGCATCATGCTGCATGGAACCTTTACGCCCACGGCGGAAGCAGCCACGCTCAGCAGGACGCCCCACTTCAACCGACCATCCACGCCGGCGACGGTGCGTTTCTCCAACTCCACCGGCATTCCGGTGATCCCGGACAATGATCCCAATGCAGATCCGCGCGGTTGTGCGATCCGTTTCCATCTTGCCGAGCGCGTGCACACCGATATCGTGGCCCACTCGACCAACGCCTTTCCAGCGCGCACCGGACAGGACTTTCTGGAACTCCTTACCTCCATCTCTTTGACCGACTTGACGCATATCCCTGGCTCGCCGCTGGAAAAATATCTGGGAACCCATCCTGCTGCTCTCGCCTTTGTGCAGACCCCCAAGCCGCCGCCATCGAGCTTCGCGCGCGAATCGTATTATGGTCTTGCCGCCATGAAGTTCCTCAACAAGGACGGCATCGGTCGCTACGGACGCTATCGCATCCTCCCGGTGGCCGGTGAGGAACATCTGGATTCTGCGGCAGTAGCCGCTAAACCGCCCAACTATCTCTTCGAGGAGATAGAACACCGCGTGGCCAACGAACCGGTCAAATTCAGAGTGGTTGCTCAGTTGGCCGAGGACGGTGATGAGGTAAATGATGTAACCATTCAGTGGCCGGAGAGCCGCAAGTTGCTGGACCTGGGACTGCTTTCGTTTACTGAGCCGATACTCGACCAGGCCCATGAGCAAAAGCAGATCATCTTCGATCCAATCCCTCGCGTGGACGGCATTGACCCGTCGGACGATCCCCTGCTTGAGCTGCGCGCCGCAGTCTACCTCTTGAGTGGCCGCCGCCGCCGCGCAGCCCCAGACCGTGACCAGCACCCCTGAAATAAATCGAACCAGACGCCCGGCTTCGCCGTATGTACCTTTGCGGAGGAGCCGGGATGCAGCTTGCAGCAGATATCCGTTACGCACTACGTCAATTCGCCAAGGCGCCAGGATTCACGGCGACCGCAATTCTCACCCTGGCGCTTGGCATAGGCGCCACCACAGCGATCTTTACCCTGGTCTATGCAGTGCTGTTGAAGTCGCTGCCGGTGGTCAACCCTGCAGATTTGTGGCGCGTCGGCAACGAAGAGAATTGCTGCGTTAACGGCGGCATGCAGGACAACTGGACGCTCTTCTCCTACGAGCAATACAAGCAATTTCGCGCCGAAGCCACTGGTTTCGCAGAGTTGGCCGCCTTCCAGGCCGGACAAACCATGCTCGGTGTTCGCCGCAATGGCAGCAACAGGCCATCCGAACCCTTCCAAAGCGAGTACGTCTCCGGCAATTATTTTTCCACCTTTGGCATTCTCCCTTACATGGGGCGCGCGATCGCACCCAACGATGATCGAAAGGTAGCTCCTGCCGTGGCCATGATGAGCTTTCGAACCTGGCAGGAAAAATTTGCCAAAGACCCGTCTGTGATCGGCGCCGGTTTTGTCATCAACAGCCAGCCATTTACCGTGATCGGGATCACGCCACCGGGATTCTTCGGCGACCGTGTGCAGAGTACTCCACCGTCTTTCTTTATTCCCCTCAACGACGAGCCCTTGATCAGCCCCACCGGCACCATCCTGGAAGATGCTTCCCTGGATTGGCTGGATCTGATCGGCCGCATTCGCCCCGGCGCAGACCCCCAGCCCATCGAAGCGCATATGCTGCTGCAGTTGCGTCAATTTTTGCTGAGCCCCTTGAGCAAGGTCGAGGAACGCGACAAGCCGCTGGTGGCTAAGCAAACGCTGCACTTCTCGCATGGCGGCAACGGGGTGCAGATGATGCGGGACCAATACAAAGACGGACTGCATTTGCTGATGTGGGTCTCCGGCTTCGTCCTGCTGATTGCCTGCGCCAACCTTGCCAACCTGATGCTGGTCCGGGCGGCGAATCGCCAGCAGCAAACCGCGGTAAGGTCGGCGCTGGGGGCGCCGCGCGCGGCGTTGATACGGCAAACCCTGACGGAAAGTATTGTGCTCGCCGTGCTGGGCGGCGCGGCGGGAATTGCGGTCGCGTTTGCCGGCACCAGGGTGATTCTGTTTCTTGCCTTTCGCAATGACCCCGTGCCCATAACCTCAAGTCCTTCGCTGCCGGTGCTTGCGTTTGCCCTGCTGGTTTCGGTGCTGACCGGGATCCTCTTTGGAGTTGCTCCGGCATGGTTGACGTCCAAAGCAAACCCGGTGAATGCCTTGCGGGGAGCGAACCGCTCCACCTCAGATCATGCAGGTTGGGGGCACAAATCGTTGGTCGTGGTGCAGGCTGCTCTTTCGCTGGTCCTGCTTTGTGCGGCCGGCCTGCTGGCGCGAAGCCTGAGCAAGATGCAACACCAGGACTTCGGATTTGTCACCGCGAACCGCTACGTCCTCCACATTGACCCGCAGATGGCCGGTTACAAACCCAACCAGCTCGAAGCACTCTACCGCCAGCTACACATCAACCTCGCGGCAATTCCTGGCGTGAAGCAGGTTAGCTTTTCCCTGTACAGCCCGATGGAGGGCGACAACTGGGGCGAGGGCGTCTTCATCGCGGGAGAGCCGCCACCGCAGCCAGGCGAACACGATCATGGAGCGTCATGGCTGCGAGCCAGCCCGCATTATTTCGAAACCATCGGGACCAGGATCGTTGAAGGCCGAGCTATGAATGAACAGGACACGCCAACCACGCGCAACGTCGCTGTCGTCAACCGCTTCTTTGAGAAGAAATATTTCAAAGACGGCCACGCCATCGGAAAACACTTCAGCGATGATCTCAAGCATCCTGAATATTTTGAGATCGTCGGGGTAACGGAGGATACGCATTATTGGGGCCCCTCGGAGAAAATGCGCCCCATGTACTTTCTCGCCCAGGGACAGAATGTTCCGGGTGCCGAGCCGCGGTACCAGCAGTTTGAGGATCGGTCACAATATCTGAACGCAATCGAGATAGAGACTGCGGGCAACCTTCCTGGATTGGAAGCGCAGGTGCGACGCGCCATTGCGCGGGTGAATCCTGATCTGGCGGTGATTAACTTTGAAAGCTTTGCCGAAGAGGTCAAGGCCAACTTCACCCAGCAGGCCATGATCGCCAAGCTCACGTCGTTCTTCGGCGTGTTGGCCCTGGTACTGGCCTCAATCGGACTTTACGGTGTGACTGCCTACTCAGTGGAACGCCGGACCAGTGAAATTGGTATCCGCATGGCGTTGGGCGCCGATCGTATGAGTGTGCTGCGGATGGTATTGCGGGGAGCATTTCTGCAGGTAGGCATTGGCCTGGCGATTGGCATTCCGGTCGCGATCCTGGGCGGTCACGCCATGGCCAGCCAGCTGTTCGGGGTAAAGCCTTACGATCCGCTAATTCTGTGCAGCACGCTGCTGGTGCTGTGCACGGCTGCCTTTCTTGCCGCACTCCTGCCCGCCCGCATAGCCGCCAGCCTGGAGCCAATGCGCGCGCTAAGAACAGACTAAGTTGCCGTTTCGGATCAACGCACAGCTTAACCTGTGCCAGCCCCGGACTTTTAGTCCGGGGCCGCGGGTTTTCTCACCCGCGGGAACGCCCCCGTATACAAATTGAGGGCTTTAGCCCTGGTGCTCGGCTTACCCAGGCGCGTCACTCAATACGGGACGGTTCGAAACCTGCCACGATGGCCGTAATCTGCCCGAAGGGAATGAAAAAGGCGAGGCCCTCCGTCGAAGGCTTCTTTTGCAAACTCGCAATAATCTTGTCGACTGCTTCCTGGCTCTCGATCCATATGCCGGCTTCTTCCACAGCCAGCAGCTTCACACTCTGCAGCTTCGCGTTATCGACAAAGTTTGGGCCCATCACGATCACTTGATGACCGATCAACCGGCGTAGCTCGATTTCCATGGCTACCTAGACGCTTTCTGCGGCAATCGAGTTGCAACGCTAAAACGGATTCATGCCTGATACCCTATACGCCATGACTGAATCTGCGGAAACTTTGCAGGCGAGATACTACGAACAAAGCGCCGCGGCTTATGACTCCATGCATAACGACAGCGAGGACCATGAGCACAATCTGGCTCTGCAATACATGGAGATGATCAGCAACGCATTCGGACTGCAAACCTTCCTCGATGTCGGCGCAGGAACCGGCAGAGGTATTCGCTTTTTGCAGGATCGTGGAAAAGAAGTGCGCGGCATCGAGCCGGTGGCCGCAATGATCGAGAGGGCGGAAGCCAATGGTGTGCCCAAGGGTGTATTGCTGCAGGGCAGTGGTTACGAGCTTCCGTTCGAAGATGCAACCTTTGACGCGGTCTTTGAATGTGGAGTTCTGCACCACGTGGCCGACCCTGCTCGCATGGTCGGAGAGATGCTCCGGGTGGCGAAGCGGGCTGTCTTCCTATCCGACTCCAATCGCTTCGGGCAAGGCAGCCATCCTGCTCGCTTGCTTAAGACCGCACTCTACAAATGCGGTTTGTGGCGCGCCGCTCGATTCGTGCAGACCAGGGGAAAGATGTACATCGTCTCCGAGGAGGATGGCATTCAATACTCCTATAGCGTGTTCGACTCCTACCAGCAGCTTGCTGCCCGGACGCAGCAGATTTGGCTCCTTCCTTTGGCTGGCGGGCAGTCGAGCTGGCTTCATCCTCTCCTGAACTCTACTCACGTGCTCCTGTGCGCGTTTAAAGAGACTCCAGGTAAGAAGAAGGCCGCCGGTAATTAGGGGTTCTATGGATTACGTGAAGCTTGGTTCAGCTGGTCTCAAAGTTTCCCGCCTCTGCCTCGGAACCATGACCTACGGGTCGAAGAAGTGGCGTGAGTGGGTGTTGGAGGAGGCTGAGGCTCGGCCGTTTTACCGTCGAGCACTGGAAGCCGGCATCAATTTCTTTGACAGCGCCGATATGTACTCGCTCGGCGTCAGCGAGGAGATTACCGGGCGCGCGCTCAAGGAATACGGACCATCACGAGACAAACTGGTAATCGCTACGAAAGTCTTCAACCCTATGGGTGACGATCCGAACCAGAAGGGTCTGTCCCGGAAACACATCGTGCATTCCATTAATGAAAGTCTTCGCCGGCTGCAGACGGATTACGTGGATCTTTACCAGATCCATCGCTTTGACCCGCACACACCCATTGAAGAAACGCTCGAGGCTCTGGACCAGTTGGTGCGTGCCGGCAAAGTGCTGTACATCGGCGCCTCGTCCATGTATGCATGGCAATTCCTGAAAATGCTCCAGACTTCTCGCATGATGGGTCTTGCCCGCTTTGTGTCGATGCAGAACCATTACAACCTGGTTTATCGGGAAGAAGAGCGGGAGATGAATCCTCTTTGTCTGGAAGAGGGCGTGGGGATCATTCCCTGGAGCCCGCTGGCGCGCGGTTTTCTAGCCGGAAACCGGAATGCTGAAAGCCGCGGCGAAACAGTGCGCGCAAAAACCGATGACTTTGCGCAGAAGCTCTACTACCGCCCCTCAGATTTCAAAGTGGTGGAACGGCTCACCGAAATCGCCAAAAGGCGGGGAGTTCAGAATGCACAAATTGCTCTCGCCTGGGTGCTCGCAAAACCCGGGGTCACCGCACCCATTATCGGAGCCAGCAATATGTCGCACCTGGATCAAGCGATCGAAGCCCTTGACATCCGCCTCACCGAAGACGAAATGAAAGCCCTGGAGGAGCCTTACGAGGCCCACCCGGTCCTGGGCCACTGAAGTCGTGTTTCCTGCTACTCCTCCAACATCTGTAAATCAAACGGTGGCGCCTGCATACAATCCAGCTGCGCAATTTTCTTTAGTGCCGCTTTCAACGCCGAGCTGCGGCACGGCTCGACCGTGACCACAAAAGGCAGACGGTCTTTTGCGTACCCCGGCTTCTGTAACAGCGCATTGATATTAATGTCCTGCTCAGCAAGGTGCCCCGCGATCGCCGCCACGATTCCAGGGCTGTCATCGACCACAAACCGGATGTAGTGGGGCACGACAAAGTCGCCATCTACCCGGGCCCGGGTGCTGGTGATGGTGACCGGGCAGCCGCCATGGGCGATTGCCAACACATCGGAGATGACGGCAACCGCAGTCGGATTTCCCCCCGCCCCGTGTCCGGAGAAGACCGTTTGGCCGCCGTACTGTCCACCGGAAATGACCATGTTTTCCGTTCCCCGTGACCACGACAACGGTGAACTGCGCGGCACCAGCATGGGCCCGACCGTAGCCAGCAGCTCTCTGTCCCTCACCTCGGCGCGCGAAATTTGCCGGATGGTGCATTGCAGGTCCTTGGCGTAGGCAAAGTCGATCGCTGAAACATCGCTGATGGTGCGGCAGGCAACTTCTTCCGGCAGCACCTCCACCCGGAGCCCGATGCGGGAGAGGATGACCAGCTTCGCCCGGGCATCGAACCCATCCACGTCCTCGGTGGGATTCGCCTCCGCATAACCGCGTTCCTGCGCCTCGCGCAACGTGGGCGCAAACTCCGCCCCGTCTTCCATGTTGCTGAGAATAAAATTGCAGGTCCCGTTCAAAATACCGTGGATGCGGTTGATGCGGTCGCCTGCCAGGCCCTGCTGCACCGCGGGAATAACTGGAACGCCGCCAGCCACTGCGGCCCCGTAGAGCAGCTGGCATCCTCGCTGGCGGGCCAGCGCTTCGAGCGCAATGCCCTGTTCGGCAATTAACTTCTTATTCGCGGTAACCACTGACTTTCCCGCGGCCAGCGCTTCACGAACCCACTCCCCCGCCGGATGAAGCCCCCCTGCCAGCTCAACGACGATGTCGGGATTGCACCCCATCACCTGGCTGAAGTCCTCGCTCCAGAGCACGGTCGAGGGAACCCACGAGACGCGTTTACGCTCGATTCCGCGGTTGAAGATACAGCCCAGCTCCACGCCCTCAGGCGGATGTTCGCACAAAATCCTGGCAACCGAACTACCCACGGTGCCAAAGCCTAGAATCGCGACTTTCATCTTTCTGTCCATGTCGTCTGACACAACCTTCTCACAGACGCAACCGCCCGCAAAGCTCCATTAACCCTGGGAAAAGAGCCGGGCGTCGAGTCTGCGTAAGTACGGGAAAATGAAACCGCAGGTCCCTCCACTACGCTTCGCTCCGGTCGGGATGACAATTTTATTGCGGCCGTCAAATATTTCTCGGGGAGGCTTTTGCGGGCACAACAGAATTGTCATCCCGACCGGAGCGAAACGTAGTGGAGGAGACCTGCTGTTTCTTTTCCCCGGACATCCGGTCCGGACCATAACTACTCTCCCCTTTGTCATCTCGACCGGAGCGTAGCGCAGTGGAGAGATCTGCGGTTTTTCCCCGCGCACTCAGTCCGCCCAGGGCCCGTCTTACTGGAAAGTTCTTATTCGAAAATCAGAAATGACGGAATTGCTTTTCCGCCACGGCCTCGGGTCCGGGCCCGGCAGCCTCGCGCTCCAGGGATCGGCTTACCAGGTCACGCGAACCCAGGCCCACGGCCAGCGCCAGCGCCAGCACAATGCCACCAAAAAGAATTCCGAACGCCAGGTCCACGATGGCAGCCCCGATCGAAAGATGATCGAGCACCATCGCCGCGGTAAGCACCAACACCAGCCACTTGACGCCCAGGCTCAACAGCCGCGCATAATGCAGATTCATATTCACCGCGCCGATCAACACACTGCGGGAAAGAAACCGCGCGATCACATTGCCCAGAATCAGCAACACCACCGCGCCCACAACATTGGGAATATAGCCCAGCAGGCGTGCAGAGAGCACATTGTCTGACGATGCGCCAAACGCTTCCAGGCCAACCAAAAACCCGATCAGCACCACGCACCAAAAAACTACCCGGGTGATGAGCGTAGTGGGTGTATAGGTAGGCGACCACTCCGCGATCGCATTGGTCCCCCGCGCCAGCCGCTCGTCGATGCGAATCCCGTTAAGAAACGAACGGACCAGCCATGCGAGCGCCCACGCAATGGCGGCGAAGAACAACACCGCAAGGATAAACGCCAGAATTCCCGGAAGCAGCGTGGCGATGCGGCTGATGACCCGAGCCATCGATTCGTGCAGTGACTGCGACACTTGAGTCCACATAATGCTCTCCTCCGGCCCTAAGGGTTGAAGCGGTCTGGCCAACGCCACCGCGATAATAGATACGGCTTGCCTTCTTCATAGGCGCGAGCCAGCTTCTCCAGCCTTTGCTCTGCCTCCGCTGCGCTGGCGTTGCCTACTTCCAGAGCGTACGAGGCTACCCAACCCAGGTAGAGCGGGGTAAGCGCCCCCAACAAATGGCTGCGGCTGAGAGTACGCAGGCGATAAGCCAACGCAAAGTCGTATACGATGCGCACCCAGAGCTCGTCGGGCAGGTGGAAGCGTTCCGTGCTGGGCCGCGCCAGCCGCTTCAGCTCCAAAAGCGTGACCGGTGGCAGCACCAGGGACCACACTTCCTGCAAATTGCGGAAACCGAGCTGGAACGTCTCCACCATCGGCGTAGTATCGGCTCCCGCTCCATCGGCCGGCGGCGGCACCGGAGTACCCACGGTAATGGCCGCCTGAGAGCCCCGGACCCTCTGCCAGAGCGGAGCATTGACTGTCATCTCCGCAAACAAAGATCCCACGGTCTCGGACAAGACTGTGCTCAGATCCACGCCTTCGGCGGGAGCGTGGTGGGTCTCGACATGCACTTGGCATATTCCACGATCGCGGATGGCAGCTTCGGTGGCCGGCCAGAAGGTCGATTGCCCCTGGGCGATGGTTCGCTGCAGCGCCACTTCCATATCCGGAATCATTTTCCCGGAAAAGCAGAAGTCCTGCGCCAGAGGAAAGCGCACCCGCCGTCCATAAAGTGAGCGCGTGAGGGGAGCCAGGATGCTTGAGTTCAGCAGGCCGTCGAACTTTCCCAGGGCGTACAGAGGCATGGCGAGTTCGAAGCGCTGTTCAAAAACAGGAGCGATCATCGGCGCTAGAAAATTCGAATCCAGCGCGGCCAGATCAGGAGCGATCACGGCACAGGCGCTGACCCCCATTTCTCGTGCCATAGCGAATAGGGCCTGGTAAATGCTTGCCGTAGGCAGCCAGGGAATTTTGGCGGGGCTGCCGGGGGGCATCGCATACGGTAAAAAGTGCAGCCGGTCATGGGTCTGCGCCTCATCAAGATCCATTTCGACCTTGGCCACAGGCTCAGTACCGCTTACCCCAGGAAAGGCAACCACGGTGCGCAGAGCACCCAGGCTGGACTCGCCCAAGCCGAGGATTGCCCGTGTGGCCGCAGTCCGCAGCTGCTCAGCCTCGACCGGCGCAGCCACTGCGATCAGCAGATCGGCTTCCTTTATCTCTTCCACCCCTGCTTTTGTCTCTTCCGCAAGCTCCAGCTTTGCCATGCGTCTACCTTCGGTCCTACATCGGATCTTAACGTGTAACTTTGAGTGGGTGGCCCAGGTCTCGCTTTTGAGACCTGGGTTTTGCGCGCAAATGACCCATTTGCGAGCAAAACCCAGGTCTCAAAAGCGAGACCTGGGCCACCCACTCAACATCGTCCGCGCCATTTTCTTCTCTCCAAACCCTCTTACAGCGGCAAACTCAGAATCCCCGTCAACGGAATCATCACCCAGCTGGGCCGGTTGTTCAACTCGTACACCAGCTCATAGAACGCCTTGTCGATTACGTAAGCCTCCAGCAACTGCTCAAACATGAGCGGTTCGGAGGGAACCACTTCCACTCCTCGCGCATACCCGCAATACGTGCGCAGGAAAGCCGACGACACCGATTGTTCCCATAAATGCGCCCATGGCTCCAACCGTTGAAAATCTTCCGGTCGCCGCGTCGAGTATTTCATCAACGCCGAAAATGCCGCATAGCTGAAAGAGCGCAGCATGCCCGCAACATCCTTCAAAGGCGATTGCTTAGTCCTGCGCTCGGCCAGAGAACGCGCCGGTTCCCCCTCAAAGTCCAGGATTACGAAGTCACCCTTGGACCGCAGCACCTGACCCAAATGATAGTCCCCATGGATGCGGGTGCGCAGCGCATGAATCTCGCCCGCAGCCAATTGGCGGAAACGATCCAGCACCAGGGTCCGCCGGCTCAGCACCAGCCCCGCTCTTTCCAGCACCCCATCGGGCAAGCGAGCTACATTGGCCTTGAGCGCATCGAAGGCGCTGCTGGCATGAGCTATCAGCTCATCGCGCAGCAGATCGATGTCCTTCGAATTCATCGGCTCGGGCATGAATGCCGGGTCGTGGGTCGTCGAAGCCAACGCCAGGTGCATCTCCGCCGTTCGCCTGCCCAGCAAAGCAGCGGCGTCGAGATAAGTACCCACGTGCTCGCGGGCAAACTTCGTTTCGCTGGCTTGGCTCAGCTGCAGCAGGCTTGCCGGACCATCAGGGATAACACCTTGGGTAAAGTTCTCCGCAGCGCTGGCCTCGTAATACCGATCCAATTCTTCCAGCGTCCATTGCCACCCATCGCCCTCATTGCTGACCAGGCCTTGCAACATCGCCAACGTCGAGGTTTCCTGCCCCTCGCGCTTGTATTCGATGGCCCCACCGAAGGGCGCGATATGAGTAAAATGCGTTTGCTCGGTGAGATAGCGGCCGATCTCCGTGTCTGGGTTTGGGCCGGCCTGCTGCCTGCGGAACAACTTCATGATCAGCTTGTCGCCGAACAGAATGGAGGTGTTGCTCTGCTCCGCCGAACCGCGCCGTGGCGCAGGAGGCGGACCCGCTTCCCCTTGTAACTGAGGCAGTACCGTACTGGGTATACCGATGAGCTGGCCCTCACGCGAGGGAATTTCCCCGTGCGTGGAAATCATCGCCAGCAGGGCTGCATTGGCGGTGTCGTTGAAGATGGCCTCGTGCAGCACACCCACCGCTTCTGCTGAGCTTACCCGCGTCAACACCGCGTTCGGCGACTCCTTTCGCAGCTCCTCGGCCGCCTTACCAAACATCAACCCCAGAGTGACCAGGTAGGTGTCGGGGTCTCCTTCGGAATACTGCACCTCAACCCATGCCAGGGCACTCTCCCCCTGATTGAACATTGCCCAATCTTCAATACGGGTCCCGGTGATCACCCGGGATTTGGCGCCAAACCATCGTTGCCGCGGCAGGTAATTCCGCAGCACGGTTTCTTCCAGTTCGCGGCGGCCGTTGCCTTCGAGAACACTCATCCAGTCACTGTTTCCGCTGAGCGCAATTTCTGGTTCTCCGGCCTCCGGCAGGCTTGGTGCGGGCTCCGGCGAGGGCTGCAACTCCAGCCACAAAAAGCCGTACGGCCCAATCGTCAAGGGATAAGCAGTGGTACGAATCCTGGGAAACTCCACATAGCCCAGCATCTCCACCGGCACCAGTCCCACAAAGGCGGAGAGGTCCAACTCCACCGGCTGCGCAAAGCGGGAAAGATTGGCCACGCACAGGACCTTTTCGTTTTGATATTCGCGGATATAGGCGAGGATCTTGCGATTGGTGGGATTAAGGAAAGAAAGCGTGCCCCGGCCAAAAACCTGGAACAGCTTGCGCAGCGCAATCATGTTGCGCATCCAGCTCAGCAGCGACGAAGGGTCGCTCTGCTGTGCTTCGACGTTCAGCCCCTCATAGCCCCAAACCGGGTCCATGATGACGGGGCTGTACAGCTTGGCTGGCACGGCCCGGGAAAAGCCCGCATTGCGGTCTCCGTTCCACTGCATCGGCGTGCGCACACCATTCCGGTCGCCCAGGTATATGTTGTCGCCCATCCCGATCTCATCCCCGTAATAAACAATCGGCGTACCGGGAAAAGAAAACAGCAGGCTGTTCAGCAGTTCGATGCGGCGCCGGCTGTTATCCACCAGGGGCGCCAGCCGCCGGCGGATGCCGATGTTGATGCGCATACGGGGATCCGCGCTGTAGGCCAGGTACATGTAATCGCGCTCATAGTCACTTACCATTTCGAGCGTAAGCTCGTCATGATTGCGCAGAAATAGCCCCCACTGGCAGTTATTGGGGATAGCCGGAGTTTGCGCCATGATGTCGGTGATGGGCAGCCGATCCTCCTGGCGCAGCGCCATATACATCCTCGGCATGAGAGGGAAGTGAAAGGCCATGTGGCACTCATCCCCATCGCCGTAATAGATGCGCACATCGTCAGGCCATTGGTTGGCCTCGGCCAGGATCGTTCTGGCCGCATACTTGGCATCGATTTCCGCCCGGATGCGCTTCATTACCGCGTGCGTTTCCGGCAGATTCTCGCAGTTTGTTCCCTCCCGCTCCACCAGGTAAGGAATGGCGTCCACGCGCAGCCCATCCACGCCCATGTCCAGCCAGTAGTGCATGATCTTTACCACTTCTTCCAGCACCACAGGATTGTCGTAGTTCAGGTCTGGCTGATGAGAGAAGAAGCGATGCCAGTAATACTGCTGCGCATCGGGATCCCAGGTCCAGTTGGATTTTTCAGTGTCGGTAAAGATAATGCGCGCTTCGCGATACTTTTGATCGGTGTCGCTCCAGACGTAAAAGTCGCGCTCCGGCGAGCCTTTGGGAGCATGGCGCGCTCGCTGAAACCAGGGATGCTGATCGGACGTGTGGTTGATGACCAGCTCGATCATCACCTGGATACCCCTGGCATGCGCCTGGTTGAGAAACTCTTTGAAGTCCTCCATGGTCCCGTAGTTCGGGTGCACGCTCAGGTAATCGGAAATGTCGTAGCCGTCATCCCGCAAGGGAGAGGGAAAGAATGGCAGGAGCCAAAGGCAGGTTACGCCCAGGTCCTGCACGTAATCGAGCTTGGTGAGCAATCCCTGGAAGTCGCCGATGCCGTCGTTGTTGCCGTCCATGAATGCCTTGACGTGCAACTCGTAAATGATCGCGTCCTTGTACCAGAGTGGGTCCGCCGCGCTTCCCGCTTGCTTCAATACTGCCTCCCGGCTTGGTTGCTTAAATCGTAACAATAAAGTTATATAGCCGCCGGCGTTACACGGAACACATGCCCCGGCGCCTCCGCCGGCCGTAAGGCTACGTAGTTTCTCGATCCTCGCCAGCTGTACGAGTGATCCGCTAACAGGTCGTAGACTTCAAATGTAACGTCAGGAGCCAGGCCCAGCGCGCCTAAATCCACCTCAACCCAGCCCGCCTGTACCAAAAAAGGATCGAGGTTGACCACCACAAGGATCTGGTTGCTGCCATCCGCCGTTCGCTTGGAATAGCAGATCAGCATCGGATTGTCCGTAGGGTGGAAGTGCAGCCGCTCGTTACTCTGGAGCGCCGGGTTTGCCCCCCGAATCTGGTTTAACCGGGTGATCAGCGGTTTCAGGCTTGCCGGGTTGGTCAAATCCCACTGCTTGATCTCGTATTTCTCTGAGTTCAGGTATTCTTCGCCGCCGGGTTTGAACGGAGTATTTTCTCCCAGCTCGAAGGCCGGCCCGTAGATCCCGTAGTTTGAGCTCAGGGTGGCCGCCAGCACCAGGCGGAAACGAAAGGCCGGCAAGCCGCCGGTCTGCAGATGTATGGGCAAAATGTCGGGCGTGTTGGGCCAGAAGTTGGGACGGAAATATTCGCGAACTGGGGTGGTAGTTAGTTCCAGCATGTACTCGGTGAGTTCTTTCTTGCTATCGCGCCAGGTGAAGTACGTGTAGGACTCGGAAAAGCCCAGCTTGGCCAGCCGCTCCATCACCCGAGGCCGGGTGAAGGCTTCCGCCAGAAACAGCACATTGGGGTCTTTCGCTTTCAGCTCAGGGATGACCCATTGCCAGAAAGGGAAGGCCTTGGTGTGCGGATTGTCCACGCGGAAGATCAGCACACCCTGATCCATCCAATAGCTGAATACCCCTTTGAGGGCCTCCCACAGCCCCTGCCAATTGGACGATTCGAAATCCAACGGGTAAATGTCCTGATATTTCTTGGGCGGGTTCTCCGCATATTGGATCGAGCCGTCGGGACGTTTCTTGAAAAATTCAGGATGCTCCGTCACCCACGGATGATCCGGCGCGCACTGGAATGCGATATCGAGAGCAACCTCCATCTTCAGTTGCTTGGCCCGCTTGACCAGGTTGGCGAAGTCCTTCAGCGTTCCCAGATGCGGAAAGAATCGAGGTATGCCCGCCCTCGGCCGAGCCGATCGCCCAGGGGCTACCCACGTCTCCTGGGGCGGCTTCCACCGAGTTGTTCTTGCCTTTGCGGAAGCTGTGCCCGATAGGAGAAATAGGGGGCAAGTAGAGTACGTCGAACCCCATCTCCGCCACATACTCTAACCGATTAGCCACGTCCTGCAGCGTGCCGTGCTTGCCCGGGGTAGGCGACCAGGAACGGGGAAAGAGCTCATACCAGGCGGAAAAACCCGCCCTTTCCCGATCCACAATAATTTCCAGCTCCCGCTCATTCCACGTCTCGATCGTGGCATCAGGATAGCGATGCACCGTGGCCAATAACTCATCCTGCAGTGCCAGCGCGACCGCGGCCTCATCCTTGTTGCCCGCGGCCCGGAGTTTCTTAGCCCAGCCGGCCAGCTTGGTGCTGTCCTGTTTGCTTGCCCGGGGTTGCACCTGCTCCAGAAGCGCGGCGCCGGTGGCAAACGGTACGGCAAGGTCCTGCCCCGCCTCTACCCGCTTCTTGAGTTCGCTCTGCCAGGTCTCAAAATGATCGATCTCGCCCACCAGGGTGTAGCGGTAGCGGCCAATCTTGTCGACCCGAAACTCGCCCTGCCAGCGGTCATTGCCTAGGGCCACCATCTCCGTGCTTTCCCAGCTGGTGGCGCCTTCTTCCTTCCATAGCAGCCGCGCTCGAACATGATCATGGCCGTCGCCGAAAACGTCTGCTTGGATCGAGACCAGGTCGCCAATAATTCTTTTGAGGGGAAAAAGACCACAGTTGATTTGTGGCTGCACATTTTCAATCACTACCCGGCTTCGTCCTTCGTTCGGCTTGTCCATCAATCCCCCGTCACCCCATTGTAGGCAGATGCATTTCCCTGCCTCGTGGGCGCGGTTCTATCGAAACCAGCGTCCATAATTTTTACCCATTCTTCCGCCCCGCGTTGGACAATCGTTAAATGCGCCTGATTAGCTACCGTCGCGATACAACCACTGCTCCTGCACTTCTCAAGGACGGCCACGTCTTCCCTCTCTCGCAGCTCGGATATCCGGACGCGCTGGCCTTCATTGCCGCAGGTCCTAAGCGTTGGGCCGGAGTCAACGTTCAGCTGGAAGAGTCAGGTTTGAATCTGCTTGCGCCCTTGTCTTCCGTCTCGCTCGAGCCACCCGTGTGCAAGCCCGGCAAGATTCTCTGCATCGGTCTCAATTACCGCGATCACGCTGCAGAATCGAAGATGGAGCCGCCCAAGGTTCCCACTGTTTTTTGCAAATACCCTCACACCCTCATCGGCAATGGGCAGCCCATCCTGCTGCCGCGCGCCAGCCAGCAGCCCGACTATGAAGCGGAGCTGGCGGTTGTCATCGGCCAGGGCGGACGCAATATTGCGGAGGCAGACTGGGAAGAGCACGTCTTCGGCTACACCATCCTGAATGACGTAAGCGCTCGCGACGTACAGTTGGCTACCTCGCAATGGACCCTGGGAAAGAACTTCCCAACTTTCGGCCCGATGGGACCCTGGATCGTCACCAAAGACGAGATTGCTGACCCTCACCAGCTGGACATCTCTCTCTCGATTAATGGGGAGACTCTGCAGAAATCCAATACCCGCGAGCTCATCTTCAAGGTGCCGAAGCTGATCTCTTACATTTCGACCATGATGCCCCTGGCGCCGGGCGACATCATCAGCACCGGTACTCCGGCCGGCGTGGGTATGGGGCGCACCCCGCAACGATGGCTCCGCCCGGGCGACGACGTGCTGGTGGAGATTTCCGGCATCGGCAGCTTGCGCAACCCAGTTCTCGCCGAACCTTGACCTCGCCGAACCTTGACCCTCTGCGGAGGGTATGGATTATTCGATCTGCCGGTGCTAGCATCTCGCCCAGAGAGGCTCTGCATGATCAGGGTGATCACTGTTGAACGGGAGTACGGCAGCCAGGGAGCGGAATTCGCCCACCGCCTGGCCGGCAGGCTTCAATGGAAGCTTATCGATCGTTGCCTCATCGACGAAATTGCTCATAAAGCCGGGGTGCCGCAAAGCATGGCCGAGCAGTGCGATGAGCGTCTGGACCCCTGGTACTACCGGATGGGCAAGTCCTTCTGGCATGGCAGTGTGGACCGCCTGCCCGCTCCGCCCAAAGACCAGGTCTTCGACAGCGAACGCATGGTCGAGTTCGTGCGCAACTATCTCAAGCAATGTGTGGCCAATGGCAACTGCGTGATTGTGGGCCGCGGCGCAGCCTGTGCGCTGGTGGGCGTTCCCGGTGTCTTCAACATTTTCGTTTACGCCTCGATGTCGCGGAAGATTCGTTGGTTTGAAACCCGCTTTCCCGAGCAGGCAGCCAATGCCAGGTCAGAGCTCGAGGCCACCGACAGCCGGCGCGAAGCGTATGTCCGCCGCTACTATGACCGTGACTGGACGGATCGGCGCCTCTATCACATGATGATCAATTCCTGCATGGGTTGTGACGCCATGATCGACGCCGTGCTCGACGGGGCCGGCATGTCAGCAGTCCGGGAGCAAGTAGGCGCCACGCAAGCCAACCGGACCTAGCAGCCTGAATCTCACCCTAGCCTATATCGGACAGCGTAGTCGCAGCGACCTCCTCGGACCCGCGACCGACCTATATCTGAAACGCATCAGCCCCTTCGCCAAAATCGAAGCAGTGGCCTTCCGCGATGAGGAGGCGCTATTCGCCTTTGTTACCCGGCAACGAGCACGCACCCCAGCCTGGTTGGTGTTACTCGACAGCCGCGGAGAAGCGTTCTCGTCAGAAGAACTGGCTACCTTGCTGGGCGTGCGCCGGGACGCCGGCCAACAGACGATCGTCTTCGCCATTGGCCCGGCAAGCGGCTGGTCTGACCGCGCCCGCAGCCAGGCACAGACCACTCTGTCGCTGGGACGGATGACCCTCCCGCACGAGCTCGCGCGCCTGGTCCTGGCGGAACAGCTCTACCGGGCATTTACAATACTTGCAGGGCATCCGTACCACACCGGGCACTGATGCAAGCAGTGCTAACGCAGCTTCCTGATCAGGGAAAGTTGCACAGAATCCGAACCATCGCGAGCGTAGTCGCTGTATGCTCCAGAGTCGGAGTTGGGTGGCGGAGCATGCGAAACCTTGGGGGCGCGGGGCGGAAGGGAATACATGTCCTGGTTTAAGCGGCAGGAAAGCGAGATTGAACCAAATCCAGAAAAGAGTGTTCGCACCGAGGGTTTGTGGCAAAAGTGCGAGGGCTGTGGACAATACGTTTTTAAGGCGGATCTCGAAGCGAACCTGCAAGTCTGCCCCAAGTGTGGACACCATCTTCGGCTGGACGCTCGAAGCCGAATCGCCAGCCTGCTCGAACCCGGGTTCCAGCTGGTTGATTTGGAACTTGTATCCACCGATCCGCTCGAATTTGTCGACATAAAGCCGTATCGGGACCGGCTGGAGAAGGCCCGGCGCGAGACTGGCCTGAACGACGCGGTGATCAATGCCGTGGGCAACCTTGGCCCTCATGCCGTAGTACTGAGTGTGATGGAATTTGCCTTCATTGGCGGAAGCATGGGTTGCGTCGTAGGTGAGACCATCGCTCGGGCCATTGATCGCGCGATTGCGGCCCGGCAACCGCTCATCATCGTTGCCGCATCCGGGGGTGCGCGCATGATGGAGGGGGTAGCCAGCCTGATGCAGTTGGCCAAAGTCTCTGCCGGCCTGGGGCAACTGGATGACGCCGGCCTTCCTTATATCTCGGTGCTTACCAACCCCACCACGGGTGGTGTGACCGCAAGCTTTGGCATGCTGGGTGATCTCAACATTGCCGAGCCTGGCGCCCTGATAGGCTTCGCTGGTCCTCGAGTCATCGAGCAGACCATTCGGCAGAAGCTTCCGGAAGGCTTTCAGCGTTCCGAATTCCTCGTCGAGCACGGCATGTTGGACGCGATTGTCCCTCGTCGAGAACTGAAGACCTACCTGATCCGCGCCCTGGACTTCATGCTTCCAGCGTCCGCATAGAAGACCTGCTTCTGGGCTCTGCCACCCGTCACCAAAGAACAAACTGGCGCGGACGAATGTTGAGTGGGTGGCCCAGGTCTCGCTTTTGAGACCTGGGTTTCTCCTCGCGATGGGCTCTGGGCTTCACGCAGATCTTTGGCAGCCCCTTCACCCAAACCCTTCGCCCCACAGGATTCCCTCTAGAATAAGAACATGTCCTATGCCTCGGCCCTTGACCGTCTCCACGCTCTCGGTCAGGAACTTCACACCGCACCCGGCGCGCCTCGCCGAAAATTCGAACTGGCGCACATGCGCACCCTGATGGCGGCGCTGGGCAATGCCGAGCGGAAATTCGCTTCGATCCTGGTGGCCGGCACCAACGGTAAAGGATCGACCGCTTCTACCCTGGCCAGCATCCTCGCCCGTGCCGGCTACAGGACCGGCCTTTACACCTCACCTCATCTGAGCCGGGTCAATGAGCGCATCCAGGTAAACGGCGCGATGATTTCCGACGAGGATTTTGCCGCCCTCTTCGACCGCGTAGAGGAGATCGCCACCACCCTGGTACGCGATGGTTGTTTACCCGGACTGCCGAGTTTTTTTGAGACCGTCACCGCCATCGGCTTTCTATATTTTGCGTCCTCGAATGTGCATACGGCAGTGCTCGAAGTCGGCATGGGCGGCCGCCTGGATGCGACCAATATCGTTGAGCCCATCGTTTCGGTCATTACCGATATCTCGCTCGATCACACCGAGTGGCTCGGATCGACTGTCGATCTGATCGCGCGTGAGAAAGCCGGTATCCTGCGCCAAGACGGCGTAATGGTCACCCTGCCGCAACATCCTGAGGCCAACCAGGCGTTAGGAGAAGTAGCAGTGCCGCTGAACGTCAGGGGAGTGAACGCAGGCAGCTATGTGCCCGTGCACAATCATCCCGAGCAATACACCCGCAATCGTTATCCATTGTCCGTTATGGGGGAACTGATCGGGATCGACTCTCCTCTGGCGGGCGCCCATCAACAGCGCAACCTGGCACTGGCCATTGCCGCCGCCGTTGAGTTAAGAAACAACCACGGTTACAATATTACGCCCATCGATATTCAGGCAGGCATCCGGGATACGGTTTGGCCCGCTCGCCTGGAGTACATCCCCGGCGCCGGTCGCGCGGATGTGCTGCTGGACGTTGGCCACAATCCCGCCGGCGCCTGGGCTCTGCGTGCTGCTGTATCTCATCTGGACCAAGGTCAGCCGATGACGCTGGTTTTTGGCTGCCTTAAAGACAAGCCGGCCGTCGAACTAGCCCAGATTCTTTTTCCCTTGTTTGGCAAGGTAATCGTCACCCCGGTTGACTCCCCACGCAGTGCAACGGTAGAGGACTTGCTCGCTGCTGCGCGCATCACTGGCAGCGATGCAGAGGGCGCGTCGAGCGCACCAGGCGCGGTGGAACGTGCGCTCGCAGTGACTCCGGTCCACGGCTTGGTGGTCGTTACCGGTTCGGTCTACCTGGTGGGTCAAGTGCGCCCGCTGTTGGTAGGGGCGCCGGCCGCTGCGACGGAGCCGCTCAAAGTATGAGCTCTGCAGGAACGAGCTCAAACACCGGGGGACTACCGGCTCTTCCGCTGAGTAAGCGACTCACCTCCAACCTGGTAAGAGGCCCATTGTTCTTCCTGTTTACGGGTGTATTTGGCTGCATGTCATTGGCTGCCTCCTGCTTTGAAGAAGATGGCCGGCGGCAGCACGACATCGCCCGGTTGTGGGCGCGAAGCTCATTATGGTTCGCCGGTGCGCCCGTTACCGTTATCGGACGTGAGAACTTGCTGCCAGTTGCTGTGTACACCTCGAACCACACCTCGTTTATGGATACACCACTGGTCTTCAGCAGCCTTCCTTTCCAGTTCCGAATACTCGCCAAGCAGAGTCTGTGGAAGTGGCCATTCATTGGATGGCATCTGAATCGCTCCGGACAAATACCAGTAGACGAAGATGGCAGCGCTGGGCTTAATCGCGCCATCCGCGCCCTCAAGGCAGGCATGCCACTCTTCATCTTTCCAGAAGGCGGCCGCACGAAAGATGGCCAGATCCAGACCTTCATGCGAGGACCTGCGTACATCGCAATTCGTGCCCGCATCCCGCTGGTGCCCATGGCGCTCATCGGGACCTACGAACTATTGCCCATCCACACCCATCACTTTCGTCCTCACCCGGTCAAGCTGGTGATCGGAAGACCAATCGACCCTTCTGGATATACCATTCGTCAGGCGGATGAGCTTACCGCCAGGTTGCGGAGCGAAATACTCGAACTCTATACCCGCCACGCAGAACCTGGAGATTTGAGCCCCAGTCTGGCCACGGCGACAGAAGAACAGTTGCTGGAGTCAACAGAAGATCAATGAACGCGCAAAATCCTCGTATCGCTATCCCCGAGCCTACGTCGACTGACGAAGCCTACAACCAGCGCAGCCTGCCGCAGTACGTGCGGGCCGTAGAAGCTTCAGGCGGAGTACCGGTGCCGATTCCTCTTCGGGAATCAAACGAGACGCAGGCGCGGCTGCTCGCAACCTGCTCCGCCATCCTGCTGCCGGGCAGTCCAGCGGATGTTGATCCGGCAAAATACGGACAGCAGGCAGTAAAGGAATGCGCGGCCAAGGATGCGCCGCGCGAAGCTGTCGACGAGCTTCTTTTTAAGAATGCTTTTGCCACGGGTAAACCAATCCTCGGAATTTGCTATGGCTTACAGTCTCTGAACGTCTGGCGGCATGGGACGCTTATCCAGAAATCAGATCTGCCGCACCCTGGAGCACGGCAATGGGAACCATGTGAACCATCAACCCGGCCGCGAAGTGCAGGAGGCCCATGCGGTCGTGCTCGCAGGGGACTCGCGCCTCTCGAATGTACTGGGCCGGCTCCCGCAAGATTCGCGAGATCTGTATGTGAACTCAAGCCACCACCAGGCGATTGATGGCCCTGGAGACGGTCTCGCAGTGGTTGCCACCAGTCCGGTCGACGGGGTCATCGAGGCACTCGAGGGCACGGACCCTAAGCAGTTTGTCGTTGCCGTCCAGTGGCATCCGGAGCGCAGTTACGAGAGCAGTGAAGCTTCCCGCGCGCTGTTTGCGGCATTTCTTGAGGCTGCGCGCTCTTGGGCATCTTCCGCGGAATCTCGATAGTGAAACAGATTGAGGCTGAGTTCTCCCGGGCTGGCCTTGCCGCATTGCCCCCAACCGCGTACGAACAGTTCCAGAATTATCTGGAGTTGCTCCTACGTTGGAACCAGCGCCTGAACCTGACTGCCATTCGAGATCCCTTGCAAATCGTTCAACGCCACTTTGTGGAGAGCGCTTTCGCAGCCCAGCATCTGCCCACGAGGATTACGAGCCTGCTGGACTACGGTTCGGGCGCGGGATTTCCAGGAATACCGATTGCGATCTGTCGCCCGGAAATCCAGGTGACTCTGGCAGAAGCTCAAGGGAAAAAGGCGTCCTTTCTCCGCGAGGCCCTGCGTGTCCTTTCTCTGCCCGGGGAAGTCTATGCAGGCCGGGTAGAAACAATACCGGAACAGAATTTGTTTGACGCCGTGACCATGCGCGCAGTGGAGAAGATGGAGTCTGCCGTTCCCATTGCAGTGAAGCGTGCCAAACAGTATCTTGTGCTCCTTACCACCGGGAAATCAGCGGCCGCTACTCGCGGTTTCACGGAAATGGAATGGTTGGAACCGATTCCGCTGCCGAATTCTGCGCAGATGATCCTGGCTATCGGACAACGCAAAAAACCTCAATAGCCGCTGTTCCACGTGGAACAAAGTCGACGAAACCCCCGCCAATGTTCCACGTGGAACGTACCTGATTTCCACCGTGCATCCTTTTCCGCCCACCCCCGCCCCCAAATCCTAACCCTGCTGTATCTCTCTCTAAATAAACAGCTTCGGCGGACCTCCTCATCGAGCCGCAGCGCGTTCTCCACAATGGAAGCCCGGTTCTGCACATCGTCATTCCTTGCTCTTCTCGCCCTACACTCGATACTCTTCCTTAGGCATGGGCAAAGTAATCGCGGTCGTCAATCAAAAAGGTGGGGTCGGGAAAACCACAACCGCCATCAACCTCTCCGCGGCGCTGGCTCTCGAAGGATTGACCTGCCTGCTCGTCGATTGTGACCCACAGGCCAACTCGTCCGGCGGCTTTGGCATCCCTCGAGACGAAAATCGCAACTCCACCTACGACATCCTCATGGGGAACGCGACCATCGCCGAAGCTACCCTGACCACTGAGATCGACGGTCTCAAAGTAGTTCCCGGCAGCAACCACCTCATTGGCGCCACGGTTGAGTTGATCCAGGCCGAACGCCGCGAGTATCGCATGCGCCAGGCTTTGGAACCGGTGCGCAGCCTCTACAATTTCATTCTTCTCGACTGCCCACCCGCGCTCGACCTGCTTACTCTGAACGCCCTGGTTGCCGCCGATCGCCTGCTCGTCCCCATGCAAGCTGAATACTTCGCGCTGGAAGGCATATCCGAGCTGCTCACGACGCTCGGCCGTATTCAGGCCGCTTTCAATCCCACCCTCGACATTGAGGGTGTGATCCTAACCATGTATGACGAGCGCACCAACCTGGCTCAGCAGGTCACTGAAAACCTGAGACGATTCTTCGGTGCCAAACTGCTGAAGACCGCTATCCCGCGCAATGTACGTCTGGCGGAAGCACCCAGTTATGGCAAGCCCGTGGCCCTCTATGATCCTCGCTCCCGCGGCGCTGAAGCCTATCGCGAGCTCGCCGAAGAAATCCTCGCTCGCAACAATATCGATAGCCCCCGTGCACTCGAGCGCAAAGCAGCTTCCCAGGCACAGGCGCAAACAAGACAAGAGCCTAAGGTCCGCTTTTGGCCTTATGCTTGACCTCTTTCGTGCACAGGCATTTCGGCCAGGAGTGCAACGTGGCCGCAGAAAAGTTCGACCGTCAACCGTCGGCTCCGCAGGACCACATAGGACCACCACAGGACTAAACCATGACCCCTTCCGTTGAACTTCCCAAACGCCGCGCTCTCGGCAAAGGTCTCGAATCCTTATTGCCTGGACGATCCGGGTTCACTCCTGCCCCAGCCCCCACCGCCGCTCCTGTACCCGACGAGGGCAAACCAAGGGAAATACCCGTCGACCAGATTGAGCGCAATCCGTACCAGACCAGGGCGGCCGTGGACGAGGGCGCACTCAAGGAGCTCTCCGCTTCGATTGCTGCCAGCGGTGTTGTGCAGCCGGTGCTGGTCCGCCCCTTGGCGGACAATCGCTTCCAGCTGATCGCCGGCGAGCGCCGCTGGCTCGCCTCCAAGTTGGCCGGCAAGACCACCGTACCCGCCATCCTGCGGCACGTGTCTGATGAGCAGGCGATGGAAATCACCATCGTCGAAAATCTGCAGCGCACCGATCTGAACCCCATGGAGCAAGCCCGCGCCTACGACCGCCTGGCCCACCACTTCAAAATGACTCAGGAACAAATGGCTCAGCGGACCGGCAAGGATCGCGCCTCCGTCGCCAACTTTTTACGGCTTCTTCGCTTGCCGCTGGAGGTGCAGCAAAAAGTGGAGAGTGGCAGCCTCAGCTTCGGCCATGCTCGAACCCTTCTCAGTCTGGAGTCGCCCGAAGCCATCCTCAAGGCTGCACAAAAGGTGACCGCCCTCTCCATGTCCGTCCGTCAAACCGAAAGCTACGTCCAGGGCTTGCTCAACCCGGAAAAGACGACCAAGGGTGAACAAAAGGAGAAGGCTCCACTCGACCCCAACGTGCGCGAGGCGCGCGACCTGCTCCAGCGGGCCCTTGGCTTGAAAGTTTCCATCGAAGATAAAAACGGCCGTGGACGCGTCATCATCGAATACTCCCGGCTCGAAGACTTCGATGCCCTGCTCGAAACCATTGCCGGCAAGTAGTGCTATTAATATGGAACTACTACGGTTACGTTATAAGCGGAACCGCCAGCTATGAGTGCGTCCGTGCTCGCCTTTCGCTTCCGGGTCTTTATCTTTGTGCTGCTCTACGTTCTCGGCTTTCTCCCACCCTGGGACTATTCGAGCGCTAGCCGTAGCACCTTTTGGCTTGCGGCCTCAACCCTGCTCGCGCGCAGTGGCTGGGTCTCGCTTGCGTCCGCAACCCTGGCAGTGACCCTCGCCGCACTCGTCTGCTTAGTAGCTGGTGCGAGCTTGCGTATATGGGGTACGGCGTATCTCGGTTCCGGAGTGATGCGCGATTCCGCCTTGCACGGGGAAGGATTGGTTGCTGCCGGGCCTTATCGTCACCTGCGCAATCCCCTCTATCTGGGCTCTTGGCTCTTGGCTTTGGGCGCTTCCATCCTGATGCCCCTGGACGGCGCTCTCTTCTTTCTCCCTGCCTTCAGCATCTTTGTGCTCCTTCTCATTGCCACAGAGGAGCACTTCCTATCGGCAAAGCTGGGGAACGCCTACCAGCAATACCGAAGTCTCGTTCCCAGCCTGTTACCGCGGTTCGCTGCCGGCGCTGCTCTCCCGCCCGCGCGTCCACACTGGGTGCAGGCTGTTCTGGCCGAAACCTATCCCATCGCCTTCACGCTCTGCTTTGCCTTGCTTGCCTGGCGCTACAACGCGCGCATCCTGATTCAATGTCTGTTGATTTGCTACGGGGTTTCTCTCGTGATTCGAGCCATGCTAAGGCGACCCAAAGAGGAAACGGAAAAACCTTACACCGGGCGAAATTCTTATGGTCTCTGAAGGGATGGAGCTTGGTTTCGTATCAGGGCACGACTTTTAGTCGGACACCAACTGCTAAGCATTCCCGGGCGTTTAGCCCCTGAGAGACGAGCTACCAGGAAACAGAGGGCGCGGCGCTACGCCTGCCCTCCTCAATTGCGGCGCGTGCGGCCATGGTTTTAACGCCGACCCGAACCAGCGTCGAGTGCGCCCTATGGCCGCAGCAGCGGATCTACTTTCTTGGCGGCGCGATGACGTCCTTAGCAGCCTTGGCCACACGGAACTTGACCACGGTCTTGGCTTTGATCTTGATGGTCTCGCCAGTTTGGGGATTGCGCCCGAGTCCGTGCCTTCCGCTCTGCCTTTACCAGCCGGCCGAGCCCAGGGATGACGAACACGCCATTCTTCTTTGTCTCCTTCACTGCTGTCTCTGCCAGCAGATCGAGAAATGCTGCGGATTGCTTGTTGGTCAACTCAAGTTTTTCTGCCAGTGTCCGGACCAGTGCTGTCTTGGTCATGCCTGTTGCCATAGTGTGTCCTTCTTTCGTCTGGTATGTTCATGGGCTCATGGCCGCGTGTTCCGCACCCTAGAGAATCCATGTCGTAAGCGGTTTTCGCGCATCCGAGGCCCGGCTGTAAAACGCGCCTCGATCCTCACGAAACCCAGTGTTTATGCGGGCAAAAACGAACCCACCGCCGTTTACGATGCGGCTTTCAAAAACGTTTGTCAACCGAAAAACCGAGAATTGTTCCGTTTTTGGCGCGTTTTTCCTATATTTTTCCTAATTTCGCCGGTTGGAAGCCAAACAGAGGCCGCCGCTTTTTCTGAATAGACATCAGTAACGGTGTGTTCAGAGCCTCCACCAGCGGGCTTGCCAGGCGGAAACAACGAACCACTTCTTTGGCAAAATCCTTCTTGAGCGCCTCCCCAGCCGGCATCTTCGCCTCCACGCCCCATTGCCGGCACAACAGCAAATCCATCGCCGGGTGATCTTTCGGAAAGCCCTTCGGCGCGCGGGTGAGCGGCATGCCGGTGAAAGAATCCATCTTAGTTCGTAACTTGCGGTCTGTAAGCAGTCGCCGCACCTCCGCATGGTGTAAGAGCAGGTACTGCCTGATCGCCATTAGCTGCTCCCGCTCCGGCATATAGACGCCTGCGGCCACCAGCACCTCCTCTGGCGAGATATGCATGTAATAGCCGCCCCCTGAAGTCTTTTCCAACCCTTCACGCGACCACCAGGCGGAGATATGACTCTTGTAAGGCCGTTTGTCGGAAGAGAATCGTATGTCGCGATAAATTCGCATCATACATTTTTGAGGCGGACGAATATGGGCGGGCGCAAAGTCCTGCATTGCCCGGTTCACGGCCTGGATGACCGCCAGCATGGGCTGCTTCAACTCGCGCTCAAACTCCGGCTTGTGAGCTTCAAACCAATCTCGCCGGTTGTTGCGTTTGAGGCTGCGCAAGAACCGCAGCCCGGCTTCACGAAAATATGGTTCGCTGACGACGTCTAAATTGGCAAGGTTCATGATCAGATGGAATGAGGTAGTAGTTCAGATATTGGCGAAAGCTGCGGTTTGAGCGGATAGAAGCTCCGGTTTGACCTGGTAATGGCACCCGGTAACTTCGAAGGATACACTCAAAATTTCCATTTTGAAGTACAAAAGTAATGGACTTGCATGCCCACAACAGATCGTGTTTCGATGGTTGTGCAATAGACTTTGCTTGCCTCCCTCAATCTGACAAAGCTGTCCGGCTTCTCACATACATGAGACAACTTGCCTTTCTTTGCTCTTTTCTAGCGGCCGCAACACTGTGCGCGCGTGCGCGTGTACATGAGATTGAGTTCGACCAGGCTCGCCAGGTTGTGCTTATCGTCGCCAAACACGACAACATCACGGTGGATGATCGCACGATCGTGATGAACTCGATGGACACCCGCACCGATGCCGGCTTCATCCCGGGCTACTATAGTTTTTCCATCATTCGAGAAAGCGACTCGCCCTCCCGCCCCGACGAAACCATCCGCATGTATGTCATTTCCAAGCGCACCGCCGACGCCTGGGAACTTAATCTTTGTACTCACTACTCGTTTCCTGAATTGCAGAAGTTTCAGCACGACGTCCTGCACAAGACTGGTGCAAGTTCCGGGGACGATGCAGAAACTCCCAAAGCCATTGGGTGTGGGGCTCAAGCGCAAATGAAGCCCACTTCTTCTGAGTAAGAGTTCTCCGCAAAAAGAAGATGCCCACACCTCCCTGGTGTGAGCATCTTCTCCGCGGCGTCACATCGGTGAGCCGCAAACCTGGCAACTGCCCGGGGGAAAGCAGTTGCGTGTTATGCTTTTGCGTAACACCCTACACATAGCACCTGGCGTGCCAAACAACCCCTTTGATCAGTGTTGTCGAATCAGTAACTTATAGCGCCGCGCACTTTGGTCGATTGTGCAAATCTCCTCAATCTACCTTTCGCCGGGAAAAAACTACCGCGTTACGCGCTCATGCTAATTGCGCATTCCCGCCAGTGCCGCGCGAAAAAGCGTCTCAAAATTGTCCGCGACTGTCCTGTCTTTAGCCACCGCGGCTGCAATGGCTTTCTGCGCCAGAGGACGCTGGTATCCCAGGTTCACCAGCGCCGATAGCACGTCGTCCGTCGAAGGACCCGTCTCGACCGCGTGCGGCGCGGTCGCCATATCCTCGAGCTTGTCTTTCAGGTCCACCACCAGCCGTTCAGCCAGCCGTTTGCCGATGCCGGGAATCTGCGAAAGCGTGGCATGATCCTGCCCACGAATTGCTGCCACCAATCGCTCCGTGCTCAAACCGCTCTGAATGGTAACGGCAAGCTTGGGCCCCACGCCGCTCACCGTGATCAGCCGCTCAAATACGCGCTTTTGCTCGCGGTCAAGAAAACCGTAAAGCGCCAGAGAGTCTTCGCGCACGTGGGTATGGATGAAGAGGGAAACTTCACTCCCCTCGGCCGGCAACGCGCTAAACGTGGTTACGCTGATGACGACGTCGTAGCCTACACCGCCGGCTTCGATAATCGCCTGCTGTGGATGCTTCGCCAGGAGCCGCCCTCGCAGGTGCGCAATCATGCGGCTTAAAACTTGTGGCGGTAGGAGATTTGAAAATCGTAGCCCGCGTTGGGTGGGAACAGGCCAGCCACGTGGCGCAGACGCTCGGCCAGCGCAGGCGCAGCCAGCAGAGGATATTCGCGTTCCCGCAGATCGGTGTAATTGAAGTCGAGCGTGAGCGACAGCATATAAATCGCCAACGCATCGGAGAACGCTGATTCGAAGAAACTGCTCTTCGCTTTCTCGTCCACCCGGCCTTTTTCCCCGCGGCCAGGTTGGTCGATGCGGGAGAACGTCCGCTCCGCCATGCGCGCACCTGGGCTTTCATTGCGACCACGATCCAGCGCCCGGCGCCGGCTCTCGTAACTATCCTGGCTGGTTTCGCCGCGCACGTCGGCAACCGCCTGCGACCACGCCAGGTCGCAAAAACTTTGCGGCACTCCAGCCGCTTCCACAAAGTGATGCCCCACATTGATAAAGAACTCGAAGGCCAGCGCGAACCTGTCCTGCATCAACCGGGTGGAGATGAAGATGCAATCGGAACCGTCGAATTGCACGTTGCGGTGGCACATGGCGCGATCGCCCAGGTCGATGGTGTAGCCTGGCGCCACCATCGTCTCCTCCGTCTCCCCAATGGTCAGCGGCACAAAGTAGTACGCATGCCGGGTGAGCGCAGCCGCGATCGTTTTGGGTACTGCCTGCACAATCGGCGCCAGCTCCTGTTCGGTGATGTGCGTATCCGCGAAAATGGCGTAGGACAGGCCATTCTCCGACTGCCGCACGGGCGTCTGTTGCGCCACCAGCGATGCTGGCAACAACTCCATTTGGGCGACTTCAGCCATAACCTAGTATTCTAGCTGAGTGGAAGGGTGAGCACTTCCCCTTTCGAGGCCAATTATGAATGCGCAGCACCAGAACCTCGAGCAGGTTCGGCCCCCGCAGGCGGGCGCTAAGTTCTTCGGCATCCCACTGGGCGATTTCGGCTTCTTCACCAGTGTTCTCATGGCCTTTACCGTGGGTTTCCTGAGCTTTTTCCTGTTCACGTTCCTGGCCATCTTCGGCCTCATGATCTACAACGGGATGGGCCACCAGGTGGATCTTTCCACCAGCTACAAATACATCTCGTTCCCCGCTGCCTGTGTAGTGCTGGCCGCAAGTCTCATCTTCTTCGGCACGCTGTGGCTCCGCCGTAAGGTTTCCGGAGGCTAACAGCCGCCCCAATGGCTCTGGTCACCATCGAACAGTCTGAACTGTCGGACGAAGTCCCCGAAGCCCACGCGCGAGCCTGGTGCGAGCGGTTGGAAGCGGGCGAAATTCTTTTTTTCCCGCAATCGCCCATTCCCTTCCGCCCTGAAGATTTGTCTTTTCTGCTCGGCCAGCAGCAATCCGGCAGCACGTTGCATAAGAACATCGCCTACAAGCCTAATCTCGACACCGTGAGCGGCCTGGATGCCGGCACCACCAGCGCAGCAGACCTCGCGCATCTGCAGGCGATCATGCGCCAGTACTCAAAAGACGTGACTCGCTTTCTCACCCGCTTCTTATCCCCTTACCAGGGACGCTGGCGGCTGGACTATGCCAGCTTCCGGCCACAGGAGGAAGAGGGCCGGGACCTGCCTCTGCGCCGCCGCAACGACCTCTTGCACACCGACGCCTTTCCCACGCGGCCTACGCGGGGAGCGCGCATCCTGCGCTTCTTTAACAACATTCAACCCCACGCGCACCCGCGACTGGGTCGTCGGCGAACCTTTTTCCGTGCTTGCGCCCAGGTATGCGCCGTTAGAGCTTCCGCTCCCCGCGCCAGGCAGTTCTGCGACGCGCGCCTTGCGCTCGCTCGCCAACACTGCCGGACTGGGGCGTGCCATTCCCAGCCTGAAGCGCTCTCCCTATGACGACTTCATGATGCGTTTCCACAACTTCCTGAAGGAAAATTCATCTTTCCAGGCAAACTGCCACAAGGAATCCCTGCAATTCCCCCCGGGCTCCAGCTGGATGGTGTACACCGACATGGTTCCGCACGCCGTTCTTTCCGGCCAATATGCCCTGGAGCAAACCTTCCTGGTAGAGCACGCCGCCCTGGTCACTCCTGAATCCTCGCCTCTCTCCGTTCTCGAGGCCCTGACTCACTCCGCGTTGGTGTAGTCGACGAACCACGCAAGCCGACTTGCCCGCCCCTCGCCAGACACATATCCTTGAACTTTACCTCCCAGTAAAATGACAGCGAACGCAGACTCGATTAAGGTTCATCTCCCCGACGGCTCCATCAAAGAATTCCCCGCCGGATCAACTCCCCTCGACGTAGCCAATAGCATCTCGCCGAGGCTGGCCGCCGCCGCCGTGGTCGCCCGCATACGGCCCGCGACCGCGAACGGGTCTTCAAACGGCGTCTGGGAACGAAGCCACGCAGGAAGCTTCCCCCGAAGCCGGCATGTACGCTGCCGAGCAAGCCGATGCCGAGCGTCTGGTCGACCTGACCGCGCCCTTAAACGAAGACATGTCGTTACAGCTCCTCACCGAGAAAGACTCTGATGCTCTCAAAGTGGTCCGCCACTCCGCCGCGCACGTAATGGCGACTGCGGTCCTCGAGCTCTTTCCTGAAACCAAGCTCGGCCACGGTCCGGCCACGGATGCCGGCTTCTTCTACGACTTCTACCGGCCCACGCCCTTCACCCCTGAGGACCTCAAAGCCATCGAGGCCAAAATGGCAGAAGTCGTCGCCCGCAACGAACCCTTCGTGCGCGAATGGGAGCCGCGCGACCAGAGCCTCGACCGCTTCAAGGCCGGCAACGATTTCATGAAGGCCCACTTTGTCGAGCGCTTCACCAAGCCGGGCGAGCAAATCTCCTTCTACCGCAACGGCGCCTTTGAAGATTTCTGCCGCGGCCCCCACGTGCCCTCGACCGGCCGCGTCAAAGCTTACAAAGTGACCAACCTGGCCGGCGCCTACTGGCTGGGCGACGAAAAGAATCCTCAGCTGCAGCGCATCTACGGCACCGCCTTTTTCTCCAGCAAGGAAATGGAGCAGCACTTTGCCCGCCTGGAGGAAGCAGCCAAACGCGATCATCGCGTTCTGGGCAAGCAGCTCGACCTCTTCTCCATTCAGGAAGTTGCCGGCCCCGGACTCATCTTCTGGCACCCCAAAGGCGCCATGGTGCGCAAGATCATGGAAGAGTGGATGCGCGACGAGTGTCTCAGGCGCGGCTACTCCCTGGTCTACACCCCGCACGTAGCCCGTCGCGATCTATGGCAGACCAGCGGCCACGAAGGCTTTTACTCGCAGAACATGTTCACCCCGATGGAGCTGGACGACGCAGATTACCGGCTGAAGCCGATGAACTGCCCGTTCCACATCCTCATCTACAAAAACTCTCCCAAGAGCTACCGTGATCTGCCTGTGCGCTATGCGGAGCTGGGCAATGTGTATCGTTACGAGCGTTCCGGCACCATGCATGGGCTGCTGCGCGTGCGCGGCTTCACCCAGGACGACGCGCACATCTTCTGTTCCCCGGCGCAGATTGAAGACGAAATCGTGGCCTGCATCGAGTTTGCGGAGCTGGTGCTCACCGTCTTTGGCTTCAAGGATTTCCAGGTAGAGCTCTCCACCTGGGATCCGAAAGACCGCAAGAGCTACACCGGCTCGGACGAAAACTGGGCCCTGGCCATCGGCTCGCTTGAGCGCGCGCTCGGCCGTAAGGGCATTCCCTACAAGACTATCCGCGGCGAAGCCGCCTTCTATGGTCCCAAGATCGACATCAAGCTGGTGGACGTACTCGGGCGCTTATGGCAACTGTCGACAGTACAATTCGACTTCAACATGCCCGCCCGTTTTGAGATGGAGTATGTGGGCGAAGACGGCGAGCGTCATCAACCGGTGATGGTCCACCGCGCTCTCTTCGGCTCGGTAGAGCGCTTTTTCGGGGTGCTGATCGAGCACTACGCCGGAGCCTTTCCACTCTGGCTGGCGCCGGTGCAGGTTGGCATTGTGCCCATCAGCGAGCGCCATCTGCCGTACGCGGAAAAGATACAGACAACGTTACAGAATGCCGGCCTGCGGGTGGAAGTCGACCACCGCAACGAAAAGATGGGCGCCAAGATCCGCGACTTCACCTTGCAGAAGCTGCCCTACATCCTCGTCGTCGGCGACAAAGAAGCCGAAACCGGAGCCGTCAGCCTGCGCGATCCGCAGGCGAGGGCGACCAGGGCAGCATGCCGCTCGAAGACTTCGTCAGCCGGGCCAAGTCGTTGGTCGATAACAAGTCGATGAGCTTGTAGCACGGCTTCGGCGGGTCACCTTGGCCGCTCCTGCGGGCTTGCCTGGCTGGTAAGTCCTTTGTTTCATGAAGGTGCTCAAATTTTTTAATTAATTAATTTGAGCACCTTGCTCCTTGCGGGCTGCTGTCCCCCCTTGAGTGCTCGTCATCATTTTCCCGCCCTTCTGTAGAAATGTGCGAACTAAGCGAACTAAGTGCGGTGTGTGCGACGGCATCCCCGGCAAAACGGTCTGTGCCGACGATGGTCCAGCTCGTAGACAGACGACGAATTGACGATTGATGATGCTCGGCTCATAAGCCCCCCAGCCGGAAGACACGCGCACTAAGCCCATCGTGCCGTGGACGATGCGCTCGCACGGGTGGCGAAAAGGTTGGATTAGCGGGGTGCTGTTGACGGGCACACCGTATAGATGCTGGATTTAGCAGTTTTGTCGCGCTGGAAATTCGGATTTATCGATTTATCAACCGGAGCTACGCAGCACGTGATCACCCGGGTTCGTTTTGTTCACGCGGGTCTTTTCGCGGCTAGCCAAGTTTACCCAAGTCAGGGTGCAGCTATACTCGGTACGTGATCAACACCAAGCGGTGGTATTTTCGCCTGTGTATCTTTCTGGCCACCTGTTTCGGTGTTTTTATTTTGCCTTTTCTGCTGCCGCCGCCCTACCTCGCTGGCATATCCGCGGCCAATGTAGCCGGTTTCAATAATAAAGTTGCCGCGCTGGCGGCTGCAGCGCTGGGAACAATCGTATTTTTTGCTGCGCTCAGCTGGCCGCTGGTAAAACAGAAGCCGAGCGACGGAGATTTTAGCAAACTTCCGCCGCCGCTTGTCATCGCGGCGGTCACCCTTTGCGCATGTATGGTCGCACTGTTTAGCCACCTGGTAGCGATTTCAGGCGAACCCTATGGTGACGGGCGCTACTTCATTCGCCAGATCATGATGTACGTCGACTATGGCCGCAAACTTTATGACCAGACCGAATTCACCTATGGACCTCTGCTCTTCTATGGCCCCGTGGTCATGCACAAACTTCTGTCCCGGTTCCATGCTTCAACGACCGATGCTTACTACGTGACCCTTGTGCTTGAGCAAGTGATTGGATTGCTGGTCGTGGTGTATGTACTTGATCGTCTACCCATCCTGCGCAGGTGGAAGATCGTGTTTTTATTGCTTTGTTTCATCCACACCTATCCATTTGCGTTTGGTCTGAACTATACGTTTCTCCGCTTTGTCTTGCCGATCGCGTTTCTAGTTCTGGCTGCAAGACAAGCGAGGCCATGGCCGTCGGCAGCATGCTTCTTTTGCGGGCAGGCGCTTAGCTTGGCAATCTCGCCCGAGATGGGCTTTGCTTTCGCCGCCAGCAGCATCGGTTATGCTGCTTATTGTTTTTTCACAGCGGAAAGAGCATGGCTCCTTGCTGTTGCGGCGCCCTTTGCGGCAACAGCAGCATTTCTTCTGCTTGTGGGCGCTGGCTACCTGCGCATTCTAAAGCTCTTCGCGCGGGGCATGGCTGGCTTTATAGTCGAGCCTGATCCATACATACTTGTTTTTCTGTTCGCTCTGATATGGTTGACGCCTGTTATGCTCGCCCGCTTTTTTCGAGAGGCGCGCCCTGAAGCGCCGCTGCTCGGCGCACTGTATGTCTTCTCCGTCGCACTGCTGCCCGCCGCACTCGGAAGGGCGGATCCCGGCCATGTATTTTTTAACGGGTTTGGGGTCTATCTTCTGTCCCTGGTGGCCATTTCTAACCTGCGACCTGGTCCGCAGGTCGCCTGGATTACTTGCCTCGCCCTAATTCTCACATGGACGGCCTTCGTGGATGATCGCTCCTATTGGCGCCCGCTGCGTGCACGAATTCGATACGATATTAGCCATTGGAGTGACGACGGTATGATGCGCGCGGCTCATGCTTTCGCAGAAAAGGTTTTTCCGGCGGCAGAAAAGCGCATTCTTTCTGGGGATGACCGCGATTTTACCGACTATGAGCCCTTTGATCTGAAGGGGCTTCAGGCGATCGTAGGCAACGATCCGGTGTTGCTCCCTCTGAGAGTGCCAGTAACAGTGGAAGAAGCATTGAAGAGATCGGGGCAATTCGTTCCGACCTTCTATTACTTTGAGTGGAGCATTCTGGACGCCTCTGCCGAAGAACGTCGAATCAAAGAGATGAATGCATCGCGTTGGGCACTCGTTCCGCAAGGACCGTTGCCGACATGGACAGAAACGCCCGATAGCGTGGGTGCCTGGCTGGGGCACCGTCTGCCATATCACTCTCGATATCGGATAAAACATGAGCCGTATGTGATCGGCCAGCGTTTTCAAGAGAATCTACAAGCGAATTGGCTGCCTTACGGTGAGGTAGGCAAATATGAAGTTTATCGACGCCGCGACTAAACCGTATGGCATTTGTATAAATCAATGACTGTTACGGTAAAGATTCCCCTGGCCGGGTTGATAGATTAGATCGCACTCCCATTCCTGGATGGCTCTCCCGGGCCGCACGACACCGCCGCAGAAGGTATGAGTTGTGGTATCCCAACGTGGTGAGTTGCTCCGCTAGCGGAATGGCAGCAACCGTTCCAGTTGTAGGGAAGTCACGAAATCTCCATTCCAGCACCACGATCTCAGGACCCTCCGCCAGGAATTTCTTGTAGAGCAGCTTGGATGGATTGTTGGTGCTCCACGCGCAGACGCGGCATGGCCCAGGCTTTCGAATTCGCGCCGGGTGTTCCGTTAACAAAGAATGGATGAGACTGCGAGTCCGCGAGAGATTCCGACATCAGCCGCGTCTCCACTAGATCTCTGGACGCATCACGGCTGATCACAGTGGTTCAAAGGAGCTTCCCGATGGACGGCCGTCGAGAGATTCAAGGGTCTCCCATCGAAACGCGGGGCTGTTCTTAATAGCGAAGTCAAACCAGCTGGTTCCTTGTTCAAGCGGTGCAAGAGGATGCGCATCAAGTACAAGAAAATCCCCATAGGAACATATGACTGTCTTGGATTTTTTGGGGGTAGTAGCCGACATCGGTCGCGCTCGTGGCATTCACGTAGGCCGAAGTTCCTCCCTGGCGTGGCGATTCCGCGATTTCGGCTGGAAGGCCATGAAATACCATTTCAGGTAGTGGGGAAGCCACTTCCAAAGCTTGAAGCGTGAGGTACCCGCGGTTCGGTCGCGCCACGTAGAAGGGGTCTCGCTGATCGTATAGCCGGCAAGAAATGCCTTCACCGTGATTTCCAGGCTCAATTCAAAACCGCCCTGGCTCTCGATGTGAATGTCACCCAACATGGCTCGATCGTAGATCTTGAAGGCGTTGGTGGCGTCATGCGTCGGTATCCCCCGGAACCAGCACAAAGTCAGCCCAGAAAGACGCGACAGCAGTTGCTTGAACCACGGTCCCCCAATCAGCCGGCCGCCTTTCATATACCGGCTGCCCACCACGATGTGGCTTCCTTGCCGATAGAGTTCCAGCATTCTGCGAACCTGCCCCAGGTCGTCCGACAAGTCGGCCATCACCACCAGTACCGGTCCGGGAGGCGCCGCATCGAAGCCAGTCCGGATCGCACCCACGACGCCACGGCCGTAGGTGTTCTTGATCAGCTTCAAGCGGGTTTCCCCCTGGGCGATGATTTGCTGCGCCACAGGCAGCGTATCGTCGCCGTCAAAGTCGTACGAGACGAAGGCGGTGAAGGGAAAGTCGAGGTGCTCTGTCATCTCCGACCACAGCGCCGGAAAATTGGCTCCCTCGTTGTAGACCGGAATCACTATGGTTAGCGGTCTGTCCATTTAATCTCCTGTCGAAGCTTGTTGGCACACACGTCGCTTACATCTGCCCTATTTCGACCTGCTCGGCGATCCAGGGAATCACCTCATCCAATATGTCTGAGAGCGGAGTAGTCGCTTCGAACCCGAGCAAATCTCGCGCCTTCCCAACCGCCGGCGCTCGCTCCTGAACATCGTACTCGTAAGCCGGGTCGCTCACGTAACGGAATGGCTTCGATGAGCCGTGGATCTTTCTCCAGATCAGCTCGGCCAGTTCCAGCACAGTGGTACGTACCGGGGTCGAAAGGTTGAAATCCTGGTTCAAAGCGGCGGGATGCTCAACGCAAACCCGGATTCCCCGCGCAAGATCACCGCCATAGGTGTAGTGCCGTACCTGCTTGCCGTCGCCCAGAATGTGCAAAGGATCCTGTCCCTTGACCAATTTTTGTACCAGGTCGGGAACCACATGGGACATGGCCAGGCGTACATTTCCGCTCATGATGTCCCGGTCAGACAATGCCCGCTTTTCGCCGATGCCAACGCAATTGAAAGGGCGCACGATGGTGTACGGCAGCTTGTACTGTTCGAAAGCTCCCTGGACGAAATACTCGACCGCGAGCTTTTGGAAACCATAGGTCGAGCGCGGCGGCGGGCTTCGCCGCTCGGCTCCCTCCGGCGTGGGGTATTCGGTCGTGCTCTCAAAGACCATGCTGGAAGAGAGCACCAGGATCTTTTTAAGCTTACGTTCTTTGTGCGCCCAGATGGCGGCGTCGAACGAAGAGGCGATGATGCGTTCGTTCTCCGCCAGCAAATCGTAAGCAAACTCATGAAAGTATGAGATGCCTCCAATCATGGCGGCTGCTGCGATGAATTGGTCGCAATCGGAAAGCAGCTCCTTCATCAAGCCGGCGTCTTTTGCGTCACCTTCGACCAGCTTGTAGCGGGGGTGAGAATCATAGGACTTTTGCAGCCGCCCGTACTTGCTGAAATTGTCGAGGCCCACTACTTCGTATCCGTTATCCAGCAGCTCCTGGATCAGGTATCCACAGATAAAGCCGGAAGCGCCAGTAACCAGTACTTTCACGATGCGATCTTCCCCCCTGTTGCAGTTTGATGCCGGTTGGGCCAAAAGCCCCAGACATCCACAACCACCTTATCGCTGGCAATTGGAAGATCGCGATAGGCCGCGTGTGGAGCTCCTAAAATGATTACGTCAGCACGCCGCAAGGCCTCTCCCAGAGGAACAAGCTTCGGGTCGGGCACGTATGGGTCGGTGCAGAGCACTTCCTTCGCTTCCACCATAAGCAGCTTCCGCAGTTTGTAGGAAAGGCTCTCCCGCTTGTCATCGGATTCCCCTTTGAACGCCATGCCCAGGACGGCGACCACCTTATCGCGAAGATTCTGCTGTTGGCGTAGCTGGTTCACCACGAAGTTGGGCAAACCCTCGTTGACCAGCATCGCCGAATGTCCCAGAAAAAAATTGTTGCCGGAGAACGCTGACAACTGCAGCGTGTCTTTTAAAAGGCACGGTCCGGCCGCAAACCCTGCCTTGGCAAAACTCTTCATGCGTGGGTAGCGATGGGTCACCGCCCCGTAGATGCGCTGGAAGTCCAGGCCGTAAGTCTCGGCGAGCACATAGAACTGGTTGGAAATTGCAAAATTCATGTAGCGCCAGCTATTCGTGAACAGCTTGGCCAGTTCCGCCTCCAGGGGCGAAAGCTCGATCAGATCTTCGTTAATGATAGAAAACAGCTCGCGCACGCGAGCCAGGGAATCGGCATCGAAAGCGGAAATAATCTGCGGCAACGTCCGAATCTCTTCCATCGCTTTGCCCTCGGCGATTCTTTCCGGGCAAAAAGACAACAGAATCTTGCGTCCGGATGCCTGCAGGCGCTCGTACACCAGCTTCGTAACACCGGGATACACAGTGCTGCGCAGCACCAGGAGGGCGTTTTCCGGCATGCGGGCAATGACTTCGTCGATGCTTTGGTAAAGATCCGTGACGGTGGGGTTGAGATGTTCGTCGACGGGGGTGCCAAGGACCGCGATCGCTGCATCCGAGTCATGCAGACACGAAGGATCTGCTGTTGCGGTCAACTTCTTGCCCACCACCCGGCCCAGCTGTTCAAGGGCGTTGGTTTCCATAAAGGGCATTTCGCCCTTGTTGACCGTATCTATTTTGGCTTGATCCTTATCGAGAAGAACGACGTCTAGACCGCAATTAGCGAAAACGATGCCCAGGGGAAGACCTACGTGGCCGCACCCGCCGATAATGACAACCTTTCTAAGCTGTTGCATGAACTCCTGATCGCCTCATTTTGAATGAGCGCTGGTGATCGAATTGTAAACTGTGATGGTCCCACGCTCGCAGCGCACGGCGTTTCACTCGCGACCTGGTCTATTGAATGGCAATGGCATGCCTTGGCCGCGTTTGGCCATCATGCGCGGAGTGCTGCAAAGGGCGAAGTGAAGTTGAGCACGTGGTGGTGCTTGCCTTTTCGAGTTCGGTTTCGAAATAGCTGCCGGGCTGAAGAGGCTGCGGAAAAAGTCGTTGTTGCGGGTAGACTGCGGCCCTCAGCGGCTAAAGCCGAACCTGTTTTCAATCAATTACGTACGGCCTGAAGGCCGTACCCTTCAAAAACTTGAGTTTTTCCGCAGCCTCTAAAGTTGGAAGCGATTGGAGCAAGTGGTGGCGGTGAAGCGGAATCCGGACGCCCAGCCGGTTATCACTCGTGTTCATAGACCAGGTAATTTCCCACCACGCCCCGGACTTTCCAGTTCTCCGCGAGATTCTGCGCGAATCGCACGCCGCTCACAAAAACCGGTCGCCTGCTTCGGTATGGAAGCCGCAATCCCAGAACCACTCCCAAGTCTTCCGGCCGCTCGACATGTTCGTACTTCTCTCCTGCTGGAAGCAGCGCCCACTTGGATTCATTGAAATCCTGGATCCAACGATCCTCAGCGGCTGTAAAAGAAAAATTGTAAAAGGACGGAGTGTATTGCCCCGACGCTCGAAGAGATTCTTCTACCTGCAAAGGTATCTCTAGTGGAGTCGCCACCGGATTATGCCCCACGATGGCCTGCAGGCTCTGGAGACTGAATCCCCCATCGTCTTGTCGTATTCGTCTTGGGCGCCGCCCTTCCACGACGTCGCGTAACGAGGCAGCTTCTGCATGTAGCACCGGTCTCATCTCATACCAATTCACTTGCCGGTTAATATTGCACATCCATAGAATCACGATTGCGAGACAAGCTCCCCAGACGATTTGCTGCCACCTGGGGTGGGACGAAATAGCCACGGCTGACAACAGCAATACCGAAAGGCCGTTCCAAAACACATGTGCCGGGTCTGCCCTCCCAAAGGCCGCCGGCAACAGTGCCAGCGACATAAGATAGAGCGCAGCCAACATCGGCGCCTCAGCTCGCCGCTTGCGGAAAAAGCGCGCAAGACATACCGGAACCATCCACACCAAGGCGAATAGGAACACGAGGACGAAAGGCAGCGGCTCCACAGGGAAGCTATAGAGTCCGTGGGCCGAACCACCTAATCTACTCAAATACGGCCAGCCCTCAATGATGAGGAATACCATCGCCGACACAATGGGAGCTGCAGCTGCCCATGCCCACGTCCGTCCTTTAGTGAAATAGCAGTAGAGCGCAAACGTGAAACTACCCACAAGAAACGCAAACCCTATCTCCGGAGATAAACCGAGACATACGGCTTCGCCAGCGAAGATCCAAAGAGCAGCCTCCCAACCTCGCTTACACTTCCAGGCCACCACGAGAAAAACCAGCTGGGGCGTAAAACGAACGAAGGTATGGTTGAGCCCCATATTGCCAACTATCATGCCCACCGAAAGGAGAACAAAGATGACGGCTCTCCATCGTTTCGACATTGGAATATGGTTTATCAGGTAGGCCAGTAGCAAAAGACCGGCCATGACCTCCAGCACCAGTGTCAGTAGATACGCACCCGCAGTAGACACATGGAATGGGCTCAGGATCGCCCTCACCCCAATGGGGAATTCCAGAAGCCAAGGGCCGTAAGGAAATTCAATCTGGGAATAGAGCTTGCGGCCAAAATCGGCGTGCATACTGATCCTGTTGAGGAAGTAACCCCAGTCGTATTCATAACGGATCCCTAACCAAATGATCTGCACTCCGAACAGAAAGACTGCGCCACCCCACAAGAGAACAACTACACCCACCAGTCCACTCGAGATCCGACCGTGTTCTTTAAGCTGCACTCCTCCATCCGCAGCCGGTCCAATGCTGTCTTCCCCAAGGATCTGAGGCCATTTCAAAGCCAGGAGAAAAACCAACGTCCCTAAACTCGCCGCAGCCAGTGCAGCAATTTCGTTGTTGAACCCAGCCAGGTTCGACGCAGATACTCCTTGAAAATAGGGGGCAGGCAGCAGAAACGGTAAGATGAACACGCCCAGGCACGTGGCCAACAATATCGTCAATCGAATGCCCCACACCGTCCACCTTGTCGGCATTGCGAAAATTGTATCGCACGCCGGATAGATCCGATCCGCACAATTGTTATGCTGAAAGCTCGACAACAGCGACCGCGGCTCCGCTTATCCCAATCAGACGCACGCACACAGATGGCCTCAAAAGGGGAAATATTGCAACTCGTCCGCCGATTCCGTATCCCAGCCCTCTTCTGCGCTCTGTCTGTCCTCCTCTGCGAACTCATCAGCCGGCCCTATGCCGGCATCGGGATCTGCGACGATGGGCCGTACATACTGGTTGCACAAAAACTAGCAATCACTGGCCACGTTACCTACAACGGTTGGTCGGCGGCGATGCTGTTGTGGCAGCTCTACCTTGGCGCGGCTTTTATCAAGCTCTTTGGATTCTCGTTCACCATTGTTCGCATGAGCACGCTGCTGGTAGCGGTGGTCCTGGCCTTCTTCCTCCAGCGCACCATGGTTCGGGCATCCATCAGCGAGCGCAATGCAACCATCGGAACACTGGCACTCGTGCTTTCCCCGCTGTATCTCATGCTTTCGGCCACGTTCATGAGTGACATTCACGGCCTTTTCGGCATCGTCCTCTGTTTGTATGGGTGCCTGCGCGCTTTGCAGGCGGCCAGCACACGAGCTGCGGTTTTCTGGCTTTGTTTTGCGATTGCAACCAGCGGAATTTGCGGCACCTCCCGCCAGCTCGCATGGCTCGGCGTCCTGGTGATGGTCCCGTCTACACTCTGGCTGCTGCGCGCCCGGCGTAATGTTCTACTCGGGGGCATGGCCGCCACATTTGCGGGTTTCCTCTTCATTCTGGGCTGCATGCTTTGGCTCAAGCACCAACCGTATATTCTGCCCGAACATTTTTTGAGCGGCACCACCCGGGGGGGTTATCTCGTCCATCAATTCCTCCATTTCTTCCTGGATCTTCCGTTTCTTCTGCTTCCTATCATGGTCGTGTTCCTGCCAGAGATTCGCAAGAGCCAGCGTCGCGTCATCGCGGTTGTCGTCGCGATGACTTTGGGGTATGCGCTTCTGGTGATCCTCCAGGGACATCTCCATCAGAGGTTAATGCTGGAGCCGACCATCGGTGACTGGGTCACGGTCGCCGGAGGTTATGGGGACGTTCGAGGTTACCCGCCCATCTTCCTGCATCTGGGAGTGCGTATATTGCTGACGGCCGCATCCCTCGGCGGCTTGCTTGGCGTGCTCGCGTCGCTCGTTCGTTCCGATGGGTTGTCGCTCCTGAAAGAGATCTCTACCGGGGCCTCCTGGAAGGAACTCGGCGTGCTCCTCGTGCCATTCACCATCGTTTACATGCTTCTTCTAATTTCTCGAGCTATCACCATCGTGAGCCTTACCGATACCGTGGTCCTCGATCGCTACGCGCTGGGGCTGCTCGTCGTCGCGCTGATATGCCTTGTCCGCTACTACCAGGAGCGAGTCCAGCTACAGCTCCCATTCGCAGGTATTCTGCTGGTCGGGATCATGGCAATCTACGGCGTCGCCGTCACCCATAACATATTTTCGTTCTATCGCGCGCGCATGGCCATCGCGGCTGAACTTCGTGACGCCGCTGTCCCTGATACCGCCCTCGATCACGGCTGGGACTACAACTTGCTGGTTGAACTCAAATATGCCGCCTACATCAACGATTCGGAGATTGAGAACCCAGCAGGCGCCTACGTTCCGACCCCTCCACCCCCTGCCGGCGTTTGCCCGACGTTTTGGTACGACAGAACTCCCCATATCAAAGCTGTCTATGGAATCTCTTACGACCCCAACGAGTGCTATGGTCCGGCACCCTTCGCTCCAGTGCATTACTCCCGCTGGCTCGCGCGCACGCCTGGCGTCCTCTACGTCGTACGGTACACTGCTCCTTCGAAGCCGTAAGCTCTTGCGAGTTTCGTCGTGGCTAACTCCCTACAGCTTCGATTCCATTGTGGTTGGTTTTCATTCGACCTACCTGATTGACTTTCTTCAGGCCGTCGGATCCAGCGGCGAAGTGCGCCTGGAATTTAAGGACGCGCCCGTCTGCTGGCCAGATGCGTCGGGAAGATGCGGCTGACGATTTCAAGTATCGTTATGTGATCATGCCCATGCGTGTTTGAAGGCTCGGCATAAGATCCGGGCTTCAGAGTCTGCGTGAAACTCGGTCTCTGAGGAAGGGCACGGCTTCAGCCGTGCCGTAATTGGTAGAGAGCCCCGGGCTTTAGCCCCTGAGGGCATTTTTTTCTCTAGCGCGGAAGAGAATTAGAGGATAGAAAGAACGTACCTCAGCGGCTAAAGCCGGGTATAGCCGTGATACTTATGGCACGGCTGAAGCCGTGCCCTTCCTCAATGACCGCGTTCCCACGCAAGATCTAAATCAATTACGCACACCAGGGCTAAAGCCCGACATTTTCTCGCTCGTTACGGCCCGACTAAAGTCGTGCCCTGATACAAAACAGAGCTTTTGCGCCGCCCGTAAAGTTGTTCCCCAAGACAAAATCGAGTTCTCACGCAGACTCTTCAGCCGGTTTCGTGTGAAATGCTAGCCGTCTGCGTTGAAGTTTTGTTCCGTCCCTTCGGGACTCGCCTGGTAAATCTAATCTACCCGGCACTGACGTGCCGGGCGACAGGTTGTTCCGTCCCTTCGGGACTGGCTTCGTTGCAGTATCCAAATCCCTTCGAACACATCAGGCATCCGAAAGGATGCTGTTGGGGGTAGACAGCAGCTTCAGGGGCTTTACAGGCTGCGAAAAACTCTGTTTTGTATCAGAGCACGACTTTTAGTCGTGCCGCCGTGTACGATTCAACGACTGACGGCAAACGGACGGATGGATATCGCTTCGATGCCGCGCTAACCCTGCTTGATGGCAGACACGGCATATTGGCCGCCGAACGGAACGCCCGATAGATACGTCTCAAGAACTCTCAATCCCGAGAGCGCATGCGGGAAAAACAGATGATATCTCGCCTTGGGCCCGACCCATCCGCTCTTGCGATAGCGCTCGATGAGTTGTTTGGCTCGGATGAGATGCGCGTTGGCGTCAAACGGGCAGGTGTTTACGGCGCGCACAGTCAGCGGATTGAGGGGATTATGCTCGAAAATCGTGAGCATCCCACCTACCCGCGTGACGCGGCGCAGCTCACCGAGCCAATGGGCATGCTCGTCATGAGCAATGTGGTGGAAAACGCACGCGGAGAAGGTCATGTCGAAAGAATTGTCTGGGGCGGGGATGCGGTTATCTTGAATCTGCAAGCCCGTCGCGGCTCCGGGAAAGCGCTCTTCTGCAACCTGCAGGCTGCGCGGCGAAACATCGGCGCCCGCCAGCTGGGCTGCGGGGAAATATCGACGGAAGTAGGGAGTCGAATTGCCTACTCCTGACCCGAAATCCAGGATGGTTTCCGGTTGGAACTTTCGTTCATGTGCCAACCGGGCCAGTTCCCGTATCTTGTATTCGTGAAAGAATTCAGGGCCTTCACCGGTGACGGCCACGCTTTGCCGGAGCAACTGATCGTACTCGCTCGCGAAGCGATCGAATTCGGCAGAATCCATAAAATTAATCCTTCTGCTCGTGGAGCATATCAGAGATGGAATCGCAAGATCACGATAAGCTAAGGTCATGACTCTGCTGCGCCACCGTGTTGCTGTTACCGGTTCAACGGGCTTCATCGGAATGCATTTGCTGCGTGGCCTTCATGCGGTTGGGGCGGAAATCGTAGCGATCGCTGCGGCTGACAAGCACATTGAGCGGTGGGACGGGTTAGCGTTTCCGGTGGAGCAAGTCATCGTGGACGATATGTGCAATCTCGGCGATGCGATTCGGCGGGCGAAGGCTGAATACGTGATTCATCTGAGTGGTTTTGTCTCCACCGAGCGGAGCCTGCATGCCCTCGACAAGACGCTTCGCCAGAATCTTCTCCCAACCATTTCAGTTCTCACTGCAGCCGCGGAGGTACAGGTTGCCCGCGTCGTCCTGATGGGTTCCTGTGAAGAGTACAGTCAGAAAACAAGTCCCTTTGATACGGCGCTGGCGACCGATCCCTCCTCGCCTTATGGAGCCAGCAAAGCAGCAGCGACGGCATACGCTCGCATGTTCACCAACTCGTTCAGGCTGTCGACAGTCGTTCTGCGACCTTCTGTCGTATACGGTCCGGGACAGGGTGAGCGGATGCTCATCTCCCAGGTCATGAAGGCGCTGGCAAAGAATCGCAGGGTCGAGGTCACCAAAGGAGAGCAAACCCGCGATTTCATTTATGTCGAGGACGCTGTGAAGGCGATCATCAGTTCCCTGACGGTGCCCAGCGCCGAGGGCGACGTGTGGAACGTCGGTTCTGGCGAGATCGTCACGGTGCGCGACTGTTTGGAGCGTATCGAGCGCATCACGGGCCGCACCGGTCTGATTGAATATGGCAAACGGTCTTATAACGAAAACGAGATTTTTCAATATGAACCCAAGGTGCAAGGGACCTATGCCGCCTTCAATTGGAAACCGTCCGTGACTCTGGACCAGGGTCTCCAGCAGACGTGGGAATTCTTTCGTGACAAGGTATAGGCTTATCATCCGCTAGGATGGCTTCATGGAGACATGCCCCCTCATCTCGATCGTGCTCCCGGCTTACAACGAGGAATTGAATATCCGTCCTCTCTTCGAGCGCCTCCATCCGATCCTCGCGCAACTCTCCGATCGGTTCAGGTTCGAATTTGTCATCACAGACAATCACAGCACGGATCGCACCTTTGCGGTACTGCAGGAAGTGGCAGCCGGCGATCCGCGGGTGCGGGTCTTTCGGTTTTCGAGGAACTTCGGATTCCAGCGATCCATCCTTACCGGCTACATGCAGTGTCGCGGGGACGCAGCGATCCAACTTGATGTGGATCTGCAGGATCCGCCGGAGCTCATCCCTGTCTTCCTGGACAAATGGCAAGCCGGTGCGGATGTCGTGTATGGCGTCCGCATCGAGCGATCGGAGGGCCGCGTGATCACCTTTGCGCGCAGCCTTTTTTATCGTCTCATCGATCTTCTCAGCGAAGATAAGCTCCCAGTGGACGCTGGGGACTTTCGCTTGATCAGCCGCCGTGTCATCGACATCGTCTGCGCGTACCGTGATGCGAACCCCTATCTTCGTGGCACTATCGCCACGCTCGGTTTTGAACAGGTTGGCGTGTCTTATGCTCGCAGCGCGCGAAAGTTCGGCGAGAGCAAGTTCCCCTTTTCCAAGCTCCTCTCTCTGGCGCTGGATGGCATCCTCAACCACTCGACCGTGCCGCTCCGCTTCGCCACTTACTTCGGTCTCGCCACCTCGGTACTCACGGTCGTTCTCATGCTCTTCTATGCCTTCGGCCGCCTCATTCTGGGAGCGCAATGGCCCGCAGGCTTCACGACACTCGCAGCGCTCATCCTCTTATCGATCAGCATTAACGCAATGTTGCTCGGCATCATCGGCGAATATCTCGGTCGAATGTACCGCCAAGTCCGAGAGACACCCGTGACCATTATCGAATCCGTCATCGATAACTCTCCTGCTGACCGCCGTACCTAGTAGCTATACGCGACTCCCGGTGGGGAGTCCTCCCTTATAATCCACTCAATCAAGTCCCCTGGAAGCAAAGGAATGAAAGCAATCATCCTCGCGGGCGGTTTCGGTACCAGAATCAGTGAAGAAACCTCCCTGCGCCCCAAGCCCATGGTCGAAATCGGCGGTCTGCCCATACTCTGGCACATCCTCAAGATCTACTCTGCGCACGGAATCAACGATTTCATCATCTGCTGCGGCTACAAGGGCTACGTCATTAAGGAGTACTTCGCCAATTACTTCCTGCACACCTCCGACGTGACCTTCGACATGTCCGCAAACGCCATGACCGTTCACAACTCCGTCGCTGAACCCTGGCGCGTCACACTCGTCGACACCGGCGAAAAGACCGGAACCGCTGGCCGCCTCAAGAAGGTCGCGAAATTCGTCGAAGGCGAAGAGTCCTTCTGCATGACGTACGGCGATGGCGTAGCCGACGTCGACATCACCGCCTCGATCGCTTTTCACAAGGCCCATGGCAAGAGTGTGACCATGAGCGGCGTCCGGCCCACCGCACGATTCGGAGGTCTCGGCATCGAGGGCACCAACGTCTTCTCCTTCCGCGAAAAGCCGACTGACGAAGGTGGCTGGATCAACGGCGGCTTCTTCGTGCTCAATCTTGACATCTTCGCCGACATCACGGACGATAGCCAGATGTTCGAGCAGGAAACCATGCGCTCGCTGGTCGCCCGCAGCGCGGTTCAGGTCTTCTTCCATCGCGGGTTCTGGCAGCCGATGGACACCCTCCGCGACCGCCAGCAACTCGAGGAGCTCTGGAGCTCAGGAAAAGCTCCCTGGAAAATATGGTAGAACGGGCCAACCCCACATCCGACCCCGGCGCAACACCCTTCTCCTGGCAGGGGCGCAAGGTCTTCCTCACCGGCCACACCGGCTTCAAAGGCGGCTGGCTCGCCCTCTTTCTAACGCAACTAGGCGCCACCGTGCGCGGCTATGCACTCGATCCCTCCTCCGAACCCAACCTATTAACCGCCGCCCGCGTCGGATCAGTGATCGAAGACATTCGCGGCGACATCCGCGATGCCGTCGCGCTCGAGCGCGCCATGCGGGAGTTCGCTCCCGAGGTCGTTTTTCATCTCGCCGCCCAGCCCATCGTCCGCCTCTCTTACGAAGATCCGATCGGCACCATGGAAACCAACGTCATCGGCACCGCGCGCGTTCTCGACACCGTACGCCGAACCCCCAGCGTCGCCGCCGTCGTCTGCGTCACCAGCGACAAGTGTTACGAGAACAAGGAGTGGATCTGGCCTTACCGAGAAACGGATCCTCTCGGAGGGTACGACCCCTACTCCGCCAGCAAGGCGTGCGCCGAGATCGTCTGCGCCACCTTCCGCCAGTCGTACTTCCCCATCGACACCCTCGGCCAGTCCAACAGTCACGGCGTAGCGATCGCCACCGCCCGCGCCGGCAATGTCATCGGTGGCGGCGACTGGTCCATCGATCGCCTCATCCCCGATCTGGTTCGCGGCTTTCTCTCCGGCCAGCCCGTCGGCATCCGCCGCCCCCACGCCATTCGCCCCTGGCAGCATGTGCTCGAGCCGCTGCATGGCTACATCCGCCTCGCCGAAAAGCTCCTCACCCACAACCCGCGCTTCGCGTCCGCTTACAACTTCGGTCCCGCCCAGTCAGACGCTCGCCCCGTCTCCTGGATCGCCGAACAGATGGCCGCTTTCTGGGGCAACGGCGCCTCCTGGGTTCTCGACAAGGCTCCCTTCCCGCACGAAGCCGGCTACCTCAAGCTCGACTCCAGCCGCGCCCACGCCGACCTCGGCTGGTCCCCGCAGCTCAATCTCCAGCAGGCGCTCGAACTCCTAGTCGGGTGGTACCGCGCCTGGCAGACCGGCTCCGACATGCACACCTTCACCCTGAACCAGATCGAACAGTTCAGGTCCCACTGCGAAAAATAAAGGTGTCGTGTGCTAGAGATAGAGCGCGTAGGAGAGCTGGGCGATCCAGCGCACTGTCGCATTGCCGGTAAACGTGTCGCAATCAAGCCTCTCCCCGAAGAGCCGCTGTGCACCCGCGTGAGCAGGTAAAGCACAGGCGGATTGAAGTCAGCCCCACGCGTGACCGCCGTCCAGGTGGCTTTGAAACTGGGTAAGCGACAAAGGTAGGTAGTAAAGAGTTCGTCGAACCAAAAACATTTTCGACTGGCTTTGGGAAAATGTCTGCAAAGTATAAGGCCGAGAATAAGGCAATGCCGGCTATGGCGCCCCAACTCAATTTGTAAGAATTAAATTGACCATTGTCCGCGCGCCGCTCGCCATCGTGCTTCGAGTATAAGGCTGCGGGAAACCACTCTTGGCCTCAGGATGCGGCTTGCAGAGAATCACTGGTGTCATCCCATGTTCATTGCGCTGCCTCGCGTCAAGTAGACTCCGAGGAAGAGATTATTCTCTGATAGGGCTTTTACGAGAGGGTGCAAATGAAGCTCGAATTTATCCCGCGGGCATGTCCTCTCTGCGGCGGCGACGATTTCCAGGTCCTGGCGGAAGCGACGATTGATGAGGGCAGGCTGACAGACTCAGCATTTGCCTCTCGCAAGCTGCCCGAATACATGCACTCCAGGATGGTCGAGTGCAATTTGTGCGGGATGCTCTATGCTAACCCGGTGCTCCGTCCGGAGACCTTGGCAGACGCCTACAAAGAGGCATCGTTTGACAGCGGTGCAGAATCCCGGTTAGCCGCAACCACGTATCGCGCGCTGCTCGATCCTCACCTGACCGCACTGCCGAGCCGGAGAAGTGCCCTGGATATTGGTGCAGGCGACGGCGCCTTTGTAGAGGAACTTTTGGGGTTGGGGTTTGAAGATGTCATCGGCGTCGAACCATCCATAGCCCCGATTGAGGCTGCCAACCCGGCGATTCGAGGCTATCTCAAATGCGGCATCTTCGCTGCCGAGCAGTTCGCTCCGGAAAGCCTCGATCTCATCACCTGCTTCCAGGTCATCGAGCATGTTTGGGATCCAGTGAAGATAACCAGGGATGCACTTGCATTGTTGAAGCCAGGAGGCATGTTCTTCGTGGTTGCGCATGACCGCCGCGCACTCTCCGCCCGGCTGATGGGCACCAAGTCACCCATCTTCGACATCGAGCATCTGCAACTCTTTGATGCCCGCACCAGCACTTCACTTTTGCGAAACGCCGGATTCGATTCAATTAAGGTGAGTTCGGTGCAAAACCGATATCCGGTGGACTACTGGCTCAAGCTGTTTCCCATTCCACGGCCAGTCAAGTCAGCCATGAGGCGGCTTGCAGAACTTTCCGGCATCGGGAAGCTCTTGCTGTCTCTTCCCGCCGGTAACTTAGCCGTGGTAGGGCAGAAGCCGATGGTTGCGCTCTGAGTCACTCACCCGGTCTGCTGCGCGAACCGCAAACACGGTATAGCCCAGACAGTCATCTCCTCCGTAGCTGAGAGAGATGTTTGCCACCAACGCAATCGTGAGAAACAAAGGCAAAAACACCAGCCCCACCAACCGCAGTAGCAGACCGGCAGCCTTCGATGCGGTTTGTGGCATCAATAGCAGCAGAAGAAGTGTCATGACCTTATAGCAGGCGACTGTGACGGCGTTTCCCCGGGCGTAGACGCGAACGCTGTCAAAGCCTGTTGCCGTGAGCACGTGATTGAGGCTCGAAGGTGTAAAGCGCCAGTAATCATAAGGAATAAAATGCCACCGCGCAGCAAAGGGGATGGTTAACAGCAGCGTTCCCCCAGGGGTCAGGCAGCGCTCAGCTTCGGCCAGAAAACGCCGCGTCTCCAGCACATGCTCCAGGGTCTCAGTGCACAACACGACATCCACAGATGAATCTGCAACCGGCCAAACATCGCCCGAGAAGTAGGTCGTATTGGGCATCTCGTAACCGAAATGCGCTTTGGCCCCATCCGTATCGATCCCCAGGTAAGTGGCGGCCGGATTCACCAATGACCGGAAGGGCTGCGCTCCGCATCCGACGTCGAGCACAGTCCCTTTGAGCGAGGGAAGCACGGCGCTCAGGTCACGCCACGCAGACCCCGCCTGGATGTCGAAAAATCTGCGAACTGCAGCGAGAAACAGAGAAAGCCGTGTATTGGTCGCAGCAAAAAGCTGCGGCCGCCAGGTCTCCGAAGTGGCATCCACCATGTTGTTGCGGTGCCTGAATGCCGGCAGCGTTTGCTCTGCGAACACAGGTGCACTACTGCTTTTCATGAACTCTCTTTCGCCGCCAATCGTACTTCTCCATCCCTGATGATGCTGCGGCGAATGAAGTGGGGGCGCTGCTTGACCTCTTCAAAGATCTTCGCAATGTACTCGCCCGCCACGCTGACCGCCAGCACGTTCAGCGATCCAAAAAACACGATCAGAATGATTAAGGTTGCGAAGCCCCTGGGAGCGAGCTGAGGGAAAAGCAACTTCGCCAGCAATTGTCCCAGGATCATCAACAACGAAATGCCACAAAGGATAATTGCCGAGCTGCTCATGATGTCGAGGGGAACGTAGCTGAACGAAAGGATCCCCTTCTTGGCCCAACCCAGATTCTTCAAAAGACTATTCGTCGTACGCCCAAACATGCGTTCCGGCCGCACATAGTCGATCCCGATTTGTCGAAAGCCGGCATAGGCGCGAACCCCTCGCAGGAAAAGGTCGCGCTCAGGAAAACGAAGCATCGCCTCCGCGACTCTCCGATCAATGAGGGAGAAGTCGCCGGCATCGCGCGGAATCTTGATATACGAAAACGTGTCAAAAAGCCGATAGAACAGCTTGTAGCCAATTTGCATAGGCAGAGGAGCTTCCCTCTTTACCCGCCGCCCGTAAACAACGTCATACCCCTCGCGCCACTTCCCGACAAATTGTTCGATCAGCTCCGGCGGGTCCTGCAGATCACCGTCCAGCAGAACGCACGAGTTCTTGGTGGCAATCTCCATTCCGCTGCGAAAGGCGGCCTGTGAACCAAAGTTCCGAGAGTGAGAAATCCCCAGTACCCGCCGGTCATTGCGCGAAATCGACCGGATCACTTCTTCTGAATCGTCCGGGCTGCAATCGTTGACGAAGATGATCTCGTGATCGACATTCAAGCCGGTGAAGGTCTTTTTCAAGCGCTCGTACATGATCGGTATCGCCTGTCCATCCTTGTAGCAAGCGATGATCGCCGACACGCTGTGTTTGGTATCCAGTCCAAATCGCTTGGACGACTGCAAATATGCGGCCTTATCCGGCAGCGAGCGATACCACTCCGCGGTGCGCTTTAACCCTTCTTCGAGTGGGATGCGGGGCGCCCACCCAATCCGCTCCTGCACCTTGCTGATATCAGAAAACCAGTCGGTCAGATCCCATTCGCGATTGGGCATACTGAACACAGGATCCTGTCGAATATCGAAAAGCTTTTGCGAGACGGAGACGATATCGCCAATGGTGGTCTTCCGTCCCGTGCCTATGTTGAACGATTCGCCATAGTCCGCTTCGCTCAGTTTCAGACCTACGTCCACGAACGCGTGCACCACGTCGTCGACATAGATAAAGTCCCGTGACACTCGCGGATCCACCAGTTCCGGGTAACCGCCCGCGGCTCCGAAATGAACGATATTCGGGATCAACCGGGAGGAGTCCTCCAGCGGTCCATACGCTGAATACAGGCGAAGGTTTGCGCAGGGCAAACCCTTCTTCTTCCCCAGGTAGTTGATCAGGCTGGCAGCAGCCACTTTTGAGACCGAGTAGTGGCTGTTCGGTGCAGGCACTTCGTCCTCTGGTGGTCCGGAGGCATTGTCTCCGTATTCCGAGGAACTGCCGGCGTGCACATAACAGGAAAGATTCCGCGGATCGAGCCGGCCCAGTAAGCGGGATATCAGGTTGAAATTGGTCCGATAGATCAGCTCCCGGTCCGTCTCGAACGAGTAAGCGCCATAAGCGATGCAGTCGAAAATGGTTCGCGGCTTTACGCTTTCGAGCATCGCATCCAGGTTGGAATCGATAAGCAGATCGGTGACCAGGACGTGCTCGCGCGGCAGGCCCTCGAGTCGCCAGGCGGGAAGCCGCGTCGCTGTCCCGTAAACATCCTCACGGTGTTCCAGGAGCGTGCGCAACAGGTTGGCGCCGATAAACCCACTCGCCCCCAGAACCAGGATCGGACCCTGGAGCTGGCGGATATTGCTGGAACCGGCCTCGTTGAACAGGTTGGTTTGGGGTGAGGTCATTGCACCGAAACCGCAGAGACAATGGATGCCGCATCAAGACCGCATTCCGCGCGGTGGAACTTCTGCGATCCGTATAAACCGGAGACATATCCCAAAGCATGCTTGTGGGTGAAGGAATCGAGAGACACGCCGGCAGCGGTCAGGTGATGGGCAAGCATCTGGCCGAACCCGCCATGCACTGTGTGCTCTTCCACCACTAACAGGCGGCGAGTGCGGCGCACGCTCTCCATAAACTCTGCTGGAACATCCGTGATCGGCAATTCAGTCACCAGCCACACCTCTGGGCGTACCTCTTCCTTCAATTGTTCGAGCGCCGTCAGCATGCCACCCACTAACGGTCCCACGCCGGCCAGCACCGAACCATTGCCGCTCAGCAGCTTGCGCCACGGAGCATACTCGGGAACAGGCCACCCTTTGGGCTCTTCCGACAATCCCAGCCGTAGATAAACCGGCCCATCACACTGCATCAGCATCGGAATCATCGTGCTTACATCGGAATCGAACGCGGGGACAAATGCGCGCATGTGGGGCAGCGTAAGCAGGCAGCCGTAGTCCTCCAGCGCATGGTGGGAACTGCCCATCACCCCGTAGCCATATCCACCACCATTGCCGACCAGGATCACAGGCAGATGATGAAAACAAACATCATTGCGAATTTGCTCGAAAGGACGGGCGTAGAGGAAGGGAGCAATGCTGTAGGTCCATGGCCGCAAACCGCTGCGCGCCAGGCCGGCCGCCACCGATACCATGTTTTGCTCCGAAACGCCCGCATTGATGAAGCGCGCGCCCATAGCATCCTGCAGCGGCTCCAGGGCTTTGAAGCCAAGGTCCCCAGTGAGGAAAACAAAATTCGGCAAAATTGCCTGCTGCACTAGACCGTTGCAGAAAGCTTGCCGCATTCCACCACCTCACGCACCGCTTGCTGATACTGTTCTTCGCTCATCGGAAGGTAATGCCAGGCCATCTGATTTTCCATGAAAGATACGCCGCAGCCTTTTCTGGTATTGGCCACGATGGCCAACGGCCCCTGCCTCGATGCCAGCGCAGAACAAATGCTGGGCACGTCGTGACCGTCGACTTCCAGTGTGGTTACGCCGAAGGCGCGAAACTTGTCCGCCAGCGAGTCGAGGTTGGCAACCTGCTTGGTGGAACCGAAACCCTGCATTCCATTCAAATCAACAATGAACGTCAGGTTGTCTAATTTCTGGTGGGCCAAAAATATGAGAGCTTCCCAGCAGGATCCCTCATTCCATTCGCCATCCGACATTAAGCAAAAAACCCGGCCGCTCTCTTTAAGCAGTTTCTTGCCCAAAGCCAGCCCGGCCGCCAGGCTAAGACCGTGGCCAAGACTGCCGGTAGCGAAGATGACTTCTGCAATCCCGCTCAAAGGCGGATGGCCGCTCAGCCGCGTCCCCTCACCGTGGAAGCGGCGAAGATCCTCGTCGCTCAACAGGCCCATCGTCCATAGCGTTACGTAGAGCGCTCCAGCCGAATGCCCCTTCGACAAAACAAATTTGTCGTTCGGCCCCAGGCAGAAGTGATAAAGGCTGATGAGGGTATCGAGCGCGCTCAGGTTGCCGCCAATGTGCCCAACCTTACTCTGGTAGTGCATTTCCAGTAAGCGAAGTTTGGCTCGTTGGACCAGACCTGTTGCATCGGCCAATTCGATGACACCGGGGGGTCTGCCATCCATGCATACAGAGTTTACATGACGAGTTGGGCGGTTGCGATACAAGGAAAGGCATGTGCTCTGAGGAGTAACGCCTACATCGATTGGGATTCGAGTTCCTACCGACAACTCTGATCAGAAGTTCCCCTGCCTATCCCCAGGTTCAGGCGGTAGGGGGTTTCGTTCGATCCGAGCCGGGGCGATGCTAAACTGGGGTCACCTCGAATGATTTCTCTTCCAGTCTCGACGCGTCCAGTTGGGCAGAAATCGGAAGTGCGAACACGATCGGAATCGAGCTACGAGCTTTGGACTGTGCTCGCAGCCTTGACTCTCCTGTACGTGGTAGCGGTCCTGGAAGCTAATCGCCGGTTCGTATGGTTCGATGAGTTGTTCACGCTAGACCTTGCCAAGGCAAGAACGATACCGCTACTTTTTCAGCTAATCCGCAAATTTGATTTTCAGCCTCCTGCGGGGTATCTGCTCAGTCGCTTTTCCATGGAGCTTTTTGGACAGAGCCCGTTTGGCCTTCGCTTTCCTTCAATGTTGGAGTTCTACGTCGGGAGCATGGCGCTCTTCTTTTTTGCGCGCCGCAAGGCGGGAATCTCATACGCCGCCGCCGCAGTGCTCATCCTGTGGTCAGGCACAATTTTCCAATACGCCACGGAGGCAAGACCGTACGCCCTCTTAATGATGTCGTTCTCTACTCTTTTGCTTTGCTGGGACATTGCAACGACCTCAGAAAAGCGTCGTCTTGCATTATGGGGTGCCGCTCTCTCGAATTTGGGATGCTTAGCGCGCACGTTTTAGCCCCAATTTCTCTATTTCCCTTTCTCGCTGCCGAGGTGGTCAGATTTTCGCGCACGCGCAAAGCGGATTTTGCCTTGTGGGCCGCGCTATTGGTACCGGTAGCTGCGATGGCCCTCTACATTCCGTTCCTTCATGGGTACGGGTCGCTTTACTTCCCTGCCTGCGTACCAGGCTTCCCTGGGCAGGATCGTTTTCTTCTACTTCGATACCATTAAACTTGTCAGCGTAGCTTTGTTTCTGGCCGTCTTGCGGCGTTGATCAGTGCCTCAAGCGAAGCCCTGGATCGGACCGGCACGCAGCTGGCGCCCCGAAGAGATGGTTCTTCTTGGCTTAATACTCCTCAATCCGATCCTGTTGAATATTGCCCTGATGCGGACGCACGGAGCATTTTGGGATCGCTACGGCATCACGACATGGGCCGCGATTTACATCGGCATGGCCATCCTGCTCGGTCTTCGACTGAACTGCAATCGGTATGCAGGATATGCCGCGGCAGCGGTTCTATTGGTCTTCTGTGTCAGAACTGATGTTTGGCTGCCATCATCTACTCCCGCTGTTAAAGACGCCTCCGCCATCGCTGGAGTCCGTCCTGACCTACCCCTGGTGGATGCCGGTGGCGTCACCTTTTTTGAGATGAACCATTACGAAAAGCCGGATTTTCTCTCGCGCCTTTATTACCTCAAAGACCGTTCTGCAGCCATGAGCTACACGCATACCAATCTTTTCGAAGATCGGGGATTTGGCGACGGAATGAAGCCCTACTTCCCAATCTCTGCCAGCGTTAGTTCCTACGCCGACTTTGTTCACGAGCACCGCGAGTTTTTGGTTTTGGGCACGTATGGTGCCCCCGAAGAATGGCTATTGCGGAAACTGCATGATGATGGCGCTCGGCTTACCTGGCTAGGTGCCTATCCGCTCCCCTACGTGGACTCCAACTTATACCTGGTCAGCCTGACTGCCGCCAAATAATGGCACGCAACCATCCCTGAGCACCTGATCGGCCATTGAACAAGCGATTGACGCGAGGCGTCCGCCAGCGTGCGCGGTTTGGATTCCAGCACCCCTGCGCCGTCGAATTGCCCGGTTCATTCGGCGATAGCGTTGGCAACGGAAGATACGGGATGTGACCTCTCGAGGTCGATCGATTGCGGCGGCCCGACGGCATTATGCTGCTTGAGCACGGCAACCATCCCGGCAAAAAGCGGCGAGCTCTCGCGGACGAGGAAGCATTCCCGGTCGCCCTCGCCATATCTCCAGTGTTTGCGTTGACGATAAAAGGATGACCCGTAGGAAATCAGCCAGAGCTGATAGTCGCCGGCATCCCTTGCCCCGAGAATCAGATTACGGGTCATATCCGGCCAACTACGCAAGGCGTAGGCCGGCAACCACTCTGGTTGCGGCAGACAGCTTTCCGACGGGTCCGGGTGCAGCACAATCAGGTCCGGGTGCAACGCCACAACATCAGACGGCTGGACGAGCCGGTGGGCAAACCGCTCCGTATTCAAACCCCAGGCATCATAGGCAACCCACCCGGAACCATAAGTAATAAATCCGGCTTCTGTGGTCAGCAGGGTGCCGCGGGCCGGCAAGCGGCGCAAATCCGCGGCAATCGCCTGCACGTCTCGAAACTGGTAGTAGCGGAATGAGCGAAACTCACGCAGCAGCGGTCCGAGCAGGAACACAAGAAATGCAGCGCAGCCTAGCGGTCCTGCGCACGAAGGAAGAAACGTGGTCGAAGGATTAAAGTAAGTAGATCCTACCGGCAGAGGGCCGGTTAGTTCGATGGACCCGGTTTGCCGCCACGCGGCACAAACTCCAGCACCTTGACTCCATCGAAGACTCCCAACTGTGTTACGTCGTACGTTCCCGCAGCCTGGTTTCGAAGCCAGTCGAGTGTCCCATACGATTCGACAAACGCAAGCGCCAGAAAGCGTTCATGCCGTTGGGATTGTTGCTGCAGAAACTCCGACCCAGCCCGCATTGCCTCCGGATTAAGGCTCCGCGGCAGCGGTGTCACCGGCACCGTGAGCCTGTAGTAGATCAACGGTGGCAAAATCCCGCTCTCCTCGATTGCCGACCCGTAGGCATGCGCATGTAATCGGCCTCCGGAATATCGCTGCAAATCAGCACCGGTGCGCCGTCCGCGGAAGCATTTTTCTCCGCAAAGGCCAGCGCATCCTTCCAGCTGTACATATGGTGGTCAAAAGACGCCGCGGTGAAGCAGACGCAGGCAGCCACTACCACCAAGGCGATGCAGAACAGCAATCGCAGGGCACGGGAACTGATCCAGCTGACCACCAAAGCCCAGCAGAGAGCGATCCCAGGCACCGCACCCAGCCGGTACCGGGGCACAAAAACATGGACTGATGTGCCCACGCTCAGGACAAACAAGATCACCAGAGGGAACAGCGCCACCGAAGTACAAAGCAGAACAGTCCAGCCATCCGGCTTTACATTCAGGCGCTTTCTGAAGGCAGCTGCCAGAATGAAGACCACCAGGACAATCCCTAATCCACGAATGCGTGATGGTCGAAAGCAGCTGGACCAGTCGCGGCGCCTCAGAAAAAACATGCGTGCCGCTGGTGTGCATCATGTACTCCAGCCGGGGAATGGCCGGAAGGCACGCAATCGCAAAACACCACCAGCGCGATGCTGAACTGCCGCCAGAGCGCCCTCCGGTTGTCCAGCTTGGAGACAATGAAACAGAGAGCAAGAGCCGGCACAAGAGTCGCGAACAGCAATTGAAACTCAACGATGCCTGCTGCCAGCAGCCCGAACAGGGCCGCGAGCCAATTCGAGTCGTTGCGCCGCAAATGAACCAGCGAAAGAATCGTCGCGTTGATGGCCAGGGCTGCAAATGCGTAGGGACGGATGTCGATCGCCGCAAAAATAATAATCGGATGCAGACAGAAGACGATGGCGGCAATGATCGCTACGTCCGGGTCGAACAACTTCCGCGCCGCCAGGTATAGCAGGTAAACCGCTGCCAGCATGGGAAGCACGGACGAGATGCGAAGCATGATCTCGCCCGTGCCCATGACTTTCGTCCACAACCAGAGCAGACACGAGTACGCCGGCGCGTCCGGCCAAACCTGCCGCGACATGATCCCGGCGAAGCCGCCTTTAATCAGGAAGAGCGAAACCGTCTCGTCGAGCCAGAGCGGAGCGCGGATGACAATAAACCAAGTCGAAAGGGAGATCAGCAGAGCCAAGAACATAAATCGCAGATCCCCGGTCACGCGAAAAACGCGCGACTGCAGCCGCCCAGGATTCAAATCCCTCGGGTCCCTGTACCTGAGCTTCTGCCATCGGAGCCGGCCGTGTAAGTATGCGGTTGTTCGGCATCAGTCCCACCTGGGGTCGACAGAGGGCTCATTGCAAAGTTGCCGGTGCGGCGCTTTGCCTCGAGCAACCCCCTCGTGCTGCTTTTGCTTCGTCAATGCTTGATCAGCTCCATCTTCCTGCCCAGGGGATCGTAGACAGCAAAAAGCATGTGTTCCCCCGTCTTTAGCTCCTTGAAACGTTCCACGTCTGCGCTAAAGTGAGTTTCTGGAAGAAACGGCGGGTAAGACCATTTCCTGGCAATTCCAATGGTCGTCAGTAACAAGACAGCAGCCCCGGCATATCGCAGCAATACGTTTTTTCCGCCCCAGGCGCACCAGGCTGCAACCCAAAGAAACATCAGCGACGGCAAGAACCAGTAACGGATTCCGGCTACATCGGCGAGTTCCTCCCAGCGAGTTGTGCTGCCCGTGATCAGAGGGTCCCTCAGCGAGGCTGCCAGCGCGAAGACAGTGAAGGCGATGTACAGACGCAGTGCAAGAGGAGAGCTTCCCCAAGCGCAAATGACAATAGCGAATCCGCCGATGGCAGCGCTGATAAGCAACCAAAGCGGCAAATAGGCGCCGCCGCTTCCCGTCATGCTGTTGACGAAAATGTTGCCGGCCACGATCCGCAGCAACGATAGGGCTGTCACGCCAAGAGGCTGGGCTGACGCGCTTCTCACTGAGTGCGCGAGACAGAAAATCTGCAAGAGGACACCTGCCGACAGAAGACCCAGGATGATAAGTGTCCAGCTTTGGCGCCGAACCCAATAGTAGACCGCTACCAAGGGAAGCAGCAGCATACAGAACGGCCCGCTCACCGATCCGATGCCAAATAAGAGGATGTCCAATACCCGTCCCCGCCAGCTGAGTGGCGGAACTGAAAAGGCCAACAGCACCTGAAGCACAGCAAGGTGCCACATCGCATTGGTCATCACAATGTGGATCTCCGGCGCGTTGGGGATCACGATGTAAAGCACCGCCATTAACATCCGGACCGGCAGTGGACCCCAGGGCGTGCAGCGGCGGGAGAGCAGAGCAGTAACCGGCATCACTTGAACCACGGCGCCGGCAAGGTTCATGATGAACGGCGCCCACTGCATCGGAAAAAGCAGTGCTAGTCCTGCCGCCAGCCGCGGGAGCGTCTGTAGGTATCCGGCCTGCGTGATACCAAACGTTCGCAGCCACCCCAGGTTGTAAGCCTGCTGGTACCAGACCCAACCATCCTCGGCGAAAAACTGAGGGTGGAGCAGAGCGCCAGGAAGACGACTAAAGATTGCGATCAGGGTCGCTGAGAAAACCACCGCGTGCCATCGCCAGTTGATGCCTTCCCGGATCTCCAGCGTCCGCCAGACGTGCATAACCGTAGAAGGCGGCCTTGGAGATCCCCGGGATACTTCCATTTGAGCTTCAGTCATCTCAACCGAGAGTGTTGGAAATGGGCGGTGCCGAACCTTCCGGTGGAAGCCTCTCATACGGCACATCTGCCAGGAACGCAGGCTTGGCCAGCCCCCATCGTTTCAATCGTAAATCGAGTGCCGTGCCCAGCACCCCAAATCCGTACGTCACGCTGCGGCGAAAATTGATCGACGAAGCCTCTTTGAAATACTTCGTTGGGCAGGAAATCTCGCCCACCCGAAAACCGAAATAAAGTGCTTGCACGATCATCTGGTTATCGAACACGAAATCATCGGAGCAACTCAAAAGCGGCAGCCTCTGCAGCAACTCGCGGCTCCAGGCCCGGTAGCCGCTGTGATACTCCGACATCTTGTGCGCAATCAAAATATTTTCAATGAATGTCAGCCCGCGGTTGGCGACGTATTTGTAGAGCGGCATGCCCCCCTGCAGCGCCCCGCGCCCCAGAATACGTGAGGCCAGCACCGCGTCGTATTCCCCGTAAGCAATCATGGAAGCCATGGCCGAAACCAGCTTCGGCGTGTACTGGTAATCGGGATGCAGCATCACCACGATATCCGCGCCGCGCGCCAGCGCAGCCGTGTAACATGTCTTCTGGTTCCCGCCGTAGCCGCGGTTATGATCGTGCCGGATGGTGATAAGGCCTAGCTCCAGCGCAAGCTCGGAGGTGTGGTCGCGGCTGGCGTCATCGGTCAGGATCACCTCGTCGACAATTTCGTGAGGTATTTCCTCAACCGTGCGGCGCAAGGTCTTCGCGGCGTTATACGCCGGCAAGACCACGACGACTTTCTTCTGGTTCAGCATCCCTATCTATTATAAGTATTTGCAGCCGCGCCCTCGTGATTCCTACGTCCGTATACAGCTTGAGGAATTCGTCCTGCCAACGCCCGACTCCCCGTTCGCTCTGTCGAAGAGCTTTCCCAAGAAGGGACCGCTGAACCGCAGATCTCTCCACTGCGCTGCGCTTCGGTCGAGATGACAAAGGGGAGGGCGGTGGCTCCATCGACAGTCGTTGATGAACAGGAGCCGCTTTTCATCACCTTGGGTGGGCCAAAGGCCCATGACTCCTCTGTCGAAAAACTTTCCAAGCAAGAGCTGCCGAACCGCAGGTCCCTCCACTGCGCTACGCTCCGGTCGGGATGACAAGGGGGAGGGATGGCGCTTCCAGAGACAGGAGCCGCTTTTCATCAGCTTGGGTGGGCCGCGGGCCCATGATTCCTCCAGGGAGAATCATTTGCGCGCGTAGGCGTCGCACATCCAGGTCCAGTTGCGGCGCATGATCGAGTGACCCAGCAGCGCAACCCTGACAACATCCTCGCCGCCGTCGATCAACTGCCATCGGTTTGCTTCCGGTCCGGCAATCGCTGCAAGCTGTGCCCGCGAAAACGCGCGTGAGCCGGAGTAACAAACAATGCGGCCCTGATATTGGTCGATCGGATCACCCGGTTCGAGGTAGTTGGGATTGTAGAGATTGGGAAAGTAGGGCTTATAGACGAAGTAGTGTCCGGAGTCCACCAGGAGAGCAGGGTTATGCGCGCCGTGCTGCTCGAAGCAGAGACGCACACGCGCCGCCTGGCGCTGCTCATTATGATATGAGGCGCGCGACTCGACATTCTGCAACATCTCCAGGCCAACCCAGGGCGCCAGAGACTGCGAAGGTGATCAGGAGCAGAGACAGTGGGCCCAGGGATCCACGTAAGGCGGTAGCCAGCGGAAAGCCACCGACGAAGAGTACGGCCAGCAGAAGCGCACGCGAGACGCCAAGATAGTTCGTCTGTGCGGGAAAAACGGCGAGGGGAAAGATCAGCAGCACTAAGAGCAGCAGTGCGCACTGCAGCAGGAGAGACCCTCGCTGTGGTCCGCGTAATGCATACACCGCGCCTACGAAGCCGGAGGCGAACAGGCCGATCGCCAGGGCCGCGGAAGCCGGGAAGGCAGGGTCAAACAGACGGCGAAATGCAACTGCATATCCATTTTCGACCGCCGCATTGGAACTTGAAGAGGCCGCTTTTGTCCCATGCAGAACGACTCCCGCTCCCGTTCCTTGACCAGCAGCATGTTGCAGAAAGCGGTGAAGCGCGCTATGGTCCTGCGACCACATCGAGAAGACCCAGGCAGCAAGAATCAAGGCGTACAGCGCACTTCCGGCGATCATCACCTGCAGCCGTACCGTGCGCGAGTCAGAACCCGTGGTGTCCTCAGCAAACACCAGCAGAAAAGCGAGCAGTAGCCAGCCGGCGATCCCGGCGAATGGATGGATGAGAAACACAATGCCGGTGCAGCCTAACAGGAGAGACCTGATCATGGCCGACGATGCATGGCGCCATAGCAGAAGGATGGCGACCAGCAGGCAAAATGCGGGCATCTCCGGACGATCGGAGTCGAACGCCACCATGCCTGTAGGGAGCACCGCCCCAAGCAGGACCGCTGCGCAAGCTCGTTGCCTTCCCTCCGCGACTGCCAGGTTGAAGCAGCGGTAGAGCAGGAAGACTGCAATCGTTGCCCATGCGAGGTTGTAAAAAGTGTCGACCAATGCGGAACAGCCGAAGAGCGAAGCAGCCGCGCCGAAGAGCAGAAGAGTCCCCGGCGTATAGCTGGCAAACGGTAGTGGACGAACGGTGTTTGCATGAGGTACTGATGCGGCTACCAGACCGCTCCCGCCGGCCCAATTACAACCAGCGTCACGAAACACAAAGACGTCGGGCCCGCCCGGCAATGGCGATGTGAGGGCAAAAAAGATGAACCAGAAAACAGCGCAAGCTCCAAGGATGAGCCAGGGAACCGCGGTCTTGAACTTGCCGTTTGCCCAAACGCTCTTCGGTTTCATCGTGAAGAAGACAAGCGGATCAGACCCGTGACTGTTAGATACATCGCAGGATGTCCCTATAGTACTTCACCGATGTTGTTCAGCTTGAAAATCTGTCACGCCGGCAAGGTTACGGGGCGGGCAACGGTGCGGTAGGCCTGCGCTTCAACGCAAGTGCCGGACGCTCGACGAAGTGCCAGCTCAACCATCCAAGTGCAAAACAGAGGACGGCGGAACCCAGGAACGCAACCCAGGGCGAACCGCGATGAAACCAGATCCAGAGGCTTTCCACGGGCCATCCATAAAGGTAAATTCCGTAAGAAATATCAGGAAGCTTCGCCATCCCTGCCAACCAAGGCAGATGCATCTGGCCAAGATAGAACATCAGGTATGCACCACCCAGCACCAATGGCAGCTCAGCTTTGGAGGGCACGAAGGCAAAGCAGAGCACAATCGCCGCCATGGCGGTCCAGGCGAGCGGTCGGCGAAAAGCTATCCATCGACGGAAGAGGTAAAAGCAACAACCAACCAGGTAGACCGCGGTCAGACGGATAGCGTAAACAGGTTGACCGAACAAAGCTTCCGCTTGTCTCGGCCAGTGCAGTTGTCCAAGAGGGGCCGTGTCAACAAGTGAAACGAGCAACAAGAGTGTGGCGATCAATACAAAAATTGGTCTTCGGAACAAGCCGCACAGCCCCAGGAGCGCGACCAGCAAGTAACATCGGAACTCGTAACCAATTGTGAACATCGCACCGTTCACCAAGGCATAGGGATGACCGGGAAATACTGGTGGGGTCATGGGCGAGCTTAGAAGAACGACGCTCCTGAAAAAATGCCCGTCGAGACTCGCAAAGAAACGAGGGACCCCGGGAGCAAGCAGGCCAACGGCGAGAGTGCTGAGGGCGACCGCGACCAAATAGCCCGGTACGATGCGCAGAACGCGTTTGCGTAGAAAATTGAGAAGCTCGGGATTCGCTAACCAGCTCTGCACGATCAAATAGCCACTTAACACGAAGAACCCGTCAACACCCAGTGCGCCTAAGGTGATCGGCGGGCCGATGAAGCGGTAGAAAAGCTCGCGCGATGCGTTGCCATCGGTAATCTCCGGAGCATGCGACAGCAACACTAGCGTTGCGAAGATAATCCGAAGCAGATCAAACTGATGGTTCCGACTGTGTTGTCCGCGGGCCGAGCCTCTCTCTGACGAAGGCTGCAGACCCTGGCGATCCTTGTACAGCAGTTTTGCCATCACCTGAATAGTAATGCCTCGCCTCGCGCAACTTGGTCCGGCCTCATTCGCCCAACGCCACGATTAGACGTTCATGGGTGCACGGCTTGAATCAAGCTGCGTCGAGACCCTCTTTCCAAGAGCTATCGACGGTAACTCTATGAGACGGTAGACGGCAGAAGCCAAGCCTAAGGAGAGGGTAATGCCGGTCGCCATCAATATTGCCGTAGCGGCGATTGCACTGGTTTCATTCGTGAATACGCGGCTCAAAATCTTGGCCAGAAGAATCGCAACCGGGAAATGGACCAGATAAAGGCTATAAGACGCGTTGCCCAATGAAATGGCCCATCGGCTCCGCAGGGCGCGGACACGGCCGTGCTCCGAGGCAAGTGCGCCAATCAAAAAGAAAGCCGCTAAACCTTCGATCAGCATGGGTGCGGGATCGTCATAACCAAAGAACAGTGGCGTCGGGTGGCCGTTGCGGATTGCGAAGTAGGCGAAACGAAAAAATATCAGGGTGAAGGCGGAACCAAGAAGCGTCGGCAACGACCTGCCGGCAAAGAATTGCCATCTTCGCGAAGCCAACCACACTCCCAGGGCAAAATCAAACATGTACGAAAGAGAATCAAGACGGTGGGGTGCATGAGCCAGCAGATAGGCCGCCAATCCCATCCCTAAGACGATCCAGCTGAAGAGCCGTGCTCTGGCTAAGGCTATGGTTACCATGACCGGCATGATCGCCGAGCCCATAAGCTCAATAAAGATGGTCCATACGGGCATAATGAGCGACTTGTCGACGGCCAGAGCCGCCAAAATCAATTGCGTCAGAGAAGGAAACGGATGCAGAAAAAGATAGAACCAAAAGCTCATAGCAGGACGGATCGTCAGCTGTGGATACAGCAAAAGAAACAAAGCTGAGATCGCGCTTGCAACCCAAAGCGCAGGAAATAAGCGGAACAACCTGCCAACGTAGAAGGCCTTTACCCTCGACCACGAGAGGCCCCTGCGGACCAGCGAACCAGTCAGGACGTATCCGCTCAACACAAAGAAGACAATGACACACGCGTGAGCATTGCACACAGAATCAATCGTGATTCGTAGCCCGGACGGAAGCACGTAAATACTACTCATATGAGAGATGGCCACCATGAGGGCAGCTATGCCGCGAAGTGACTGCAGTTCCTCTATTTGGTGACGAGCGTACAAGTTGGTTTATCTCCAAACAAGCGGCACGGCGACAACAAATCACGTCCCAGTATGCAACTTGACCTTAGCGTGCAGTTGTCTTGAGAATGGGCCATCTAGTTTACGGCTCTGCTGGCTAATAACCGGACAATTCGGCGGCGACTGCCTGCCAGCACTTTATAGGCACCCGAGGGCCGAGTGGAGGCCGCGAGGGGGGTCGCTAATATTGAGTAGCTCAATAAAATATAGAAGGCCGCTCTGATTCGATTGACACTCCCGAACGGTGAGTACAGGATGTCCCACAGAAAACTGACGAGTAGGTATGAATACAAGGGCGCCAGTGGCGGGCGGAGAGAAGTGAGCCGCACGGTGCCCCGGATGGTTAATATCAGAATATAGATCCAGCAAATGCCGCCGAGGATACCTCCCTCCACCCAAGCCATAGTTAAATGGGAGTGGGTCGGTATGACGGGAAATTCGAGCTCTTCCGCTTCATCCGAGTCGGTGTACCCATGTTGGTACTGGATATCCTGTCTCATTTGCAAATACTTCAACCCGAATGGAAACGAACCATGACCGATGAAGGGGCTGTCGCGAATAGCCTGAATGGCGACAAGCGTTTCTGGTCGTCCGCCTACAAGAACACCGTAATCGCCTCCGGACTGCCCGAGGAACTTCGCGTTTTGCGATTCGTCGAAAAAAGCATGTCGGGCAGCGTATTTGATCGTCGCATTCGCAGCATAGGCAGCGCCTAACGCGAGAGCGAGCAAAAGGAGGACCCTCGAAGGGCTCTGAGCTACTTGGCGCCGGCCTGATCGAGCAAATAGCGGCAGAATCAAGACAGCTGAGACAAAGTGAACACCTAGCTGCGAACGGAATCCATAGTGTAGATTTAGACCCGCAAGCACAACCGAGATCAAAAAACATTCACGATATTTCTGCTTCGCATAGAAGTAGGAGGATCCGGACAAGGCCAGAATGGCAAAACCTTGGCTAAACCCAAATTTCCATCGGAGCGCGAAGTCCTCGGAGAACTGGGAAGAGGTAGCCAATAGGACGAAAGCAACGCTCAACGCGAAGATCACAATCCTTCGAGTCTTACGGTTCAAAAAAATAGCGAGCGCCATAAAGTCGAGGATGAAAAAGACGACTCTTGCCGTGCCCTTTTCCCGGTTGTACATAGGCGCTGCATTATAGGCATCTGCGATCAACGTGCCAATGAGCCAGCCGCCCGCAAGTAAGTAAAAACGCACATATTGATTTTCGAAGGCTCGCCCACCCTGGGCTAAGAGCAGCACAGGGAGAAACGCGAGAAGGAGGACTTCATTACCTGGTAGAGAGCCGATGAGATTAAGGTTGAATAGGCCAGCTGCTCCGAAGACAAACAGAGCTGCTTCCGTAAAGAAGGCCTCTCTAGATGCCCAAAAAGGCTGTGGCCGACGCCGAACTCCAAGCGGTCTGCTAACTGCGATGGGCATCCATTTCCTCTGCCCTCAACACGTCCTGCTCGAGACGGCAGCGAAGGCCGGTTGCGCAAATCTCTTCTTAAGGATACCAAACGTGTGTTCCATCTTTCGGTTTCGGCCAAAAGGATGGGACAAGGCAAGACAATCCCCGGGCCGCCATGCAGACATACCCTGCACGAGTCTAACGCGAGAGATGCAAATCAATGGGCACCATGAAAGCTTGAAAGCAGAGGGGCGCGACTGCAACGAATCGGTGGGTAGGCTTCTCCTGCAACGAAAGTCACCAGATTCTCAGACGGGCCGGCTAAGCACTGGTGCGAAACGGTTCTTCAACCTCAGGAATGGCGACTCGATCCAGCGATACGATGCAAATGCGAGAACCAGCGTAACGACAAAACCTAGGGGCTTGGTTGCCAGCAACTGCCAACCGCGGACGGGATGAAAAACGCTCAGCGCGAGAAGAAGTCCCAAAGAGTGCAGCATATAGAGTCCGTAGCTGATCTTACCCAGCTGTACTACCCTGTTGCCTGTGACAATTTTGCTACGACTGTAGAGGCACCCGTACAGAATCGCCCCCGATGCGAGTGAGATAATCGCACGGTCCAACAACATACGCAGACTAGCGGGCCCATTGAAATCCGAATCATTTCCCGACGCCACAATCCACCCGGCGAGTCCGGCAAAAATCAATAGAAAACGTGTGCCGGCTGTGAGCCTGGGGAGTCGATCGACCAGGAGCGCCAGGAAGATACCCAGCACGAGCGAGGTACAACGAGCCGCACTCCCGTAGTAGACATAACCGGCACTGCTCTTTGCCAGCACGAGCCAAAACTGACTAGCCGTCGCGACGATTAAGACAACGATTCCGGCTATGAACATGCCACGACGCTTGAGCCTCTTCACCAGCGCCGGCCAAACGATGTAGAACTGCTCCTCAATCGAGACGGTCCAAAGTGGTGCGCAGATCGAATGCGTTATTCCCAGGAAAACGTAGATCCAGTTGGCAGAGAACAGCAGGTAACCCGCAACGTATTCCCAGCGCAGCCCTGGATCGTAGTACCAGAAGTGGCCTCGATCCGGAACTGCAGCGAACAGAACACCCAAGCCGACCACCAGAAAGTAAAGCGGCCAGATGCGTAGGATACGTCTGATGTAGAACAGGCGGAGAGACACCTCGCCCGTCTCCTGGCGCTCCTTGAGCAGGAGCGATGTAATTAGAAAAGCGCTCAGCGCGAAGAATAAATCGACACCCGCTGCTCCTGACCTGACAACAGCTACCCATAACCATGGAATCGGTAGATGGAGGTCGCGGTAGAACGCCGGCCCAAGGGGAAAGGTGTGGCAGATGAATACGCCCAAAAAGGCGAAGAACCTCAACCCGTCAAGTTCGGGTTGATAAAAGCGGCGGGTGGCTTCCACCCGAGGTAACGTTACCTCATCTTCAATCAGCTGCTGCATCCGGTCGACGCCCCTGTCCCATCTTTGATAATTAGCATGCTAATCAACAAAGGCCGATCTATTAGAAATCATGTGGGGATGTTGCGGACATTAACGGAGTTGGTTCCTCGAAAGCGGAGATTTGGTGGGTCACATTCTACGAATGACCGCTATGAGCACTGGCCAGCTTCACCTGCGCTTCGTGGATCACTTCGTTCGCCTGGGCATACTTCTCCGCATCCTCGCCGGCTTCGTTCCACATCTTCTGCCCGCGTTCCAGCTCTTGCTGCGCCGCACCCGCGTCGATCTCTTCCGGCTTGATCGCGTTCTGCGCCAGGATCGTCACCCGGTCCGGCAGCACCTCAACAAATCCCCACACCACGAAGTAGGTCTGGTCGCCGCCGCCACCGCCGTGCAGCCGCACTTCGCCCACGCCCAGCTCGGCCAGCAACGGAGCATGCCCGTACAGCACCTCCATATAGCCGGACTTCGACGGCAGCTCGACCGCGTCGGCGTCCTGGTCGACCAAAACTTTATCCGGCGTCACCAGCCGGACTTGCAGTTGATTGCCTGAGTCTGCCATTACCCTTACTTGTCCTTCATGGCCTTGGCCGCTTCGAGTACTTCTTCGATCGTGCCCTTCATATAAAAGGCCTGCTCCGGAATATCGTCGTGCTTCCCTTCGATGATCTCCTTGAAGCTGCGCACCGTGTCCGCGACCTTGACATACTTGCCCGGAGCCCCGGTAAACACCTCGGCCACGTGGAAGGGCTGGGAAAGGAAGCGCTGCACTTTTCTGGCCCGGCTCACCGTGAGCTTGTCCTCTTCAGAAAGCTCGTCAATCCCGAGGATGGCGATAATATCCTGCAGATCCTTGTACCGCTGCAAAATGCGCTTCACGCCCTGGGCCACCGCGTAATGTTCCTCACCCACCACGCGCGGGCTGAGAATGCGCGAAGTCGAAGCCAGCGGATCGACAGCCGGATAGATACCAATCTCCGTCAGCGCGCGGGAAAGCACCGTGGTCGCATCCAGGTGAGCGAAGGTGGTCGCAGGCGCAGGATCGGTAAAGTCATCGGCAGGCACATAAATCGCCTGCACTGAGGTGACCGAGCCTGTTTTGGTGGAAGTAATTCTCTCCTGCAGTTCGCCCATCTCCGTCGCCAGGTTCGGCTGATAACCCACGGCCGACGGCATGCGGCCCAGCAGGGTGGAAACTTCAGAACCCGCCTGGGTGAAGCGAAAGATATTGTCGATGAACAGAAGCGTATCGCCGCCTTGCTCGTCGCGGAAATATTCAGCGATGGTCAGAGCGGTGAGCGCTACCCGCAGGCGGGCTCCGGGCGGCTCCGTCATCTGCCCGTAGACCAGCGCGGCCTTTGACTTCTCGCGGTCCTTGGAATTGATAACGCCCGATTCCTCAAATTCGTTCCACAGGTCGGTGCCCTCACGCGTACGTTCGCCGACACCGGCAAATACCGAGACGCCGCCGTGCGAGCTGGCGACATTGTTGATCAGTTCCTGGATGATGACGGTCTTGCCCACGCCGGCGCCGCCGAACAATCCGATCTTGCCACCCTTCAGGAACGGCTGGATCAGATCGATGACCTTCACCCCGGTTTCAAACATCTCTTCGCCCGTGGCCTGGTTTTCAAACGACGGAGCAGGGCGATGGATCGGCCACCTCTCCTTTGCATTGACAGGCCCCAGCTCGTCCACCGGCTCACCGATGACATTCAGAATGCGGCCGAGTGTGGGGATGCCTACCGGGACAGTGATTTGTGAGCCCAGGTCGAGGCAATTCATGCCCCGCACCATGCCTTCGGTCGACTCCATCGCTACGCAACGAACCCGGCCTTCGCCAATGTGCTGTTCTACTTCGAGCACAACGTTGATCGGGAGCGGAACATCGAACCCTTCGCTCGTCACCCGCAGTGCCTGGTAGATCGGAGGCATGGTCGCCTCTTCGAACTGCACATCGACCGCCGGTCCGGAAATCTGAATCACTTTGCCTATGTTGTCTGCCATAACCTTTTCTTTCTCTCAGCAACCCGTCGCCTGCTACGAAAGCGCTGCCGCACCGCTCACAATCTCAATAATTTCTTTGGTGATCGCCGCCTGGCGCACCCGGTTCATCGTAAGCGTGAGCGAGTCAATCATCTTCGAAGCATTACTGGTCGCCGCATCCATGGCCGTCATGCGCGCTGCCTGCTCCGCGGCACTGGACTCAATCAACGCGTGGTAAATCTGCGAAGTGACGTACTGGCGCAGAAGTCCATCCAGAAGCTCACGCGGCGGCTGGTCATAGATGTAGTCCACTTCCGCAGTGCCGAACTTCTTCGCCTCTTCTTCCGCTTCGTGGCTGTCAGCTTCCCTGACGCTCACGCCCGCAGTCGCCGCCGCGCGCACCATTTCTTCGCGCTCTTCCCGGCTCATCTCTTCCACCTGCTTAATGTCCCTCTGCCCCGGTTCAATGATGGGTAATATGCGTTCCACCACCACCCGCTGGGTCAGCACCGACTTGAACTCGTTGTACACCAGGTAGACCGCGTCCAGCTCTTCTTCCAGATAGCGGTGGACGACCTCACGCGATATCAGGGCTACCTGTTCGAAGCTGGGCTTATCCAGCAAACCGGGGTAGTCACCCACCACTTCAATCTTGTTCTTGCGCTCGCCTCGCCGCTTATCTTCAGGCGCCGGCGGAGCCTCGCCAGGATCTCGATCCCCTGTATTCGCGGCAGGGTCGTTGGCGTCGTTTGGCCCTGGTTCTTTTTCGACAAACTCACCCACAGGGTAGCGGCGTCGAAACAGATCCCGCCCCTTACGTCCGATCGCAGCAATGTCGATCTCTTCCTCGCTATGATCGCTGATGAAACGGAAGGCAGCTTTGGTGATGTTTCCGTTGAACCCACCCGCGAAGCCCTTGTCTCCAGAGACCATGATCACCAGGGCCTGCTTTTCTTCCCGTGCCAACAGCAGCGGATGCCGCACGTCCCCCGTCTGGGGATCGTATAGGTCGATATGCCGCATGAGCGAACCGATGACGCTGGCCAGCATATTGGCATAGGGCCGGCCGGAAATAGCCCGCTCCTGCGCCCGCCGCAGCTTGGCGGCGGCGATCATCTTCATCGCTTTGGTGATCTGGCGCGTGCTCTTTACGCTGCGAATGCGCCGTCGTAAATCGAGAATACTTGGCATGCCAGGTTAGGCCTTCTTGGTTTCTAGCTGCTTCTTCTCTTCCGCCGAGAGCTCCTTGACAGAAGACTCCTTCAGCGCCGCATCCCGATGCTCGGCGAGGAAATTCTGCTTGTATTCCGTCAGCGCGCTCTTGATCCGATTTCTCAGATCATCGTCCAGCGATTTCTTCTCCACGATATCCTTCAGCAACCCGGATTGTGCCGAATCGAGATAAGGATAAAGCCCAACTTCAAACGAGTGGATCTGCTCCACCTTGAGATCATCGAGAAAGCCATTCGTCCCCGCAAAGATGATGATGATCTGCTTCTCCGTCGACAGCGGTGTGAATTGAGGCTGCTTGAGGATCTCTGTAAGCCGCTGGCCGCGGTTGAGCTGATTCTGGGTGACCTTGTCCAGGTCGCTGCCGAACTGCGCGAACGCGGCCAATTCGCGAAACTGGGCCAAATCAAGCTTCAGGGTTCCCGCCACCTGGCGCATCGCTTTGATTTGCGCGCTGCCGCCTACGCGGCTTACTGACAACCCCACGTTCACTGCCGGTCGAACACCGGAATTGAACAAGTCGGTTTCCAGGTAAATCTGCCCGTCGGTGATGGAGATCACGTTGGTCGGAATGTAAGCCGAAACATCGCCCGCCTGGGTCTCGATGATGGGCAGTGCGGTCAGCGAGCCGCCGCCCTTGGCGTCGCTCAGCTTGGCCGAGCGTTCCAGCAAGCGCGAATGAAGGTAGAACACATCCCCGGGATACGCCTCGCGTCCAGGAGGACGGCGCAGCAGCAATGAAATCTCGCGATACGCCACGGCGTGCTTGGAAAGATCGTCATAAATAATGAGCGCGTGGCGCCCGCTATCGCGGAAATACTCGCCCATGGAGGTCGCTGCATAAGGGGCCAGGTACTGCATAGGCGCCGGCTCTGAAGCAGTTGCCGCAACCACGATGGTGTAATCCATTGCCCCGTGTTGGGTCAGCGTTTGCACTACCTGGGCCACAGAGGAGCGCTTCTGCCCGATGGCGCAATAAATACAAATCAGGTTGTTCTTGGCGCTATTGATAATGGTGTCGAGCGCAATGGCGGTTTTTCCCGTCTGACGGTCGCCGATAATCAACTCGCGCTGGCCGCGGCCAATCGGGATCATGCTGTCGATCGCTTTGAGGCCGGTCGACATAGGCTCCCGCACTCCCTGCCGGTCCACTACACCGGGAGCGATCCGCTCGATCGGGGCGAGCTCTGTTCCTTCAATGGGACCGCGATCGTCGATCGGCTGGCCAATCGCGTTGACCACCCGGCCAATCATGCCATTGCCCACCGGCACGCTCATGATTTCGCCGCTGCGCTTGACTTCATCTCCTTCGCGCAGCTCGGTGTAATCTCCCAGGATCACGCAGCCCACCTGGTCCTCGTCCAGGTTCATGGCCAGGCCTTCGACCCCATGGGGAAACTTCAACATTTCGCCTGCCATGGCCTTGTCCAGACCGTGGAGGCGGGCGATCCCGTCACCCAGCGTAATAATTGTCCCGGTCTCATCGACGCTGATCTCTGCGCCGTAGTTTTCGATCTGCTCTTTAAGGAGCTGTGTGATTTCGTCTGCGTTGATCTGAGCCATACGTTCTTTCCGTCAATTCTCTTGTTTCTGGTTTGTTTTACTTCAGTTGCTTAACTGGAAACCAGGCGCTCTCGCAGCCGTTCCAAGCGGCCCCGCACCGAGCCGTCGTAGATGGTGCTGCCAATGCGCACGATTGCTCCGCCGATCAGCGACTTGTCCTCAAGGAAAGTTGCATTGACCCTGGTCCCGGCCAGCTCAGCAACTTCGCGTTCTAACTTTGCCCGTTCCTGGTCTTGCAAGGGCCGCGCGGTCAAAACCTCGGCATCTGAGATCTGCAACCGCCTGTTCATCTCTAACCGGTACTCCTCCACGATCTCGCTCAGCGCCGCCAGCCGCTCGCGGCTGATCAGAACCGCCAGGAAATTCCTCACCTTGGGCCCACAACCAATTCGCCGGTTGACTGCGTCCAGAATCGCAACCCTCTTCGCGGTAGGTAAAGAAGGATTCAGGAGCACTTCCCGAAGCTCTTTGCTGCCGGCGAAGGTAGCAGCAAAGTCTTCCAACTGCTGCAAGACTTCTGCCGGGTTCAGCTTGGCTTCCAACACCACATCAGCCAGGGCGCGAGCATAGCGGGCGGCGAAGATAGACATCAGTTCTTGCCTCCGTTGCGCGCCTGGTGACTTAGATTTTGCGAGAACTCCTGTATCAGGGCGCGGTCCTCATTCTCTGTCAAGGCCATCCTCTGCGCCGCGCGATCCACAGCTAACCCAGCGGCAAAGCGCTTCAACTCCCGTTGGGCAGCACTCGACGCTGCCGCAATATCCCGGCTTACCGCCTCCATGATGCGCTGCCGTTCGGTTTCGATCGACGCCTTGATGCGCGCCTCGTCCTCGACGCTGTCTTTCTCCGCCTGGTTGGCGATGCCGGCAATTTCCTCATCCAACCGCGACAGTCTCTGCTCGATCGCGGCCAGGCGCTCACGCGCCTCCTCGGTAGCCGTTCGCGCTTCCGTCAGCTTATGTTGGATTTCTTCGCGGTTCGCGCGAAAGGTCTTGGGCAGGTACTTCGACAGCCCAAACAGGACGGCGCCGGCGAGAAGCGCGAAGTTCAGGTACTCGAATAGTCGTGCCGCAGTTTCCTTATCGAGATGCAGCCACTTTGCCAGCAGGCGCACCGATGCCGAATGGCGATAAACGTCATCGCCCTGTTCCTGCTCAGGCGCGTTGTCAGAAGCGCTCTGTGCGGCTTTCCCGGAATCAACGGGAGTAGCTTGAAGGGCCCGCGCAGGCCGGCCCAGTGCGCTGCTCAAGCACAACAGAACAGTTACCCAAAAGAAAAATCGTGAGAGGGTCAACGGGCTCTCTCCAACTGCACCTTGGGCAGGATGGCGCGAAGAATTTCGCCGGCGAGGTCGTCAATCGAGGCTTCAATCGCCCCGCGGGCAGCATTGCTCTGGGTCTGCACGGCGGTTTTTGCCTCTTCGAGTTGCCGTTGGGCGGCTTCGTGAGCTTCCGCGATCGCCCGGTCCCGCGCGCGATTCAATTCTTCCTGCTTCTTTTGCCGTGCCTGGAAGATTCGTGTCCGCGCCGCGCGCAGTTGGGCTTCATATTCCTGCGTTTTTGCCGCTGCGGCTGCGATTGCCGCATGTGCCTGTTCGATCGCTCCTTCGGTCCGCTCGCGGCGCTCGTTCAGCACCCGCGTCAAAGGGCCGTAAACCAGAAAACGGTAAAGGATAACGATCAAAAGGAACAAAAAAATGGTCGGTACGGAGCCGAGCAGTAGTCCGCCGAGTTGATGTAAGGTCTCGTTCATGCCAAATGTTCAGTATATGGGTAGATGGTGGGCAGAGAGTCGAAGCGACCACTAGGACCTTTGTTTTTAACAGAGGCGAAATTTCGCTGTCAAACGCGGCGGTTCCCGAAACGAGACATGCACCACCCCAGTTAAGCTCCAGCGCGGCGAGGCTCTAGTGTCGTTAAAGGGTCGATATTTCCGGCAGGGGTTTTTACCTTGCTATCCCCTCCGCTAATGGGTATATACTTTAGATACTTCCTCGACCCAGATCAGGGTCAGACAGGGCCGGTCTCGTGGGAAGTCGCTCCGCTCCCACCCCCCCGGCCCGTCCTTACTCCTAAAGCCAGGCTTCCCGTTGCCGAACCTTAAACTTCCCTTCAACAACCGGGTCGGCGATCTCCGCCCCTGCGCCGGTCACCAGCTCGCGAATTCGGTGCAGGCAGCTTTGCTGTCTTATGGCAGGGCGCGCGCTTCAAGCGCCAAAACCACGGAACGCGAGACTGCCCCTGGCCCGGAGACGAACTCCACTCCGGCCAACAACGCCCGGCCCGCCTTAACCCTGGTGGTTTTCAGCAGGACCTCACTGGCGCGTCAGGCTGCTAGCCTTCTGCCACCGCGTTTTCGGGGCGTGCCCCTCCAAGGCCGGGAGCACTTGCAGGAGGATGGCCAATGCCTGTGGTCGGACGGTGATCGCTGTGCAGCACGGAACGCGTGCTCACTACCGTCGAGATGGCATGCTTGAAAATCAATTGCTCCTGGCTGTTGTTTTCCAACAGCACGGAATACTTGTCAAAGGAGCGTATTTTGCCTGTGAGTTTGACTCCGCTGACCAGGTATATCGTGATCGGAGTCTTATCTTTGCGGACCGTATTAAGAAACGTGTCCTGAATGTTCTGTGCCGGCTTATTGTCCATGTGCCGATCTCCAATTTCTACGATGTCGAATTACGTTATGGAAAATGCTCAAGCTCTTGCAGCTACCGCAACGTTGGGCTTGACGCCGAAAAGCACGCTCAAGTCCTGCTATTGAAAGTTTACACGCGTTCCGGAGTTGGGACAGGGCCCGGAAGCCTGCGGGGACCAAAAACCAAGTAGCTTTGATGCGCGCTGGGCTCGAAAAGGCTGTGTCGAAGGGCGGTGCTAACATTACGAATGTGGGAGACAGCAAGGAAAGCCCAGACGGCGCCCCGCTGAGGGTGCCAATCCTGGACCTTTCGCGTGAATATGGCGCGATTGGGCATTTGCTGCTCAAAGCGGTCGAGAACGTCTTTTCCTCACAGAAATTCATCATGGGCCCCCCGGTCGCTGAGTTTGAGCGCGCCGCCGGGGAAAAGTGCGGCGGTGCCCACGCCATCGGCTGTTCTTCCGGTACAGATGCTCTGTGGCTGGCGCTTGAAGGCGCCGGCATCGCCCCCGGTGATGCCGTTATCACCACTGCTTTCAGCTTCTTCGCCACCGTCAGCTCCATTCTCCGTGCAGGCGCTCGGCCCTTGCTGGCGGACATCGATCCGGAGACATTCAACCTGGATCCCGTGGCAGCCAAGGCATGCCTCACAGCTACACCCACCGCCCGGGCGATCCTCCCCGTTCATCTCTATGGCCAAATCACTGACTGGGATTGCTTTGCGCTACTCAAGCAGGAACATGGCGTGCTGCTGATCGAAGATGCGGCCCAGGCCTTTGGAGCCACCTGGGACGGACGTGCGGCAGGCGCTCTGGGAGACGCAGCGGCTTTCAGCTTCTACCCCACCAAAAACCTCAGCGCCAGTGGCGATGCTGGGATGGTTACCACGAATTCAGAAACCATCGCAGACCGGGTCCGCTTGCTGCGTGTGCATGGGATGCGCCGTCGCTACTATCACGATGAAGTTGGCTGGAACTGCCGCATGGACACTCTGCAAGCCGCGGTCCTGCTGGTGAAGTTGGCCTTTATCGACGAGTGGAACACCCGGCGGCAGGTTCTGGCGGAACACTACCGCGTCCTTTTCGAGCGCGCCGGTTTGGTTGAGCCTGGGCCCTATCCACAAAACGGGGTGGTCTTACCCAAAACGAAGTTCAAGGCCAATCATGTCTTTCACCAGTACGTCATCCGGGTTCGCAGGCGCGACCAAATGAAATCGTTTCTGCGGGAGCGGGGCGTGGGATCAGAGGTTTACTATCCCTTGCCGCTCCATCAGCAGCCCGCCCTACGCGGGCTGGGATATTCCGCAGGGGATTTTCCTGAGAGTGAACGGGCCGCCGCGGAGGTCTTGGCGCTGCCCATCTTTCCCCAACTCACCTTCGAAGAGCAGCAAATCGTGGTCTCTGCCATCGCAGATTTCCTCAGTTGACCCTTAGCCGCCCGACCCTTTGCCCTTGCCGTGATGGTGATGCGTTTGAGCCCCCGGCCGCCTTGGGCCGAGCCGATACCGGAGCAGAACCCGGCGCGATCTGGGTGACTCGTTTTACCATGCCCGCCTCAAGTTGGTACTTCAAAACTTCCGTTTGGGCCGGGCGTGCCGCCCCGGTAAGCGGATCCACCTGGACCGCGTCACTGGTGGCGACGGTAATAGAGAACTCGGGCACCGGCTGACCCTGAGCGTTCTTGGTGGTACTCACCTTCACCGGTAGGTAGCCCTCGACGTTGCGCTGCCGATAAGCAGTTTCGTAACGATGCTTCTTCACATTCCAGGTAAAAATCCGCACCTGGTCGAAATCGTATGGAAGTCCATCCTTGTAAGCATTCGTTACTGAGATATATTCGGGCACCAGTTTGTCGGGCAGAGAGGATTCCGAATCGTAGACCCTGGTCAGCACATAAGCGCCCACGATCTTCTGTCCCTCGGAATACCCGGCAATCTCGTCGGGTACATCCACATCCAGCCGGCGGGACAGCATCCAGCCCACCTGGCCGCGGCTGTCTCGTACCAGCCACCAGTCCTCCATCGGGACCGCGGGTTCCCCGCCAGAGGCTCTTTTGCTCCCTTTTTACCTTTAATGGTCTTCGCTGGAGGACGGGCCGCAGGCAGCATGCCTTGCGGAGGTTCGGGCTTGGGTACAGAAGCCCGTATCAATAACTGAAGCTTTTGATTTTCCGGTAGCAAATAAAAGCGCTCTGTGTCCCGGCCTGGCTTTACGTGTAAATAAAGGTCGTCCCGCAGAACGCCCGTGGCCACCACCGGATCATGCGCGTGCTGTTGTTGCAGCGCGGCAAACTGATCAAACGTGGCCTGGTCGATGACCATGTGATCCTCGATCCAGCCGACCTCCCCTTTGCTGGTCTTGGTCTTCAGGAAGCGCCGTCCATGCTCGATTACCTCGAGCGGCTCGCCATTGCTTACCAAAGCGACTCGATTTGATACAGCGGCGACGCGGTCTCGCAAATAGGTCTGTTTCGCTACTACGTAGACCATCTCCGGCTTGAGGTGTTCGCGCAAACGGGTGCAACCACTCAGCGCGGTCAGCAGAGCGATGCATACTGCGGAGCAAACCAGCCTGCGCGGGCCATTTCGGCGGAGGAGCGAAAGAGCAGCAAACATAAGCGGGGCGAAGTCTCCCTGTCAGCATTAGAACGGATTTCCCGTTGCGATGCACCCTTGGGCCGCATTTCCTGGTCGTTATGCCGGCTACTCTGAACCTTTGAGCAAAATAGCTCGCCGGTTGTACTAACCGGCGAGGTGCCTTCGTCGACGAGTCTTCCTTCGTTGAAGCATCGCAATTTCGCCGGAGGGATTTTGTCATGCCATCGGTAACCTCGACGGTTATGTGGACAGGTGCCATACGTGACCCTGTATGAGTGCCTTCATGACCAGAAAGTGGTAGCACTCTGACACAGACTTGTTATTCTTCAGCTGCACTTAAGTTGTAGCCCGGAGAACATCAAAGTGAAAAAGTCAGCAACAACCTTGTGTTTCTTGTTTGTATCTACTGCCCTTGGATTCGCAGCGACGCCGCAGCAACTCGGTGCATGGTCGGTCTACACGGCGGACGGTAACCTTGCCAGTAACCGGCCAGTCCTGTTGCAGACCGCCTCTGAGGAGCAATATAGGGATGAGAAGGGCAACCCCGTCCAGGCGAAGTTGGATGTGATCTGCAATCACGGTAAGGTTTCCGCCATTGCGTTGGAACCGAACTTTGCCATCCAGCGCAGTGCAATCTCGTTGAGTCGGGCCGTTCCCACGACCCGGATTGTATCGCTTGCCGAGGGACAGGCCAGCCATGAGGACTGGGAAGTCTTAAGCCAGGGACGCACGTTGGCTCCCTACTCTGAGGCCTTCCAGGGTAAGGCGGTGCGGCGTTGGGCCGAACGCATTTCCGCCAGCAGAGAGATGGCCTTCCAACTCCCTGGTAACAAAGGTGAAAGCGCTCAACCCACTTTTCAGACTGGCCAACTGACAGAAGCCCTGGCGTCTGTAGGATGCCGGTACTAGTTAAACCGGCCCCGCGGCCTGGAGTGAATAAGGAGGCATCGCCCATGATCGTCGCTTTGCTGGAAGCAATCGTGTTCGTTTTCGTAATTGTATCGACAAGTCTCTTGTGCGGGCTGCTGCGGACAGCGAAGACGGCATCGCAAGCGACTGAGGAGCAGCAACTTGCGGCTCTTAGCCCTACCGGCGATGGCGAGCAGAGCACAACCCAAAGCGCGGATGCATTGCGAACAGCCTCTTAACTGCTACTAGAAGATGAACGGCTGTTTGCGAGGAGAACCCAGGTCTCAGAAGCGAGACCTGGGCCACCCACTCGATGTTCGTCCGTGCTATCTGCCACACCATCCCTGGTAGTGGCTAATCCAACAAAAAAAACGTATGTACCACGGAAGTGCAGTTTTAGGGCACCCGTCCGTGCGTTACGTTGGTTACTCACAGTAAATGTGTAACTAAACGAGACACAGTACGCCATGAGATCAGAAACGGTTGCGTACCTTCCAACACAGCCACGACCGTTTTGCGCGCCAGCCGGAGCACTGCCTGGCGTGCTTTTCGCCATGCGGTGGGTCGAAAGCCGCCCCGTCCGGTTCCTCCCCGGGGGGCGCCGGTGAGAGAGCGAATGATTAGAAACAACGTGTGTAGCAAATACTCTCTCGTCTGTGTCGGCTTATTGCTGCTGTTTTCGCTTTCAACGCACAGCGCATCCGGCCAGGTGAGCTTTCCTGGCCTCCATTCCGACCCGCATTTTTCGTTTTTTGGAACCTTCACCAACCTGAAGCCTGACTACCAATACTACGGCGACTACGCGGCCGTCGGGTTTACCTCTGGAGCCTTCCTGCAAACCTCGCACATCCTGGGCTGGGAAGGGAGGGGCTCGATAACCAGGTGGCAGGGACTGGAACACCAGGAGACGCTTCTCGTCGGGCCCAGGGCAGCCGTGCATTATGGCCGTGTCTCGCCCTATATATGCTTTCTCGGGGGCGGGGCGAACGGGTGGAGATGGCAAACCCCGCGGCTCACCGGGCAGCCAGAGCCAAAACTGATAGAAGGATTTGGGCCGCAATGGTCCACGATCGGTGGACTTGATGTCCACCTGAATGGCCGTTTCGTACTTCGAGTGGGAGAGATCAGCTACTCGAAAACTTACTTGAAGAATTGGGCTCTGACGCCAATCAGTGCCAGTGCAGGCTTTGTTTATCGACTCAAATAGACGCTGCTTAGACCCCGGCGATGCGAATCAAGCCAACGAAACAGCGATGAGCGGCGCACAAACTGTAGTCCGTCGAAACGCACCCCGGGGGCCTGGTGACACGAACCCTTAAGAATCGCGAAACGGTTTAAGGATGATGATGGCAGGTAATCCAATCATTGAGCATTACCCCATGCCGCAGCCACAGTTTGCTGGGGAATCCTTCGATATTTCGGGCACAAGGATCAGAGCGCAAGTCACTGCCGCCGCCGCCCTTCTTCGCGAGAACGTTGACGTCCTCTATCCGTCTGAGTATCAGGAAGACTCGACTGTATGGACCGGATCCGACTGGGAACAAATTTCGCTTGCCGTCCACAGGTTGCGTACCAACGGCGTCTATTACCGGTTGGGGAAAAGACTGCTGGATATCGTTTCGGTCTGTATGTTCCTGCCCTACCTGGTACCCCTTTTCCTGATAGTTGCTCTGATCGTCCGGCTAAGCTCTCCAGGACCGCTGCTCTACCGTCAGAGGCGCATTGGCAGGTTTGGGCGTGAGTTTACGTTGTGGAAGTTCCGCTCGATGTATTGGAACAGTGACGAGGTCTTATGCAACTACCTTGCGGCCAATCCAGAGGCGGCGCAAGAATGGAAGCACACGCACAAGCTGCGCAATGATCCCCGGATAACCAGGATGGGAAAGTGGCTTCGCCGGACGAGTTTGGACGAACTGCCACAGTTCCTGAACGTGCTATTTGGGACCATGAGCCTGGTGGGCCCAAGGCCCATTGTGCATGCGGAAAAGGTTCAGTACCGGGAATCGTATTTCTTTTATGCTTCGGCGAAACCCGGCCTGACCGGCTTATGGCAAGTCTCAGGAAGGTCAAACCTGTCCTATCGCCAGCGCGTGGCCCTCGACGTGGAATATATCCGGGGATGGAATCTCGGCCTCGATCTGCAGATTTTGTGGCGCACGGCCGGCGCCGTATGGGCGTCAAAAGGGGCTGTCTAGAAACCGAGTGTCCCGTACGAATGTTGAGTGGGTGGCCAGGTCTCGCTTTTGAGACCTGGGTTTCTCCTGCAAATGGGGATTGGCCGCAACACCCCGTAGATTCACCACTGAATCGTACCCGCGGTACCGAAGTTGTATGCCCTTCCTGGGGCAGTAATGTTACTTTGGCTTGCGGAGTATAGGGTTTGGTTAACAGCGGCCGCAAAAAGGAACTGTGTGGATTACCGGCGACAATCCGAGATCATTTTCGTCACTATGAGAGTGACGGTAAAGCTCGTGCTCGCTCTGGGCCTGTGCGCCTCTACGCAGGGCGAGCAAGTGAAGTGGATAGCTCCGACGCCGCAAAGCACGAATTCTCTCGGCACCCTGACCGCAGCCGGAAAAGTGCTGCTCAGCCCCACGATCCACGGTAACGCCGGCGCAATGGTCTCGAAGGATGTTCGTTGGGACGATGCCAGCAGGCAGTTGCAGATCACCTATGCCATGGGTCAGGCATTGGTGCATGTGACAGTTACGATAAATTACCGCGAAGACGCCTTCGAGGCAACGGTGGACGCGGATCAACCGCAAATCACCTTGGTTGACATCGGATCATGGTCTCCGGGTGCGCAGGCGCGGTCGATCCCCATTCCTTATTACTCCGGCAATGTGGTGTACCTGCCGGCCATGGGCTCGTATGGCAACGCCTGGTGGGACTGGCATACCACGCACGCAACCAGGTTGAGCGGGACGTCGGCGCAATACTTCAATCGCACCGATGCCACGTTGGCCCCCTTTCATGAGCAATTGCTGCTCGTCCTTTCCCCGGATGTGGATGCAGTGTTGCCATCGCCGGAAAATCCGGCGTCCCCCTACATTGCCCAACTATCCGGCAGGATGGTGCTCGATATTTGGACTGCAGACTTCAAACAAATAGCCCAGGGACTGACCGAGCTCAAGAGCTATGGGATCACCGATTGCGCCGCGATCATCCATATCTGGCAGCACGCAGGCTACGACAATGCCTTGCCTCAGCATTATCCCGCAAATGAAGCGATGGGCGGAGATGCCGGCCTGAGCGCAGCGGTCAACGCAGGCAAAGCGAATGGTTGCATGGTGGCGTTACACGAAAACTATGTTGACTACTATCCCGACTATGCAAAGTTCGATCCAAACGCGATTGCTTTAAAAAGCGATGGGCAGCGCATGCTATCGTGGCTCAACCACGCCACTGGCATTCAGTCCTATTCTGCGAAGCCAGCTTCGATGGTAAAGAACGCTGCCACCCAGTCGCCGGAAATCCACACCCGGTATGGAACCACGGCGGCTTATCTGGATGTCAACTCAAGTGCGGTTCCATCCGCTCATGGAGACATGGACGCGCATGTCCCCGGTGCGGGTATGTTGACGACCTGGCTGGCCGGCGACACCAACTTGTGGTCCTACGAGCGCAAGGCTCACCAGGGACCGGTCTTCGGCGAAGGCAAGAATCACTGGTATTACAGCGGCCTGTTGGATGGCGTCGAGGCTCAGTTCGGAACCGGCGCTATTCAGGAACATACCGGCGCCGCAGCGCCACTCTTTGTCGATTTCGATCTCGAGCGGATACACCCCCTTGAGGTCAATCACGGGATGGGCTACGCGGAGCGATGGGTTGCTGCTGGCGAACCAATCTCCAAAACGATCAATATGGATGCGTACCGCATGCAGGAGATTGCCTTCGGCCACGCTCCGTTTTTAGACCGGCAACACTGGAATGACATTGCGCATGCATTCGTAGAAAGCAACCTGGTCACTCCGGTGGCCAAAAGCTATGGCGCGACGCCGGTATCATCGATTGCCTACCAGGTCGGCAATGTTTGGACAACTGCGAGCGTGGCTGCGCGAACCGCAACATTCTCTCGCGTCCAGGTGATCTACAGCAACGGCCTGACTGTGGTCGCGAATGGTAGTAAGCAACCGTTGCAGTGGCAGGATATGGTACTTCCCCAATTCGGATGGATGGCTAAAGGAAAAGGCCTGCTGGCGTATACGGCCATGTGTGGCAACACCATCTGCGATTTTGCCCAGACTCCTGGCTCACTCTTCGCCAATGCGCGGAACCCGGCAGACACGGTAAGTACCCAGGCTTATGCCACGCCTACAGTGGCCAGTATGGCGCAAACAGGCCAGCGAAGTTTTACCATCGCGCTCAACTGGCAGGTCGATCGGCCGTTCCCTCAAGCCACGCCCGGTAACTACAGGACATTCCTGCATTTTGTCGACGCTGCCAAGCCCGGTCAGGACATTGTCTTTCAGGGTAGCGCCACCTTCGTCCCAGGGGCCTCGCAGTGGAGTCCGGGACGCGTCATCAACCAGCCACCGGTGTCAGTCCAAATTCCCGCCTCCGTGCCGGACGGCACTTATTCCGTTCGCGCCGGGCTATTCGATCCAAAAACAGGGATCCGCGTTCCCCTGGGTGGAGTGGACGACGGGTCCACCCGCTATGTTCTCGGTGATCTGACGGTGAGCGCTGGTGGAGGCCGCGTCAGTTTCAACGCCACTACCGGGAGCGATGACCGGTTGAATTCTGCGGGAGCCGTAGTCAACTTCGGCCCGGTCGAAACCGATGGGATGGTCTCGATTCGTGCCGACGGCGGGCAATGGGTTCTGCGCCCCTATCCCCGTTCCAGAGACTTTACGGTCTTGCTGCAGAAGTCGAAATTCGCCATGCCATCGAGCGTGCGCGCCGACGGCGGTAGCGTCGCCATGCTTAAACCCATTGCCCAGGGATCGTACTGGAAGCTTCCTCTGAGTGGTGCGAAGTCGTACTCGTGGCCGGCAGCGGACAAATCGGAGTAGCCGGACGGCTGAAATGAATTTTGAGGAATCTTCCGTTTCTGTTCTACACGACACACGCGTTGCGCTTAGGAGTGGGAGTCAATTGAATAGTCTGCCTGAGAAAGACCCGTCACTCCGCGACCTGCTGCGAATCTTTCACCGCAGGACGCGGGCCATTGTTGTGACCACTGCGGTTGTGTTCCTTTTGGCAGTGTGTGCCTGTGTCTTTATGACCCGCAGGTATACCGCCCGTAGTGTGATTCAACTACAAAAATCCTCTTCCGACAGCCTGGGTCTTGACAGCCTGATGGGCGCTGCATCCGGTGGGGCCTCCGATGCTCTCTCGGTCAACATCGATCTGCAGACGCAGGCCGACATCCTGCAGTCAGATGCCCTCGCGCTCAAGGTGGTGAAAGATCTCAACCTCGAGCAAAACGAAGATTTCAAGCCTCACTTCAACCCAATTGGTTGGGTCATGGGGCTGGTGAGCCCGAAGGGCCCGGGTGATCCCCCTCATGCAAGCCTTGAGGACTCGCCCGGCAGGCGAGGGAATGTGATCAAGGCTTTTCAGAACAACCTGAAGGTGAAAGTCACTGCCGGCACACGTCTGCTGGAAGTGGATTACACCAACCGCGATCCAAAGGTTTCCGCTGCGGTGGTGAATCACCTGGTACAGGCGCTCATCGATTACACCTTTCAAACCAAGTTCACGGCAACCAACCAGGTCTCGCAATGGCTGGAAGGGCAACTGGGCGACCTGCGCAAACAGAGCGAGCAGCTTCAATCAAGGGTGGTCGCCTTACAGCAGGGCAGCGGCATCTTCGGGGTTGGCGGAACAGATCCGCAAGGCAAGCCGGTCATCTACAGTCCGGTTCTCGATCGGTTGCAGCAATCAACCGCCCAGCTTTCCCAGGCGCAGATGAATCGTGTTCTGAAAGCGTCTGTGGCCCAGGTAGTCAAGACCGGCAATGCCGAGTTGATCTCTCAACTGAGCGGGACTTCGATCGGAAGCGCCAGCAGTCCGGGGGTTTCGAACTCTCTGGCTGTGATCCAGAACCTGCGGCTCCAGGAAGCGACCCTGCGGGCCCAGATCGATCAGGACGCGACGCAGTTTGGTCCTTCGTATCCGAAGCTCATCGAGGAGCGAGCCTCGATGAAAGGCCTGCAGCAAAGCCTTCAAGACGAGATTGCGCGGACGGCACAACGTTCCCAGAACGACTTTGCGGTCGCGGAGAAGGCAGAACAAGGCGCGCGGGCGGCGTATGAGACCGATCGCGGAGCGGCGGAAAAGCTGAACGATAAGAGTATCGAATACGCCATTCTGTCCAAAGAAGCCGACCAGAGCCAGGAGTTGTATCAGGACCTTCTCAAGCGTTTGAAGGAAGCCGGTATTCTCGAAGGCCTCCACTCTTCAAACGTCACTGTGGTTGATCCGGCGAGTGCGCCCGCGAAGCCCAGCAAGCCCCAGGTTCCGCTCTACCTGGCACTGGGAGCCGTGCTCGGACTCTTCCTTGGCTGCTGTGTCGCTCTGCTTGTCGATGCGGTGGACAACAAAATACAGGACGCGGATGAAATCGAGGCGATGCAGATTCCGCTGCTGGGCATCGCGCCGCAGATTGAACTGAACAAGGCCAACCCTCGTGCCATTATGCTTGACTCGCAACATAGTGCCTTTGGGGAATCGGTGCGCCGGCTTCGCTCCGGGTTGCTCATCTCTCGCAGCGGCAGGCCGCCGCAGGTTCTGCTGGTGTCAAGCGCCAGTCCGGGAGAGGGCAAGTCGACGTTGGCGCTCAATCTTGCCGCGTCCCTCTCTCATTTCGATAAGAAGGTCCTGCTGGTAGAGGCCGATATGCGCCGTCCTGTGCTGCGCAGTCGTTTGGGTCTAGAGGGGACGGATGGTTTGAGTGTCTTGCTGTCGGACTGTGACGCGGCGAGCGGCATGATGGCGGTGCCAAACAATCCCAACCTCACGCTTCTTCCTGGCGGCCCGATTCCTCCTTACCCGGCGGAACTCTTAGGTTCGCACCGCATGCATAGCCTCATGGACGAATGGAGAACGGAGTTCGACTTCGTCGTGCTGGATTCTCCTCCCGTGCTTCCGGTAGTGGATGCGCAGTTGCTGGAAGAGATCGCAGACGCCACTGTGTTGCTGGCTCGCGTCGGTTATACCAGCAGAGCAGCACTGGAGCGTGCCTACAAGCTTCTGCTCATGCATCGCAAGGATACAGCAAGGCCGGCAATCGGAGTGCTGCTCAATTTTGTTTCCCGCCGATCCTCCGCACACTACGGCTATTACGGTTATTACGGCGGTAGAAAATATGAATACCAGCAGGGATAAGGAATGATGAGAGCCTTTCGATCGGTGCTGATTTTATTTTGCTGCGCGGGCTGCTGCCTGGCGCAAACCGAAAGCCTGACCATCGGACCCGGAGACATGCTTCATCTGAAGGTTCTGGAGGCGCCGGAGCTTGAGCAAGCTCTCGCGGTGAGCGACGCGGGCACGCTCACTCTGATTCTTGGCGGAAAAGTGCAGGTTGCCGGGCTCACTCCGGCAGAAGCGGCCGTAGCCATCGAGCGGACCCTGGTAGAAGGTCATTATGTGCTGACGCCCCACGTCAGCGTCACTACGGAGCAGACTGCAACGCAGAACGTGACCATCCTGGGTCAGGTGCGGACACCGGGAAGCTATCCCATTGCCACTCCGCGCCCCATTCTCGATGTGCTCGCCTTAGCCGGCGGACTAAATGATCTGGCGCAAAGAAAAGTAACCATCCAGCGGCACGCGTCCAAAGAGCGGGTTGACTACGTCCTTTCCAATTCCGCCAATGCGGCCCTGGATGCAAACGTTCCTGTCTATCCAGGAGATACCGTACTTGTTCCCAAGGCAGACGTGGTGTACGTGCTGGGAGACGTCAACCGTCCGGGCGGCATTGCGATCGTCACCAACGATTCAAAACTGTCAGCACTGCAGGCTCTCTCCCTTGCCGGGGGAACGCCGCCCAACGCAGTCCCTTCGCACTCCCGGCTCATTCGCAAACAGGCCGACGGCAGTCACGTGGAGCTTCCGCTGCAGTTAAGCGCCATGCAAAAAGGCAAGGAACCGGATATCCCGTTGCAGGGTGATGACATTATCTACGTTCCCTTTAGCTACGCGCGGAACATGGCCGTCGGCGCAGGCAGCCTGGTCGGTGCAACATCCTCGGCTGCCATCTACAGGTTTTAGATAGGCTCCAGATAGGTTTTAGATGATTGCATTCTTCAAACGCCAGGCTATTCGGAGCATAGCGTCTCCCTACGGCCTTGCCATGCTTTCTTACTGTCTGTTCCTGTTTGCGTGGCTCTTCCCGCCTGGTCTGTACACGGAATACGTTCGTGAACCGGACCTGATGTTCCTGAACCCAATCACCCTGGTGTTCTACAGCGTTTGCGTGGCAGCGTTTTCGCTCGGTGTGCACTTCAGCCGCTTCTTCCGTTCACCCGCTGGCAGAAGTAACGCCACTCATGTTTCTGCGGGTCATCCTGCCCTGTATCTCGTCGGGCCCTTGTTTCTCGCTGCCTGCTTCTGTTCCATGTATTTGATCCTTTTGGGTGGCAAGCTCAACTTTGTGGCCCTGCTCGCTTCCCAACATGGGGATGCGATCAAGACCGCAAACGAGATGGGCAAGGAGAGCCAGGGAAGATGGGACGAATCTCTGCCGCTGCTTACGGCGATTCTATGGTGGAGCCTGTTTCGTGCTCGACAACTGCGACTCAGGGGCATGAACAAGAAGCTGTTCTATCTCATCTTCTTCCCGTCCATGGGCGTTGGCATTCTCACCTGTATCGCCACGGTCGATAGAACCAGCCTCATGCCCATTATTATCGGCTGTCTCGTCATAAGCCTGTTTTACAAGAGTCGCGGGGCGAACGTCAGGTTGGGAAGCCTGGTGGTGACCGGCCTCGGCTCGATGACAGCCGTCATCGGCCTATTCCTGATCTTTTCCTTCCTGCGCGGTGCGCTTGCCATCCATGTGCTGATGACAAGTCTGTTAGGCTACACGATCGTCTCCTACAATCGGTTGACCGGGCTGTTGATGGGAGTCATGCACTATGCCTATGAGGGTCGAGGAGTCTACCTCAGCCGCTACGTGTTGGAGGACGTAAAGCTTAACAGCGTCTTACACCTGATTGATCGTTTCGGCTGGCCCAATGGCTTTACCTTATGGCAGTCGGAGTTTCTCTCGACTTCTGCATCCGGTCTCAACTCCACATTTATCTGGTCCGGAGCTTTTGGATATGTCTATTCCGACCTCGGTTGGTGGACGCCTCTTTTCTTGTGCCTCGTTGGAGTGCTCGCCGGTTATCTTTGGGCCCGTTTTAACGCCGGCAAGACCGTGGGCGTCGTGCTCTACCCCTGGGTGGGTTTTTGGATTCTCACCTGGTTTGCCACCAACTCTATCTTTGGAGTGAACTTCATACGGTATATCGAATTCGCCGTGGTTCTCACTTTCTACGACTGGGTATTCCTCCGCAAGCAACATGAGGCTGCCGGGAATATGCAGATTCCAGATCCTCGTCTCACATTTCTCCCGGATCGAGGAATCTTCTAAATGTCTGTGTCCACGCAAGTGCCTCGTACCTCCGTACGGACGGTTGCGAACAACTCCGCGGCGAATGTCACCCGCCTTGCTATTACGTCCCTGGCCTCCATCTTCTTGCCCGCATACCTGACCCACCATCTTGCGCAAACGACGTATGGCGCATGGGTTCTTATCCTGCAATTAAGCGCGTATGTCGGATATCTCGACTTCGGGGTGCAGACCGCGGTTTCGAAATATATCGCGGAATACGAAGCAAAACACGATGCTGCCGGGTGCGGACGCTGTGCCAGTGTGGGACTAATGATTATGCTCGGCGCCGGCGCGCTCGGGATTCTATTGACTTGTATTCTTGCGTGGCGCATACCCAGCATCTTTCGCTCCATGCCTCACTCTCTCTATCACGACGTGCGTTTGAGTGTGTTGTTCGTCGGCTTATCGCTTTCCGTCAGCTTGCTGACCTCTGTATTTGTTGCCATTTTTTTGGGTTTGCAACGTTACCGGGTGCCGATGGTCGTCACCATCATCAGTCGCCTCCTGTTTGTGGCGGCCATTTGCATCGCGGTCGCGCTCCACAGTCGCCTGGCTGTGCTGGCAGCAGCGGCAGCATGCGTGAACCTCTTCACGGCGTCACTGCAAGTCGCCGCCTGGCGGAAGCTGGCCAGTCACGTTTCTGTGTCATTGCGCTCTGTTGACCTGACGATGCTGAGGCAGATGCTCAAGTACTGCGCGGTCCTCGCCGTGTGGTCCGTGTGCATGCTTTTTGTCAGTGGGCTCGATCTCACGATTGTTGGCCGCTACTCGTTCAACGAGGCGGCATATTATTCAATTGCCAACGCGCCTACCAGCTTTATCTTAATGATCAGTTCTGCACTCATGGGCCCATTGCTGCCTGCAGCCTCGGCTCTGAGTGTGCAGCGCAATCCGGCTCAGATGGGGAGCGTCCTGCTACGCTCAACGCGCTATGCGGTGATTGTTCTCTTTGTAACCGGGCTACCCTTCCTGATAGCTGGTTATTTCATACTTCGAACCTGGGTGGGGCCGGTCTACGCACTGCACAGCTTTCATTTGCTGCGAATCCTGGTTCTGGCGAATATCATTCGTAGTTCCTGCTCACCTTACGCCACGATGGTAGTGGCTACTTCACGGCAAAGGTTTGCCACCGCCTCTCCGGTGACCGAAGGCGTCGTCAACCTGGTGAGCAGCGTCTGGCTGGCGCAACATATAGGCGCTTTGGGCGTGGCGCTTGGCACTTTGCTCGGCGCCGTGGTGGGTGTTGCCATGCACTTCGGCGTAAGCATGCGCTATACCCAATCAACGCTGGCAATTTCGCGCCTGGAGTTGTTTCTTAAAGGAATGCTTCGCCCCGCGGCAATCGCGATTCCTTCTGTTTTGCTGTTGTGTCTGTGGTGGCTGGCGGGAGCATCCCCTTTCAAGGTTGTGATCGGATGCGGGTGGATCGTGTCAACGCTGCTGCTGGCATGGTTTATCAGTTTGACCCGGGCGGATCGGGACCTGGTTGCGCGAGTGCTAAGCAGCAAAAGGAACCTTTCGTAGTGGGCACTGGGAGAATCATCGTGGATATTTCTGTGGCCATGTGTACTTACAACGGAAGCAGATTTCTGGCGGAGCAGCTGAAAAGCATCGAGGAGCAGACCCTGCTCCCGTGCGAATTGATCGTCTGTGATGATGGATCGACTGATTCCACTTCGGAGATAGTGAGGATTTTTGGGGAAGCGGCGCCCTTCCCTGTACGCTTCCTCCGCAACGAGCGGACCCTGGGCTCCACAAAAAACTTTGCCAAGGCGGTCTGTCTTTGCCGCGGCGACGCAATCGCCTTATGCGATCAGGATGACGTGTGGCGCAAAGACAAGCTCGAGCGCATGGCCGAGGTTTTGGGCGGTGAGCCAGACGTAGGGGGAGTTTTTTCCGACGCCACCCTGGTGGATGAGAATTCGCGAACCTTGCCCCAGTCTATGTGGGAGCAAAGAAAATTCGACGCCCGGCTGCAGGCGGTTATCAACGACAGGCAAGCTGCGCCGCTGCAGCTATTGGAGAAGAACGTCGTCACCGGGGCGACATTTGTGTTCCGTTCGCATTTCGTTTCGCACGTGATCCCCATCCCTCCGGAATGGGTACATGATGCGTGGATAGCGTTGCTCATAGCCACGCAGGCAAAGCTGAGAGCGCTCCCGGCGCGACTGATGAGCTACCGTTTACATGGGGCGCAGCAAATTGGTATCAAGCCAGCTTCCTGGCATCATCCCTTGCATGAGGAGCGGCAGAAAGCGCTGGCGTTTCACGACACGCTGATACAGCGGTGGCGCTCTATGACCGAAAGGCTGGTCTTGTTGGCTGTGGATCCGCTGGTTATCGCGCATGCCCAGGAACGGTTGAAGTTCTTGGAAGCGCGTACCGCGCTCAGGCAACAGGACCCGTTGAGCCGCTTTGTCAGTGCGACGGTTACATTGCCTGGATATTTCAAATTCTCCAAGGGCTTGCTGAGCTTTTATCGCGATGTAACCCGGTCCTGAGGCAGACGATGGAATTTGCTCAAAACGGCGTTTGCGCGGTGATCGTTGCCTTCCGGCCGAGGGTCGAAGATCTTGGCAACTTGGCCGACGTGCGTCCACAGGTACAGGATCTTGTGGTGGTGGACAACGGTTCCTCCGAAGAAACGCTGAAGTTATTGCGAACTGCTAGCCATGTGTTGAACTTCGTCCTGATCGAAAATGGCGAGAACCTGGGCATCGGCGCGGCGTTGAACATCGGAGTGCGATGGGCGGAGTCAAACGGTTCCCAATGGGTAGCCCTCTTCGATCAGGACAGCTCTGTGACCGACGGTTTCATCGCCCAAATGCTCGTCGATTTCGAGTACTTCCAAACCCAGCGAAAGATCATGCTGCTTATCCCCAGGTACAAGGATCCCCAATCGGGAGTGGAGCGGGTTTGCGGTTTAGATAAGGATGGAGGGCCGTTTGTCACCATCACCTCTGGCAGCCTGCTGCCCGTCGCTGCATTTGAAACCTGCGGCTATTTCAACGAGGACCTGTTCATCTATACCGTCGACGATGAGTACAGTCTCCGCCTTCGTTCGCAGGGCTATTCCATTGCACTGAGCCCCCATGCCGTACTTCTGCACGCATCAGGCTCTCCCTCTTGTTACAGAATTTTCGGCAAGCCCTGGTTCCAGACAACGAACTATAAGCCTGGAGTGCGCTATTACATCAGCCGCAATCGGATCTGGATGGCGCTAAGGTATGGCGCCCGGTATCCTCGCTGGGCTCGTGGCGCGCTGCGAGCTTCTTTTATCGATCTTTGCAGACTCGCCATCGCTGAAGATTCCCGCTGCGCCAAGGTCAAGATGGTCTTTCTTGGCTTCCGTGACGGAATGCTGGGGCGGATGGGAAAAACAGTCACACTCTAGGCCAACCATGAACCCTCAAACACCCGTAGTGAGTGCCGTCATCCCCACCCGCAATCGTCCGGAACTCGTATGCAGAGCCGTGCGCAGCGTGTTGTCGCAAACCGTTCGCGACATCGAATGCATTGTCGTCATCGATGGTCCTGATATGGCTACGGTTCATGCCCTGCGTGAAATCGCGGACCCGCGGTTGCGAGTGATGGAACTCGCGGAGAACGTAGGCGGGTGTGAGGCCCGAAATCTTGGCGGCCGGGCAGCGCAAGCGGAATGGATCGCGCTGCTGGACGATGATGACGAGTGGCTCCCCTATCGATTGGAGAAACAACTCGCAGCCATTTCCGCATCCGGGGAACCGGTAACCATGGTCGTCAGCCGCTTTCTGGACCGGGGAGCGAATGAAAGCGACGAGTTGATACGTCCTCATATTTTCCCTGCAAAGGGGCAGGCGATCAGTGAATTTCTCTGGTGCGAAGTGTCGCCGTTGGGTGGGATCGCGGGCTTCCCGCAAACCTCTACCTGGCTGCTGCGGCGCGACTTCTTTCTCGAGGTTCCCTTTACCCGGGGATTGAAAATGTTGCAGGATCTTGACTGGCTACTGCACGGCTACCACCATCCACGGATGCGTGTGCTGTTCCTAGACGAGCCGCTGACCATCTTCCATAACGACCATGCGCGCGGACGGGTGGCGAAGCGAACCGACTGGCAGCATTCCTTCCGTTGGGCGATGGGAAATCGCCATCTATTTACCCGCAAGGCATTTGGTTTCTTTCTGGTCGTCGACTGTATCAATCGCGCTGCCCAGCAGGGCGTGGCCTGGCCAGAGCTAAAGGGTCTGCTCAAAGAGGTCCCACGCTATGGAAAGATAACCCCGAAGCTCATGGGCCTTTGCTTTCTCTACGTATGTGTCTACCCCTGGATCGGCAAGGTGCTTTCTCCCCGCAAACGGGCCACCATGCTCTATAACGTCAGAAGCCTGGCAAGACGGGCTGGCTAAGTGTCACTTCTAGGCTCTATCCCCGCCAGCTATTGTTGTTCCACCGACTCAGCGGTCTCTCCACTGCGCTTCGCTCCGAGATGACAAGGGGTAGGGTCCGGAACTAAAGGCTGTCGAAGGGCTTCGCCCATCATTTTCGGCCCACGTACGCTGGTGCGAACATGGGGCACCCCGAACGGAGTCGTGGGAACCTGTAAAAGGCTTGAGGGGGAGGCCGGCACCCGGCGGTTGGGGAGGGGTATTGAGCCTAAAGGCGCGTTGCGAACGCAAACACTCAAAGACCGAAGGCACGAATGTACTGTTGACCGGCAACACTGCGGCTGTAGTGCTGCTCAACCAATTGCCGCGCGGCAACGCCATACCGCCGCCGATGGCCTTCATGTTCCAGTAGCAGCCGAAGCTGTTCGGCCAGGCTTTCGCTGTTACCCCGCGCAAACAGTGCCGCGGCTTTGCCGTCGCTGCTGATTTCGCGATGCACCGGCAGATCACTGAAAATACAAGGAAGCCCATAAGCCATCGCCTCCAGCGAAACCAGGGGTAAACCCTCAGGGCCTAATGATGGATTGATAAAGACAGTCGAATCCTGGTAGAAGCGCGAAGGGTCCGGCTGAAAACCGACGAACTGCACATCCATTTGAGTGGCTTCTCGCTCCAGTTGCGCACGGTACGGCCCATCGCCAACAATCGTCAGCGACACATCGCCAACCTGTTCGATTGCCCGCAGAATAAACTGCACCCCTTTGTATTCTTCCAGCCGGCCGACGAAAAGAAGTCTGGGGCGCTCACTTACCGAAAAATTCTGCCGGAAAGTCAAAGGAGGCTGAACCCAATTGGCGATAACTCTGACCCGGGCGGCGGGAAGGGTCTTTCGAGCGATCTCGCCTACCGTTTCAGAAACACAAACCACGTGGGAGGCGAAGCGCAAGGACTGCCGGGAAAAGAACCGCGGAAAAAATCGCGCCGGGTTGCGAAACCAGGAGTAGAGTTCCGTCTCAAAAGGGCCATGCATGGTGTAGATCGTTTCGCAGCCCGCCACGCGCAGCGGTCCCAAAAGTAAGGATTCGAAGTATCCGTTCAGTTGTACCTTGCGGATCCTGAAGCGCAACAGCAAGTAGGGAACGATGAAGCAGGCCAGCAGGAAGCGCAGGCCCTTGAACCATTTTGAGCCCAGCAGGGGCAACGAAACGACGGTCATCCCGTGCGCTCGCAACTGCGAAGTTAGCCTTGGCAGGGAACAAACGGCATAACCCTCGATGCTGGGGCCGAGAATGCCCGCTAGACCATCGAGGTAAGTCTCAACGCCACCATAGTGCGAGCCCAAATCAATAAAGAGAACTCGTTCTTCCTTAACTCGGAAGTGTGATGGTTGCAGACCTAAGTTGACCGTACTTTTGGTGTATGCCACGTTTCAGCCTCGTATTGGCCACGGTAGAGCGAACAACGGAAGTTGATCAGTTCCTGGCCTCGCTCGAAGCCCAGGCGATTGCGGATGTAGAGCTCATCGTGGTGGACCAGAACGAAGACGACCGGCTGGTTCCTATTCTCGCAAGATGGTCGGCGCGGTTGAATGACACTAAAGTACTGCATGTGCGTAGCGACCGCGGTCTGTCACGAGCCAGGAATGTTGGCCTGCGGCATTGCAGCGGAGAAATCGTGGCCTTTCCGGATGATGATTGCCTGTACCCTGCAGACACCCTGTTGAACGTGGATGCATGGTTCCGCAGCCATCCCGGCTATCACATCCTGAGTCTCGGCTCCCGGGATCATTCCGGCGTTCCGAGCGGAAACAAGTGGTATTCCGACCTCTGTGACCTGGCGCCCATCAATATCTTCAGGACCTCGCAAAGTTACACCTATTTTGTGAAGAGGACCTGGCAGTCGCAGTCTCTGCTGTTTGACGAGGGGCTTGGCATCGGGTCGAAGACGCGCTTTGGTTCCGGGGAAGACACCGATTTCCTGCTTACAGCAATGCAGCGCGGGATGAAGGGGCGCTTTATTGGCAGCTGGCATATTGTGCATCCCTGTAAGGACGTACGCCACGGCGGAATCACAGAAGAGCGCTTCTACAGTTACGGATTAGGCATGGGAAGAGTGCAGGGCAAGCATAGCCTGTTGTGGCTGTGGTTTGCCTTCCTCGGGTATGACTTCGGCCGGGCATTCCTTATGCTGTGTCTTGGTAAAAGGATGCGCGCCTCGCTGTGGTTTGCCCACGGTCGGGGTTTGATGGAGGCATACTATGCAGGCTGAGGGCTTGATCGAGAAGTCGTTCAAACCCTTTGAGAAAGGCCGCCTCGCTGAACAGGGTTGCGCGCTGGCGCAGGGTTGCTTCATCGAATCGCGACTGGGTAGCTTCGAACCTTTGGATTCCCTCGCTTAGGCCATCCTCGGTTTGTTCCTTATAGAAAACCGCAGTCTGTTCGGTCATCGAATCCAATATGCCGCCTTTCTTAAAGGCGATCACCGGGCAACCGGCAGCAATTGCTTCCACCGGTACGATGCCGAAGTCTTCGACCCCCGGAAAGAGCAGAGCTTTTGCGCGAAGGTAGTAGCCGACCAGTTGCTCGTCGTCCGTGAAGCCGGCGAAATCCACCTTTGCTCCCAGGTCGCGCGCCAGTCGCCGTAGTTTTTCTGTTTCCGGGCCAGATCCCACAATCTTGAGCGGGCGATCGAGCCGGGCACAAGCCCTGATGGCCTGATCTACTCGTTTATAGGGCACCAGCGCCGAGACGACAAGAAACCAATCTTCCGGTTGACGGCGAAGGCCGGCAAAACGGTTTAGATTGACCGGCGGAGCCAACACCGCGGCCTCCCTGCCATAGCATCTGCGCACTCGTTCCGCCACATAACTGGAGTTCGCAATGAAGAGATCGACCCGTTCGGTCGTCGCCCGGTCATACCACTTGACCCATTGCAGAAGTGGTTTGAAGAACAGCTGAGATTTCAGCCAGCCTACCCGTTCGGGGCCGAAGTACTCGTCGAACAGCTCCCACGCATAGCGCACGGGGGTATGGATATAGCAGATGTGCAGCGTGCAGTGCCTGGGGCCGCGTTTCACCATCGACTTCGCCACCGCGTGGGATGTCGAAACCACAATATCGGCGTGTGACACCTTGTTCGTTTCCGCGAATAAGGGAAAGAACGGCAGATAGTGGCGATATTTCTTACGAGCGAACGGTAGCTGTTGCAGAAGGCTGGTATGGATCGACCGGCTGGTGATGGTTGCGCTGACGGTGTCCGGGTTATGGATCAACGTCCAGAGGGGGGCCTCAGGAAATCGCCGGCAAAGCAGTTCCAGGACTTTTTCTCCGCCCCGCATCCCTGTCAGCCAATCGTGGGCGAGCGCAACTTGGTGTTTTCTAGGGAGTGGGGTATGCCGTTTCATTGGGTAGTCACACGAAGGAGTGATTACCACCGTACGTGCGGGTGAGTGCTTCTTCAATCACACGAAAGGCATAGAGAGCTTCCTCCACCACCGATGACAATCAGCGGCCGTCGCATTTAGCTGCGGATCGCGATAGGCCGCTATCGAGACGAACACCCGATGGTGGTGAAGCTCTTGGGACACTTAGTGAGTGGCTGCGATCGCGATAGGATGGGTTGGATCCGTGCCTGTGGTAGCGGTTGCAACCGGATCGAGCTTTCCGTCCACCGTGGCGTCGAATTTAAACAGCTGCAAGTCGCTGTTTCCACCAGACCCATTCGCTCCGGAGTTGATCACCGCCACAAATTGCTTTCGAATTGTCATTGACGATGCCGATGGGCATTTGCCCCCCCGGAGCTGAAGGGGGATCCGGCAACCGCGGTCAATTTACCCGACGCAGCGGTGAGCGTGAAGGCGCTGATGTTGTTGCTGCCCTTGTTAGCCACGTAGACATAGCTTCCCGTAGCGTCCAGGTCCACTGCTCTCGGTCCTGTACCAACCGCGTAGGGCGAACCGCTGATTTCGCTCAGCGACCCCCCGCTGCCGATACTGAAAACTCTCAGCCCGGTATTGGTCTCGGCGACGAAAAGAAATGCAGAATTCGGATCACTTGCGGTCCCCTGGTCAACGGACTGGTCGAATTTGTAAGCGGGGCAAGAAGTGTGGGGGTGGCGCCCGCAGCCAGCGCGCCGCCCGAACCCAGCGTCAACACCTGCACGCCCAGCGCGCCGAGCGATGCGTAAACATAGGAGTTATTCGGAGTGATCAACAACCCCGTAGGGGCAACGACCGTTGGCGTAGAAGCATTTCCAGTGTAAAGCGTCAGAGGGGAACCAGCGACCGCGGTCAAGAGCCCGGTTGAGGTGTCGATGGTGTAAATGGCGATGGCCTGTACCTGCTGCGCAGTCGAAATGCCCACCGCCAGCAAATAGTTCCCCGTGCTGTCAACCTGCATAGCAGTGGCGACCATATCGTCTGCGGCCGACGGGCTGCCATCATTTTGCACCGTAATCGAACCGTTGCTACTAATCCCGTAGACATAGATCCCGGCAGTTGTTGCGGCATAGAGAAACGTGTTGGCCGGATTGACTGCAAGCGATTGCGCGGCGACCGAGTTGTTGTAAGGGGAACCGCTCAGAACCGATAAAGCTCCGCTACTGGCGACACCAAAACCGGCGAAGAACGTGTTGGCGCTGTTGGCCACGTAAAGATAGTCGCCAGTGTTGGTGGTGCCTCCGCTACTTGTTTGGGGAACAAAAAAACCACCGCAACCTGAGAGCCCTAGCAGCAATAAACAACACAAACCGTGTAATCGGCGCATCAATGTCCCTTACGCAATCTCAAACCACCAGACGATGAAGCGCTGGCATCCGCTCGGCGAAAGTACTCAGAAGAACTCCATTATACTTTCCCGATGCGTTCGTTACCCAAGGCACTTCTGTATGCGATGTCGCTGGTGGTCGTCTGCCAGGGCCAAATCAGGAAACCCATTCCGGCAGAGCTTTGCGCACCCTGCATCCACGCGGACATGAACTTTCTTGCCTCCGATGAACTGCAGGGGCGCGGGAGCGGTACCCGCGACGAGCATCTGGCGGCACTCTACGCTGCCTCGCTGTTCGCGAGCTTCGGTCTCGAGCCGGGCGGCGACGACGGAACCTTCCTCCAGAAGGCGCCATTGCCTGCAACGTTTCCGCCCGATATCGCTCGCCGTCTCGCCGGCTTCGCTCAGGTGCCGAGAAAAACCACCTGGAACGTCGTCGGCATTCTGCAAGGAACGGATGCAGGCAAAGAAGCGATCCTGCTGACTGCGCACCTGGATCATTTAGGAATTGGCCCGGCGAAGAATGGAGACCGGATTTACAACGGCGCCGATGACGATGCTTCTGGCACCACGGCGGTTATTGAGTTGGCACGGGTATTCGCCGCAGCGCCGCGGCCGGTTCGCACCCTGATCTTCGTGCTCTTTGGTTCGGAAGAACTCGGAGGTTACGGAAATCGATATTTCCTTGAGCATTCCCCCATACCGCTTGACCGCATCATTGCCAACCTGGAGTTTGAAATGATCGGCCGTCGCGACCCTGCCTTGCCCCGCGACGGATTATGGCTTACGGGCTACGAGCGTAGCGACCTGGGCCCGGAGCTCGCTCGCCATGGCGCCAGCCTGGTGGCCGACCCACATCCGGAACAGAAATTCTTTACCCGATCTGACAATTACAGTCTGGCCAAGCGGGGAATTGTTGCCCACACCGTTTCCAGCTTTGGGCTGCATGCCGACTATCATCAGCCAGGCGATGAACTCAGCCGCATTGACTTCGCTCATATGACACGGGCAATCCAATCGATGGTGGGACCAATCGAGTGGCTTGCGCAAACTTCATGGAAGCCAAAATGGCTGCCGAATGGAAGACCTTAGCTCCGAAAATAAACTGCAGCTTCTAGACATTGAGTGGGTGGCCCAGGTCTCGCTTTTGAGACCTGGGTTTCTCCTCGCAAGTTGCCCTGGCCGGAACACCCAGGTCTCAAAAGCGAGACCTGGGCCACCCACTCAATTTTCGTCTGCGCCGACTTCACCTTCTAAATCGCCCGCGCTACTTGGCCCGCATTTTCTTCAGCCGGTACAGGATCCCGATCGAGATGGCGAACTCATTCTGCGACACCCCGCCAAAACGGGTCAGAAGATAATCGGGAGAAATCCGCAGAGAGAACTTCGGGCTGCGGTTCAAATCGAGCGATCCACCCGCCGCAACCGCCAGCGTCGTGCCATTGTTGAACAACCCCAGGTTGGGTCCGGTGATTGGCGGTCCGCCGGGTCCAGTGTTGACAGCGGAGTCAAACACTCCGTAAGACCCGCCCACCAGGCCATGGAAGGTGAGTGCGGCGTGTTCGTTCTTCGGCCCGCGGTACGAAGCCCCACCCATGAACAAGTGCTCCATGATGAAAGGTCCGTGAATGTTGTAGGGGTTGGGGACCACACCAGTGGTGCCGTAGTAACCGCGAATATTGGCGGTCACGCCGAGACGCATCGTTAACCAGTCCGTGCCCTGAATGTCGAAGCCGCCCAGGTTGGCGCCCGGGATCAACGCCGGCCCGGCATTAAAGTGCGACGAGGCTAAGCCGCCATAGATGTCGTACTTGTTGCGATAATCCAAAGGCTTCAACGTCTCGTTCTGCAGCGAGGGCGCTTCCGGTATAGTCTGCGCAGGCGGAACTACCTGCCCTTCCGCAATGCTGCCCACCATCAAACCCATCCACAACACACCCGTCCCCAGAACACCAATTAACTTCAACCAAACCTCCGCAAACTGTACGCCACAGTAATCCTTAAGATACATTGCACTTCGCTTCCTGTCAGACGGGCGACGCGTTAGGCTGACCCTATGACGAAAGCGAAACTGGCCGAAAGCAACTTCGCCTCTCTCGCCGAGATGATGAACGCCTACGCCGAAGAAGCCGTGCACGTCGCCTGGAATGACCATCGCCAGCGCCTGGACCGCAGTGAATCCTCGGTCGATGTGCTGGAGCAGATACTCGACGGCCAGGCGGCCGAAGATTTGGAGTTCCAGACGCGCCTGTGGGGCAGCTACTTCGGCGAGGTCCTCCGCCGGCGCTTCGGAGGCGAATGGGAGCTGACCCAGTATCCAGGGGCTGTTGCCGCAGTGCCGACCCTGGCAGTCCGGGGCGCCCGGCTCTATCCGCTCATGAAGGTTTACCGCCGCCTGACCCTGGGTCCTCAAGAAAACCTGGCAACCTTCTACAAGATGGTCTCCGGCCGCCTGGAGGGCAACGATGCTCAGTCCAAAGAAGGCATCGAAGGCGTAATATGATTGGGCGCGGTAGTGCGTCATCCGGACCCATGCCTACTGTGCGACAATAGCTTAAGCGGAGAAATTCCATGGGCGAACTACTTACACCTACACACCTGATTGTCGTTCTGGTGGTCGCACTTCTTATTTTTGGGCCGCGCAAACTACCCGAGCTTGGCAAGGGTTTGGGTGAAGGAATGCGAGGCTTTAAGGATGCCATCAAGGGCACTCCGGATCCTGTCAAGCAGGACACGCCCGCACCCAAGTCTGAAGTCCCCACTGAAGTGAAGTAAATCCTTTACAGGGAAACCAGCACTACGGCCCCCAACGCCAGTGCCATTCCCAGCGCTTGACTCGACGTAGTTCGTTCCTTCAAAAACCACGCCGCCAGCAAAATCGTGACCACCGGGTAGAGCGAGGCCAGCACCGCTGCCACATCCAGCCGTCCTTCGCTGGCGGACCGCATATAAAGTAAACTCCCGGTTGCCTCGAGCACACCGGCGGATCCGGCAACCCACAGAAACCGGTTTGCGCTCGCCTGTTTACGCCAGCTGGCGCCTTGACTGGTTGTCCCCCGTACCACTACCCACACCACAATCCCGACCGCGAGCGTAGCGCTGGCCATGCGGGAATAGATGAGCTGCCAGATCAGCCCATGGGTACTGCCCACCTTCAAAACCACCAGAAACACACCAAAACCCAGCCCTGACAGACTGGCCAAACCAAGCGCGAGAGGACGGGGCTGTCCCGCCGGCGCATAGGCGATCAGAGCGATCGCCGCTCCCGCCAGCACAAAGCCTGCGAGCTGGGTGGATTTTGGCCGGCCCTGGGTAAGAAAAGAGTAGGCCACGGGAACCAGCGCCGTGAGTAAACCGGTAAGCGCGGTCGTGAGACCCATCTCGCCCAACGACAGGGCCTGGTAGTAAAGAATGAGTGCAACGCCGCCAAAGGCTCCGGCACACAGGCCGAGAAGCGCAAAGCGCTCAGGCGGAAGCGGAGTGTGGGTTGCCAGGGCGATCAGCAGCAGCAGCACCAGGCTGAGACTGTGGGCCATGGCAACCACCATCACCACATGTGCTTTTCGGGTGGCGAGGCCGCCGAGAAAATCGCTGGCCCCCCAAAAAGCCGACGCCGCCAGCCCCAGGCCGATGAAGCTCAGGCCGGGGCCTACGACTCCGCTGGTCATCGCGAGAGGTTCGTTGCCGTCGGGTAATACCCCTTCTTGGCGACTACGTCGAGATTCGGCCGCAGCACGCGCACGTCGATCGTGCGGAATCTTCCGTCCATCACAGGAACGTGACTGTAGTAGCCCAGGGTGTATTGAGTCCGCGCCAGGGCGGCGAGCTCGCCAAAGCTCCTCTGAATCCCATTGCTTGAAAATTCGGAGTACAGGTGGCCGCCGGTTGCATCGGTGTATTTGGGCAGAATGTTATCCGGGGAGAGTGGCAGCAGGGGAATCTTATGCCTGTCCAAATAGCCCAGGCCCCAGGTGGCTGAATCGCCTACCAGCGTCCCGTAAACAGCGATCTGGTTGGCTTCGAGATAATGCACCACCTCGTGGAAATTGGCTTTGCTGCGCGATTCCTTGCCATCGCTGATCACGTAGATGATCCGCCGGAATTCCTTGGGCCGGGTGGAAAGCGCCTTGCCGGCGGCCAGAAGGGCATCGTTCAGGGTGTGGATCTCTTTTGGGTAGACCAGGAAGCCGGAGTTTGCCCGCTGCGGGTCGAGATTCGGATCAACCGATCGGCCGTTGATGCTCGGACCGCCGGCAAGCGGGCCGCCGGAGATGGGGGGACCGTAGGAATCGCCTTCCTTTTTCGACTGCGCCAAAACCGCCGGAACTCGGGCACTCAATGCGGCGGTAAAGTCAGTCGGATTGTTGACTCCATCGGCATAGGTGAACACCGCGATTTCATCGGAAGCCGTGAAGCCACCCTGGATCGCACGGAGGCTCTCGTTGACCTTCGCCATGGTGTCGCGATCCAGGCTTTGGTCGATGACCAGCGCAACGGAGAGCGCCACGGCATCGGCGCTGAACCAGGAGATGCGCTGGCGCACGTTGTTCTCGTAGATTTGGAAATCACGCCAGGTTAACCCGGCCACCTGTTGGTGTTTCTTATCCAGAACCGTAACCGGCACCACGACGTTATTGACCCGTACGACGAAGGTCTGGCGATCCTTTACCTCTGGCGGTGTCTCCTGAGGCTGCTGGTCCTGGCTGGATGGCTCACTGGGCGTCGTTGTGGCGGGTGCCACCTGGGTGGTATTGGTGCCTTGGTCCTGGGCGGGCGCCTGTGAACCCTTACCTGGAGTAACGCCGGAGGAAAGATTGCCCAGGCTGTCGGGCTGCTGCGGGGTCGGAGCATCCGGCACGCTCGGACTTGGTGCGTTCGGCTGCTGTCCCAGCACGACAGATGAAAACAACAACACGACTGCCAAGACACCCTGCCTCACTGAAAGACCCCCAGGCGGACGACTCGGTTCATTGTTCACCTTCAGTCGTGCACACGCTTTGTGACTTACTATTGGAGACATAAGATTACCAGACGCGCCGCCGGCGTTGTAAGGCCTCCGAGGTATCGTTCCGCCATGCTTCATCGTCTAACCTCCATGAAATTTCGCCTGCACTCCCTCCGGGGAGTTCTGTTGTCTACTTTGATGTGCGCCGTGGTCTGCGGTTCTGCGATACGCGGAGTGGCCCAGGTTGCGCCCTCCCCGGACGCCCCGCCTCAGGGGCCGGCCGGAGACCCAAATCAGGACGATCAACAGCAGCCGGTGGCCACCCTCAAGGTCAATGTCAACCTGGTAAGCCTTTACTTCACCGTGCACGATAAGCACGGACTGCTGATCCCTCATCTCACCAAGGATGATTTCAACATCCTCGAAGACAAGGCGCCGCAGAAGATTAAGAACTTCACCGCCGAGACCGACCAGCCTCTGACCCTGGGTATCCTGCTCGACACCAGCGGCAGCCAGCAGAACGTTCTGCCTATGGAGCAGCAAACCGGGGGCGCCTTCCTCAGCCGCGTTCTTCGTTCCAAAGATGAAGCTTTTCTCATCTCCTTCGATATCAACGTGGAGCTTCTTTCCGACTACACCAGCAACGCGCACGCGCTGTCCCGGGCCATGGACAAGGCGCAAATCAACACCGGAAGCGGCGGCGGTGGAATGCCCACCGGCACGCCCCGGGGCACGCTTCTTTACGATGCAGTTTTTCTGGCCACCCATGACAAGCTGCAACAGGAGACTGGCCGCAAGGCGATCATCATTCTTTCTGATGGCGAAGATCAGGGCAGCACGGAGAAGCTGCAGGGCGCCATCGAAGCGGCACAGAAAGCCAATACCATCGTCTATGTTCTGCTCATCGCAGATCGCGGATTCTACGGCCGGGGCATGTATAACATGGGCTACTCGGGCGATGCGGTCATGAGACAACTGGCGGAAGCAACTGGCGGCCGGATGATCGACGTGGGCAATAACGGCAAGAAGATGGAAGATGCTTTCTCCCAGATCGAGGAAGAGCTGCGCACCCAGTACGTCGCCAGTTACACCCCTACTAACGACAAGCTCGACGGGTCGTATCGCAAGATCGATGTCCAGCCCAAGGGAGACGGCCTGAAGGCGCAGGCGCGCAAGGGCTACTACGCGATTCCGCCCGCGGACTGAAATTTGCTCTAAGATGTCGATCATGACATCGGATGCTTCTCTGCGCTATCCGCTCGGTGGTCCCAAAATAGCGGACTCGTTTTCCGCTGAAGAGCGGAGCGCTGCCATTGAGGGCATCCGTCAACTTCCCGGAAACCTGCGCTCAGCAGTCGCCGGGTGGTCTGAAGAGCAGCTCGAAACGCCCTACCGTCCGGGCGGCTGGACGGTACGGCAGCTGGTGCACCATGTCGCCGACAGCCACATGAATGCCTACAACCGGGTTCGCCATGGACTGACGGAAGACTGGCCGGTGATTTTTGCCTATCAGGAGAACCGTTGGGCAGAGCTCGAAGATGCTCGCTCCGGTGCTGTAACCACTTCGCTCGACCTGTTGGACGCGCTGCATGTTCGTTGGGTGCGGCTCTTTTGCTCGCTCCACGAGCAGGACTGGAAGCGCGGCTATACGCATCCTGAGAACGGCCGTCAATCCGTCGAGCAAGCGGTCATCCTCTATGACTGGCATGGCCGCCACCACACCGCACACGTGACCCAGCTGGCCGCCCGCATGGGCTGGTCGTGAAGCAAATTGGAAACCCGCGAGAAGGCTGAAGTCGCTCCCGGGGAACTCGCCCGTTCGCTGGAGCAATTTTTTGTCGACCACCCTCGTGCCGCCTTGCTGGAGGATGGCCGGGTCATCTTTGAAATGGCTGCCGCCCAGTATTCGATTTCGGCTGAGCATGGCCGTTGCCTGCTGCATGTGTGGTCTGAAGAGCGGAATATGGTCCGCACGGTCACCGGTTTGGAAGCACGGAAAGAGGCTCTGCGCATTCGCGTGCGGCGCCTGGGCACACAGCGTCCGCAATCGATCGAGGTGGTCAAAGATCGCGACCTGAGGACGCCCGCCACCCGCGCCCTTTCGAGGTCGAGGTATTTGCAACTGCTGGAGCGGCTGATATCTCGCCACTTTCACGAATACAAATTAGAGAGCCTGCGCTCAGCCATGGATCTGGAGCACAGTTTCGGTCCGGCGTATGCCAGAGGCTTGCTGGTGCGTGGGCAACACTGCTGGGCGCTCATTGGGGTCAACGCCGAGGAGAACCAGGCGACCATCGATGGGGTGCTTACCCTGGGAATCCTCTGGCTGGCTTATTGCCGGGAACACACCGCCGGCAAACGAGTGTGCCACGGGCTCAAGATCCTGCTGCCTGCAGGTTGCGGCGCCACCACCCGGGCGCGCATGGCCTGGCTCAACCGCGAGCTGGCGCAATGGGAGCTCTACGAGGTAGGTGCGGGCAACGACGACCTGGAGAGCATCGACACCCGGGACCAGGGCAATTTGAAGATGCGCCTGGTGCATGCCTTTAATCCGGAGACAGCACTCGAGCGCGCGCAGGATGGAGTAGCCCACGTCCTGCGCTTGCTTCCTCCTGGTATGCGGAGCCGGGTGACGGTGACGGCACGCCACGCCAATGAAGTGGGTATATCGCTTTACGGGCTCGAATTTGCCCGCGTGCGCCAGGGCTTTGTCGCCGATTCCTTTGATCGCCAGGCGAACGTCACGTTCGGCGCGGGGTCCAGTGAGACGCCGTTGCTGGGTGAGACGGAAGCCGGTTTTGCCGAGCTGATGCAGAGGCTGTTCGCGAATCGCTATCCGGACGGCAGTGCGCGCAACCCGCTGTTTCGTTTGCAGCCGGAATCATGGCTGCAGTCGACCCTTGAGGGCGATCTTTCCCGCATCGATGACTGTCTGGGTGGGGATGTCGTCACGTACCATCAGGTGCCGGCGTTTGCCGGAGCGGACCGCGCTATGCTCGATCTGCTTACGCTGACGCGCGCCGGGCGGCTGGCCATCCTTGAATTGAAAGCCGATGAGGATCTGCACTTTCCTCTCCAGGGGCTGGACTATTGGATCCGCGTGCATTGGCTACAACAACAGCGCGCTGCGAACGGTGTGGGCGAGCTCGAGCAGAATGGATACTTTCCCGGCACTCCGCTACTGCCGCAATCGCCACTGATGTACTACATAGTCCCCGCGCTCCGTGTGCATCCTTCGATGGAGACGGTGCTGCAGCACTTCTCACCGGCAGTCGCCTGGACCCTGGTTGCCTTGAACGAGGCCTGGCGCAGTGAGCCAAAGGTCATCTTCCGCAAGCGAGGCGGCTGCGCCTAATAAGAACAAAATGCTGCGGAAGAATAATCGAGTGGGTGGCCCAGGTCTCGCTTTTGAGACCTGGGTTTCTCGCTCGCAAACGCGTCTGAGCGCAACACCCAGGTCTCAAAAGCGAGACCTGGGCCACCCACTTAACGTCTGGAGGTTGCAGCTAGCTCTGGTGCTGTTTACAAGCCAGCGAGAGCCGGTTCCGGCTGAGCAGCGAAGAACGCATCGACCGCGACCAGGACCGCAGCCCCGCTCTTCGCTTCATAAATGCTCTTACGCAAGATGGCTCCGCCGGGCACTCCGTGTGTAAACCACGACGCAAACTGCTTCATCCTGCCGCTAATCGCGGCCGGCTCCTCGGTTTCTTCCATCAGCATGATGAAGTAATCGCGGATCATGCGATAGCGGTCCATCGGAGTCGGTTGGTCGTAGCAGCCGAAAGCCGTGTATTGCGCGATTTGCCGAAAAATCCAAGGGTTCGCCGGCGCGGCGCGGCCGATCATCACCGCATCGCATCCGGTTTCCGCGACCATCGTGCAGGCATCTTCCGGAGTGCGGATGTCCCCATTGCCAATGACCGGAATCCGGATTGCCTCTTTGACCGCTGCAATGTATTCCCAGCGCGCCTGGCCGGAGTACCCCTGCTCCCGGGTGCGCGCATGCAGCGCGACCGCATTCAACCCGCTCTCCTCTGCGAGGCGCGCCAGGGGAACGCACACAATGTGCTGGTCACTCCAGCCCATGCGGAACTTCACCGTGAACGGAATCCGCACTGCCGCCCGAACCCGCTCAAATATGGTTGCAATATGCGGCAGGTCCCGCAACAAGCCACTGCCGCCGTTGCAGCTGACCACCCGCTTCGCAGGGCATCCGAGATTCAGATCAACCATGTCGAACCCGGCATCTTCGACAATCTTCGCTGCTTCCGCCAGGGTCGTCGGATCAGAACCGAAAAGCTGTGCGGATATCGGATGCTCGTCCTCGTCGTAAGACAGGTACCGCTTGCGCTTCGATTCCCTCATGCGCGACAGGCCGTCCGCCGAGGTGAACTCAGTCATGATCAACCCGCATCCGGACTGCTGGTTGCTGATTGGTGCTTCCACCAGGTGACGGGCATCGCCACTCTCTTGCCCGCTAAAGACGCTGGCGTTGCGGATGAAGCGGCGAAACACCGTGTCGGTCACCCCAGCCATCGGCGCCAGCACCGTAGCCGGCGCCACCAGCACCCCGCCAATCTCAATCGAGGCCGGCACCCGAGCCATCAGCGGCATGCTGTTCTCGCGCGGATTGTCCCAGTTCTTCTTCATTGAGACTTTTTTCATCAAACTTACGCACCAAGGCCTACACAACAAAGGCCTCCGTCACCGGAGGCCTTGTCTTTGAAAGACCAACCGCGCTTACTTCGACGCGGGAGCTGCCTTGCCGGCGTCGGACTTCGCATACTTGCGGCGGAAACGCTCCACACGTCCTGCCGTATCCACCAACTTCTGCTTGCCGGTGAAAAACGGATGGCAGGCAGAACAGATTTCCACGTGGATATCGCCCTTATGTGTTGAGCGTGTTTCAAATCCGGTGCCGCATGCGCACTGCACCCGGATCTGCTTATAATTTGGGTGTATTCCCTCTTTAGGCATTTGAAGAACCCTTCCTGCAAGCCTGGAACACAAGGCTCGAAAGTATATTTTAGGTCATTTGGTGCTTTCTTTCCACTCTTGCACCTTTTGCTAGCCTGGCGACGGCCGCTTTCTTCAGGTAAGTTGGGCATAGTCCCCCATGAGTAATCTTTGCCCTTTCTGTGAAGACTCCGGCCTGCGATTGATTGTCCAACCTGATGGAGAGCGTTACGCCCAGCCGTGCGAATGCCGCTTGCAAGTGCGAGCGTCCCGGCTGCTCAAACGGGCGGCGATCCCGAGACGATACGAGCACTGCACCCTGGATACCTTTGAGCCCGGCTATGGTCAGGCGGACCAATCGCTGGCCGCGGCCTACCTGATGGCGCGCCAGTTCGTAAGCGGGTATCCCGTGACTACCGAAGGACGAGGGCTTCTTCTGACCGGAAGCGTAGGTGTCGGCAAGACGCACCTGGCGGTGGGAATCGTGCACGCTCTCATCGCTGAAAAGGGAGTCCATGCTCTCTTCTGCGACTACCGGGAACTCCTCAAGCGTATCCAGGAGTCTTACAACCCTCAGGTCGCAAGCACAGAACTGCAGATCCTGACGCCCATCTTTGAGGCGGAGGTGCTGATCCTGGATGAGTTAGGCGCGCAAAAACCCACCGATTGGGTTTGGGACACCGTGGCGCTCATCCTCAACACGCGTTACAACGACAAACGAACCACTTTGATCACCACCAATTATCCCAATGCGCCGGCGGCCTTAGCGCGCAGTGCCGACAAGGTAATCCGCGAAGAAACATTGGGCGATCGCATTGGTGAGCGCATGCGTTCGCGTCTCGCCGAAATGTGTGTCGAGGTAGAGATGCGCGGCAACGATCTTCGCCAATCGGTAAAGAAAGCCCGCTTCGGCTGAGGAAATCCGCCTCTGCTTCCCGGCAGGTACAATCTCGGTGATGCCGGCCCAAGACGAAGACCCAGGCTTTCTCGCTTCACATCAAGGTCGCGAAGCGACCTCATGGCTACCGTGGATTGCTGCCGCGGTTGTCATCATCCTGGGTCTCGTGTTCCTGATCGTGGCGGGCGGTCGTAGTCACCCGGATGCAACCGCAAATAGCACCGGCATGGCTGCACCGGACCCCTATGCCGCAAAGCTGTCCATCAGCGGCCTGCAAATGAGTGAAGCCACCAGTTTTTCCGGGGCTAAAGTCACTTACATCGACGGCCAACTTGCCAACACCGGGGATAAAACGCTCACCGCGATTACCGTCCAGGTCGGTTTCCATAGTGATGTTGGCCAGTTTGCCCAGAGGGTGGCGCTTCCGCTCAGCTTCATCCGAACCCGCCAACCCTATGTGGACACCGAGCCGGTTTCGGCGGCTCCCATCGAGCCAGGCCAGACCCGGGACTTCCGCTTGATTTTCGACACGGTCCCCCCGGACTGGAACCTCCAGTTCCCCGAGATCCGGGTCATCAGCGTACGGGCGAAGTAGGGGTAGCAGCTTTGTTAACTCCAGTACTTACGTAATTACTTTGGCTCCTGGGCGAGCATTTTTTTCTCACCCACTAGAGAAAAGTGCACGTTTTCCACTGCTATTTTCCTCCCGGAAAATATCCACATATCAGGGTTGTACCCCAGGCAACCATCTTATAATCAGCCAGATAGCTATTTTATTTTGCGAATTCTGCTGATTGGCCAATCACTTGCAATAAAACACGGCAAGAGAGGGAGCGAGCGGTGTGCGCGCCTTCATCTGATTTTGTAGTGGGCCGACAAAGGGAAAACGTGAATAAATGTACTGCAACCCCGGGATCTATCGCAGCGATTTTGCTGGCCGCCAGCTTAGGCGTGCCCGCGATGGCGCAGGATGCCCCGGCGGCGAATGGCGCTCCGCAGACCAGCGCCACCCCAGCGGCACCGGCTTCGACCCCGGCAAGTACTTCAGGTGCCGCAGCAGATTCTTCCACGTATGCGACTGGGCAACCGCTTCCCGCCAAGTCCAACGAGGGCTTTTGGGGAAAGATGAACCCCCTCGCCCGGAAGAAGTGGGTCAACCGCCAAGTAGCTCCTGTAAAAGATCGGTTGAATGAACTCGATCAGCTCCAGGCAAAGAACGCAAACGACATCAAGGACGTAGACGCGCGGGCCCAGGCTGGTATTCACCAGGCGCAGACCACTGCTGATGCGGCAAATCAGCAGGCATTGCAGGCCAGCACTCAGGCCGGACAAGCGCAGCAACTGGCACAACAGGCAAATACGCAGACCGGCCAGTTGAACACCACAGTCAGCAACCTTGACCAGTATCAACAGATTGCGGACACCGAGCTCCACTTCCGCTCGACCCAGGTTGGGTTGAACGACAAGGCTAAGGAAGCGTTAGATCAGGTGGCCACCCAGCTACAGGGCCAAAAAGGTTACATCGTCGAGGTGCAGGGTTATTCGCGCGCTCACGGTCAAGTTGGAATACAGAAATCTCAAGATATGGCAGATGCGGTCGTACGCTACTTAGTCGTCGACCATCATGTGCCGGTGTACAGAATTTATCGCCTAGCGATGGGCAATGCCCCTCGCGAGGAAACCACAGATTCCGGCAAAAGCGGTACGGTCGTCCACGTAACGCTAATGCACAACAGTCTTGCGGCTTTGAACTCGCCAACGAGTGGCGGTTCTCCAATAGGCGCGACGCAGCAGTCGAACCCGCAGCCCTCCCCCCGGAATGCTGCGTCGCAGCCCCAAAACTAAATAAAGCCGCTAAAAAGCTCTCACACAACGAGAGAACCAAGGCAGATTGGCCCCTCACCCGAGGGGCCCTTTTTTTGCTACAAAGTAATCCAAACAGCCAAAAGTGTAGCCCTAATCTGTTATCTGTGCGCAAGCCATAGTACGCTCGCGCTAGGAATTTTGCCGTGCCGCGCTGTGGATCGCAAGCAAATTTTCGAGCAGCGGCCTCAGATCCCTCAGATCGAGCGCATTCGCCCCATCCGACTTGGCATTGGCAGGATCATCGTGAACTTCCAGGAACAGGCCGTCGACACCTGCGGCGACCGCAGCCCGGGCCAGAACCGGGATAAACTCCGGTTGTCCTCCAGACTGTCCCCCTGCTGAGGAAGGTGTCTGGACCGAGTGGGTTCCGTCGAAAACCACCGGGGCGATCTGACGCATGATGGCCAGAGAGCGCATGTCTACCACCAGGTTGTTGTATCCGAAGCAGAATCCACGTTCGGTGAGAGCGACACGGGGATTGCCGGCGCCTGCAACCTTGTCCACCGCATAACGCATATCCCACGGCGCGACAAACTGGCCCTTCTTGATGTTAACGGCCCGCCCGGTCCGGGCTGCTGCCAGCAGCAGGTCGGTCTGGCGGCAAAGGAACGCGGGAATCTGTAAGACATCCACCGCTTCGGCCACCCGCTCGCAGTCATCCGGCTGGTGGACGTCGGTAATGACCGGCAGACCGGTGGCTTCGGCGATGCGACGCAGAATTGCTACGCCCTCTTCCAGGCCGGGACCGCGGAATCCTTTGGCTGAGGTTCGGTTGGCCTTATCGTAGGAGGCTTTGAAAATATAAGGTAAATGCAGATCGCTGGTGATTCGCTGGATCGAATCAGCCATGAATCGCGCGTGGGTCTCGCTCTCAATCACGCAGGGCCCAGCGATCAGAAACAGCGAACCAGACCCGACACGCACAGTACCGATTTCAAAGTCGTTCATGGGAGGGACTGGGTGAGACGGTCCTGGTTCATAGATTCCGATTGTGAACGCAGGCGGTTCTGGTAAGACGCGGTAATAAATGCGCGGAACAGCGGATGCGGTTCCAGCGGCTTTGATTTGAACTCAGGGTGGAACTGGCAGCCCAGGAAGAAGGGATGGCCGGGGATCTCGACGATCTCCACATAGGTCGAATCCGGCGTAGTACCGGTGATGCGCAGGCCCGCGCCCGTCAGCAGGGCCTCATATTCCCGGTTGAACTCGTAACGATGACGGTGCCGTTCACTGACCTGGGTAGCTTCGTAAGACCGGGCTGCGATGGAATCCTCTGCCAGAACGCACGGCCAGGCGCCCAGGCGCATGGTGCCGCCCATTTCCTCAACACCAGTCAGCTCGCGTAGTTTAAAGATGATACGGTGGGGCGTGGCGGGGTCGAATTCGCTGGAGCTGGCGCCTGCCAGACCGCAGACGTTGCGGGCAAACTCAATGCACGCGGTTTGCATGCCCAGGCAAATACCGAAGTAGGGAATAGCATTTTCTCGCGCGTAGCGGATGGCGTTGAGCATGCCTTCAATGCCGCGCTTGCCAAACCCACCCGGAACCAGGATGCCGTCAAAACCGGCAAGTTGCTCCTCATATTGCCGGTCCCCGGGGTGTTTGCTCTCCAGGCCCTCGGCTTCGATCCAGGTGACGCGCAGCTTCAAATCATCGGCCAGGGCGCCGTGCACCAGTGCCTCTTTCAGCGATTTGTAACTGTCTTCGTACTCGACATATTTGCCCACGATGCCGATCGAGACCTCGTCGCGGGGGTGGTAGCAACGATCCACCAGCTGTTTCCACCGCGTCAGGTCAGGTTCCTTGGCCTCGATGTGGAGATACTTCAGCGCCAGCTTGTCGACGCCCTCCTGCGCGAATGTCAGAGGCACCTCGTAGATCGAGGCCACATCCTTGGCGGCGATCACCGCGCGCTCCTCGAGATTGCAGAAAAGGGCAATCTTGCCCTTGATCTCGTGGGAGAGAAAGCGGTCGGTGCGGCACAACAGAATGTCGGGCTGAATTCCGATGGAGAGCAGTTCCTTCACCGAGTGCTGGGTGGGCTTGGTTTTCAGCTCCTGGGCAGCGCCGATCCAGGGCACCAGCGTCACGTGCACGAAGACAGTATTTTCCCGCCCAAACTCCTGCCGCATCTGCCGGATTGCCTCCAGGAACGGCAGCGATTCGATGTCTCCGACCGTGCCCCCGATTTCGACAATCGTCACGTCGTTATCGGTAGCCACTTTGCGCATGGCATTTTTGATTTCGTTGGTCACATGGGGAATCACCTGGACCGTCTTGCCCAGGTAGTCGCCGCGCCGCTCTTTGGTGATGATCTGCTCGTAAATCCGGCCGGTGGTCAGATTGTTGTCGCGGCTTAGCCGGGCGTGGGTGAACCGTTCGTAGTGCCCCAGGTCGAGGTCGGTTTCCGCGCCATCGTCCGTCACGAACACTTCGCCGTGCTGGAAAGGGGAAAGGGTTCCTGGGTCGACGTTGAGGTAAGGGTCGAACTTCATCAGGTTTACGCGCAGACCGCGGCTCTCCAGCAGGCATCCAATGGAGGCTGCGGCCAGGCCCTTGCCGAGGCTGGACACAACTCCGCCGGTCACAAAGATGTACTTTGCTGACATTGCTTCTTCACCTTTTTAATGTGGATGGGATTGGCGCACCGGGTAGGCACATACAAGTATCGCAGGAAGTCAAAACGAATGGAAGATAGAAGTCGTCTAAAGTAGTTACGAGGTTATGTCGCCGTGCGCATCCTGCTTCTCCTCGTGCTGCTGTTGTCGAGCGTAGCCCTCTGCAATCCAGGGCTGGCACAGGTTCCGAACCAGCGCCTGATCTTGAAGGATGGGTCCTACCAGGTGGTTACGAAGTATCAGAAGGTAGGCGACCGGGTGCGCTACTTCAGCGCGGAACGTGGGCAATGGGAAGAACTGCCGGAAAATCTGGTGGACTGGGCAGCGACCGAGACCTATGCGAAGGAACATAAACCGGGAGCGCAGCCTGCCGAAGAACCGGCCACTCCAGTCTCGCCGGCGATCCCCGAAGCTGCGGCGATCGACAAAGAGGAGCAGCACGCCCGCGCGCGGACTCCGGACGTTTTACCGGGTCTGCGCCTGCCGGACCAGGACGGCGTTTGGGCGCTTGATACCTTCCATGACCAGCCGGAACTGGTAGCATTGACGCAGAATTCGGGCGGTGTGAACCGCGAGACTGGACACAATGTCTTGCGCTCCACGTTGAACCCGCTTGGGGGCATACAGCAGAGCGTTCAGATTCCCGGTGCGGAATCGAAGATCAGATTGCATGTGAACGACCCTGCGATCTACGTCAGCATTACCGGTGTTGACGACAATGAAGCGGATGCCTCTGCGGTGACGGTCGAGACGCACGGGGCGGCGTCGGTTAAGGACAAGAACAACCCCAGTTCCGCTAACAGTAATTACGCCATCGTGCGGGTGCGCAGCAACTTCAAGAAGGACTACCGCGTAGTCAGCGGCATAAAGATCGGGATGGCCGGGAAGGTATCGCAGACCGAAGACGTTATTCCGACTACGGCTCAGGTTCTACCGGGAAATCGCTGGGTCAAGCTGACGCCGCAGCAACCGCTGACAATTGGTGACTACGCGCTCATGGAGGTTCTAACCCCCGGCGAGGTAAACCTCTCTGTCTGGGACTTCCGCATCGATCCCCAGGGGCCGGACAACAAGAACGCTCTCATACCCCTGCAAAGATCAAGCGACAACGACCGGTAGTGCTTGACGCTGCGAGTTTTCGTCACTAGCGTAAAGGCTATGGAAATCCGCATGACTCCGGAGCAAGAAGCGCAACTTGCGCAACTCGCGGCCCATCTTCAGATGGATCCCCATCAGCTGGTCATGGATGCGGCGCTCCGGCTGATTGACGAAGATAATCGCTTCCGAGCCGCTGTTCGAAAAGGCGTCGAACAGGCTGATCGGGGTGAGTTCATTGAGGAAGCAGAGATGGATGCACGCGTCGAGCGGATGCTTCGGCGTTGAATGCACCTACGCTGGACTCCCGAAGCTGCCAACGATCTTGAAAGCATTTCAGACTAATCTTCTTGAGCAACATCCCCAGTTGGCCCAACCTACTGTGCGTCGGATCTACGCCGAAATCAAGGAACTGAGCCGCTTCCCAGTGCGAGGACGGATGGGGCGCGAGTTGGGTACCCGTGAATTAATCCTCACCGGCCTGCCGTACATAGTTGTTTTCCGCGCGAATGATGCCCGGGTAGAAATCCTACGGATATTTCACGGGAGGCAAGACCGGGCATGAATGTACGTGCTCTTGCGTGCACCATATGTTATTCTTAACCTGCGCTAAATTGTTTGGTTGTCAGCCTTTCTCGTGTTCTGAGCTAGACTGCCTGCACTTGACCTCTTTCCTTTGAAAGCCGGTCCGATACCGCCCAAGCCCTTCAGCGTAGTCGTCGCAGAATTCGCGCCGACGGTAGGAAGCACGCGCTTCCCTGGCATGGTGCGGTTTACGGGCGATGCTTGGCGATTACGCCAATACCCCCTCCGCAGCGCGACAAAACTGCACATCTTTCGGTGCGGTTCAACAATGCCAGATCAGCATCTTCAGCCCGAAGGCCGAAGCCGACAGTCATCTTCGTGTCGGTAAGGAGGCCCTCTGGTTTTTTATTGGATCGCCGGGCGGACGAAGCCGCGCGGAGATGAACAGAACTCCAGGTCTCACAAAGAGACCGGAAACAAGGGATTTAATTTTGAACGAATTTTCAGCATTACCTATATCGGCGAACCTCAAACAGCGTCTCGCCAAAGCCAATTTTGTTACCCTCACCCCCGTACAGGTGGGCGCAATTCCTCCGGCGCTCGAGGGCCGGGATGTCCTGGCGACCGCGCAAACCGGCACCGGGAAGACGCTCAGCTTCCTCATTCCCATCATCGAGAAGCTGCAGAAATCGCAGGCAAAAGTTGCCAGTGCACTGATCCTGTTGCCCACCCGCGAGCTCGCGATGCAGGTGCAACAAGCCTGCGCGCAATTGATCAGTTTCCCCACCGCTTTGGTGGTGGGTGGCATGGCCGAGGGCCCGCAACTGGATAACATCCGTCGTGGCGCACGGCTCATCGTCGCTACCCCAGGCCGTTTGGAAGACTTCATCGGGCGCAAGCTGGTTAAGCTCAACCAGATCGAGATCCTGGTCCTCGACGAAGTGGATCGCATGCTCGACATGGGCTTCAAACCAGCCATCCGGCGCATTGTTACGGCCATCCCTCCGGTGCATCAAACGCTATGCTACTCGGCAACGCTCGAGGGCGCAGTGCGCGAAGTCGCCGGCGACTACCTCAAGAACCCGGTACGCGTCGAAATCGGCTCCGTCCTCAAGCCGGCAGAAAACGTTAAGCTGCAGACCTTTGAAGTCAGCGCGGATCGCAAGTTGCCACTTGCTGGAACACCTGCTCCGTTCTGAAGATGGAAGCTTTCTGGTCTTCGTTCGCACCAAGCACGGCGCGGAACGGGTGGCCAAGAAACTTGCCCACGCTGGTTGGAAGGCGACCAGTATTCATGGGGACCGCAGCCAGTCCCAGCGCAACGCTGCATTACGCAGCTTTGCTCAGGGTGGACATCGCGTCCTGGTGGCCACCGATGTTGCCGCCCGCGGTATCGATGTAGACCACGTGGCGCACGTCGTTAACTACGATATGCCCAAGGTCGCGGAAGACTTCGTACACCGTGTCGGTCGTACCGGCCGCGCATCCCGCAGCGGTGTAGCCTCCACCTTTGCTTCTCCGGAAGAGAAGGGTGATCTGAGGAAAATCGAGCGAGCGTTGCGGATCAACATGCAGCGCTTCCGGGTGAAGGATGCCCTCCCGCTCGCCGTCTAAATGATCGGCAAACAAAAAAAGGGAAGCCCGCCGGGCTTCCCTTTTTCTCGTATGGAAGTGAGCCTACTTCTTCGGTTGGGTAGCGATGATCTTGGCGCGGATCTTGTTGTAGGTTGCCTGGGGAATGACCTTCTTATTTACCAAATCCGTCTTGGTTTTGTAGGGCCTGCCGTCGATGATCTTCTGCGAATAGACGTCGCCAATTCCTGGCAGCGCGCTGAGGTCGGCTTTGCTGGCCGAGTTAATATCTACCAGTGCCGGGGCCGCCGGGGGCGTGGTCTGCGCCATCATGGCGTGACCGATGGAGGGCCGCGCGCCCGACTGGGCGATGGCCGCACCGCCCACAAGACCCAACGCCAGCAACATGGTCAGAGTTTTTTGTGACAGGCCCTGCAATTTTCCAGTCATCATGGTTCTCTCTCCTGATCTCTTTTTTGTTGCAGCGCAATGCTACACGAAATGATGGCTACATGATCCGGGTCGAGTGAGCAGGAGCGGAGATCGCTTTGCGCCGGTCCAGTTCGCCGCGCACCATATTCAGCCCGTAAATACAGGCCTCGAACGAACCGGAAAGCCGAGCGAAAAACGGCGCCTCCTGCTTGTACTCAAAGAGATCAAATTGAGAAACGATGTAGTAGCTTTCTTTGCCCGCCTGCACCATCTCGTAAAAATTGTCCCGGTCCTGCAGCCCCCAGCCATGCATTGATTCCGGATACATCCCGGTAAAGAACAAGGTGTAGTCGCCAATATGTTTCCGGCGCTCCCTTTCCTCTACGAAGGATGATGCTGTGCCGTGAACCGGATCGGACGCGAGTAGCATCTCCCCTACCTCGCGCACCGGATTCCCCGCTGCGTCGCGGATGCGATAGATATTTTCCGCATGGCAAAACTCAGTGAGCAGATCGGCGACGTAGCTGGAAATTTCTGCGTCGCGCAAACCAAGGCGTGAGTCGTAGCACTCAGAAACGACTTCGTGGAAGAGCTGGCGTAAGGAATGCTCTTGCGGGATCAAAGTCCACCTCCAATGACGGCTGGTGTTTGTTCCTTGCCAAGGCTGCTGAACTGGTGCGGTGCTCCGCAGCCGCTTCATTTGTCTATCTTTGACTCGAAGCTTAAGCGATTTGTTGCTGATTACGAAGAGATGAATGTAGTGTTACGGAAAATTTTTGGCAGTCGTGAGAAGGAAGTGCGAAATTGAACCTCGTCAGATAATAGCGATACGCCGTTCGGAGGATTGATTTCGTGCCCCCTAGAAAATCGTCATCGAAGACAAGACCAGCGCAAGCTCGTTGCTCGCTCAGGCTCCACGCCGGGTAATCCGCAGTTCGGGCAGCCTTCGCCGAGTCCCGATCCCACCGGATTCAAGGTCCCGTTACCGACGAGGGTGACTACAGTAAGGTCAATGCAACTCTGCTACAAGCCGTGCCCTCGCCAACGGTGGCGGCGGTGGAACCGATCCTTGAATTGCAAGCGGTCTTCGGTAGCGCAGGCGCCGCCAAAATCGCGGCCGTTGAGCAAGCAGGACAAATTGTCTTTCACGCGGTCGGCGACACTGGCAGCGTCAAGGGTCCGTCCTCCCAATCGCTGGTAGCGGACAAAATGGTGAGCGACTTCACCGAAGATGATCCCGCGGATGTGCCAACCTTCTTCTTCCATATCGGTGACGTGGTCTACAACTTCGGCGAAGCGCAGTATTACTACGATCAGTTCTACGCATCCGTATCGCGATTATCCCGCGCCCATCATTGCGATCCCTGGAAATCACGATGGAGAGATTTATGCCGGCGATCCGCGGCCCACACTGGATGCCTTCCTGAGAAACTTTTGCTCTGCCAGCCCCGAGCACACTCCGGAAGCCACCGGCCTGGTGCGTACCTCCATGATTGCGCCGGGTGTGTTCTTCACCCTTGAGGCGCCCTTTGTTCGCATTCTGGGCCTCTACAGTAATGTGCTTGAGGATCCGGGGGTCATCTCCAGTGAGGGCGTTAAATCATCTCCCGTAACTGACCAGCAGTTGAATTTCCTGACTGCGGCGCTGACTCGGGCGAAGTCTTTTCTCCGGGGCTGTGATTGTTGCCGTACATCATCCCGCCGTTTACGTACGGCACGATCACTCCGGCAGTCCGAGGATGCTTCAGGACTTGGATAAGGCGTCTCAGTCTGCGGGGTTCTGGCCGCATGCCTATCTGTCCGCGCATTCGCATAATTACCAACGCTACACCCGGGCCATTGCCGGCATAGATATTCCGTACCTGGTGGCAGGTGGAGGAGGGCATAACGTGGTCAAGCTGCAGACCAGCGGCGACGGCAATGCGCTGCGCACTCCCATGAAGGTGAACCCCACCCTGACGTTGGAGAACTATGACGATAGCAATTACGGCTACCTGCGCATCGTGGTGGACACGATAAATCTGCGCATCGAGTATCACCCGGCATCCGACGGCGCTGGCTCCAAAACCCCAAATGACACAGTGACGGTTAATCTAAAGACTCGAGCTGTGAGCTGATGGGGAGCAAAGCAAAAGGGCCGGCGATTTTCGCCAGCCCTTTTGCGTCCCGCTCGGGTGTTACCGCGCAGCGACTGGTTCGCCGGCGCCCATCTTGGTCAGACGGTCGGCCAACAGTTTCTCCAGCTTTTCGAGAGCCTCGCTGAAGCCTTCGATTCCTTCCTTCAGCTTGTCGTGAGCCATTTGATCCTCAGCGTGCATCTTTTCGAAGATTTCTTCATTCATCGGAATCTTCTCGATCTGCAGCTTCTTGGCATTCTCCGGGTCAAGCTTGCGGGGCAGATCGGCTGGCGTGTTTTTGAGTTCTTCCAATAGCTTTGGAGCGATGGTAAGCAAATCGCACCCTGCCAGCTCCTTAATCTCGCCAATATTGCGGAAGCTTGCGCCCATCACCACGGTCTTGTAACCGAACTTCTTGAAGTAGTGATAGATTTTGGTCACCGACTGCACGCCCGGATCTTCCGCGCCCTGGTAATCCTTACCGGTGCTCTTCTTGTACCAGTCGAGGATCCGGCCCACGAAGGGCGAAATCAACGTCACCTTCGCTTCCGCGCAAGCAATCGCCTGGTGCACGCCGAACAGCAGCGTCAGGTTGCAATGAATACCTTCCTGTTCCAGCCGCTCCGCCGCCTTGATGCCCGGCCAGGTGGAAGCGATTTTGATCAGCACCCGTTCCCGCGAAATACCCGCCTGATCGTACTGCTGGATAATATCGTGCGCCTGCTTGATAGTGGCTTCGGTGTCATAAGACAGCCGCGCGTCCACTTCGGTAGAGACCCGGCCCGGAACGATGGCCAGGATCTTTTTGCCAAACGCTACCGCGAGATGGCGGAAGGCAAGATTGGCCACGTCTTTATCTTTGGCTTGCGGGCCTAGCTGCTTCTTGGCCTCAAGTAACACGCCATCCACAATCGGTTGATACTCCGGCATCTCTGCGGCTGCGGTCAGCAGAGAAGGATTTGTCGTTGCGTCCTGGGGCTTGTATTTCTCAATCGATTTGATATCCCCCGTGTCAGCGACGACGACCGTCATTTCGCGAAGCTGTTCGAGCAGTGTCTTGGCCATGCGTATCTCCTTGCTTTCCTCTTCAAGTGTAAGCCTTCACACTGGTGAGATTCTTAAAATTGCAATAGGGTTCATGCCTTCACAGGATTGCTCAGGGTTCCGATGCCCTCAACCGTTACCGCCACCACATCCCCGTGCTTCATGGCAGCTACACCGGCCGGCGTGCCGGTGAGGATCAAGTCCCCTGGATACAGGGTCATGGCCGCGGTAATGTAGCGCAACAGAAAATCGATGGAGAAAATAAGGTCACGCGTGTTGCCGTCTTGCCGCAGCTCCCCGTTGAGGTGAGTGGTAACGCCGATGCCCGCGGCGGGATCTACTTCGTCGGTCACCACCGGCCCAACAGGGCAGAACGTATCGAACCCTTTGGCCCGAGACCATTGCCCATCCTTCTTTTGCAGGTCTCTGGCGGTTACGTCGTTGGCGATTGTATAACCCCGAATATAGTCGCGCGGGTCCTCATCCATTCCGATTTTGCGGCAACGTTCGCCGATCACGATCGCGATCTCTCCTTCGAAATCAACCCGCTGAGAAAGTTCAGGAATGCGGATCGCCTCGCCCGGGGCGAGAAGCGCCGAGGGCGCCTTGAGGAAGAGCAACGGCTCGGCCGGAACCTCATTGCCCAGTTCTGCGGCGTGCTCGCGGTAGTTGCGGCCCACGCAGACAATCTTCGAAGGGTTCACTGGGACCAGCGTTCGCGCTTCCTCGAGTGGCAAGGGATCGAACGTATCCGCCGCCCGCTCAACATAATCGCTGGCCGGGCCTTCCTCGAAGGGCAGGATCAGACGATCGACCCACAGCTGGCCGGCGCGATCGACCACTTCTGCATATTGCGCACCATGGACGGTTTGAAGGCGGCAGTACTTCATTGGCAACTCCTCTCATTAGAGCAATTTCGCAATTATGTGGCCTGGCAAAGATCGCGAGGAGTGGTTTTCCTTGAGAGAAAACCACGACAAGGCCTGTCGCTTCGGTCTACACCAATTGCGAAACTGCTAGCGGGCCGGTAGGGTCTCGTTGACCTCAGGGGAACGGTTGCTCGCGTTGCCTGTTTGATCCACCGCCGAAACAGAATAAGCATACGTGTGCCCAGCCTCCACCCCGGTATCCCGGAATGAGGTCTCCACCCCTACGGATGCGATTTGCCGGGCCGGCGCGCTTCCCTGAAGATCACGGCGATAGATGTGGTAAGCGGCCAGGTCCGGTTCGCTGTCCGGCATCCAGGAGAGATCGATCGCGCCGGCAGCCGAATCGGCGACCGCGACCAGACCCTGGGGAACGGCAGGTGGAAAGGTGTCTTTGGTCAAAACCTGGATGGGCTCGCTTGGCGAGCCCTGGATCTCGACCGACTGCCCGCCCAGGGCCAGAGTCATTACCCGCTCCAGCGTGTAGCGATACTGCTGGTTCAAAAGGGCTGAAGTATCGATCGCATGGCCCGGGTCGACGCCGTCCTGGGTATGCACCGCCAGCGTCTGCGCGGCAGGCGGTGGGGCGGAAGCTAGCGGAGACCGGCGCGTCTCCGTGGCCGCTGGGAGGGTCAGTTGCACCCGCTCGATGCGAATGACCACTGCGCGTCCAGAATCGGAGATTGGCGTCCAGCCAAGCAAGACACCCTCGGGTCGCATCTGGGTTGTTAACCCCGTGACCGCAGCTGGACTTCTGCCCGCCGCGCTATATGCCGTGTTTGACGGGCCGGCGGATTTCCCCGCATGGTTGCGCAAAAACACTTCATAGCGCAGCAGTCGATCCGGATTCTGCGCCAGGTCAGACGGTAGGGTATCGGCGTAGCTTCCCGCTGCACCCGGTGCCAGGTCGAGGGTGGCAACCACCGTGCACGCAGCGTTCTCGGTCGCCCGGCATACTGCGGCGCTGACCGGATGGCGAAGAACCACCCGGTCCGTGGTCCGCTTTGGCATGGTCCACGTCAGGTTAACCGTATTGCCAATCCGGGCTGCGGCAAGGTTCGTCACCGGTATCGGCAGGTTGAGGCTGGGAGGCTCTGGGGCGGCGGGAGATCCGCAGCCGGTCAAAGTGCGCGCCAGCACCAGCGCGAGAGAGGCGACCAGGAGCTTCCGATTCATGCTCTCCCAACGTAAATCATTCTTTCGACTATCACAGAACGGCGCGCAGGCCGAGCGTCCCTCGACGATGGACCGGGTTGGCCGGTCGGGGTCCCACAGGCCCTCGTCTCCGGCGCTCAAATGACGGTGCAACCTAATTGTGGAAATCCGATTCTGCTTCTGGGTACGTACTAAAGAGTTACCTATAAATCCCGATGAACTCGTCAACAGAATTGAATCGGCGCTCATCTGGTTTTTCCCTCGGCCCCACTACCAGCTTAGTCCCCACAAATTTATGTTCATGGAAAATAAATCTATTTTGTTCTTAACAACATCTTGAGTGATAAGCACATCAGATTGACAATACGAATAACGAGTGCAGGAGCTGTGCAGTGGAAACCAAAGAGTCCGCGGCAAATACTCAGATTGATCCCGCAAGTGCAGAATCCTTCATCGCTGAAAAGCGTATCGGTGAGCGCATCAAGCGTCTTCGCCTGAAAAAATCAATGGGCTTGGTAGAACTTGGCCGGCACACTGGCCTATCGGCCAGCTTTCTTTCCCAATTGGAGACCGGGCGCGTCGTGCCCACGCTGCGCAACTTGGCCCGGGTGGCCATGGTCTTCAGCAAAGACCTTTCTTACTTCTTTGAAACTGAGCCGCACACGCTTTTCCGTGTTCATCGGAAAAAGGAGCGGGTGCGTCTGCCTCAAACCGGGGTAGACGATCCCACCTACTATTTCGAAAGTCTTGGATACATGGTTCCCGACCGCCAGCTGGATCCTTACTTTGCGGAATTCGTTCCCTTGAAGAAGAACATTGAAATCCGCCCACACGTGCATCCCGGATATGAATTCCTTTACATCCTGGAAGGTGAATTGGAGATCCGGCACGCGGACAAGACGCATGTTCTCACCCCGGGCGATGGGGTTTACTTTGACGCCAGTACCCCTCACGGCTATCGCTGCGCGGGCAAGTCAGCAGCCCAGGCGATCATCGTGACCATGCACCAGCTGCAATCGCCTCAACCGGCCATGAACCTGCGGCCGCTGGGAGGAGCGATGGGCACCAAGGGTTCAGCGGTGAACACACAGCCCGGAAAATCTTCCACCGTTCCCACGCCCGTCCGCTTGAAAGACAACCTTCCGGCGCAACAGTAGCCAACACAAGCTGCAACCTCAAGACTTTGAGTGGATGCAATCAAGGTCTCGCTTTTGAGACCTGGGTTTCTCTCCTCAGAAATCGGTCGTGCCGAAACACCCAGGTCTCAAGAGCGAGACCTGGGCCACTCACTCTATATTCGTCCGCGCTATTTTTATCTTTTTAGGTGGGCCATAGGCCCATCGAAACTCCGGTGGGTCCCGTTCGACTTAGGCTCGACCCACCGGCAGAAAGAAATCCTCAACCTCTCGCCAGCTGGAAACCCGCCGAAAGCCTGTCACCCTGGCATTATGAGGAGCAGAAAAGAGAATTGCTTTTCCGCTGAATCGTTCGAAATGCCGGTAAGAATCATCGATCAGGTAATCGGCGTGCAAGATGCTCTTGTCCCCGCAAAAAACAAAGTTGGCTGGCGGAACGAAGGGAAAGTGCCGTCGCAACCAGCGATATTTCGGGCCAAAGGAATTGGGAAACTCCATGGCCGCAGTGGCGATAAAAATCTCATACTGTTTAATGAGCTTGGCCAGAACCTCCTGACTATCCTCGACCACCGGTAAATCCTCGAAAAAGTCTTCACTGCGGAGGTAGCCTTCCAGGCGCTCATGCCGGTCAGCGGAAACTACATCCCAGAGCCACTTTCCGTCCAAATGGCCTTTGGTGATGGCTTCGCCGTGGTCGCGATTGTAGCGGAGGAGGTGTTCGCCGAGGGCATCTGCCAGCACCTCGTCCATGTCGACAGCAATTCGCTTCATCCCTGAATGTTAAGCCCCCGCCGCCGGGGAGGAAATCGCGTTGACCTGGCCGGGATCAAAGTAAAGCAAGCGCCCGCAGCTCTCACAATTAAGCAATGTCCCTTCGCGTACCTGGTTCCAAAACTGGGGGCGTAACGACATCTGGCACGAGAGGCACCGCTGCCCGGCGGCCCGCGCCAGCGCAGTCTTACGTGAGGAAGAAGCGATGCGGTCATATTGCGCAAGCAGGGGTTCATTCACCCCTTTTCTGATCGTGGCTCGTTCCTTTTTGAGCACATCAAGCTCGTCCTGATACCCCTGGGAGGCGATGCGTGCCCGCTCCTTTTCCTCTTCCACCAGCTTGGCTTGCGCCGCGGACCCCTTGCGCGCCTCTGCACGCTGATTCTCCAAAGACTCACTCCTGATCAGGCTGCTGAGCTCCTCGTCCTCGATGCGCCGGATCTCCGCCTCGACAAATCCAATCTCGTGTTGGAGCGCGTGGAATTGCTCGTTCGTCTTGACGCTGCTCGACTGTTCACGATATTTGATCAGCTTTTGCTGCTGATCCTTGCGATCGCTTTCCAGTCGTCTGCGCCGGGCTTCTTCCACCGGCACGGCTTTGTCTGCCTGCTCCATAGCCAGTTTTTGTTGTTGCAGTTTTTCTTCCAGGGAGCGCAGATTTCCGGGCAACGCAGCGATAGTTTCCTGCAGTTGGGTGATTTTTATATCGACCTGCTGCAAACGGATCAGCAACTCTAATTGAACATCCATGCGTGGCTGGAGTCTAGCACGCCGGCCCCGCCGCAGTCGCTTGATCCGGTCAATACCGTCCCAAATCGCAGCATAGACGTTGCGATACACTGCAGGCTCTAAGCCCTCCCGCCGGAGCGATTCTTGAGACGGATTTCACTAGTCCTGGTGCTTGCATTTTGCGCGAACCTCTCCGCCCAGACGGCCGAGCCTTCAACCCCCGCAGCTCCCCCAGCCCCCGCTAAACCTTTGACAGTGGATCAGATCTACCCTCTGGAGCAGGCGACCAAGCCCCCGGATGGTCTGGCGTGGAGCCCGGATGGCACCCGCCTTAGCTACATAAGCGACGACGGAAATTTGATAGCAGTCGAAGGGGCGACAGGAGTCCGGCATGTGCTGGTAGACCGCGACAAGATGAAGTCGCTAATCCCGCCCATCACTTCCGAGCACGACCTCAATAATCGGATTCGCTATAAAGAGTCCAACTATATCTGGGTACCCGACTCAAAACACCTTTTATTCGATGCCAACGGCCAACTATGGTTCTTCGATCTGGCCACCAAGACGGGACTGCAAATCGCATCGACCGGCGCAGGCAGTGGCGACGATCCGAAATTCTCTCCTGATGGAGCCTTCCTCTCCTTTGTTCGTGATCACAACCTGTACACGCTTAAAATGCACGAGAGCAATCCAGCTTTCCGAATTACGGATTCGCAATCAGACACAGTGCTCGACGGCGAAGTGGACTGGGTGTACCAGGAAGAACTTGACGTGCACAGCAACTACTTCTGGTCGCCGGATTCCCGGCGGCTTGCCTACCTACAGATGAACGAAAGTGCGGTGCCGGAATATCCCATCACCGATTGGCTCCCCGTGCATGCCACAGTCGATCGCCAGCGCTATCCGCAGCCTGGAGATCACAACCCCGCCGTGCGATTAGGCGTGGTTGGCGCCAATGGTGGACGCACCAGGTGGATCAATCTGCCCATCGAAAGCGGAAGCGATTACATCCCGCGGTTTGGCTGGGTGAACGCAAAGACCTTGTGGATCGAGACGCTCACCCGCGACCACAAGAAATTGGTTTTGTATTTCGCCGATATCTCCAGCGATGAAGTGAAGCCAGTGCTCACCAGGACAGACGAAAAATTCCTGGACGAGTCCTATGACTTGACCTTCTTCGGCTCCAACTTCCTGCTCACCAGTTGGCGGGATGGGCACAACCACCTCTATCTTTATGGTTTCAACGGAGCCAATCCATTGAGCAGCGAAGCCACGCTGGTGAAGCAATTAACCAGCGGCGATTGGGAGGTGGGAGATATTGAGGGCGTGGATCAAATCGCGCACCGCGTCTACTATCTCTCCAACCAGGGCGATCCGCGGCAACAGCAAATCTGGACCGTCGGGCTGGACGGAGAAGGCAAACACCAGGTCAGCCGCTCAGGAGACTGGCACGAACCGGTCTTCTCTCCCAACACCAACTTCTTTGCCGACGTCGTTTCCTCGGTCACCATCCCGCCAGTGGTGGACTTGTGCCGGCACCAGACAGAGTGCGAAACGGTCTGGAAGGCGCCCGCCCTGGATGCAGCGCTCACCGAGCCCATTCCCTTGCAATGGAAAGCCGCCGATGGCAGCACAAATCTTTATGCTCAATTGGTGTTGCCTGCGGGCAAAACAGCGGCGGCAAGCGTGCCATTGATTGTGAATCCCTACGGAGGACCGCACGCCCAGGTAGTGTCTGGGAAATGGGCGCCCCGCGAGCGCCTCTTCGACCAGCTGCTGGTGCAGAGTGGATTCGCGGTGTTGCATGTGGACAACCGTGGCATGGGAGGCCGCGGCCGTGATTTCGCCCAGGCGGCCTATCTTGACTTTGGACCGGTGCAGCTGGGGGATCAGATCGCGGCGCTTGATCAGACCCTGCGCGCCTATCCTCAACTGGACCCCAAACGTCTCGGGTGGTGGGGGTGGAGTTGGGGAGGCACCTTCACCTTGTACACCCTGACCCACAGTGATCGTTTTCGCGCCGGGGTTGCTGTAGCCCCCGTGACTGACTGGCAAAATTATGACTCCATTTATACCGAGCGCTACCTCGGGCTACCGACGGCGAATGTCGACGTTTATCGCGACGACTCCGTGGTGAACAGTGTTGCCAATCTCAAAGGGCATCTGCTTCTGGTACATGGCACGGGGGATGACAACGTGCATTTTGCGAACTCCATCCAATTTATCCAGCAACTGATCGACGCAGATCTGCCTTATGACTTCCAGGTTTACCCGCGAAAGACCCACAGCATCGATGGCGCGGAGGCCAGGACTCACCTCTTTGGCCGCATCCTTACCCATTTTGAGACGTATCTCTTACCCCCCGCTTGATCTTCCTCAAGGAGACTGTCCGTGACTCATCCTGTAGATGATCTGGTGCGCGGTCAAAGCACGCTGGGCGACTTCGAACTGACCATCCTGACCGACGGCACCTATCTGCTCGATGGGGGAGCCATGTTTGGCGTTGTCCCCAAGCCTTTGTGGGAAAAGCGCATCCCGGCCAATGAGCGCAACCAGATTCTGCTGGGCACCAACACGGTTGTTGTCCGCACCGGCAAACACACAGTCGTCATTGAGACTGGCGTCGGCAACAAATTACCTGAAAAGCAGCGGAGCATCTTCGATGCCAAGCAGCTGTTGATGGCGAGCTTTCGCGCGGCCGGAATCAGGATCGAGGAAGTGGACGTTGTCATCAACACCCATCTGCACTTCGATCACTGCGGCTGGAACACCACCCGGAGAGAGGATGGCAGCATTGTTCCGACGTTTCCCAACGCCCGTTATTTCGTCCATCGCGGAGAGGTGGAGCACGGCCATCTGCAGTTGGAGCGCGATGCTGTCAGTTATATCAGTGACAATTACGATCCACTGATTGCCAATGGACAGATGACGCTGATTGAGCCACCGAGTGGGCAAATGGAAATTGTTCCCGGCGTGTCCGTTGAAGTTTTCCCTGGGCACACTGCGCAGATGATGGCGGTGATGCTTGATTCGGGTGGGCGTCGTGCTTGTTATATCTCCGACCTGATCCCCACCGCCGCGCATCTCGACGTGACCTGGGTGATGGGTTATGACCTCTACCCGCTCACCTGTATTGAACAAAGGAAGCGATTCCTCAGCCGCGCGGTCCCGGAGCAGTGGCTGGTTCTGTTCACCCACGATCATCATCACCCGATGGGCTACGTAGAAATAGGAGACAAGGGCAAGCCACAACTAAAGGCGTCTGAATAGGGTTCCCCAGGACAGAGCATCCACACAGAGATCTCTCCACTACGCTCCCCCGGATTTCCTGTGAAGACCCGTGGCTTTGATGATCTGCATGCGGCTCTCCTTACAGAGAGCCGCACACGTGGTCCCCGCTGGCAGCGCGAAGTAGGAAATCCGGCTTCGCTTCGGTCGAGATGACAAAGGGGAGGGCAGTGCTTCCAGAAAAGGTAGTTGCTAACATAGGCGTTTGGCCCATCAAGCTGATGGATAGCGGCCCGTTAAGCAACTATGAGTCCTCCGGACGCATAACTCCCGTCCCCTTTGTCATCTCGACCGGAGCGAAGCGTAGCGGAGAGATCTCTGTGTGGATGCTCTTTCCTGGAAATGTTTTCGACGGGCAAACCGCGGCAAGGCGAACTGTCTTCTAAAGACAGAAAAAGACAGGCCGTACGGGGGTAGTGCGGCAGAGCGCGGACTGAAAGCCTTTTAAAACACCTGGCGGTGAAAGACTTCGTCTTTTTCCTTACATGGCGAACATGTCGCACCGATTCCACAGGCCATGAGCAGTGCGGCGCCGATGGTTACCAGAATCGCCGGCCCATACGACTCAAACTCGTAGAACCAGCGTGCGAGGGTGTGAAAATGTAGCGAGTGCATTGTGGTACTCCACGCTTTATGAAACCCAAAACCCGGGGGATGGTTTTCCAGGATACAAAATATTTTTTTCGGTAGCTTTCCTATGGAAACCGCGTACGTCCAGGTCAAAAAGTACCGATGGCACACAGCTTAGCACCGCGATAACAAATCCGATATGTGCAAAACGAGTGCAACGTGACCAACGCGCCAGCCAATACGTTCCGAATTGGGGATCCCCGCCTGAAATGGCTCTTTTTGGACCTCAATTCCTATTTCGCGTCGGTGGAGCAGGAGCTAAGGCCGGAGCTACGGGACCGGCCCATGGCCGTCGTGCCCCTCCTGGCGGACACAACCTGTTGCATCGCCGCCAGTTACGAGGCCAAAAAATACGGAGTGCGCACCGGAACCCAGGTAGGAGAGGCCAAGCGGCTCTGCCCCGGCATCGTTCTGGTAGAAGCCCGGCATGAACTTTACGTGGACTACCACCATCGGGTAGTGGAAGCGGTCGAATCGTGCCTGCCCGTCACTTCAGTCATGTCCATCGACGAAATGGCCTGCCGGCTCCTGGGCAGGGAGCAGCCTCTGCTGGCCGCGCTCGAACTGGCGCGGGAGGTCAAAGCCGCGGTTCGCCGTAAGGCCGGAGCCACCCTTCGCTGCTCTGTGGGCCTGGCCACCAACCGCTACCTATCCAAGGTCGCCTCGGATATGGAAAAGCCGGATGGCCTGGTGGCCCTGACGCCCGACCTGCTGCATGACGCCTTGGCCGCCTTGACGCCCCGCGACCTGCCGGGCGTGGGAGCACGGATGGAGAAGCGCCTGCAGCAGGGCGGAATCCAAACCATGGACATCTGCTGGCGCTCGATCGGGAGCAACTGCATTCGGCCTGGGGTGGAATCGGCGGGGAAAAGCTATGGCACTGGCTGCGCGGCGAAGACTTTGGCGACCTCGAGTTAGAGCACGCCAAATCCATTGGCCATTCCCACGTCCTGTCGCCGGAATTGCGTACCCCGGAGGGCGCCTACGCGGTAGCCAACAAGCTGCTCCACAAAGCTGCGATGCGGCTGCGCAAAGGGCGCCTTTGGGCAGCGCACATGACCCTGACCATTCGCTTTGCGGTGGGCAGCGCGGCGGCCAAATCCAGGCACTCCTCCGGCATTCAGCAGCAGCCCTGGACGCAAAGCTGCCCCCTGCTCGAATGCCAGGACAACCAGACCCTGGTCGAGGGTCTGCAGCGCTTGTGGAGTCAAAGCCCGGCCGTCCAGGGCCAAAAGAAGCCGTTCTTCGTCGGCGTCTCGCTGGGTAACCTGGTTCCCGACCATCTTCACACGCTGAGCCTTTTCTCCGGGCTCGAAGAAGAGGGCAAGCGAACGCGGCTGTCCACCACGATGGACCAGGTCAACTACAAATACGGGACTAATACCCTATGCTTCGCCAACATGCTGTTGGCGGGGGCGGCGGCTCCCACCCGCATCGCCTTTTCCAGCATTCCGGATCTGTTTTGAGCAGTCGGATATCGCGGCCGGCTGGCCCCATCTCCTACCGGGTACCTGCACCTGGGCCACGCGCGCACCTTCTGGATCGCCCAGCAGCGTGCCATCGCTGCTCGGCGGCGCACTGGTCCTGCGCGACGAGGATCTTGACCCTGCACGGTCGCAGCCGCACTTTCGCCAGGCGATGATGGAAGACCTGCGATGGCTTGGCCTCAGCTGGCAGGAGGGACCGGACGTCGGTGGTCCCTTTGCACCCTACACCCAGAGCCAGCGGCACCCTCTCTACCGCGAAGCCTGGCGCCGGTTACTGGATGGGGGCTGGATCTACCCTTGCCGCTGCTCGCGCAAGGACCTTGCGCTGGCCATACAGGCTCCGCACGACGACGAAGGAATCTATCCCGGGAACCTGCCGTCCTACTGACCGTCGCATGTAAAAGAAGAAACCCACGCAAACTGGCGTTTTCGCGTTCCCGACGGAGAGGCCATCGAATTCGAGGATGCTGCACTTCGGCCTCCAGCGCTTCGTGGCCGGGCAGGATTTTGGCGACTTCCTGGTATGGCGCCGGGACGATCTTCCTTCGTATCAGCTTGCCGTAGTGGTGGACGATGCAGCGATGCGGATCACCGAGGTAGTCCGCGGCGCCGACCTCCTTAAATCAACTGCTCGGCAGATTCTGCTGGCGCGAGCGCTGGGCGTTCCGTCGCCCGCCTGGTATCACTGCAAGTTGCTGCGGGATGAAGAAGGGCAGCGCCTCGCCAAGCGCCATGACGCGCTGAGCCTGCGCACCCTGCGGGAACAGGGGAAACAACCGGCGGACCTGCTGGCGGCCTTCCACACAACCGGTTCCTTTTCCAGCGCCCTCGATGTACGACAATGAGAGGTAGTGTCAGACTTCGCTCAACTCGTAAAGCAGCAGGCAGACATCGTCCGCATCATCGGCGAATACTTCACGCTGAAAAAATCAGGAGGCCAGAACTACATCGGCCTTTGTCCTTTTCACGGGGAAAAGACCGCATCGTTTTCCGTGCACGCAGGGCGCCAGTTCTACTATTGCTTCGGCTGCCATGAGTCGGGAGATGTCTTCGCCTTCGTGCAGAAGATGGATAACGTCGGTTTCACCGAAGCAGTGAAAGTGGTGGCCCGGAAATGCGGCATTGCCCTGCCGAAGAGAGAATTTGCCAGTGCGGAAGAGGCGGAGGAGAGCCGCCAGCGCGGCAAATTACTCGAGCTGCATGAGTTGGCAACGGCATGGTTTGAGGAGCAGTTGCGCTCTGCGGAGGGTGCCCGGGCGCGCGAATACCTGACTGGCCGGGGGTTGACCGCGGAGGCGATTGCCAAATTCCGCATTGGCTATGCTCCGGACTCATTCAACGCCCTGCGCGACCGCTTGCAGGGTGCGGCATCTCCTGACCTGCTTCGCGATTCCGGCCTGCTCTCTTCCAAAGAGCAGGCGGATGGATCGGCTGGACGTCTCTATGATCGCTTTCGCAAGCGGATCACGTTTCCCATTCACAACGAGTCGGGGCGGGTGATTGCCTTTACCGCGCGGGCGCTCGACAACGAGGAGAAATCCGGGCCGAAATATATGAATTCTCCGGAAACGCCTCTCTATTCCAAAAAACACGTCCTTTTCAATCTCGATAAGGCCCGGCAGGCTATCCGGCAGCAGGATTTTGCCCTGCTGGTGGAAGGACAAATGGACTGCATCACCGCCTTCATGGCGGGGATCCAAAATGTGCTCGCGACCAGTGGAACGGCGTTTACCGAGATGCAGGTCAGGTTGCTGGGCCGCTATACCAAGCGGCTTTTCATTAACTTCGATCCTGATACCGCGGGCGCCGCCGCGGCCGAAAAGTCGATTGACTTGCTTACGGAAGAGGCTTTTGAGGTGAAGGTGGTTACGCTGGAAGCTGGCCTGGACCCCGACCGGTTTATTCGCGAACGCGGCATTCAGGAGTATGTGGCCGCGGTCAAAGGCGCCAGGCGTCATTCCGATTACCTGATTGACCGCGCGATGCAGCTTTTCCCATCCCGGACAGCCGAGGGCAAGAGCAAGGCACTCAACTACCTGCTGCCTCATATCCGGCGTATGCCTAACAGCATCGTGCGCGATGAGTTCGCATCCGATGCCGCCCAGAAGCTGGGCATTGACTCGGCTTTGGTAAGGGAAGAGCTGCGGCAGGCAGTGCGCAAACGCCGGGATGAGGTCCACTCATCCGCGGATACCCTGAACGAGGCTGAGCGGGTGCTCTTGCGGGCCGCAGCTTCCCCGCCCGGAACCCGCGTTTTCTCCCGTGTTTCCCAGGCTTTGCAGGACCAGTCTCAATCCTTCGAGGGGCTTAGCGTTACCCCAACGCTGCTGGCATTGCGCGACCGGGGGGCGCTCGAGCCTTTGGCCGCGGTCTCCGATCCCCGCCAGCGAACGGTGCTGGCGCAGGCCTTGCTTAGGGAATCTGGCGAGGTGGAACTACAGGAGGTAGAGGCCGCGCTTGAATCGCTGAAGTACCGCCGGCTCGAAGCGTTACAGCGCCGGGTGCGCGCGGACATCGCCGAGGCCGAACGCCGCGGCGATTTGGCACAGCTCGCGGTTTTCATAGCCGAAAAGCTCAAGGTTGACCGCGAAATGAGGGAAGTCGACGCCTTTTCGAAGCATTGACCCCCCTTAAACAAAGCATAGGGTGGGTGGCCCAGCCTTCTCGCTCTTTGAGACGGGTGGGAAAAGGTACTGCTCGACACCCGAAGCACCTGCCCCCGCACACCCGAGCATTGGGCGGCGCAGGATAGACGTGCGGATGCCCCGTCTTGGGAATGTTTCTCTACAGCGAAGGAGGGAGGCGGCCAATGAAACCGTTTGCCCGTTTTTACATCTAACTAAGAGGTTCCCGCTCAAGAAAATGGCCGATATGGAAAGGCCGTGGGAAGGAGTTATCGTTCTGGGAGCGACCCAGGGGGCACACTCCAATCCATGATATTCTATAACTCTTTGAAGGACGTGCGTCTACTTGCCCAAACGGTTTATTAACCGTCCGGAATATGCCCTTAGCGGCTCGCATAGCACCCTGTCCTTTCTGAGCACGGACCGATCCGAAAAATAAGGCACGGGATAGGATTTGCTTGGCTATTGAAGACAAGTACGAAGAAGACATTCAGAAACTGATTGATGCGGGTAAGGAAAAAGGCTACTTGACCTACAACGAGGTCAACGACCTGATTCCTGGCGACCTGCATTCACCGGACGATCTCGACGATCTGCTGACTACCATCGGGACCCAGGGCATTGATGTGCTCGAAGGCGGTCCTAAGTTTGGCGCAGATAAGTTCGAGAGCGAGGGTGAGGAGGGCGAGGACGTCGAACTCGACCTCACACCGGGCACACTCGAGAAAACTAATGACCCCGTTCGCATGTACCTGCGCGAAATGGGAACTGTACCACTGCTGACCAGAGAAGGCGAAGTTGAGATTGCCAAGCGCATTGAGCGTGGGCAATTGCGGGTTCTCAAGGCTATCTCCCGTTCGCCCATCGTCATTCGCGAAATCGTCGCCCTAGGCGAGGATCTCAAGCGTGGCGTGCGCAATATCAAAGAAGTTGTGATCTTCGACGAAGAAGAGATCACCGAAGAGATTTTGCAGGCGCGCATCCGGGTAACCATCGGCCGCGTCGATACTCTGCTCAAGCACCAGAAGAAAGCGTCCCTGCTGTTTGAAAAGCTGGAGACGATCAACCCTAAAGCGAAAGCTAAGGAACATCGCAAAACGCGATGGATGATGAACCGCGAGCGGGTCGAAGTCTCGCGCATCGTGCGTGAACTGAAGTACACCAACGCGGAACGCAAGCGCCTGCTCGACAAGGTGAATAAGACCGTCGATGCGATGCGCATGCTCGAGCGGCAGGTCAAGTCGCTCGAACAGAAGCACGATCAGTCCAAGAGCGAAGAGCTGCGTAAGGAGTATCGCCGGCAGCAGAAGAACTGCAAGACCGATCTCGAAAAGCTGGAGCAGGAGGCCGGTGTTTCGATCGCCGAGCTCAAGCGCACCCAGCGCGAGATGATCCAGGGCGATATGGATGCCGAGCAGGCCAAGCGCGAGCTAATCGAGGCTAACCTGCGACTGGTAGTTTCGATTGCCAAGAAGTACACCAACCGCGGTTTGCAATTCCTCGATCTGATCCAGGAAGGCAACATCGGTTTGATGAAGGCGGTCGATAAGTTCGAATACCGCCGTGGTTACAAATTCTCCACTTACGCGACCTGGTGGATTCGCCAGGCGATTACGCGTGCCATTGCCGATCAGGCCCGGACCATCCGTATTCCGGTGCACATGATCGAAACCATCAACAAGCTGATTCGTACTTCGCGGCAGTTGGTGCAAGAGCTGGGGCGCGAGCCTACTTCCGAAGAGATCGCCCGCCGGATGGATATCCCGGTGGCCAAGGTCCGCAAGGTGCTGAAGATCGCACAGGAACCGATCTCGCTCGAAACGCCGATTGGCGAGGAAGAAGATTCTCACCTGGGCGACTTCATCGAAGATCGCCAGGCGGTTTCGCCTTCCGAAGCAGTAATCAGTGTGAACCTGAAGGAATATACCTCGCAGGTGCTGCGTACCTTGACCCCGCGCGAGGAGCGTGTGATCAAGATGCGTTTCGGCCTCGAAGATGGTTCCGAGCACACCCTGGAAGAAGTGGGTCAGAGCTTCCAGGTCACGCGCGAGCGAATCCGGCAAATCGAAGCCAAGGCGCTGCGTAAGTTGCGGCATCCTTCGCGCTCACGCAAGCTGAAGGCCTTCGTAGAAGGCGTCCGCGAATAAGAAACGCGGATGGAATAGCACGAATAGATGACACGCCTGCTCTCGTGGGAGAGCAGGCGATTTTTCGTTGCGACGTTCCTGTTCTCTCTTTATCTAACAACCTGGCCCCTTACCTTCTTCAGGAGTGACCCCTTGCCCGAGACCTCGCCCGAAGCTATAGATAAACTGAAGCATGCGCCCGCCGTACCTGGCGTGCATGAGACGATTCGTCGCCGCTGGAGCCCCCGCGCCTTTGCCGACAAGGAAGTCTCCTCAGAGACACTTAAGTCGATCTTTGAGGCCGCACGCTGGGCCGCGTCCTCGTCCAACGAGCAACCGTGGCGGTTCCTGGTCGGCCGGCGTGGTGATGAGACTTATCAAAAAATCTTCAATTCGCTCGTGCCGGGCAACCAGTCTTGGGCCAAAAGCGCGCCGGTGCTGATCCTCTCCGTGGCTAAGAAGACGTTCACCGCAAAAGGCAATCCCAACCGCACTGCCTTGCACGACACCGGCGCGGCTACAGCGACTCTGTCGTTGCAAGCGACGGCGAGCGGGTTGCACACGCATTCCATGGCGGGCTTTGACAGTGACCAGGTGCGGGCCTCGTTTGCCATTCCTTCCGACTATGAGATTGGCGCTGTCATCGCGATCGGATACTTTGGCGAACCGTCCACTTTGCCCGAGCACCTGCTCAAGATTGAAGTAACTCCGCGCCAACGGAAGCCTTTAGAAGAGATCGTGTTCTCCGATTGGGAAAAGCCGGCGCAACTCTAACGCGCCATGCGAAAGATCCTGCTCTTTGTAAATCCCGTACTGCAGCGAACGCGTGCACGGCGCAGAGATATTGCCGGTGTCCTCAAGGTTCTTCGCAAGTCGGGTGCTGCGATCGACATTCTGGAGACAGGGGAAAACCGCGCAGCCGGAGCAAAAGCCAAGCGAGCCGCAACCCAGGGTTACGACGCCATGCTTGTCTGTGGCGGTGATGGCACAATCTTTGACGTAATCCAGGGACTTGCCGGATCCGCAGTTCCTCTGGGCATCATTCCTTTCGGAACCGGCAATGTTATGGCGCAAAATCTCCACCTTCCCCGGAATCCGGTGGACGCGGCGCGTAGCATCCTCAGCAGCCATCCCATTCGGGTTCCACTGGGAAAGATCACCTGCTGCGATCAAACCTGGTTGTTTGCTATGGCAGCCGGGATGGGCGTTCATGCCGCTCTTATGTCGGAAGCGCGACGTTCGGGGAAGGACACGACCGGCAGGGCCGCCTACTTTGTGGCTGGCGCGAAGTTGCTGCTCAACCATCCGGTGCAACCCTTCGACATTGCGATCACTACCACCAGTGGTTCAGTTATCCAGGAACGCGTCTGCGAGGCCCTCGCCCTGCGCGTAGCGGAGTTGAATCGGTGGCGTCCCGGTGGCGGGCTCAACTTTCCTTTTCTGCGGCTGGCCACGGTAGCGGGTGCTTCTCGTGCGCGCCTCGCTTACGCGTCGTACGATGCTCTGTTTCGAGGAGGAGGTGCTCGCGATCGCGAGCAGGCGGACGATGCATCAGCGTTCTATCGCGACGCGGTTCGTGTTGTTTGCCGCCCCATTCCCGATCGTGCCTACGAGCCGCCAATAGCGGTCCAAGCCGACGGCGAAGTGCTCGGCTCCTCCTGCGCAACCATCGAAATGGCGGGCCTCGATGTGCACCTGCTATCAGCGGACGAATCGATATAGCAGGTCACTCCACATTTCCAAGTAAGAGCATCCACACAGAGATCTCTCCACTGCGCTGCGCTCCGGTCGAGATGACAAAGGAGAGTGCGGCGCTTCGAGGGAGAATAGTCGCTGAACAGAAGCGGTTTCGATTCAGCAACATTTCTTTCTGGAAGCGCTGCCTTCCCCTTTGTCATCTCGACCGGAGCGCAGCGCAGTGGAGAGATCTCTGTGTGGATGCTCTTACTTGGAAATGTGGCCGTTCTTTCCCGGCTGTTGAAGGCTTAGAAGTTAAACAGCGCCTGAAAATTGAAGTCCCGTACCGCTGACCCGTGAGAGAAAAATCCGCTTGCCAGCTGGTTCGATTTTCCAAAGAAAGGAGAATCAGTCGTGCCATCGGGCGGTCCGCCCAGAGTTCCATTCGGCGGCGCCAGGTTCACAACGTTGAAGATATTGTGCGCAAACGCGCTCAACGTAATGCTGTAACGGCGATCGACCCGCGCAGTTTGGTTGTGAGGGCCACCGCCGGATCCCCCTAAACCCATCCCCGGCATCCCGTGCCCTCCGCCTCCGCCTCCAGGCCCGCCCCCGCCGCCCCCTGCGACTGCTCCTTTGCCTTCCTCCACCTTCGGGCCAACGCCAAAGCTCTTGGCTACGCGCAGATTCATCGCAAATTGAACTGGACCGTTTCCATAATTGATTGGAATTAAATGCGACCCAGCCGGCGGAGTCGGGCTGATATCGAAATTTCCGTACTTCGTGGTATCCACGGTTGCCGGGATTGGAAAGCGAGGAGGCAAATACCGGGCGATCATTAAAGAACGAATCGCCATTAATATCCTGGCTCAGTTGGATATTGAAAGGCGCACCAGAGGACGCGCTAAGAAAAGGGCTGATCCTGAACCCAAGCGGCGCCGAGTAATTGGCAAACGCAAACACCCGATTGCGGACGTCGAAGAACTGCCGCCCATAATCCTGCATGATGTCGTACTGATTCGAAGGATGATAGCCGGTTCCACCCGTGTCGCTATTGGCCTTGCTGTAAACATAAAACCCGGTAAACGTAAGCTTCCGGCCGTAAGCCACATTCAAATTCAGAAAAATCTGGTTTTCCTTAAATACCGCCAGCGAATCGTACTCGTAGATGTTGCATGGCATACCCTGCGGGCACAGGCCCAAAGCCGGTCGCGAACCATCCGGCAGCGGAGCATCGATGTTGCGCGATAAAAGCTGGTGAATGCCGCGGGAGTAGAGATACGTCGCCGAGACACTTACATTTTTATTGACCTGGTGCTCAATCCCGGTTCCAGTCTCGATGCTGGCCGGCGCGTTCAGGCCGGGTTGTATGCGATAGAAAGTGGGCAACGGGGACGACTCCTCGGTCGTGCTGTCCGGAGGAGTTCCATTGGGATTGGACTGAATCGTCTGCACTTGACCCAAGCCGTCGAGACTGTAGCGATTGGCATTCAGCAGCAGGTCGTACGTGAAACGGTGATAAAAAATTCCGTAGCCGGCCCGCAGCACCGTCTTGGGCGGCTTTCCACCTCCACCAATGCCGTAGGAAAGCGCGACCCGGGGAGCAAAGTTCGCCTTGTTGTGGATCTGGTTCTGGCTCTCGAAACGAAGACCATAGCTAATGGTGAAATTCGGCCTGGCCTTCCAGTCGTCTTCTGCATAGAGGCCCAGATCGGTTACGCTGGCCTTCTGCGTAGGCGTTCCGGCGGTGATGGAGAACTGGCTTGGTTTGGCGGCAAGGTAGTCATTGAGATCCGAGTAAGTGTACGTGCCCTCAAAATTGGCGTTAGAAAAATTGGTGTCTCGATTGTTGCGCAGCCGGCCACCGAAGCGGACGTAATGGTTCTTGAGCGCGAGTGACGCGTAATTCTGGATCTCGAATTCCTGCTGCGTATCGTGCACCGTACCCAGAGGACTGCCGCCCCCCTCAAAATTCTGCAGCACGTTGATCGCTGGAGCGACCAGCTGCGGTGTCTGGTTGCTGGTATCGCGGATATATTGGAAACGAGTATTGTTGACGAACTTGGCGCCGTAGACCTGGCTATCACTGACCTGAATCCTGTTCTCCAGTTCGTTCGTGTTGTAGGCCTGGCTAGGCAGGACAAATGCGCTGGTGCCTAATCCGCTGTTGTTCTGGCTTTCCTGCCAGTAGCTATAACGAACCGTTAAGGTCTGGCTGGGCGTCAACTGGTAGTCGATACGTGGGCTGAACCAGGTGCGCGTCTGCGGGGCAGGAACGGCGAGGTTGCACAGTGTGCCCGAGGTGTCGGTGACGACTCCGTTGAGTGGCCCGCAGGTTGCAGGATCGGGCACGTACGGAACATTGGCGTTGACGATACTGTTGTCCTGGATGTCGCGCCGGTCAAAAGTCAGAAAGAACGATGCCTTCTTCCCCAGCCCCCCGCTCACGTTACCGTCCCATTGCAGCGTGTGGTAAGGCGGCTGATTGAGAGCAAAGGGATTGGACGTGTTAAAAGCCGAAGCACTGGCGTTCATGAAAACCTGACCGTGCAGTTTGTCAGTGCCCGGCTTGGTCAGGATCTCGACCCGGCCATATCCTGGCGTGTCATATTGGGCGGAGAACGGATTCTGGTTGATGATGATGGCACGAATCGCCGACTTGGGTGGCAACTGCCCGCCGGTGAATCCATCAATATAGATCTGGCCACCACTGGGACCCGCGGCCGGACCAGCCAGCGCAGTCAGTTCGTTCGATAACTCGTCAGGATCGTCAGAAAGCGCATCCAGATCCTTGCCAGTGAGCACGACCGCGCTCACATTGTTGTCCGGGTCTACGCTCACGCCCGGCGTATCACCGGAGACCTGCACCTGCTGTTGCTCGATCTGAATCGTAAGCGAAATATTCAAGTGCTGTGTTTGTCCCGCCGCAATCTGCACCGGCGGCGAGGTGAATTGAGAAAAGCCGGCAGCCTGCACTGTGACCGTGTATTGGCCCGCCGCCAAGCCGGAGATTGTGTATTGGCCGGTAGCATCGGAAGTTCCCGTACGGCTCGCGCCGGCCGTCGATGTCACGGTAAGCGAAGCTTGCGGGATGACGGCCCCACTGGGATCAGCCACCTGGCCGCGTAGTGTTCCGGAGGCGGTTTGTGGCAGAGCATGTGATGTAGAAAAAAAGAACAGAATCGTCAGGCAGAAAACGAGCAGTCGTTGCAAAACTTCTCCTCAAATGTTCAGTATTTCTCTTGTCTCAGCAGCTTTGAATAAAGCGGCGTTAATTACTGCTGGCCTTCTCCGCCCCCGCCACCCTCTCCGCCGCCACCACCCAGGTTCCAGCTGGAAGAAAGCAAGGCCTGGCTCGCGCTGGCAGAAGCCTGCAGCATAGGCTCTACGCCGGCGACGACGGTGATGGCGGTTGCGGAGGCGGGGGTTTGGCCCCCGGTTGCGACAACAATGACCATGTTGCCTTTTTGCAGGTCTTTTAACGTGACAGACGGAGAGCGAGCCAACAGTTGCTGGATGTCAGGTCCCCCTCCACCGGGCCCACGGCCCTGACCTCCACCTGGATGATCCCCACCAGCACCAGCAGGTCCGGTACCAGCCGGTCCGGCACCGGGCCCGCCAGATCCTGGACCCCCTGCGGGCCCTGCAGCAGATCCGTCCGGTTGTTTCGCCCCGCCCCGCATGCGCGCGGCCAGCCTTTGGGCAACAGCCGGATCAAGCTTTTTCACTTCACTGTCAGCCGTAACAGAGATGAGCACCGGCTTCTTGGTGGCGGTATCGGTCAGCGTAATCGTAGACGTGGATGGATCGATGGCCTGAATGGGCCCGGCGAGATTCAGGAAGCTGCCACTGACAATCTCTTCTGCGTCAAGGGACGTGCCATCGGCACTTTTTGAACCGCGGGCGCGAAGCTGGTCGCCAGGCTTGATCTCGTCCAGAGTACTTTTTACGGCCTGGTCAAATTTCACTGAGCCAGGAGCATAGCGGCGAACGATGGTCGCCGGTGTGGCGTGGATCGTGACCATCCGGGTGCCGCCGGCTCCAGTGGAAACGGTTACGGTTTGTGCTGCTGGATCGACTGACTTTACCAGGCCGCCAGTGCCCCGCTTTTGCCAATCTTCCCGCTCCTTCTCCTGCTTCTGGGCGATGTCGGCGCCCTTAATAGCCACCAGCATAGTGGCAGCCAGCGAGGCGCCATCTGCGCTGGCAGAGCCGCGAGCCATCACCCGGTCCCCGGTCGCGAGATCGCTCAGGCTGAAGGGGCTGGCGCCGGCCAACGTCTTCTGTCCTGGCTCGATGCGCAGCAGGCGAGCATTGTCCTGCACCGTTACCTGCATGGTCGCCCCGGCATCGTTCTTCACCGTGATGTTGTTGCCGCTGAGCGACTGGACGGTCCCCAGGAAGGTTGTCGGCTTAGCCGCTTCCTGTGCCGTGAGTGGGAACGATGCGGCCATATACCGCCGCGCAAAGAAGAAATCGCGAGAACCTCTGTACGCTCGCTGCTAGCATGCTTGCCTCTTACTGGGATGGTTTTACGCCGCCGACCGGCACGCTGGCGGGATAGATCAGGCTCGTATTGGGCTGGCTGGTCTTCACCTTGATTTGCTGCAGCCCGGGCTTCGATGAAGAGACGAAGCTCAACTCATATTGATTCTGAAGTTTGTGCTGAATATCTGAGAGAAAGGGCGCGAACGATACCGGGTTGCCAAAACCCTCCAGGTAGACCTTGCCACCGGTCGCCCCGGAAACCTGGGTCAGGTAGTTCTGCCCCGTGTTGGTCGCGGTAAACCCTCGGTCAGAGCGGCCCGCGCCCCGGTAATAAATGGAGTAGACGATGATCTGGGCTCTCTGAGCATCGCGGATCGCTGACTGCACATAAGGATCTTCGGGATCGAAGTGTCGTTCCCCGGAGTAGCGATCGCCACCGTCGGTCACCATGATCACCTCCCGGCGAACGTCGCTGCTCCCGGGCCATTGCTTGGCCAGGGCCGAGAGGCAAAAATAAGGACTTCCGTTAATGCCGCCAGAGCTAATAGGCAGGCGCAATGCCTCGGCTGCCCGGGCGTGGTCAGTGGTGAAGTTCTGCACCAGGTTAGGCGACCCGTTCCGCATATAGCCGACCGCCACCTGCGCGGTCGGAGGCAGAGCCGTTAAGAAGTTTTTGAGGTCGTTCAGTTGCAGACCCAGGTTGGCCCGAGAAGCATCGTCCAGCAGAACTACCAATTGCAGGCCGGCGCGCGGCCCGCGCAGTGGAACCCAACCCGTTACTTGCTGAGACTTGCGGTTTTCCTGAAGCGTAATGCTCTGCTGGGGCACACTGGTTATGTCTTCTGCTGATTTGGTAGTCGCCGTAACCACGGCGTGAGCGGTGGAAGTTTCCTGTCCGTTTAACCAGAGGGCACCACTAGAAAAGGCAAAGCAAACCCCAGACACGAGCACGATCTTACTTATTTTCATGAGCTTCCTAATCGCTCGCCCCAGAAAGAGCAGACCGGTCGAGCGTGCACTTATTATGACGAGACCCGGGTGTGAAAGGTTCGACCGGGTCGGAGAATACTTCTCCGCTCTGCTATCCTCAACATGAACTGTAGTGGTTCCTCGGGTTCTCCCCTGCTGCTCACGTATCTCGTTGATAGGGCTGGATCAGGGATTCTCATCCAGATCCGAACGAGCAGTTCAGGTGCGGTCTCGTCCTGCAATCAACAGCAACAGGAGAACTGCTCTGAATGACAGAATTTAGGGTTATGCAGCCTCCAGTCGCGGTCCAGGCAGAGCGACCCCTTTGTGTTGACCTCGACGGGACCCTGGTTAAGTCTGACACATTTGTCGACTCGCTGATGGTGCTCGCTCGCCGGCATCCCGGCGCATTTATGCGCACCCCCTTGTGGACGCTCAAGGGAAAAGCCCATGTGAAATCTCAAGTGGCCTCCATGGTCACTCTCGATGTTGCCCATCTGCCGTATAACCGTCCTCTCCTGGACTATTTGAGAGAGGAGCACACGGCTGGCCGCAAGCTTTACCTGGCCACTGGCGCTGATCGCGTCCTGGCGCGCAAGGTCGCAGCCCACCTCGGTATTTTTGAAGAAGTACTGGCCAGCGATGGCGCAGTCAACCTGACCGGCCGCAACAAGCTGCAGCAGCTGGAGCAGCGCTTTGCCGCCGACGGCTTCGATTACATCGGCAACGCACTGCCTGATTTGCCGCTGTTGCAAGGCGCCCAGGAGGCGATGGTCGCCAATCCTGATCTCAGGTTGAAGCTGGCCCTGAAGAGCCGAAACGTCGCCGTCAGCAGAAAGTTTCAGGATCGTTCACACCTGCTGGCCGCGTTAGCGAAAGCTCTCCGGGTCCATCAGTGGGCAAAGAATCTGCTGGTGTTTCTGCCTCTGTTGCTGGCCCACTCCTTCCGTCACGCAGCCTCGGTGCTGGCGGCAGTCGCTGCTTTTTTCTGCTTTAGCCTTACCGCCTCGGCCACCTACATCTTCAACGACCTGCTCGATTTGGAGTCGGACCGGGTGCACCTGCACAAGCGCAAGCGCGCGTTTGCCGCCGGGAATCTCTCCGTGGCTAGCGGGCTGGGCATTGCTTTCACCTTGGCCGCCGTGGCTCTGATCACTGCCGCCTATCTGCCGCGAAAGTTCCTCGTTTACCTGTTGCTCTACTTCATCACCACCTTGGCGTATTCCCTTTCGCTCAAAAAAATCGTGCTGGTGGATGTCGTTGTCCTGTCGAGCTTGTACACCATCCGCATGTTGGCCGGCTCCGAGGCCACCCACGATCCTGTCTCGCCCTGGCTCGCTGCTTTTTCGATTTTCCTTTTCCTGAGCCTGGCCATGGTCAAGCGCTTCAGCGAATTGCAGAATCTGCATGCCCGCGGTGCAACGCCTACCAATGCCAGGGGCTATCTCCTGAGCGATATTGAGCAGTTGCGCAGCTTCGGCACTTCGAGCGCCTATGCTTCCATCGTGATCTTCGCGCTCTATATCAACGGCCGCGACGTGGCGGCCCTTTATCATCATCCCACCCGCATGTGGTTGATCACTCCGCTGTTAATCCTGTGGATCAGCCGTGTTTGGCTGCTGGCTTCACGGGGCTTGCTGGATGAGGACCCGGTGGTCTTTGCTTTAAAAGACCGCATGAGCCTGCTGCTTTGTTTGGGAGTAGCCGTCGTCGCCTACTCCGCGCTTTAAGGAATCTTGGAAAGAAATCGACCTATGTCCCCTCGGCAGGACCAGCCACAATTTGAATCCTGGGGCCGCTACCCAAAGCACCCCGCGGAGCTCCACCCCCTTTTCTGGAAAGAAGATTTTCCGGCACCCGTTGCTCCTGAATCGAAAATGCTGGCCGTGGGCATGGGACGCAGCTACGGCGACGTTTGCCTGCTGCAGCATGGGACCCTGCTGCAGACGCCGAACCTGGATCGCCTCATCTCGTTCGATTCCCAAACCGGCCGGCTGCGTTGCGAAGCGGGGGTAACCCTGGCGCAGATTCTCGATTTTTCCGTACCCCGAGGATGGTTTCTGCCCGTGAGCCCGGGGACGAAATACGTAACTGTCGGAGGAGCGATCGCCAACGACATCCATGGAAAAAATCATCATGTCGCCGGGACCTTCGGCCTGCACACGCTATGTTTCGAGCTGGTGCGCTCCGACGGCACGCATGTGCTGTGCAGCCCCACGGAGAATGCTGAGTGGTATGCAGCGACCATCGGAGGGCTGGGACTGACCGGCCTGATTAGCTGGGCTGAGGTGCAGATGCGCCCCATTGTTTCCCGTCGTATCCGTTATCACTCGACCAAATTTGTCGGGCTCGAAGAATTCGTCGCGCTCTCCGAAGCCAGCGCACACCACGAATATTCAGTGGCGTGGATCGATTGCGTTGCCCAGGGCCGCAATTTTGCCCGCGGCCTCTTTCTTGATGGTGAGCATGACGAAATTCCCGGCCCGCTGACCCCTTTGAACAAGCCCAGGGTCATGATGCCCTTTGACCTGCCGGCCTTTGCTCTCAATCGGTCCTCTGTAGGCGCCTTCAACACCCTCTACTACCACAAGCAGATAGGCAAGCGGCGTTCGGGACTGACAGACTACGAGCCGTTTTTCTATCCTCTGGACCGCATTCTCCAGTGGAATCGGCTTTACGGCAGGCAAGGCTTGCTCCAATTCCAATGTGTTCTCCCCTTTGACAGTGGAACCCTGGGCATGACGGAACTCTTAAAAGCGATTACTGCATCGGGGCTGGGTTCCTTTCTAGCCGTTATCAAAGTCTTCGGGGACGCGGTCTCCCCGGGCATCATGTCTTTTCCTGTACCGGGTATCACCCTAGCGCTGGACTTTCCTATCCGTCGGGAAGTGAGCTTTGCTCTCCTCGATCGGCTCGCGGATATCACAGCCGATTTTGGCGGCCGCATGTATCCCGCCAAAGATGCCTGCATGAGTGCCACCCACTTCCAGCAGTTCTATCCCCAGTGGCAGCAGTTTTCCGTTTACGTCGATCCGGCGTTCAGCTCCAGCTTTTGGCAGAGGGTAACCGGTCTTGGCTAAACGCGACCCCCTGGTGCCCATTGGAGTTTTGATATTAGGAGCGACCTCCAGCATCGCCATCGCCACCATGCGGCGGCTAGCGGCGCAAAACGCGCATTTCATGCTGGTAGCGCGAAACAGCGACCGTCTCACCGCCGTTGCCCAGGATCTGCTGACTCGCGGTGCGGTCGCGGTGGATACCTGGGTGATGGATCTGGACGACACTGCGGCCCACCCGGAGATGCTCGCTGCCGCAGCTGAACGGCTGGGCAGGATCGATCTGGCGCTGATCTGCCACGGAGTGCTGGGTGACCAGCAGGCGGCTGAAACCGATTTTCAGTTTGCCGCGGCCATCCTGCATACCAATTTCATATCCACGGTGTCTCTGCTGACCTGGCTGGGAAATTACTTTCAGTCGCAGCGCGCGGGCACGCTGGCAGTCGTTTCTTCCGTAGCCGGCGACCGCGGGCGCAAGAGCAATTACGTTTACGGCGCCTCCAAGGGAGCGCTCAATATTTTTCTTGATGGACTGCGCAACCGCATCGATCGCGATGGGGTGCAGGTGTTGACCATCAAACCTGGTTTTGTGGATACGCCGATGACCGCGCATGTGCCGCACAACGCACTCTTTGCCTCGCCCGACCAGGTTGCTCGCGGCATCCTGAAAGCAATCGAGCACCGCCGCGATGTGGCTTACGTGCCCCGGTTCTGGTTGCTGATCATGCTGTTAATTTGCGCCATTCCGGGTCGCATCTTCAAAAAGATGAATCTATAGCCCATGGAGGTCTTGCCATGGATTTTCATCTCGTCGGAAAAACAGCGCTGGTAAGCGGGTCGACCGCTGGTATTGGATTGGCCATCGCCGCTGGCCTGGCAAAGGAGGGCGCAAATGTTTATGTCAACGGCCGCACCGAGGAGCGTGTGCAGCAGGCCGTTGAGCATGTGCAGGCGATGAAAGCGCAGGCCAAGCAGTCGCAGGGCACAGTGGAGGGAATCGCTGCCGACCTGGGAACTGTCGAGGGATGTGTCGAGCTGCTTAGCCAGCTGCCCAGGGTGGACATTCTGGTTAATAATCTCGGCATCTTTGAGGCCAAGCCCTTTGGGCAAATCCCCGATGAAGATTGGCGTCGCTTTTTCGAAGTGAATGTGCTGAGCGGTGTCCGTCTGTCGCGAAACTACCTGCCCGGAATGCTGAAGAACAACTGGGGACGGATCTTGTTCATATCCAGTGAGTCAGCGGTGCAGATACCGGTAGAAATGATCCATTACGGCATGACGAAGACGGCCCAGTTAGCGGTAGCCCGAGGTTTGGCTGAGTCCGTGGCGGGGACTGGGGTCACGGTCAACAGCATACTGGCGGGTCCAACCCGCTCCGAGGGAGTTTCCACTTTTGTTTCGGATCTGGCCAAGCAGCGTGGCGTTGAGCAGGCGCAAGTCGAGAAGGAGTTCTTTGACACCGTGCGTCCCTCTTCGCTGATCAAGCGTTTTGCCACCACTGAAGAAGTAGCGGCGATGGTGGTCTATGTGGCGAGCGATCGATCCGCAGCCACGACGGGGGCTGCGCTGCGTGTGGACGGAGGCGTAATCCGCTCCATCCTTTGATTTATCGGGGCCAACTAGATTTTGATTGGGCGGCATGCAGATCCCGGCTACGCTCGGGATGACAAGGCAAGGGCGGTTACTGACTTATAATTCCACGAGTCGGATGGCAAGGAAATCTCCCGATCGACTCGCAGACTTGTCGGTGAATATCAGTCTGCATCCCGCGAAAACCGGGAAACGTGGATGATTTAACCCAGGGCCCTGAACTGCAGCGAGGCTGAGTTCATGCAGTAGCGCAGACCTGTAGGTGGCGGACCATCATTGAAAACGTGACCCAGATGCCCGTCACAGCGGGCGCAAGCCACAGCCGTGCGCTCGCCGAAACTCCTATCTTCGGCGGTGACAATATTTTCCGCCGCAATCGGTTGCCAGAAACTGGGCCAGCCCGTCCCAGAATCGAATTTTGTTTGGGAAGAAAAGAGCGCTGTGTCACAGCAAATACAGCGATACAGTCCTGGCTGGTGCAGATTCCAATAGGAGCCGGTGTATGCCATTTCAGTATCGGCCCTGCGGGCGATGTCGAACGCGTTCGCCGAGAGTTGTTGCCTCCACTCTGCGTCGCTTTTGACAATTTTTCGCAGCCGGGTTTTCCCGGTGAGCACGCCCGCCGCAGAGAATTCCGCGATCTCAATTTCGGGCGCTGGTCCACTCTTCAGCGCGATCGTGGACGGTGGAGGAGGAGCAGAGTGCAGGGACCACGCAGCAATCGCCGCTGCCGCCATCCCACCGCTGAGAAGAAAGACACGGCGGGTCACTTTCTGCCGTGCAGCATCTTCGTTCAGGTCAGAGTCGAACATGCATTCCCCCGGCTATTGGACGCGCCGCACACCGCCGGGTTACAAGTACTTGCTAAGCGTCGAGCTGCTTGGTCACCAATTCATTCAGCAGTGCAGGGTTGGCCTGTCCTTTAGACAACCGCATAACCTGCCCCACAAAAAACGCAGCTACCGTCTTCTTACCCGCCCGGTACTGCTCGAGCTGCTTGGGATTGGCCGCAATGACTTCCTGGATCAGCTTTTCGAGCACCGCGGGATCGCTGATCTGTTGTGGCTTCTCGCGCTCATACACCACGCCAAAATCCTCGCCTTTCTCAAAAGCCGTGTCGAACAACCCTTTGAGCTGCTTGCTGGAGAGCTCGCCGGCCTCCGCCAAGTCAGCCGCCTGCACCAGTCCCTTCATGGTGATGGGAGACTGCTCCAGTTCAAGCCCCTTGGCCTTAAGCCGGCCCATGAGTTCGCTCTGGATCAGATTAGCCACCCGCCGCGGGCTACGCGCCTGCCGCGCCGCCGTCTCGAACTGGTCAGCAAACTCGCGCGTGGCGGTGAGCGTCTGGGCATCCTGCAGGGTGATGTCGTAGTCGGCGATCATGCGCTTGCGGCGTGCCTCGGGTAACTCGGGCATCCGTTTGGCAAGAATCGCCCTCCACTCTCCCGAGATCAACAGCGGCGGAAGGTCCGGTTCGGGGAAGTAGCGATAATCGTGCGCCTGCTCCTTGGACCGCATGGAGTAAGTGCGCCCCTCGCTCGAATTCCATAGTCGCGTTTCCTGAGTCACGCGGCCGCCGCTCTCGATCAGCTCTACCTGGCGCTCGATCTCATACTCCAGCGCGGAACGAATAAAACGAAAGCTGTTCACATTCTTGACCTCAGCTTTGGTTCCGAATTGCTCCTGTCCCCGCGGCCGGACACTCACATTGGCATCGCAGCGCAGGGAGCCTTCTTCCATGTTGCAGTCACTGACTCCGGTGTAGAGAAGGATCTCTTTCAACCGAGTCAAATATTCGTAAGCCTCGTCCGGGGTACGCAGGTCGGGTTCGCTAACAATCTCAATCAGCGGCGTTCCGCATCGGTTCAAATCCACATAAGTTTTGGTCGCGGAGTCTGGAAAGCCGTCGTGCATGCTCTTTCCCGCATCTTCTTCCATGTGCAGGCGTGTAATCCCGATACGCTTAGTCACGCTGTGTCCCGAAGCATCGAGCGCGGGAACATCGATCCATCCGTGCTCCGCCAGCGGTTTATCAAACTGAGATATCTGGTAGCCCTTGGGCAAGTCCGGATAAAAATAGTTCTTGCGCGCGAACACCGAATGCTCGCGAACTTCACAATTGATCGCCGTCGCAGCCAGCACCGCGAACTCGACCGCGCGCTTATTCAGCACCGGCAAGGCGCCCGGTAAACCAAGGCAAGCGGGGCAAATATGAGTATTCGGTTCGCCGCCAAATTGATTTGCGCAGCCGCAGAAAGCCTTGCTGTTGGTCAGCAGCTGGACATGGACCTCGAGCCCGATGACGGGCTCATACCGCTGCAATACTTCAGGCGAAACGCTCTCGTAGTGGCCGTCATTACTTCCGATTCTAGCAACGCTGCGGCCTCAAACGGCAGCGTTTTGCTCAACCATTTTTTCTTCGCCCGCGAACGATAGTAAGATTCTGAGGCAACAAGTGAGCCTGGAGAATCCCCGCGAGTGATCGACATCCGTCAAGAAATAACAGCGGTCATCGAGGCCACGATCCTCGTCGTGGCTACCCTGTTTCCCATCGTTAATCCCTTAGGGAGCGCAGCGATTTTCGTCAATTTAGTCGGGCCGGTGGCTCCCTCTACCCAACGCCAGCTGTCCCAGAAAATAGCCATTTATAGCTTCTTTCTCCTGCTCTGCTCCGTGCTCTGGGGAGTGCATGTGCTTGCATTCTTCGGTATTTCTATTTACGCGGTCCAGATCGGCGGAGGCCTGGTGGTCGCCGCCACTGGCTGGTCTCTGCTGAATCAGAGCACCGGGCAAGCCGTACCCCAACCGACTCCGGATGACCAGATCCTCGAAAACGCCTTTTATCCCTTTACTCTTCCCATCACGGTGGGGCCGGGTTCTATTTCCGTTGCCATTACCTTAGGAGCGCACCTGCCCCCTGAGCTGCAGGAACATTCGCTCTTTTCCATTAGGGTTTTGATCGCTGCAATCAGCGGCATCACCTTGATCTGCGCCATCATCTACTTCTGCTACCTCTATGCCAGAAAGGCCGAGCAACTTCTGGGCCGGTCTGGAACGTCGATGGTGATGCGCCTTTCGTCCTTCATCCTACTCTGCATCGGAGTGCAAATCATCTCGACGGGCCTTAAGGCATATCTTGTTGCAATAGGTAAAATCTAGTGGTTCTTGTGTACAAATTACGGGTTCGCAAGTCTGCGGGGCAGAAGCACAGAACTCATTTTTGATTTAATGGAGATATTGAGAGTACCTGTTTTACATACCGTTCTCTTCGCCGGGTTAGTGGTTCTATGCACTGGGTGCAGAACGCCTGCGAGCGAAAAGCCAAGAGGCGAAGTGATTGACATTCGCGCTCCGCTTGGGCTTCCGCCGGTTCCTATCCCACCTGATAATCCTCCCACTGCGCAGACCATCGCCTTGGGCCGCCGGCTCTTCTACGACCCCAGGCTGTCCAAAGACAACACAGTTTCGTGTGCGTCCTGCCATAACCCGAACTTTGCTTTTACCGATCACATCACCGTTGCGCGGGGGATCGGTGGCTTGCTCGGTGTGCGCAATGCTCCCACTCTTCTGAATGCAGCTTATTCACCGATTCAGTTTTGGGATGGACGCGCAGCGACCCTCGAGGCTCAGTCTGCATTCCCTATCGCCGATCCCCGGGAGATGAATCAGCCGCACGAGGTTTCCGTCTCCAAAATTGGAAACGACCCAGCCTACAAGGCTGAGATTGCCCAGGCCTTTGGTCCAGGACCTGTGACGTTGGGCCAGATTCAAAAGTCCCTAGCCAGTTTTGAGCGCACTCTCCTCAGCGGCGACTCTCCGTTTGATCAATACCAGTACGGCGGGAACAAGCAGGCGCTTAGCCCGGCCGCGATCCACGGACTCGAGATCTTTAAAGACCCCCAAAGGGGCAATTGTGCGGTCTGCCATACTATCGATGCCCACTACGCTCTTTTTACCGATGGAAAATTTCACAACACCGGAGCGGGCATCAATGGAGAGGGCGATTTTACTGACCTTGGCCGCTTCGGCCAGACAAAACTCGAGGCCGATCGAGGAGAGTTCAAGACTCCTACCCTGCGCAATGTGGCCCTCACCGCTCCCTACATGCATGACGGCAGTCTCAAGACGCTCAAGGATGTAGTCGATTTTTACGCCGGAGGCGGCAACTCCAATCCGGACCTGGACAAGCAGATAAGGCCGCTGAAGCTGTCTGCCCAGGACCGCGCAGACCTGGTCACGTTTCTCGAATCGCTGAACGGCGACATGCCAAAGAATGCCGGTCCACCGGGAAAGGAATAGAAATAACAAAGATGAGATCCATTCACTTTCTCGGACTCTGCTTTGCCGCCGTACTTGTTGCTGGTTGCTCAGGTAAACCCAAAACCGAACAGCCGGCCGCTACCAGCGAACCGGCGCCGGTGTATTTCAAGGTCGATCCGGCGACGGCAGGCACGATCACTGGACGAATACGTTTTACGGGAAAAAGGCCGTCGCCGAAAGCGATTGACATGAGCGAGGAGCCGGCCTGTGTGGAGGCACATCATGGCAAGGCGTATGACGAATCCCTGGTAGTGAGCAAGAGCGGTGGCCTGGCGAACGCGTTCGTCTACATTAAAAGCGGTTTAGAAGGAAAAACGTTTGCGATTCCCGCGGACCCGGTCACGATCGATCAAAGTGGCTGCTGGTTTCGTCCGCGGGTGCTCGGTATTCAGACGGGACAGGTTCTCAAGGTCATCAACTCCGACCCGGTAACCCACAACATTCATCCCATGGCTGAGGTGAATCGCGAGTGGAATCACAGCCAGGGCGCCGGAGATCCGCCGCTCGCGCGCAAATTTCTCAAGCCGGAAATCATGATTCGGGTGAAATGTAACATTCACAGCTGGATGCATGCGTTCATCGGGGTTCTGAGTCACCCCTACTTTGCCGTTTCCAAAGACGATGGAACGTTTGCCATCAGCAATTTGCCCCCGGGTACTTATACCATTGCAGTCTGGCAGGAAAAGCTCGGAACACAAGAACAGCAGGTGACCGTTGACGCTCACGGCAACGCCGAGGTCAACTTCACATTCAAGGAAAAATAACATGCGCAAACTAGCCTTTGTTCTCTTTGGCCATCTCGTTCGTGGTGGGCTGCCAAACCTCGAAAGCTCCCGAGCAGCAGGCTGCTGCACCGATACCGCCGGCGGAAACCTCAGAGCCCCGGATTTATGTCACCAACGAAGTCTCCGGTGACCTCAGCATCATCGATTCCGGCAACTACAACGTGCTCGCAACCGTCCCGCTGGGCAAGCGCCCGCGTGGCATCCATCCGAGCCCCGATCACAAGACAATCTATGTTGCCCTCAGTGGCTCGCCCATCGCCGGGCCGGATGTGGACGAGAGCACCTTGCCGCCGCCCGACAAGAGCGCGGATGGCATCGGAGTCTTCGACGTGGCGCAGAGTAAGGTGTTGCGGATCATTCCTGGCGGCTCTGATCCGGAAAATTTCGACATTAGCCCGGACGGGAAGCAACTCTACATTTCCAACGAAGACCAGGCGGCCGTCAGCATTGTCGATATCGCTTCCGGGACGGTAGCCAAATCGCTCAAGGTTGGCGAACAACCGGAAGGGGTCAAGGTGACCCCGGATGGAAAACACGTTTGGATCACGTCTGAGGAGACGGGGACGATCGCAGTGCTTGATCCAGTTGCCGGCAAGATCCTCGCCACCTTCAAGGTTGGGCACCGGCCTCGCTCGATAGCATTTACGCCGGATGGCACACACGCCTACGTGAACGCAGAAAACGATGGCACCGTTGTGCTCGTCGATGTGAAGAAGAATCGCATGATCAAAGCGATTCAGCTGGGCAAGCCCGGCATCATCAAGCCAATGGCTGTATTGCTTTCGCCGGATGGCAGCAAGCTTTACGTCAGCACTGGCAGAGGACACCAGGTTTTTACCATCGACACTGCTACGAATACAGTCCTGGGATCGGTAGAAGTGGGACCGCGTCCCTGGGGCATAGCCCTTTCGCTTGACGCAAAGACGCTTTACTCCGCCAACGGCCCCTCGAACGATATTTCAGTTGTGGATCTGGCGGCCAACAAGGTGACCAGAAAAGTGAAAGCCGGCCAAAGCCCCTGGGGTGTCATCGTCTTACCGAGATGAGTATCCGGGTGCGGATCGAATGTCCTTCGAGTGTTGAGTGGGTGGCCCAGGTCTCGCTTTTGAGACCTGGGTGTTCTCCTCGCAAACAGTCCTGGCCGGAACACCCAGGTCTCAAAGCGAGACCTGGGCCACCCACTTATAGTCTGAAGGTTCGCAGCTTGTTTTCGAGCGGGGCCTAACTCGCAGCCAGTTGCCGCAACACGTACTGCAGGATGCCGCCGTTCTCGTAGTACAAAATCTCCTGAGGCGTGTCGATGCGCACGGTTGCGTTGAATTGGCCCTTCTTCCCTATTGAGTCGGTCGTCTTTACCGTCAGCGTGCGGCCCTGAGAAAACTTCTGCTCCAGCATCTGGCGGATTCCCTCAAGATCGAATACTTCCTCACCGGTAAGCCCCAGCGACTCCGCACTCTGCCCGCTTTCAAATTGCAACGGCAGGATTCCCATGCCCACCAGGTTCGAACGGTGAATACGCTCATAGCTCTGCGCGATCACGGCTCGCACTCCCAGCAGACGCGGTCCCTTGGCTGCCCAGTCACGAGAAGAGCCGGAACCGTATTCCTTCCCCGCAAGAATCACCAGCGGCGTGCCGCGCTCGGCGTATTTCACTGAGGCGTCAAAGATGCTCATCCCTTCGCCCTCAGGCAGCAAACGGGTTACGCCGCCCTCCGTTCCGGGAGCCAGTTTGTTGCGTAGACGCACATTGGCGAAGGTGCCGCGCACCATCACCTCGTGATTGCCCCGCCGCGATCCATACGAATTAAAATCCGTAGGTTTCACCCCGTGATCAACCAGGTATTTGCCCGCAGGCCCGTTCAGCTTGATAGATCCGGCAGGAGAAATGTGATCGGTGGTTACGCTGTCCCCCAGCACAGCCAGCACCCGTGCGCCTTTGATATCAGTCACCGGAGCCGGCTTGGCAGGCATTCCATCGAAGTACGGCGCCTTGCGGATATAGGTGGAATCGCGCTCCCATTGATACGTGTCTCCGGTAGGGAACTTGAGATTCTGCCAATTCTTATCGCCATCCGTGACAGTTGCATATTCTTTGCTGAAGATCTCAGAATCGATGGCCGCGGCGATGGTGCTGTTCACTTCTTCCTGGCTGGGCCAGATGTCCTTCAAATAAACCGGGGCGCCTTGCTTATCCTTGCCCATCGGTTCGGTATCAAAATTGTGTTCGATGTTGCCCACCAGCGCATAGGCAACGACCAGCGGCGGCGACATGAGATAGTTAGCCCGAACCTCAGAGTTGATCCGCCCTTCAAAGTTTCGATTGCCGCTGAGCACGGACACCGCGACCAGTCCGTGATCGTCAATCGACTTCGAAACGTCCGTGGGCAAGCGGTCCGGAGTTGCCAATGCACGTGGTGCATCCATAGCCGACAACCTGAAAGCGCAGTTTGTCGAGCGACTCCATCAACCCTGCTTTCTGGTAGTAATCGGTCACGACGCGAGATCCCGGTGCCAGTGACGTCTTCACCCAGGGTGGCACGCTCAAGCCCTTCTCGGCCGCCTTTTTAGCCAGCAGCCCCGCAGCGATCATGACGGACGGATTGGAAGTATTCGTGCAACTGGTAATGGCTGCGATCACGATCGAACCATGACCCAGGTAGGGATCGACATCCACGCCGAAGCGTTCTTTCACCGTGGTGCAGGGGCCTTTTTCCGGCGTCGACTTATCGCTGCCATTGGACCAGGGATGACCGCCCTCGCCTTCCCACCGCATGGTTTGTCTCTCCTTGCGGCCTGAGGCGCCTGGACCCATCAAGCTGGGCAACTGCTGCTCGAAGTTTGCCCCGGCCTGGGAGAGCAGCACCCGATCCTGTGGCCGCCGAGGTCCGGCTACGCTAGGCTCAACTGTCGAAAGATCAAGCTGCGTGGTCTGCGTGTATTCCGCCTCCGGCGAATCGGGAGTATGGAACCATCCTTGTTCCTTGGAATAGGCTTCGACCAGCTTGATCTGCTCGGCGCTTCGCCCAGTTAACTTCAAATAGCGCAATGTCTCCGCGTCGATGGGGAAGATGCCGCAGGTGGCTCCATATTCCGGCGCCATATTGCCGATCGTTGCCCGGTCGGCGAGGCTCAGTTCGCTTACGCCGGAACCGTAGAACTCGACAAACTTGCCCACTACACCCAGCTTGCGCAGCATCTCGGTCACCGTCAGCACCAGGTCGGTGGCGGTCGCGCCTTCGCGCAGCTTGCCCGTCAGCTTGAACCCAACCACTTGCGGCACCAGCATCGAAACCGGCTGGCCCAACATGGCGGCTTCGGCTTCAATTCCGCCAACGCCCCATCCCAGCACTCCGAGGCCGTTAATCATGGTGGTGTGGGAATCAGTGCCCACCAGCGTGTCAGGATACGCTTGCACCACTCCGCCATTCGCCGAGGTCGTGAACACCACACGAGCCAGGTATTCGAGGTTCACCTGGTGGCAGATGCCCATCCCTGGAGGCACAGCAGAGAAATTACGAAACGCCGTCTGGCCCCATTTCAAAAATGCGTAGCGTTCGCGATTGCGTTGGAACTCAAGCGCCGCGTTGATGGAATAAGCGTTCGCAGTGCCGAATTCATCCACTTGGACGGAGTGGTCAATCACCAGCTCTGCCGGTTGCAGCGGGTTGATCTTCTCCGGGTTGCCGCCCAGTTGCTTCATCGCATCGCGCATGGCGGCCAAATCGACAATGGCGGGCACTCCGGTAAAGTCCTGCATCAGCACTCGCGCCGGCATAAACGCAATCTCCCTTGCCGGTTCCGCGTTGGCCTGCCATTTCGCTAAAAATTCGATGTCGTCCGCGGTTACACTCTTGCCGTCTTCCTGCCGCAGCAGGTTTTCCAGTAGCACTCTCAGGCTGTAAGGAAGACGGCGAAGCGAGAGACCTTTGGCCTCCAGCGCATTAAGACGGAAAATCTCGTAGCTCTTGTTTCCAACCTTCAAGGTCGATTGGCTGCCGAAGCTGTTCATATCTGATTCCTCTCTGATATCGCGCAAGTTTGCGCAGGCGCGCGAGCCTGATCAAATGCTGGTTGCCAGGGATTGCTGACGATAAGTTAGGAGGATTGGTTCCGTCCACGGTCAGGCTTGCCGTGACGGAAACGCTTGTGCAGGAAGTCGCGAAGTCTGCTTCGGGCGTTCATGTTCCGCTAAATAGTTTAAACCTTTTCAAGAGCCGGTGCTCAATCCCAGCAGAACCATGTTCAAAGCAACAATCAGCCCCACCGTCAGCCAGCCAAGGAAGGTGATCACCGGGCCATTGGTGAATCCACCCATCAGATTACGGCGACTGCAAAGAATGAGCAGGGGTACCAGGGCAAAGGGCAGGGTGAAACTGAGCACCACCTGGGAAAGGACCAGGATGCGAAGCGGATCGAGCCCTATGCCAATCACAATCATCGCCGGGAGCAAGGTAAGGAGCCGGCGCAGGAAAATGCTGAATCGGACCTTGAGAAATCCCTCCAGAATCATCTGCCCGGCAAGCGTCCCTACGGTGGAGGAAGAAAGACCGGAACACAAGAGCGCAACCGCGAAGATGGTTGCCGAGGCAGGTCCCAGCAGCGGGCCCAGCGTGCGGTGGGCCTCCTCGATGGACATATCGCTGCGCCCGCTGCCGGCAAAAGCAGCCGCGGCGACAATCACCATGGCGGAATTCACCAGCCAGGCCCCATTCATGGCAGTAAACACATCCAGCGCTTCCAGGCGAAGGTGGCGCAGCCGCGTGAGATAGCGTGCTTGCGGGGAGTCGTGATTCTGGTCCTCGCGCCGCTTTTCCGCAGCCAGCCGGGGCTGCACCAGGCCGGAGTGCAAATAGACGACATGGGGCATCACCGTAGCCCCCAGCATGCTTACCGCTACATAGATGCTTCGCCGATCCAGCCAAGGCACAGCCGTGTGGTAGGCAATCTGGCGCCAGTCGGGATGAACCAGGAAGATCTCCACCAGGTAACAAAGCCCGATCACCAAAACAAACATCATGATCCCGATCTCGAGCGTGCGGAAGCCGCGCAGTTCAAGAGCCAGGATGGCGAAGACGCAGACAGCAGAGACGACGGCCGCGATAAACATGACCGTGGTGCGAGTCAGCCCCAGGTGAAGGAAGTAGCCGCCGAAAAGCAGGTAGAAGCCCAGCGCGGCGCCAAGAAATTCGGCCAGGTCGGTAGCCAGCGCAGACAACTCTGCGGCCACCCACAAGAGAATTGCCGTACGGCGGGAAAAATGCTCGCGGCAGTTCTGCGGTAGGGTGGCTCCGGTAGCAATGCCCAGCTTGGCGGAGAGGTACTGGATGAGGATGGCCATCAGGTTCGACCACAGCAGCACCCACAGCAGCTTGTAGCCGAACCCGGTCCCGGCAATCAAATTGGTGCCGAAATTTCCCGGGTCGATATAGGCGATGCTGGCCACAAACGCGGGCCCGAACCAGGACAAAAACTGGCGTGGTTTCAGATCGGAAAGCAGCTCAGCAGGCCGGGGCGATGAGACTGGAAGCGAGGGCGGAGAAGCGGGAACCATCAATCGTCCTTGGGTGGCCTCGAGTACAGGGGCTGCCGTTTTTAGTATAGCCTGCATTTCCGTTTTTTGTTAACCATAGTTAACAAACTTCTTTGGTCCGACCCCGCTGCGGTAGTCTGGGAACGGATGAAAGTACTCGTCATTGGTGCAGGAGGTCGGGAGCATGCCTTGGTATGGTCCATCCGCCAGTCCCGGCGGGTTTCTGAAGTGGTATGCGCCCCGGGTAATGCGGGGATAGCCCAATTGGCGCGCTGCGTACCCGCCAGCCAGAAGGATCTGGACGACCTGCTACGGGTTACCGCGGCGGAGCGCCCGGACCTGGTAGTAGTTGGCCCCGAACTGCCCTTATCGATGGGATTGGTGGACGAGTTGCAGCGGCGTAGTATCCCGGTCTTTGGGCCCACACAGAAGGCGGCCCAGCTGGAAAGCAGTAAAGCCTTTGCCAAACGCTTTATGCAGCGCCACCACATACCGACTGCGGCCTATGCCGTCGCTACCAGCGAGCAACAGGCTATGGAATCGATCGACCTGTTCCATCTTCCGCTGGTCATCAAAGCGGACGGGCTGGCGTCGGGCAAGGGCGTGATCGTCTGCGAAAACCGGCGCGAAGCCGGAGAGGCCATCGCCGGTCTGTTCAGGGGAAAAAATTCTGTGGGCGCGCAGTCCTCCATCGTGATCGAGGAGTTCCTTAGAGGCGAAGAAGTGTCCTTTCTCACCCTCACGGATGGAAAGCATGTAAGGCCGCTGGTACCCGCGCAGGACCACAAGCGGATCGGCGAGGGAGATAAGGGCCCCAACACCGGAGGCATGGGCGCCTACTCCAACGATGGCATGGTGGATGACCAGATGCGGGAATGGATTCTCAACCACATTGCTCTGCCCGCGGTGAGTGGAATGGCCGCCGAAGATGCTCCCTTCGCGGGAGTACTGTACATCGGGCTGATGATGACCGCTCGCGGTCCGATGGTGCTGGAGTTCAACGCACGTTTTGGAGATCCGGAAACGCAGGCCATTCTCGCCCGGCTGGATAGCGATCTGCTGGAGGCGCTCGAGGCCTGCGTCGAAGGTCGTCTCAGCGAAACTGAGCTGCGCTGGAAGCCCGGAGCCTCCGCCTGCGTGATTGCGGCCTCCGCCGGTTACCCCGGTAGTTACACTACGGGTCGAAAAATCAGCGGCCTGGAAGAAGCCTCCCGGGTTCCGGGAGTGCAAATCTTTCACTCAGGCACTTCCCTGGTAGAAGGTCAGTATGTGACGGATGGTGGAAGGGTCCTCGGGGTGACTGCAGCCGCCCCGAATCTGGAACGTTCTCTCGCCCTGGTCTACCAGGCGCTTGGTCGAATTAAATTCGAGGGTATGTATTACCGCCGGGACATCGGGCGCCGCTCCCTGGTCTCCTGAGTTGACAGGCCGGGAATCGTCACAGCCTCGCCGTCACTCTAACCATAGGTGAAAAACTTGGCAGATACAGTCGTGGCAGAGGTAGATCCAGTCTGCGGCATGAAGGTGTTGCCGCAAAAAGCGGCGGCCTCCATCAAACGCGCAGGACGCACCTGGTACTTCTGTTCCCAGGGGTGCAAGGCAAAGTTCGAAGCGAACCCGGGCAAATACGACGGATCGGCTCTCCGCGTCTCCACGCCGGAGACCTCGACCGCCAGTCAATACACGTGCCCCATGCACCCGGAAGTCCTTTCGCCGAAGCCGGGAGCTTGTCCTAAGTGCGGTATGGCGTTGGAGCCGCTTGCCGCCACCGAGAGTAAGGCCAATCCTGAGTTGGTCAGCATGACGCGGCGCTTCTGGGTAAGCGCGGCACTCACGCTTCCTCTGCTTGCCGTCATGGTTTCTGACATCCTGCCCGGCCGACCACTGCAGCAGCTTATCGAAGGCCCGCTACTGGGCTGGATTGAGTTTGCCTTGGCGACGCCCGTGGTGCTGTGGGGTGGATGGCCTTTCTTCGAGCGGGGATGGGCCTCGATTGTCCATCGCAGCCCGAATATGTTCACCCTCATCGCCATGGGCAGCGGCGCTGCCTATCTTTACAGCGTGGCTGCGGTGGTCGCGCCCGATCTCTTTCCGGCCGGGTTCCGCGATCCCTCTGGAAACATCGGCCTCTATTTCGAAGCAGCGGCTGTCATCACGGTTCTGGTCCTGCTAGGCCAGGTGCTCGAACTAAGAGCCCGCAGCCAGACCGGAGGCGCCATCCAGGCGTTACTTGGATTAGCTCCAAAAACAGCGCGCCGTATCTCCGCCCGCGGCAAGGAAACCGATGTTCCTCTTATCCAGGTTGTTGTGGGCGATCTGCTGCGCATTCGCCCCGGCGAAAAAATTCCCGTCGACGGAGTGGTGACCGAGGGCCAAAGCTCGGTGGATGAATCGATGGTTAGCGGTGAGTCCATCCCGGTAGAAAAAACCGCAGGCGCCAGGGTGGTGGGTGGAACTATCAACGGGACGGGGAGTCTGGTCATGCGAGCCGAGCGTGTGGGCCAAGCCACTCTGCTGGCACAAATCGTAAAAATGGTGAGCGACGCACAACGGACTCGCGCCCCTATCCAACGTCTTGCCGACAAGGTGGCCGCGTACTTTGTCCCCGCGGTCGTAGCGGCAGCGGTGGTCACCTTTCTTGTCTGGGCTGTGGTCGGACCCCACCCGCGCTATGCGCATGCTCTGGTGAATGCCGTTGCCGTGTTGATTATTGCGTGCCCGTGTGCTCTTGGCCTGGCAACGCCCATGTCCATCATGGTGGGCACGGGCCGCGGCGCCAAAGAGGGAATCCTGGTCCGCAATGCGGAAGCGCTGGAGACCATGGAAAAGGTAGACACTCTGGTCGTAGACAAGACCGGAACCCTCACCGAGGGTAAGCCGAAACTTAACACCATTGTCGCGGCTGAGGGCTTTGATCAGGCGAAACTGCTGCAGGCGATCGCCAGCCTTGAAGTACAGAGCGAGCATCCACTTGCGGCTGCCATCGTTGCTGCAGCGAAAGAGAAGAAGCTTCCGTTGCTTCCGGTAAAAGATTTTCAGTCGCTTACAGGGAAGGGCGTTTCCGGAACCGCCGAGGAAAAGACAATAGCTGCCGGTAACGTCACGCTGATGCGACAGCTTGGCATACCAACAAAACCGCTCGACCAACAGGCCGAGACCCTTCGCCGCGCCGGAGAGACGGTCATGTTTGTCGCCTGGGATGGCCGCCTGGCGGGCTTGATCGGAGTTGCCGATCCTATCCGGGAATCCACACAGCAGGCTATCCAGGAGCTCAAGCGCGAAGGGATCAAAGTCGTGATGCTCACCGGCGACAACCACACCACGGCTGCGGCCGTTGCGCAAACCCTGGGCATCGAGTTTCAGGCAGAGGTGTTGCCGGCGCAAAAGGCCGAAGCCGTCAAGAAGATGCAGGAGGAAGGGGCTGTGGTCGCCATGGCCGGCGATGGGGTGAACGATGCGCCCGCGCTGGCCCAGGCGCAGGTCGGCATCGCCATGGGTACGGGAACCGATGTGGCCATGGAAACCGGCGCCATCATCCTGGTCAAAGGAGATCTCCGCGGCATTCTCAAAGCGCGCCGCCTGAGCCAGCGGACCATGGGCAATATCCGGCAAAATCTTTTCTTTGCTTTCGTTTACAACGCATTGGGCGTGCCGGTTGCTGCAGGCATACTCTATCCCGTGCTTGGATTGCTGCTTAACCCGATGATCGCGGCCGCCGCCATGAGCTTCAGCTCAGTCTCCGTGATCGCCAACGCATTGCGTCTGCGCACCACTTCGCTTTAACGTCATTGATCCTTCATTTCCATTTGCGCGCGCCGAAAGGCGTAGTCGCTTACATGCACTGAGCCCTGGAAAGGGCGATTGATATCGGCGATCGCGACCAGCACCAGCGAGATGAGCAAAGCGAACGCACTTACCTGGATGACATGCAATTGGCCATTCGAAGCACCAAACATGCAGGTAGACGCAATCGTGACCACTCCACCCACCAGCAGCACAAACCAGAGCACCGCGGGAAGACGCGATGCGCTCTGAACCAGGCGGATGCGGCGATATCCTGCCAGGGCGCTCAGCTCATAAAGAGCGTGGTCTTCGGCATTTATCTCAGTGGGAGAGGCTCCCTTTACATCCATCAGTGTCTGCCACATTTGCCGCGCGATCGCCCGGCTCTCCGTCGGTATGACATTCGCGGCCATCTCTCCCCACTCATGGTCGACGACTGCGTCCCCATAAGCCCGCGCCAGTTGCCTAAGGCGTGCCCCTTGCTCCGGAGCCAGGCCGGAGGACAAGCGATAGACGTTCACCAGCGAATTAGCTTCGGCATCCGAATTCAGGTCGGCGGTTCCAAAGTTGATCCAAACCGTGTAAAGCATGAAGCCGACGATGACGGCATACGTTGTGCCTAGAACCGAGAGCTGCCAGCCAATCAGATCGTTATGCGCTCGACGCTGCTCTGCCGGCCAGTAGGAGTTCACCCCGGCCATAAAGAAAAGGGAGCACGCCACGGCAACGATGACGATGAGAACATTTTGCCCCGTATCCAGCATTGGTCTCCGAAATTCCTCACAAGTGTATCCCCAGACGAACAGCTACCCCCATCGTGAATGCATCTCAGTAATAACGGGCGTAGGTTATGATTTTGGCAGCGAGTAAGAAACCGGAGGCGGCAGACAAAATGGTGATTGGTCGAGGGCTCTTGGCGGTGTGCATCCTGGCGGCTGGTGGTGCGATGGTGATCAGCAACGTGGTGGGTTTTGCTGACACGGCCAAGCCGGTGATGAATGCCAAGGCGAAACGAGGTGCTGCGATCTTTCAGCAGAATTGTGTTAGCTGCCACAACAAGCAGCCGGACGACACCACTCCTTTTGGTCCTCCCAACCTGCACGGGATCTTCAGCAGCAAGCCCAAGGTCAGCCCCCCGATCACTCCGGCTCAAGCCACAGACATTATCAAGAAGGGTGTAGCGCCCATGCCCGCCTTCGGCTCAATCCTGACGGAAGCTCAAATCGGAGACCTGATCGCCTATTTGAAGGCGCAGTAGCCCGGTCGCGCTTTGGCTCTATCCCCGCCAGCCATCGCAAGGTCTCTCCCTCAAGTTGAGGACTCACCGCGCAGCGCAGCGGCTTTCGTCTAGCAACTACTCTCTTGTGGAAGCACCGCATTCGCTTTGTCATCTCCATTTAGCAACTACTCTCCCATGGAAGCACCGCCCTCCCCTTTGTCATCTCGACCGAAGCGCAGCGAAGTGGAGAGATCTCTGTGTGGATGCTCTCTCGTGGAAATGTGTTTGAAAAAATGCTTTTTCGAGCGTGGTCGCACTGAAAACGGCTTTTCATGAAAGCACACTAGCTGCTACTGCAGTTGCATATGTGAGTAATCGTCCCCAAACACATTTCCAAGAGAGAGCATCCACACAGAGATCTCTCCACTTCGCTGCGCTTCGGTCGAGATGACAAAGGGGAGGGCGGCGCTCCCACAGAGAGTAGGCGAGCCCAACATCGATGGTCGAAATGTCAAGAAGTACACAGTGCTCTCATGAAGAGCCGTGCATGAAAGCAGTTTTCGTCCCGGTCGAGATCTGCGGTTTTCTAAGCCTCGACTGCTTCCAACTCAGCGTCCAGTCCGTGACGCCGCAAAAGGTTGGGCAAATTCTGCGAAAACGCAGATCGCGGCATCACCATGTCACAGCCGGCTTCCATGGCCTTTGCCTTCAAATCACCTTGCAGGTGAGAGAGAAACCCAATCACTGAGGTACCGCGCTTCATCTTGCTCTTCAATCGCGGAATCAGGGTAAGTGGCTTGGCGCCGACATTGTTCAAGTCAAAAACAATCAGCGAGGGACGACTTCCTTCCGGCACATCCGCCAGCCGCGAAACGATATCCTTGTCGGCCTTCACAAAGGCCACCTTGACGCCAATCTTTCGTGCCGCTTCCTGAATCTTGGCCAGAAAAAACAGGTCCTCGATGAAGCAGTAGATGCGAGTAGGGGCGTCTTCCCGGACGGGAACAACAATCGGCTCTTTGGGCGGAGCCTCGACAAAGTGGCCGTTGTGACCGTTCCCCCGGAATTCGCCGGTGGAATATGGCGCGTCTGCCGTATTGCCGTTCACCACTCGATAGCTGTGATCCATGGGGCCGACGAATGTCTGCTGCCGGCGCTGCTTGCCTTTGCGCCGCCCACCACCACCAGCCGCCGCCATTGTTCACCGCGCCGTGCGGGCTGCCATTGCCGTTTTTGCCGTTGAAGCGGTTCTGGCCAGGCGACTTAGCCTTAGCCGCCTTCTTCGGGGAATGGGCTTGACCCAAGCCCGGACTGGCCTCGACATTGGCCTTGGCCTGATTGTTCGCGTATCCCTTACGTCTACGGCGCCGGCGACGATGCCCTTGCCCTTCACTCTGTCCCGCAGGCTGAGCCTGATTAGGCTGCGCCTGGGGCTGATTTTGCTCTGTCATGCATGCACATCCCGGTGCGTTGGCAATTCTTGCAGCTTGCTCAGGTACTACCCTCCCCGGACAGGGTTAGGCAGAGGTTCACTGCAACTCATGTTTCCACTTGGTTGATGGCCAGCGGCCACGTCCTACGCACTCAAAAGGAACTATTCCCAGAGATTACGGTCGGGGGTGGAACCTATGGTTTGATCTCTCAACAAACTACTGGTGTTATCTGTACCGCCATTATTTCGGCCCAGCAAACATCACCATTCGGGCCAGCAGTTGCGACGCGGCAGAAAAACCCTATTGACTCTCGAGAATTGCGGCGAGCCTGACTCACATTTTGAGATCTGGCTTCAGCCGCTCGATAGGCAAAACCGATAATACACAGAGAAAGTGCCCGAGAGCAAGTGCTATTCGGAAACCTTTGTCCCATTGGTAAGAACAATGGTGTTACACCGGGTACACACAGGCGGGAACTACGCAGAAATGGTCGTAAAAATCGAAAAGCCACAGCTGGGTGGCTTTTCGTATGATGGCCAATCACTGGCCTCCCAAGGGTCCCCTGCAGATCGTGTCTGCGGGCGGTAGAACTCCGGCTTGCGGCTGGTCCTGGTAGAACCTGAGCTCTGCTCACCGGATCTGAGGCGCCGGACTCGCTGTCTGTCGCGAGCCACGTGCGTCGCTGGCTGTACTGCTTACTGCAGTTGAAGAGCCGTTTGCCATGTTACCTATTATCAGTTAGTTAGCTGCCGGCAGTCGCCTTCCGTTTCCGGTTTATGGAAGTCCCGTGCGCCCAAGCATTCTGGAATTCATAGAAATCCTATCGCTGGCAATGGGGACAGTAGTGCGTTCCCCGTCCGCCGATTAGGATGCGCCGGATGGGTGTCCCGCAAACCAGGCATGGTTGCCCGGTCCGCAGATAGACCCGATGCTCGAGCTGGAAAAAGCCTTCCACACCATCTGCGTCGACATAGTCAGAAACGGACGATCCGCCCAGCGAAATCGCCTTTTTAAGAACGCTCTGCAGGCTGGAGCGCAAGCGGTCCAGTTCCGGCCGCTTCAGGTGCCGAGCCATCCGGCGGGGTCGAATGCCGGCGCGGAATAGGCTCTCATCGGCATAAATATTTCCCACTCCGTGCAGCAGTTTTTGATTCAGCAGAGCGGCCTTGATAGGAGTTCGACGGGAGCGAAACAGCGCCGCGAACTCGTCCTTCGAAATGCTGAGCGGTTCCTGCCCGGTGCCCGTGAAGCGCGTGGTCTTAAGCGCCATCCGGCCAAAGCGCCTGGGATCCACGAAGCGGAGCTCCCGGCCGGAAGCCAGATGCAGAATGCCGTGCGTATGCGGAGGGACCGCTGTCGCGGGATCGGCAACCAGCAGCCGGCCCGTCATGCCCAGGTGCACGATCCATTGCAGATCCCCCAGATCGAAGACAATATGTTTGCCCACCCGGTGGACGCGATCGATGCTACGGCCCGCCAGCTCCTTAGCCATGAGCTGCGGAGATGACTTAAACGGTTCGGGCTTCTCGCTGAACCAGGTGGTTTCGATGCGGTCCCCGCGCAGGCGCTCGTCCACCCCGCGGGCAATGGTTTCAACCTCAGGCAGTTCCGGCATGGCTCATCTTTCTGTCCATTGTCGTATATCATCAGGATCGTTCATGCGAGCCAAGACTGCAGTCGTAGTGGGCGCCCAATGGGGCGACGAGGGGAAGGGAAAGATCGTTGACGTTCTTTCCGACAGGTTTGCGGTGGTCACCCGGTATGCCGGGCGGCCACAACGCAGGCCATACGGTCATCATCCGGGGCAAAAAATTTATCCTGCAATTGGTCCCGTGTGGTGTTCTGCGTCCAGATTGCCGCGCTGTCATCGGGAACGGTGTAGTGCTCGATCCACTGGCCTTTCTGAAAGAAGTGGGCAAGCTTCGCGAGCTCGGGGTCAACGTCGACGAACAGCTTTTTGTGTCTAACCGTGCCCAGGTGATCCTGCCTTACCATCGCATGATCGAACTCGCTTCGGAAAATGCTCCCGGCCGGCAGAAGATCGGCACCACCAGCCGCGGTATCGGTCCCGCATATGAAGACAAGATGCATCGCAGCGGCCTGCGCGTCATTGATTTACTGAACCGCAGCCTGTTGAAGACGCACATTGAAAACGCCTGCAATGAGAAAAACGCCGTCGCCCATGCACTTGTTCGGGACCGATCCCCTGGACCCGATCAAGATGTACGACGAATATGCCGAGGCGGCAGAGCGCATTCGCCCCTTCGTCACGGATACGGCAAGACTGTTGAACGACGCCATCCGCCAGGGTCAAAGCGTGATGTTTGAGGGCGCTCAGGGCACCATGCTGGATATCGATCATGGCACTTATCCCTTCGTGACCTCCTCCTCCGCCACTGCCGGGGGCGCGGTCACCGGAACCGGGGTGGGGCCGACGATGATCGGCACCGTGGTTGGGGTGACCAAGGCTTATGTCACCCGGGTGGGCGAGGGCCCGTTCCCCACCGAGATCTCCGGTGAGACCAGCGATCTGTTGCGCGCCCGCGGACAGGAATATGGAGCCGTGACCGGCAGGCCTCGCCGCTGCGGCTGGCTCGATCTGCCTTTGTTGCGTTACTCCAACGAGGTCAACGGCACGGAGTGGCTGGTGGTCACAAAATTGGACGTGCTGGACAGCTTTGCTGAGATCCCGATCTGCACCGGCTATCGGATGAACGGCCGAGTCACCGACCTCATCCCCGCGGACGTGAGCGGGTTTGAGGCGATCGAGCCCGTTTATACCAACCTGGAAGGCTGGCAGACGTCCACCGAAGGCATCACTGAGTTTGATCAGCTGCCGGCGGCGGCTCAGAAATACCTCCGTTTCCTTGAGGCTGAGTCCGGCGCCCGCATCGGTATGGTCTCGACCGGGCCGGATCGTGAGCAGACGATGATTCTTCCCGGATTTCAAGCGGCCCTCGACTGGATGCACTCCAGTTGATCGGATAGATTAGAGGCACAATGGTCAGCTTTATCGTACGTATGCGGTTCGCCCCGGAAGACCGCGAACATGTAGGCGACATTTTGCGCCAGCTGGCCCTCGCCTCACGCCAGGAGCCGGGTTGCGTCAGCTACATCCCACACACCGTCGAGGACGACCCCAACAGGGTCGTTATCTACGAACAGTACCTGGATCGGGTAGCGAGCGAATTTCACCGCAGCACGCCTCATTTCAAGAAGTTTGCCGTCGGTGGACTCTATCAACTTATGCGCGAGCGAGAGGTCGAGAATTTGACGGCGCTCGTCTAAAGGGGTTGCTGTAGGGTTGCAGTCCACACCGCGGGGCATTGCGTTCAACAGCGAAAACTGTCACTCTGAAGTTTCAATTTTGACTCGCCTTCGGACGCGGAATAACATCCGATACGCTTATGCGCGCTCTTTCCGAGCATCGGTGGCTGTTTCCCACGGTCGGCAGACTGTCCCTTGTTTTTGTAGTGGTTTTCGGATTTGCCATCCGGGCTCATGCCGTTTTTCCCCACCATGAAAACGCCCACAAAGAAATAGAAGGTCTGGAACTGGACTGGCGGCAGGCTCAGCTCACCAATAACATCTCCACCGTCGAGCGGCTGTTGGCGGACGACTATCTTGGCATCAGCGCGAATGGCACATTGGAAACCAAGGCAGACGAACTCACCCGCCGCCGTACCGGCGCTCTGCACATCACGCAGCTTGATCTAAGCGACATCAAGGTAAGGATTTACGGCGATACCGCGGTGGTCACATCCAAGGCGGACCTGGTCGGCAAAAACGGCGACCGCGACATTAGCGGGCGCTATCGTTATACCCGGGTCTACAGCAACCGCGATGGTCAATGGAGAATCGTAAGCTTCGAAGCCAGCCGCGTCTCCGGCCCCGAAGAAGGCAAGAAGTAGAAAACTTAATCCCCCAGATTTGAGTAGGTGAAAGCGCCATCTCAAGTGGACCTTCCACTTCCGCACTTGTGCTTCTTGCAAGCAAAATCGAAGGCTGCAACCCCCACTCAACATTCGTCCGGCGGGTCGTCAGCTTACAGAGGCGGCCAGGATCGCATCTGCGATGGCCGCTGCCTCCCGGCTCGGACGCACATCGTGGACCCGCACCAGCTGCGCACCGGCCAGGATGGCAGCAGTGACGGCCGCCAAAGAGGCACTTCCCCGGCGGCCAACCGGCGCGTCCACCCCCTGGTAGAGCGGCGACAAAGTCCTGCCCAGAAACGTCTTACGGGAAACACCTGCAAGCAGCGGCTGTCCCAAGCCGCTCAACTCTTCAAGACCCGCCAATAACGCGTAATTCTGCTCGAGGATAATCCCAAAGCCGAATCCTGGGTCGAGAACAATCCGTTCCCGCTCGACTCCCGCGTCCAGTGCCCCTTGCAACCTCTGCCGCAGCCCCCGCATGACCAGGGGTACAACTTCTTTCTGTTGCAAGGGAGGCAGCGTCCGCCACTGCTTCCGGCCGGCCGCGCGTATGCATCAAGACCACGCCACAACCCACAGCCACACAGACGCTAGACATCTCCTCATCCCACAAGAAGCCGCTGACGTCGTTGACAATCTCCACCCCTGCCGCTAACGCGGACGCAGCTGTCTGGGCCTTGTAGGTGTCGATCGAGAGAATGGCATCCGGACGATGGCGCAGCACCCCTTCCACCACCGGAATGACCCGGTCGATCTCCTCCTGAACGGTCACCGGTCTTCGTTTTCCTGGCCGGGTGGATTCCCCGCCGATGTCGACGATATCTGCCCCATCCTCGAACATGGCCAAGGCGTACTCGATCCCGGCCGCAGGCGTACTGAAGGCCCCGCCATCCGAAAAAGAGTCAGGTGTGGTATTCAGCACTCCCATGACTACAGTCCGCTCGCCAAGCGGGAGGGACCGGGTGCGCAGCTTCCAGTTGCAACGGGAGCGCAAGCCAAAGGGCATCTCTGCCATTCTAGTGAGGTACACTCCGCGAAGGCATGCATCCGCTCCTCCCCTACGTCAGTTTGCTGCTGTTAGGCGCTCTTCTCTCTCCACCGGCCCGGCCGCGGCACAAAGTACCTTTGCCCCAGGCGGTCGGCCATATTCTTGCTGATCCCGCGGTAAGCCAGGCACACTGGGGAATTTCAGTGGTCGGCCTCAACGGCACGTCGATTTACAAGCTCAATGAAGGCCAGTACTTCAACCCAGCTTCCAACGCCAAGCTGTTGACCACTGCTGCTGCCTACGCCCTGCTGCCCAGTGGCCTCACGTTCACCACCCTGGTTTCGAGTGATGCTCCGGTCGGCAGTGCGGGAGACGTTCGCGGCGATATCACCATCTTCGGTGTGGGCGATCCCAACATCTCTGCCCGAATTATTCCTTTCGGATTGAAGACCGAACGCACCGGTCCACCCTTGGCTGCGCTCGAAGACATGGCCGACCAGATTGTCCGTCACGGCGTGCACTCGGTGTCGGGAGACATTGTTGGCGACGACACCTGGTTCGTTTACGAACGGTACGGCTCAGGCTGGAGTTGGGACGACCTGCAATGGGGCTACGGCGCGCCTGTTTCCGCCCTGAGCGTGAACGACAACGAGGTCTATCTCAGTGCCATGCCCGCGGCGCAGGCCGGACAGAACGCGGTGGTTTCGTGGGTCCCATCGACGCCCTACTATGCTGTGGAGAATTCACTCGTCACCAGCGCCGCAGGAGACCCCACCAAGCCTGGCGTGGAGCGCTCCCCGGGCTCCATGACGGTGCGGATTTTTGGCGCCACGCCCGTGGGTCAACAGGGCCTTCATACCGCCATGTCCATCGAGGATCCGGCGGAGTATGCCGCCCGATCATTGCGCGCCATGTTGTTGGCGCGTGGGGTCCAGGTCAGCGGCAAAGCCCGGGCACAACATCGCCAGTCTGTGGATACAGGCGACTTTCTCTCCGCACAACAGGCCCCCGTCACTCTTCATCCCATTACTATCCAAACCGTCCAGTCAGCCGGTGCAGGACCGAACGTGCTCGCCTCGCATGTTTCGCCGCCCCTGGGCGACGATCTGGTGGTGACCAACAAGGTCAGCCAGAACCTCCATGCCGAGATCACGCTCAGGACTCTGGGCAAGTTCGAAAGCTCGGATGGATCGCTGCTCGAAGGCACCCGGGTAGTGCGGCAATTCCTCATCTCCGCCGGTGTGGCTCCGACCGACTTTGTGCTCTTTGACGGTTGCGGGTTGTCGGTTCAGGATCTGGTAACTCCACGCGCCTTCACTAGCTTGCTGGCCTACGCCGCACGGCAGAGCTGGGGAGAAGCCTATCGCGCTTCGTTGCCCGTGGGCGGAGTCGACGGCTCCCTCTCCACGCGATTCAAACAGCCGTCGCTTGACGGCAAGGTCTTCGCTAAAACAGGCACGCTGGGCGAAGCCCGGGCCCTGAGCGGCTACCTGGTAGCGGCCAGCGGCCAGACGGTTGCCTTCTCTATTATGTGCACCGATCACAGTCCGTCCCTGCCCGCCGACCGGACGGCCATGGACAAGATCGTGGCCGCAATCGCGGAGTCGAATTGAAGAGACTGCTTTCGCTTGCCCTGCTGCCCGCGCTCGGATGCCATCCTTCCGCGCCGTCGAAACCTCTCACCGCGCTCACGCCGCAAGAGGCCTATGGCCGCCAGGTCTTCGTGGCTCGATGCTCCAACTGCCACTACGCCGACAGCGAAGAAGGCCTCATGGGTCCGGGTCTTCAGGGCCTCTTTCGCAAACCCTATTTGCCCAGCGGAGGAGCCGCGAATGACGCGCGTGTGACTTCGGTGATTCTCAGGGGGAGAGGCATGATGCCGCCGCTGGGCAATACACTGACGGATCAGCAGCTCAATGATTTGCTGGCTTATCTGCATAGCTTATGAGCGAGTCCAAACCACGGTCTACTGGACTGCCCTTGCCTGGAATGGCTGCCATCGCCTTGTGGATGCTGGCCCTGGCGGTGTTGGGCGTGGTTGGAGTGCTGACCCACCGCTATCCCACACCCGTTCTGGCGCTGTGTACTGTGTTTGCCGCTGCTGGCCTGGGAATGATCCGCCTGCGCCGCTGGGGTTGGGCGCTTACACTGGGCGCGGCCTTTTGCTCCATGTGCTTCGGCTGCTACATGCTGTTCCGCTTTCATCAGCCGCCAGGAGCATTCATGGCTGTCATCAACCTGGTCTTCTTTCTCTATCTGGTGCGATCCGAGGTAATCGGGCGTCTTCGTTAGCCACGGTACAATGAGACCAGCGTGATTGACCTTGTTCAGATCGACCAGAGCCCACGCCGTCCCGCTCCCAAGCCCGCCTGGCTCAAGGCGCGCGCCCCGGTGGGCGACAATTATCACGAGCTGAAGAGCCTGGCTCGATCTCTCAACCTGCATACCGTCTGTGAATCCGCCCATTGCCCGAACATAGGCGAGTGCTGGAACCAGCGCACCGCTACCTTCATGATGCTGGGCAATACCTGCACCCGGCGCTGCGGTTTCTGCGCCGTGCCCAAGGGGCGCCCTGATCCGATCGACTTTGACGAGCCGCGTCGCGTGGCCGAAGCGGTCGCTATTCTCGAGCTTAAACATGCCGTGATCACCAGCGTGAATCGTGACGACGATATTCTGGGTGGGGCGCGTGCTTTTGCCATGGTGATCGAGGAGATCCGCCGCCAGGCCCCGGGTTGCCAGGTAGAAGTCCTGATCCCGGACTTTCAAGGCCACGAAGAAGCCATCCGGATTGTGGTCGAGGCCAAGCCGGAGATGGTGAACCACAACACCGAATCGGTTCCACGGCTCTATCGCGCGGTACGCTCGGGAGCGCGCTATGAACGGACGCTGCGCTTGTTGGAGTATGCCAAGGCCGTCGACCCGCGCATGATCACCAAGTCCGGGGTTATGGTTGGCCTGGGAGAAGAAATGCACGAGTTGCTGCAGGTGTACCGTGACCTGGCTGCGGTGGGGACCGACGTGTTGACCATTGGCCAGTACCTGCGTCCATCCAGAGACCACCTGCCGATGGCGCGCTATTACACGCCGGAGGAGTTCGCCTACATGCGTGAAGAGGCGCTGAGCATGGGATTCCGCCACGTGGAGTCGGGACCGCTCGTGCGCTCGTCGTACCATGCACGTGAGCAGGCAATGTCTATTTAATTTCGGGGGAAGAAGAAAATGGCAGTCTCCGTAATGGGCAATATTCCCGTGCTAAAAGATATCCAGCAACAGCTCAAGACGCGGATGGAGAAGGCAGTTGATGATTTCCGCGCCAATCTCGCCTCCACCCGCACCGGCCGTGCCTCCGTGCACATGCTGGACCAGATCAAGGTCCCCTACTACGGCAGTGATATGCCCCTGAACCAGGTAGCCCAGGTCACTGCTCCCGATGCCAACATGATCGTGATTCAGCCCTGGGATCCGAGCATCCTGGGTGATATTGAGAAAGCGCTGCGCGCTTCTGACCTGGGGTTCAATCCTCAGAATGACGGCAAGATCGTTCGCATCCCGGTTCCTCCCATGACTGAGGAGCGCCGGCGCGAAGTGGTCAAGCATCTGAACAAGACCCTGGAAGACCATCGCACCGCCGTGCGCAATATCCGTCGTGACGGCAACGATCTGATTAAGAAAGCCGGCAAAGACAAGAAGATTTCCGAGGATGAAGAGAAACGCTCGCTCGAGGAAATACAAAAACTGACCGACGACGAAATCAGGCGGATGGAAGAGATGTGCCGCAACAAGGAAAGAGAAGTGCTGCAGATCTGAGTTCTGTCAGTTAGTGCGGTTGCTGTGGTCCAGAATAATCTTCCATCCCTGGGATTCCTGTTTCAACAGCAGGGAGAAGATGCCGTCGGCATTGCCGCCACCCGCCGCGGTCCGCTCCAAATGAAAGTTCCCGGTAGCGATCGCGTAGCCGGAGTCCAGGACCCGAATCGCCAGATGGGTGAAGGTCAATTTGCCCATGGCCGCGGGCGAACTATAGAGCTTCTGGTAGCGATCGCGAATCGTGGTATAGCCATACTGCACCGTTTGGCCGACAAACGTGGTATCGGGTGAGTCTTCATAGGCCTTCATGAAGGCATCCACATCGCCCCGGTTCCAATCCATCGTCTGTTGATCCAGCAAGTGACGAATGGCGGCCTCCGGAGCCATTTGTGCCCACGATGATGATGCAACTGTGAGCGCCAGAACGAGCAAATAACAAACTCGACGCATACCTCCCTCCCTGCGAATCATGCATTCCAGCTGCAAGTCATGCAGTCCTGCCTCAGCATCGTGCATTCCCGCCTCAGCATATAGGTGGGTGGCCCAGGTCTCGCTTTTGAGACCTGGGTTTTCACGGCAAATCAGGTTCTACCGTGTACGCCCAGGTCTCAAAATCGAGACCTGGGCCACCACCCACTCGTGCTTTGACTCGGTAATCCGTTCTTCCACGGCAGTGCTTTGACTGGATAATCCGTGTGGTTCCTTAAGTGTGGCGCGCTGCCTCTACAATGAGGAATGCCCCCTTCGAGAACTGTTCAGACTGTCTGTTCCCATGACTGCCCGGACTCCTGCGCTGTTCTCGTAACCATTGACGAGTCGGGGAAAGCGACCCGAGTGCAGGGCGATCCGACGCATCCCGTGACCCGTGGCTTTCTCTGCGCCAAAGTGGCCAAATATCTGGATCGCGTTTATTCTCCTGCCCGCCTGCTGTATCCCATGCGGCGTAAACCCGGAGCACCCAAAGGCAGAAAGCTCCCCGGCAGCGAAGCGGACGCCTTCGAACGCATCAGCTGGGAGGAAGCACTGGACCTGATCGCAAAACGGCTGCGAACCATAGCCGAAGAGCACGGTCCGGAGTCTATCCTCCCTTATTCCTACGCAGGAAATATGGGGGTGCTGGGCTACGGATCCATGGATCGCCGCTTCTTTCATCGCCTCGGCGCCTCCCAGCCTTGATCGCACCATCTGCGCCACCGCCGGCGCTGACGCCCTTATTTCGGTCTACGGAAAAAAGCTGGGCACCGACCCGGAACATTTCCGCCATGCAAAGTACATCATCGCCTGGGCGGCAAACATTCACGGTAATAACGTTCACCTCTGGCCCTTCGTCGAAGAAGCACGCCGTAATGGCGCCCGACTCGTCGTGATTGATCCCTATCGAACCCGCACCGCCCGCGCCGCTGACTGGCACATTCCCATTCAGCCCGGCACCGATACGGCTTTGGCGCTTGGCATGATGCGCCTCATCATCGAAGAAGGGCTCTACGACCGCGACTACGTCGCCCGGCACACCCACGGATTCGAAGCTCTTCGCGAACATGTTCAGCCCTACACGCCGGAGCATGTAGCCGGGCTGACAGGCATTGCGGCGGCCGACATTCAGCTCCTGGCGCGCGAATACGCGACCAATCCTCCCGCTGTCATTCGCTTGAACTACGGTATCCAGCGCTCGCAGTACGGTGGTGCGGCGGCTCGTGCGGTTTGCATGCTTCCTGCCCTGATCGGCTCCTGGAAGCATCTGGGAGGAGGTATGCAGCTCTCTCTCGGCGGAGCCTTTCCCTTCGACACCACGGCTCTTGAGAGGCCCGATTTGATGCTGGCCAGCCCGCTCGAGCGTCCTGCGCGCATGGTGAACATGTCGCGCCTCGGACACGCGCTCACCGAACTCGACTCACCGCCGGTGAAAGCGCTTTTCGTCTACAACTCCAATCCCGCGGCAATTGCTCCCAATCAAAACGCCGTGGTCCGCGGACTGCTGCGCGACGACCTCTACACCGTAGTGCATGAGCAATTCTTTACCGACACCACCGACTACGCAGATATCGTGCTCCCCGCCACCACGTTCCTCGAACACAAAGACTTCCAGGGAAGTTATGGTCATTACTATCTCCAGCTCTCCGAGCAGGCCATCGACCCCTCTGGGGGACGCACGATCGAACGTTGCCCTGTTCAGCCAACTGGCGCAGCGGATGGAATTCCCAGAGCCCTGCTTCCGCGACAGTGTCGACGACCTGATCGCGCAAGCGCTGGGAGGAAATTCGGACGAGCTGGTGGCCAAAAAGCGCATTTACCAGCAGACCGAAGCGGAATCCCTGGGCAATGGCATTTTTGCCACCCCCAGCGGCAAGATCGAATTCTATTCAAGCGCCCTGGCTGCGCAGGGGCTGGATCCGTTGCCATCGTATCGGCCTCCCGACGAATCGCGCCGGGGCGCGGATGCTCACACCTTTCCTCTGGAATTCCTGCCCCGCAAGGCCGACAACTATATGAATTCAACTTTTGCCAATCTTCCCAGCCATCAGAAGATGGAATCGCCGGGTTTTGCCATGATGCATTCGAGCGATGCTTGCGCCAGGCAGATCAGCGATGCCGATTGGGTGGAGATCTTCAACGCGCGGGGAAAGATCCGCCTGCGCGCGCGCATCGATGGCAGCGTGCCGGCCGGGGTGGTTGCGGCCAGCCTCAACTGGAACAAGCTCTCGACCGGGGGCAACAACGTCAACGCGCTTACTTCTGAGCGGCTCACCGACCTGGGCCGGGGAGCCACGTTTTACTCAACACTGGTGGAAGTACGAAAGCTCTCAGCCGAAGAAGCGCAAAACCTCTTCCCTCCGATAGACTAAGAGCACCTGCTCAAACGAGAGAAGACAATGCCGTTTCCGGCGGGTTTCCAGTGCGCGGGCTGTGGAGAGTGGAATGAGATCGTGGTGGACGAGTCGGCCGGGGGCCGGCAGCATTACGTGGAAGACTGCCAGATCTGTTGCAAGCCCAATCTTCTCTCAGTGTCGTGGGATTCCTCACTGGGCGAGTACTTTGCTTCAAGCGAACTGGAGAGTTAATGGGATTGTGGTGTCTCAGCTGAGCGGATCTCCGGGATGGTAGGTAGCGTGAGCAAACAGACCCCGGAGTTGGGGAGTACCCCATCCGTCACATATAATCGCCTTTTCCCTGAGCCGGTTCCGATTTTCAGCAGTGAGGGTGTGCCTATTCTTCGCGTCGTGTCAGGGAGCCTTCGCTCCCGGTTTCCTCAGAACCAACCTGCGCGGTTCTTTTTCCAGCCTGCGTGGTTCTTTTTGAGTCTGTGCAGGATCGCAGTGCTGCTTCTCTTTTGCGGTTCCAGTCTGATCGCCTGGGCTCAGCAGGACACCGCTCAGCCCAACACGATCGTTAATATTCGGGTGATCGGCAATCGGCGCATTCCCAGGGAAACGGTGCTGGCGCGGCTGTTCACCCATCCGGGAGATGCCTACGACCCGGCGACGATCGAGCGCGACTTCAACTCACTGTGGAATACGGGATACTTCGAGAACCTGCAGATCGCCCGTGAAGATACCCCCAAGGGCATCATTCTCGACGTGATCGTGAAGGAAAAGCCCACCATCCGCGAGATCAACTACAAGGGTCTGAACTCCGTCTCGACCTCCGACGTTCTCGACCGCTTCAAGAAGGAGCATCTCACCGGCTTTTCCCAGGAAAGTCCCTACGACCCGACCAAGCTGGCCCGGGCGGTCGATATTATCCGCGCCCTTCTGGCCGAACACGGGCATCAGTTTGCCACCGTGAAGCCAGAGATCAAGAACATCCCGCCCTCCTCGGTTGCGGTCAACTTCAATATCAAGGAAGGCCCGACGGTGAAAGTGGGGAATATCACCTTCACCGGGAACCACGCAGTGTCTTCCCGCGAACTGCGCGCGTCCATGAAGAACCTGCGCCCAGTTGGCATCCCGCACTCTATTTTCTTCGAAAACCTCTTTGCCCGAACCTACGATGCCAGCAAGCTGGAGGAAGATACGGAGCGGGTTCGCCGCGCTATGCAGGACCGGGGCTATTTCAAAGCCGCGGTCGCCGATCCCATTACCCACATCCGCAACGAGGGCGGGCTTTCGTTCTTAACCTTCCGCCCCCGCAAAGGCAAGCGCATCGACATCAAGATCCCGGTCGAAGAAGAGCAGCGCTATCGGCTTGGCGGCGTCACCTTCACCGGCAACACCCACGTGCAGAACGTCAAGGCGCTACGCGCTCAGTTTCCTACCAAGGACGGTGAATTTTTCAACGCCACCGCCATCGGTAAGGGACTGGAGAATCTGCGTAAGGCCTATAACTCGCTGGGTTACATCAACTTCACCGCGGTGCCTACCCCCCGCGTGGACGATGCCAAGCACCAGGTCTTCCTGGATATAGACATCGATGAAGGCAAGCCTTTTACCGTGTCGCGCATCGAGTTTCAGGGCAACACCATCACCCGTGACCGCGTCATCCGCCGCGAACTGCTGCTCGAAGAAGGCTCGCTGTACAACAGCAACCTGTGGGAACAGAGTTTGCTTCGCCTGAATCAATTGGATTATTTCGATCCACTCAAGATCGATACCGACTCCGAACAGCACATTGATGCCGAGAATGGCACTGTTTCCCTGCTGCTCAAAGTCCATGAGAAGGGCAAGAACTCGATCGGCTTGAATGGCGGCGTCAGCGGTCTTTCGGGAACTTTCCTGGGCCTTAATTACTCCACCAACAACTTCCTCGGCCTGGGCGAAACGTTGAGTCTGCAGGGCAATATCGGCAACCTGGCACGCAGCGCCGTGTTCGCCTTCAACGAGCCCTACTTGCGCAATCGACCGATCAGCGTGGGCTTCCAGCTCTTCTCCAGGAAGTCGGATTTCAATTCGGCTCGCAACTACGCCGCCGTGACCGGCCAGTCCACTAACCTGACGGCCGCCCAGCAATCGCTGACCCAGAACTACAACCAGTCCTCAACCGGGTTGAACTTTTCGCTGCAATATCCGATTAAGCGCTCGTTCAAGCGCGTGGGCCTAACCTACAGCTGGGATAAGTCGAGCATTACGACGTTCAGCCAGGCTTCCGCCAACCTCTTTCAGACACTCGCCTTCCGCAGTGGTCAAATTCAGGGCCCGAATGCACTGGAAGGCATTTATACGAGCTCGGTTTCTTTGAGCTATATCTACAACACGGTTGGCCCCACCATTTTCAGGCCGCACTACGGAACGGACATCTCCGCTGCCTTCCAGGTGGCTGGACTGTTCGGCAATGTCCGCTATTTCACCCCGGTCATTCAATACAAGCACTTCATTGGAATGAAGGGTCTGCATCCCCAGACGGGATGGGCGCAACACGCTTGGCTATCGCGTTCAACTCTCTTATATCCAGGGTTTCAGCGGAGACGTCGCACCGCCTTTTCCCGCTTCTATTCCGGCGGCGACAACGAACTGCGTGGCTTTGATGTGCGTTCAGCAACACCGTACGCTTTCATTCCGGTGCGAACGAATATCACTCTCACGAACCCAGACGGTACGCCCGTTCCCATCCAGCCCGGCAACTACACCCTGGGGAACATCACGATCCCCATCCCCATTTACCGGCCGGTCTCAGTGGGTGGCGACGCCAAGATGACCACCAGCGTCGAATATCGCATTCCCATTGCAGGGCCGGTCGGTTTTGCTATCTTCGACGACTTTGACATTACTTCTGTCGTTCGCCACTCCCAGTTGCGGCAAAGCGTAGAGGGTGCTGACCAGCTCAACTCGCCGCTCTATGGCTGCACTGCCTACTTCAACGGCGCTTGCCAGGGCGGCCAGGCCATTCAGTTTATTAACGAAATCCGGCCTATCGACGGCACCAACTTCCGGCCGCGCACCTCTGTCGGCGGGGAAATATCCGCCATGCTGCCCATCGTGAATGCGCCCATGCGCCTCTACTACGCTTATAACCTGCTTCGTCTGTACGAGGATAGGCAGGGCGAAAGCCTGATCACACGCAGCATGTTCCCCGCCGGCGGGGCGGGCGACTTCACCTACCAGGAAGCGATTACCGCATATGACTCGCTGTTGCATTTCCGCGAGCCGAGAAAGACCTTCCGCCTGAGCGTGAGCACCACCTTCTAAGAGCGTCAGCACGAAAGATGGGGCACCCGATCCTTTGTGGCAGGGCAAGAAATACGACTCGCCTGGCCACCCAGTTTGTTTTCCCGTGCGTTGACGCTCTTTCCGCCCGCACCTATAATCACTGCTGGCCCTGTGATTATCTCGGTCCGTGTCTCTTCTTCGCATTTGCTGCCAGATGCGCTGGCCAGGTGACTGCAATGCAAATGCGCCTGCGGGAGACCCGCAAGCGAAGGCCCGCTTTCCGCTGAAAGACGCGGGCGATCTGGATTCAAAGATCAAAAGGAGTTTCGTATTCCGATGAAGCGTTCGTTCACCCTAGTTTGCCTGCTCGCCTCCGCTACCGGCGTGGGCGCGTTAGCCCAGGCTACTGCTCCCTCAGCTCCCTCTGCTCCCACTCCGGCCGATGCAACGTCCGCGCTTACTGCCGCTCCGGCAGTCCCTGCGAGTGCGAAAATCGCCATCATTGCCTTCCAGCAGGCGGTAGCAGCAACCAATGAAGGGCAACGGAACTTCGCTCAGTTGCGGGTCAAGTTCGAGCCTAAGCAAGCAGCGCTGAAGGCGCAGAGTGACGAGATCGATTCTCTCAAAAAGAAATTGCAGGACGCCGGCTCCAATCTCAGCGAGCCGGAGCGCGATAGCCAGCTGAGAACCATCGATGAAAAGACAAAGTCCTTACAGCGCTCTGCGGAAGACGCGCAGAACGAGGCAAGCGGTGCGATGAACGATATGTATCAGCAGCTGGCACAGAAGGTATATGCCGTGCTGGATGCTTACTCGAACCAGAACAAATTTACACTGGTGCTCGATACCAGCGCCCAGCAGACCCCCGTACTGTGGGCCAATGGGTCAACCGACATTACCAAGGCGGTAGTAGACGCCTACAATGCCAAGTCCGGCGTTCCTCCGCAGCCGGCAGCAGGTGCCAGCACTCCGTCGGCTCCGCGCCCGAGCACGTCCACTCCCGGGCGCACCGGCACCACCCCCAGGCCCAGCACGACCAAGCCGCCGCAGTAAGCGTTTCGAGCGGCTTTTTGTCCCGGGCAGGCCTAGCTTGCCCGGGGGTGTAAAAAACTCTCAATAATGCTCTCGAGGAGAGCAAAAATGTATCAGCCACGGCGCTCGGTGGGCTGTGGAAAATTTTGTGGAAAGCTCGGCCGCGTTTTTTGCCGCCTGCATCGCAGTCTTCGCGAAAGCCCCGGAAGACCTCGCGTACTACTCCCTAAGCCCCATAAATTGAGCTACTTGCATAGGTCATGCCTAGGGTAGCGCCATTTGACGCCATGCCCACCGGCTGCAGGCTCCAAATTGGAGGTTTCCACAAGAGCCCTTCTGGGCAGTGGACCAACGTAACCTGAAATCGGTTTCATTTGCTGCTATCCTCCCCGACCTTAAGGACCGCCAAAAAGGCTTCCTGGGGGATGTCAACTTTACCTATGCGCTTCATCCGCTTCTTGCCTTCTTTTTGCTTTTCCAGGAGCTTGCGCTTACGGCTGATGTCTCCTCCGTAGCACTTGGCGATCACATTCTTGCGTAACGGGGCGACCGTTTCCCGGGAGACGATCTTGGCCCCGATGGCCGCCTGAATGGCAACCTCGAACATCTGCCTTGGAATCAACTCGCGCATCTTGGAGACCAGCGCTCGTCCCCGATCGTAGGCAAAGTCGCGATGCACAATGATCGACAGCGCATCGACCGGTTCGCCCGAAACCAGGATATCCAGCTTGACCATGGGAGACTCCCACATGCCCGCCAGCTGGTAATCGAGCGACGCATAACCCCGCGAGACCGATTTCAAACGGTCGTAGAAGTCGAGCACAATTTCATTCAGCGGCAATTCGTACGTCAGCATCACCCGCGTCGGAGTGACATATTCGAAGTTCTTCTGCCTGCCCCGCTTCTCCTCAACCAGTTTCAGGATGCCGCCGACATACTCTTCGCTGGTCAGGATGCTGGCGATGATCACCGGCTCTTCGATCTTTTCGATGTCGCTCGGATCTGGCCAACGAGATGGGTTCTCCACTTCGATCACCGATCCGTTCGTCAGTGTAATTTTGTATCGCACCCCGGGAGCGGTGGTGATCAGATCCAGGTTGAACTCACGCTCCAGGCGTTCCTGAATGATCTCCATATGCAGCAGCCCCAGAAAGCCACAACGAAAACCAAATCCGAGGGCGACCGAGCTTTCCGGCTCGAAGAAAAAAGAGGAGTCGTTTAACCGCAGCTTCTCGAGCGCATCCCGCAACAAGGTGTGCTCATGCGAGTCCACGGTGTAGAGCCCGGCAAACACCATGGACTGGATGTCTTTGAAGCCGGGCAATGGCGCCGCCGCGGGACGGGTATCGTCGGTGACCGTGTCGCCGATCTTGGTATCGGCCACGTTCTTGATCGTGGCCGAAAAGAAACCCACTTCGCCGGCTGACAGCTGCTCAATTTCCAAAGGCTTGGGGGTGAGGACACCCACCGCTTCGACATCGAATACCCGGTCATTCGACATCAACCGGATCTTCATTCCCTTGCGCAAAATGCCGCTCATCACCCGGCACAATACGATCACTCCGCGATAAGGATCGAAATGGCAATCGAAGATGAGGGCCTGCAGCGGCGCCTCTGCGTCTCCCGTGGGCGGGGGCAGACGGCGCACAATCGCTTCCAGCACATCGGGAACTCCAAGCCCGGTTTTGGCACTCACCGGCAGCGCATCGGTAGCGTCCAAACCCACCGTGGACTCGATCATTTCCTGGGTGCGCAAAACGTCCGCACTGGGCAGGTCGATTTTGTTGATGACCGGAATCATGTCCAGCCCGTTGTTGATCGCCAGGTGGGCGTTGGCCAGCGTCTGGGCCTCCACGCCCTGGGACGCATCCACCACCAGCAGAGCGCCCTCACAGCACGCCAGGGAGCGGGAAACCTCGTAGGAGAAATCAACGTGCCCGGGCGTATCTAGAAGATTCAACTGGTACATCTCGCCATCCTGGGCGAGGTAATTCATGCGCACCGCGTGGGCTTTGATGGTGATGCCGCGTTCCCGTTCCAGGTCCATCGCATCCAGCACCTGGGCCTGCATCTCCCGCGCCGTCAACGAGCCGGTCAGCTCCAGCAGCCGGTCCGAGAGCGTGGATTTCCCATGGTCAATATGAGCGATGATGGCGAAATTTCGGATGTGCTTGGTGTCCATGAAGGGAAGCCGATCGGCGGGTGATGACTCAGTTGTGCAACGAGAGGCAGGTCTCTCCCCCGATCTTATCATTCACATTGCCGCGTTCCGGGCAATACAATCAAGGTCAACACATGTTGTACAGCAATGACAGAGGGGTGCCCGAAAGCGTTACTGCATGGGCTTATTCAGAGGATTGAAGATCGATCCCAGAGCGTTGCTGCTGGTGCTGGCCGCGGCCTCGCTGCTGCTTGACGGGTGTGTGCCGGAAGACGCGGTGAGCAAGACCTCTGTCAAATCACCGCAGGCAACCGCCCCCGCGCTGAAGCCCTCCCAGCCCGCTGTTTCTACCACCGTAGCGTCTCCTGCCCCGGCGACGCCCCCTGCCAGCCACGAGGTACAGGCCCTCATCGATTCGGTCGAATCGGCTTATCAGAGCGGTGTGGCCAATTACCATGCCGGCAAACTGCAACCGGCCAAGGCGGACTTCGACCGCGCCGTGGACCTGATGCTCACCGCCAATTTCGATCTGCGCACCCAACCCCAGCTGCGCGACGAATTCGATCGTGTGGTGGACGCCGTCAATACGCTGGAGATGGAGGCGCTCAAGCAAGGCAATGGATTTGCTCCCAAAATAGAACCGGCTCCGGTCGATATCGCCAACGACGTCACTTTCCCGGTGGATCCAAATGTCAAGGCGCAAGCCATTCAGGAACTCAAGACCACCCAGTCCGATCTGCCGCTATTAATCAACGATCCCGTTGCCGGCTTTATCAGCTACTTCTCGTCCAAGGGCCGGGGAACGCTGATGCGGTCGCTGGAGCGGGCCGGCCGTTATCACGCCATGATCACAACCGTGCTGGCGGAAGAGAAGGTTCCTCAGGATCTTATTTACCAGGCAGTGGCCGAGTCTGGCTTTCAACCGCAGATCGTGAACGGCCGCTCCGGTGCCGGCGGGATGTGGCAGTTCATGCCCTACGGCGTCTATGGGCTCACCCGCAACGGCTGGTATGACGAGCGCTTCGATCCGGAAAAATCAACCCACGCCTACGCTCGATACATGAAGGAACTTTACGCTCAGCTGGGCGACTGGTACCTCGCCATGGCAGCCTACGACTGGGGCCCGGGCAATGTACAAAAGGCGGTGGAGCGCACCGGGTACGCCGACTTCTGGGAGCTTTACCGCCGCAACGCGCTGCCCAAGGAGACTAAAAATTACGTTCCTATCATCATCGCCGCGGCCATCATGGCCAAAAATCCGCAGCAGTACGGATTGCAGTCGCTCACGCCCGACCCGCCGCTGGTCACCGACATCGTCACCACCGACTACAGTGTCGACCTGCGCCTGGTCTCTGACCTGGTCGAAGCGCCGGTGCAGGAAATCGCAGACCTGAATCCCAGCCTGTTGCGCATGAGCACACCCACAGACGGCCCTTTCGAGCTGCATCTGCCTGCCGGCAGCAAAGAGCTTTACCAGAAACGGATTGCCGAAATCCCTGCAGACAAGCGAAATCAATGGCGGTTTCACAAGGTGGTTGCGGGAGAAACGTTGACCACCGTCGCTCGCGACTACCACGTCAATGCGTCGGAGATCGTCTTCGTCAACCAATTGGAACCGGGCGATGATCTTTCCGCGACCGATTCGCTCGTCATCCCGGTGCCCCCCACATCCTCCAGCAAATCGCGGCTCACGCTTTACAAAGTTGAACACGGCGACACACTGGTTACGGTGGCCGATCGCTTTAACGTGACCGTGCAGCAGCTCCGCCGCTGGAATCATCTGACCGTGGCGCACCTGGAACCGGGCCGCCGACTCTATGTTGCCGAGCCCGCCCACATTGCTCGCGTCAGCAGCAAACATCGGGGGAGTGCGAGCGGGCGAGCGAAAAAACCCCCTGCTCGCGCATCGTCCTCCACCCATGCCAACGCCAAGAATGGAAAAGAAACTTAATTCTCACTTGCGTGAGATTGGCATCCCGTTGCATGCTGTTGCTATAATCCGCGCCGCAGGCAAGTATGATGGAAAACGGTTGTCTGCGATCCGAATCCGTCGCAACCAAAGCCTTGGAGGCATAAGAATGCAGGACGAGCACAAACTGTACGCAAACGCTGACAACGAGTTTGAAGCCGAGGCAGAAGAGTATCCAGATGAATTGGAAGACGGCTTCGACGACGACGAAGAAGAAGAAGTGAGTGTCGTCGTAGCCACTCTGGTTCCGGGCGAGGAGTTGCTTGCTCCTCCTGCTCCACCCCCGGCACCGGCCAAGAAAGCAGCAAAGAAAACTGCGGCCAAGAAGACCGCCGCGCCACCTGCGGCGGCCAAAGCGGCAGCGAAAGCTCCGGCCAAAAAAGCTCCGGCCAAAAAGGCCGTAACGAAATCTGCCGCGAAGAAGAGCACCAAGGGCGCGAAAAGCGGCAGTAAGGCTGCGAAAGCGGTCGGCAACAAGAAAAGCGCCAGTACCAAAAAATCTACCAACAAACGAGGTATTCCTTTGGCAGTGAAGAAAGCAGCAACCAAGAAGTCGGCAGCGAAGAAGTCTCCGGCTAAGAAGGCAGCAAAGAAGTCGTCAGCCAAGAAGGCAGCAAAGAAGGCTCCGGCGAAGAAGGCAGCAAAGAAGGCAACAAAGAAGAAGTAGTTCGCAACACAAGGCAAGCAAAAAAGCCCGGCTGGCAGCCGGGCTTTTTTGCGTCTGGAGGTTGGAGGGGAGGGGGCAAAGCGAAGGTTTCTCCATTTCGCTTCTAAAGCGCAATGACTGCAAATGGACTTGGCTGCTCACGTACTGGCTGGGCTATGTGCCGTCCCTACGGGACTCGCCTCATAACCGTAGCCCACCCGCACTGCCGTGCCGGGTTACAGTTTGTTCCGTCTCTGCGGGACTGCTTCGTTGCGGCCCGTTAGATCACACTGCCGTTTCCGGCTTCAGCCCTGAGGTTCGCTGAGGTAAGTTTTATTCTGTCCTCTGAATTCTCTTATCCTCTGATAAAGAGAGTGCCCTTTGGGATTCTTGCCCGGACCCGACTGCTGCTTGAATCTTCCCAAGGCGGCTTTACAGGTCGAAGGGGTTGTTGAATCGCATGCTCGCTCTTGCGGCGGACGTAGACTTGGGTAGATGCCGCAACGAAGCAGTCCCGCAGAGCCTGCCCTGAGCTTGTCGAACGGGGACGGAACAGCCTGTAGCCCGGCACGGCAGTGCCGGGTAGGAAAGGTTTATGAGGCGAGTCCCGAAGGGACGACACATCCCGGCTGAGGCCGTGCCTTTCCAGGACCGGTTCTCCCGCAGACTCTTTAGCCCCTGCGATCTGATCGCAGGGGCTAAAAGAGGGGAGTGCACTGGAGGGATCTGCGGTTGCTATGTACCCGGTTAGCCTTTTTTCTCGTAGCCGTTCAGCGCGGCCAGAACCTGCTGGCTGTGCTGCGAGGGGTTGACGCCAGTCCACACCTGGACAATTTTCCCTTGCGGATCGATCAGAAATGTATTGCGCTTGGCAATCTTCACACCCGCGTAATCTCCCATGGAGCCATACTGCACCACGACCTTCTTATCCTGGTCGCTGAGAAGCTTGAAGCTCAGCCCTTCCTTGGCACAGAACTCCTTGTGGCTGCCGGTCGAGTCGACACTCACACCCACCACCACGGCATTCAATTTCTGATATTTCTCCATATCCTGCTGGAAGTTGTGCGCTTCAATGGTGCAGCCGGTGGTCATGTCCTTGGGATAGAAATAAAGCACCACCCACTTACCGCGGAAACTATCGAGGCTGATGTTGGAGCCATCTTGCGATGGCAGGGTAAAGTCGGGGGCCGTCTGGCCGGCTTGAGGCAGGGCGGTATCATCCGCTTTTCCGCGGACACTTAAGATGGCGCCAGCGAGCAGAACCACCAGGACAGTGAGGTAGGCAAACTTTGATATTTTCACGGGAATCTCCCACTTGATTAGAGCTCTTTTCATATTTCTCTGTCCACTCACACCGCGATGATCGCGATCCCGGCCGCTGCGGCCAACTGACGAATGGTGTCCAAGTCGAAGATGAGGGTGCGGCCTGCTTCAATCGAAAGGCAGGTGGCTCCGGCCCTGCGCATAGTCTCGATGGTGTTGGACCCGATCACCGGCACATCGAAGCGCATGTCCTGAGCCGGCTTGGCGACCTTCACCACGCTCAGTCTGCGTTCCAATGTAGAAGCTTCGCCATCGGCCTCCAGGGTGCCCAGGAGCGCCCCGGCGCGCTCGATGGTGGCATCGGTACCCTCCATCGCCTCGACCGCTACACAAGCCTGTCCCGCGACCACAACGGTCTGCCCAATGTCGAAGCCGGCCAGCGCGGCAGCGACCTGGCGCCCGTAGGCCAGATCCTGTTCCTCTTCCTGCGTAGGTGCGCGCTCCGTCAAGACCCCTGGCCGTGCTAGATGCGGTTCCAGGTAAGCAGTGGACGAGATCAGCTCGATACCTTCGTCGCTCAATACCTTGGCCACTGCGCCCAGCAGCATGTCAGTGTTTCGGGTACGGAGATTCAGGAGCAGCTTGGCCAGCCGCCAGTCCGGGCGAATGCTGGAGAAGATCTGCTTATGTTTGACCTGGCCGGCCATCACTGCCCGAGTCACACCTTCCTGATGGAAGGTTTCGATCAACCGCGAAAGCTCGCCTAAGGAAAGCCAATGAACCCGTATCCCTGGGTCCTGCGCGGCCCGCGTATCCATTTCCGTTTCCGTTTCTTCCTTGATGGCCGCGACCACGACCTGCACCCCATGAGCACGCGCCGCGTCCAACAACAGAAATGGAAATCGTCCATTGCCGGCAATCAGACCCAGCCTGCTGATCTGTTCTGGTTTCACTCGGCCGCTCCTACTTGATCACGCCTCGCTGCGAGCGCTCGATAAAAGCGACCAGGTAGGCCACGTTCTCCTCCGGTTCACCTTCCGCGCGCAGCCGCTCCAGGGCCTGCGTGGTGTTCAGCCTGGATGCCAGCAGCACCCGATAAGCATGCTGCAGCGCGCGCATTTGCTGCGGGCTGAAGCCGGACCTCTCCAAGCCGATTCGATTCAGGCTGTAGGCATGGGTTTCGCGCTTGGCGGACGTCAGGGAGTAGGGCAGAACATCCTGCGTGATGGTGGTTCCTCCACCCACGTAGGCATACTTTCCGATGGAACAGTACTGGTGCACGGGGCAAAGTGCTCCCACACTGGCGTGGTCCTCCACCGTGACATGCCCTGCCAGGGTGGCGCCGTTGGCCAGAATGCAATGGTTCCCGATGGTGCTGTCGTGGCCTATGTGGGTGTAGGCCATGATCAGGCAGTGGCTGCCTATCCGGGTGGTGCCGCCGCCCCCTTTGGTGCCGCGCGAGATGGTGACACATTCGCGGATGGTATTGTCGTCGCCGATTTCGATGCCGGTGGCCTCTCCCCGATACTTGAGATCCTGCGGCGCAACCCCCAGGCAGGCGAAGGAGTAGACCCGGTTGCGGGCGCCCAGGCGGGTCTTGCCGTCCAGAACCACGTGCGAAACCAGTTCACAGTCCTCGCCCAGTTCGACGTCGGGACCGATGGTGCAGTAGGGGCCAACCTTGCAGGATTGTGGAATAGAAGCCGTAGCAGCCACGATGGCTGTTGGGTGAATGCTCACTCGTGACTCACCGTCTCCAAAGCCGGATCCTCCGTAGGCGGAACAACCGGGCGCGCCGGAGTGTCACTGCCAATGCGGCCTGGACGGGGCACCACCGCGCACAGGATGGTGGCTTCACACGCCAGCTTGCCTTCTACGTAGACCTTGCCCTCGAGCCGTGCGGCCAGGGGCCTCCAGTTCAAAACATCCACTTCGATGCGCAACTGATCGCCGGGCACCACCGGTCTGCGAAAGCGAGCGCGGTCGATGCCGGAGAAGACCAACAGCTTATTTTCGTGATCCGGAACCTCGGGAAGTAGCAGCACCCCACCCGCCTGGGCAATTGCTTCTACCATCAGCACTCCTGGCATGATGGCGTAGTCAGGAAAATGGCCCTGGAAAAACGGCTCGTTGATGGTCACGTTCTTGATTGCCACGATGCGCTTTTTGCGGCTGCTTTCGAGGATGCGGTCAATCAGGAGAAAGGGATAACGGTGGGGCAGAATCGCCATGATCTGGCGTATATCCAGCCCTTGCGCCGCCTCCTGCCTGGGGTTCTCTTCTTCCATGGTCGCAGGGCAGATTATAGAGCATCCATGTGGCTATTTCTTGATTTTGGACGCCGCCACGTCAGGATCGAACATGTCGGGCGTCAGCGGAACATCGTAGGCGGCGTGGGTGAGGAACCGCTGATTTGTCATGTCGTCATTGTGATACCGGGTCAGGGTATAGGCGGTGGGCAGCCCTTCCACCGGCTGGTAGTTGTCGTAGGTTTCCGCGTCTGTATTTTTGTCTTTGTAGACCGGATCGCGCCATTGATAGCTGCGACGCAAGGGCAGATGCGTCTCTGCATCCGTCTGGATGGTGATGCTGTCATTGTCTGCATTGATGAGCGTCGTCTGGTCGGCCAGGTGGCGCTCCACCAGCTTTTGCCCGTCATAGATCAGCACTGTTCTGGGATCGTTGAGCCACACGTGGATAGCGGTCCAAATGGAGTGAGCGCGCCGCCGGAGCAGTTCCTGAATCTGGTCCGGGGGCAGTTCCTTCTTGCCCTTGTAGGTCACCTCCCAAACGTGCTCTCCGGAAATAATTTCCACTACATCTCGCTTCTTGCCGAGCTCGATGCGCGTCTGGTCGGGAAATTTCTGGATCTCGTAGAACTCTGAGGTTGCGCCGGTGGGTTTGCCCTGGTAGAAGCCGGAAGTCCGGCCCTGCTGCATGGTGTTGGTGAGGGAGAGCCATCGCTGGCCGCCGAGGGCAGCAACCATCGCATCGAGAGTTGTCCGCGCCTTTTTCTGGTTTGCTGAACCGTCTTCGTTTTGTGCCCCGACCGGGTGCAGCGACAACATGATGACCAACAGACAGGCAAGCCGCACAAACCCTGATTTCATCCGCCCCCTCCAAGCACTATTCAAACTCTACCCGCCACCAATTGACGGGCCCCATCCTTCGCGTTCTTGCGAAGAGCGTGGGATTACGCAGCTCTCACCCTTCACCTCCCATGGCAGTAGATGTCCCGGCCAGTCGACTTTTCAAGAGGAAACCTGGGTGTTTCGGCATCAACCACCCGTCCCGGAGAAACCCGGGTCTCAAAAGCGAGTCCTGGGCCACCCACTCATAGGCAGGTGGCTGTTCTAGTGGGAAGCAGCCCGCGAAGCCAGCAACCTCTTTCGATCTCGCAACCACTTTCGTTGTGCTGCCGCCGGCATCGCGAGCACTTCCCTGGTGCGTTTTGGCAGCTTGTCATAGACCAGGCGGCGCCCAGACTCCAGCAACTCTTCGAGCTCGCTACTGCGGAAGACCCCCCAATGTTCGATCGCTACCCAATGGGCGCGCGCCAGGTACGGAGCAGGAAACACACCATCCGTTTCCAGCAACTCTGCATATCGCTCCGGCCCGGCAGCAAAGGAAAGCACCCCCTTATGGTCCTCATCCAGATTGCTCAGGGCAAACATTTTGCCGCCGATCGCCTTATCTCCCACCCAATAAACCAGGTTGGCGCCCCACTGCATGGTCTCCACCACGTGGGGCAAACTGAGCACGTATTCCCTTAGACGTTCCGCATCCACAGTCGTACCGCCTCACAGAGCCGCTCGATTTCCTCTTCCGTGTTGTAGTAATGCACGGACGCCCTGACCAGTTCTTCGAGCCCTCGCCGTTCCATGTCGATGCGGGTCGAAGGCCGGTCCGAAACTCGAACCGCGATGCCTTGTTCCTTGAGCCCCTGCATCACTTCTCCGGCTGCATGACCCTCGCAGGTGAAGGTCACGAGACCCGAGCGAACGCGGCCCAGGTCCTGGATCGTAACGCCTTTCACCTTGCCCAGCCGCTCCCGCAGCAGCGCGCCCAACTCCTGAACCCGGCGCTCGATGTTCTTCAGCCCGAGCGCCAAGGCATATTCGATGGCAACGCCCAACCCCAGTCGCGTAGCCGCCGCCGATTCCCAGGTTTCGAACCTTTTCGCGTCCCCGCGAACCGCAAACTTGTCTTGCGAAATCCAGTCGGCTGCGTGCATATCCAGCAGTGGAGGTTCCATCTTGCTCGAGCATCGAGCGGCGGACGTAAAGAAACCCGGTGCCACGAGGGCCCCTGAGGTACTTGCGCCCGGTCGCGCACAGCATATCGCACCCCAGCGCTTGCACGTCCAGGTGTATCTGTCCCGCCGATTGGGTGGCATCGAGCAGGAACGGAATGCCGGCGCGCCTGGCTAGCTCACCCACCTGCGCGGCCGGCTGGACCAGTCCGCCGTTGGTGGGCAGATGGGTGAGTGCGATGAGCTTGACCCGGTCATCCAGCAGCTTGCGCAATGCCTCCAGGTCGACCTCCCCGGCCTGGTCACTTTCGACCACGTGAATCTCCGCCCCGGTGCGCTGGGCGACCTGCAAAAACGCGATGTAGTTGCTGGCATATTCGTTGGCCGAGGTCACGATACGATCGCCGGCGGCGAAGCGCAGTGAGTAGAACGCCATTTCCCAGCCCCGGGTCGCGTTCTCCTGCAACGCGATCTCATCCGCAGCACAATGCAACAGCCGCGCCACGCTGCCATAGACGGCCTCAAGTTCTGCTGTGACACGATCGGCTGCCTCGTAGCCGCCGATCTGTTCTTCCAGCCGAAGATGCTCGATCACCCTCGCGACCACTGGTCGCGGCTGCAGGCTAGCCCCGGCATTATTGAAGAAGATGGTTTGCTCGCAGCCCGCGAGTATCCGCCCGCAACTGCTCGATGTCCCAACCCACTGGCATAGCCCTCATCCGCTAAGCTTAATCTCCCTGATTCAAACCCTTATACTGCTGAGAGCCAATGCTAAAAGAGGTCTCTCCCATCCACTTCCCGCCGATTGATGAGCAACTCGACTACCTGCAGAAAGGGGCGGCGGAGATCATCCGCGTTTCTGATCTTCGCGAACGCCTGGAACTTTCGCGAAGGGACAACCGGCCCCTGCGCGTCAAAGCGGGCTTCGATCCGACTGCGCCCGATCTCCACCTTGGGCACACGGTTCTGATGCGGAAGCTCAAGCACTTCCAGGACCTCGGCCACCAGGTCATCTTTCTCATTGGCGATTTCACCTCGCTCATTGGGGATCCTACTGGCCGCTCGGTCACCCGCAAGCCGCTCACCGAGCGAAGAGATTTCCCAGAATGCAAAAACTTATACCGACCAGGTTTTCAGAATCCTCGACCGCGATAAGACCGAGGTTCGCTTCAACTCAGAATGGCTGTCTACCCTCGGATTCGAAGGCATTGTTCGCCTCGCAGCGCAATTTACCGTCTCCCAGATGCTCGAGCGCGAAGAATTCCATCGCCGGTTTAACAACGAGCAGCCGATTTCTCTGCATGAGTTGCTCTATCCGCTTTCGCAAGGATACGACTCCGTGGCCCTGCGCGCAGACGTCGAGCTGGGCGGTACAGACCAGAAGTTCAACCTCCTTATCGGGCGTGAATTACAGCGCCACTACAATCAACCATCCCAGATCGTCCTGATGACACCGATTATCGAAGGTCTGGATGGAGTACAGAAGATGTCCAAGTCCCTGGGCAACGCGATTGGCATTCATGAGCCGGCCCCGGAGATGTATGGAAAGCTGATGTCCATTTCCGATGAGCTGATGTGGCGTTACTGGACTTTTCTGACCGACCTGCGACAGAGCGAGATTGAAAAGATGCAGGCTGATGTTGCCAGCGGAGCTCTGCACCCTATGGAGGCGAAGAAGGCGTTGGCACGCACCATTGTCGCCGGCTTTCATTCCGAGGAGGCCGCCCGCAAAGCTGATGAGGATTGGGCCATGCGCTTCCAGCAGCGCAACCTCGAAGCTACGGCGGAAGAAGTCGTGGTAGACCTGCGACAGGTTGCGGTTGCCGCGTCGCTAGACCCTGCGCTAAGCGATCAAAGCCATCCCGTGGACATCAATGTTGCCAAGCTCCTGGTAGCCCTGGGCCTGAAGAGTTCCCGCACCGAAGCAGAAAGGCAAGTGACCGCTGGAGTAAACATCGACGGCGTGACCTCTTCAAACAAGCTGATCCATCTGGAAAAGCGGCCGGCACGAATCGCTATCCGGGTCGGCAAGCAAGCCAAAATTGCCCTGTTCTACTGATCGACCAGGAGAAACTGCACAACAATCACCAATCTCCACTGGGCCGAAACGATGCGCGAAGCCCCTCCACTTCTTCGTGTCGAAGCACTCAGCCAGATTGCCTTCCAGATTGCTTAAGGAAGAACGTAGCCCAGAAGCTCTTGGGCCCATGCCCCTTCGCATTTAGGGTCCGTACTGACGAAATGATCAGTGCTGGTCTTGCAGCGATAGAGAGCGACCAGGCTAAGACCCGCCACCGGGCGAGAGTATCCATAGCCATTCATGCCCAGAATGCGCGCGCCTTCGCAGGCACTATCGAGTGATACGAAATAGTCCGTGGATCCGCTCTTGCACCCATAGAAGGGTACCGTCGCCCCCTGTTGCGGGCTTTGGTAAAGATGGCCCAGGATCGCTTGTGAAGAAAAGCCGCCGTTGGGATCGATCCAGCCCGTCGTGACCTCGTGGGTGGTTTGGTTGAAGTAGCGATTGAGCGTGGCTACCGTCTGGTTCGGTGTCCACGCAAAGGAAGATATATTCCACTGGCTAACGCTTCCGGACATGCCGGCTTGGTAAGGAGACGCGTTCCACGGCGGGGGTGGATTCGATATTGAAGTCAACATCTGGATTGCCGGCCCGGCGACTAGGTTGCCATACGGGTCACGCACGAACCCAGGGAGGAAGTTTGATTCGTATCCAGTCAGATTGGTGTCGTTGTTTGTGAGCACCTCCCAAGGGGTAGCCCCTGTTAAGAGAGATGCATCGCGGATTCGATATAGTTGAATTCCGTACGAGCCCCGCTCCAGAACCTCCCCTGTAGTGTAGGAAGCGCGAGGAGTGGTGTTGAATCCCGCGTACCAGTAGCCGTTCTGTGGGTTATAAGCCATGTCACCCCAAGTCGGGCTATTTGGATCCACCCCGTTGGTGGTAAGAGTGCCCAGCGTAACAAAGTGCACTCCATCGATGGAGATTGCTTCCACATGGTGGATGTAGAAGCTGTAATCCTCATAGAAGATGCGGACCGCTGCATGCTGGTCGTCGTTATAGACCGCAGGCTGGCCTACGCCGTAGCCCTCTTGGGTTTCGGGTGAAATGATTGGGTGTGGATATTTCTTCCAGGAGATCCCGTCGTTAGAAAAAGCCACGCCGATAAAATTGTTAGTTCCATCTGCAGAGCCAAATCCGACGTAGTACATGGCGTAGGTAAAGTTCTCACCGTCGCCCAACGGATTGGTGAATGAGCCCATTATGACCTTAGGGTTGCAGGTAAACACCGAGTCCCACGCGCCGGGGGTTTCGCCCAGCACTGGCAGCGGGTTTGTATGAGTCTGAGTTGTCAGGTCAATCGACTCATACTGGATTGTGTCGGAGAACTGGGTCGTGTCCGAGGGATTGTAGTCCGAGCCACACCACCAGATCTGCTCCAGGTTCCCGGATTGTATGACTGACGGAGAATAGTTATAAACGCCAAGTCTTCCCGCGACCGAGCCGGCGGGCAACGGGGCAAAACTGACGCCACACCCGGCTAGGCCGAGGCCGATCGCGAACATGATTCCTGTCAATATGCGCATCTGAGCCATAGTCTGACGGCCAGAGCTTGCCCTCAGGCGGCAGTCGGACACAATCTTCAGTCGTTTCCACTAGGGAAAGTTTAGGCGTAAGTGTAACACTCGCATACTACTTGCCAAGGACAAGATCCGTAACCATGCTTAATATGCCGGAGCCGCAGGCAGTATAGCTCGCATATTCCTTGAGCATGGCACTCAACCTTCCAAGGCGCTGGCGGGGGAGGGCGAAGCGGAAACGGGCAAATCGCAATTGGGCCCGATAGCAGCAGTAGAGGATCTCTCCCTGTCGGCTCAAGGGCTGTCTGGATAATCGGCTGCATATCACTTCGAGCATGCCTATCTGCCTGGAAAGCTCGCTCCAGTGCCTCCGCTGTCTCTCCCAAAGGCCTGGCTGAGGACTTAAGCCCACTTGCTGAGAGGTATGTATTCGATAGCGAATCAGCGGAGAATCGATGGGCAGCACATCCGCCACGGCGGCCGCGGTGGGAGCAAGCCATTCGTCGTGCAGCCAGCCGGACCCGAAAGGCAGGCAGTTAGCGCGTAAGCGGCTGCGAAACATCACTGTGGCTCCGGTCACAAAGCGGTTCCTGACCAGCACGGTGTAGTCTCCCGCCAGCAGACGCTGCTTCAAATCACCCGCGAAGCCAAAGTTCAGCCACAGCCGCTTGCCCGTCAATCTATCCTGATCGTCAATGATGTCTGCGTCGGAGAAGACAAGTCCCACTTCGGGGTGCTCCGCAAACGCCAGCTGAGCGCGCTCAAGACGTGTGGGATACCAGATGTCGTCCTGATCGCTCAGCGCGATCAGATCGCCTTGACAAAGCCCAATCGCGCGTTCGAAGTTGGCGACGAAGCCGAGATTATGCTCATTCCGAAAGATTCTCACCGGAAACAAAACAGACGCCGCAAAGTCGCGGACGATCTCGATAGTGTTATCAGTGGAGCAGTCATCGCAAATGACCAGCTCATAGGGCAGTACCGTTTGTTGTTGAATACTCGCCAATTGGCGAGCCAGAAAAAGCTCGCCGTTATACGTACAAAGGGCGATCGAGATTTTATCCTGTGAGTTGGCCATAGCGGAAATCACGATGGGGAAATCTACCAGCCCTCAGCGCGCAGCGACTCACCTCGCGTTTCTTTCCACCAGGCGTGGCAGTCTTGGGAATCAGGCATGGGCAGCCGCCCGATCCCGACAGCTCCACGGCTGGCAATAAACATGATACAAGCAGGCCCTCAACGCCCATGCCACACTACCGTCGTACCTGCGTATAGGATAATGTTGCTGCGGTCACGGCAGAGAAGTGAGCGGATAGAAGGGATCCAAATCCCTCTTCCGCGCCGTCAACAAATTCGAAAGATCCCAAGACATCCAACAAATGGAAAAGAAACCCGAAACCTGCCTGGACCGCGCCACAACCTCACGGCACCTCTTTGTGAAGCTTGTCATCGTCTTCCTGATATCGTATCTTTTCCTCTTTCTGGGTATGCCCCGGCGCCCCGGTATGTACGATGAAGGTATTGTCCTGACGGGCGCGATGAGGGTTGCGGTGGGACAAATTCCTCATCGCGACTTCTACTTCATATACGGGCCGGCGGAGGTCTACATACTCGCCGGCCTGTTCAAGATCTTCGGCCCATCTCTCCTGGCCGAGCGGCTCTTCGACCTCCTGATCAAGGCGCTCGTCATAACGACCGTTTACGCTATCGCTTCGTCCTATTGCCGGCGATCGATCGCCCTATTCGTATCAGTTGTCACTGCTTTGTGGCTTTTCGGCCTTAATGAATACGGCCTTGCCATAACGCCGGTGTCGCTACTGAATTTAATTGGATCGGTCTTGATATTGCCGGCCTTTCGAGGAAGCGTTTCGATAAGGCGAATGCTGGCCGCGGGTGCTGTTGCCGGAATGGCTTCGTTATTCAGATATGACACTGGCGTCGCACTCCTTGGAATCCACGCTTGCGCGCTTGCAATCGCCGTTTGCCTTCGAACCAGAGGCCTTCCCAACAGGCTGCGCACGTTCGCAGCTACCTTCTGGCCTTATCTGCTGGGCTTCATTGTTTTAACCCTGATACCGGCCCTCTACTATTTGTCCGTTGCTCCTCTGGCTCCTTTGCTGCAGGACATCATTCTCTTCCCACACAGGTATTATTTCCGTGGCCGCAGACTCCCGTTCCCCGCGATCTCATGGAGAGGGCTTGAAAATCTGGGGATTTACCTGCCCCTGGCGATTGCGGCGCTATCGCTCTATGCTTTGATCGATCGTCGTTCACGCACCGCGGGCACCAACACAGCAAGCTCGGAGCGGGTTGCCCAGGAACGGAGTTGGCAAGGCTATCTGATCACATTTGGACTGCTTCTCGTGGTCATGTACCTCAAAGGACTAATTCGCGTTGCCCCCATCCAAATGTATCTCGCCATTGTTCCATCCCTACTTCTGATCGCGATTCTGTTCCAGCATCAATCAGCCTTCCCTCGTGCTATCCGCGTCCTTATCGGCTGTCTTATGTGGCTTTCTCTTATAGCAGCCGCTTGGTCGACCCTCCACCTTATAAGACTTGAAGACCTGGACCATGACTCTGTGGCACAAGGGATTTTGCCTTTTACCAGGCATACCTCTCCGGCAACACCGGTGGAGTGGTGCAAGACTAAAAATCCTCTCACCGCTGGCTACTGCTTTCTGCCGGAAGATGATCGCATTCGCGCAATCGAATTCATCATCAGCCATACTCGACCGGGTCAGTCGCTTTATTCCGGGCTGCAGAAGCATGACAGGATATTTGCAAACGACAACCTTATCTATTTCGCCACCCAGCGTCTGCCGGCAACCAGATGGTCCCATTTCGACCCTGACTTGCAGAACAAGTATGAGATTCAGATGCAAATGGTACATGAACTCCAGCAGAATGCACCGCCATATATCGCCCTCGATTCGGAGTTTGACTCAGTGCGGGAACCGAATGACAGCTCGAAGAGCAGTGGAGTTATGTTGCTGGACAACTACATTCAGCAGGAGTACCAACCCAGCGAAACATTTGGGACGATGTCTGTCTGGCGTAGACGCATCCAATAGTCGATTGTTTCGAAAACGCCGGCGCTGGCCCATAGCTCATGTGGGTTTTAAGCAGATTAAGGGAACCGCTGGACCGAGCCGGAGCACCACGGCTCGAACCGCGGATTGTAGGCTACGCCACACCATCAGATCTGCTGTGAGGAGCCGTCAGGCTGAGGCGCAGAGCTGAATCCGCAGGCCACGCCACTGCAATAGCCGGCATCCTCGCGGATGCGCATCTGAGCCACTTGCCTCAGGACGCCCCCGGCCCAGTTTTGGACACTATTTTCGAGTACTTTTTGGAGCCACGGGGATAGGCGGTCACCCGATGGCCTCAAATCGAAGAAAGCCTCAGAAACCAGCCGTCGCTGCTGTTAACCTATCTGAGATGAAATTTTGCTTCCCTTGCCTCCCTTGCAGGCAGCTAGAGACTGAGTGCCGTAGGCCTTTTTCCTTTCCATTCCGTGGGCCAAGAGCGAGGACGTTGACTCTATGACCCTGTGGTCTGACTTTCTCAACAATGACCAGCGCATCATCCACAAATGGAAACATTATTTTCCCGCGTATGAGCGTCATTTTGGCAAATTTGTAAATACCGATGTCACTTTCATCGAAATTGGCTGCGGCGAGGGCGGATCACTGCAAATGTGGAAGCGATTTTTCGGGCCGTACGCCCGAATTGTGGGGATAGATCTGCGGCCTGAGTGCAAAGAGTTCGCAGAGGATCAAATTGAGATTCGTATCGGCGATCAATCCGACAGGTCGTTCTTGCTCGACGTCTGCAAGGAGTTTGGCGTGCCAGATGTTGTCCTGGACGACGGTAGCCACATCATGTCGCATATTCATGCGTCGTTTGCCGTGCTCTATCCTCAACTGCCACACAATGGTGTCTACATGGTAGAGGATTTACATACCGCTTACTGGTCGGATTACGAAGGAGGGTTGAGGCGAAAGGAATCATTCATTGAAACCTGCAAGGACCTGATCGATGAACTGAACGCCGATCATTCGCGTGGTGCTCTTGCAGCGACGGAATTCGGCCGGACAACGCTCTCGATTCATTTCTACGACAGCATAGTCGTCTTTGAGAAGGGACGGCACGGCATCAAAAGCGCCCCGCAAATCGGCACGCCTCCGCGTGCTCCGCGCTGGCGTACTCTGTGATCCGTTTCGCTTGACCAACGCTTTCTGCGCATCCACTCTTTTGACGTGAACCCCTTGCAGAACCGCAACCAATCCACCGCGAGACAGTGATAATGACAATGGGGCTGGCTTTGTCCAATCAAAGAAAAGACCGGTCGCCAGGACTCCTGCATGATGATGCTCAAGAATAAAGCTTCGACCGCTTACAGGTTATTTCGCGAGGGTGGGATAAAGAATCTCTGCGATTATGCGTGGCTCAGGCTGCAGGTTTGGGCAAAAGGGCGTAAAAACGAGGTTCGGCTCGACACATGCGTATTCAATCTGGCTGGAATCACCAATGGCTCAATCAGAATCGAACTGATCACGAACAGATACGAGTCGGCGGAACGCCACGCGGTTGTTCGATACCTGAAACGGGATATACCCGTGGTCGAGTTGGGCGGTTCCATGGGAGTCGTGGCGTGCGTGACGAACAAACTCTTAATCGATCCCACCTTGCACGTGGTAGTTGAGGCAAATCCTATGGCTATTCCGCAATTGGAGCTGAACAGGAAATTGAACGGGCGCCAATTCGAAATAGTGAATCGCGCCATAGCTTACGGAGTGGACTCCGTTACTTTTCGCCCTTCCACCGACTTGGCTGGGAGTTCGATCACGCGGGACGGTGACCAATCGCCCGTTACCGTTAACACCGTCTCCCTTGGCGCTCTGGTGCACGACCGCGGATTCAAGAGATTCAATCTGGTGTGCGATATTGAAGGTCTGGAGTACGATCTCGTGTGTCAGGAGCCCGCGGTTTTGAAAAATGCCGATACCATCATCATGGAGACTCACGCCCGGTACATCGGAGAAGAAAAGTTTGGTGTCATGATGACTAAACTTCAGGAGCTTGGTTTAAAAATCGTTGATCAAATTGGGTTTGTGGTGGTTCTGCAGCAGTAATCTCTCTCCCCTGTTGGAAGTGACAAATGTCGCATAAGCGGAAAGTACTGCAAGGGTCTGCTTCCAACCTCATACGGATTCTGCTCTCCATGTTTGTCTCGTTGGTGCTGCCACCCTTCCTGGTGCACCATATGCCGCCCACCGAGTACAGTGCATGGGTCTTAATCCTGCAATTGAGCGCCTACGTCAATTTGTTGGATTTTGGTTTGCAGACGGCAATCGGCAAATATGTGGCGGAGTTTGATGCAAGCGGTGACCGCGATGCTAGTCATCATCTCGTAAGCACATCGTTTACGCTTCTCGCGCTGGCAGCAGCCATTGGCTGTGGAGCGATTGCCGTGATGGTCCTCCGTGTACCTCAACTTTTTCACCAGATGCCGGCGACGCTCGTGCCTGAAGTGCGTATCGCGCTCCTTGCCGTTGGCTTGTCCGCTGCCCTGGCGCTGCCGTTCGGTACTTTTCTCTCCACCTTTACCGCTTTGCAGCAATATGTTTTCCCCACCATCGTATCGATTGTGAGCCGTGTAGGGTCCGCTGCCGCGCTCATTGTTCTTCTGCTGAGGCATGCCGGCCTGGTACAGTTGGCGCTGGTAATGGCAGGTTTTAATGTGGCAGCGGCGGCAACCCAATTCCTGGGCTGGCGCAGGTTAGTGAAGGAGCGCGTCGCCTTTACATTCCTCATGTTCCACCGCCAATCCGCGGTAAAACTGGCAAAGTACGGAAGCGTACTGTCCATCTGGACCGTGGCTATGTTCTTTATCAGCGGTCTCGATGTAGTCATCGTCGGCCACTACCACTATAAAGATACCGGCTTTTACTCCATTGCCAATGGCGCCGGCAATTTTATGCTGGCAATCGTTTCCAGCACCTTTGGCCCGCTGGTTCCGGCCATATCCTCGATGCAGTCGGGTATAACCCCGAACCGGATTGGCGATCTTTGTATCAAAATCACCCGATACTGCGTTCTCCTCCTTCTCCTGCTCGGACTGCCGCTGTTCTTCGGCGCCTATCCATTGCTCAGCTTATGGGTTGGAAAACAGTATGCAGCGCAAAGTGCTCCTTATCTTGAGGTGCTGGTGCTCGGCAATGTTGTTCGCCAGCTTGCCTTTCCCTACATCCTGGTTGTGGTGGCGACCGGAAAACAACACTTGGCGACCATTGGAGGGATCATCGAGGCATGCGTCAATGTGGTGGTAAGCGTCTGGCTGGTGCAAAGGATCGGAGCAATCGGGGTTGCAATTGGAACGTTGGTTGGTGCATTTGTAGGCTTCGGAATGCATCTGCTGGTAAGCATCCCTCGTACGCAGCGCACCGTCCATATGCAGCGATCGCGCTACCTATTGCAGGGACTCCTGCGTCCATTATTAGGCCTGCTGCCTTCACTTCTGCTCTATCCCTTTTGGAAAAGATCCAACATGGTGCCGGCGAATCCTGCGTTGTTGGCGATCTGGGTGGTCCTTAGTCTGTCCGTCGCCTGGCAGATTGGCCTTACGCGAGAGGATCGCCAGGGTTTTATGAGTGCTCTTTCACGACTGCTATACTGGAGGCGGTTGGAGCAAACATAGCTCCCCCTTCCCGATCGTCCCCAGCCATGCCCTCCGCGAACTCAGGATGCCGAATCTTGGCGGTCGCCGCCCTATACAAACAAGCACCAGCTGAAAGCCACGCCCTATCTTCTTTTTTCGGGATTCTTGCCAATCATCCTCAAATCGCAGGCCACTTCTCGCTAGTCGTTTACGACAACTCCCCGCATAGCCATGAGGTCCTCGCGGGCTTTCCCGTCGATTATGTGCATGACCCGTCCAACGGGGGACTGGTCGCGGCTTACAACTATGCTCTCTCGCGCGCCAAGCAAGCTGGCTTTGAATGGCTATTGCTGCTTGACCAAGACACAACCCTGACTCCGGATTTTTTTTCGGAATTAATCGCATGCGCGAATACGTTGCAAGCTCATGAGAATGTGGCGGCGATCGTGCCCAAGCTCATTGCCCAAGGGACCATCCACTCACCAGCCGAACATTTCATCGACTACATCCGGCATCAATTCACACGCGGTATCAAAACGTTCGACCATGAAGTTGGTGTGCAGCCGGGCCGAATCAGTGCCTACAACTCCGGCGCCACACTTAGCGTGCCTATTCTGCAATCAATAGGCGGTTTTCCTAAAGAGTTCTGGCTGGATTACCTTGATCATGCCGTTTTCCACGCTCTCTCGGCAGGCGGCCATCAGGTGTATATGCTGCACTCCGCGCTTCAGCATGATCTTGCTGAGAGCGATCTGAATAGTCGCCCAATGTGGCGCTTTCGGAATGCGCTACGCGCCCAGTCGCTGTTCGTTAAGCGTGCAGGAAACTTTAGCGACCGGCTCCTCTATCGGTTCTGGCTTCTGCGATCGCTCAGGCGCCTGCGGGCCGATTGTCAGGATCGGCGCATCTGGAAGGAAACGGCGCTACAAGCCCTCTTTTTCAACGCGCCCAATTCCTCTACCCCAATGCCGCCATCGGCGACCGGTTACACTGCAGAGGGCTTGTGAAATGCTGACAAGAAGACTTGCCAAGGCGAAACACCTGCTACATACGGAAGGACCCCAGGCTATTGTCAGAGCGATTTCCAGTAGCCTCTGGCTACGCTTGCGTTTGAAAGCAAAGGCGCACAAGAAAAGCGCGGAGTTGGACGGATGCACCTTCAGCCTGCAGACTGTTCCCGATTCCTTCACAAAACTCTTCCTCTTGGATGGTCGGTATGAATTGCCCGAGCGTCGCGCAGTCAAACGGCACCTTAAGCGGGACCTGCCGGTCATTGAGTTGGGTGGCTCTTTAGGAGTGGTCGCCTGCATCACCAATAAACTGTTGACTGACCCCACCGCTCATGTCGTGGTGGAGGCAAATCCGCGTGCTATTCCCCAGTTGACGTTGAATAAGACGTCGAATCACTGCGCATTTGAAATAGTTAATTGCGCCCTTGCTTATGGCGTCGACGCTGTTACTTTTCGTCCTACCGTCGATTTGGCCTCAAATTCGATCGATTCCGACACCACCGAATTTTATGGCACAGAACCGCCGGTTACTGTGCCAACAGTTCAGCTTGGCAGGCTTGTAACGGAGCATGGCTTTAGCAGATTTTCACTGGTGTGCGACATTGAGGGCAAGGAGTATGACCTGGTGTGCCAGGAAATCGAGGTTCTTAGAAAGGCCGACGTCATCATCCTGGAAACTCACGCTCGTCTGATCGGAGAGGACAAAAATCAGTTTCTGATAAATAAACTGACAGAGGTTGGCTTCAGAATCGTCGAGCAAGATGGCTTCGTGACCACTCTGCAGCAAACAGCAGAGATTGCATCGGCAAATTGATAATTGATTCTTTCGTCTTCGTCCATTGTCGCGATGATCGCTCAACGAGCGCGAGGCGAGATCGATACATTAAAAGCTTTGGGCGACGGCATTTTTGGCAGCGGATATCTCGACTGCTTCCTCCCTTCGACAAACGCGCTGGGTAGCTTCGAGGTAGGCCGTGCCCCATTTCTGGCAGGGCTCCAGGTGACATCCCTCACCCCATTCATTCCACGCATTAATAAAGACCCACTGGAGATGGTCGCGATCCGGGGTCGATCGCTCGACTGCCTGGGCTAGCCAGCGCTCGTATAATTCAGGAGTGGAACCGTGAATGATTCCGGCTCTCCTTGGCCGGCGCGGTGTGTTGTCCCACATAGGCACGACACATTCGAAATGCCGATAATGGGGTTGCGGCGCATCTCTCCAATTGCGATAGATCTGCTCATACCGCGTGAACCGGTCGTTGTGAATCGGCGACTTCAGGGTTCGCCACGCACGCACAACGGCGTGTGCTGCGGGGCGTGCCCTCGGTTCAAAACGCATCGCCGCGTCGAAGCCCACGTCGTCCGGGCTCGTGCCATGGGGAAGATACGTACTCTGCACGTTGATCAGGAAGAGGTCGCCTAAACCAGCCTTGATCGCTTCCGTCCTCCAGATTTCCGCTGTTTTTCTGGGATCGGGCAATAACTCGACCCGATACACAAGAACCATCGGTTTTCCTTCGATCCGGATGTAGCGGCTGTCTCCCAGCATAGGAAGGAGGTGGCGGATATGCTCCAGGTCATCCTCGAAAGAAAAGTTCTGCTCCAGCAAAGTCACCGTGTTACGGCCAACCCAGGTCTTTTTCCAGGTCTCGTTCGCCCAGCAGATGCAGAAAGGATAATCGGGTTTACCGGACGCTAGAACCTCATCGAGCGGCCGCTCCAGGATCCGCTTACCCGAAAACCAATAGTGGTAGTAGCAAAATCCGTAGACGCCAAATTGTTTCGCAAGCTTTGCCTGAGCGTCGCGCGTTTCTGGCAAACGTAAATCGTAGAAACCAAGATCGGCAGGCAAATGGGGCTGATAATGGCCACGAAAACGGGGCCGGGCCTTGACTACATTCGTCCATTCTGTAAAACCTTTACCCCACCAAGCATCGTTGTATGTAGTGGGATAGAACTGCGGAAGGTAGAACGCGATGAATCTTGGAGTTTCCGAGCTTGACTTCTGAGTTGACGCCTCTTCGACCATTTCGCTCCAGAAGTTAGAATACCGCAATGGCAAATATAAGCGTTTGTTAACTTGTATTTCCTTGCGTTCGCTCCTAAGCTGTGCCCCATGCGCAATGCCCTTGGATTGAGTGTCCTCCTGCTGATGGCGGTCCCGCATTCCCTGGCCGCGGCCAAGGCGCATACCGTCTTTTTCGGTTCCGGGAAAAATGTTCCTTACTCCGCAGTCAGTGATCCTGCTGGCGCTCTGCCGACCGAAAAGCAACTGCGTGTTCGTCCTTTGCTGGTCGATGAGAAGGTGAGGGAATGGACCACCGGAGAATCTCACGCCATCACAGATCGCAGTTTCGTTGTCCGCAGGGCGTTGCGTCTCAACGATGCACTGCCTGGCGATAAGGTCGAACATTGGGTATGGCAACGTGGGCCCTGGTTGATGATTGACCGTCTGAAAGGCAGCGTCACTGCCCTGCATCTCCCGGATTATGATCCTGCCGTCTCCAACGTTATCTGGTTTCGTGATTACGCAGCGTACTGTGGCCTGACCGCAAGCGGCAAGCAAGTGTATGCCGTGGTCGCCCAGATCTCTGCTCGCAAGCCGGTGATTGCTAAAAAGCTCTCGCCCTGGTCACCCGGCGAAAATCAACCCCCGCCGTGTGCACCTGCCGTGTGGCAGCGAGCGCCGCTGCGCATTACCTTCCAACCGGCAGGCGTGCCGGCGGTTAGCTACAATCTGGTTGGCCTCTCCGCTGTGCTGGTCGAAGATGGCGATGGCAATGAGGATTCTGCGCCCGCGTCTCCCTCCAACTAGACTGAGAGACTGCTGTACGACCGCCTCCCACAGAATATTTGCAGAGTGGCGGATGGTTTCCGCATCAGACGAGACATGCAAACTCTTGAGGAACTACTCGAAGAAGCCAAAATTGCCCACGGCCATCTTTGCGCAGGTCAGGTTCTGGGCGTTCGGTTGGCAATGTTCGGGTGTGCACGCCTGGGGATTGAAGAGCCGCGTGGCCGGATCGCAAGCGACTGGTCACTTTCGTCGAAATCGACCGTTGCGCCACCGACGCCATTGGCGTTGTAACCGGTTGCCGCCTGGGTAAGCGGGCGCTCAAGTTTCGCGACTGGGGCAAGATGGCAGCTACCTTCGTGGACCTCGAAACCCATCGCGCGATCCGCATCGCCGCCCGGGAATCTTCCAAGGACCTGGCTCGCCAATTACACCCGGAGATTGAAAACAAGAACCAGCAACAAATGGCCGCCTACCGCGAGATGAGTGATCAGGACCTATTCGACGAGCAGTGGGTTCAGGTAACGCTCGATGCCAAAGAATTTCCGGGATACAAGGGCGAACGCGTGGCATGCGCCCAATGCGGCGAAGGCATCAATTACGATCGCTTCCTGGTGCGCGATGGGGAAACCTGTGCCTCTCCTGTGCCGCGCCGGAGAACCGATACTACCAGCCGCTTCCCTAACCCCGATTCTTTGTCAGGTTCTCGACCGCTAAGGCAGCGCGTAAGACGGTCGCTTCATCAAAATGCTTCCCCAGGATTTGTGTCCCAATGGGTAATCCCTGCGACGATTTTCCGCAGGGAACAGATATGCCGCAAATTCCCGCCAGGCTCGCAGTCACCGTGTAAATGTCGGCAAGGTACATAGAGAGCGGATCGTCGGTCTTTTCACCCAGCTTGAACGCCGGGGTGGGCGCAACCGGCGTCACTATTACATCCACCTGTTCAAATGCGGCGAGAAAGTCACGCGTAAGCAGGGTTCGCACCTGCTGAGCTTTCTTATAGTAGGCGTCGTAATAGCCCGCGCTCAGAGCATAGGTCCCGAGCAGGATGCGCCGCTTGACTTCGGCTCCGAAGCCGATGTCACGCGACCGCCGGTACATCGCATTCAGGCTATTTGCATCCTTGGCCCGGAAACCGTAGCGCACCCCATCAAACCTGGCCAAGTTGGAACTGGCCTCGGCGGTTGCCAGGAGGTAGTAGGTCGGAACGGCATGTTTGGTGTGAGGCAGCGAAACGGGTTGAATCACACATCCTGCCTCGCGCAAACGTTCGATCGCAGACTCCACCGCAGCGCGCACTTCGGCGTCCAGGCCGTCGCCAAAATACTCGGCCGGAACACCCACCCGCAAGCCCCCTACCGGCTGCTCCAAAGCGCCCACATAATCAGGCACTGGCCACTTCGCGGAGGTGGAGTCCAGCGGATCATACCCGGCGATTACCCCCAGCATGGTCGCCGCGTCGTGCACGCTTCGAGTCAGCGGGCCAACCCGGTCCAGCGACGAGGCAAAGGCGATCAAGCCGTAGCGCGAGACACGTCCGTAAGTAGGCAGCAAGCCCACCACGCCACAGAAAGATGCAGGCTGCCGAATGGACCCGCCGGTGTCACTGCCGAGCGCAGCGACTGCCATGCCTGCAGCCACCGCGGCCGCCGAACCACCGCTGGAACCGCCCGGAACGCGATCAAGTGCGATTGGGTTCCGTACCGGGCCATAGCCGGAGTTCTCATTGGAAGAGCCCATAGCAAACTCGTCGCAATTAAGCTTTCCCACCAGCACCGCGCCTGCAGCTTCCAGACGCTTCACGACGGTAGCGTCGTAGGGTGGTCGACACCCTTCGAGTATGCGAGATCCGGCAGTTGCCGGAGAACCCTTCATCACCAGCACGTCCTTGATGCCATGGGAACGCCGGCGAGCGGAGGCAGCGGCTTACCCTGCGCCGCCAATTGATCAACGGCCGCAGCCGCTTCAAGCGCACGCTCGCGGCTGACCGCCAGATAAGCATTGATGACCTTATTCTGTGCTTCAATCTGTTCTAAACAAAGCTCCGCCAACTCGGCGGCGGTGGGCTGCGATCGCGCACTGCAGTTTGAACCTCGGAGATACTGCTCTGCTTCCAGTTCATTTATCCATTATCATTCGGGACGGAAGTATCCGCGCAGCAGTTTCCCTTTGCAGTGACGGTTGCAAAACCACGGAGGCAAGCTGCTTGAAACAACCTGTTCAGGATAAACGATTGCAAGACTGGTTCCACTCAGCAAGTCCGTGGCTGAAAAACGAGGGGGATGCTCTCGCCACGCGCGACGGCTTGAGCCTTGGTTGGCAATTTTTAGTCTTTGGTCTGGCGATCATCGCGCTGTTCTTCCGCTGTCCCAGGCTGCTGACCCATGCACAGTTTTATGCGGAGGACGGAACCATTTGGTTTGCCCAAGCCTATAACGATGGCTGGATGGCCTCCCTGGCGCTGCCCCAGGCGGGCTACCTGAATACTATGCCTCGTATAGCTGCTGGCTTGGCGTTACTGGCGCCGCTCTTGCAGGCGCCTCTGATCATGGCCGTCGTCGGCCTCCTCGTCCAGGGTTTGCCGGTGCCAATTTTGCTTTCATCGCGCTTGCGTAACTGGGGTTCCTTGCCCATGCGCATGTTGTTGGCCGCAATTTATATCGCGCTTCCCAATACCCGGGAAATTCACCTCGTAGCCACCAACACCCAATGGCACTTGGCTCTGACTGCAGCCCTGTCGTGTTTGCCTGTAGTCCGCAACGTGGCGTGGACGCTTGTTCGATATCGTCGTCCTCCTGGTCGCCTCTCTCACCGGCCCGTACTGTATCGTGCTTGCCCCGGTAGTCCCGCTCTTCTGGTGGGTGCGGCGTCAGCCGTGGAGCCTGTTGGTTTTCGCCCTGGTTAGTGCTGTGGCGTGTGTGCAAATCGCATAAGGTGCTCCACACCCATAGTACTTTCACCGGGTTCAGGGCGCACTTGGGGCGACGCCAGCGGGCTTTTCTGCGCATGCTGGGCGGTCATGTCGTCGCCTGCGCGCTGGTGGGCAGCTATTCCTTTGCCAGCCTGGCGCCCATGACGTTCATTGTGCCCGCGGCACTGGGCGGTCTTCCCGGCGACCTGCTTTTATTGCCTCCGCTTTGCCAACCTGGAGTGGAAGTTGTTCCTCATCTACTGCGGGGGTGTGCTTGCTGCTTTGCTTGCACAGCCCGCTGACCGCCGGGAAATAAGCCGGCTTGGGATTGGCTGATCGTCGATAACTCCGCCCGCTACTGGTTTTTTCCTATGCTTGCCTTCGTGTGGAGCGCCGCCTGGTGCGCGATTTATGGACGAGATCATTTGTATTCTCAAAATAGCCGGGACCTGCATCCTGCTCATTATGTCGGTGGGCATCGTTCGCGACTGGAATTACGGACCGTACCCGGACGATCACTTTGCACTTTCAGTGGTGCGGATGCGTGAAGCAAAACCAGGAGAGCGGGTAGTGATCCCCGTGGTGCCCGAGGGGTGGCACATGGATCTCGTGAAAAGGAGCCTTTAAGAGAGTGTCCTGCTCCGGCCGCTGACAGCTTAACGCTCGATGACTTTAGGTACTTTCGAAAAAAGACGCCGTCGGTGTCGGGAGCACAGGCCATAACCCGTTCCCGGCTCAGGGACGGAGCAATTTCGTCGGGCCGCAAATGCTGCGCCTTAGGCGCCCCTTCCAGTTTTTTTTCAAGTGGCCCGCAACCTGCTCCATGGGGGGAACAGAAGTGGTGTCCAATTCGTTGGGGGCTCGGGGCAAAGTAATCGAGGACGGAATTCAGGTCACGGAGCATGGCCGCCTTCTCGCCGCTCGTCAATTCGAGATTCGCGAGTTCGGCAACACGATCGACATCCTGCTCGGAAACGCTCATCGTTTTATGCGGATTTTTTGGAGAAGTCCACTGCCCAAGTATTGGAGCGACTGGAAACACAGCAGAAAGCCGTCTCATACAGCAGCGAGAAGTCACTGGCCAGGGTAGCTTCACGCATGTAATCCCAATCAATCTTCGCCTTCAACGGCTTGATGGTGCGGCGGTGGTTGACCTCAAGCTCTTCATCGGAAATCTCCTCCAACATCTCTTCTTCACAACGGAAGGCGATGGTTGCCGCTCCGGTAAGGCCGGGGCGAAAGGATCAGTATGATCATCACTTCCAGGTGAGGCAACTTGGGCCGCGGGCCAACCAGGCTCATGTCGCCGCGCAGCACATTCACCAGCTGGGGAAGCTCATCCAGCTTGTATTTACGCAGGAAGCCGCCGAAACGGGTCACCCGGGGGTCCCCGGATTTGGTTAAGGATGGGCCATCCTCTTGGGCCTCGATCGCCATCGTCCTGAATTTGAAACGGTAAATAGGGCCCCGTTGCTTCCGACGCGCTTCTGGCGGGAAATAACCGGGCCCGGCGACTTGTAGCGGACTAAGAGGGCAGCGAGCGGGAGCAAAGGCCAGAAAAGGAAAAGCGCCACAGCGGCAAAGACCAGGTCGATGCAGCGCTTGGCTACGATACGCTCCACGCGCTCGGTTCGGCGTAGTAGGCCCTATGGTTCTGAGGCACGGCAGAAAAGGGAGGAAACAAAGTCGTTGGATGACTGTTGACTTCTGAAACGACATCGTTCCAAAGCAGGGCCGCGCTGGGCTGCGGGGAAGCGAAGCTAGTGTCCATGCGTTTTTAAGACCTGTTCTAAAATTTTGGAGCGGTTGCGGAATTCTCGTTCAGGGTCTTGTCGTTCCGGGTTTTCTTGCTAACCGACGGCCCGCGGCCTGCTGCAATTCTTTTCTAGCCACTTGCTTGATCGGCCGACTGGCGAACCTTGAGCCAACCCAACCGCTAGGATCATTCGGGTGAGAGGCAGACCAACCCATCTATGTAAACGGATGAACCCGTCCAAAAAAGGATGTTGCGCCGGCCAACAACTTTTCCCGATTCAGCCTTTTACCAAAATAACAGTATTTGTAATCATACGGTATCCCAAGGCTGATAACAGGCAAGGTTCCCGGGAGCGGGGCTTAGAGGCACGCTTTGGGTTACATTTACTAATTTTTATAGAACAAGAAAAAACCTGGGGAGCGAAGCAAACCAGCTTTTGCAGCTAGTCCGCTCCGGTCCGCAGATCCTCCTGCTGCATGACTGTGCGATCAATGGCATTGAGCCTGGGGGCTCCGGGGCCCTTGATCACACGCTTATCGCTGCTCAGGTGAAACTCCACGATTCTGAGCAGGCAACGAGCGCCCACCGCTGCGCGGACCAGTAGTTTGAGCAGACGGCTCTTTCCGAAATAGTCGTAGTACTCGTTGAGCTTCACGAATCCTCGGTGCAACTCAAGGATTTTCTTCCACGGCATCTGGTTAATGCTTTGGCCACCGTAATGGATCACCTGGGCCGCAGGCGTGTAGTAGATCTTGTAACCTTTACGTTTCAGCATCAGGTTGTAAGCCAGGTCGACCTGGAAGTGGGGTAGGCGTTCGTCCAGCATCCCCATCGTCTCCCAGGTAGAGCGCCGCAGCACGTAGGCTGTCGTGCCCAGGCTTTCCACTTGCTGCTCTCGGGAGTAGTCAAACGCGCAAGCATAGTATTCCCGCGAAACCTGGCCATTGGGAAAGAACCGATGCCAACTGAGCCCCTGCAGAATCATGGTTCCCAGGCCGGCAAAACTGCGCACACAAGACTGGGTGCTGCCATCCGGGTTTAGCAAATGAGGACCGCACGCTGCGGCGTCAGGATGTGAATCCATAAACGCCACCAGGACCTTGAACACATTCCCCACCAGCTTGGTATCCTGTTGAGCAAGCAGGCGTAGCGTCCGCGCGACATCTTCAGACCCAGGTTGTTGTTCTTGGAATAAAACAGGGAACCTTGTTGCGCACCAGGATGACCCCGGGAAAGTCCGATTCAACCATCTCCGGACTACCATCCGACGATCCGTCGTCGATGCAGATTACTTCGAATTCAATGCCCCGGGTATAGGTGTAAATGGAGTCCAAACATTGCTTTAGCAATGACTTGGTGTTGTAGTTAGGGATGATGACGGTTAGGTCGGCAAGAGATTCATCAAACGTTCAAGACCCTGGCACTTCTATGCTGAGAAAACTTCTCGTGCGGGCACGCCGGCAATCTTTGAGTTCGCCGGCAAGGACTGGAGCAGGACGGAGTTGGCTCCTACTCCCACATTATCGCCCAAAGACATCCTTCCGAGAACCCTGGTACCGGCTCCAACCGTCACATAGCCTCCAATTCTCCCCCAGCGGGGCCCGCTCAAATCCCCAGACTCCATCTCTTTCGCGCCTAACGTGAGTGCCGGCTAAATTGTGACTTTCTTGAAATTTGGATGCCTTAATGACGGTTCCTGATGTATGGGGAGAGAATATACCGGGACCGGTCGCGGATATGGGGAGATCTCCAAACCCAAATTATGATTCAAGGAAGTTAATAGGTTATGGCGCGGGAACGCGGTCTGATCAGGCTTTCATCAGACCGCGTTCGATCAGCTCCCGATTCGCACGATCCAAGCCGTCTTCTGCGCCGTTTTTCACGACGGGTTGAGTCTTCACCCAGCGCACGAAGCGGGCGATGCCCTCCTCGAGGGGCACGCTTGGAGCGAACGCCAAAAGTTGGCCAATTGTTGACATATCCGCGTAATTGTGCCGGATGTCACCCAATCGGTATTGCCCCGACAGGACCACCGGCGCACTGGAATCGTGAAATTCCCGCTTAATGCTTCGCGCGATAGTGTCCACGGTCACCTGCATGCCCGATCCAACGTTCAGGGTACAGCCATCCCCGCTACTGGAAGCCAAGCCGAGCGCCATCGCCTCGGCGACATCGGATACATGCACAAAATCGCGGCTTTCCTGGCCGTCCTCGAACAGGAGGATCTCTTTTCCCTGTCGGATCCGATTGGAGAAGATCGACAATATGCCGGTATAAGGATTGTTCAACGACTGACCTTCCCCGTACACATTTTGCAAGCGGTAAATCAGGAAGGCGATGCCGAGCGCACTGGCTGCGGCCCGCACCAAATCTTCCTGGGCCAGCTTGGTCGCGGCATAAACTGAGCCTGGGTTGGTCGCGCGGTTTCAGGAGTGGCGACCGGCTGAATAGGGCCGCCACAGTAGGGGCAAAGCGGCTCCCACTGGTTCGCCTGCAGGCTGGCTAAACTCCGCATGGGAGGATATACCGGCCCGCAGCGAACGCAGAGATAGGCTCCCTCTCCGTAAACCGAGCGTGACGACGCCAGCACCAATTTGGTACACCATGGCGGCCATTGGCCAGCACGTCAAGCAGCAAAGCGGTGCCCAGAACGTTCGTCCTGGTGTAGTCGCCGATCCTATACATGGATTGGCCGGTCCCGGTTTCCGCCGCCAGGTGGACCACGGAACCCACGTCCCGTAAAGCCAATACCCAATCCTGGCGCTGGCAGACATCCCCGCGCATTACCTCTACGCGGTGCCGGTCAAGCAGCGCACCTAGATCGGGTTTCGGATCGGTGCCATCAATCTGCGGGCTCAGATTGTCCAACAGGCGCACTGTCATGCCCTGTCGAACCAATGCCTGCGCGAGCTCCAAGCCGATCAATCCGAGCCCCCCGGTTATCAGGACCTTTTGGGCCATCCTTTGATCTTAACCTGTTTGCTATCAATGACGCTTTTGTCTATCCGGTTAGTCTTCGTTTGCCGGTCCGGTATCGTATCTCGGGCATCCGGTTGGGTAACGTCGGGCAACAAGTGGACCCTGCTCCAGTTCTGAATGAAAGGCTTCCTTAAGTATTCGGTTCTCCTGCATTTAGGCCGTCCAACTAGCCGTCGGACACAGCTCGGTACACTGCTAGGGTACTTTTGGCACTTTGGCTCCAGTCATAAAGCCTCACACGCTTTCCCCCAATCGCCGTTTCAGCGCAATCCCTTCGGAATCCTGCAGGGTTGACACCAGAGCACGTGAGAGCTCATCGGCATCGGAGGACATCAAAGTAAAAAACTGCGTCCCCACACACCTCCGGCAAGGACGACGTGCGATAGACCAGGATTGGGCATCCCAGGCTCATCGCCTCCAGCGTCGGAAAACCGAAACCTTCATAGAGGCTGGGATACACGAAAAGGGAGGCCTTCCGGTAGGCGTGTGCCAGCGTGGCCTCCCCGGCCTTTGGGATATGGCGGATACGGTTGCCGATACCGAGCGAACTGATTTTGGCTTGTTCTTCTGCAGAAAACGCACCCCCGCCGATCACTACCAACTGAAAGTCGCCGGCTAAGCCGCTGCGGGAGAAAGCTTCAAGCAAGAGCAAAAAATTCTTATAACGGGCTCGCAAACCGACATAGAGCAGATAAGGGTCGCTTGGAATCCCGTTCGCCTCTGCAAGTGACGATCCAACAGACAGCGGGGAGAAACCATGATGGACAACGTGCGTCTTGTTTTCGTCTACGTTATAGAAGTGCAACAGATCACGCCGGCTTGATTCGGAAACGCAGATGATGGCGTCAGCCTGCGAAAACAACTTACGCTTCCTTTCCATGATGAACGATGCATTGCGAAACAGGTGCGGGAACCGTTCGTGGGTGCAGTCATGATGGGTTACCACCAACCTGCGGCGACGCAGCAATGGAATAGCCCGATAAAGCATGACATGGTAAATATCAAACCGCCCCAGAGCCGGCGACAACACTGCGGATATCGTTTCGTTCATTGCATAACGCAGGTAACCCGGCTTAAGACCTGTCCTCCAGCTGAGTATCCTGGTCTGGGCGTTGCTCAGGTCCTGCAAGGACATCACCGAAGCATTGAGCCCCATCAGCACCGCAATTTGAACATCTGTGGCGAGTTGCAGATTGCGAACCAACTCGTATTGATATCGCGTCACGCCACCAGCGTCCTGCAACGAGAAGACTTGGTGATCGTAGAAAATGCGCATAGATTCCGGCCTCTGTCTCCGCTGTAGATGGTTTGAAATACCGGCTTACCTTATGCGGAGTGGCCAGTCATATTCTGCCAATTTATCGCCCTGTAGAGCGCAACGCGCCGCCTCGGTGAACGGAAGCATTGAGCTTTGCCAGGCAATTGCTTCGGCTCTGCACTTGATGGAAAATTTGGAGCTTGTCGGCATCCGTTCCAGGCGGTTGGTTACCGGTCGGCTGCTAGTGAACAATCTGGCCTGCCGACATAACGGGAAGATCACGTTTCAACAATTGCTGCCGCCAACTCCTCAACCTCGCCGATCTCCGGCGAAACAATCTTTGCAAAAAGTACTTAAAGGCAAGCGCCGCAAATGCCTTGTTTTTGTAGCGGCGATATTGCCGGAAAGTTCGGATAAACAGCCGCAACAGCTGAGCCGCACGCTCCACCGGCGAAGAATATAAATCGACGTAGGCGCTCTCGGCAGCGAGGAAATTCCGATAGCGCTCGCAGGTCATTTCCTTGTCATAGTCCGTGCCCGACAAGGAGTGCTGCAAGACCAGATCTGAAGCAACGTAGATATATCTGCCCTTGAAATACATCGCCTGAAATGTGTAAACGTCCGATAGATCAAGCCAAAATTCCTCGCTGTACCCGCCAATCTCTCGCAGAGCCGCCACTCGCATCAAAGTTGAGCTATTGACGGCGGACGCCTTTTTCCTGCAAATGCCCTGAAATGTGAGCGGAATTTGCGGATTGCGGTTGAAACTGAGGAGAAAGCGCGGTGAAACCAGTTGCGCGTGCGAATAAATGAAGGGAACTACGCTGCCTACCTCCGGATTGTCCTGAAGAAGGTGACCGTATTCGAGCATGCGGGGAAGGAATTCATGCGACACCGACGTGTCCTGGTCCAGGAGCAATAGCCAGGGGGACCCTTGCGCCTCGGCAAATTCCATAGCGTTGTTGTAGGCGCCGGAGATTCTCACATTCCGGCCGGCATGCCTGTAATCACAGGGAAAGGGAAAGTCTGGGTGATCGATCGCGGTCGGGCTATTGTCCCAAACGAGGACCTGAATGGATCGAAGCAATTCAGGATTTCTCTCGAAAACGGCTGCCAGACTTTGATCGTCTCGCTGCGCTCCGGCCTTCGTTTGTAAAGTACAACGACGGCAACGATCTGCTTGCTATTCATGTTTGTCCATGGATACAGGAATTCGCCAACACCCAAGGCGAGGATTTTGTCCTGCGAGTGGGAAGCACGTCGCTCCAACCGCCCCGCAAAATCAAGCCTAATTGCGAAGGTGCGCCCACGCAAGAATCCGCCTGAACAGATGTCCGGGACTTCCTCCGGCAGGTGGCGTCATATAATAGATCATCCTCGATGAAGCTTGTCCTCCCCATTCCATCCTTACGGCTTCCTCGACCACCCTCCTTCCATATCACAAACGAAGTTCCAACGGTTCGAATTCCCTTCCTGTCGCTTCTCGTGGAGCCCCGGTCGCTGAACAAGTGGCTTTTCATGTGGGGGTTCTGTCTTTATCTCGCGTTCTGCTGGTTCTGCTTCTTCCAATACGAGCAGCCCCGTTTGAGCCACGAATCCAATTACAGATTTGGCGCGGATTCACCGACCTACTGGGACGCAGTGGATTACCGGAACGATCATGCGGAATCCGGCATCAATCTTGTTTCTTTCGGCTCTAATCTGCTCGGCCCTGTAACCATAGGGACGGTGATGCGGACCGGTATTGGCGTTGGCATCTTTAATATTTTTCTTTTTTTTCTCGCGGTCGAGATTGCCTGCACGATCCCCGGGGTGGACAGATACCGGCTCCTTTTTCTTCTCATGATCTGTTCGGAGACCGCCCCTGCCCTGGTCACACTGAACAAGGAAATTATGGTGCTGTTCTCCGCCTTGCTGCTCGCGAAGTACATTTATTCGACCAAGCGCTCATGGCTTCTGCTCGGAGTGGTACTCGTTTTCTCCGTCCTTACCCGATGGGAACAAATCGCGATTATCATGCTCTTTCTCTTCCTGCGAAGAAAGGGCTCCATTTTCAGCGCAACCCCCGGCTCGCGGTCGCCTTTGTGGTTGCCGTCCTGACCGTGAGCTATTCGCTGACTGGCCATGCTCCCCGGATCCGGTATCGCAGGGTTCATGCGATATGCAAAGCGGCGGAAACACAATTGCCAAATTCAATTTCTTCAAACGCATTTTGGCTTTCCGCTCGTGATGGTGCCCAAAATTATTATGGATATATCGGGCGAACTGCTAAGACCGGGAACCTATTTCGGCATGTTTGAAACCTCGGATTTGGGGACATACACTCCTGGTTTATTGTTCCGGTTTTTTCCCTCGTGCTGATACCGCTCCTTGTAATTGCTTACCGTAGGGGTCTGCTGAACCCCGCGGCGCCCTATCGCACTTTTGATCATCATCTATCTCCTCGTTGTGGCGATACGCCATTCGTCCAGCCCCGCTACAACTACTTTGTCTACGTCTTACTCTGCCTGGAACTAGCTAAGAAAGAAGATTCGACCGATCAGGCCGAGGTAAGCGGGAAGCTGCTCCACGCATAAAACTATTGGCAGGGAAACCTATTGCTGAGTGCGTCCGGGAGAGACCTGGGATGAGGATTGTCAGACCCACGACAAACCAGCCTTGCTAACTGGAACGGAATCGCAGAGCACGGCGAAATTGAGCCAGCTTCACAGCATTTGCTTCGTCGGCGACCACACGACTGTAAACATAGGAGCCAATTACCCGGCTTGATCCATAAAGAAAACCAAGGAATCCACCAACCAAACACCACAAGGCCCGGAAGGGTCCTGATTTCCGATCCGGAGGCTCGGCCGGATCTAGAACCTGGATCACAGGAGATGCTTTCGCTTCGTCCAATCTTGCCGCCTCAAACTGGCGGGCAATGAGATCAAAAATAAGGGTGTGGTACTGCACGTCTCGTTGCTTGCGCAGGTACGAAACTTGATCCTCGGGCAGCGACCGGCTGGTGAGCATGATATCGCCTGGTTTACGCCCTTTTTGAATGCTCTCCATGTCCCGCAGTTTCGCCTTCAGACCCTCGATCTCAGTGTTCATTCGAACCACGTCGGGATTCTGATCTGTGGACGACGTACGCAGCGCGTCAAGCTGCACTTCGCGGCTGACGATTTGCGACTGGAGTGCGGCCACCTGACTAATGACTAACCCAGTCTGGCCGGTAGGTGCGATCGCGCCGGTTTTCTCTTCCGTCTGCTGCAGCGCAATCTCAGCGTCCGTCAAGCGGTCCTTCTCTAGCGCCAGCTGTTGAGCAAAGAAATTCCTCCTCAAGGAAGCTTCGCCAATGATCAGCCGGCTGTTAATGTCATGCAATTCGTCTACGTATGCATTGGCGATCCGGGCGGCTCGATACCGATCACCGTCTTTGACGGTAATACTGATCATGCTGCCCTTTTCGCTGATGAACTTGGAGTTGCCGGTAAGCACGCGACGAGCTTGACTCATTTTGTGGACATGATAAGCGTCCATAACCCAAGGCGCTTGATCAGCGCATCCTGAACCGTGTTGCTTTGCAGAACTCCCAGGTATAAATCATTAGGATCCTTCAATCCGCGCTCCGCTGCCCAAACCAGTCAGGGCTGCCAGATTACCCAGTTGGGTTATCATGGCGGCACTTGACTGACCTTGCTGCGGCGGTAGAATCACAGCCTTTGAGGTAAACACAGGATGCATGAGAGCACCAGCCCCATACCCAGAAACAAGCCAATCAACGTCGCCACGATGATCTTGTTCTTGCGTTCCGCCATGACCAGCAACAGATCCAGCAGGTCAAACTCGATCCCGGTCTGCACGGGGGCTTCGATCGGCGGGCTGTATTCTCTCGTGGGCGGCATTATGGCCATGGACTACCTGGTTCCCTTATGTTACTGCAGCACGGCAATCGCTGCCGCACCCAGGGCGAGTTGGGAGAAAATCTGCGTATAGTTGATAAAATTCCTCAAACCTGACGGATGAGGAACCTTTTCGGGGATGACCACCGTATCGCCCGCGTTCAGATGCATGCTGGCAAACGTATTTCCGAAGACACCCTTCTGCGATTTACGGCTGATCACGGAACCATCCGCCCGGATGATGAAGGAATCTGCACCATCGGCACTCTTAGTTGGTCCCCCAGCCAACCTCAAATAACTTCCCACCGGTTGCGAATTCCGAAACAGGAAGGAATTCTGGTCGTACACCGCACCGACCACATTCACCACGCTGGGCTTCGTCGGAACCACAAAGCGATCGCCGTCTTCCAGTTGTATGTTGGGCAAGTTGTCGATGCCTGCCGAATTCTGTGGGATATCGAGCACCACGCGACCGGTCGCACGGATAGAGCGGAATCTTTCCACTAAGCTCCTGGAGGCGGCAGTCGCCGCCGGATCCACGCTGCCGATGCTGGCGGAAGCCGCAATGGTGGCCCGGTCAATCTCCAGTTCCAGGTTCTGCAGGTAATCATTCAAACGCAACTGCTGCAGAATACGTGTGGACTCGCGGGTAAAGTTCGATCCGAACAGGTACGCCTGCGGAGTAAAACCTCCTGCACGAGCTACGAGCTGAGGCAAGGTCTCGCCGGGGAGCACGGTATAGATACCGGCCTGCTTGAACTCGCCTTCCAGACGGACGAACTTGGTGCGCTGCGCCTGCGGGACTTTGATATCTGCCTGGGAAAAGATGGTGACCACATCGCCAGGCTCGAGCGCCAGGTTCTGCGACGCGTCGTGGTCAAGAATAAGCTGCCCGGGATTGAAGGGCACGAGTGAAGTAGTGAGGGTCTGCGGGTTCATCCTTTCGATGACCGCATATGACCAGTCGATCTCAGGTACGGGCAGAGCGACGGTCAGGGCCGGCCGGGGAAGGTTTCCAGCCGACGTCTGCGTCTCATCGGCCAGTGATCTGCTACCCGTGGTGGTGCAGGGTTGCCCGTTTTGCGAGTTGATCCCCTGGGTATTCGATCCCGGGTTCTGGCCATATGGATTTTGCTGCGGAGTACCTGTGGGAATGCAATTCGGATCGTCGCTTTGCTGAGAAGGCTGATTTGTGTTCTGGCTGTTGTTCTGCGACGCGGCTTGGCCATTCACCCGGGACGATGCCCCATTCGCCGATTGGCCCCCCTGGCTGGTGTTCGACTGCGGCTGCCCGTTGAAAATTGGAACACCGTTGATATCGTATTGCGCTGCGCCGGTCTGATAACCATTGAGATCGCGAGGGTAATAATCGGGATTGTTGGTATATTCCGGTTTGAACTCCGGCCCGGGAACACCCAGTTGATTCCGGCGTTCCCAGTAATCCCGGGTAATCAGCGAGTTGCTATCGGGAATAATGTCACTCAATTTCATGCCCGGGTGCCAGGAAAACCGTCCCGTCTCCGCCACATTACCCCGGAGGGTAACGGTGTTCTGGAACTGAGGGGAAATGGGAAGCACGCGCAGAAGATCCCCTTGCTGGAGCGGCGTCGCTAGCCCGGTCGGCGCTTGCAGCGATATATCGACGACGGTGCGATTCTTCTCCGCATCCACCCGTTCGAGCGATGCCCGCGATAACGAGGCCGTCGATGAGAGCCCTCCGGCAAAACGAAGCCCCTGCTCCACCGTAGTTTCGCCCTTCAGCTCGTAAATAGCTGGGATATGGACGTCCCCGGCGATGGCCACTTGCGGCCCCACGGGGGGGATGTAGATCACATCGCCCGGGAGCAGCGGCGCGTCTTTTGACATATCGCCGAGTATCAGCAGGTCGTACAAATCGAAATGGGCCACGGTTTGTCCGCCACGGCGGAGCTGAATGTCGCGCAAAGAACCCTGTACGGAGGGGCCGCCAGTAGCAAACAACGCCGTCACCAGCGTGCTCAGCGAACCGAGGGTGTAGGTCCCAGGGCGACGGGCCTGACCTACCACGAACACCTGGATCGATCGCAACTGGCCCATCTCTACATTCAGATCGAAGCTCTTATAGATGTGGCTGAGGGCGTCGCGAATATGCTCCCGGACTTGTGCATACGGCAAGCCGGCAACGTGGATTTCCCCTACCTGGGGCAGATAGACCGCGCCCGATCGGTCCACAGTGAGCTGAGCATTGAAATTGACCTGGCCCCAGATGCGAATCACCAGCTGATCCCCCGGGCCGAGAACGTAGTCGGGAGTGACATTCACCTCGCGCAGCGGAGCGAAGGTCGAAGGAACCTGGCGAAACAGGCTATCCCCGTAAATCGGCAACAGACTGCCCAGGGACCCGCGAACCAGGAGTTGAAAGTCTGTCGGAGCGGAAGGTGCTCGGATTGCCAGGAGCCGGGACTGCTCCAGCGCTTCCAGTTGGGATTGCGTGTTGCTCAGGCCACCCTGGTCGACAATGCTCTGGACCCTGCTGCTGATGCCCGAGGACTGCAATCCTGGGTACTGCCCGCCCAGGGATGCACCCGCACCACCGGCCCCGTAAGCGCCAGCCGGTAGACGAACCATTCTGACCCAAGCCACCAAGCTGGCCGAGGCCCTGGGTGGGGGCTTCCTCTTCACTTACGCAACTTCCATCAACCGAAGAAATGACCCCTGATGGGCAATCGAATGTATCGGAACCAGAGGACTGAGCAATAGCAACTGGCAGGCTGACCTGCACAAAACCCGCGACCGCCAGGATCGCGAAGAAAACACCTGAACGCTTACCCATAATTTCTAAAAGCAGAAGACGGTTTGGCGCGCAGCCGGTGTCGTCCCGCCGAGCTTTACTCCTTTGCCATCGGCGCAGCCCTGTCCACCAGGGACGAACTTTGTCCAATTCTTACCTTAGTTTAGGGCCTGCCGATGGATGTGCAAACTCTTTTCCCGTCGAGTGGGCGGGAAGGAACCCGATTTAGCCAGGAAACCGCCGCAATGGCGATGCGTCACGCTCCCTGGCTGCCGGCACTCCTGAAACCCGGTGTGTCCAATGGTATGTTGGATCCGGAGGTATCTGTGAGGCTGATCGCATTTCTTCTGGCAGCGACTCTGTATCCCGTAACTTTGCATGCGCAGGCGTCGCCACAAGCAGCAGTGCCGGCGACCAGCGCCTCCGGCAGTGATATTGGAGACCGCGTTAACCATGTCCTTAAGTCCTGCGCTCTGCAGTGCACGGTCTATATCCCACCCGGGAATTACACCTTTTCCGTGGGGATACACCTGGAGCTAAACACCTTTGGTACCTATAAGCTGAGCGGCGACGCCGGAGCGGTTCTCAACTATTCCGGAACCGGCGACGCGATTACGACCTCGATTGGCAACCAACCAGGAGCTTCCCAACTCCTGATCGAGGGATTCCAACTCAGGGGAAATCCGCACGCGGCCTCCGGCATTCACCTGCTGCCAACCAACCGGATCAGTGTTCGCAATATGGTGATCTCGGGGTTTTCGGGCGGAGATGGAATCCTGGTCGAGGGGACCAACAGCTCAAACATCTATGACAACCTGATCACCAACAATAAGAATGGTATCCGTCTCATTCCAACCGTGTGCACGACCGTCCGGCCGATCCATTGTGGACCTTCGGTAGACGGTTATCCGTACGCCTCAAATGCCATCCATGTCACCGACAACCAGATCACCAACAATGCACAATGGGCCATTTTTGAGGACGCGGTTATGGTGGGCCACGGCCTCACTGAAGCGCTGAACAATCTTTATATGGGTAACAATCTGGAAGGAAATGGTGGCGCTATCTACCTGACCCGATCCCGCGGAACCGTCATTTCAGCCAACTACTTCGAGGGGTCAGCTCGGGAGGTAGTGCTCGGCATGGCTAACGCTGGAAGCGGCTACCGTGCCTATGGCCCGGTAGTGCGCGATAACTACTTCACCACGGTTGCCGGTACTCCCTACAACATCGAGATCCAGAATGCCGACAGTGCGTTGATTGAAGGCAACAGCGAACTGGTCGGGCCCATCGGGCCCAAAAATTGCTTTGTTAACATCACGGGTTCCACTCGCACCTGGATTTCGAAGAACGCCATCTACCAGAAGAACGCTTACTGCCTCAACGGAGTTCCGGGAACCCCTCCATCTGGCGATGGCTCCTTCTTCTTCGGCCAGCACTAGCGGAGCGGTTCAAAACTGAAAATAGATGAAGTCCCGATGCCCGAAGAACCCAAAGAAAATTGTGCAGTAGACGCAAACGTTGTAAGCCAGCGCCCGAAAAGCTGGTGAGCTCCATGCCTTAGGCGTTTGCGCGGGATGTGCAATCCACCACTCCACCACAAACATCGCAATCGTAAACAACAGCAGAAAGGGGGCGGTGGCGCGTGTAAAGCCGCTGGACATCAACATCGAGGGGTCGAAATGCCATGACAGCAGATGCCGCGCGATGTACCAGGCATCTCCCAGGTTGTTGGCGCGAAAAAAGATCCAAGCAAAAGTCACCACACCAAAAGTCACAAGCATCTTGGCCGCGTTCACCAGTCTGGGCAGATGATCCAGGTGGAGTGCTCGAGAGACGCGCGCGGCGTAGGGGCCAATTATCTGTGCTGCGATCAGATAGAAGCCGTGCAGAAAGCCCCAGACCACAAAAGTCCAGTTCGCTCCATGCCATAGGCCGCTGATGGCGAACGTAACCAGCACATTGAAGTAGTACCGAGGCAATTTCACACGGTTGCCGCCCAAGGGAATGTAGACGTAATCGCGAAACCAGGTGGAGAGCGAGATGTGCCACCGGTGCCAGAATTCTCCGACCGAACGGCTGAAGTACGGTTGCCTGAAGTTAATCCGCAGGTCGTAGCCCATCATGCGCGCCAACCCCAGCGCCATGTCGGTATACCCGGAGAAATCGCAATAAATTTGAAGAGCGAACAACGTGGTGGCGAGCATGAATGCCGTCCCGTTGTATTGCCGTGGAGTCCCATAGACAAGCTTCACGAAATCGGCGACATTATCCGCGATCACGATCTTCTTGAAGAGCCCCCACGCCGCCTGGACAAGTCCTGATTGAACACCCGCCAGTGTGATCCTCGGTTCGCGATGAAACTGTGGCAGGAGCTCGGATGGCCGTTCGATCGGTCCGGCCACCATCTGCGGGAAGAATGCAACGTAGAGTGCATACTGCAGCAGATTCTTTTCTGCAGGTACTTTCCTCCGGTACACCTCTATGGTGTAACTCATCGCTTGGAACGTGTGGAAGGAAAGGCCGACCGGTAGCAGGATCGACATCAACGGCGGATCATAGTGAATTCCAAACAGACGGGCTCCGCTGCCTACAGATCCGGTAAGAAAATTGAAATACTTGAAGAAGACAAGAAGTCCGATGTTACAAAAGAGGCTCAGATAAAGATAAAAACGCCGAAGGCTCGGCTTCTCTGCCTTCTCGATCTGCAGGCCGGCAACGTAGTCCAGCAAGGTGATGCCCCAGATCACCCAGATGTACCTGGTGCTCCAGCACATGTAAAAGTAGTAGCTGGCGATAAGAATAATGACTCTTCTCACCGTGCCGCGCGTCACCAGGACAAGCGCCCACACGAAGATAAAGAAGAACAGAAACTGGAAGCTATTGAAGAGCACGGAGTTTGCTTTCGACTAGCTGAAATAGCGCCTCGGTGTACACCTGAGCCCCCGCCCGGTTAAGGTGTGTCTGGTCGGAAAAAAGTTTATTTGGATAGAGATAATAATCCGGGCCCAGCAGCTTGCATGACGAAGCGTGTTCCACGATGGCGGCAAAATGTTGGTCGTAGTTAGCGGCAGCAGCCGCTTCTCCGATGCGCAAGTAGTACGGCACAAAGTAGCATTGAATGTGATTCTGCGTTATCAACTGGTTCATTTCAGTGAGTGCTGAGCTGCGTAGAACCGCGTCGCGCCCGAGAACAGTATTCGGCTGATCCGATGCAAGATGAAAATCCTCGGGAAGCCGGCCTGCAGCAAAATAGCTTTGCTCCGAGATCAGATAATAGCCCCGCTGGGCAATCGCCAGCTTCTCGTTCTGTTCTGCCTCTCTGTAGTAGCTGACCACGCCGCCATGGCTCGGAGCATGCATCAGGAAGCTGGCGAAATCTCTAACCAGGTTTCGGAATGGAAACAGTTGCTGGATCACGGCGTGGTCGTCTGGTATGAAGCGAAAAATGCTTCGCCGCGGTGGGTCTGTTCTCCATGGGAGCGTCAGCAGGAGCATATTTGGAGCCTGCCCCCGCTCGCACATTGCTTTAAGAGGGGCCAGAACCAGGTCACTACCGGGAAAACCAGAATTGAAGGATGAAACTTGGAGATTACCCGCCGCAGCCATCTGATCGAACGAAGACGGCATAAATCCGGCAAGAATCTTGCTATTGCCAAAAATAAGTAAGCGGAGCACGCGGGGGTCAGCGGGAAAAATCGGTCCGCTCGCTTCCCACCTCAACTTGGCATCAAAAACCACGTCAGAGCCATTCTTCAAGTAGGGAAAGCGCAGGTACAAAACAAAAAAGCTTAACCAGAAAACGACAAAGAGCGAGAGCGTCCACACCAGGCACGATGGCCAGGGTGTCCAGGTCATCGTGTCTGGCGTGGCGGCTGCGGGAAGATCATTCCGCGTCTCGACTTCCAGGCCACCCCTGAGCGGGGTTTGATTCGACATAGTCGTTATCGGGGCCCCGGCCCTAGCATCGTACAATTTTCTCTGACGTCAGCCCGCGCGTAGCATTCCTGGTATCGACCACCAGCTGCGCCTCCTCTACGATGTGCGCGTAGTCATAGGAACTATGATCGGTGACAATCAGCACACAATCGTAATCGTCGAGCTTCTCGACCGGCTGTGATTGCATGTTCAAATTATATTTACGTCCCCGGCCCACTGTCGGAAAGAACGGATCGTTATAGCTAACCGCAGCGCCCTCCTGCTGCAGCATTTCAATGATCGAAAGCGAAGGCGACTCGCGTAAGTCATCTACGTCGCGCTTATAAGCCAGTCCCAGTACCAGAATCCGCGACCCGTTCAACGGTTTACTACGCTGGTTCAGAGCAGAGGAGACAGCCGCCACCACGTGGTACGGCATGGCTTCATTCACCTCGCCCGCCAGCTCAATAAACCGTGTGCTAAAGTCGAATTCCTTAGCCTTCCAGCTCAGATAGAAGGGATCGATCGGAATGCAATGGCCCCCGAGTCCGGGCCCGGGATAAAAAGGCTGAAATCCGAAAGGTTTGGTCGCTGCCGCCCCGATCACCTCCCAGATATCGATCCCCATGCGCAGGCAGAGAAGTTTCAGCTCGTTTACCAGCGCAATATTGACGCAGCGATAGATGTTCTCCAGCAGCTTGGTCATTTCTGCTGCCGCTGGACTGGATACGCGGATCACCCGGTGGAACGCGACCTGGTAGAGCGCGCCGGCAGCCTCCGCAGCGAACTGCCCTAATCCTCCCACCACCTTGGGAATGTCACGCCGGTCAATGCTGGTATTGCCCGGGTCTTCGCGTTCTGGAGAATAAGCCACCAGCACGCCATCGCTTAGAATGGCCTCGCGGCTCACCCTCACCCTGCCCGCGCGCTCAATTGCGGGCGCGATCAACTCTTCAGTAGTTCCCGGATAAGTCGTGCTTTCCAGCACGACCAGTTGCGCCGGCCGCAAATGGTCAACAATCGAGTCCATCGTCGCTGTGATGTAACTCATGTCCGGGGTATGGTGGTCGCTAAGCGGTGTGGGCACGCAGATCAGAATTGCGTCCACGTTCGCGATCTCAGAGAAGTTGGCAGTGGCGCGGAAACCCTTACCCTGCGCGGCTTTTATCTGTTGACCGTCGATGCGATGGATATAAGACTCGCCCGCGTTGAGCCGGTCCACCTTGGCGGCATCGATATCAAAGCCGGTAACGCGGAACCCCTCCTGCGAGAAAAGCAGAACCAGCGGCAGCCCCACGTAGCCCAGACCGATGATCCCTACCCGCAGCTCACGTTTCTCTACCAGAGACAGCCACGGTTGCAAATTTGCCTGATCGGGCGCCTGCGTCATTGATTCTTCACGGCCGGCAGCTTCAGCGTCTCGCGATACCAATCCACCGTCCGCTCCAGGCCCTCTTTCAGGCCAACCAGGGGTCGATAACCGAAAGCTTCTGTAGCAGCGGTAATGTCTGCCTGCGAGTTCAGAATGTCGCCGGTCCGCGCAGGCCCGTAGAGGGGCGGAAGCTCATATCCAGTGAGCTTAGCCAATATGCGGTAAATCTCTTTCAATGAGTGTTGGCCGCCACAAGCAACATTGAAAACCTTGCCCGCAACCAGGTTCACCCGCGCCGCGCACGCCAGCAGGTTCGCGGAAACAACATTGTCGATGTAGGTGAAATCCCGCCCTTGCTCGCCGCTCCCGAAGATCGTTGACCGCGTCCCCTCCAGCATCTGCATGATAAATTTCGCCAGCACGCCGCTATAAGGCGAATTCGCTCCCTGGCGCGGCCCAAACACGTTGTAGTAACGCAGACTCACTGTCTCCAGGCCATACACCTGCCAATAGCTGCTCATGTAATATTCGCCGGTAAGCTTTTGCACCGCATAGGGTGAAATCGGCATGGGCCGCATCGATTCTTTGCTGGGCAGCACGGGTTGATCCCCGTATGCGGAAGAAGACGCGGCGTAGACGACTCGCTTGACGCCTGCCGCCCGCGCTCCTTCCAACACATGAAAGGTTCCATCCACATTGCAACCGTGGCTTGGCCCAGGGTTCTCTACTGACAACGGGACAGAAGGGAGCGCCCCGATATGCAGGATGTAGTCGACTCCTTCGCACGCCGATCGCATCGCAGCCGCATCACGCAGGTCCGCCTCCCGGAAGTCGAGCCGGTCCGCAATTCCAGCCAGGTTTGCCGCCTTGCCGGTCAAAAAATTATCCACCCCGCGAACGTCTTCGCCGCGTTCTACCAGGGCTCTCGCCAGCGCTGACCCGATAAAGCCCGCAATTCCCGTGATGAGATATCTAGCCATTCAAAGGACAACTTTGAAAATAGCACACCGCCTGACGACGGACTATTCCCGGTCCCAGAAGGCAACCTGGCTAAAATCCTGTGACATCTTCTGGATGTACTTTTTGGAATTGAACTTTTTGCCGGTAGAAGCGCCTGACATATACCGAATTGTTCCGAAGATTGGCCGGTCAAACCAGGGGCGATCAAATTTGCCCACGATGGACCATGCAATCCCGGCGTATCCATTCGGATCTCTGCCATCGAGAAAGTAGCGGTCATTCAGCGTAACGCAGGTCTCGAATGCCCTGGCCGGGTCGGGGGACCACTCCAGAATCTTCTTCGCCCAGTACATGCGCATGTAGTTGTGCATCCATCCAAATTTGACCATCTGGTTCTGCGCCGCATTCCACAGCTCGTCGTGAGTATCGGAGCGTTCCAGTTGCTCAATCGTGTACAGGCGTTCTCGCTTATCCCGCGCATGTTCCATCAGGGTCTTGCGCGCCCACGGCTCGGCGCAATCGAAGGAATCGTAGTCCTCCGTAAACTTCACAAAATTAACCGCCAGCTCCCGCCAGCCGATCAACTCGCTGAGATACGAATCGCGCGCTGCCTGCGGAACCTTACCCTGCTTGAATGCCGTCTCGACTGCGAGGGCAATCGTGATCGGACTAATGTGTCCGAAGTGCAGGTAGGGGGACATCCGGCTGGTGCCATCGATTTCCGGATGATTGCGCGTCTGGTCGTAGGTGCCAAGCTCCTTATCAACAAATTCGCGGAGTCGCCTAACCGCGGCATGCGTGCCGCCGGTAAAACTCTCGACCGGCCTGACGCTACGGTCGAGCTTCGTCCAACCCTCGGTAACATCCTCCCGCGCCGGGAACGACTCCAGTTTGAGCTTCCATTCCCGATGTGGCTTCACCACTGGCTGTTCGACGAGGTATTTGGGCAGCTCCGCATAGAGCTTCGGTTTGAAGATGTGCAAGGCATACATGCGCTTGTCGAAAAGCCCGGAGGGTACAACCACATCCGCGTCGACCGTCCAGTAAGGAATACGCAAACGGTTCGCCAGGACCCTCCGCCAGCGCTCTGGCTCACGGCACGGATTCTCATCGCCGACCACCATGGCCGCATTCACTTCTGCCAGAAATGTCTGCAGCGAGTTGTTGGGCGGCCGGCGTACGATAAATCCAATCTGCCGTTGTTGCAGATCTTCTTCGATATCCACCAGCCCCTGGTTCAGGAACGCATAGTGGCGAAGGTTCGCGTGGGGAAAATTTGAGATGGCCGAGAAAAAGGCCACTACCGGAAGATCCAGGGCATTGCCAATCGCGACGGCAACGTCCAGTGCAGGATTATCCAGCGCTCTTTCCGCCCGCTGCATCCAGTAGACGACACACTTTCCATCCGCCGCTGGAGCGCCGCCGCGCCGCACCAGCACCCTGGGGTTCTGGGCAAGTTGCCGCAGCGCCTCAGGTACCTCATCAGTCTCAGCTCGGGCATTCATTTGGATAACTACTCTGTCGGGTGCACATTCGCACCAGCTGTCGCCCGGGTGCCCCACTTCTCGCTTTCTTCGAGGATTGTGACGGTTTCTCGAAGTAATCCGCTGGTTGTTGCGGGAAGCTCAACAGATACGGGTATCGTGGGACGAAAAAGATGGGCGTGCCCATCGCTCTCTTCACTTACGGAATACGTGTGGGGAAGAGAAAGCATTCGAAGATTCGTCTTCGTCCCACGTACGCTGGTGCGAACGTGGGGCACCAAGACGGTGTTGCTATTCCGGACAGATCGTTCTGTGAGGCTCGCCTACCACAAACCCCAATTGCGGCTAATGTAGTCCGACAAGGTCATTGTGATCAGCACCAGAAACGTGAAAAAACCGGCCCCTACGGTGAGCATCATCACTTTCGAGCTATACCGGATATGCATAAAAAACAGAATCACCAGCACTGCCTTGAGGCAGGCGATCCCGATTGCCACAATCGGATTAAAAACCCCCATCTCGATATAGGCCGCTCCCGTCGTAGTGGCGGTCAGCACCATCAGTGCGGCCAGAATCAGCCCGTAGGTCTTGGGCCCAACGATATGATGTTCATGTGAAACAGGACCGCTTTCAGTGCTCACGAGTCTCTCCTTACTTCAAAGGATGCCGGCTGATCAGATACAGCAACGGGAAAAGAAAAATCCAGACAATATCGACAAAGTGCCAATAGAGTCCAAAATTGTCGATGGTCGAGGTATGCCCGTTCACGTAAGCCCCGTGGTACGCCTGGTAGAGCAGAACGAACAAAATGCTGATGCCGATGATCATGTGCAGCGCGTGCATGCCGGTCATGGCAAAGTACAGAAAAAAGAACAACTGCGCATGCTGCGCCATATCCGGTGCCAGCGGAACATCCCGCTTATCGGTGGGATGGACAAAGTCCTCCACGCTGAAGCTTGCCCCGGGAATATGATGTTCGGTGTATTTGTCGTGATACTCGATAGTCTTGATGCCCAGGAAGGTCAGCCCCAGCAAAATCGTAAGGCTCAGGGAGGTCAGTAGCCCTTTGCGGTTACGTGTCTCCGCAGAATAGACGCCCATGGCCATGGTGAAGCTCGACAAGATGAGAACCGCGGTATTGGTGGTCCCCAGACCGATGCCCAGCGTGTTGCTGCTGGCCACAAAGGCGTCGTAGTACCAGTTCCGATACAGCAGGTAGGCCATGAACAGGCCCCCGAAGAACATGATCTCAGTCAGCAGGAAGAGCCACATGCCGAAGCTTGCCGTCTCCCGCTGCTGGTCCACCGTAACAAAATGGTGGCGCAGGTAAGCAGGATGCTCTTCGTGCACTTCGTGGGGTTCCGCGTGTCCGGGGGCGATTGCTTGGCTATCCAACAGTCGTTACCTCGTGTTCGGTTTTGTGAGCCAACCAGTCATAGTCGTACGCTTCGTGATCCATGATCGGTATTTCGACAAAGTTCTCGGTCACGGGTGGAGACTGGATCTGCCACTCCAGGCCTGTTGCCTGCCATGGGTTACTGCCCGCGATCTTACCGTACTTGAGCGACCAGGGCATATACAGCATGGGAAGCAGATAGCCGATGCCAAGAACAGTGGCACCCGCCGTCGACAGGACATTCAAGACCTGAAATTCCGGTGGGTAGGCATGATACCGGCGCGGCATACCCAGGTAGCCGACGATGAATTGGGGGAAAAAGGTCAAGATGAATCCGATGAAGGTGGTTACTGCAGCCAACTGCGACATGGATTCGGGATACATTCTGCCGGTCATCTTCGGCCACCAGAAGTGGACTCCCGACAAGTAAGCCATCAACATGCCGCCAACCATCACAAAATGGAAATGGGCGACGATGAAGTAAGTCTCCGTCAGGTGAATATCCATTCCCAACGATCCCAGGAAAACGCCGGTGAGTCCGCCGATGGTAAACAGACCCATGAAGCCGAAGGCATAAAGCATCGGCGTCTCAAAGGTGATGGAACCCTTGTAGAGAGTCGCCGCCCAGTTGAAGATCTTGATCGCGGAGGGCACGGCAACCAGCATGGTCAGCAGCGAGAAGACCAGCGCGGAATAGTTTGAGACGCCCATGATGAACATGTGGTGGGCCCAGACAAAGAAGCCAAAGACGGCAATCGCGACCGAGGAGAAAGCCACCGCGGTATAGCCGAAGACCCGTTTGCGGGAGAAGGTGCTGATCACCTCGGAGATGACTCCCATGCCGGGCAGAATCATGATGTACACGGCGGGATGCGAATAAAACCAGAAGAGATGCTGGAAGAGCAGCGGGTCACCACCCTTGGTTGGGTCGAAGACGCCGATGCCGACGGCCCGCTCGAGCATGACCAGGACCAGCGTGATGGCGAGTACGGGAGTCCCCAGAACCATCAGGATCGAGGCCGCGTAATGCGACCAGCAGAACAAGGGTAGCCGGAACCAAGTCATGCCCGGGCAGCGCATACGGTGGATGGTCACAATGAAATTTAGCCCGGTAAAGATGGAGCTGAACCCGGCGATGAAGACGCCCATCGCAGCGGTGATCACGTGGGTATTGAGATAGTGGGTGCTTAGCGGCGTCGTAAATGTCCAGCCAGTGTCGACACCGCCGTTAAACAACGCATAGAGCAAGAAGCAGGCGCCGGCAACATACAAGTACCAGCTCAGGAGGTTGATCTTGGGAAAAGCCAGGTCCTTGGCGCCGACCATGATGGGAATGACGAAATTCCCGACAGTTGCTGGAACCGACGGCACAAGGAAGAGGAAGACCATGATCACGCCGTGCATGGTAAACAGCTTGTTGTAGGTATCGGAGGCGACCAGATCTGGCAGGGGAGTCAGCAGCTCCAGGCGAATCAGCCCGGCAAAGGCTCCCCCGATGAAGAAGAAGAACGTGATTGAAATGAGGTACAGCATGGCGATGCGCTTATGATCGCCGGTAAGCAGCCAGCTCTTCAGTCCATACTCGCTGTTGAGGTAGCTCAGCTTCGGCAGCCGTGCCTCTTCCTGGTTTGGAAGTCTGACAATGGTGCTCATTGGTTTACCGTCCCGGGCACACTAGGTGCCGTCCTACCCGCCTTTGCGGGCCCGTTCGTTGCGGGCGAGCTCGGGCCTGAACTGGATGCGCCGGCTTGCCCAGGGGGAAGTTGACTCGCGGTCAACGTCTGCTGGATCCGATAGTTCGAATTGAGGTTTTTGATGTATTCCACAAGGTCAATCAGACCTTCTTCACTGACCTGCCCCTGATAGGTAGGCATGATCGGTGCATAACCCGCGGTCACGCGGGTAGAAGGATTGAGAATCGACTCCCGCAGGAAAGCGTCGTTCGCAGTCACCGTCGAGCCGTCCGCCAATTGCAGACTGGAGCCATAGACCTGGGCCAGGTTGGGGCCGCGCGCGCTGGCCTCGCCGGAGTGGCACGAGTTGCAGCCCAGGCTGGCAAAGAGGCGCTCACCGTTTTGCGCCAGCGATGCACCGCTGGTGCTGCCCGAAGCCCATTTCTGGTAATCATCGGGGGTCATGGCGACGATGTCTCCAATCATTGCGGAATGATTGGTACCGCAGTATTGAGTGCAGAACAGATGATAGGTTCCTGTAGCCGTGGCTTCAAACCAAACAGTGGAGTACCTGCCGGGGATCACTTCCCGTTTCACCCGAAATGCGGGAATGGAGAAGCTATGGAATACGTCCTGCGAGATCATGGTCAACTGCACTTGCCGGTTGATCGGGACATGCAGGGAATCGATTTCATGCTGTCCGCCCGGGTGCTCGGCCTTCCACATCCACTGCTTGCCCACGATGTAAATGTTCATGGCGTTGGTAGGCGGATCGTAGATGCGGAAATACAGTAGCGCTCCCCACACAAAACAGATCATGAACAGGGCCAGGGGAATGATGGTCCAGGTGGCCTCGAGCAGGGTCGAGCCTTCGATCTGGGTGGCGACGGGATTCTTCTCCTTGCGATACATAATGGAGAAGCCGAACACCAGGATGCCCACCGCGATCAGGCCCACGGCCGAGATCGCGCACAAAAAGAAGTAGAAGGCGTCCATGTAGGGCGAAATAGCCGAAGCCTCCGGCGGAAAGAGGGCAGAATTCGTCAGCCAATGTACGAGAAACTGCCACAGCACTGGACTTATATGCATCGTTACCCTTTATCCTTGAAATCCCGGCGGAAACTCACCACCATGAAGCTCCCCAGGCACAAAACAGTCAGCAGGCAGCCTGCCTGTACGATCCGGGCAACGACCAGACTGTGCCGGTTCAGCTTCGGATCGTAGCGATAGCAGTAGGTCAAAATATTGTCGACCGGAGTGCCGATGGTGTTGTGTGAGGCTTCGACCAATCCAAGCCGCAAATCCCGGGGCGAATACTCGACCCCCAGGTAGTATTGCGCCATCCTGCCTTCCGGCGTAACCACTTCGATCGAGCTGGCATGGGCAAACAGCGGCGGTTTGCCGGCGGGACCCGGGAGGCGTACAAAGCCGAACCCGACCGCCTGCGCCAGGGCCTTGATCGCGGGTTGTTCCCCGGTGAGGAAGTGCCAGCCCGCTGCCGTGTCCATCCGGCCATAGCGCTTGACGTATATAGCCTTTTTGGCCGCGGCGATGGCAGGAGTCTCGGCAGGATCGATACTCACGATGACAATCTGGAAGTCTTTGCCGGGCGTCAGATTCACCATCTCCAGCGCGCTTACCAGGCCATTCAGATCTTCCATGCATAAGATCTGGCACTGGTAGTAGACCAGGGAAAGGATTACTGGGACTTTACCGAAGTAGTCTCCCAACTTGACGGGCTTGCCGGTTTCGTCGCGGAACTGAGCGTCGAGGGGAAGCTGCTGGCCCAACCGCTGATCGATCTTGACCGTGTTGAGAATATCGGGCAGATGATCCTGGGCCGGTTCGCCCATGGTCTTTTCACCGTAGGGCGCCACTTGGCCCAGTCCGGGCGCCGCCACAGCCAACAACGCCGCTGCAGCCAACGCCAACCGGATTGTGCCCTTCACCCGCATGACCTTCGAGCCTCTACTCTTATGTTATCGCTGCTCTGACCCTGTACACGAACCGACCAAGCCCCTGATTCTCCTGCTCAACTCTGCGACAAAGCCGTAGTCGACCTGGAATCTATAACCTCGCCGCTGCATCTCGGCAAAGTAGCGGTTCGGAGCTCTGTCCATCCAAGTCACTAACCTTCCGGAACATAACTCCTCTCCCCTTGTCATCCCGACCGGAGCGAAGCGCAGTGGAGGGATCCGCAGTTCTCACCCTCAAAGCTAGGACCTGCGGTTTAGCGATTTCCCAGTGCCGCCTGTTCTCCCGGCTTTTCTCCCCGCATCCGTTGTTGTTGCAGGGTCTCCAGGTACTGCTGTTCGTAACCCGTCCGCGCAAACCCATCGGTAAGCGGCACACTCACCACCGGAGTCCTGTCCCCCGCCATCAATGGCTCGCTCTGCTCCTCCGGAGCTACCGGGAGACCGCCTTTAGCAATGATCTCCATCGCGCGGGCGATCGGAATGCGCACCTTACCGCTCGAGCGATCAATCCAGCTGTAGTGGTCGAGCAACAGGTCTTCCCGTGCATGCATTTCCGCAATGTCCTGGTCACCGTCGTCCATCTGCAGACGAGGCGTGGGGAAGCGCTGCACCATTTGATTCAACTGCTGCTGCTCCATCACCGCGTTCGATGTCAGATCCTGGCGCTTGCCCGAAGGCTGAGTGCCGATCTGGTTCCATTTGTTCGGAGGTCCATCGCTCTTCAGGATGGCGGTGTTGATGACCTTGCCCATGCCAAAGCAAAAAATGAAGAAGACCCCGACAAACGCACCCAGAGACGCGAGAAAAACCACGATGCCATTGACGTTGACGTCCGTGACCTCATAGCCGGCGGATTCGCTTTCCTTGTGCGGCTCCATCGGATCATGCGGTTCATGCGTGGGCATGCTCGGCCTCCAAAATTTCTTCCAGGTGGGGATCGTTGGTCTGGATCAACGGCCGCTTCTCCAGCTGGCCAAAATAGAACCACATCCACACCGATAGCACCACCACAGGCACAGTCATGTATTCCAGAATCCCAAAACTGAAATGCAGGTTGCGCCGGGCATCGGCAAAATTCGGTTCAATCAACCAGAACATATCCCAGCAGCGGGCAAAGATCATGATCTTGCATACCAGGATCAGCCGCTCTTTGTTGCGCTTAAGGTCCCGCGAAAGCAGCAGGGTGAAAGGGATGAACCAGTGAAAGACGAAGTCCAGCGAACCAATCCAGCCCCAGCCGCCGCGAATGCGGTCCAGATACCAGGGAATTTCCTCCGGCAGGTTTCCCGACCAGATGATGAGGAACTGGGAGAAAGCGAGATAGATATTCAGCATGACGAAGGCAAAAGCCAGTTTGCCCAAGTCGTGCTGTTCGGTCTTGCGGAGCACAGTATGCATCGGCTCTACCTGCGAAAGCCGAAGCACGGTGATGATGGAAAGCGCCAGGACCCCGTAGCCCTGCCCAACCAGGAACATGAGCCCGTAGACCGACGAGTACCACGTCGGGTCGAGCGACATAACCCAATAGAGCGCACCCAACGACATCGTGATGGAGTAGACCAGGACGCCGAAACCGCTGAGGTTCTCCAGCCTGACCTGCCAAAAGCGAACGTTTGGATGTGGGTCGGCATCACGTTGCAGCCCCCACTTGTTAAGGAAATGCATGAATACAAACCAGATCAAAAATAAGATTGCTGACTGAATCCACACCGCGGGAACATTGAGCATGGGATGCTTGTAAGCAATCGCGTGCGCCTGTTCGTGACTGATCAAATGCTGACGGAAAGCCTCCGCGGGATTGCTGTACTGCGCCCACAGGTACAGCTTCTTCATGAACAAGCCGATGGGGAGAAACATCACGATGACCAGGGGGAGGCAGCGCGACATCGCCTCCAGCGGGCGGCGAATCAATAAGCCCCACTTGCCACCGCTCAGGTACTGCACCATGAGCATTGCCAGACCACCAACCGTGAAGCCCCAGGAAATGATGTAGCCAAGCAAATAGGAGCGCAGCAGGTGATTGATTCCGTCGTGATCGACGATTGCGGCCAGCAATGCCAGCACGATCGACAAAACAGCAAATATGGCGCCAACAACCATGGCGCGGCGCCGCCAGGCATTGAGCAGCAGCGGAGCATTTAGCTCGGCGGGTAGCGAATGTGCGTGGTGTTCGTGAGCCATATCTTTACCTGGTTACCGGTTTCAAGCCCTTCGGCTTTACTGTATTGCCACTGGTGGCCGCGCCGCCGCTGGGCTGGCTCACCGCCGGCACAGGGCTGTCGGACGTGGCCGGCGCCATTCCCGGCGTTCCCTGGCTGGCGTCCGGCGGTAGGGCGGAGACCGCGGTTTCAGGCAGCGACCACGGCTGAGCAAAGGAGTCAGGCAAACCCTCCTGCTGCGCGATGTCTTTCAGGTTCTGTACCTGGACTCCGGAAGGAACTTCGGACTCCCTGGCGTTTTGGCTGATTTGCAGCGCCCGGATATAGGCTGCGACGGACCAGCGGTCGGCTGGGGTGAGCTGGGCGGAGTAATCGGGCATGGCTCCGTACCCGTTGGTCATCACGTAGAAGTAGTGGCCCAGCGGCTCGGCCAATATGCGCGCCGAGTGGAAGTTGCCTGCAGGTTTGTAGCCGCGCTGCACGATCATTCCGGCACCGTTGCCCACCCGCGAATGGCAAGGCGTGCAATAGATGTTGAAGCGCTCCTGGCCCCGGGCCATCACCTGCATGGAAACCGGGAATGGCATCAAGTCAGCTTCCTTGCCATCGATCAAGCCAGTGTAGAAAAAGCTGTCTTCGTCCAACTGTCCGCGAGCCACAGTGTGCGTAACCTGGGGCCGAACCGAGCGGCCATCGGTGAAGAACGTGGTGCTGCGCTGGGGGACGAACTTGGGCTGGTTCTGCATGTCCTGGCGGCAGCCGGCGCACGCGAGGGCGGCCAGGCCGACGGCCAGAAGCCGCGAAACAGGACGGACTCGGATTGTTGGATTAATACTCCACCTCCACCACCGAAACCGGCCCGAAGCTTTCCAGAAAGCTGCGCGATTCCACCAGGTCGAACTTAGGATCATTCGCTTCCAGACAGAGAAAGAACTTGTCCGTAGTTGCCCCGGTTCGGAAATTGGGCGCGTTGAAGAGAGGGTGATAAGGTGCGGGCAGACCACACATGGCCAGCATGCCGAAAGCGGCGGAAAGACCCGCCCAAAGAATGGTCCACTCATAAGCCGGGATGATGAAGGCGGGCCAGGAGAACAGGGGCCTGCCGGCGATATTCAACGGATAAGCGAAGACCGCAACCCAGATCTCCATCAGGAACATGGCAGCCAGCCCCATCAAGCCGCCAACCAGGCAGATGAGTGGCACATAGTTGCGGTGGAAACCGATCGCTTCGGCTGCCTCTTCCAGCGGGTAGGGGGTGTAACAGTCCAGCCGCCGCCAACCCGAGTCGTATGCAGTCTTCGCCGCCGTCACCAGCTCGCCGGCGGTATCGAACTCCGCCAATAGTCCGTAAATTCCTTCGCGCACAGGCATCAGTCACCCGCCTCCAGCGGCTCCGGTTCCTGCCTTACTTTGGCTTGAGGCAGTATCATCCGTATCTCCGACATCGGGATCATGGGCAAGAAGCGGATGAAGAGAAAGAAGAGCGCAGTAAACAGGCCCCAGGTGCCGATGAAGACGGCGTAGTCCCACCGCGTCGCCTTATAGGTCCCCCAGGAGGAGGGTAGAAAGTCCCGATACAGACTGGTCACGATAATGACAAAGCGCTCGAACCACATGCCGGAATTGATGATCAGAGACATAACAAACATCTTGCCCGGGCTCACGCGAACGCTGCGCAGCCACAACAACTGGGGAAGGGCGATGTTGCAGGTGATCAGCACCCAATAGGCCCAACCCATGGGACCGAACATGCGATTCCACATCATGAAAAATTCCCAGTGGCTGGCGGAGTACCACGCCATGAAGACTTCTGTGCCATAGCCGTAGGCGACGATCAGACCGGTGGCCAGCATCACCTTGCCCATATTGTCAATGTGGCGGATGGTGACGAGGCCTTCCAGGTGATACAGCTTGCGGATCGGAATGGCCAGGGTGATGACCATGGCGAAACCGGAGTATATGGCGCCGGCGACAAAATAGGGAGGGAAGATGGTCGTGTGCCAACCCGGAAGAACAGCGACCGCAAAATCAAAGCTGATGACGGTGTGCACCGACAAGACCAGGGGGGTCGCCAGACCGGCCAGAAGCAGGGAGGCCGTCTCATAGCGCATCCAGTGCCTCACCGAGCCCCGCCAGCCTAGAGAAATAATGCCAAAAAAATACTGGGCTACCTTGGTCTTGGCGTTGTCGCGCATCGTGCCCAGGTCGGGAACCATGCCTATGTACCAGAAAACCACAGAAATGGTGGCATACGTCGAAACCGCGAAGACGTCCCATAGCAGCGGGGAACGGAACTGCGGCCACACGTTCATGGAATTGGGGTAAGGAAACAGCCAGTAACCCAGCCAGGGTCTCCCGACATGGATCAGGGGGAACATGCCGGCGCAGACCACGGCAAAGATGGTCATTGCCTCGGCGAAGCGGCTGATAGAGTTGCGCCATTGCTGCTTGAAGAGCAGCAGAATCGCCGAAATGAGCGTCCCGGCGTGGCCGATACCGATCCACCAGACGAAATTGATGATGGCGAATCCCCAGCCGACCGGGATATCGAGGCCCCAGATGCCCACGCCCTTAAGAAACAGCCAGGTCACTGCCGTGAACAGCATGACGCAGATGCCACCCGCCAAAGTGAAGCCGAAGAACCAAAACCACGGCGTGTGGGGGGTGAGCACAATGCGCGTAATGACGCTCGTAACCGACTTAAAGGTGTATCCGGGCGCAATGACACGGAATTCACCTGTCTTCGGATCCAGCTGCGGGTCGTTTACCGGTAATTCTGGTTTGGTCGCCATGCTGCGCTAACCTTTCAACTTTTTTCGGGCGCGTGCTCGATGCGCGCCTCGGCCAAATCCGGATTAGTGTTGAAGACTTCCGCAATATAGGTGGTGCGGGGACGAACGTTGAGGTCCGCCAGCACGCCATAACTGCGTTGCTGCGCCTTCAGCTTGGCCACCTTGCTGGCCCGATCGTTGACGTTGCCGAAAACTATCGCGCCGGTGGGGCAAGCCTGCTGGCAGGCGGTCACCACTTCACCATCGCGGATGTCGCGATTTTCCTTATCCGCCGCAATTTTAGCGGCGCTGATCCGCTGCAGGCAGTAGGTGCACTTTTCCATTACGCCACGGCTGCGGACGGTCACGTCGGGGTTGCGCATCAGCTTCAGGCTCTCGGTTTCGAAATCAGAAAAGAGCAGGAAGTTGAAGCGGCGCACCTTATAGGGGCAGTTGTTGGAGCAGTAACGGACGCCAACGCAACGGTTGTAAACCATCACATTGAGGCCCTCAGGGGAGTGCACTGTGGCCCCCACCGGGCAGACCTGTTCGCAGGGCGCATTTTCGCAATGCTGGCAGGCCATCGGCTGAAAGTGCGCCCTTGGCGCGTCCAGATCGCCTTCAAAGTAGGTATCGATGCGCAGCCACTGCATGATGCGGCCGGTCTTGGTATTGTGCTTGCCCACGACCGCGATATTGTTCTCTGCATAACAACTCACGATGCAGGCATTGCAGCCGACGCAGGAGTTCATGTCGATAGCCATGCCCCAGGCGTTCTTGTCGTAGCGCCAGTTGCTGAACATGCTGGTGTCCGGCTCTGGATCGTCTGAAAGTTGTTCTTCCTCGTGGGCGAAGTTGGGGTTCTGCTTGAACTCGTCCAGTGTCGCGTAGCGAATGATGCCTCTCGTCAGGGCTTCATTACCTTCCAGCGAATGGTCGCCCGAACCATCTCCGCCCGCGAAGGCAGAGCGGTGATCAGTGTAGTGACTCTTGGTCACTGCGAACTCATAGGTCTGGCCGGTTTTCTTCATGGTCGCGCCAGAAGCGAACAACAGGGCGTTGGAAGTTCGGATCGCGTACGCGTTGAAGCCCAGCCCCCCGGCAACCCGGCCGCCGTTGCGACGGGCATAACCCAGGTATAGCGTGACCGAGCCATCGGGATGGCCGGGCGCTGCGAGGACTGGGGCCATCACCGTATTGTCGTTCGATTCGATGGCTACGACATCCGATTCCGCCAGCCCGAATTTCGCCAGCGTGCGGTAACTCATCAGCGCAGCATTGTCCCAGGACATGCTGGTGACGGGTTTCGGTATTTCCTGCAGCCAGCCTACATTCGCATAGCGTCCGTCGTAGATGTTGGGATCGGCACGGAAGATAACCTCCACCGTCCCGTCCTGGTCGCTGGCCGGCGCGACCGCCAGATCGCCAATCTTGGCGGAAACCGTCTTGGGCTGAAAAGCCGTTCCCTCCACGATCCCGTCATGGAGGATCTTGCGCCAGGCATGCTCCGTGTCGCCCGTTCCCAGGTTCGACTGCCATGTCTTGCGCACCGCATTGTAGGGTGACGTGTCGGGATCGCTGAGCATTGACTGGATCACATCGTGCGCCGACTTGCCGCCGTATAGCGGTTCGATCATGGGCTGAATCACGGTTGCGGTCCCGTCATACGCCCGGGTGTCAGACCAGTTTTCCAGATAGTGAGTTCCGTTGATATGCCATTCGGTAACCACCGCGGTTTCATTGAAGTGGGAACCGAGGTGCGCCGTCATCTTTACATTGCTCAAAGCCTGCTCAAAATGCAGGTCCACCGGCGCCGTGTATACCGGGTTGCTATTCAGAATCAGCAGCCAATCAACCTTGCCTGCCTTTATGTCATTAACCAGGGTGACGATGTCCTGTCCCTGAATTGACGGCATCGGATTCACGGTTTCGGTGTAGACCACCGTCTTGCCTACATTGCCCAGCGCCTGGTTGATTGCAATCGCCGCCAGATGTACCGAGGGAGTCTGCTGCTCCCCGGGGATGACCACGCACTTACCAGCGTTCGCCTTCAAATCCGCTGCTAACGCGGAGAGGAACTTGCCTGCGGGACCGGAAGGCGGCTGCGAACTGGACCCTCCCGCTCCAACAGCAGCCGCTAGAGAGGCGGCAAAAGAAGCAACCTCCCCGGCTTTGAGCGCCAAGCGATGTTCCGCCTTGAAGCCGGTCGTGCTGGGTGAGCTTTCAACCGCGTACAGCCGGTTCATGGAAGGGCTCGCATCCACCAGCTTGCGCCGTTGGGCGTAGTCGGCGGCCAAACGAAGAAATCCGGGATGCGTAATGCCGGACAGAAAATCTGCATCCAGGGAGACGATGACGTCGGCATCCTGCAGGCGATACTGGGCGTCGTAGTAGTCACCGAAAGCAGTCTTGGAGGCCGAATAGGCCGAATCGCGGTTGATGGGGTCCCACTGCAACCACTTGGCGTTGGGATAAGTCTGCTGCGCCGCCCGCCACTGCGCTGCCAGAGTGGGAGACGTCACCGTGTCGCTCAGGATGTAGAGCCCGGCGCCCCCACTCGGCTTCTTGTCCGACAACATGGCTCGGAAAGCTGCAAGAAACGCGGCAAACTCGCGAACTTCCCCCCGGTTGATCACTCTCTGCGAGCGGTCTGGATCGTAAAGATCGAGAAGTGAACCCTGCGATAACGGATCGGAAGAACCGCGGTTGACCGGGTGCTCCGGGTTCCCATCCACCTTGATCGGCCGATAGGCGTCGGTTTTTACCAGCAGAGGTACCGCGCCGGTGTTGAACGGCATCGCCGTGGCAAAGTAGACCGGCCGTCCCAGAACCAGATCTTCCGGCTCCTTCACATAGGGATAGATAGGCTCGTCCGGTTGCTTGGTGCAGCCCGCGAGTCCAGCCAGCGCCAGCGATGCGCTCATCACCTTGAGGAAGCCGCGGCGCGATACCGGATCGATCCACTCCGCAGTCTGTTCGGGAAACTCCCGCTCGACCATCTCCCGGAACTCAGGGGTATCGGCCAACTCATCCACGCTGCGCCAGTAGGTCTTCCCTGTCTGGCCGGCAAGCTTTGCCCTGGCGGCCTCGAGCGTCAATTCCTGCTTCTTACCCTTCGTTTCGCTCATCGATGGCATGTCTCGCAACTGCTCAATTCCTGGGGCTGACGAATGTGGTACTGCTGGGTCAGATACTTGCCCAGCGAGTCCTGATCGGTCAGCTTCACGTACTGCAGATTCGCCGGAATCGTCATCCCCGGCAGATCGCTGGCAATTTGCTCATGCAATCCAGGCATATTGAGCGAGGCCATCTGGGCGCCTGTCTTGCTGGGGTCGACTGTGGTGCAGCTCACCGTCTGCGCCGTGGGTACACCATCTTTCAATCCTGTACTCCCGCACCAAACTGGCTTCTGGCTGGTGGGGCCTTCCCACGCCATGTTGTAAATCTCGCTGGTGGGGCGCAGGTTCTTGGCCGGATTGCGATGGCAGTTCAGGCACCACTCCATCTGCAGGGTGTTCTGCTGGTACATCAACGGCATCAGGTCCACCCGCCCATGGCAGGAGGAGCACCCAATTCCTTTGTTCACGTGGATTTCGTGATTGAAGTAAACGAAGTCCGGGAGGTCATGAATTTTGATCCACGGAATGGACTCGCCGGTTGCCCAGCTGGTCCGAACTGGCTGCAACAGCGATGCGTTGGTCCAGATCTGCGCATGGCAATTCATGCATGTCTTGGTGGGCGGAATGCCCGCGTAGCTCGACTTTTCCACCGAGGTGTGGCAGTACTGGCACTGAAGTCCCAGCCCCATCACGTGATGCTTATGGCTAAATGGCACCGGCTGGTCGGCGCGCTGGCCCTGCTTGGTCACCCATGGCGAGTACTGCAACTGATCGAGGGTGAATCCCAGAGCGATGACAATTAACCCTGTCAAGACCAGACTCGCGCGGGCTAGCGCGTTGGCACTCCGGTCAAAAATCTGCGCCATTAGATGAGTCCCTGCTTCCTCAGATTCCGTGATGTTAAGAAAGGTCCGGCTATGCCTCTTTTGCGAATTGGTCCAAGACGCCGGCTGCGGGACTACTCCCCCGCATCACACTCGGAAAGTTGAATATAGCAGCAAACGGCAGGGGGTAGGCAAGCCGGTGAGCTTTGATGCCGGGTTTATAACGGAAGCGAAACAGTCAATATCGAAAAAGAAGTAGTGCGCAACTCGAACGCGCGTAGTACCGAAGTTAAAATATTTCAATGGCCGACGGCCTGCGTCCGGTTCGTTACGACATTGCGCTTGCGCTACAGCAATTGACCACCGCTGACCCCAAATTGGGTGCGCTCATTGAACGCGTCGGTCCCTTCGCCTTGCGGGTGAAAAGCACCCACTCTCCGTTTGAGGCGCTGCTGGAATCCATTTTGTACCAGCAACTGCACGCCAATGCGGCCCGCGCCATTCTGGGCCGTTTGCTGGCGGGGTTCGGCGATTTCCATCCCCGCCCGGACCAACTCCTGGCCGCTCCGGAAGAAATGCTTCGTGCTGCCGGCGTTTCCCAGGGCAAGCTGCTTTCTCTGCGTGACCTCGCTGCCAAAACTCTGGACGGAACGGTGCCCACCTTGCCCGCTATCCGGCGCATGTCCGATGCTGAAATCATCGAGCGGCTGAGCGCAGTACGGGGCATCGGTACCTGGACTGCGGAAATGTTGCTCATCTTCCGTCTCGGCCGCCCCGACGTCTTCCCCGAGACGGACTATGGTATTCGCAAGGGCTACCTTCTGACCTTCGGAAGGGTCAAAGCCGGAAAGCCGGTCACTGCCGACATGCTGCCCAAACCAGAGCAAATGCAGCGTCGCGCGGCCCGCTGGAAACCCTGGCGTTCAGTAGCCAGCTGGTATCTCTGGAGAGCCTGCGAACTCCCCCCATCTCGGCCGGCCCCTGAGAAGCTGAAAACGTCGCGGCCGAATATCAACTAAAAATGACGCGAATATCAAGGTGGGTGGCCCAGGTCTCGCTTTTGAGACCTGGGTTTTCCGGCCAGGACTCATTTGCGTGGAGAAAACCTGATGAAAAAGGTTTCTGTTTTCTGGAAGCGCCTCCCTCCCCCCTTGTCATCCCGACCGGAGCACAGCGCAGTGGAGGGACCTGCGGTTCGGCGGCTCTTTCTTGGAAATGTTTTTCGACCGGAGGAATCATGGGCCTTTGGCCCACCCAAGGTGATGAAAAAGGTTTCTGTTTTCTGGAAGCGCCTCCCTCCCCCTTGTCATCCCGACCGGAGCGCAGCGCAGTGGAGGGACCTGCGGTTCGGCGGCTCTCCCTTGGAAATGTTTTTCGACAGAGCGTACTGGAGAGCCTGCCCTGAGCGAAGTCGAATGGGGACCTGCGGTTCCTCTTCCCGTTTAGAAACACCCAAATCCCTTTGATGCAGCCTCCGCAATCCCCATAGCAGCTATCATGAAATCATGTCCGACCAGCAAAATCCCGCCGAACACTATATCTGCGTTCACGGGCATTTCTACCAGCCGCCGCGAGAAAACCCCTGGCTCGAAACCGTCGAGACCGAGGACTCTGCCGCCCCCTACCACGACTGGAACGAACGCATCACTGCGGAATGCTATGCGCCCAACGGCGCTTCGCGCATCGTGAATGGCGATAACCAGATCATCCGCATCATGAACAATTACTCGCGCATCAGCTTCAACTTCGGGCCCACCCTGCTCTCCTGGCTGGAAGAGAATGCGCCCCGTACCTACCGCATGATTCGTGATGCCGACCGGCAAAGCATGCTGCGCTACGATGGCCACGGATCCGCTCTGGCACAGGTCTACAACCACGTCATCATGCCCCTGGCCAACACCCGGGATCGGATCACGCAAATCCGCTGGGGCATCGCCGATTTTGAGCATCGCTTTGGCCGCAAACCCGAAGGCATGTGGCTCTCAGAAACCGCGGTGGATTTCGAAACCCTTGACCTGCTGGCGCAAAACGGCATCCTCTTTACCATTCTTGCCCCGCACCAGTGCGCCCGCGTTCGCGAGCGCGCGGAAACCACGTTGCAGCCCGTTCTCGACCACATGGACGGCGCGCGCTGGATCGAAACTCCCAACGCCTCCGTTCATCCCAATCACCCTTACCTGGTCAACCTGAAAGACGGACGAAGCATCATCGTCTTCTTCTACAACGGCCCCCTCTCCCGCTCCATCGCCTTCGAAGGTGTGCTCAACAACGGAGAAAACTTTGCCTGGCGACTGGGGCGTGGCTTTGATCCCAGCGATCCCCAGCCGCAAATTGTGCACGTGGCCACCGACGGTGAGAGCTATGGCCATCACCACCGCCACGGCGAAATGGCTCTCTCCTACGCTCTGCGCTTTATCGAAGACAAAAAGCTCGCCCGGTTGATGAACTACGGTCAATTCGCTGCCCAGTTCCCGCCCAGGTGGGAGGCAGAAATCGTCGATGATACTTCTTGGAGCTGTGCTCACGGCATCGAGCGCTGGCGTTCCGACTGCGGCTGCAACGGCGGCCGCCAGGGATGGAACCAGCGTTGGCGCGCACCCTTGCGTGCCGCCCTGGACTGGCTGCGCGATACCATTACCCCTCTGAGCGAAAGCACTGCCAGTGGTCTGCTCAAAGATGTCTGGGCCGCGCGCGATGCCTACATCGCGGTCATCCTGGCCGCCGGCGCTTCTGGAGCCGAAGAAGCGATCAACCAGTTCTTCGCCGCCCATGCCGTCCGCAAGCTCTCACAGGATGAACGAACCCTGATTCTCAAGATGATGGAGATGCAGCGCCACGCCCAGTTGATGTACACCAGCTGCGGCTGGTTCTTCGACGATATTTCCGGCATCGAGACGGTTCAGGTGATGGCCTACGCTGCGCGCGCGCTGCGCCTTGCCGCCGACATCTTCGGCCTCAACAGCGCCTTGCTTGAGTGGCAATTTGTCGAGCGGTTGCGCCAGGCCAAGTGCAACAGCCCGCAGTGGAAGGACGGCGGAGACATCTACAAGCGCCTGGTGAAACCGATGGAGGTCAATCTGGAGCAGGTGGCCGCGCACTACGCCATCTCGTCTGTCTTTGGCAACTATCCTGACGAGACGGTTCTCTTCTGTTACACCATTCGCCGTCTCGACTACGAAAACGTTACCTCGGGGCGCGCAAAGCTTGCCATTGGCCGTTGTCGTATCACCTCCAACATGACCGAAGAGATGGAGGAGGTCTCCTTTGCCGCCCTTCACTTCGGCGATCACAACGTAACCGCGGCGGTCGAACGTTCCACCCCGCAGGATCTTTCCGCCTTCGACGACCTCAAGCAGAAGTGCAGTGCCGCCGTCACCCAGGCCAATCTTCCTGAGGTGGTCCGCCTGATCGACAGCTTCTTTGGCGGCAGTCCTTACTCGTTGGCCTCGCTCTTCAAGGACGACCAGCGGCGTATTCTGCGTTTCATCCTCAACGCCACTTTGCGCGAGGTGGAAGACAGCCTGGTCAAAATCTACGAGGAGCATGCCTCATTGCTGCACTTCCTCAACGCTTCCGGTCTGCCCAAGCCCCCGGCCCTCACCATGGCTGCCGGTTTCGCAATCAATGCCGGCTTGCGCCGTGCTTTGGAAGAAGAGCCGATTGACCTGGCGCGGGTGCGCTCTCTGATCTCTCTTGCCAAATCAGACGGCGTGGTCCTCGAAGCCCACTCGCTCCGTTACCTGACCGACCAGCACATGAAGCGGTCCATGGTCCTGCTTCAGGCCAAACCCCTCGAGCCAGACACCCTCGACCATGCGCTCACGTTGGCGCGAACCTTGCGCGAGTTGCCGTTTGAGCTCAACTTGTGGCAAGCGCAGAATATCTGGTATGACACGCTCACGAAAGCCACTCGCTTCCTGCTCGCGCTCGACGCTGCGGCGGCTGCACACTGGAGAGCGAATTTCCTCGAACTGGGGCGCCAACTTTCGATCGCGGTCGAGCAGTTGGTGGTAGAGGAAGGGTCTTTATCTGGCAGGCTCACGGAAGCGATACCGCGAGTTACTTTGGTAACTTAGTCTACTTAGTCTGCTTAGTTCGCACATTTCTACAGAAGCTAGCTTCTCCATCGGAGAGTGACTGGGCCGTCCATCGGGTGTTGCATCGCCCGGCCGGTTTCATCAGCCTCCAGGCGGGCCCGTTTCAGCGCAAAATACCACTTCGCCGGCCGGTCGGCGTCATCGATCAGCATCAGGCTCGGGTTGAATTTGAGTCCTTCTGCCTGCTGCACCATGGTGATCTGGTCCTGGCGGACAAAACGTTCGCCAAAGAATCTAACCACTGCGGTCACGAAGGGCACCCCATAGAAAACATTCCAGGCGCCATAAACATCAATCCGTGAATTCCCGGGCGTGGTGGGCGTCACTGTGGTCAGGCTGGCGAACCACTTGTTTCCGCAGCGCAGCGTCTCATAGCGGCGGTTTGGGAGTACAAAATCGATCGTGGTTTCGATCGGCTCGCCATAGACGCCGAGGAGCTTGTAAGGCGCGCTATTGGCCGATGGCGTATGCGCCGACATGCGAAAACCCTGGGTGATGGGCTCGAAATGCTTTTCTTTTTCGTGGATGCTGTGCCGTGACCGCCACCACCATGCCTGATGGACGAAAGGCCCATGTGCCGGATCCATCAGCCCGATGATTCCGTGGTCCACATTGCAGGGCAGCTCAGCGCTTAGGTGCGCGCTGCGATACCGTTTGCTAAACCTCGGCAACTCCGGCACCTGCGGCAGTGCATCCCTTGACTCCATCCGGATCCGTCCGCTGCCCGGCTTGGGCACATAGACCCAGGCGTATCCATCTCTTTCCTTGCAGGGAAATGCGTTTGCGTAGATGCGGCGCGGATAGGAGTCCTGGCTGGTTAGGGAAGGGATCTCCATACACTGGCCGGACTCTGGCTCGAAGACCCATCCGTGGTATTTGCAGGTGACCGCGCTGCCATCGAACCATCCGCAGGAGAGGGGAATGCCCCGATGGGGGCAGCTATCGCGCATGGCGAAGATGCTCCCGTCCTCTTTCCGCCCCAGCACCAGTGGAATTCCGAGGAGCATGGCGGTAGCCATCTTCCGTCCCCGCAGCCCGTCGCTGCGCATGGCCGGGTACCAGTCGTTGTAGATGAGGGAAGTGTCGGGCCCCAGCAAATCGCTTGCCGGAATCACCGCCGGTCCTCTACCCGCTGCTGTGTCAGGCGCCATTGCTCAGGAAAACCTGCTTTTACTATAGCGCCATGGCAAGGTTTCATTGCTTTTCCCGCACAGGGCTTTTGGCAGCTAATAGAATCGGGGGGGTATCATCTGAGCATGCCCAGGATTCGCATTTCTGAAGCCGAGGCCGCACGTGACTTCGCTGCGGTGATGACACGCGTGCGCGAGGGTGCCGAGGTCATCATCGAAAATGGCACGTTACCCGTCGCCGTGATCCGTATTCCCGTCCCTCCTGGCCGTAGCATTTCCGAATGCATAGGGTTAGCCAGACAACACGAAGAAGAAACCGGCGAGGCTCCGGTGCTTGATGCTGACTTCGCATCAGACGTAGAGGAAAGAATCCGCAATCGCCAGCCCTGGACTCCTCTAAAAGTCGTCTCGCACTAATGCATGTATCGCCCCCTTGGGAGCTTCACTGCAGTTTTTAGGCTCGGTTCGAGAAGAGTACTCGCGCTCGCCGTTCTTTGGCTCCTGCTTTACTCCAGCTTTACCCTGTTCAGCCCACCGCTGCTCGATGATGCCGACTCCGTGCACGCCGAAGTGGCGCGGGAAATGGTCCAGGGCCATGATTGGATCACTCTTTACGCCAACGGCATCCGCTACCTCGAAAAAGCTCCGCTCTTGTACTGGAGCATGGCCGCCAGCTTCACCCTCTTTGGGCCGCAGGATTGGGCCGCCCGGCTGCCCCTCGCCCTCGCCACCCTGGCCCTGTTCCTGGTGGTCTACTCGACCGGTCGTCGCTTATTCGCCTCCGACACAGCCGGTTTCTATGCTGCCCTGATCCTGCTCACTTCCTTCGGCATCTTCATCTACTCCCGCATCCTCATTCCTGACGTGATCGTCTGCCTCTGGCTCTCGCTCGCCATGCTGTTCTTCTGGATCTCGCTTGAGCAGCCACAGCCTTCACGAGCGACCGCATGGGGCTTTGCTGCGGCCTGTGCTCTCGGTGTGCTTACCAAGGGCCTCATCGGAGTTGTCTTTCCCCTGGGGATCGTCTTTAGCTTCCTGTTGCTCAATCGAAACCTTGGCCATCTGAAACGCTGGCATCCCGTTTCGAGCCTGCTTCTGTTTCTGGTCATCGCGTTGCCCTGGCATATCGCTGCAGGAATCGCCAATCCGCCACAGGGCCAGGTGCACGGCTTCTTCTGGTTTTACTTCATCAACGAGCATCTACTCCGCTATCTCAACCGGCGGGTCCCGCGGGACTACGACACCGTGCCGTTGCTGCTCTTCTGGGCATTGCTCGGCGCTTTTCTGGTGCCGTGGATTGCGTTTGTCTTCAGGGCCCTGGTTCCGGTCCGGATGAGGTCATCGCTCCGGCGCGTCCGTTTGCCTCGCCATGATCAAGCCTGGAATCTGCTCGCCATATGGGCAGCATTCGTCATGCTCTTCTTCAGCTTCTCCACGCGCCAGGAATACTACTCGTTGCCCGCTTTGCCGCCTCTTGCTCTCATGATCGGCGGCTGGCTAAACCGGGAAGAGAAATGCTCAGCCCGTGACCCGCGCCGCATCGCCGGACGCCGCATTGCGGTTGTCCTCTTCTTGTTCGGAGCCGCTGCCTCCGTGATTGCGACCTACCTGGCCATACGTGCTCGTACCCCACTTCCGGGGACGGATCTTTCCACGCTGCTCACGCAGAACCCCGGAGACTACGCGCTCTCCCTGGGGCACTTTCTTGACCTAAGCGCCCGGTCCATGGGCGCCTTCCGTGTGCCCCTCATCTTGACCGCGATTGCCTTGCCAGTCGGAACCTTTGCCAACATGATCTTCCGCTCCATCAACCTGATCCGCCTGGGAAACTACACTCTCGTGGCCATGATGGTGGTGATGCTGATTGCGGCGCATAGTGCGCTCGTCACTTTCTCGCCCGTGCTCTCTTCAAAAGCTCTCGCCGATGCAATTGGTCCACGTCTGCATCCCGCCGACGTGGTCGAGATCAACGGCGAATACGAAGCCGGCTCTACGCTGGGCTTTTACCTCCGCCGTAAGGTCCGCATTCTCAACGGACGTTCTTCCGATCTCTGGTACGGTTCACTCTTCCGCGACGCACCGGGGATCTTCGACGACGACGCTTCATTCCGCCAGCTCTGGAATGGTCCAAAACGAATTTTCCTCTGGACTCCGAAGGATCATGTTCCGGCCCTGCCCGCACCGGCCTATGCAATCGCGCAAAGCGGGGGAAAAGAGATCCTCAGCAATCAACCCTAACCCGCAAGAAAACGAACCGGGGTGCCCCACGTTCGCCCAAGCGTACGTGGGCCGAAAACGATGGGCGAAGCCCCACCATAGTCTTAGAATTTTTCAGCAGCCGATCAGACCGCCGTAAGCCGGCTCATCTTGCCATCCTTCAAGGAGAAATGCTGTCCCCGCCAAGCCACCGTATTCCCGGCAAAGCTCCAGATCCAGATTCCCAGCGCCACCACATCGCGCGGCGCCAGCAACCACAGATCGCGCAGCACCTGCCCATCGCTCAGCACACCCACGCCCACTGACAAGGCCAAGGCCACCCGCGCCAGCAATGTCAGGCTAAGCAGCGCAATACTGCTGAGGCTGGCCCCCGAGGCAATCAGATTGCACAGCGCCCACGGCAATCCATACGTAAACACCATCCCGGTATATCCCAGCTTCCTGGAAAACCGCGTGCTGCGGCTCCAGCGAATCTGGTGTGCCAGGAACTGACCAAATCGATACTGAGGCAGAAAAGTCTCCACCACCTCGCCGCTCAGGACCAGCTCAAATCCACTCCGCCAAACCCGCGCTCCCAGCTCGTAATCATCCGCCAGGTAGTCAACCAGCGGCTCCAGGCCGCCGATAGCCTCCAACGCCCGGCGAGAGACCGCAAGCGTCGATCCCAGGCCAAAGCGAATTCCGTCTTCAATCTGCCGTGCCGTCAGCACCCCGGCAATAAAGTCCGTGGCGATCCCCAGCGCCTCCATGCGCGAGCCGATGGACCGATTCGCCTGACCCCGGTAGAGCGCCGTAACCAACCCTACGCGCCCGCCGCGCCGCTTTGGCATCTGGAAACAGCCCATAATCCGCCGCAGGTACTGGGGAGAAACCTTAATGTCACTGTCGTTGATGAGAATGTATTCGTACTGCGCGCTACCCAGCATCTGCACCAGGTTACTCACCTTGCCGTTGGCGCCCAGCAATTGCGGGCACAACACCAGCCGGATCGTCCTCTCGGGAAACTCCGCCTGCAGCCTTTCAATCGCCGCCACTGCCGGATCGGTCATGCTGCTGACCCCAAACAGAATCTCGTAAGGACCCTGATACTGCTGCACGCAGTGGCTGGCGAAGCTCGAATACATTTCCGGGTCAAGGCCCTTCACCGGTTTCAGTATGCTGACGCCGGGCTGAAAATCCGGTAACGGCCGCCGCAACTGATGTTGAAAGGCGCGCGCACTCCACAGCGCCAGCAGGTAGTAACCCAGGCCGGCGAGACACAGGGTGGTAGTAACGGCAGCGACAACGATTGGCAGCATGAGGGCGACTTTAGTTTAGCCGACCGCCCCTTCACTCATATCGCAAGGCAACGATGGGGTCGAGAGATGCTGCCTTCCACGCAGGATAGATACCGAAGAGAAGCCCAATGCCACAAGACACGATAAAAGCGGTGGTGGACCAAGCCACGGACATTTCGGCGGGCAGCACCGAGCCCAGGGTTAACTTAAGTAACAGGGTGAGCAACCCCCCTACCGCAATCCCGATCACTCCGCCTACAGCGCACAGCGCGACCGCCTCCAGGGTGAACTGAAACATGATGTTCTTCCGCGTCGCGCCCAGCGCCTTGCGGACACCTATTTCCCGCGTTCTCTCCGTCACGCTCACCAGCATGATGTTCATCACCCCCACGCCGCCGACCATAAGGCCCACGCTGGCAACGCCCACCAGGAAAATGAACAAACCCCCCGTAAGCTGGTTCCACAACACCAGTAATGCGTCCGAGCTGAAAATCGCGAAGTTATCCGGCTGGTCGGACCGAACCTTCCTCCTCCTCCGCAGCAGCTCGCGGATTTCATCTTCGACCGCGATCTTGTTCTTAACATCGTCGTACTTGACGCTGATCCAGTGATCCAGGATCTCGGGATGAATCTTATGAAAAGTGAATGTCGGGAAATGGGCGGAGTTATCCTCAGGGTTCTTGCCCCCGCCGAAAACTTGCTTTTGGGGCGCGAAAACGCCCACTACTGTGAACACGTCGCCGTCGATCTGCACTTCCTTGCCTGGCGCGGGGTCGTTGCCAAAGAGTTCCTCCGCCGTGTCCGAGCCCAGAACCACCACATTGGCTCCACGCTGGGCCTCCTGACGGCTAAAGTAGCGTCCCTGGGCAATAGGGAGGTCGTAGACATTCAGCTCGTCCTCCGAATGAGCTGCCAGAACCGTGTTTTGGACCTTGCGGCCACCATACTTAACCGAGAAACTACCCTGCGACCCGGTGGGACTGCGATATTCCTGCGATGCATCGACTGCGACCACGTGGGGCAACAATTTCATGGCCTCGCCGTCTTCGTAGCTCAACTGCTTTCTGGCGAGCATCTCGGCGGTGGGACGTGAGCCGAAGACAGGAAAACGAAAGACCCAATACACATTCGTTCCCAGAGACTCGATCAGGCCATTCACGTTGCCTGTCAGGCCATTGATGACCGATGAAATGAGAATGACGGTCGTGACTCCGATCATGATGCCGAGCATGGTGAGACCGGAGCGCAGTTTGTTGGTGCGCAGGGTGTCCATCGCCATCCTGATCGCTTCGTTGGCGTCCGCAAGCTTCATCAGACCCACCTCATTTAAAGTCCGAACGCAAGCTAGAGCTCCGAGCGCAAAGCCACAATAGGATCGAGCAGCGAAGCTTTACGCGCCGGATAGACTCCGAAGAAAATACCGACTGCCGTGGCCACAAACAGCCCCAGCAGCACCGACCAAAGCTCAATGTCAGACGGGAAGCCGATGATCAGCGTAATAGCTTTGGCAAACACCACGCCAGCCAAAACGCCGATGATCCCTCCCACCAGGGACATGGTCGCCGATTCGATCAGAAATTGCAGCAGCACATCGCCCCGCCTTGCGCCCAGTGCCTTACGGACGCCGATCTCGCGCGTGCGCTCGGTCACACTCACCAGCATGATGTTCATGATGACGATGCCGCCAACCACCAGGGAAATGGCGGCAAGGGATACAAAGACCGCGGAAAAGCTGGAGCTGATGCTCTGCCAAATGCCCACAAATGTGCTGTTGGTATCGGTCGAGAAGCTGTCTTCTGCTCCGGGCAGATCATGGCGGTGGGAACGCAGAATGGTGCGCACTTCGCCAACCGCCAGTTCCAGTGGATCGCCCACCCCATTGGCGCTTGGCATAGATGATCAAGCTGCGGTTCGACCCGTAGGCATTGAGAAAAGTTGTCAGTGGAACCGCGACCCAATCATCCTGGCTTTGTCCCAGGGTCTTGCCCTTACGCTCGCCGACACCGATGACCGTGTATTGACTCCCGTCCACCCGGATCTCTTTCCCAATGGGATCGATAGACCCCATCTGGTTATCGACGATATCGGGGCCGATGATGGCCACTTTGCTGTTGTGCTCTTCATCGACGGGTACGAAGCCGCGTCCGTGGTCGATGTTGATGTTGTAGATGGGAGGCATGGTCCAGGTCCAGCCGCGAATACTGGTGTCGGTGCTGGAGTGGCTTTCGTACACCACTTTCCCGGTAGTGCTGGCCATCGCCCCGGTGCTGGCGCAATCCTTGCACTTCGCAGCCACTTCGCGGTAGTCGTCGAGCTTCAGATCTTTGCGCTTCTGATATTTGTTGTATTCCGCGTCGCTAAACACCACAGAAGGCTGCTTCGAGGCAGTGAACACGTCCGCGCCGTAGCCGTAAACCTTGGTGGCGACGAACTTATTCGCGCCATTGACCAGCGTAATCACCATGATGACCGCGGCCACCCCGATCATTACCCCCATCAGGGTGAGGATCGAGCGCAGCTTGTTCGCCCACAGCGACTGCAGCGCGACTTTCACCGCTTCGGTGAATTCCATACGGGGTCACAGGTTAATACGAGTCTAGCCTTTCATCCAGTTCCTTTTAAAAGCGGAGGCCCCGCATCTCGGTGAGAGCTGCGGGGCCGCGTTTGCAAGTGAACCTGTAAGCCGAATTCTGTCGAGGACGATCATTCCTCTAGGCGGCGTATTACTACGCCGCTCAAGCGACCTACCCGGAGGTTTCCCGCCGTCCCGGCGAACCGGGATCGGAACCCAGGTGAGCGTGCCGGGACCAGCGCGCATCCGCGGCCTGGGTCTGACCGTCGGATTCCCTCCCTATTTGGTCTTGCTCCGTGTGGGGTTTACCCTGCCACCGCCTTTACAGGCGGCGCGGTGCGCTCTTACCGCACCTTTTCACCCTTACCCCGGGCGATGAAGCCCAGGGCGGTATCTTCTCTGTGGCACTTGCCGTCTTTGAGCCTTGACGCTCAAATCCCGGACGTTATCCGGCACACTGCCCTGCGGAGTTCGGACTTTCCTCTCCCGAAGCACGCGAGCGCTTCGGCAGCGATCGCCCGGTGCACCTGCACTTCCATGCTAGTCCATCTTGAGGCGTTTGTAATCAACGCCCTCGAACCCGCGAGGCTTCTGGAGGAGATCTCTTGGGCCGTAATCGCGGTCCCCCCAGATCTCATTAGTGGTGGGTGGCCCAGATCTCGCTTTTGAGACCTGGGTTTCCCGGGCAAATTGGCTGTAGCGGAAACCCACTTAAGGTCGAAGGCTCAGCTCTTTAATTAGTGATGGTAAGGGTCAGCTGCGGCAGCGTCGGCGGCACGGTTGTCTCCGAGCCGGTCGAAGACTGCGCGTCCACCGTAACCGCGTAGGTGCCAGCCGGGGTTCCGGGGTTTCCGGGTGGTCCGTGATTGAGATAGTTATATCGCTGCGAGCACGCGCTGATTCCCATGGCGCTGGCAAGCGCTATCACCCCCAACAGCATATTGCGCCAGGCTCGACGCTTGCAGGCGCTCAGTCCGACCAACCCAAACAACGCCGGAAACACAAAGGCAGCGATCTTGGGTGACGGCGCAAGCGTTTGGATCTGCATTGCGCTGGTTCCCGGCGTGCACGTCTGCACTCCGCTCGTGCTCGTAGTGCAGCTTGCCTGCACACTCAGCGGAGTAAAGTTGCAGGTCGTGTTTACCGGTAGCCCGTTACACGAAAGATTGACATAGGAGTTAAACCCATTCACCGGCGTTACCGTGACCACGACGTTTACAAAACCGCCAACCGTAGTGGACAGTGACGTGGGGGAAGCCGCCACAGTAAACCCGGCAACCGTGGATGCGTTGGCGTGCACCAACTCTGGCTTTGAGCTTGAAGTCTGGTAATCGGGTCTGCCCTGGTAAACCGCCACCACCTGGTGGGCTCCCGCCGATAGCACGTCCGTTTGCAGAGACGCATTGCCCTCGCCATCCAGAATGGCTGAGCCCAGATCCATATTCCCGGAGCGAAAATTGACCACCCCTGCCGGCGAGCCGGTTTGATCTCCACTGACGTGAGCCGTGAAAGTCGCCCTGGTACGTGGACCCGCATTATCTGTGGCAACCGTCAGTGTGGTCTGGGTTGCTGCCGTGTTTTCTGCTGCTGCCGCCCCGGCCACCATGCCCAGAAACAACATGCACCAACCGATGGTGCGCATCCCTTGTGTCATCCTTCGGATCTCTGCTCTCTTAACTTCGCTGCCATGCTGTTGACTTTAGACTCATTGTATCCGGGGAAGGCACATTGCGTTACCCTTTTGCCCGGGCCACCAGGCGCTCAGCCTCAGCGCATACATCAGGATCATCGCCGAACCCATGCAGCCAACGAACTTCGGGCTCGCGGCGAAACCAGGTGAGCTGGCGCTTGGCATAGTTTCGGTGACCCTGGCTGGCGGTGGAGATGGCTTGATCGAGCGTCAACTCGCCCTCAAGGTACTGTGCTGCCTGCCGATAGCCAAGCGAAGCGAGTGCAGGCGGCCGCCCATAGCGGGCAATCAAGTCCCGTGTCTCCTCGATGAGACCTTCGGCAAACATCGCCCGAGCGCGGGCATTGATGCGCTCATACAGCGCCGCCCGTACAGGATCCAGGCCGATGCGCAAGATGCGATAACCGCTCAGCGCCTCCCGCCCTTCCTTCCACGCTTCCGACATGGGCCGGGAAGCGGCCAGCGTTACCTCAATCGCCCGGATGACCTTAGCAACATCGTTGGCGTGGATGCGGGCGGCGGAAGCCGGGTCAAGCCGTCTGAGGATCCGGTGCAATCCAGCCGGCCCCCGGGTCTCTGCCCTGCGCAGCAGCCGCTCGCGCAGCGCCGCCGACCGTTGAGGCCCGGCAAACAACCCTTGCAGCAACGCGCGAAGGTAAAGGCCCGTGCCACCAGTGACGATGGGCAGTTTGCCACGGCCGGCGATGTCCGCGATCGCGGTGCGCGCCTCCCGCGCATAGTCGCCCGCGGTGTAGAAAGCGTCCGGGGCGACCACATCGAGCAGATGATGCGGCACCAGCTCGCGCTGCTCGGCCGAGGGTTTGGCTGACCCAATCTCCAGCCCTCGGTAAACCGCTACCGAGTCACAGCTGACAATCTCCCCATCGAATTGCGTTCCAAGTGCGACGGAAAGAGAGGTTTTGCCACTCCCCGTCGGACCGAGGATGACCACCAGCAGCGGGTTTACCAAACCCTCCACCACCCCGGTGGAAACAGATCATGCATAGTGGAACGCCCCAGGCCAACCAGCAAAAGCAGGACCGCTACCACCAACAGTCCGTAAATCTGGCGCTTGCGGAGCTCAGGATCGGCGGCCACGGCAGGCTCCTTCACCTAGCGGAACTTATCAGGGTCAAGGTTATAGAAAAAGCCGAAGCGTAGTTCCAGGAACGGTCCCTTGAAATCCTTGGGCAATGGCGGGTAGGGCGAAGCACCGGTGATCCCGCCCCATGCTGCACGGTCGAGCGATACATCACCGGAGGGGAATTCGAGGATCATCTCCTTCACGCTGCCGTCGGGAAGAATCTTGAAGCGAATACCAACCCGGCCCTGTTTGTCCAGAGGGGGACGCGCAGACTCGGGAATGATGGGATACCAGCTTCGCTTGGTGGCTTCGATGATTCGCCGCATATAGGGGCCGAAATCGACTCCCATGGTGTCGCTGAGGATATCGACGCCGGCCTTCACGCCCCCGTGTTCCGTGGGCGCATTTTGCCCATAATCACCCGACTGAACGCCGGGATTGCGTGCCGCATCCCGCTCCGCCTGACGAATGGCGTCTCCAGCCGTTTGCGGGCCGGTGTCAAAGGAAGGTCTGGTTGGAGCGGCCGGCGCGGGCTTAGGTTCGTTGAGTAGCGATTGCTGCTGGGGCGGCGGGGGTGGCGGGGTCGCCGGCCGGGCTTGTGCCTGTTGCTGCGGCTGGGGTGCCGGGGCCGGAGGAGCTGCCTGCGGAGGCGCCGATTGCGGCGTCGTTGGGACAGGCGGTCCTGCCTTCTTCATTGCTTCCAGCTGCTGCAGGGTCTTGCGATCGATGGTCGGTTTGGTCGATTGCGCCTGCCGGTTCTTGTCAGAAAGCGGAGCCTGCTTCTGTGGCTTCACTTTCTGTGCATCAGGGGGGAGGTTCAGAAAGGTCAGGTCCTTCTGTTTTACATCCGGGTTCACCACGTGCGGTTGATGACTGCGAAACTTGGGACCGTAAAACAGGAACCAGAAGAGGATCAAATGGGCGATGACGGAAATCCAGATTCCTTCACGCCGCAATGCACGGGAGCGCTCGTCTTCGAGCCTGTCAATCAGGTGTAGGAGTTCATCAGGATCCAGCTCCTCATAGCGGATGCGCCTGCGACTGGCGAACGGTTTCGGCGGGCGACCGGGAGGGCTGGTTGGTGTTTCGATTGAAGGCATTGGCCGGCAGCAAAAGGTGCAATCCAGACCGGAAAAAGAATCCGGCGATGGACTCTGCACATCATGTCATTCTCTCATTGTTTCCAACGGTATCGAGATCCGGCTTTCACAATCAGCCCTTACAATCGTTTGATGCGTGCCGCTGTCATCACCGTGAGCGACTCCTGCTTTCGGGGGCAACGGGTAGATGTATCGGGGCCGGCCGTTGCTGACCTCTTGCGGGCGAACGCTTTTCAGGTCATCAGCCACCTGGTAGTGCCCGACGAGCAGCCGGACATTGAAGACGCCCTGCGCCAGCAATGCGAAGTCGCCAACCTGGTCGTCACCACCGGCGGAACCGGCGTTGCCCCTCGCGACGTCACCCCTGAGGCTACTCGGGCGGTCTGCCACAGGCTTTTAGATGGTTTTGCGGAGTTAATGCGCGCTGAGGGCAGAAAGCAGACCCAATTTGCCCCCTTGAGCCGCTCCCTTTCCGGCACCCGGGGACGATCCCTGATTGTGAACCTGCCCGGCAGCCCAAGCGGCGCCAAGACCTCGCTCGAAGCAGTTCTCCCTCTCATTCCACACGCTTTAACCCTGCTCGAGGGAATTGCTACCGGACACGATGAAGAAACTCGCCCACCTCTTCGATAAGTACAAGCTATGGTTGCTGGCGATCCTGAAGCCGCTCGGCTTCTGGGGAGTGGGCGGCATCGGTTTTATCGATGCGGCGGCCATTCCGGTCCCCATGGATTTGATCATCGCCGGCTACGTGTGGGCCGATAAGCAGCACTTCTACCTCTACGTCCTGCTTGCGTCCGCTGGATCGGCGCTGGGCGGCCTGATTCCTTTCTTTCTCGGCCGCGCAGGGGGCGAGCTTTTCCTCATGAAGCGGATCAACCGCGCCCGCTATGAACAGCTCCGGGATCGCTTTGGAAAGCAGGAATTTCTCGCCATGATGATTCCTTCGATCCTGCCCCCGCCCACCCCCTGGAAGCTGTTTGTTTTCGCGGCCGGGGTGTTCGAGATGAAGACGGTGCACTTCATACTCTCGGTTTTCGCCGGCCGGTTTATTCGCTACATCATCACGGCACTGTTGACGATCGAATACGGCCCGCAAATCGTGAACATGGTCACGGTCCTGACCACCAGGCACCGAATCGTCCTTGCCATTGTGGTGTTAGCCCTGTTGGCCCTGCTGGTCTATTGGGCTTGGCGAACCATCTGGAAAAAAAGGCCAGTGGCGGCAATCTAGTGTTGTACCCGCCCATTCATGACCATGGCGTCGATGGCGCCGCTCGGGGCTACATATACCCAGGCAGTCAATGCGCTCGAATTCCTGCTCCGGGAGAGGAACCCATAAGCGAATCTCAGGTCTCTGAACTCCACCGCGCTGTCCTGGGGCTGGGGAGCGAGTTCGTCGGAGGCGACCAGGTTCGCGTGCCCTCGATCCGTCACCACCGGAAACCTCGCCCAGTCCAGATACGCCCGCCCCAACCAGGAGTTCTTTGCGGCCGTAGTGGCGGGGGTGACCGGAGGCTTGAAAATCACGTCGTTTCGTTCGTCGGTCTCTACCGTCTCTGTCCGGCTATTCACCGAGCCCGTTTGGTAGTAACCGGAGTCTCCGCCACGGCGAACCAGAGGAATGGGTCCACAGGATAGGGTTCGGCGCCGGCACGCAAGCAGGGGCTGGTCCCCAAAACGTGTGTTGCCGATCATGCGCAGCGCCCGATGGTGCTCGACCGCGCGCACCCCTAGGTCGATCCCTATGAGCACCATGGCGGCAATGGCCCAACCGCGTCCGCGAAACAACGGCTTCCCCGCGCCTATTTCCCGGTCTGCCATTCCGAAGATGGAGGGCATAACCAGCGCGGTCAGCAACGCAGCGAAAATGACGGGTTCGAGGATGAAGGCGATATCCAGCGAATACCAGCGCGGGTTAAAAGGAAAAAACGGGCGAATGCCGTAATTATTGGTCCAGTCGAGAAAAATATGGCTGAGCACCGCCAACAGCGACAAGACCCAGAGCAACGCCCAGCGCGGTGCGACGATTGGCTGTTTGCCCCGGCTGCGATGCCAGATCCAAACAACAATCGTGACCGCAAGCGCCACCACGGGTGCCCCCAAAAGCGTGTGCGTGATGCCGCGGTGATGCTCAAAGCCTGCCACCGGACCGCGAAACCCCCAGAAAACATCCAGGTCTGGCGCTTCGGCCGCGAGGGTCATGGCTAGAGTGGCGTAAGCGGTCCTACGATTAAAGCCGGTGCGGGCAAGACAGGCACCGGTGAGAAAATGGGTGACAGGTTCCATTGATCGGGCAATCCCTCAACTGCTCTAAATCCACGCAACTAAGTTTCTATAATGCACGCTATGTCCGTGACCCGATCCAGCAGCGCAGCCAAAATCGACCAGCTGCGCGAAGAGCTCCGCCACCACGAATATCAATACCATGTGCTCGATTCCCCGGAGATCTCAGACGCCGAGTACGACTCGAAGATGCGCGAGCTGCGTGCGCTCGAAGCCGATCATCCGGAACTGGTGACTCCCGACTCGCCCACCCAGCGCGTAGGGGGCAAACCCAAAGAAGGCTTCGCCAAAGTGGACCATTCGCGGCCCATGCTTTCGCTCGACAACGTGAACAGCGAACAGGAACTGGCCGACTGGGAACGGCGCGTGCGGGCGGCGGTGGGCTCAGCCGATGTCAGTTTTGTTTGTGAATTGAAGATGGATGGCGTCTCGCTGGCACTGCAATATGAGCCCGGCCCTGGCGGCGCTGCGCTTTTGCAGACCGCCCTGACCCGCGGCGACGGGGTTACCGGAGAAGATGTCACCAGCAACATTCGCACCATACGATCGGTGCCGCTGTCGGTCTCAAAAGAACGCCTGCATCGCGCCGGCTTGCCGCAAAGTTTCGAAGTGCGGGGAGAAGTGATCCTGCCCGATGATGCCTTCCTAAGGATGAACCGGCAACGTGAAGAGCAGGGGCTTCCACCCGCAGTCAATCCCAGAAATGCGGCTGCAGGAACGATTCGCACCCTCGATCCCGATATCGTGGCCCAGCGGCGTCTGGACTTCTACGCCTACTTTGCCCTGGTGAAGGGAGAGAGCGCATTCCCTGAACAATGGCAGGCCCTGGAAGCATTGAGCAGTGCCGGCTTTCGCGTCAACCGTCATCGCAAGCCGCTCCATACCCTGGACGAGTTGGTCGCCTTCGTGGCTTGGGCGGAAGGTCAGCGCCATGGGTTGGGTTACGAAATCGATGGCGTGGTCATCAAGGTCAATGAAACCGCGCTGCAGCGGAGGCTGGGCTACACCGGCCGTGCACCGCGCTGGGCGGTGGCTTATAAATTTACCGCTCGTTCCGGCGTCACCCAGATCGAAGACATCATGGTACAGGTGGGGCGCACGGGCAAGTTGACGCCGGTAGCTGTGCTGCATCCGGTGTTCATTGGCGGGACCACTGTAAGCCGCGCAACCCTGCACAATGCGGATGAAATCGAGCGCCTGGGAGTGAAGATCGGCGACTACGTTACGGTCGAACGCGGCGGAGACGTGATCCCCAAGATCGTTGGCGTGGTCGACGATGCCCAGCACCCCCGCGGAAACAAGACCTTTGTCTTCCCATCCGAATGCCCGGTTTGTGGCAGTGAGGTGGTAAGGGATGAAGGGGAAGCGGATTACCGCTGCATCAATGTGGATTGTCCTGCCCGCCTCAAGGAAAGTATCCTGCACTTTGCATCGCGCAAGGTGATGAATATTGAAGGCTTGGGCGATGCCCTGGTTACGCAACTGTTAGAGCGACGATTACTGACCAGCGTCGCCGGTATCTATTCCCTCACCGAAGAGCAGCTGCTCGAGTTGGAGCGTATCGGAAAGAAGAGCGCGCAATCGCTGCTGGCGGAGATTGAAAAGCTCAAAAAAGCTACCGCTGAATCGGGTCCTCTTCGCCCTCGGGATTCAGGTTTGTGGGCGAGCGCACCGCCCAACTGCTGGCCGAAGCGTTCGGCTCCATGGACGCTCTGGTGGAGGCGAGCATCGAAGAACTGCAAGCGGTCGACGAGGTAGGCCCGCGGGTAGCTGAGGCTATCCATGAATTTTTTGCCGAAGAAAAGAATCGCCAATTGGTAGAGAAGCTGCGTCAGGCAGGCTTGACTTTCACGGCAGAGAAGAAGCGAAAGTCTTCGCAACTGGAAGGCATGACTTTTGTGCTCACCGGAACCATGGCCGACCTGACGCGCGAAGAGGCGAAGGCCAGGATTGAAGCCGCTGGAGGCCGCGTTTCCGGGTCGGTAAGCAAGAAGACCAGCTATGTGGTCGCAGGAGAAGAGGCAGGATCAAAGCTCGACAAAGCACGCGAGCTAAAAGTTCCCGTGATCGAGCAGGCCCAGCTTTTGGAATTGCTGGGGAGATAGTTAAATCCGCCAGCATATAATTGCGCGGACGGAGAAATCATGCGCGTTGCTTTCTGGCCTTCCACGGTGCTTTAAGAAAACCGCATGATGCTGATCAACGCCACGGCTCTCGACAGGAAATCCGGGGGAGCGCAGTGGAGAGATCTCTGTGTGGATGCTCTTTCCTGGGAATGTTTTTGCTGCAGAGAAGACCGAATCAACTCTTAGGCGCGAAATAGCCCTTCTTGGCACGCACTATGTAGCGAGGGTTGAGTGCTACCAGATAGATGGAGCGAAAAGCACCGTCAAGCTTGAATTCCGCAGGTCGGTAGGCAAGAGAATACTGGCTGCGCAGTTCCTCTTCGATGTCATGAAAGCTGTCCGCCATCTCTTCCAGGCGCTTGGGAAAGAAAGCCTTACCGCCCGTGGCTTCGGCAATTTTTCTTCAGCACATCGTCGCCCCGGTCACGGCTCGGGCTGACGTTCGTGCTGATCGCGTAAACGATCGTTGCAGCGCGCTGACACATTTTAATAGCGTCATCGGGATACGCGCGGCTCTGATTGTCATCTCCATCGGAAATTACGATGAGCGCCTTACGCACCGAACCCTCGGCCGAGGGCGGCACTTTAAGAAGCTGGTCGCGGCAAGCCGTGTAAACAGCGTCAAAGAGAGCCGTCCCTCCTCCAGGCCGCATCTTGGTGATACCCGCCTCAAGCTTGTCCTGGTCATTGGTGTAGTTCTGGGTGACGTAGGGTGTGACGTCGAAGCCCATCACGAAGGCCAGGTCGGTCTTCGGCCTGACTACCTGTTGCAGAAATTGGATCGCAGCGTTCTGCTCAAACTGAAACGTTGCCGAATTGAGGTACTGGCATCAATCATGATGCCCACCCGCAACGGCAGGTTTGTCTGCTGGGTGAAATTGAAGACCTGGGCGGGAGCCTTCTGGTTATCGAGGAGTGCAAAATCACTCTGCTGCAGATTTTGGATGAACCGTCCATGCTTGTCAGTGACGGTAAAAATCAGGTTTACCTCGTTGACGTTGGTCCGGATCGTAAAATTCCCATCGGTTTGCCCGTTGCTGCTTTGACCACTGTTCGCTGCCTGGGGTGCGGAGCTCTGACTGCTGGCCGGGGTTTTAGGCGCAGAGCTAGTCGCGCCCTGATTATTAGCCGGCGAGGGCGGCGCCGCAGCCGGAGTCTGCGCAACCACGGCCGAAGTGAACAGCAACGCTAGCCCAAGCACACGGCCAGCCCGGCGCAGGCAATCATTCATTGAGGTCATAGAAACCTTTTTCATTTTAGAGCATTTGCCAGCTAGCGCCATGAAATCCTTCAGGTCAGGAGGCAGGTTTGACACCATGCTCAAACGGTCCCCACTCACGGGATGAGCAAACTCGAGCTCCGCCGCATGCAGAAAGTTTCGTGGTAAAGCGAGCCGGGGAAGGCTGCCGTGAGCCGCCGACGGCGTAATCGTGGAGGCGGCCCCGTAGAGCGTGTCGCCAACCACAGGATGTCCCAGCGATGCCATGTGGACGCGGATCTGATGAGTCCGGCCGGTCTCGATGCGCACTGAGACCAGCGTGAAGCTGCCATACGGCCCTTGAATCCGCCGCAAGACCTCCCAGTGCGAGACGGCGGAGCGGCCCCCTTCGCGGCGCGTGGTCATCCGCGTTCGCCGGACGGAGTCGCGGCTGATGGCTGCGTTTACCGTCCCTCTCTCCGGCGCCAGGTTGCCCTGCACTAACGCGAAATATAGTTTCCGCACCTGGCGGCGGGAAAACATCGACGACAGCCGTGCATGCGCCACATCGTTCTTCGCCACCACGATCAGTCCGCTGGTCTGCTTATCGAGACGGTGCACGATCCCCGGCCGCAGCGGGCCGCTGCTCGAGGAAAGCTCGCCCATGTGATGCAACAGGGCATTGACCAAGGTGCCCCGGTTGCGCGCGTCTTCGGTAGCGCCGGAACCGGCATGCACCATCATGCCGGCGGGTTTGCTGATCACCGCCAGGTCTGCGTCTTCATAGACAATCTCCAGCGGAATATCCTCGGCCATAGCGTGCAAAGGAGCGGGATGCGGGTCGCCCAGAACGGAAATGTTTTCCCCGCTGCGTATTTTGCGGGAAGCCTTGGCCCGCTTGCCGTCGATCAGCACGCCGCCCTGCTGCAACAGCAACTGCACCCGGGCGCGGCTGATTTCTTCGAGGTGCTGAACCAAAAATAAATCCAGACGCTGCCCACTGGCCTCTTCGGGAACAGTCAGTTGCCGTAAGCGCGCCTCGTCATCCGCCATGGGAGACCTGCGCGGCAGGGCTGCGCCGCAGCCACAAGAGACCGCCCCAAATCACCATCAGCGCACTGACCAGCTGCGTGGCCAGGATGCTGTCACCGCGTAAAAATGTCAGCAGAAAGCCGGAGAGGCCGCCAAGAAATAACCACGTTCCGAGGATTTCTCCATCGTAATGAGGGCGATGCAGCATCCACACCAGCAGCACGAAGAGTCCGAACTCAACCAGGCCCGTATAAAGCTGGGTAGGATGAAGCGGCACTCCCAGCGGGGCTCCAGTCACGATTGCCGGACTGCGAAAGACCACAGCCCAGGGCAGGTGTGTCGGCGTTCCATAATCACAACCAGCTTCCAGGCAGGCGATCGACGCAACCGAACTTTCGAGCGCCAGGCTGGGAGCAAAGGCATCGGCGGTTCGCCGCAAGGGCAAGCCGAGACGCGAGGCATAAACCACCCCCGTGGCCACGGAGATCGTCATCCACGCCAATCCGACGCCCGAGCCATGCCGCGCCCAGGGGAACAAAAGCTGGAGAATCTTGCCCCCAATCAGACCGCTCACCACGGCCAGCACGGCCACGTTCCAGACTTTGTCGGGATCGAGAGAGAGCAGGCGGGCTGTGCGCAGACAGACCACCAGGGAGAGGATCGTGCCCACAGCAACCAGAAATCCATAAGTCGGCAGAACCAGACGGCCGAACTGGAAGAGGTGCGGGTGCACGTAAGAGAACAGACGAAACCGACCCACTGGGCCGTGCAGCAGTGCGCCGGTGAACCCGTCCTAAGACGTTGGGACTCTCCGCAGCTCTTTAGGCATTCCGGACTGGCGGACACTGCACACGGAGCCGATTGTTCGAGTCGAGTCCCGGTTCGATGAATGTTGGTTCAACCAGCGTTAACTGCCGCACCTGCTTTGCAGGCCGGTCTCTGAATGGATGCTATCGTCAGCGAAGCTGATTGGCAAGTGACGGCTCAGCATGGACGTTCGCTGGCGCGTGAAAGCGGTGCTCCTCGTCGAGCACGGAGTCAAGCAGGCCGGAAAGGCTGATGGCCCGGCTACGCAAGGTGGTTTGGCTTTCGCTCGCGGTGCCGTGAAGCTGACGGCACTGTTCCTGCAACCGCAGTAGTTCATCGGCAATATTCAGCGCCGCAAGAACTGCAACGCGCAAGGAGTCAACCGTGGTGCCACTGGCAGACACGGCGCGCATCTTCGAATCGACCGTAGCCGCCAACTTCTCAATGTATGCAGGGTCGTGGGCGCGCAGGTGATAGGTCTGATCGTAGATATCCACACTGACGGACGTGGTAGCGCGCCGAATCTCGAGATTATCTGCCATGTGTCTCCGGGCGAGCGTTTATTCGCCTGTTTTATTCGCCGAGTTCGTCTATCTGTTTGAGCAGTCGTTCGATGCGTTGCCGCACCGCGTCCCGCTCCTTCTGCAGGCCGGAAAGTTGCTCCTCTAATTGGGCAACGTGGGCGGCCTGTTCTTCTACTCGATGCGTCAGACGGGAAGCGTGTTGCTCAACGGAATAGCGGAGTTCGCGTTCGCCTTTCAGCAATTCAACAGTGCGCAGTACGCGTTCTTCGAGCGCCTGAAAATCGTCTGCGGCCATGGTCATCTCGGGAGGGTGTTCTGCGAGGGTAGACATCGTTGCCTCATTACACTTAAGGGGGATTGCGTTCTTGAAGAGAGTATAGCCCGCAAATTCCGCCTCTCCGTAAGAAAGACGCACACGCGTTACCTTAGATTGTTCCTCTGCACATTGGTAATTGACCAGCAGATTCTACGGCCTTTGCGTTACGGAAGAAACTGCTTACGCGCGTTGCCGTCCGCCCAGCGATTCCAGAGCGGCGATGACCGCCTGTGAATAACTCTGCAGTTCTTCCTCGCGCAGGGTCCGCTCCAGGGCCTGAAACGTGACTCGGATGAGCATGGAATAGTGACCGGGCGGCAACGCCTGTGCGGCGCGAAAAATCTCCCGTGGCGTGAAACGTGTCAGCTCAGCGATGTGCAAATTTTGTAACCTATCCGCGATCGACTGCCAGCTCACCGCGTCGGGGAAGATGAAAGAGAAATCGCGCTCAACAGGTTGATAACGCGAAAGTTCCGGTGCGATCGGATGACGCAGTGATAACCGGTACAGGCGGTCGAGATAAATTTCTCCCACATAAACGGTCTGCCGCAGTTTGCGCTGTTGCGCCTCGACCGGGTGAAGCTGGCCGAACCATGCAACTGTCAATCCATCCGCTACGGCACGCGCTGAACGTCCTGGGTGCAGCCATGGCGGAATAAGTCCCGCGCTCGCGGCAAAAGTGTCGAAGTAGAACGAGCGCGCAGCAAACTTCTCCAGGAGCTCTTCAACTGTTCCCTTGATGTCATAAAAATCGATGGCATGTGCAGGCAGCTCGGGCCCGCTCCAGACAGATCCGGAAGCGCCCAGCGAAAGAGACGGGCGCTCATCGACCCGTTCCGGGTTGCCGCTGAATACTGTGCCCTTTTCAAACAGTTGAACATCGCTGACGTTGCGGTTCAGGTTGTGCGCCAGCATGGTGAGCATCCCAGGCAGCAGCGAGGGACGCAACATGCCGGCTTCTTCGTTCAGGGGATTGCCCATGGCCACCGCCTGGCCAGGTTGCGGGGCAAAGGTAACTGCATCGGTAGCAGAACAAAAAGTGCCGGAGAGAGCCTCGTTCCAGCCCAGCCCGAGCAGCGTCTGGCGAACCATTGTGTCCTTGCGGGCGTCGCCCACTTCGTTCACCATGCCGGAGAAGCCGGGAAGCGTATTGGCAAAGCGGTTGTAGCCGTAGACGCGAGCGACCTCCTCGATCAAGTCGATCTCGCGTTCGAGGTCCAGGCGCCAGCTGGGTAGAGTCACCTGGTAGTCGCCTTCTGCAACCTTGTGCAAGCTACATCCCAAAGCTTTGAGGACGGACTCAGTTGTCTCCTGTTCGACCCCGCGGCCATCTTCTGTCGCGCCCAGCATGCGCCGCACCTGGGCGTGGCTGAGTCCAATAGGTGGGCGCCTGGCGGTTCGTGCGAGTGCTTCAGGGACCACCACATCGACCATCTCTCCGTCGACGAAGCCGCCGGCCTCAAGGATGATCTGGCTGACCAGGGCAGACGCCACAGGCGGAGCATTGAAGTCTGCGCCGCGCTCGAAGCGATGGGAGGCATCGGTGTGCAGACCGTGCCGCTTGCTGCTGCGACGTACCGTAGCCGGATCGAACCACGCTGCTTCCACCAGGATATTTTTGGTTTCGGCGGTGATCATCGTGTCCCAACCGCCCATCACGCCGGCCAGCCCGATTGCCTTCTTTTCATCGGCGATCACCAGGTCTTCTTGATCGAGCACACGTTCCACGCCATCCAGCGTGCGAAGTTTTTCTTGGCTGCGGGCCCGGCGCACCACAATGCCGCCTTCGAGCTTGTCGCGATCGAAGGCGTGGGTGGGATGACCCATGGCAAGGGTGACGTAGTTGGTGGCGTCGACCGCATTGGAGATAAGTTTCTGCTGCAGCAGGGCAAAGCGCTCGGCGACTATACCAGTCGACGGCTGGAGGCGGACATCGCTCAGTGCCCGCGCCGTGAAGCGTCCGCAGAGTTCCGGGGCTTCAATCGAAACTCTGATGGGAACCGTGCGCGACTGCGGCGCCGGCAGTGTGTCGTCCAGCGGAGCCAGCGGACGATCCACGATGGCCGCTGCCTCCCGCGCGATGCCGTAGTGGTTCATGGCATCGACCCGGTTGGTGGTGATGTCCATTTCGAACAACGAACCATCCCCAACTTCGTAAATGCCTTCGACAGCGATGCCGCGCAGCGTCAGTGCCTCCGCAAGTTCGCGGTCGGCCACGGTGAGGCCGGGAACGTAGGACCGAATCCATTGGGAGAGAATATTCACTTACCTGAACTGCTCCAGAAATCGCATGTCACCCGAGTAGAGCTGGCTTATATCGCCGATACCATACTTCATCATCGCAATCCGCTCCACGCCCATGCCGAAAGCGAAGCCGCTGATTTTGCTGGGGTCGTACGCGGGCTGCTTTCGCGCGGCAAACGCGAACACCGCGGGATCCACCATGCCGCAGCCCAGCAGCTCGATCCATCCCGACTGTTTGCACTTGCGGCAGCCCCGGCCGCCGCAGAAGATGCAGCTGATCTGCACATCCGCAGAGGGCTCGGTGAAAGGGAAGAACGAGGGAAAGAACCTGGTCTTGACGCTGGATCCGAAGAACGCCTTCATGGCATGGTCAAGCGTTCCCTTCAGATCGGAGAAGGTGATGTTGGTGTCGACACACAGCCCTTCCACCTGGTGAAAGATGGGGGAGTGGGTCGCGTCCATCGCATCGTTTCGGTGCACCTTGCCCGGGATAACAATGCGCAACGGTGGCGGTTGCTCTTCCATGGTGTGGATCTGCACCGGCGAAGTGTGGGTGCGCATTAACAGCCGGTCGCGCAGCGGTTTGCGCTCCTGTTGAGTGATCACCAGGGTATCCTGCGTGTCGCGCGCGGGATGGCCGGGGGGGAAATTCAGCGATTCGAAATTGTAGTAATCGGTTTCGACCTCTGGTCCCAGGCCAACCGAGTATCCCATTGCCGCAAAGACGGTGACGATTTCGTTCATGGTCCGGATCAGCGGGTGCTCGGCGCCCAGCGCACGTCGTGTGCCGGGGAGAGTAATGTCGATCGCGTCCACCACTGGTCCCGATGTCTTCACCTGCTCCGGGTCGCAGCGCGGCTCAATGGCGGACTTGAGCGCGTTAAACCGCATACCCACATCGCGGCGCGCCTCGGGCGGTGCGCCTTTCAGCACTTCACCAACTCGCGTCAGCAAACCCTGCTTGCGGCCAATCCAACGAATACGCAGCTGCTCCACCGCTTCGACGGAGTGGACTGCGGACGCTTCCTGGTCGAACTGCGCCAGGATCGCACTGAAGAAGCTGTCGAGCGCGGCGGGCGAATAGTCTGGTAATTCCGGAATCTCAAACGGTGGCATGGGCTCTTCGCACAACAGCCCGATCAATGTGCGACCGGGCTGCTCGAGAAACTTTGTATACGGTAAGGTCTATGCGGCGGCGGTCTTGCTGCTGAGTGCGCTTTTGGCAGAATCAGTGAGCGCCGTAAATCCCGCCGGGTCGTTGACTGCAAGGTCGGCCAGGATCTTGCGATCGAGCTCGATGCCAGCCAGCTTCAGCCCATGGATGAGTTGCGAATAGCTGATCCCGTTCAGTTTTGCCGCTGCGCCGATGCGGACGATCCAAAGCGACCGGAACTGGCGCTTCTTTTGCCGGCGTCCAATGTAGGCGAACTTGAGACCACGCTCAACGGCTTCCTGCGCTGCCTGGTAGAGCTTGGATTTTGTGAGGAAGTAACCGCTGGCTCGTTTGAGGATTTTCTTGCGGCGGTCGTTACGTTTTGTTCCACGTTTAACGCGGGGCATTGTCTCTCCTTTAAGGACTGCGTTGTGCGGCTGGAGGTAGGAAATACCTCTTCACTCGCTTGAAATCTGATCGTCTTGTCTCAAAAAGACAGGGGCCGGAGGCCCTGAACCCGATCAGGCGTAGGGAATCATTCGCGCTACCTTGCGCTTGTCTGCTTCAGAAACCAGAACCGTGCCACTCAAATGCTTCTTGACCTTCTGCGACTTGGAGGTCAGAATGTGGCGCTTCTTGGTTTGACCGCGGAGAATTTTCCCCGTGGCGGTCTTCTTAAAGCGCTTGGCCGCGCCCTTATGGGTCTTCAATTTGGGCATGGTTTTCCTGCTGCTTAGCGTTTGCTACTTGAATGATTATACGGGAGAACAGGAGCTTTGGGGGGACGTTGGCATGACCCACCCTTCGCAGCTCAAAGGGTGGGCCACCCGCCGATGGTTGGCCCGATAGATCCCAAAATCGAATTTAAGACTGTGCGGACTGAGGCTGCTGGGCAACCAGACCTGCAGCCGGGGGTTTCGGTGCCGCAGGCTTCTTGGGCGGCTCCGCCTTCTTGCCTGGGGCAAGAATCGCGTGCAAGGTAGTGCCCTCCATACGGGGCATAAACTCGACGATGCCGGCGTCACCCATGTCCTGGATAAGCCGGTTGATGATCGCGTAACCCAGCTCACGGTGGGCCATCTGGCGGCCTTTGAAGCGCAGCGAAGCCTTCACTTTGTCGCCTTCACCCAGAAAACGAACTGCCTGATTTTTCTTGGTCTGGTAGTCATGCTCATCGACCGTCACTGAAAACTTGACTTCCTTGACCGTGATGACTTTTTGCTTCTTGCGCGCCGCGCGGTCGCTCTTGTCCTTCTCGTAAAGGAATTTGCCGTAATCCTGGATACGGCACACTGGTGGCTGGGCGGTGGGCGAGACTTCCACAAGGTCCAGTCCACGTTCGCGGGCTATTTTGAGAGCTTCGAAGGGGGGCAGAATTCCGAGCTGTTCACCGTTTTCGTCAATGACGCGGATTTCACGCGCGCGAATTCTGTCGTTAATGCGGATAAAGGACTTGGCCGAACGCTTATCGATGGTTTCCTCCGGAAACGAGAGACGCAAGGCCCCTCGAATAAAGCATAGCATCTCTCAAGCGGCTATGCGACCGTTCAAACCGGTACCCGAGAGTCCCGTCACGAGCACACGCAGTGTCTGGTTCGCCGCAATGCAGGCGTCCAACTCCACCTCGAGAAAATTGTCGGTAAGCGCCTTCGTGGTCTCGTCCGGAGCCGTGTGCAAGCTAACCGCACTCAGTTCTAGCCCCAAAAATCGCTCCCGAAACCGAAGATTCTTGGCTGCGATCAGCGCCCGCAGGCGGCCCATGCGCTCCGTCACCACCCGAGGATCTACCCCATTCTCTTTGGCCAGCTGCCAGGCCCTGGTTCCGGGACGCGCGGAGAAAGGAAACAAATGCAGGTACGTGAAAGGTTGGGCCTCGATGAAAGCGAAACTCTCTTCGAACAGGGTTTCGCTCTCTCCAGGGAATCCCACCATCACGTCCGCACCGATCGCCGCGTCCGGCAGGCTCTCCCGGATCAAGCGCAGTTTTGCTGCATAGTGCCACGGCCGGTAGCGACGGTGCATGGCCCGCAAAATTGCGTCCGATCCCGATTGCAGGGGAAGATGCGCGTGGCGCGCGACCCGGCCGGCCGACTCGCGGAAAATCTCCAGCAATGCCGGTGTCCAGTCCATGGGCTCAATCGAGCTGAGACGGAGGCGCAGCAACGAAGTGTGGAGCAGGATGGTGCTGACCAGTTCTTCCAGAGTGCTTGCCGGCTTCAGATCCCTGCCCCAGCGCCCCAGGTTGATGCCGGAGAGCACCAGTTCCGTACCACCGGCGTCGACGAACGCCTGCACCTCGCGTAGACAGGCCTCCATCGGGAGAGAACGGCTGTGCCCGCGGGTACTGGGAATGATGCAGAACGAGCAGCGGTTCCCACAGCCATCCTGCACCTTGAGGTTCGGACGCGTTTGCCCGCGGTCCTCCTGCCGCCAGCCGCCTTGCGGCATAGCCAGCTCCGAATGGGCAAATGCGTCATCCACATAGAGCCCAGCCAGTGGAACAAAGCCTGCGGCCTGTTGGGCAAGCTCCGGCACCAGGGCTTTATGACTGTTGCCAATCACGGCATGGACTCCGGGCAGCGCCGCCAATTCCTGCGGCGCGCGTTGCGCATAACATCCTGTGACCAGGATGCGCGCTGAGGGATTTTCCCGGTGCATTTTGCGCAGGAACGCACGCGCCGTGCGGTCCGCCTGCGCGGTCACACTGCAGGTGTTGGCCACAATCACGTCAGCCTTGGCGGGGGTTTCAGCCGGGGTCAAGCCCCGATGGCGCAAATCCGCGCTGATGATTTCGCCGTCTGCCCGGCTGGCCCGACATCCGAAGTTCTCAACGTGGTATTCTGCCACGTTGTCAGTCTAATCAACCCGGCGCTTTTCAGGTAGGATCCGATCAGGCGACTAGCTTCCCCCTCGGACCTACAGTCAACGAACCCTGGAGTCTTTTCCCCATGAAACGTCGCATTCTATTGGTAGATGACGAGCTCGCAATTCTGCTGACCCTCAAAGCGGTACTGGAGATGAACGACTTTGAGGTAGAGACAGCTGCTTCCGCGCGAGAAGCCCGGTCCAAGCTGCGCGCCGGCACCTTTCACATGGTGATCACCGATATGCGGATGGAAAACGAATCGGCCGGCCTGGAGGTTGTTCGGGTCGCCAAGCAGGCTCCTTATCAACCGGCGGTAGCCATGCTGACAGCGTTTCCCGTGCCCGGCTCTGAGTGGCGTGATGAGGGCATGGACGAGATGCTGGTCAAGCCCATGAATATCATGAATTTGCTGCGCCAGATCGAAGCCCTGCTTGTCACCCATGAGGACAAGAAGCAAAAGGCTCTGGCCCAGAAGGCAAGCGCCTCTACGCGCTACACCTGCGAAAGTGGCTGGACGGATCGCCCTCAAGAAAGCCCGCAACCGCTAACTAGCCACACCTAAAACCTCTCCAGCAGGCAAGGCCCACTGGAGAGGTGAAGGCTGAGAGCATGGCTTCTGACTAGGAAGCTGCGCTGGCCGCGACTGTAGATGGAACTGGGGGCCGCCGTTGCTGGAAGCATGACCTGCAAAGCACGGGGCGACCTTGGGTGGGTTTAAACGGAACGGTGGTCTCTGTGGCGCATTCTGAACAGACCGTCCGGGTTTCCGTCCGGACACCGTTGCCGGTTCCGGCCACACGCTTGATTTTGCACTGTTTACACCGCTTTGGATCGTTCTTGAACTGTTTGTCGTGAAAGAACAGTTGTTCGCCGGCGGTAAAGACAAAGTCGTTACCGCAATCTGAACACTTGAGTATCTTGTCAATGAAGTCCATTACGCGTCCCCCCGAGCATGCCTTGGAAATTTTTCAGTCTTCCGTCGACAGAGCGCTGAATTGGCATCGTCTCACCAACCAGCTGATCCGTCAGTAAATCGACAACTTTCCTTGCATTCGCCAACCCCGGGAATGTAAGGAAAAATGGTGCCAAACCTCGTTTCAACCAATTTTGAAAGTGCGGGATTGCCGGCTTATCGCACCTTAAAGGTCCGTTAAGCCGGCATTGCAGGGTTAATCCTGCTCTTTTCTTGCCTTCTTACGATTCCGCTTGCGCGCCAGCGCTTCTTTTACTCGACGGCGCTCGCCAGGCTTCAGGTAAAAGGAGTGACGCTTTACTTCCTTAATGATGTCCTCTTGCTGAACCTTGCGCTTAAAACGGCGCAATGCATTTTCAAGCGGCTCGCCTTCCTGCACGCGAACCTCTGCCAAATGAACCACACCTCCAAACAATCCCAATAGGGTTCTATAAGATTACGTTACGTTCGAGGTATGGAGTCAAGCTTAATCAGCGTCCTCAGCAAGGAATTTCCTCATGATAAGGTCCTACCTCGGTCACAGCCCGATCATCCCGAACTCCTGCTATATCGACATTTCCGCACAAATCATTGGGCAAGTAAGCCTGGGTCAACATGCAAGTGTGTGGATGAACGCGGTCTTGCGCGGGGACGTACATTTCATCCGCCTGGGTGCGAACAGCAATGTGCAGGATTGCGCCGTGCTGCACGGCATGCGCTACAAGCATCCGGTCGAAGTCGGTGATTGGGTCACCATCGGTCACAATGCCACGGTGCATGGCTGTGTGATTGAGGATGCATGTCTCATCGGCATGGGCGCGACGATCCTCAACAATGCACGCATCGGCGAAGGTTCGATCATCGCCGCCGGAGCCCTCGTTCCTGAGAACACGGTAGTTCCGGCGAACACGCTCTGGGCCGGAGTTCCAGCCAAAGAGCGGCGTCGTCTCGACCCCAAGGAGCGCGAAGGAATTCTGCAGTACGCCCGCAACTACGTCGACTACACGGCCACCTACCTCAAGGAAAGGGAGAACTGGTAGGCGATCTTCTCTCCTGCCGATGGCAAGTTAAGAGCGAACTCGACGCGCTTTTGGTTTCTATCCCAGCACCCATCGACGGGTGCCCCATCCTTCGCGTTCTTTGCGAAGGGTGGGATAGTAAGGTCTCCCCCTCAAGCCTGTCGTCTGTGTGGATGCTCTTTCCTGGGAATGTTTTCCTCGCACATCGCACCCTGTATCCTGATAACAGTCGACTCTATGAGCATTTTGCAAGCTGTTCGCGGGACCAGGGATCTACTCCCTCCCGAAACCGAACTCTGGAATCACATTGAAACCACGGTGCGGCTTACCTTTGAGCGCTATTCCTTTGGCGAGATTCGCACTCCCATTTTCGAGGAAACGCAACTATTTGCCCGCGGGGTCGGAGAGGAAACCGATATGGTTTCCAAGGAGATGTACACCTTCACTCCAGAGCCCGGGCAATCCCTCACTCTTCGTCCGGAAAACACCGCGGGAGTTGTCCGCGCCTACATTGAGCACCAGTTGGGCGAGACCGGCCAGCTCCAAAAGCTCTATTACATTGGGCCGCAATTCCGCCGGGAACGTCCGCAAAAGGGCCGCTACCGCCAGTTCTATCAAATTGGCGCCGAGGTCATCGGGCCGCCCACTGCGGGCAGCGAATCGCCCCTGCGTGATGCAGAGGTACTGGAAATGTTGGCCACTCTGCTTGGGGAATTGGGTATTACCGGCTGGAAGCTGCTGCTCAACTCGGTCGGCTCGTCCACCGACAGGCCGCGATACCTCGAGACCTTACGGGCAGCCCTCGAACCAGTCGCCCCGCGCATGTGCCCGGACTGTCAGCGTCGGGCGGTCACCAACCCCCTGCGCGTGCTCGATTGCAAGCATCCGGAAGATCAGCCCATCATCGCCGGCTTGCCGCGCATCTGGGACTCGCTCGATGAAGGGTCGAAGGAACATTTCGCCGCCGTGTGCACTGCACTCGACGCCTGCGGGGTGCCCTATGAGCACGACCATCGCCTGGTGCGCGGTCTCGACTACTACACCCGGACGACCTTTGAGTTCGTCTCCGGAGAATTGGGCGCACAGAACGCGCTCCTCGGCGGTGGCCGCTACGACGGTCTTTCCGAAGCCATCGGCGGCCCCAGGGCGCCGGGAATTGGGTTTGCCATGGGCGAAGACCGCCTGGTGCTGGCCCTCGAGGCCCAGCAGAAACGCACGCCGCAGTTGGCAGCGGCCTACATCGCGCCTTTGGGCGAGCGAATGGGGCCCGCCGCTTTGGTCTTAGCCCGGGAACTGCGTGCCGGCGGCTTACGGATCGAGCTCGGCGACGGATCGTTTCGGCTTAAAAAATCGTTCGAGACGGGAAACAAAGTGGCGCGCGCCATCGTGATTCTCGGCGAGGATGAGGTCGCCTCCGGTATCTTGACGGTAAAGAACTTTGCCACCGGTGAGCAATTCAAGGTTCCCCGAGGCCAACTCGGCCAGAAGCTCACCGATATCACATCAAATTAGGACATCCGCATTGCTCGACTTTCTAGGCACTCTCCAGCGCACGCACACTTGTGGGCAGCTCCGCGCGCAAAACGCCGGCGAAAAGGTCACCCTCATGGGTTGGGTGAACCGGCGCCGCGACCACGGCAATCTGATCTTTCTCGACCTGCGTGACCGCACCGGGATCACCCAGATCGTGCTCGACAAAGACCGGACCCCGGAGGGCCACGCCAAGGCCGAACAGATCCGGCCGGAATATGTGGTGGCGGTCGAGGGCACAGTTCGCCGTCGCGGCCCGGATGTAATCAATCCCAAAATGGCGACCGGCGAAATTGAGGTTGCTGCCCAGCAGTTGCTGGTCTTGAATGACTCTCGCGTGCCTCCGTTCTCGCCTGCCGAAGAAGCGATTGCCAACGAAGAGCTTCGTCTGAAATACCGCTATATCGATCTGCGCCGGCAGCAGATGCAGCAGAACTTCGAACTGCGCCACAAGATCACCCGGGCGGTACGCGAGAGTCTCTCCAACCAGGGCTTTCTCGAAATCGAGACCCCATTCATGACCCGTTCGACACCCGAAGGCGCCCGCGATTACCTGGTGCCTAGCCGTGTCCATCCTGCGCATTTCTACGCGCTGCCGCAATCACCCCAGTTGTTCAAGCAGATCCTCATGATTTCGGGCTTCGATCGCTATTTCCAGATAGTCCGCTGCTTCCGTGATGAAGATCTGCGCGCCGACCGGCAGCCGGAGTTCACCCAGGTCGATCTCGAGATGTCGTTTGTCCGCCAGGAAGACGTCTTTCAAGTCGTCGAGACGTTTCTGCATGAAGCGTTCGCTGCGGTAGGCGTAGTGCTGTCCACACCTTTTCCCAGGATCACGTACGACGAGGCCATGCGCCGCTACGGTATTGACAAGCCGGACCTCCGGATGCCCGGGCTCACGGACGTGCGCTCCGCCTTCCGCGACGAGGATTTGCAGGCGCTGGCCGTCGACCCGAATTTGCCCGTTGTGGTGGTGTGCATCCCGAAGGTGGGAGAGCTTTCCCGCAAAGAGCGCGACGACAACCGGCCGCTCTTCGATGCCGGCAAGGGCGCGAAAATGATCGACGACTGGAAGCGTCTGGAAAAGAGCTTTCCCGACGCAGTCACCACAATTCGCGAGCTGGTGGCGTGCGAGTCTACAGATCTGCTGGTGCTGGTAGCGGGAGATGCCACCTCCCATGTCAAGGCCAGCGACACCAAAACTCAGGGTCATCTTTCCGAACGGGAAATTGGCGTCTACTCAGCGGCCGGGAACCTGCGCGTGGAGTTGGCCCGGCGTTACGCTGACCGGCATGGGGTTGCTGCCATGACCGACCAGGTAGTAAATGCACCGGAACGTCACCTCGGTCAGCAGGTGGCGGGAGACACCGCCTTCCGTCCCATCTGGGTGACCGACTTCCCGATGTTTGAATTCGACCAGGCTTCTCAGAGATGGCTGCCCGCCCATCACCCGTTCACTTCGCCCCACGAAGAGGACATGGAGCGGCTGGTTTCCGATCCCGCCTCGGTGCGCGCCCGCTATTACGATTTGGCGATGAACGGGCTGGAGCTGGGCTCAGGTTCGATTCGTATCCACCGCCAGGATGTGCAGCAGGAGATCTTCCGCGCGCTGGGCATGAGCGAAGAGGAGGCGCGCTCGCGCTTCGGCTTCTTCCTCGAAGCGCTCACCTACGGCACCCCTCCCCACGGCGGCATCGCCCTGGGCCTGGACCGCATCGCCATGATTCTGGCCGGAGCCCAGAGCCTGCGCGAAGTGATTGCCTTTCCCAAGACGGCGAAAGCCATCGACCTGATGGTCGATGCGCCCACAGAGGTAAGCCCTCAGCAACTAAAGGAGTTGCACATCCGCACCACCAGCTGACCCGGCATCGTTTCCTTACCGGGACTGAATTGCGTGGAAAGATAGTGAGTGGGTGGCCCAGGTCTCGCTTTTGAGACCTGGGTGTTGCGCCCGCAGCCAGAACTCTCAGGCGGCGCCAAAATTGCCTCAATTCATCCATCTGCGGTCGTTCGGGTCGCGCTTCTCATCGGGGTCGATGTAGCGGCCTTCGCTGTCAAACCGAACATCCCGATTCTGCTTGCGCATGTAAACCTCAAACTTGCGCGCCGCCTGGCGCCGCTTCCAGCGATAGTAGTTGTTGCGCATGCTGAAAAGACCTTCGCTGAACGCCGTGCTCATCCCCCGCCGTGGAGCGCGCCGGGCAAAGAGGAACCCAATGCCTGCGCCGCTCAGGATAACGAAGTACGCCAAAGAAGGCCCTCCAGAGAGCAGCAACGCCACCTCGATGAGCATGTAGACAATCACTAAATACTTGGCCTTGATCGCCACCGGCAGCGGGAACATGTACATTTCCAGGTCCCCGAAAAGCGCGGCGAAGGCAGCCAACAAGCCGAACAACGCGCCGTCGGCGCTGTTGGTAGTGGAAAGGGGGCTGGAGTGGAAAATGCCGGTAAAGCTAAGGGCACTCCCAATCAGACCGCCGCCGATCGCGCAGAGAAAATAAATCTCCAACAGCCACCGGCTCCCCTTGGAGGATTCCAGAAACGACCCGATAAACCACAGGGTGAGCATATTGAAGGCGACATGCAGCACACCCGTATTCAGGAAGCTATACGTCGCCAGCTGCCACAACCAGCCATGTAGCAGCAAAGCCGGGGTGAGCGCAAAATAGTTGATGATGATCAGCGCGACGTGGGGCGCCGCGTAGTCCATAACCAGAAACAAAAAGAACACGGCCACATTGGCCAGCACCAGTTGGCTGGTGACCCCGCTAAAGCTCGGGAAGGAGAGAGATGAAAAACCGGTGCGGGGAAAGCGTGCCATGACTTCTTTTCTAAGACTAACGCGTTTTCACCCCGGTTCGCGGTACGATTTGATCTCTGGTAGGAGTTCCTTGACGTCCGGCGTGTTCTCCCGGAAACTAGCCAAGCCGCCTATGCGTTACAGTCACCATCAACATCTCTATGCTCCATGAAAGGAGAGCTAATTATGCCCGTTTGTCAGGAATGCGAAAGCGTCCTCGATTTCGATCCCGACGAAGTAGAAGAAGGCGACGTCGTGGTCTGCGATGAGTGCGGCACCGAGTTCGAAGTGGTAGCCACAGAACCTCTCGAACTCTCGCAGGTAGACGCTGATGGCTACGAGGATGAAGATGAGGAAGTAGCCGATGAGGAAGAAGAATGAGGTTGAGGATCCTTATGTTACTGCTGCTGACGTGCGCAGCAGCCGGGCCACTGAGCTTTGGCCAAAGTCTGGCGCAGTCGATGCGAGTGGTGCAGGGTCTGGTGCTGAATGCGGACAGCCAGCCGCAGCAGAATGCTGTGGTTTACCTGCAGGACCAGAAGAGCCTGCAGGTGAGGACCTATATTACTGAAGCGGATGGACGTTACCGCTTTGGGCAGCTGAGCTCAGACGTGGATTATCAACTCTGGGCAGAGTACAAAGGTCACAAGTCCAAAACCAGGTCCATCAGCTCGTTCGACAGTAAGAAGGAACTAATCTTCGATCTCAAAATCGATAGCAAATAGAAAACCCAGGTCTCGAGAACGAGGCCTGGGTTTCACGAAAGCCGGGAAACGCGTTCTACTCGTGTGGCGTCCTAGTCGTGTTCCAGGCGCTTCCAGTTGACCAGATCACCCAAGGTGGTGGTGGAGCTTGAGACCGGCTGCTTGTAGGCTTCCACATCGGCCCGGCTGGCTTCTTCGCCCACCGCCCGCAAGCTCAGGCCGACCTTCTTCTCATCCTGGTTCATCTTGATGATCTTGAAGTCGTGCTCCTGGCCTGCCTCGAGCTTGATGGGCTGACCGTTTGCGTCGGCGGCTTCGGAGACATGGCACAGGCCTTCGACACCCTCGGCAATCTCAATGAATGCTCCAAATTGAGCCGTGCGCAGTACCTTGCCCTTGACCACGTCACCCACGCGATGCTGGGCGAAGAACGTCTCCCAAACATCAGGTTGGAGTTGCTTGATCCCCAGCGACAGGCGGCGGTTCTCCGCTTCTACCCCGAGGACCACAGCGCGAACCTTCTCCCCCTTCTTGAGGATCTCGGAAGGGTGCTTGACCCGCTTGGTCCAGCTCAGGTTGCTGACATGTACCAAGCCATCAATACCGTCCTCGATTTCAATGAAGGCGCCAAAGTCGGTTAGATTACGCACCCGGCCTTCGACGATCGTGCCCGCGGGATAACGCTCAGACAGATGTTCCCAGGGGTTCTCCAGCAGTTGTTTCATGCCCAGAGAAATACGACGATCGTTGGGATTGACGCTGAGAACAACGGTCTCGACTTCGTCCCCCGGCTTCACCAGCTTGGAAGGATGCTTCATCCGTTTGGACCAAGTCATCTCAGAGACGTGCACCAATCCCTCAATGCCCTGCTCCAGCTCGACAAAGGAGCCGTAATCGGTCACGCTCAGCACCCGTCCACGCACCCGGGCGCCGATGGGATAACGCTCCACCGCATCCAGCCAGGGGTCGGGAGTGAGCTGCTTGAATCCCAGGGAAACCCGCTGCTTTTCCTTGTCGAACTTCAGTACCTTTACCTGGATTTCGTCCCCGACGTTGACCAGGTCGCGGGGATGGGTCAGCCGCCCCCACGACATATCGGTGATATGTAGCAGGCCATCGATACCACCCAGGTCGACAAACGCGCCATAGTCGGTCAGGTTCTTCACTGTACCGGTCAGGACTGCGCCTTCTTCCAGGTGTTCGAGCGTCGTGCTGCGCTTGCTGGTCTGCTCTTCTTCCAGCAGTTCCTTACGCGAGACCACGACGTTGCCGCGTTTCTTGTTGAGCTTGATGACGCGGACTTCGATCTGTTGCCCAATGTACCCGTCGAGATTACGGACCGGTCGAATTTCCAGCTGGGAACCCGGCAGGAACGCCTTGATGCCTATGTCGACCGTGAGACCGCCCTTGACCCGGCCCAATACCGTACCGATTACGGGAGTCTTGTCGTTGGCTGCGCGTTCGATCGCATCCCAAACCCGGTGCCGCTGGGCTTTGTCATAGCTCAGCAGGAAACCGCCCTCGGCTTCTTCGCGCTCCACCACCACTTCGACGGTGTCGCCAGCCTTCAATTTGGGCTGGCCGGTATGATCGAGCACCTGCTCCAAGGGAATAAGACCCTCGGACTTGAGCCCCACATCCACCACCACGTGCTTATCCGTCAGCTTGATGACGGTGCCGGTCACGACGTTATCGTCGTAGGCCTGGGCGGCGGCTTCTGCGGCTTGCTCGCGGTCGAATGATTCCAGCGCGGCGGCGAAATCTTCCATGCCGGTCATTTCGGTTTCATCCTGACCGGAATGGCTGGCGACGGGCTTGGGATCAACGACGCGGTGGGGCACGCTGGCGGCTTCCGCTTGCGGGTTGGAGTTGTGGTTTTCGGACGGATCGAAGTGATCCGCCGGTGCTTCAAGCGTTGGGGTTTCCGTTTCGGTGTTCAGGTGTGTGCTCTCGGTTCGTTCAGGATTTAGGACGTCTGCCATGAATGCCAGCTCCGGATTCTCGATCGGTAATTGCCGATCCGTCCATCACTACAGGTATCAGATGAATCACAGCTTCCCGGTCTTCAGAAATATTGACCGAAGTTCTTCGTGATCCGTACCAGCAGCTTGCTTCGCCGGACTTTGTTTGCAGGCATGGTCAGCGAAGTAGGGCACCGTAAGTTTACTCTCCCCAACAAGCGTTCGGAGGGAGACTGTAGTGTAGCCGGACAGAATGGCTTGGCACTTTAATCAATCTCCGGTAGGAGCATCCGGGAGGGGGGTAAAGCAAGAGCGGCGATGGATGTCTACGTCGAATCCTCTACGTAGACCCTTCATACACAACTATAGCAACCGCCGGGAAAGTGTGTCAACGAACTCCTGTGCAATTCGACCCTGCGAAAGAGGCCTGAAAATGCGGCGAAACGCCTATTTTCATTGCCTTGTCATCGACTGGTGAAGACACGCTCACCCGATTGTGTTGGTGGGTGTTTCGCCTCGTCGCGCCTCCGTATACTTGAGGCGCATGGACTATCTCTGGACGCCCTGGCGCTATGCTTACCTGGTCGACGCGGAACAGGCTGACAAACGTGGACGCAAAGGCGTACCCCAGGCGCTGGCTGCCTGGCCCGGCGACTGTCACTGCGTCTTTTGTAACCTCATTGCCGCCACCAAATTCGCGGTCGAACACGGTATGCCTGAGATCGACGCAGACCGGGCCGCCAACATCGTGTTTCGCGCCGGGCACAGCTTCATCTGTCTCAACGCCTTCCCCTACTCCTCCGGCCACGTCATGATCGTCCCTTATGCGCACCAGGACTCGCTTGCCAACCTGGAACCAGCTGCGGCGCTCGAGATGATGAGGCTAGCCCAGCGGACGGAGGCGGTTCTGCGCCAGGTGTACTCGCCTCAGGGCATCAATATGGGGTTGAACCTGGGGCAGGCGGCGGGAGCGGGAATCTCGGAACATCTGCATATGCACGCCCTGCCCCGCTGGCTGGGCGACTCCAACTTCATGACCGTGATCTCGGAAACCCGAGTCTTACCGGAAACCTTGGATATCACCTGGCAACGCCTGCATGAGGCTTTCAACGCGGGATAAGCGAACCTGGGCAAGAAAAACATTTCCAAGACGGAGCATCCACACAGAGATCTCTCCACTGCGCTTCGCTTCGGTCGAGATGACAAAGGGGAGGGCGGTGCTTTGAGGGAGAGTAGTTGGTGAATAGAAGCCGTTTTTCGTCACTTCGGGTGGGCCCTTTGACCCATGGCTCGTCCGGTCCATAACGACCCTTCCCTTTGTCATCTCGACCGGAGCGAAGCGCAGTGGAGAGATCTGCGGTTCTTCCCCCGCTACGGCAGTTCCGGCTGATCCTCCAGCTCCAGCGTCTCCTGTTGAGCCAACTCGAGTAATCCCTGTGGGATCTGCTTGGTAGGCTTAACCCCAAGCGCTCTGAGCATTTCCGCTTGCCGGATCACGTTACCGGATCCGGTATGCAGCTTGGACAAGGCATCCGCATAGCTGGACTGCGCCTGGTCCAGCCGCTCGCCCATCTTGGTAAAGTCGGCCACAAATCCGGCCAATTTGTTGTAGAGTTCCGCGCCCCGCCGGGCAATCTCCTCCACGTTGTGCTTTTGCTGCTCCTGCCGCCAGAGCGAAGCGACCGTACGCAGAACAAACAGCAGCGTGCTAGGGCTAACCAACAGAACATTCCGCTGCCAGGCATGCTCCCACAGCTTTTCATCCTGGGAAATCGCTAGCATGAAGGCCGACTCGAATGGCAGGAACATAATCACGAAATCGATCGAGTTCAGCCCGTAAAGCGCCTGGTAGTTCTTGTCCGCCAGTCCGCGGATATGGGTGCGCACAGAGTTGCAATGACTGTCGGCGGCCAGGGTCCGAGCCGCTTCGCTTTCAGCCGAGTTGTAAGCCCCGTGGTGGACGAGCGAAACCTTGGAATCGATGATCAGGTGCCGGTCGCCGGGAAGATGAATCACCACGTCCGGCTGAGACCTCGACCCGTTTTCCCCGGCGTAGCCTTGTTGGGCCTCGTATTCATGTCCCGCACGCAGGCCGGCGGCTTCTAACGTCCGCTCCAGGATCAACTCTCCCCAGGCGCCCTGGGCTTTGCTCGAACCCCGCAACGCAATCGTCAGATTGTTTGCCTGGTCGCTGATCCTGGTATTTGACTCGAACAGCTTATCGATGTGGGCGCTCAGCTTCTCGCCGCCCCTTACCTGCTCCATGCGCGCGGCTTCGACCTTGGCCTGAAAATCCTCCAGCCTGGTCTTGAGCGGCTCGAGAACCTGGCCCAGGCTGGATTGATTCTGCTCTACAAAGCGCTTGGATTTTTCTTCCAGAACCTCGCTGGCCAAAGATTTGAAAGTCTCCGGCAGGCTCACCCGCATCTGTTCCACAACGCGCTCGGTGGCCGCGTGCCGTTCTTCGAGCCGGGCAATGGTGGCTCTGTGGTCAGCGTCATCACTGAGCGCCTGGTCAAGCCGGGCGCGGGTATTGGTCAATTGATCGAGCAGAGTCTTCGAGGATTTTTCAAAATTCGCGCGCTCAGAGCCGGTTCGGCCGCGCTCAAAATAGGTAGCTACCACGATGCCGGCCACGAAAGCGCCGGCGGCTGCAACAAGGAGTGTGATCATTTCGGGAAACATCGCCATCTGCTTTTTTGACTTTACTCGTCATCGCGGTGGAGACGGCGGCAAAGATGCCGGGGAACCCGACCGAGTGCCCCGCTTTACACGGCTTTACACCACTGGGACCGCTCAGTAGACTGAGAACTTTGGGGCCGTGAACTGCGCGGGTTGCGGGCAAGGCCGTTTTTCCTGTTGCTGTCTCCTGCCAGGAATTGGCTTCCGGCGCAGCGGTTCTCTTCGGGACCATCTGCAATGCCAGATCCTTTTCGTTGGCAGGCGGCGCCTGGAGGAAAACCGGAACGACCGCCGCGCCGCCTTCCCGGACCGCTCATCCTCAGGGTATTCACCCTCTAACGAGTTGTTTCTTATAGACAGGAGAACGGAATGGCAACAGCAGCAGTGGAAGAAAAGGTAAAGCAGATTATTGTCGAACAACTTCAGGTCGATGAGGCTGAAGTGACTCCCAGTGCCTCATTTCAGGAAGACCTGGGAGCAGACTCACTCGACGTTGTCGAACTGGTGATGCAGTTCGAAGAGGCCTTTGACCTGGAAATTCCGGACGAAGACGCGGAAAAAATCAAGACGGTGAAAGACGCCACCGAATACATCGAGAAAAACGCGAAAGGCAGTAAGTGAGTTGGCAAGAAGGGTGGTTGTTACCGGTATCGGGATGTTGTGCGGGGTAGGTAATACCGCGCCCGAAGTCTGGAACAACCTGTTGGCCGGTAAGAGCGGGATGGCTCCCATCACCAGCTTCGATACGACGGGCTTTCCCGTAACATTCGCAGCCGAGGTGAAAGGCTTTAATCCGCTCGACTTTATGGATAAAAAGGAAGCGCGCAAAATGGGGCGCTTCATCCATTTCGCGCTTGCCGCGTCCCACGAAGCACTCCTGCACTCAGGTTTGAAGATCGATTCGTCGAACGCCGAGCGAGTCGGCGTACACATCGGTTCCGGCATCGGTGGATTCGACGTGATCGAGCGCGAGCACAGCGCCATGCTGCATGGCGGGCCGCGTAAGATTTCACCGTTTTTTATTCCAGCGACCATCGCCAACCTCGCGGCCGGGCAGGTGAGTATTCGCTACGGCGCGCTGGGTCCCAATGAGGCCACGGCCACGGCCTGCACTACCAGCGCCCATTCCGTGGGCAACGCCTTTCGCACCATCGAGCGCGACGATGCGGATGTGATCATCGCCGGCGGTGCGGAGGCAGCCATCACGCCCATGGGCGTAGGCGGCTTTGCCGCGATGCGCGCCCTCTCCACCCGCAATGCCGATCCGCAACGTGCCTGTCGCCCATTCGATAAAGACCGCGACGGCTTCGTCGTTGGCGAAGGGGCCGGCATCCTTATCCTGGAGGAACTGGAACATGCCCGTGCCCGCGATGCCGCTATTCTGGCCGAGATCATTGGCTACGGTATGAGCGCGGATGCTTACCACATCACCAGCATGGCGCCCGAGGGCGAAGGTTGTCTTCGAGCGATGAAGAATGCCCTGCGTAGCGCCAAACTGGAGCCTGCTGACGTGGACTATGTCAATGCCCATGCCACCTCCACTCCTTTGGGAGATGCGCTGGAAACTGCGGCGATCAAGCACCTGTTCAAAGAACACGCGACCAGCGGCAAACTCCGGGTAAGCTCGACCAAGTCGATGACTGGCCATCTGCTGGGCGGCGCCGGCGGACTGGAGGCCGGCATCACGATCATGGCCCTGCAACGCCAGATCGTTCCTCCCACCACCAATCTTGACGACCCCGATCCAGTCTGCGATCTCAACTACACCGCTAACGAGCCCCAAACCGCCCCATTGAATGTGGCGCTTTCCAACTCCTTTGGTTTTGGGGGAACGAACGGTGCGCTCATTTTCCGCCGCTGGCAGCAATAAAGCCGCTCTGCCACTTTCGTGGGATGCGGGATGAATCTCTTGGTTCGGAGTGGTTTAAAACGGGAAAATCGCGCTCCAATCGTGGGATCATTAATCAGTTGAGCGGTGGAGCGAGGCAGATTGAAGCGAATCGCCACAGGGTTAGTTTGTGTGTTTTCCGCGGCGGCTTCCTTTGCGGCGTGCACCAGCACCATTCCCGTCGACCGGGAGAAGAAAGACTCGCAGGCGGTGATCGTCGGCACCGTAGTGTCCTCGCACCTCGTGCCGCAGTCCTGGGACAGCCTGGACGGCACCGAATATGTGGTGCACATCGATCAAAAGGTCAAAGGTAAGCAAACCGGCGAGATCACGATTTTCAGTGAGCACACCGAGAATGGCTTGAGCCTGCAAGCCGGCAAACAATACCTGCTCTTTCTCACCAACAACTACACCCACTGGATGATCAACACGTGTGGCAACTCCGGTCCTGTAGACGAGGGGAGCAGCGTCATCAGGCAGCTAGTCCACGGCAACGCCAACGACTAACCGGTAGCTTTCCGGGCTTTATCATCGCCGGGTGGTGGCCTCCCCTTCAAGACTGCTACGGATTCCACCGCTCCACACGGGTGCCCTACGTTCGCACCAGCGTACGTGGGCCGAAAACGATGGGCGCAGCCCACCACAGCCTTTCGCTTTTCCCCTAACCGCTGCTCCGGGCTATAACGGCTCTACCCTTTGTCATCTCGACCGGAGCGCAGCGCAGTGGAGAGATCTGCGGTTGCTCTTCCTAGGCCTCTGCTGCCGGGCATAACGACCCTACCCTTTGTCATATCGACCGAAGCTTAGTGGAGAGATTTCGATCTTTGGGTGGAGATGCAGACCGACGAGCATGAGCAGTAATATCCGCGATTTCCCGGGAAGGACCGCAGATCTCTCCACTACGCTGCGCTCCGGTCGAGATGACAAAAGGTAGGCTGCTATGGCCCAGAGCAGCGGTCCAGGGAACGAGCCCGATCTCTGTGTCGATGCTCCCACTTGGAAATGGTTTTCTTGCAGAGTGCTCGCCAATCCGCCACCACAGGCCTTCTCTCAGCAACAAGCAGCTGTGACAGTTCCTTAATAGGCAATCTCAGTACCCTGGTGCAAACCTAAGTACCATCCGGGTCTTCCCCTCCATCGCCCGTCCGCAACCACTCCATTCGCCACCTCCTCGGTGGCATATATTGCAAAAGCAGCAACTTACCCGTCTCCCCTCAACCCTCCATTACCTTCGGCTATTAATGTCCCTCCGAAGTAAGGGCGTTTCAGAACAATACAATTGCCATCCCCCGTTGGACACGGCAATCTACCACTTAAGCAGTACACATACAACTTACGTGGTACCGCAAAACTTTTAGTTGTAGCCCCTTAAGGAGGGTTTGTGAAGAAGCTTGCTATTGCAGTAATTGTCTGCCTGAGTGTTGCCCATGGTTTCGCCCAATGCAAGACCGAACGTGTCAGCGAACGCAAGGAGATGCATATGGCATCTGCCGTCGTCGTGGGTACGGTAACGGCAGCGCAACCAGTTCCGGAATCGTGGGATTTTCTGGATGGCGTGAACTATACGGTTCGCATCGACTCCAAAATCCGCGGTAAGGCGAAGACCAATACCGAGGTGACCGTGTTCAGCGAAAACAGCCCTCGCTTCTTCGCCATGTATGTAGGCCAGCAATACGTTCTTTATCTGCAGCCCCAGTACGGCCGCAACCAGGTCGATAATTGTGGCAATTCGCACCCGACAACCGATGATTCTGCCTCGACCAAACAGCCGAGGACGGTTGCCAGCAGGGGCTTCTAAGTTTGCAGGACTGTCAGTCTGCCTTGGAGAGGGGTACCGCGCCCGCGGAACCCCTCATTTTCTTTCAGGCTATTGCAGCAGCGTTCCGTTTTCCGGTTCAGTCTTCGCTTCTTCCGGCGGAATGACCACCGCCGCCGCCACCTTGTCTTCTTCCTCAAGATGCAGCAGCCGGACGCCCTGGGTTGACCGCCCCGCAGCGCGGATGGTCTTGGTATCAATGCGGATGATCTTGCCGTATTGACTGATGACCATCAGCTCAGAGCTGTCATCTACCAGCAGGATTGCGCTCACCTTGCCGTTGCGAGTAGTGGTCTTCACGTTGATGACGCCGCGGCCGCCACGAGTCTGCAACCGGTACTCGTCCACATCCGTGCGCTTACCATAGCCCTGCTCGGTGATGGAAAGGATCAGCGAGGGCGAATGCTCACCGGCGCCATTCTTCTTGCGCTCGAGTGGGGTAGCGGCCAGACCGACCAGGTAGTCACCCTTGCCCAGATCGATGCCCCGGACGCCATAAGCAGGACGGCCCATGGAGCGGACGTCGTTTTCGCCGAAGCGAATCGCCATACCCAAATGGGTCGCGAGGAAAATGATCTGGTTGCCATCCGTACGGCAGGCGCCGATCAATTCATCATCGTCGTCGATGCCGATGGCAATAATGCCGCGAGCCATCACATTGCTGAAGTCCTTGAGCGGAGTCTTCTTCACTGTGCCCTTGCGGGTAGCAAAGAAAATGAACTTGCCCTCTTCTTCCAGATTGCGAACCGGCAGAATGGTGCGTACGTTCTCACCCGGTTGCAGGTTCAGTAGGCTGGCCATGGACTTGCCCTTGCCTGCAGCCCCGATATCGGGAATCTCGTACACCTTGAGCCAGTAGACGCGCCCGGTGTTGGTGAAGCAAAGCAGATACGCGTGGGTGGAGTCGACAATCAGCTGGGAAACGAAGTCCTCTTCCCGCGTCTTCATGCCCAACCGGCCTGTTCCACCACGCCGTTGCTGGCGGTAGATGGAGATCGGCGTGCGCTTCAGATAACCGGAATGGGAAACAGTGACGGCGACCTGTTCGTCCGCAATCAGGTCTTCCAGTTGCAGCTCGGCTGTCTCGTCCAGAATCTGGGTCCGGCGCTCGTCGCCGAACTCCTTCCGCGCCGCCTCCAGCTCCTTGATGATCACCGCGCGCAGCTTCGGTTCCGACGCCAGAATTGCTTCGTACTCGGCAATGCGCTCGCGTACGTCGATCAGTTCCTTGAGAATTTCATCGGTGGAAAGCTGGGTCAGGCGATACAGCTGCAATTCGAGGATGGCGTCAATCTGCCGGTAGGTCAGGCCGGGCTCGCGCTCCGGACCAGTGACGATTCCGGTGTCAAGCTTGATCACAATATCTTTGGAAAGCGAAAAGCGGCGCAGATTCTCTCGTGCTTCTGCGCGCGATCCAGAAGCACGGATAATACGAATGACCTGTTCGATGTTATCCAGCGCTATCTTCAAGCCCTCGAGAATGTGTTCGCGCTCGCGAGCCTTTTTGAGCAGGAACGCCGTGCGCCGGCGAACTACATCCACCCGATGATTGATGAAGTGGCGGATGGCGTCATGCAGAGCGAGTTCCCGCGGCTGGCCATTGACCACCGCGAGAAAAATCATGGAAAAACTCTCCTGCATCTGGGTGTGCTTGTAGAGCTGGTTCAAAACGATCTGCGCTTCGGCGCCGCGCTTAAGTCCGATGACAATGCGCATTCCGTCGCGGTCACTCTCGTCGCGGAAGTCGTCTTCGGAAATGTCGGTGATGACCTTCTCGTTGACCAGTTCGGCGATGCGCTCGATCAGTTTCGATTTGTTGACCTGGTAGGGAATCTCGGTGACGATGATGGCCTGCCGGCCGCCCTTTAACTGTTCGATCGCCGCCTTGGCGCGCATCAGGAAGCGCCCGCGGCCAGTCTTGTAAGCCTGGGCAATCCCGCTGCGTCCGTAAATGAAGCCGCCGGTGGGGAAGTCCGGACCCTGCACGTGCTGTAAAACCTCGGCCAGGCCGGCCTGCGGGTTCTTGACCAGCTCGATGGTGGCGCTGATCACTTCGTTCAAATTGTGAGGTGGGATATTGGTCGCCATGCCCACCGCAATGCCATTCGAACCATTGACGATCAGGTTGGGAACGCGCGTTGGCAGCACCGTTGGTTCCAGGGTGCTCTCGTCGTAGTTGGGAACAAAGTCGACCGTATCCTGATCGATGTCGGCCAACATCTGACCGGCAATGCGCGTCATGCGGGCCTCGGTGTAACGCATGGCCGCCGGCGGGTCGCCATCAACCGAGCCGAAGTTGCCCTGGCCATCCACCATGGGATAGCGCATGCTGAAGGGCTGCGCGAGCCGCACCATGGTGTCGTAGATGGCTGAGTCGCCGTGCGGGTGATACACACCCATGGCCTGACCGACCACCTTGGCGCACTTGGCGTACTTCTTGTTATATTCCAGGCCCATCTCATGCATGGTGTAGAGAATTCTGCGATGGACTGGCTTGAAACCATCTCGAATGTCAGGAAGCGCGCGGCCGATGATGACCGACATCGAGTAGTCGAGGTACGACCGCTTCATCTCGTCTTCAATGTTGATGGGGATGAGGCGAGTTCCCAGGCCGTCTGGCGGGTTGCCGTCGCTGCCGTTGGGACCTAGAGGGAGTTGAGGATTCTGATCGTCTGCCATAAAAAGGTGGGCCTTGGACGGGATGAAATCTGCGGTCGAGGGCTACTTAGATGATACGTGTTTCTCCCTCGCCCAGCAAGGCGCCGGGGCCACTCTAAGTCTTTTTCTTTGAATAATTTGTGTGTCTTATAACAGGGAAAGAATGCTCATCGCTGCCTCCAGTGTCAACAGGCAGCCGGCAAGCGCCAAAAAGACGCGCCGGTAGCGGGTTTCAAGGAAATCCGCAAACACCCCGGCGATGAAAGTGAGCAGAAAAGGGAGCGCCCACAGAGTCGGCTCGCTTGAAATGCCAGGAGTGATCAGGGTAAAGAACAGCAGGGCCAAAAACAGCGGGACGGTGTTGCCGAAATAGCGCGATCGGCGCGTGGGTATATAGAGCAGCAAAGAGGTTGCAGCAGCTACCGTGATAGCGGCATTGGGAAGGCTTAGAAACCAGTGACGTGCGGGCTCAAGGGAAAACCAGATGCGTCCCGCGCCGCTGCGGAAGAAATAGCTGAAGGCATCGGGGTTGAAATCATAGCAAGCGAAGACCAGCAGCAAGGTTCCCACGCTGGCTGTCAACATGATGGGGATAATGTACGCGCGCCGGCCTACCGCCAGGTATGCCATGAAGCCAATCGACAACAACAGCGCCAGCAGAAAAGCAGCCACGTGCGACGCCGCCGTAAACCCGAACACCAGGGTAAGGAGCACGATGCGTGAGCGCCACTTACGCGGCGGCCCCTGCATCGCATGCGCAACTCCCATCGCGGTGTAGAGGGAGGCAAACAGTCCAAACGCGGTAAGAATCTCATTGTTCGGGTAGGTACAAGCGTGGATCACGGCGGGAGAAAAACAGTACAAAGCCAGCGCGATAAATCCGCCATAGTTGCCGAACAGACGCCGCGTCACCCACCACAGCGCGCCGCCCAGGACAATTCCGGTGAGCAGGAATCCGCTATGCAGCAGCAGCAGCACGTAACCGAGTTCGTGGCGCATCTCCCAGGTTGAGGTGTCCGCGGCCTGCCCCGCAAGCACGCGCTCGAGCGTGAGAGGGAGCCCGGCGATACGATACCCAAGCGTGCCATCGTGGATGTTGCCGCAGCTGGTGAAGTAGCCCGCCAGGGGGTCTGGTTTTTCCCACATTTCCCGGCCGCAGCGAGCGAAGTCGTAGTCCCGCGAAGTGAGCGTCTGGTGGTGGAATACCCACAGACACTGCGCCAGCAACAGCAGCAGTAGCAGGGCTGCAAGTTGTTGCGGACGGTTGAATTGAAAGCCGGAAATCTTGGGCATGAAGGGCGGGCTTTCTAGAGCCGGGGCATGCTGAAGTGAGTATGCGGCAAGTACTGCCCCGCATTAGGAAAGCCGAAGATTCTGCCGTAGCTGGTATAGCCGATTTCGCTGGTCCAGATCCAGAGCCACTTATAAAGCGGAAAATCCGGTGGCCAGGGCGCTGAATCCATTCGCCACGCAAGAGGATAGTGGTTGAAGATCAGGCTGGCGCGGCGAATATGCGAGGGTGACGAGACCACCAGGGCAGAGGTCCAGTCGTGCCCCTGCATCAGCTGGTAGGCGTAGAACGCGCTCTGGATGGTGTTTCGCGATCGGCCTTCCGGAAACAGCGCGGAAGCGGGGACACCCTGGGAACGAGCAAACTCCGTCATCACCTGGGCCTCAACAAAATCGTTCTTGACCGCGCCTCCGGTGAGCACCAAGCGCGGCGCAACCCCGGCGCGGTACTGGCGAATTCCTTCGAGCAACCGCGATTTTGCTTCCGGCCCGATCGATCCGTCATCATTTGCCGGGCTGCCCAGAACCAGAATCACATCGAATTGCGCCTGCTGCGTGTCCTGTATGGGTATGGAAAAATAAATAATGGAGAAGCAGGCAATGGCCGTTGCCAGCACAATTGCAAAGATGCGCAAAATCCGAAGCCGTTCCAGCCCCGCAGTCGAAACCATAGATGCAATGATTCTAGCGACTCTGCGCGGGCGGCTGCTTGAACTCTAATCTGCATACGCCCGGACCTCTCGTGCAATCTTTGCCTCTTGCTCCACTCTGACTTTGCTCAAGTCAAAAGTCTGCTGAAGGTTCAACCAGAATTCGGGACTGGTTCCAAAGTAGCGCGCCAAACGAAGAGAAGTTTCCGGCGTGATGGCTCGGCGTCCGTGCACGATCTCACCGATACGGGTCGCCGGAACTCGGATTTCCACCGCGAGCTTGTGCTGCTGATCTTGAGCGGCTTCAGGAATTCCTCGGACAGAACCTCACCTGGATGAGTCGTAATGCGCTTTTTTGCTTTGATCATGATTCCCTTACCTCGTTTTACTACTTCTACGACACCGTCTTCATACCAAACAAAACAGACCCGGTACCGATTTGCTAATCTGATCCCAATGTCTGCTAGCAGAAGTGACGCCGATCGGCTGGTTTCCGCTGATCGGGCAGAAGACGATAATTCGTTCGAACTGAAGCTGCGACCCAAGTGGCTAGGGGAGTTCATCGGCCAGGAGAAGGCCAAGGAGCAGCTGGGAATCGCCCTCGAAGCAGCGAAGTCACGCGGCGAAGCATTGGACCATGTGCTGCTGTTCGGGCCGCCGGGCCTGGGAAAGACGACCTTGGCAACGATTATTGCCAACGAGATGGATGTAGGTTTTCAGCAGACCTCAGGCCCCGCACTGCAGATCCAGGGCGATTTGACCGCGATTCTGACCAATCTACGAGACCGCCAGGTTTTGTTTCTGGACGAAATTCATCGTCTGCAGCCGGTGCTGGAGGAAAAGCTCTACACCGCGCTCGAAGACTACAAGCTGGACATCATCATCGGCCAGGGACCGGCGGCCCGAACCCATGTGATGGAAATCAAACCATTCACTTTCATTGCCGCCACTACGCGGCCGGGGCTGCTTTCTTCGCCCTTGCGCTCGCGCTTTGGAATTCTGCTACGGCTGGAGTTCTATACCGAAGACGAACTGCGCTACATCGTGGAGCGTTCGGCAGAAGTCTTGAACGTGCCGATCGATCGGGACGGAGCCGCGGAGATCGCCTTGCGTTCGCGGGGAACACCGCGCATCGCCAACCGGCTTTTGCGCCGGGTGCGTGACTATGCCCAGGTGCGAGGCACTGGGAGCATTGATCGCGCAACTGCGGAAGCTGCCTTAAAGCTCCACGGGGTGGACGCTCACGGCTTTGATGACCTCGACCGGCGATTACTGCTGACCATCATCGAGAAATATGACGGGGGCCCGGTAGGCCTCAATACCCTGGCAGCGAGCCTTGCAGAAGAAGAAGATGCCCTGGAGGAGGTCTACGAGCCTTTCTTAATCCAGATCGGCTTTCTGGATCGCACTCCACGAGGGCGGGTAGCTACCCGGCTGGCCTACCAACACTTCGGCTTGCCTTTGCCCGGCCGCCAGACACCACTTTTCTGACGGGACGCTTTGGGCTCTATCCCCGACACCAATCGATCGGGTGCCCCATGCGGTTACCGCGGGTAAAAGCATCTGTTCTTCCCGCGGTACCCGCTCCCATCCTTCGCGTTCTTTGCGAAGGGTGGGATACGCAAATGTCACCCTTTAACGTCCCAAACAGCAGAAATAGCGGAAAGAGGGGGCTTATTAAGCATATTAAGCTTTTTAAGCACCCTTTTTTGCAATCAGAGGGGCTACTGCGCGCCACTCTTGAAAAGTTGTTCCGCCAAAAAGTTCTCTACCCGAGTCTGGTTGCGCATGACTTCGTAATACGCGGCTCTTAGTAGCTGGGAGCGGCTGTCACGCAGTTGCTGGCGAATGTCCTGTTGCACCCGCGGATCGTTGAGCTCGCGCTGGCCGGCCGGTTCCTTTTCTATGAGCTTGTAGATCGCGTACCCTGCGGGCGACTTGGCGCCTGGCGCCCCCAAGGGAATGATGTCCGTGATCTGCCCCGGCTGAAGCTTCGCAATCGCAGCGAAGATCGGCGGAGGCTGGCCGCGAAGGGTCGATTCCGGGATGAAGCCCATATTCCCACCGTTATTTGCGTCATTGGTGTTCTCGGAAAGGTTTTGGGCCAGGGTCGCGAAATCTTGTCCGCTTTCCAACTGATTGTGGATCATCTCGATCTTCCTGCGCGCCTCGGTGTCGCTGCCGGCCTTGCTGTTCTGTAAATTGGCGCCTTGCTGCATCCTCGTTGGCTGCGAAGTCACCACGATGTCAGCGATGTCATACCTCGGCTCGATGAAGTTGAACTGGGCCTTGTTCGAGTTATAGAAATTTGAGACGTCCGCGTCGGTAATGTTGATCCGCGAGTTCACTTCCTTGTTCAAGAGCTTTTCAGCAGTCAGGTTGCGCCGTATCTGCACCCGCAGTTCGTCTAAGGACAAACCCGAGGCCTGCAGCTTCTTATCCCATTCTTCCTGGGTATAAGGCGCCTTCATTTCCGCCTGCTTGGCGTCCACCTCTTCATCGCTGGCCACCAGGTTCATCTTTTTCGCCGCTTGCTGCACAATCACATCGTCAATCAGCGATTTCAAGATACCGAGCCGCGTAGCCTCTGCTTGCTCCCTGCTGGGTTGTTCCTTGTTGTTCCCGAGATTATCGTGATAGAGCTTCTCCACTTCAGAGCGCTGGATCGGTTGTCCATTGACCGTCGCCACAACATCGGGCCCGTAGCTCTTCTTGCACCCTGCAGCACCGCTCGCCAGCAGGATGCTTATCGAGGCGCAAGCAAAAAGTGTGCGCATCCGGATCGGTTCCAGAAAAGTTTCCAAGGGTCTTTCTCCTCGCGCTTGCATGTTTTTACTTGGGGGACTGCGGAGCAGGTGTCTTGGGTGTTTCCGCTACCTGGGGTGGGGGCTGCACACCGGACTCTCGCAGCGCCCGGTCGATGGCAGTCCAAACCTCCGCTTGCGGCAGCGCCCCAGCGATGCGTTCGCCGTTGATGAACAAGGTCGGCGTACCGTTCACCCCCAGGCTGTCGCCCTGCTTCATCGAAGCACGCACTGCTGCTTCATCTTGTTTGGCGATGCACACGTCGAGTTTCGCCCCATCCAGCTTGGACCGCTGGCCCTCTTCACGCGTTAGCTTATCCAGCGTCTTAAATGCCAGTTGGCTGTCATGTGCCGGGCCGGTGACCTCGTCTCCGTGGGTGTGCACATAATCCACAAACCTCCAGTAAGCGTCCCCGCTCTGGTCTGACAGGCAGTTAGCGTCTACCGCCGCATGCATGGCCCAGGGATGGATTTCTACCAGCGGATAATCCTTGTAATAAAACCTGATCAGGCCCTTGTAGCGGTCAAGTGTTGCCGGAAAAAGCTGCCCATGCATGCGAGCGCAGTAAGGGCACTCCAGGTCGTCGAAATTGACGATCGTGACTTTGGCGTCCTGGGTCCCACGCAAAGGGCGGTTCTGGGTCGAGATCATGTCCGAGGGACTGTGACTGATGTCGAACCTCTCCAGGCGCGCAACCGTGTTGCCATCGCTCGAGAGAAGAAAGTTCACCACCGTTTGCTTGCCCTGAGAAGAGAACGTGATGGGTAGGGTTTCAAACCCCGGAAACTCGCTTTTGCTGGTCGCTCCGATTGCCACGTCGACATTCGGTGGCACTTCGAATTGCGAGCGCACCAGGACTTCTATTCTCCGGTTCAGCTGCGGGATGGGGACGGGAGAAGCGTTATTTGCTGCGCTACTGGAGGAACTCTGCGCCTTGCAACCTGCAGAAAGAGTAACTAGCAGGCACCAAACCAGGGTACGGCGTACAGACAAGAAGACCACCTTTCCATACTCCATTAGAGCATTTCTCCTGGAATCGTGTCGCTTTCCGGGGGGAATCAGAAGATTCGTTCGGAATGCTTCAAATTGCCCGCGGCGCCCACCCCGGCCAGCGTGAAGTTGAAGCTGTATTGGTTCTCATTGCGCACCGAACCCAGGGCCAGGCGGCGGTATTCGACGGCAAGCCCGCAGCAATCCCAGTTGTAGGAGGTCTGGATGCCCCCATACTGCAATGCATCCTGAACAAGGTCATAGCCGGCGTTCGCGGCGGCGCTCAGCCCGCGCTTGGTGGGAGATCCATAACCCAGCAGCAAACGTATCTGGTTGTACTTCGTTACCTGGCTGGCCAGGTTGGAGGTGAACGAGGCGTTCAGGGTTTGGAGGGTGGAATATCCCAGGCTCCCGAACACGCCCGCTCGCCGGTAATCGACAAAAACGTTGCTGGCGTCCAGCCGGTGGCTCTTGAAATCGTAGTCCGCATCCCATTCCAGATCCATGTGTTCACTGGTGCGGACATCGAAGCGGGAGATCACCGGGGAGGTGTTGCGCGGACCATCGAGAAAAGCCACACCGGTGAGGTCGAGCGAGGAGGTAAGCACGTTGCGCCGGAATGGAACCACGGCGCCCCCGAAGTAGGGCTCGAAGAAGTATTTTGCCGCCAGCTTCCAGGTGATCCACGCATCGCTATCGCCCCCGCATTCGGTGTAGTCATAGGGCAAATTGATGATCCCGTTAATCGCCGAAGGCACCTCCCCGCTGCTGCATGGCTTGGGATGCAAATGCTTGAAGAAGAGTCTCTGCGTGAGGGAGTACTCCAACTCGTTGGTGTCGCTCTCTACATCGACGGTGTCGAAGCGAGGAATGGAAGAGAAATTATTGATCCCGCCGACAAAGCGATAATGCAACTCAGGCTCAATAGTGTGGCGCAGGTCGCTGCCGAAAAGGCGCTCCAGCGCGGGCACTTTGAAATCCCGGACCAGCACCGGAGGCCGCAGTTCGAAGCTGGCCTCCAGGTCAGAGCGATTGACGCTCCCGTTTCCCTGCATGGGCGTCGTGCTGCTGGGAATCTGGCTTTCCGTGTAGTAGGTTTCTCGCGCAGCTACTTCGGGGCGGAGTGTCCAGCCGTCGAAGTGGAGGGGCAGCGCGAGGTGAGGGTAAAGATCAAAGCGCCCCAGGGTTCCTGTTTGATAACCCGGCTCACTGCGGCTCAATCCCGCTGCGGAAGTATCCACGCTCCAGCGCGCCGGCGCCTGGGGAATCGATCGCTCGATGCTGTCGAAGTCAAGACTGGGCACATGCAGAATGCGAATCTGCGGCGTAACGTAGGTGTCGCCCACCTGGGTAATGCCTTCGAAGTTCTGATAGCGGTCGAAGTCCAAGCTCGTCGAGCGTCCCGCGGAGTTGTGGGTGAGGAATACTGAAGATGTGACCTGCGACGCGACGGCCAGCGCAAAGGACTCGGCAAATGCCTCGCGGTAGACATAGGAGCTCAGATATTCGCCGGTGGCTACCGCACGCAGGTGCTCATCCAGATCGAAGTCGCGCCGGCCGCTAAAGACGATGTCCTGGCCTCCCTGGTTGAGATAGTCGGGAGCCAGTCCCCGGTCGAAGAGAGCCGTAAAGCGCGCGTTCACAAAATCCTCGCCGCGCCCGCGATAGCGGAAGTCACCGCTGGGCGACCAACCGCGCTTGGAGAAGTATTGCGTGCCAAAGGTAGCGTCGGTGCTGCGGTTGATCACCAGGTAGATCGATTCGCCGAGGATCGTTCCCTTGGTCGAGGAAGTACCGAAAACGGGGAGCAGCAGACCGCTTTCCCGGTTATTTGTGTCCACTGGATGGGTGACATAAGGCAGGTAAAGAATGGGCACGCCCAGCAGGCTGAAAAAGCTATTCTTGGCACGCGCTTCTCCATAGTTCACGAAAATCAGTGAAGAGTGGATTTGCCAGTCCGGGTCAGGCAGCAAGCACGAGGTCATCGTGCCGTGGATGATCTGGTAGCGTTCCGGGCCTTCCTTGATGAGCACTCGGCCGGTAAAGAGAAATGGGTTGGCCGTGGTGTACACCAGCTTGCGCTTGCTGGCAGAGGGCTGACGGCCAACGCTTCCCGTCACGTTTTCAAAACGGCCGGTTTCCAAATCAAAATTGAGCTTGCCGTGATCGGCGAGGATAAGCTCGTTGTTTCGCCCACCCTGCAGCCTTACATGGCCATCGGCCTCGGCGTCGCCCGTCTCTCCGTTGTAGGAGGCCTTGTCGGCAGTGAGAACGAAGTCCTTGTATTCAATCCTGACATCACCCGTAAGCAAGTAGACTTCGCCGCGCTTCTCCTGTTGCTTGGATTCAATGCGCACGGGGACGCCTGCGGGCGGCGCGGCAACCACTTCAGCGATCGGATAATCAGGCGCGTCAGGCAGTGACGATGGCCCCGAAGCCGAGGGAAACTGCTTGGTCAACGCTTGCGGCCAAACCTGGAGATGACACAGCATTAACGCTGTGATAAACAAAAAGGTGCGGACTCTCATTACCGGGGGCGAGGCTAGGATAGCAAATGGCTCGTACCCAAGGTACCTGATTCCCGCTGCTCTGGTTTAATTCAGGCTCGTTCTCTCGCCTTCATTGCGCTTGCCAATGAAGAAAGAAGCGTGTTTCTGTTTCCTCCGCTCCCATGTCGCTTGAACAAGACACACACCAGCATGTGTGTGTCCGATCCCATTCTTCGTTTCACGGGGCCACGCAACACGTAGCACTTCAGAGGAGAACAGAATTGAGTCCGTCTTCGCCAAATGTCGGAGAGAATCTTTCCCATACAGTCACGGACATTGTGCCGGCATGGAAAAACGAACTGAGCGAGCGCCTGGCGGCGACCCGCACCCGCAGGTTGCTGCGCAACAAAGAGGAGCAGATCGCCCTTCCCGGTCTGGAAGATGTGCGGCGCAAATCCGATTCCCGTGCCGCTCTGCTTGCCGCCAAGGTAGCTCAGCGGTATGCCAACGCTCCTTCTTACAGCGAGGTATTCGCCGCTGACGCGCGAGCTCGGTCAGAGGCAGCAGCGACGGCCGCACCGGCTAAAGTTGACGATGTTGCAATCGCTCCTCAACCCTCACCTGAGTGCCCCTCTCCAGAATATTTGAGCGAATCCCTCGCTGAAGATCGGAATGTACCCGAGCTCATCGAGGAAGAGGCGGCATTTGCGGTGGTGGAGCCGTTGGCGGTCAACGTGATCGATTATCCTCGAGAGCTGGTCGCAGCCCGCAAGTTGCGTCCACGCCTCGCGGAAGGCCCACTGCGTGTGAATTCGCGCGAGGAAAAGGATCAACTCAAGATTTTCGAAGTGGCGCCGGAAAGCATCTCGCAGACGGTAAGCGTCGGTAAGGTGCCGGCCAATTGGTCTCCCATTCGGCTGGACAATGATCCTATGGACTCACCTCGCAGGGAGCCGCTTACGACCCAGATTCCGCTTAAGTCCGCTCCCCTGGAAGACCGGATCATGGCCGGGATTTTTGATCTGGCCTTGATCGTCGCCGCTTTCTCTGTATTTGTGCTGGTGTTCGTTGCCTGCACGGCGCATCCGCCTACGGGCAAACCAGCGATGCTGGCTGCCGGCGTGGTGCTGGCAGGCTTCTGCGTGCTGTATCAATATTTGTTTTTCAAGTATGCCGATGGAACTCCGGGAATGCGCTACGCGAAAATAGCATTGTGCACCTTTGAGGACGAGAACCCAACCCGTAAGGCCATGTGCCGGCGTGTCTGGTTTTTGCTTCTTTCGGTCGCTCCGCTGGGTCTGGGCTGCGCTTGGGCTCTGTTCGATCCAGATCGCCTTTCCTGGCACGACCGGCTCTCGCGAATCTACCAGCGAAGCTACTCCTAACCCCAAAACACCAGCATCCCACCGCGCACGACACATGAGTGGGTGGCCCAGGTCTCGATTTTGAGACCTGGGTTTCCTACTCGCTCACCTATATTTCCGATTCGCATGGAACTTATTTCGGTACTGAACCGGCTTAAACCGCAGGAGCTAATAACGCAGAAGCAGCTGCGCCGATCACTGCAACCTCGGGACTATCGGGCACCACTTCAAGAGAATAGCTTTGCAACGGGCTCATCTTCACCATCTGCCATAAGTACTCTTTGAGCAGATTCAAATCCAGGAAGCGCACATTCAGCCCGGTGTAATAGAACCTGCCTGGGCCACCCAGGTGGATGGATGTGGCGGTAGCAGCGGCTAGACCTCGATGCCAAAGCCGTACGAAGTCCATGCAGCGAGCATCGCCTTTCTTGGCCGCGGCAAACACCTCCTCCGGCTCCATATCGAGAAAGCGCAAACGCATGGCGCGATATCCCATGATGCCTTCCAGGTGCCCTCTGCCACCGCAGCCGCAGTAGGTCTCTTTGGGGTCGAGCGTCACTATCGTGTGACCGCCTTCCCATACACCAGAGACGTAGGGAAAGCGGCCGAATCCGATCCCGTTGCCAATGGTCCAAACCCGCACCAGGCGATCCGTCCGGCCTTGGGTGACAGCCAACCCGGCGGCAACGGCATCCGCATCGTTCAGGGTCTTCAGGGGCGCCACAATGCCCTTCGACTGGAAAATGGCTGCCAGAGATTCAGCGACGTTTGCCCCCTTCAATTGCGCCAGGTTCGGGGAGTCCTCGCAAATGCCGTCGCGGATGATCCCAGGAATGGCGACCCCGATGGCATCGAATTTGCCTTCGGGATGCAGAGCCAGAACCTGGTCGCTGATCAAATGGCAAAGGCTCTCAAAGGGATGTTCGAGCAAAGCTTCGTGGTCGTCAGGGTTCTCTGGGAAAGAGCCCAGCGGCCCAACCAATTTGTGATCTTCGATGAGCCCCGCGACAATTCTCGAGGACACGACAACGCCAATCGTTCTGCCCATGCGCCCTCCCTTCAGTCCGAAGCCCGGGCAAGCCGGTTGATTCCGTTAAATGCAGCTGCCTTATAGCACTCGGCGAGGGTGGGGTAATTGAACACCGTATCGATAAAGTAGTCCAGCGTGCCCCCCAGGGCCATTACGGCCTGCCCGATGTGCAGCAGTTCGCTGGCGCCCTCGCCAATAATATGCACTCCCAGCAGGTGACGCGTCTCACGGTGAAACACGATTTTTAGCCGTCCTGTGGTATCGCCTCGGATCTGCCCGCGGGCAATTTCGCGGTAATAGGCGACGCCTACCTCGTACGGCACATCTTCGTCCGTGAGCTGCTCCTCGGTCTTGCCAATAAACGAAATCTCCGGGATCGTATAAATCCCGTAAGGATAATAACTGGGATTGGATACCAGGCTTTCGTTGCCGAAGGCGCGGGCCACAGCGATACGGCCCTGCTCCATGGAAACCGACGCCAGGCTGGGAAAACCAATCACGTCACCTACCGCGAAGATGCCCGGCACCTTGGTGCGGAAGTCTTTGTCAACCGGGATGCGCCCGCGCGAATCCGGCTCAATCCCGACCGCTGGCAAATTGAGTTGGTCCACATTGCCCGAGCGCCCAACCGCATACAACAAAGCACCCCCGGAAATTCTCTTTTTGCTTTCCAGGTTGGCGACCACGCTGCAATCGGGAAGCTCTTCCACGCTCTCCACTTCCTCTGCCAGGCGCATGGTCACACGGCTGTCGCGCAGGTGATAGCTCAGCGCTTCCACGATCTCCTGATCGGCAAATTCGAGCAGCTTCGGTCGCTTTTCAATCAGGGTGACGCGCACCCCAAGCGCGGCGAACATGCATGTATATTCCACGCCGATCACGCCCCCGCCCACCACGATCAGCGACTTGGGCAAACTGGGGAGTTCAAGAATCTGATCGCTGTTGACGATGGAACGCCCGTTGAGGGGAACCCTGGGGGAGTCGGCGGGCTTGGTGCCGGTGGCGATGATAATGTTTTTCGCCTCGTAGGTCTGCGTGCCTCCCTCGTTGGTCACTTTCACATGGGTGGCGTCTTCAAAGCTGGCAACCCCCGGGAGTATATCGATGCCATTGCGCGAAAGCTGCGCCTCGGTCACGTCGATCTCGGTCTTGATCACATGCTGAACGCGGAAGGCAAGATCCGCCATCGTGATCTTTTCCTTCACCCGGTAATTCATGCCGTAAATGGAACGGTAGTTGTAGCCGGAGAGGTGCATCACGGCTTCGCGCATGGTCTTGCTGGGGATCGTGCCGGTATTGACCGAGACCCCGCCGACAGTTCGCATGCGCTCAACCACAGCGGCCCGCTTGCCCAACTTATTAGCGTAGATAGCGGCGCGCTGCCCCGCGGGGCCGGAACCGATGATGAGTAGATCGTAGCTAATCATGCCTTATTGGAAGGGTACCGGAAGAATGATGGGAAGAGATTAAATTCCTACTTCTGTGAACCAGGCCAAAGCCCGAAATGAAAACAACTATTTTTTAGCATACGCCGCATCCATCGGGGCACGATCCTGCCGGTTGCGGAGAATAGACTCCACTTGATGCAACTCTGCGCCATCACCGACCGCAAGCAGACGACGGAACCCCTTCTCAACCTGGTGGAAGGCTGGTCGAACGGCGGGGTACATTTCATCCAGCTTCGGGAGAAAGATCTTGATGCTCTGGCGCTCCAGTCCCTGGCACAGGAGGTCCGCGCAAGGATTGACCGCCGCCGGTCGAAGTTGCTGCTCAACGTTGCGGCACCGGAATGGGCCGCGTTGGCCCATACGGCCGGCGCGGACGGAGTTCATCTAGCCGGCCCTCCCCGTCCGGATGCCGCGGCGACCGTTCGGCAGTCTTTTCCTGAGGCCATCATCAGCCTCCCCTGCCACTCTCTGGACGACGTGGCCATGGCCGTTGTTCAACGGGTGGACCTGATCCTCTTCTCCCCGGTATTCGAGAAATTGTCACGCCAGCCCCACAGCCTCGGAGGGCTCAGCCATGCTTGCGCCGCGGCACAGGGCATCCCGGTGTTTGCGCTGGGGGGCGTGACGGCCGCCAATGCCGCGGGGTGTATCGCCGCCGGCGCCACTGGCATTGCCGCCATCCGGTTGTTCGCTGGGGACGATTGGCGCTGCCTCTAGAGCCGGCAAGCCGAGCCTATCGAACCATATATAGTGGGATAAGACTCAACATGCAGAGTGTCCGTTTGAAAAAGTCGTTGATCTTTCCCCGATCGGCCTGGTGCCGGCAGTATTCATACCTTCTCAACGCTCTCCTACTGGCGATTGGCATGCTGTCCTGGGTGGCTTCCTGCCGGGCGCAAACCTTACCGTCAGCTCCGGAAAGCAAAGAAAAATTCGATGTCGGCGTAGGCGGCTACTACCAGGTGACCGGCGCTTCCAATGGCAACTTCATTCGCGACGATACCACCGAGTCGGGCGGAGCCCTGATCAGTTTCCGCCAGCCGTGGCGCCCCTGGTTGGGTTATGAAGCGAACGTTGGCTACACCAAGTTCTACGAGGCTTACAACAAGGGCATCGTTAAGGTGGAGAGCAACGTAACCGACATTAGCTTCTCGTATTTACTTCAATCGCCCACCGTCTATGGGGTTCAACCCTACTTGAGCCTGGGCGGCGGTATCATCTACTTTTCGCCCATTGACGGGACGATCACCAATCTGAACACGCCCGTCGCAACCCATCTTACCGGTCAGTTGCTGCCCGAGTTCACCTTTAACTTCGGCTTGAACTACCCTATATTTTCCCGCCTTGGGGTGCGGGGCGGGCTTCGCGGCTTGAAATACAAAACCCCTGACTTTCACCAGTTTGCCATCGATACCAAGACGCTGCGAACAACCCTGGAGCCAAACATCAGCGTGTATTACCGCTTTTGAGGGGGAGAATCCTATGGCCATCCTGATTACAGTTCTCGATCTTGAACGCCAGCCGCTTGAGTTCAGTGAAAGTGTCCCGGCCGGCGCCATCGATTACGGTTCCGGCATTCGGCAAATCGATGACATGCCGGTGAGCGGCCGGGCCGACCTCATTACCGAGCATCGAGGCGGTCACAACAACATCCAGGACATCCGTTTGCGCGCCGGCTATCAGGGAAACTTCGAAATGCCCTGTGCCCGCTGCCTTGATCCGGTTGCATACCGGCTGGAAGAACAGTTCGATCTGCTTTTCCGCCCCACCGGGGTCGACGCAGCCGCCGCCGAGCACGCCATCTCGACCTCCGACACCGAAATCGGGTACTATGAAGGAGGCCGTCTTGCGGTCGAGGACGTTCTGCGCGAGCAGGTGTTGTTGTCCCTGCCGGCCAGAGCGCTCTGCCAGCAGGAGTGCAAAGGACTTTGCCCCAGCTGTGGACGGAATCGCAATACCGAAGTCTGCGATTGCGATCGAAGCCAGGTCGATGCGCGGTGGACAGCGCTGGCCGATCTCCGCAGCAGGATGAAAACATAAAGTTTATAGCGATCTCAGGCTGCGGCCGCACAGCCAGGGAGAACGCCTGAAAGGAATCTGCAATGCCGAATCCAAAGCGGCGCCACTCCAAGCGCCGTACTGCCATCCGCCGTTCGCACGACGCGCTCACCGGTATCACCACATCGGAATGTCCTAACTGCCACGAGCGTAAACTCCCTCACAGGGCTTGCCCCAAATGCGGCACTTACAAAGGTCGCGAAGTGCTCGAAGCCAAGGAAGCTTAACCCGCTCCGTGCCCACGCTCACGGATATTGCGCTCGACGCCATGGGCTCGGACAAGGCTCCCGATCCCGAAATTAAAGGCGCAATCCAGGCCTGTCGCCATCTTCCCGTACGCGTCCACCTGGTTGGTCCGGAGGACCGCTTGCGGGTGGCGTTGCGCGATGCAACCCGCGGCCACGACTTGCCCATCGTGATCGTTCCCGCAGCGGAATGGATCACCATGGACGATAAGGCCGCGATTGCGATCCGTAAAAAACCGCAGAGCACTATGCGGGTTGGGCTGCGTCTGGTCAAGGAAGGCAAAGTCGCCGGCTTTTTGACTGCGGGCAATACCGGTGCCGCGATGGCCCTGGCCAAAATGGTGCTCGGACCACTGCCCGGCGTCGATCGTCCTTCCCTGTCCACCCTGCTGCCGACGTCTACTGGCTCCCGCTGTGTGCTGCTCGATGTGGGCGCCAATGTAGATTGCAAGCCGCACAATCTCGAGCAATTTGCGGTGATGGGCGAAATGTATGCCCGCAGCGTGCTCAAGATCCCTCGCCCCCGCGTCGGCTTACTTTCCATCGGCGAAGAAGAGGGCAAGGGCAATGATTTAACTCGCGAGTCGTTTGCTTTGCTCAAGCAGCTCTCCCTCAACTTTATCGGCAACGTGGAAGGCCGCGATATTTACAACGGCAATGCCGATGTCGTCGTGTGCGATGGTTTTGTGGGCAATGTGGCGCTCAAAACGTCAGAGGGATTGGCTCGCCTGGTGCGCGATCTGCTGCGCCAATCGCTGAATTCGACCGTCACCGCGCAGGTAGGCGCGCTCCTCTCGCGTACCGCGTTTAACGATTTCAAGAAGCGCCTGGATTATTCCGAATACGGCGGCGCGCCGTTGTTGGGAATCCGCGGGGTTTGCATCGTGAACCACGGCTCTTCGAACGACCGCGCCATTTATAACGGGATCCGCGTGACCACCGAGTTCGCCCAGGCTGGGATAAACCAGCGGTTGGAGCAGGAATTTGCCTGCCGCCGCCCGGCAGACGAGCCGGCCCCGCCGGACCTGATCGACCCCATCCAGCCTCTCCAATAACAACGACATGAGTAAGACTGCTTTTCTATTTCCCGGTCAGGGTTCGCAAAGCGTTGGCATGGGCCTCGACCTGGCCCAGACCTTTCCCATAGCGCGCCAGACCTTTGACGAAGCAAACGAGGCGCTGGGCTTCGACCTGGCGGACCTCTGCTTCAACGGGCCCGAAGAACAGCTTCGGTTGACCGAATTTACCCAGCCGGCGATCTTTACCGTATCCGTCGCCGCACTGCGTGTCTTGACCGAGGCGGGAGTCACCCCGGATTATCTGGCTGGACACTCGCTGGGAGAGTACTCCGCCAACGTGGCCGCCGGCGCGATCGAGTTTGCCGCCGCCGCGCGCACCGTCCGCCGCCGCGGGCAACTGATGCAGCAGGCCGTGCCGGCAGGCGAAGGAGCGATGGCCGCGATTCTGGGCATGCCCCTGGAAGCAGTGTTGAGTGTTTGCGAGGAGTCCTCGCGGGAGGTGGGTGCGCCCGTCGAACCAGCCAACCTTAACAGCCCCGAACAAACAGTCATCTCAGGTGCGGCAGCGGCTGTCGAGTGGGCCGTACCCCTGGCCAGACTACGCGGCGCCAAGCGGGCCGTCATGCTGCCCGTCTCCGCCCCTTCCACTGCAGCCTCATGCAGCCGGCCCAGGATGCCCTCACGCCCATACTCCAGCAGATAACGTTCTTACCCGCCAGCGTTCCGGTCGTCGTCAACGTGAATGCCGGGATGATTACCGACCCCGCACTTTTGCGGGATGCTCTCATCCGCCAGGTCACCGGCGCCGTTCATTGGACCGAATCCATGCAGGTCCTGATCGCCCAGGGAGTGACGAATTTTATCGAGGTCGGTCCAGGCAAAGTGCTCGGCGGACTACTGCGGCAGATAGACCGCAGCCAAAAATGTGCGCAAGTGGAAGATTCGGCCAGCCTGAAAAAGCTGCTTGCCGGCTAAAGCAGTTTCGCAATAACTGTGGTCTGGCAAAGATCGCGAGGAGTGGTTTTCCTTGAGAGAAAACCACGATAAGGGCTGTCGCTTCGGTTTACAGCAATTGCGAAACTGCTAATCCGTCGCCAGCTGAACTGGGGAAAAGCCAAGCGTTTTGTCGCTGCGCTGCACCCACAGGAAAACGGGCTTCTTCTGCCCGTTCACTTCCACCCCGACCACTACCCCCGAGCCAACCGTTTTTGACATCGTGATTTTGTGCGTTTTGATGTCGCCCCAGTCGCTGTTGTGGCCCCAATCGACTTCAAAGCGGCCATAAGGGTATTGCGCATATTTCGCCAGGTGTTGTTGCCAGTCCGGGTCGTGATTCCAAATCGCAAAAGCTTTTGGCAGGTCGTTGGCTTCAAGCGCAGCGAAGAATTGGTTGACGCGATGTTCCTGCGGCCAGTCCCAAAAGAACCAAAGAAGGCCTGCAAGCACAACCAGGGTGATGGCGCCCGCGATCAAGAAAGTCTTGCGCCTGCGCGCCTTAGCAGGATCGTATGTGGGTGCATCGAGCAGGGTCATGGGGTGGCTCCTTGCTTACAGGAAGTTTACCGCTCCTGACCATATCATCGCGAGTAAGAGATTTGTTCCTGCTCTCTTTTTCGTTCCAGCGCCAGCTCGATCAACCGCGAGATAAGATCGCGATATTTCACCCCCGAAGCCTCCCACAGCTTGGGGTACATGCTGATCGAAGTGAAGCCCGGCATGGTGTTGATCTCGTTCAGGTAGAGCCGGCCTTTATCGCCCGCTTCGAGAAGAAAGTCCACCCGCGCCAGGCCCGCGCAGTCGCAGGCGCGGAATGCGTCGAGCGCCATAGCCTGCACTTGCTGGCTTTGCTTTTTTGTCAGCTTGGCGGGGATGATGGGTACTGAGCCTTCGCTCAGATATTTGGCTTCGTAGTCGTAAAATTCCTTGCCCGGAACGATCTCTCCCACCACAGAGGCCATCGGCTCATCGTTGCCCAGCACCGCGACTTCCAGCTCGCGCGCCTTACCCATTTTCGAGCGATTGCCGCGGGCGCCCACCGCCTGCTCCACCACAATCTTGCGATCGAAACTCGCCGCCAGGTCGATCGCCGGCCCAAGCTCTTTGCGGTCATGGGCCTTGCTGATACCGACCGAGGAACCCAGGTTTGCCGGCTTAACAAACAGTGGATATTTGAGGGCTGCCTCCAGCCTGGTGATGATCTTCTTCGGACTTTGCTCCCATTCCCGCCGCAGGAAAGTGACGTGGCTGGTGATGGGTAGACCCGCGGCCAGGAAAAGGCGCTTCATCACTTCTTTATCCATCCCGGTTGCCGAGCCCAAAACGCCGGAGCCAATATAGGCTAACCCCGCCAGCTCGAAAAGACCCTGGATTGTGCCATCTTCGCCAAACGTTCCGTGCAGCACGGGAAACACGACATCCAGTTGCAGCGCGTCGTGAATAGGTGAAATAGAAGCAGCCTCACGCTCAAAGGGCACCAGGGCTCCGCCCGGCATAGGGGGAACGATGACCCCTTCTCCTTTGGCCAACAGGGCGGCCGGTGCAGTGTTTTGCGGATCACCGGCGCGCAGTTTTCCGCTATCGGGAAAGTCCCCTGTCAACAACCGTTCGGCATCGCCTGAGACTAACCAGCGGCCCTGCTTGGTGATGCCAATCGGCACCACCTCGTAGCGGTTGCGATCAATTGCTTTGAGCACCGACGCAGCGGAAAGCAAGGAGACTTCGTGCTCGCCGCTACGCCCACCAAAAAGTACGCCAACCCGGAGTTTCTTCTTCATGCCGTTCTTGATTCTATGGGTGCCTGCCCTGAATGAGCGTTGCCGCTTCTGGTGCAGGTTGAACCGAGGGCGTATCAGTACTAGGTGGTGGCCCAGTCTCAAAGCGACTGGGCCACTACTCGAGATTTTGGGTGATCCGGACATTTGTGACTTGTTCAACGAACTAAACCGGAACCATTTGATTCCTCTTCTCGATCTGTTCCACCCGCAAGGCAATCAATGCCACCAGCAGCGCCACACCGGCAACCGCCGCGCTTCCCCACGGTAAATACTGGTAGCTAACCCCCTCCGTAAGCATGATGCCGCCAAGGCTCGCACCCAGTGCATTTCCCAGATTGAACGCACCCTGATTCAACGTGGAGGCCAGATTGGGTGCTCCCTTAGCCTGCTCCACGATCCGCGCCTGCAAAGGAGAACCAGTCGCGAAGTGGACGCAGCCCCATACGAAGATCATGATCACGGCCGGCGTCAGTGAAAGCTCCAGGAAAGGCATCACCAGGAGAATCACAATCAACAGCATGATCCCGCCAATGAGTACCGGCATCTGCTTCCAGTCGGCGAGTCTGCCGCCAACCAGGTTGCCCACCGTAATGCCCACCCCGAAGACCACCAGCACCTTGCTCACCGAACTTGGGGAGAGATGCGTTATCTGTTCCAGAATCGGCGCGATATAAGTGAACACGCAGAACAATGAAACCGAGCAAAGAGTGCTGAGAGTCAGTACCAGTTGCACCTGGGGACGCAATGCCGCACGGAACTCATGCTTGAGTTCCATATTCTCTGGCGCCTGGTGAGGCACCATACGCCATAGCCCAAGACCGGCGATCAGACCAATCGGAACCAGCGCCCAGAAGGCGAACCGCCATCCAAATGCCTGCCCTAGCGCTGTTCCCGCAGGAACTCCGAGCACGTTCGCCAGGGTCAAACCGCTGAACATGAGCGTAATTGCCTGGGCCCGCTCGGAACGCGGCACCAGGTGAAACGCCATGATGCTGCCAATCCCAAAAAAAGCGCCATGGCAAAGCGCGGTGAGAATGCGGGCTATCAAAAGCAGCAAGAACGTGGGAGCCAATGCGCACAAGGCGTTTCCGGCGATGAACATGCCCATCAAGATCAGCAAAGCCCGCTTGCGATCCATGCGTGACAAAGCAAGCGCGACCAGAGGCGATCCCAGGGTGACGCTGAGAGCGTAACCCGATACCAGGATCCCGGCCTTCGGAATGCTCACCTGGAGGGTGTGCGCGAGATCCGGCAACAGCCCCATGATGATGTATTCCGATGTCCCGATCCCAAACGCAGAAACGGCCAGCGCGAGCAGAGGTTTTCGCATAGGTCATTTCTATTGTCTTCGATTCCCGGCCAAGCGGAACCCTAATGCAAGGGATTGCCGGTAAGCTGTTCCATAATTGCCTCCAGATGAAGGCGCGCCCCATCGATATGAGGAAAATCCGTATTGGCCCGATTGAACACTAGTGATAATTCCGTCCCTGCCAGGATGATGGCTTCGATACCGTCTCGCTCGATGAGCGTGTGGGCAAGCTGGTGAAGTCCGCGGTATTGCTGTTCCGTTCCGATGCCCGCGTTGACCAGTTCGAGATAAGTCTGGTGAATGAAATCGACCTCGGCCGGTTTGGGAGCTACCACATCGACATCCTTCAGCCGGCCGAACAATTCCGTTTCCATAGTGAAGCGCGTGCCAAATAGGGCGACTCGCTTGAGCCGTCTGTGGTCGACTTCACGAACGATCTCATCGACCAGGCTCACCAGCGGAATAGGGGACCGCTCCATGAGTTCGGGCGCACATAAGTGAGCGGTCGTAGCAGGGATCGCGATGATCTCGGCGCCTGCTGCGGACAAGCGCTTGATCAGCTGCAGAAAATATTCCGCCATCCCACTGGTTTCGCCAGCTGCCGCATATTCGAGGACGCGTTTCACGTCTGCATGAAGAATAAGCAGATTTGCAACTTGCCCGCGTTCCAGGTGAGCCTTAACTAATTCCTGGTAATAGTAAATCGTCGCCCCGACCCCAAGGCCGCCGATCAACCCGAGGCATCGCACTTCGCTCTTCAGAGAGGCAATTCCATAAAAACATTCGCCCGCACATAGGGCATTTCGGGCAGATTCTCCGCGGGCACGTGGCGAAACCCAACCGCCTCGTACAGATGTACAGCATTTTCGAGTTTGGAATTGCTGCCCAGGAACAAAGACTTCGCCCCCATTCGCTTCGCCTCAGACACGGCATGCTCCAGTAATCTGCGCCCGATCCCCATTCCACGGAGTCCAGGAGAAACCGCCATCTTTGACAGCTCGAAAACCCCATTGCCAATGGGGACCAACGCGACGCAGCCAACAGCTTGCTGACCAAGATAGACCAGGAAGATTTGGCCGCCCTTGCGGATAATTTTATTCTCCGGGTCATTCAGGTATTCACGGTCTGACTTCTCCAGCGTGAAGTAGCGGGTGATCCACTCTTCGTTCAAGGTTCTGAAGGCGATTGCATCTTCTGCTGTCGCGAATGGTCGAATGTCAATCTGGGGAAGGCTGGCCGCGTGTTCCAGGCTGGACATCTGCATCTCGTCGTTATGCATTTTTATCACCCCTAACAGCAGTCTGCCTTCATTCATTGAGTACGTCCAATATCTTGTTTGGCAGGATTAAGATGTTTTGTATATGGATCGCGATATTGAGTTGCGGCATCTACGCTACTTCGTTGCGGTTGCGGAAGAGTTGCACTTTGGCCGTGCGGCAGAGCGCCTCCATGTCGCCCAACCACCTTTGTCCCAGCAAATACGCAAGCTTGAGGATCTGCTTGGTTACCCACTCTTCACCCGAACCTCGCGCTCCGTGAGTCTCACCCCTGCCGGCGAGGCCCTGCTACAGCGGGCCCGTCGTACGCTGCGCAATGTGCAGCGTGATATCGATGAGACACGCAGCATCGGCCGCGGCGATGTTGGCTCCTTGCATATCGGCTTTATCGGATCAGCCATGCTCACCACCCTGCCGGCAATCTTTCGCTCCTACCGCGAGAAGTATCCCCAGGTCAGGCTGCATCTGCACGAATCGTTCACTGCTCTGGTAACCGAGGGTCTGGAAAACGGCACTCTCGATGCGGGCATTTTGCGTGACGGGGACCCATTCGAAGGCCTACAGGTCACTACCATCCTCTCTGAGCCTTTTGTCGCCGTGCTCCCTGCGACCCATCCCTGTGCGAACCAGAAGAGCATCTCAATCGCCGTGCTTCGTGACCAACCATTCGTCTACTATCCGCGCAGTGCCGGCGCTCGAGCTTATGAGAAGCCCCTGACACTGTGTGAGGAGCATGGGTTTCGGCCACAAATTGTTCAGGAAGCATCTCACTGGCTTACCATCCTGCGCCTGATTGCCGCCGGGCAGGGAGTTTCGATTGCCCCTGCTTGTGTTCGCCACATCGCCTCAGCGGAAGTAGTGTGCCTCCCGCTGCGCGGCGCAAAGGCGGTCAGCAACATCGAACTCGCCTGGCTGGCAGGGGAAACCCGCCCTATTGTCGAGCGCTTCAAACAAATTGCCCAAAGCACCCGGTCGGACGCAGCAAAGTAGTGGGGAACATCAGGTTTTGTCTTGGAAATGTGCTGCTTTTTCAAGCCCAGGCAAGCACGATCGCCCCGGCAGCGATCAACAAAACCCCAGCTGCCTTGGCCAACGTGATCGTCTCTCCCAAAAGCGGCCAGGCCAGCACTACCACAAAGACCACGCTCAGCTTGTCGATAGGAGCCACCTTCGAGGCCTCTCCCATCGAGAGCGCGCGGAAATAACAAATCCACGACAAGCCCGTGGCCAACCCGGAAGCAATCAAGAAAAACCAACTGCGGCGTTCCACATGAATCAGGCCGGCATGGGAGCCAAAACTAACAGCGATGATCCAGGCAAACACCACGACCACTGAGGTACGGATAGCAGTAGCAAGATTTGGATCCACATGGGCGACCCCGGCCTTGGCGAGCAGGGCGGTTGCGGCCGCAAAGAGAGCAGAGAGAACGGCCCACATTAACCAGGTCATGAAATGAGCATATAATCCCCGCCGAGGTGAAACTATGCAAACGTATCTTGGCCTATTGCAGTGGACAAAAGAAGGTGTCGAGAAGATCAAGGAAAGTCCCTCGCGTCTGGACGCAGCCAGAAAAGCTTTCGAATCTGCCGGTGGCAAGATAACCAGCGTCTTCATGTTGATGGGTCAATACGACATGGCGGTTATTGTAGAAGCGCCGGACGACGCCACGATGGCCCGCGTCATCCTTTCTCTTGCATCCAAGGGTGGAATACGCACGGTGACGCACCGCGCCTTTACTGAGGCCGAGTATCGGAAAATTATCTCCAGCATTGCCTGATCGGGGCGAAGCTTAGTGGAGGGACCTGCAGTTTTTTTCCCCGGCATTCACACACCCTCTTTGGCCCTGGTGACAATGCCGCAAGATACCCAGCCCGTACGTTTCTCGTGACCTCGCTTCTCCTTTGCAGGGTTCTTCGCCACCATCGCCCTCGTTTTTCTGGTAGGACTACTGCATGAGCTCAAGCGCTCTTTCAGGCCTGCGACGGGAGTGGCTGTTGTTAGTGGCCTATGCCACAACGGCGTTATTTCTAATCTTCGGGAAAAGCTGGCTCGCCGATCTGTCCAACCCGTTCTGGTTCACCTTGATGTTGGTTTGGCTTTTTGCGGTCATTATGGCTGCTGCCTTCGCTGTTGTGCATCACGCTGAGAGCCTGGCGATACGCCTGGGAGAGCCGCTCGGCACCTTGGTGCTTACCCTCTCAGTGATTGGCATCGAAGTGATGATGATCTCGGCGGTCATGCTTACCGGCGAGGGCAAGCCAGCCTTGGCGCGCGACGCCATGTTTGGCGTAGTGATGATTGTGCTCAACGGTATGGTCGGGCTCTCCTTGCTGCTTGGAGGCCTACGCCACCACGAGCAGGAATACAATCTCCAGGGCGCAAACTCCTTCTTATCGCTAATCGTGCCTTTGACTGTGCTTGGTTTGGTGCTACCCAACTTTACAGAAGCGTCTCCGGGACCCACGCTCTCTGCATTTCAGTCCGCCTTCATGGTCGTGATGTCGATCTCGATCTATGTGATCTTTCTGATCATCCAGAATTGGAGACATCGCGAATATTTCGTTAGACCCGTAGGCGGACAGGCGATCGCAGCCGCCGAGGGGCATCACGGAGAAACAAATTCCCTCACGTATCACGGGACATTGCTGGTGATGTACCTGCTGCCGATCGTAGTTCTGGCAGAAGAAATTGCCCTCCCTATCGATCACGGGATTGAAGTCCTTCATGCGCCGGCAGCGCTGGGCGGGTTCCTAGTGGCGGCCTTGATCTTATCTCCCGAATCGCTCAGCGCGACCCGTGCCGCGCTGGCAAACGATCTACAGCGTTCGATCAACATCCTGCTCGGGTCCGTGCTCGCGTCCATCGGTCTGACTATACCCGCCGTTCTGACCATAGGTTTGGTGACCGGTAAGACCGTGGTTCTTGGACTTGATCCTGCCAATACACTCTTGTTGGTATTAACCCTGGCGGTTTCCGCCCTGACCTTCACCCGCGATCGAACCAATGTTCTGTTAGGCGCCGTGCATCTGCTGCTCTTTCTCGCCTACGTGATGCTGCTCTTTGAACACTAATCCGTCCTGAGTTACACCTTCCGCGCCTGGTAAAGCAACCTGAGCAACCGCCGTTCTTCGGTCAGCACCCGCACGCAGGAAAGAAATCGCTGCAAACCTGCCCATGTCGGCTCGCCCTCGACTGCGATCAGCCGTTCTTTGTAGTTCTCCCGAGCCTGGTGCCATCGCGCTGCGATGAGCGTTGCGTGCTGGGTTGTATCTACCACCTTGAGACCTGTAAATCCGGCTTCGAGCAACAATCGTTCATTTTCTCCCGGCGGACTGAACAGGTAGTAACCGATCGAGCTGCGGGCAGCAATTTCTTCGTGAGAAATAACGCCTCCGATGATCAAGGCATCACTGAATAACATCCGCCCCACACCAGTTTTGAGCACGCGGTATATTTCGGCGAGAACGGCGGACCTCCCCGGAACGTGGCACAACACATCATTCGAGAAAACGGCGTCGAAGCTTTCATTTGCGAAAGGCAATGGCTTCGCCACATCGCATACTTCAAACCGAACTTTTCTCCCCATTCCGCTGTTTAAGGCCAATTGGTTCGCAGTGTGAATGCCAAGCGCGTTGATGTCCAGCCCACTGACCCGGCAACCGATTGTCTTTGCAACGTGCAAGGCGTAGACTCCGGATCCGCAACCAATCTCGAGGACGGACGAAGTGTTCGTGAGTGCAAGCCAGTTCGGGATCTCTGTAGACTCCTCGGTTGTGACCCAACTCGTCTGACCGAAATCAATCCCGTATGTCTCCGTCCGTACCTGACGATAAACGTCGGAATCATAATTTCCGTATTCGCCGTCATACAATTCGACCTTGTCAATCATGGGTCCCCCGCGAAGCTCAGCTTAGACTAAGCGAAGACAAGAAGAGGTGAATCTCACGCGGCATCGCTCTCCGGTGTTTGACTGAGCACCGCGGCCAGGTAGGCAGCTGTTCGACTTTCCGGCATGCTCGCTACCTCGCTCGGAGTTCCCGATGCGACCACTCGCCCACCCTCCTCACCCGCGCCCGGGCCGATATCCATGACCCAGTCACTCGCCGCGACCACCCGCATATCATGTTCCACCACGATGACCGTGTTGCCTGCGCTTACCAGCGCATCGAGCTGCTTCATCAGCTTGTCTACATCTGCCGCGTGCAGTCCGGTGGTTGGTTCGTCCAGGATATAAAGAGTAGCGCCGCGCTGCACTCGCTGCAGTTCGGTGGCCAGTTTAATCCGCTGAGCCTCGCCGCCAGAGAGCTCGGTCGCCGGTTGACCCAACCGCAGATAACCCAGCCCAACCTGCCGCAACACGTCAATGGAACGGCGCAGCTGCTGGTCATGAGCGAAGAATTCCCAGGCTGCGTCGACCGTCAACCCCAATACGTCTGCGATGGATTTATCGCGGTATTTCACTTCCAGCGTCTTGGCGTTATAGCGAGCGCCATGGCAGGTCGGGCAGGGTGCATACACACTGGGCAGGAAAAGCAATTCGACAAATACGAACCCCTCGCCCTGGCAGGTTTCACAGCGGCCTTTGGCCACATTGAAGGAAAAGCGCCCGGCGTCATATTTACGGGCACGCGCAGTTTTTGTCGCTGCAAATAACTTACGCACGTGGTCGAACAATCCTGTATAGGTTGCCAGGTTGGAGCGTGGAGTGCGCCCGATAGGCGTTTGATCAACCCTGACCAACCGCTTGATAGCCTCCATGCCGGAAGCAATTCGGCCGCCGGTGGGAACTTGCGGTGCAGCTTCCAGCTCCGCTCCTTCTGCTTCCTCTTCTTCTTGCGGGAGCGCATGGCCAAGATGCTCGGCCACCAGCTCCACCAGCGCCTGGCTCACCAGGCTCGACTTGCCCGAGCCAGAGACTCCGGTCACCGTCGTAAACACTCCTAACGGAAAAGCCACGTTGAGATGGTTCAGGTTATTGCGTGTAACTCCTTCCAGTCGCAGCCATGTCTGGGGCTGCCGCGGAGTCCGGCGGGGAAGATGCTGATCGCCAAAAAGGTATCGCCGGGTCTGCGATGCCTCGACTTGTTCGAGGCCGGCCGGCGGACCACTGTAGAGCACGTGGCCACCCTGCTCTCCGGCTCCCGGTCCCACGTCAACAATCCAGTCGGCATGCCGGATCACATCCAGATCGTGTTCCACCACGAAGAGAGAATTACCCGCCGACCGCAATCGCTCAAACGCTACCAGCAGGGCCTCAGTGTCGGCGGGGTGAAGTCCAGCAGAGGGCTCGTCGAGCACGTAAACGACGCCAAACAAATTGGAGCGGACCTGGGTAGCCAGTCTTAGACGTTGCAGCTCGCCCGGCGAAAGGGTAGGCGTGCTGCGTTCCAGAGTCAGATAACCCAGCCCCAGGTCGAGCAGCACGGCAAGCCGCGCCACAATATCTTCCGCGATCCGTTGGGTCACAATTACTTTTTCCGGATGTTTGGCGCTGCTGATTTTGTTTGCACGGCCCTCGGCGAAGGGCTGCAGAATGGTGGTCAGGCGTTTCAGTGGCAGCCGGGAGAGGTCGGCTATATCCAGGCCGGCAAACTTTACCGAGAGCGCCTCGAGCCGCAGCCGCTTGCCGTGGCAAAGTGGGCATTCTGTGCTGAGCATGTACTGCGCAACCCGCTTCTTCATCAGCGCGCTGTGGGTGGTTGCGAAGGTGTGCAGCACATGGCGTTTGGCGCTGGTAAAGGTGCCCTGGTAGCTAGGCTCCATCTTGCGCTTGAGCGCCTGCTCGAGTCTCTTTTGGAGTAAACCCGGCGTAGACCGGAACCACCGGTTGCTCGTCCGTAAACAGGATCCAGTCGCGATCTTTTTTCGGCAACTCGCGCCACGGGCGGTCAACGTCATACCCCAACGATGTGAGGATGTCGCGCTGGTTCTGTCCCTGCCACGCAGTGGGCCACGCTGCGATGGCCCGCTCACGAATGGTCAGTGAATCGTCCGGAACCATGGAGCGTTCCGTTACCTCATAGATGCGCCCTAGTCCATGGCATTTCGGGCACGCGCCCTCCGGCGTGTTCGGAGAAAACGACTCGGCATAGAGAATTGTTTGGTGAGGCGGATAATCACCCGCGCGCGAATACAGCATGCGGAACAGATTCGATAAGGTCGTCACGCTGCCGACAGAAGAGCGGGTGGTTGGAGATCCGCGCTGCTGCTGGAGCGCCACGGCGGGAGGCAAGCCATCGATTTCGTCGACTTCCGGCACAGCCATCTGGTGAAACAGGCGCCTGGCATAGGGAGACACCGACTCCAGATAACGCCTCTGCGCTTCTGCGTACAGGGTTCCGAATGCTAAAGACGACTTCCCTGAGCCCGACACTCCAGTGAAAACCACCAGGGCGTCGCGCGGGATTTCCAGGTCTATGTTTTTGAGGTTGTGTTCCCGGGCGCCGCGTACTCTGACAAAGCCCTTCAGCGTTTCACCGGTGTTTTTCATGGCAGGATTTTCTTAAGCTCGCCTCCAGCTACCAGACTGGACTGGCCAATTGGATGCTCCAAACAGGCCCACCGACGTACAGTGAGGTGTCCACCCGAACGATCTCCGGAACGCCGTTTTCAGCCACCCATACGTGCGTATCCGGCGGCTGCTTGCCGATCATGGGCGCCACGATGCCGGTGAGACCTCCCAACTCGGCTTTGACGCACCATACTGCCGCATTGATGCGACGGCCGGCAACGGTGAACTGTCCCTGCTTTTCCATGGTGATCGCCAGCTTGACCATGCGCGGCTTGGACGAGGCAGCCACATACGAGACCTCGACCTCGGGAGCGCTGCTTTGCAGATTCTTGATCAGGTTGAAAAGCAGTCCGTTGGAGGTGTCAGGCGGAATATCCATGTGTTCCGTCTTTGCATCCTGACCTGGTTTCGACAACCCTCGCGTACTCACCGTTTGCGAACGCGCATCAATCGTCATTTCGAAAGGATCCGGAAAAGCTCGGCCCCTCTGCACCAGCCGATCGCTGACCAGACGAAAAGTTGAATTTTGTGAGTAGACGGTCGTCTCTTCGTAAAGAGAGCCGTCTTTGAAGTGGAAGACGGTTCGGGCCTTGATCCGATCCCCCTGGGGGACTTGACTAAATTCCCCTGAAGCCAGGATCGCCCCTGTCTCACTCCGTAAGACAAGAAATCCCCGCGCGGAGCCGTCTCGCGCTCGTACCTTCACCTGTTGGCCGCTGGCGACTGCAACCGTTAGCAGGATGAGGATGCACGCGCCAACAAGTCTGTGACCCGACACTCTTCCCATGCAAAGCTCTCCCGAGCTGTTGACTACGATGCAGATTTGAGTCGGCCTAGCCCGGAGGCCAATGCATAGATCGGCCGCCCAGCAGGTGAATGTGAAGGTGATCGACAGTTTGCCCGCCGTCGTTGCCGGTATTGATGACCGTGCGAAACCCGCCCGACAGGCCCTCACTGCTCGCAATGCGCGCCGCAACCAGGTGGAGATACCCCAGCAGCTCCTCGTCTTCGGCGTCCACTTCTGCCAACGAGGCAATGTGCTTACGCGGCACGACCAGTATGTGCGTGGGCGCCTGGGGATTGATGTCCCGGAACGCGTAAGTCCGATCGTCTTCAAACACCTTCTTCGAAGGGATCTCGCCGGCTGTGATTTTGCAGAATAAACAGGGCATGTCTCACATCCTACTTGCTGAAATATCGTGGGTGGGCGCCCGGTTGCCACGGATTGTAGCTTTGAGCAAAAGCCTCCCGGTCGGCGATCGGCGGGTGCGTGTAGGTCCAGAAAACTACAAAGGGCGATGGGTAAGGATACTCGAGCGATTCTTGCCCCAGGCGCTGGAACGACTCGGCATTTACCTTCTGCGGATCTTCAACGATGCCATGAACCACCTCGCTCCCGAAGACATCTGCCTGATGTTCCTGGACGCGGCTGATGCCATTGGCGATGGGCTCGGCGAGGAACGAGAGGATCGCAAGCCCCAGGAGCAACACTCCGGTTGCTGCCCAGTCTTCGAGTGAAGCAATATGCCAGCGCGGTCCATAGCGAAGGATAAGCAACCGCACCAGATGGGATCCCACCCACAAAAAGAAGAGAGACAGCACCGCGCCCATGGCCAGCCCGCGTTCGATATGGTGCAGCACATAATGTCCGAGCTCGTGGCCGAAGATCATCAGGATCTCGTCCGGAGGCGAGCTTTTCAGCGTGTTGTCCCACACAACCACGCGCCGCGAAGACCCAAAGCCGGTCACGTAGGCATTGGAGCTGGTGTACTTTTCGCTGGCCTTCATCAAAAACATGCGTGACGGCGGGATAGAAACTCCCGTCTTGCTCACCACTCGTTCCAGTTGCTGTACCAGTGCTGGATTGGTTTGCGCCAGCGGTTCAAAGTGATTGAACATTGGGTCTACGACCAGCGGGAGCACGAACGTGACCAGCACCTGCATGGGCAACGAAACAATCCACAACCAAAGCCACCACCGCCGGGAGTGCCGGATGAGAGCGAACACTACCGAAAGAGCTACGGTTCCGGTGATCAGGTCAAGCAAAAGCCCCTTGGTCCAATCGAGGAACCAACTGCCCCAACCCTGGACCGATTGCCCGTAGCTAAGCGAGATGTGGTGCCCGAGGATGGAGAGTGGGAGCTGGAGAACCGATACCGCCAGCAGAAACAACGGCACGAAGCAAAGCCCTTGCAACCACGGCTTGCGGCTGAGTGAGGAAGCCCACGTGCCCAGCCCCGCAGCCCAGCGGAAACTCAGCAAAGCCAGCAAGACCAGGATGCTCCACAAAATAGAGCCAAAGGAGAACCCTGTACGCCAGTAGTAGAGCGAGCGGGCCCGCGCCAACACGTCCGGTGGAAGCGAATAAACCAACCTGGGAACCGCAGTAAGCAAGCCACCCATCTTTCTAAACCGACTCCGGAGAAACTATGTTTTGTATCAGGGCACGGCTTCAGTCGGGCCGTAAATGACACTGCCATACCCGGCTTTAGCCGCTGGGGTACGGTTTTTCCTATCCTATAGATTCTCTTACGCGCTGATAGAAAGATGCCCTCAGGGGCTTAAAGCCCGGGAACTCTCAACGGATTACGGCACGGCTGAAGCCGTGCCCTTCCAGGACAGAGTTCTCACGCAAGCAACGGAGCGATCGCTTTCCAGCCTTTTCGAAGCGCCAGCTCAATCAAGCCGCACCAGGTAAGCCTCGCCTTCGCTAGGCTCGAGATCGCGGGCAATCTCCACCGCGCGTCCTTTGTCGTCGCTTTGTGGTCGAATTCGGACCCAATGCCCCGTAGGACCGGTGAACTCGATCACATTCGCGGTATGGTACTTGCGCGTGAGCTGATCGCGTAGTTTAAACGCCGCCTTTTCGTCCTTGAAGGCGCCTACCTGAACGCACCACCGGCCGCCTGTGTCGAGCGGCGACGGAGCGGCAAATACCTCGACTCGCACCTTGGCCACGCCAGGTCTCCATACCCCGATTGCTTTGGCCGACGCCAGCGATAGATCCAGCATTCGGTCATGAACGAATGGTCCGCGGTCGGTGACCCGCAGGATCGCCGCCTGCCCAGTCGACAGGTTGGTCACCCTAATCAAGGAATTCATGGGCAGTGTGCGGTGGGCCGCCGTGAGAGCATCTTTGTCGAAGATTTCACCGTTAGCGCCTCGCCGCTTGTCATAGGGAGGCCCGTACCAGCTGGCGAGCCCCTCCTCGCTCGAAATCACCGGATGGGAGTTCACAAAATCTGCATCTGCTTGTGTATCCGCAACCGTGGCGGGCGATGTGGGAGGGGCGGAAGCGGAGGGGAGTGGTGGAGCGGGGTTAACCGGAGGTGTGGCCGGTGTTATCGCAGGGGGTGGGGCAACCGCGACGGTAGTGGGTTTGTGACGGCACCCGGTACTGAGAGCCATCGCACTGACCAGAAGCCCCTGCGGCAGTGCGCGCAGCCATGGGCGGCGCAGCAACACTCTAATGGGCTCCGCGGCGGTCGTCGAGCTGCTCGGCTAGCTTTCTCAGCCGATCCGCGGCGGCGTGCAATGCTTGCGAGGAGTCCTGCCGCAGCTGAGGCACGACCTGGTCATTGAGATAGGCGATCACTTTCTTCACCTCTTCTTCCATCCTTCGGCAATGCCTGGTTGAACCGCTCGTCCACTTTCTTGCCAAAATTTTCGAATCGGCTACCACTTCGGTCATCGAACTGTTGGTCCATAACCCCTCACTTCTGCATCTCAAACATGATCGGTCGCGGGAGTGTGTTCACAGGTAGAGTACCGCACCGGGACGTGCGGGTGACTACATAGTCCCCCTGCTTGCGCCCTAAGCCGAAGGCTCGCTTAGACTGGAAGTAGGACGAACTTGGATGCTCGAAGGGATGCTTTGACGAATTCTGCGCGACACTTTTGCCGCCTATTGTTAATCTGCCTGGCAATCACGGGTACGGGCCCCGCGCAGACGACGTTCGGGTCGCCTTCGATCCTGCCGGCAGCAGCCCTCCCCGATGCGCCGCAAGCGCAGACTTCAGGCCAACAATTCGAGCCCAGCGCGCGACAGATGGCTACCATACCGCCGCCGCGAAAATATGCGCAGGTGATTGAACCCGGACAGACGGCGCAGCCGTTCACCCCGGTTGATAAGGTCATCTTCTCCTTCACCGAGATTGCTCGGCCCATTACCATGATCCCCGTGCTCTACTCGGCAAGCTATGAACAGCTTTTTCAAACCGACCCCAAGTATGGCAATGATTCTGGAGCCTACGGGGAGAAGATAGGCGCAGCCCTCCTACGCCGAGCCACTCTCCGGGTTTACTCCGACGGAATCTTTGCCGCGGCCTTTCACCAGGACCCACGTTACTACCGTGTTGTCAGCGGCAGCATCGTTCATCGCGGTCTGCTTTCCGCCCGGGAGGCGTTCGTTCGCCGAAGCGACGACGGCGTCAACGAGTTCAACTATTCCGGAATCTTAGGTCGAGCCGCCTCCGCCGCTACCGTGCTGGGCTACTATCCCTCCCCCAGCAGGACCGGCAAGGTTGTCGGGCTCACCTTTGCCACCTCCCTCGCCTCCGATATGGGCGGGAACCTGGTGCTGGAGTTTCTTCCCAACATAATTCGAAAGTTTCCTATCATGCAGAAGCTTCGTCTGGAGTAACAGCGGACTCTTTTCTGCTATAGGATCGGATGTGAGGAGCGTTGTTAACAGAGTCTTCCTGCTAGCGACCCTTCTGGTGGGCCGGCAGATGTCTGCTCGGGCAGCAGCAGACTTCGCCCGCGAATCTGCCCGATGCGCCGCAACCATCTGAGTCGGCCACGGTTCAGGAGCCGCCGATTCAGGAACCCTCACCAGCCAACACCGTCCCTGGTACTCGATCCGGCGAGGGAGTCAGGCAGAATCAAGGACAGAGGAGTAATCGCCGTCCCGGATTTCCACCTGTCAGCCCGCCCGCTCCGGGAGGAATGCCCGTGCCGCCCGCTGCCCGCCCCAATATTTTCGGGGTGCGCTCGCAATGTCTTCCCAACTCCTCCAGCCCCGCGGAGAAGATCATGAGCTGTCAGCCCGACATCCCGATCTTCAACCGCTTTCTTGACACCGCGACTCCTCTTCCGCTCACCCCCAGGCAAAAGGGCCTCCTGGCAGTGAAAAACGTAATCGACCCCGGAAACCTGCTGACCATCGCAGGCCTCTCCGCCATCACCATCGCGACTGATTCCCATACCGCTGACGGGCCCGGATTCCGAGGATTTGCCAAGAACGCAGGCGTGTCGCTATCGCAGGATATGACGGGTGAGTTCTTCGGCACCTTCCTCATTCCGTCCCTCGCCCACCAGGACCCGCACTACCATCGCATGCCCAATCTATCGGTTCGCCGGCGCATCCTGCACGTTCTCGACTCGGTAGTGATTGCCCAGAGCGATCAGGGGGTGCCGATGTTCAACTACGCTACCGTCGTGGGCACCATCTGCACCAACTCGCTGGGCAATGTCTACGTTCCCGGCCGCAAGCATAGTTTTGGAGCCAGTGCGGCTCGAATATCGACCTCCCTGGCGACCGATCCAATCGGCAACGCAATCACGGAATTTGTGCCCGATCTGGCGCGCCATGTCAATGTCCAGGTGGTGATCGTGCAAAGAATCATCAACCGGGTAGCCATCGCCGAGGGCGGGACATCCCCATCCCCGTAATTACCCGAATGGAGCGGGGTATCCGGATCGGCACCGTCATGGTTGCCCTCACAGCCGTTCAAATCAATACCTTGCCGTCCGCCTCGTTTTTCTCGCCGTTCGACGGTACTGAATTTTAACTGGCGTGCGAAGTCCGTACTCTATAACTGGGTTGAACCGGCCTTGACCAGGTTCAACTATCAGATTCTTCAGTGCCTTCGGCCCCAGCATTTCAGCGTCAATCATTCAGGAGACATCCATGTCCAGAGCCGTGAAATATTCAGAGAGAGCGGTAACGATTCTCGCGCAAGGCGCCTGGTCGGTTTTTGAACGAGTGAACCGCATCAGCCCAAATGCTTCTTTCACGCCGAAGTGGTCTGAAAAGCCGCTGCTGAAGTCCTACCAGAAAGAAAAGCCGCCCCTCGGCTGGCCGCGCAGCACCGACTCCCTGTGCCCCAAGTGCGTGCCTGAGATCCGCCAGCAGATCATTGACGGCAAGCTGCCCCACGAAGTGCTCCTGAATGAAAAGGTGGGCGAGATCAAGGCCCAGATCATCGAGCGCGACGGCAAGATCCTGATGGTGAAGGATTGCCCCAAACACGGTCATTTTGAAGATGTCATGGCCATTGACACCGAGTTCTTCCGCCATCTGGAAGAGGTCTTCCCGGGCCGCGACATTAAGGCGCATAACGACGACAAGCTGCACAACCACGGCACCTCGACCGTGACCCATGGCCGCGGCTCAGTCTTGACCATCGATCTGACCAACCGCTGCAACATGATGTGCGATCCCTGCTTCATGGATGCCAACCAGGTCGGCTTTGTCCACGAGCTGACGTGGGACGAGATCAAGACCATGCTCGACAACGCCATCTCCATCAAGCCGCGCCGCCAGATGTCGGTGCAGTTTTCTGGTGGCGAGCCGACGCTGTCGCCCTATTTCCTCGACGCCATCGCCTACTCCCGCAAGGTGGGTTACAACTCAGTCCAGGCGGCCACCAACGGCATCGAGTTCGCCAAGAGCAAGGAACTCTGCCGCGCCGCTGCCGAAGCGGGCCTGCGCTATGCCTATCTGCAATTCGATGGCATCGGCAATGCCGCCAACTCGCATCGCAAGGTCGGCAACCTGTTCGACGTTAAGCTGCAGGCCATTCACAACCTGCACGAAGCCGGTGTCGACATCGTCCCCGTCACCACCATCATCAACGGCATCAACAACGAGCAGGTGGGCCGCATTATCCAGTTCGCCCTCGACAACCCCAAAAAGATCAATTTCGTCAGCTTCCAGCCGGTTTCCTTCACTGGCCGTGACGAGGACGTGAGCGATGAGCGCCGCGTAGCCCAGCGCTACACCCTGAGCCACATGGCCCACGACGTCAAGAACCAGACCGGCCTGGGCGAGCCCACCCGCGACTGGTTCCCCATCAGCTTCATGAGCACCTTCTCCGATTGGGCCGACCTGGTTCACGGGCCCAACGCTGATTGGGGTCAGCTCTCCTGCGGATGCCATCCCAACTGCGGCATCGGCATGGCGCTGATGATCGACAAGGAAACCAAGGAAGCGGTTCCCGTGACTGCCTTCCTCAATGCGGATCGTCTGGCCAAGGATGTGGCCAAGATCAATGACGCCGCCCGCGGTAAGTTCCTCTCCGTGGCCGGGGTAACCCTGGCTCTACTGCGCAACTACGACCCCACCAAGTCGCCTAAGCATTTCAAAATTCTTGATCTGCTGCAGAAGTTCGACAAGTGTTTCGGCGCCACCGGCCGCAACTACGGCAAGGTTACTGGCGATCGCACCATGGCAGACATTGAGAAGCGCCGTGCGGACCGCTGGAACTTCCTCTTCATCGCCGGCATGTGGTTCCAGGATCTCTTCAACTACGACTTCCGCCGCACCGAGCAATGCATCATTCCCTACGCCACGCAGGAAGGCGAAATCTCCTTCTGCGCATACAACACGGGCGTGGGCTGGCGCAACATTATCGAGAAGATGCACATGACGGCCACGCTCACCAAGTGGTATGAAGAGCACGGGCGGCATGAGATCTTTGCCGGCGGCAAGAAGGTCGGTATGGGCAATGTCACCCACAACCTGGTTCTCAACCAGAACCATGTGGATGCAGCCGCCAACGACACCTTCGAGAAATCGGGCATCGCTAAAAACGCGCGCGAAGAGAAGCTGAAGGCGCGTGATAACAAGATCAAGGCGGATGCAGAAAACGCGAAGATGGCTCGGCTCTACCGCGAGCATGTCCTGGGAGAGAAGCCGCAAGAAGGTTTCATTCCTCTCGACTCGTTGATCGCGCCGGCGCCTAAGGCGGCTCCCGCCACCAGCGAAGAACCGGTAATGGGCGACTAGTATCAATTCAACCGCAAAAAAGGCTGCCAACAATGGCAGCCTTTTTTGTGCTCCAATGAGGAGCGATGCGCAAGTTCTGGATGACAACCCTCCTCGCTACCGTCATGGGTCTGAGCGGCTGCACGATTTACGGAGTGAAAAATCCGCCTACTCTCAAGTCAAGCACGAGCGCGGAGCAGTATGAGTCCATCTTCTGGACTGCGGTCAAAAAGAAAAATTGGCAGGTGCTTCCCGGCATGCTGGGCGCTAATGTGATGTACAGCGCTGGTGGCAAGGTCCTCAGCAAAGACCAAGTCCAGCCTTATCTGCAAGGGCTCAACGTCGCCGACTTTACAATCACCGGAGTGGTGGTCAAGCCAAACGGGCCCGACATGAGCCTCAGCTACACCTTGCAACTCTCCTCAGCCGGGGGCTCACCCCAGACCTACACGGCACTCAGCGTTTGGCAGCAAGTGGGTTCGGGTTGGATCCTCATCGCGCACACCGAACAACCGGCGTAGCAGGCTCACCCACTCGGGTTGGGGACCAGAGTGGAGTTGACCTCTGGTAAATTCGACAAATGGTGGTTTCCCCTCCGGCGGCGATCCGGAAGTTTCAACGAGAGCTGTTGGCCTGGTACGACACACACGCCCGCGACCTCCCCTGGCGGCAAAGCGCCGATCCCTACCGCATCTGGGTTTCCGAGATCATGTTGCAGCAGACCAGGGTGGCTGCGGTCCTCGACTACTACTCTCGTTTTCTAGCTCTTTTTCCTTCCGTTACCGCTCTGGCCCAGGCGGAAGAGCCGGATGTCCTCGCCGCCTGGAGCGGCCTCGGATACTACCGCCGCGCCAAGCTGATGCACAAGGCAGCCAAAGTGGTCGTCTTGGAGCATCGCGGAGCCATACCCTGCACCGCCGAGCAACTGCGCAAACTGCCAGGAATCGGCGAGTACACCTCATCTGCGATTGCCAGCATCGCGTTCGGCGAGCCGGTCGCCGTCGTCGACGGCAACGTCGAGAGAGTGCTTCTGCGCGTCTTTCCCGATGATGAAACTCCCCAAATCAAATGGCTGCGCAACCGCGCCGCAAATGTCCTTGATGCTCAGCGTCCCGGAGACTTCAACCAGGCGATGATGGAATTGGGCGCCACCGTCTGCCTGCCTCAGCGCCCATTATGTCTCCACTGCCCGGTGCAGCAATTTTGTACGACCCGCGGCGAGCACCAGGCCCCACCGCCCAAGAAGATGCGCAGCCGGCAGATCGCCTACGCCTTGCTGTGCCGCCATCGTGCAGGCACCGTGCAGGTGATGCTCGAGCGGCGTCCCTTGTCGGTCTCGCTCATGCCAGGGATGTGGGAACTCCCCGAGGTGGCGATGCTCGAAAGTGATCAGGAGCGAGTGGAATTGACCCTGCGCCATTCCATCACCATCACCAACTACCAGGTTCGAGTGCTCCGCTTCGCCGAGCAGGAAGCCAACCTTCGCTTTCCACCGGGGGAAAACCTGCGTCAATGGAGCAGTAGCTCTGAGCTGAGTACATTGCCGCTGACCGGACTCGCGCGCAAAGTTCTGCAGCGATTGCAAATTATGACCAAAGAGGTGAGATGAACAAATTTCTTTGCCTTGTGCTTTTGCTCACGGCATCACTTGGGCACGCATTGCCGATGCCCGAAGTTCCTGCATTAGACACTGTACCCGTCGCCGCCCGCCAGGCTGCCGCAAGCATCGATCCCGAGAAGATCCGCGCCCATGTCCGTTTTCTGTCCAGCGATCTGCTGGAAGGCCGCGGTCCCGGCAAACGCGGTGGCCAGCTAGCCGCGGAATATATCGCTACCCAGTTCGCCCTGTCCGGTGCGAAGCCTGCAGGCGATAACGGAACCTGGTTCCAGTCTGTACCCCTCATGGCCGTGCACACGGACGTCGACCAAACCAACTTTACCTTCGTTCCCGCCAGCGGCTCGCCCATCCAGCTGAAGTACGGCGAAGACTACGTAACCAAGGACCAGACGGGTGCCCCGACCACCGATTTGGATGCGCCCATCGTATTCGTGGGTTACGGGATCAACGCGCCCGGCTATGAATGGAATGACTACGACAGCCTCGACGTCAAAGGGAAAATACTGCTGGTCATCGTCAACCAGCCCCGATCGAACGACAAGTATTTCTCTCCCAATAAAGCGCTCACTTATTACGGCCGGTGGACTTACAAATTCGAAGAAGCAGTGCGCCGTGGAGCGGCGGGTGTGTTGATCATCCACCGTACGGACCTGGCCAGTTACGGCTGGGACGTAGTGCGCAATTCGGAATCGACCGAGACCTCCTACCTGCGCGGCGATCCCTTGTCCGCGCTTCGGGCAGCCAGTTGGATACAGCTCGATGTTGCCCGCAAACTCTTCGCCGCTGCAGGAATGAATGCGGATCAAATGATCGAAGCCGCCGGAAAGCGGGGATTCAAACCAGTTGAGCTGCCCGTCCGTCTCAAGGCGCACATCGTCAGCCAGGTGCGCAACTATGACTCGGCCAACGTGATCGCCATGGTACCTGGATCAGACTCGAGCCCGGGCGGCAGCGTTCTCTATACCGCTCACTACGATCACCTGGGAATCGACCCCACGGCCCCGGGCGACAAAATCTACAATGGCGCCGTGGACAACGGGACTGGCTGCGGCATTCTGCTCGAGATGGTGCGTGCCTATGCTTCGGCGAAAACTCCTCCGCCCCATAACGTCTATTTTGCGTCGGTAACTGCCGAAGAGCAGGGGTTGCTGGGGTCAAAATACCTGGGAGAGCATCCTCCTGAGCCCATTCGCGATCTCGCGCTCGACCTCAACTATGATGAACTTCTGCCCATCGGCGTGCCCACCTCGGTGAAAGTCGAGGGCTCGGAGCGCACCAGCCTTTACCCGGTGGTCGAGAAAACCGCCGCAGCCTTCGGTTTCGAGATCCAGCCGGATACGCCAACCAATGGCCGGTGTGTACTATCGTTCCGATCACTTCAGCCTGGCCCGGGTTGGTGTGCCTGCTTTTTCAGTGGACGAGGGGGACCTGTTTGCCGGCCATCCCCAGGGGTGGGGAAAGCAGCAGAAAGCGCAGTATGACGCCGAGCGATATCACCGCCCGACTGATGAATATCGAGAAGATATGGACTTCCGCGCCGATGCCAGATTGGCTGAGTTCGGGTTCTTATTAGGGTGGCAAGCAATGTCTTCGGCCCCAGTGACCTGGAAGCCGGGGGACGAATTTGAGGCTGTCCGAAAGAAAAGCATCGGGCAGCCCTAGTTGCAGCCTTTGAGGCGACCGTGCAATTTCCGCGTTGGAGTCTTCTGGCGTTACTCGTCCTGGCCCTCATACCTGTTTGGGGGCAGAGCAAGTCTGTGCCGGTACTGCACCGTCGCGTCTCCAGCCAACTGGAGGATCAGTACGATTACGCTACCCGGTCCGTTGGCAGAACTGCGCTGCCGTCCGAAGCCTCGGGAGAATACGCCTTGGGCGGCGGGGGAACGATTGACATTGATCTGCAGCCTGACCGGTTGAGCGGCTTCATTACCAGGCCGGGCGACCGGGAGAGCGACGCGGGAACGCCGCTCACGTTCTTTTTTGCCACCAGCCGCCTATCGTCGCAGCAATTGGCCTTCACCACGCGGCAAGTGCACGGTGTTTGGTTCTCGTTCCAGGGAACGATCGCGCGCGGCTCCGCCCGCACCCGCGACCAGCAGGGATATTACCTGCTGCAGGGCCAGCTGGTGATGCACGACGCGGCCAGCCAGACAGAGCAGGCGCGGATGGTTTCGTTGCCCCTGGCCCGGCAAAATCCTAACGGTTGATTTAATCCGTGCATCAATACAATAAGACGGGACGAGAGTATGCGTCCCAATTTGTCTCAAGAGGAGTTTTGTATGGATCGCACAGCAAGCGCAGTGTGGCACGGCGGCCTGAAAGACGGCAAAGGGAAGATTTCGACCCAGAGCGGCGTGTTAAAAGAAACGCAGTATTCGTTTAGCACCCGGTTTGAAAATGGGATCGGCACCAACCCTGAGGAGCTGATCGCGGCCGCTCATGCGGGCTGCTTCACCATGGCGCTCAGCGCCCAGCTCTCCACCGCGAACCTGCCGCCAGAGTCGATCGAGACCAAGGCCACAGTTACGTTTGATAAGACCGATGCCGGTCCAACCATCACCAAGATTCTGCTGGCGACCACTGCCAAGGTTCCAGGTGCAGACAAGGCGGCCTTCGACAAAGCTGCGCAGGACGCCAAGAACAACTGCCCAATTTCCCGCCTCTTTAAAAACAACACGGAAATCACCCTAGACGCAAAACTAGCCTAAACAATTGCTTTCGACCGAAGAAGGGGGTGGCCCAGGTCTCGCTTTTGAGACCTGGGTTTCTCGCCCTAAACGGTTAGCTATTGGCAACGATGTACTCGCGCAGACTGCGATTTATTCCAGCCGCCTGCACCACGCCGTTATCGAGCAGCTTCATCCACTCTTTAGCCGACTCGTCATGGGACATTGCGCCCAGCAGGTAATTGGCCTGAACAATGATTTCCAGCGCATTGCTTAGATCATGAGACAGACGGCGGATCTCTTGGGCCTGTTCTGCCGGGATGGAGGATGGCTTTGCTGTCATTCAGACCTCAACCTGGTGGTTACGTTTGCGGCTCCCGCGCGTGACGGCTTTTCCACATTTGCGTTTCCTCTCTTTAGTAACCCCTGTGCGGTTATTTTGAAGAAGAAGAGCCTGTTGCCTTTATTGTAATGGGATGAATCCTTACGCACGACACCTGGGCAGTCGCGACCCTCTCAAAGTAGTGGCCACCACTGCCAGGCATCTCGAACAACTTTCCGTAGCTCTCGGCCCGGCGCGGATAGAAGAATCACCCGCTCCCGGAAAATGGAGCCCTCACGAAATTTTGTGCCACCTGGCAGATTGCGAGCTGGTTTTCGCTTTCCGCCTTCGCCAGGCGCTGGCGGAGGACCATCATGTTATCCAGCCTTTCGACCAGGAGATTTGGTCGGCCAACTATGCAGGCTACGATCCGCAGGCGGCCATGATGACTTTTTCCTGCGTCCGCCAATGGAATCTGATGCTGCTGCGCTCGATATCTCCGGAGGTGATGTCGAAGCCCGTGCTGCATCCAGAGCGTGGAGAGATGTCCTTTCGAACCCTCGTCGAAACGATGGCGGGTCACGATCTGAATCATCTGGCGCAGCTGGAAGCAATTGCCGTGCAGGTGCCCGTGAGCCGATAACGTACAAGACTCTGCAGTCGGGCCGCGTTTGACATCGCGGCCCGCTTTTGTACACTAAGAGTTGCTGCCTAATCCAGCCGTTCGCGCTGGATCCTATCGTGCCGGAGTGGCGGAATTGGCAGACGCGCATGGTTCAGGTCCATGTACTCGCAAGGGTGTGGGGGTTCGAGTCCCTTCTTCGGCACCAAGACTACCTCTCTAGCTACGCGTCTCAGTCTTTTCCAATGCCTGAAAGAAACGATCGCGCCAGGTAAGGATGTCATTATCGCGAATCTGGTGACGCAGGCGAAGCATTCGCCGCCGCCGTTCCTCCGCCTTCATCTCAAAAGCTTGCTTCAGCGCCGCCGCAATTCCCACCTCATCGTTGGGATTGACCAGGATGGCGCCCACCCGAAGTTCCGGCGCCGCACCGGCGAATTCGCTTAAGACCAGCACTCCACTCGCATCCGTCTTGGCCGCACAGTATTCCTTTGCCACCAGGTTCATGCCATCTTTGAGGCAGGTGATCAGAGCCAGGTCTGCGGCCCGGTAGATCGCGACCAGCTCGTCCCGTGGCACCGAGCGGTAAATGTAATTGATGGGAACCCACCCCGGCTCGCTGAATTCTCCGTTCACGTGCGTCACCAGGCGCTCCACTTCGCGTTTGAGCTGATCGTACCGGGGTATTCCTTCCCGGCTGGGTACGACTATCTGGATCAATTCCACTCTGCGATGAAACTCCGGATAGGTGCGTAGAAAATAGCCGAAAGCTTTCAGCCGCTCCGGAATTCCCTTCGTGTAATCGAGCCGATCAACGCCCACGCTGATTTGAATATCGTGGGTCTTGGCCTTAATCTGCTTCGCTCTTTCCACCACCGGTGCCGATTCGGACTGTTCAGAGAACGAGCGAAAATCGATGCTGATGGGGAAAGCCTCGACGTGCGTGTGTCCGTGCTGGCTTATCACCGTGCGGCTTTCTCCACGTCCGGAAATCTTGACCCCTGGAACGAAGCAACGAAGGCAGGAAATCAGATTCCGCTGATCGCGCCCGGTCTGCAGTCCAACCAGGTCATGAGCTAACAGATCCTCCAGGATCTCCCGCCGCCACGGAAGTTTCGCAAAGATATCAGGCGAAGGGAAAGGGATGTGGAGGAAGAACGCCAGCCGCGATTTGGGTCGACGCTCGCGCAGCATCTTGCCCACTTGCATCAGCTGGTAATCGTGGATCCAGATCAGGTCGCCGGGGTGTGAAGCCTTTTCTACCGCGACCGCAAATTTGTAATTAACCCGTTGGTAAAACTCCCAATACCGCGGATCGAAATTGCAGCGCGATTGCAGATCGTGGAATAACGGCCACACAATCTCGTTGGAAAAGCCTTCATAAAAATTGCTCTGCTCCTCCTCGGTCAGGAAGATGGGTGAGAATTTATAAGGATTATCCCCACTGGCCTGCTGCAGGATCTTGCAAATTTCCGGAGAATTGTCTGTACCGCCCGACCCTACCCAGATACCTCCGTGATCCTTCAGCAGCGGCTCTAGTGCGCTGACCAGTCCACCGCTGCTCGGGTGCCCTTTGAGCTTCCCGTCTTCGGTGGTGAAAGTAATGGGAATGCGATTGGAAACCAGCACCAATTTGTGACCGCTCATTGGCGAGCCCCTGCGATCCAATCGTCCAGAAACGTCAGCAGCTCTTCTGGGGGGCACAGCCAAAACTGGGCACACGATGGGCGAACCTCATTCCTTACCAGTACGGAGTAGCCCTGGCCCCCGACGGCGAGAAAGGCGTCTTCATCCGTGAGATCGTCGCCCAGGTAAGCCGCCGGGATTCCGGCCGGTTCCTGCTTCAGAATCTCCGCCACCGCAGTCCCTTTGGTGCGGTCGGTAGAACGCAGCTCTAAACCACCATCAAAAGGCAGCAACTGCAGACCGCCCGTTTGCTTCAGGCGGCCAAAAGCGGATTTAGCGGAGGAACGAATCTGCTCCTGTTCCGCTGGCCTGAAACTGCGCCAATGGATGGCCACAGAGGCTGGTTTGACCTCCAGCGTTTCTTGAAAGCCAAGATCTGACATATCTTTTTTCACTCGATCCAGAGCGGAAAGCTGCACTGGACTAAGTGCAAACAGTTCATAGGATCCATCGCTTCTCAGCTGCTCACGGCCGTGGCTGCCCCAGATTTCGGTCTCGACGCTGGGGTTCAGTAGATCGCGCAACTCGCGCGCGGAGCGTCCGGAGACCAACACTAGGCGAACCCGGGAGAGCCTGGACAGTGTCCGCAGCCGTTCTTCCACGCCGGGGTACGGGGTAGCTTCAAAACGATCGATATGGAAAGGCGCCAGGGTGCCGTCGTAGTCGAGCATGAGCAGCGATCGCGGCGTGTCTCTAAGCCGTCCCCTCAAACCCGCTGCTTCCGCCGACGTTGCCCAGAGTGAGGGGAATTCGTTCATAAACGCTGGTTGGATGCCCCGACGGGCCGAGGTGCTGCAACCCTGGTCAAGAGTAACCGTTTTTCGCCCGGCGGAAGGGCTCGGGCCGTGCGGCATATACTGATAGTTCGGATGGAGAGCCAACTTACAAAGATCCTGGCCACGACCCGGCGTGGACTTGAGGAGCGGAAAAGCACATCCTCTACCCGGATTCTGGAGCAAGCGGCGGCGGCTCATCAGCCCCGGGGTTTTGCTCGCGCCCTGCGCCAGAAGGCGGCAAGCGGTCCTGCCGTGATTGCGGAGTTGAAAAAAGCCTCGCCCTCGAAAGGGCTGATCCGTGCTGATTTCGATCCTGCCAAGCTGGCGAAAGGGATGGCCCAAGCGGGCGCGGCTGCATTATCCGTGCTCACCGAAGAGCACTTCTTTCAGGGCAGTCTGCGCAATCTGGAGGTGGCTTCCCGCTCCTGTGACCTTCCCTGCCTGCGAAAGGACTTTTTGGTCGACGAGTTCCAGTTGCTGGAGGCGCGTGCCCATCGGGCCGATGCGATTCTGTTGATCGCCGCCGCCTTGACCGACCTGGAGCTTCGCCAATTGACAGCCCAGGCGCACGCACTGCAGCTCGACGTTCTTTGCGAGGTGCATACCTCCGCAGAGTTGGATCGGGTTCTTGACCTGAACTGCGACGCAATCGGTGTCAACAACCGCGACCTCAGTACCTTTGCGGTGAAACTCGAAGTCTCGTTTGACCTGGCGGTCCGGCTTCCCGCCGGTCCGGTTCATGTGAGCGAAAGCGGGATCGAGACGGCCGAGGATATGAACCGGTTACGCGGGGCCGGCTTCCATGCCTTTCTCATCGGTGAGTCGTTGATGCGCCGGCCTGACCCAGGAAAAGCGCTCGAAACCCTGCTTCAGCCTGCGCACGTGAGCAGGTGAGAGCCCATGTGGATCAAAATTTGCGGCAACACAAACCTCGAGGATGCGCGTTTTGCAGCGGAGTGCGGCGCCGATGCAGTCGGCTTTGTCTTTGCGCCGAGTCCAAGGCGAGTCGAAGCTGGCGAGGTTCGGCAAATCATTCAAGGGCTGCCCACTGAGCTGGAGAAATACGGCGTTTTCGTGGATGCGGGATTCGACGAAATTGTGTCAACCGTTGAAACGTGTGGTCTAACCGGCGTGCAGCTCCATCGCTCAGCGGACGAACTTGTACCCCTCCGTCTGCGGCAACATTTTGCCGGGCGCATCAGCATCTTGCAGGTTTTGAACTACAAAGCTCTCGAATTCGAGCAGCAATTAAAAGAATTGGGCCATAACGAGGATCCGATCCTGGTGGACTCTTCGACCGCCAAAGCGGTAGGAGGCACCGGCACCAGCTTCGACTGGCATGACGCGCGAACCACGTTGCAACGGACCGCGCCAAACTTGCGGTTGATCGCGGCTGGCGGCCTGGCGCCAGAAAACGTGAAGCAAGCAATTCAGATCCTGCAACCGTGGGGCGTCGACGTTGTCAGCGGAGTCGAAAGCAAACCGGGCAAGAAGGATCCTAAGCGAGTCCAGGCCTTCATCGAAAACTCGCGTGCGGGATAAAGAGGGTGTGTGAGCGAGGGGAAAGAAACCGCAGGTCCCTCCACTACGCTTCGCTCCGGTCGGGATGACAATCCTGTTGCGGGGGTCAAGTTATTTACCGTTGAAGGTCTAACGGTTACAACCGAATTGTCATCCCGACCGGAGCGAAGCGTAGTGGAGGGACCTGCGGTTTCTTTCCCGGGCATTCGCAGCCTCTTGAGCCCGAACATCGATCATCGAATAGGGAAAGGGCTTAGAGTCCGCGCGAGAACTGGGTTTTGTATCAGGGCAGGACTTTAGTGTGCAGCGATGCTAGCTGCCATTCTAGCGGGTGTAAGTCCCGCCGGTGGAAATTACCCAGTTGCCACCGTAGCGATAACCGGCGACGGAGTGGGTGACCAAACCGTCGGAAGCCCGGTAGTAAAAATCCTCGCGTGCTGTGTGCAAGCGTGGTCCGATCCGTCAGGAGGGTGAACAAATCAGCAGGTTGTAGCGCGAGCGAACCGTAGTGAAGCTTCGAAAGGTGCCCCCCGCGTGAAACGGATTTGCGGGATGTATGGGAGTGCCGAGTCTGTACTAAAGGGACGAAGGCCAGCGTCGGCGGTGAAGGAACTGGGTGTATACAGCCGCCGGACTCCCCGGAGTCGCAGAGGGCGACATGCTGAGAAAGAATGAGCGGTGAAAGCACGGAACCAGTCGCGGGTCGCCTAGGCGGCAACGCACAGCGAAGGCAGGGCGTATAAGCTGCAGAGCAGTGAAATCGTGCTGTGCCTGCGAGTGGGTCGGATGGGGCCGGATAAGTGTAGATGGATCGGGACAGCATAACCCGGACCGGAGCGAGGGCCCCTGGGGTAGAGCGGCGTAGCCGCTTGAATGGCGGTGCTTGAGCGCACAGCGTACTCCGACACTGAGCGGAGAAAGTCACGCTTGCAGCGGTGGGCACGAAGGCGGGAAGCAAACCGAGAGGGCGCGACACGTGGGCGCCATTCGCGGGAAGGCGCCCGCTGATACGCCAGCCTTGAAGCCGTACTGGGGAAAACCCGCCGTACGGAATTTTAGGGGGGATGATGGAAACGTCGGCATCATGCGAAGCCCGGTCCGCGCCATCGTCCTACCCGACCGGGCCATAAACGATTGAAAAATGACGGGCTTTAGCCTCTGCGGGCGTTGCTCGATCTCAGATTTTAAAGGGGAAGAGGCGAATCGTGAGCACAATGACCAACACCCTCACGGGTAGGTTTGGCGCCTATGGCGGCCGCTATGTTCCAGAGACTCTCATGGCGGCACTGGAAGAGCTGGAGCACACTTACTCTGAAGCTCAGGCGGATCCGCTCTTTCACGCCGAGCTAGATTCGCTGCTGAGGGACTACGCCGGACGTCCAACGCCACTTTATCTGGCAACCCGCCTGACCAACCAGCTTGGCGGCGCCAAAATTTACCTCAAACGTGAGGATCTGCTGCACACCGGCGCGCACAAGATCAACAACTGTCTCGGCCAGGGGCTCCTGGCCCGCCGCATGGGCAAAAAACGCATCATCGCCGAAACCGGCGCCGGACAGCACGGTGTAGCCACAGCCACCGTCTGCGCCCTGTTCGGCATGGAATGCATCGTGTACATGGGCGAGGAAGACATGCGCCGTCAGGAACTGAATGTCTACCGCATGCGCCTGCTGGGTGCCGAAGTCCGGGGCGTGAATTCCGGCTCTCGCACGTTAAAAGATGCGATCAATGAAGCTATGCGGGATTGGGTCACCAACGTACGCACCACGCACTACTTGCTGGGCAGTGTCCTGGGCGCACATCCCTACCCGACCATGGTGCGCGACTTTCATCGCGTGATCGGGCAGGAGATCAAGCAGCAGATCCTGGAAAAGGAGGCCCGTCTCCCCAATGCTGTACTCGCATGCGTGGGTGGAGGCTCCAACGCGATCGGCGCGTTTTATGACTTTATCGAAGAACCAAGTGTCCGCCTGATCGGCGTCGAGGCAGGCGGCCGGGGTACCGAGCTGGGCAGCCACGCCGCGCGCTTCAATGGTGGAAGCCCGGGCGTGCTGCAAGGTACCTACTCCTATGTGTTGCAGGATGACGCAGGGCAGGTCTCGTTAACCCACTCCGTCTCTGCGGGACTGGATTACGCTTCCGTCGGACCCGAGCATGCCGGGTTACACGATTCAGGCCGGGCCGAATACGTTTCCGCCTCTGATCAGGAAGCTCTGGAAGCAGCTCTGCGGCTAGCCCGGACAGAAGGCATCGTCCCCGCGCTGGAGAGTGCCCATGCGGTCGCAGAATGCATCCGGCTGGCGCCCAGGCTGGCCCAGGATGACATACTGGTAGTCAACCTTTCCGGCCGCGGTGACAAGGATATGGGGATTATGGCCCGCGAACTAAATCTCAGCTCGGAAGCGAAAACGAATGGCGATTGAATTCAACAGAAAGCCCGGTCTGGTCATTTATCTCACTGCCGGAGATCCCGACCTGCCTTCAAGCCGCGACGTGGCCCTGGCCGCGATTGACGCAGGGGCGGAGGTCATCGAGTTAGGGGTGCCGTTCAGCGATCCGATCGCCGATGGTCCGGTGATCCAGCGAGCCAGCGAACGTGCAGTGGCCAACGGTACGCGCCTGAAAGATGTGCTTGCCGTGGCTGCGGAACTGCGCGCCCTGCGGCCTTCCTGCGGAATCGTGATCTTCTCCTACTTCAATCCCATTCTGCGTTTAGGATTGGAGCGCTTCTGTGACCAGGCAGCGCATTCCGGGGTCGACGGGGTGTTGATCACGGACGTGATTGTCGAGGAAGCCGGAGAATACCTGGCCCAGGTGCATCACCACGGACTGATGCCAGTCTTCCTGGCAGCGCCCACCAGCACCGACCAGCGGCTGAAAATGATCGCTAATGCTTGTGAGGGCTTTGTCTATGCCATCTCGCGTGTCGGTATAACCGGCGCCCAACGGAGCGTGGCCGACGATGCGCGCCCCCTGGTCGAGCGCCTGCGTCATTTCACCCAGCTGCCAATAGCCGTGGGTTTCGGCATCTCGACCGCCGAACATGTCGCTGCTGTAGGCGAGTTTGCCGATGCGGTGGTAATCGGGAGCACCATTGTTTCCCTAATCGAAAAAGCGGAGCCGGGCAACGCTCCAGCCGCGGTTGCCGGCTTCCTTCAGGGACTCAGGCAGCCTGTGCTTCAAGGCTAGTCACGGGCGCGCCGTATCATAAGAGCAAGGACAGTGCATGGATATCGCTGGTTGGCGAGAGAAAATTGATGAACTGGATCTACAAATTGTGGCGCTGATCAGCGCGCGGGCACAAGCCGCGCAGGAGATTGGCAAGTTGAAACGTTCCACCTCGTTGCCGGTCTATGAACCAAATCGGGAGCGGGTGATTTTCGAGAACGTTCGCGCGGCCAACAAAGGACCGCTGCCAGACATAGAACTGATGCATATATACGAGCGCATCATCGATGTGATGCGGGCGCTGCAGAAGAATGAGCTGGCGTCGAAAGCCGGAGAGACAGGAAAGTAACCATGATTGTAGCAATGTTGGAGAGAGCGACCGAAGAAGACATCCAGGGGGTAATCGAACGATTGATGCAGGTGGGCTTCAATGTTCACCGCACCACAGGAACTGTCCAGACCGTTCTGGCGGGTGTAGGCACGCCCTCGCATTTTGATCACAAAGATTTTGAACTGCTGCCTGGCGTTGCCGAGGTGGTGCGCATTTCATCCCCCTACAAGTTGGCTGGCAGGGGCTTCCGGCCCGAAGGAACAATCGTCCGTTTCCCCAACGGAGTCGTCGTAGGCGGCGATGAGATTGTCGTTATGGCCGGCCCATGCTCGGTGGAATCGCGCGAGCAGATATTTACCGTGGCCGATCAGGTGAAGTCCGCAGGGGCCTCGTTTCTGCGTGGAGGTGCTTTCAAGCCGCGGAGCTCGCCTTATTCCTTCCAGGGCCTCGGACTCGAGGGGCTCAAACTGCTCAAAGAAGTGGGGGATCGAACAGGCCTGCTGATTGTCAGCGAGGTCATGGAAATTTCCCAGATCGATCTCATGCTCCCCTACGTTGACGTTCTCCAGGTAGGTGCGCGCAATATGCAGAACTTCAACTTGCTGCGCGAGATTGGCCTGGTGCGCAAGCCGGTGTTGCTGAAGCGCGGCATTGCCGCGACCCTCGAAGAGCTACTGCTTTCGGCGGAGTACATCCTGGCCGGCGGCAATTACGATGTGATGCTTTGTGAACGAGGCATTCGCACCTTTGAGACCTACACCCGCAACACCATGGATATCTCCGCTATCCCGATCATCAAGAAGCTCTCCCATCTTCCTATGCTCGCCGATCCGTCGCACGGTGTCGGCCGGCGCGACAAGGTCGCGCCCATGGCCCGCGCCGCGGTCGCCGCAGGTTGTGATGGGCTGCTGATCGAGGTTCATCCCAACCCGGATAAGGCCCTTTCCGACGGAGCCCAATCCTTGTTTCCGGAACAATTCGAGAAGCTCATGGACCAGCTACGGATCATCGCCACCGCCGTGGGCCGGAACGTAAGATCTGAAGTCCCCGTGAATGGATAGGGCTATCGGTTCAAACGAAAGCACTCGGGGAGTACGGTGACAATTGAGCGCATTACCATCGTGGGTACAGGACTTATCGGCGCCTCCGCGGGCTTAGCGCTGCATGCCGCCCAATTTCCCAGTGAGGTCATCGGCTGGGACCGGAGTGCATCCCAAGCCGGAATCGCGCTCGATCGCGGCGCCATTGATGTCATTGCACTCGATCCAATCAAAGCCGCAGTCAACAGCGATCTGATTCTTCTAAGCGGCCCCGTCTTTGCTATTCAAGACTGGATGGAGAAGCTCGCACCACTCCTGAAACCGCATCAATTGGTAACCGACGTAGGCAGCGTCAAGGTTGCCATTGCCGAACGGGCGCAGTCGCTTTACGGCGGTCCCCGATCAGCCCGGCTTTCTCCCCGGCCACCCCATGGCGGGCAAAGAAGTTAGCGGCGCTGAAAATGCCGACGCCCAGCTCTTCTCGAACGCCGTGTGGCTGTTTACCGAATTTGCCCATCATCCTCTCGCTGCGGAGTGGCGCGGCTTGGGTGGAACGCTTCGGTTGCCGCACCATGGACATCCAGGCGAATAGACATGACGAGATCTGTGCCTGGGTCAGCCATCTGCCTCAGTTTCTATCCACCGCTCTGAGCGCGATGCTGGAAGACCGTTTCGGCAACGCGCCCGATCTCCGAGCCATTGGAGGCCGGGCCCTCAGGGAAATGACGCGGCTGGGAGCCAGTCCCTATTCCATGTGGCGTGACGTCGCCCACACCAATCAGGACGCGATTAGCCAAGCCCTCCTGGCCATGGAGCAGCGCCTGGCACATCTGCGCGAGAATCTCAAGACACCTGAATTGCGCGACGAATTCGAGCGTGCCAATCGTTTTCGAGCCAACTAGAGCCCGAGCCTAAAAAATTCCGCAAGAATAGACGTAACTTCCGCAGCATCAAAACAGTCAGATCAGTTCTTGGAACGTCAGGGACCGCGCCTCAGGTTATGATGCCGGTGGGGCTTGGGAACAACTGGCGCCGGACGCAAACGATGGCTATAGAAAATCTTGGAGCAAAATATTCTGGCCCCCTCCAGGGAGACCCGGAGAGCTTATTCGAACGATGTTCATGGCTATATGCATTCTGTCGTGAGCATTTGTTTCGTGATCACACCGCAGCCATTTCCCACGCCCTTTGGCCCGGCGCTCAGCCCGGCCCCGAAACCCACCTTCTTGAAATCGCCTGTGGTCCCGGCTTCTACGCCTGCAGCCTCGCGCAGCGCTACCCTGACATTCACATCACCGGCGTCGATCTTTCCGAGCGCTTGCTTTCCCGTGCCAAAGACCGGGCGGACAACCGCCATTTAAAAAACTGTCATTTCGTCAAAGCCAACGTGCTTGCTCTTTCTCAGTCGCTGGAACCGGTGGATGCGATCGTCGCCTCGCGGCTTTTTATGGTGGTAGGCGATCGTCCCCAGGCGCTGCGGGAAATCTTCTCCGCGCTGCGTCCGGGCGGCCGCTGCTTCATTGCTGAGCCCACGTCCGCTTTGCGCGCCATGATCCCGCTTTCCTGCATGAGGCTTTTCGCCCGCATGATGGGCGACCGGAGCACCCGGTTCCCCGAAACTAGCCGGGCCGCGGTGCTGAAGCGGCATGAATTCCAGTCCCTGATCGCCTCCCAACCCTGGAGCACCGTCAGCCTCTGGCAAGACAACTGGTATCAGTACGCAGTCTGCGACCGGAGCTGCTGACACTTGCGCTACCAGGTACTCGCACCCGGAGAGGCGGCGGGGGTCAGTGAGAACTGCTGCGCCTTAGTCGTGATGGCCAAGGCCCCGCGTCCGGGCAAAGTGAAGACCCGGCTTTCTCCTCCGCTGACTCCTGAGCAAGCCTCGGAACTCAACATCTGCTTCATCCGCGACACTACGGAAAACATTCAGCACATAACAGAAATCAGTAACAGCGCCGGGCTGGTGGCCTACACGCCCGTTGGAGATGAGGCAGCGTTTGACGGCTTGCTGCCGTCCGCATTCCGGCTTCTACCGCAGCGAGGACAAGGGTTCGGGGAGCGCCTGCTTTATGTTTGCGAGGATCTCTTTACTGCGGGATTCGGCGCCGTCTGCCTGATCGACTCTGATAGCCCCACCATGCCGCAACACGCGTTGCTGCAGGCCGTCGAGAGCCTGTCCCGCGAGGGAGATCGCATGGTCTTAGGCGGTTCCGACGACGGCGGCTATTACCTGCTTGGCATCAAGCGCCTGCACCCTCGGTTGTTTGAGCAGATCGACTGGAGTACGGATCGGGTGTTCCACCAGACGCTCGAACGGGCGAAGGAAATCGAACTCCGGGCAGAACTGTTGCCGGCTTGGTACGACGTGGACGACGCTGTCACTCTCGAACGGCTGCGGCAGGAACTTGCTGGCCCTAAAGCCGCAGGATAAATACGACGCCAGGCACACCCGCCTGTTTCTCGGGGGCCTGCGCGTCGATGTTGTCGGCCAGAGTCGCGCATGCTGACGCGGCCGACACTGGTAACCAACAGCGCGCTCGCCTTACTGGCACTCGCGATGGTGGCCCTTTGCCGGCAAGGTGTGAACGAGATCCATCATTTCGTCATCGGCTTCGGCTGGGTCGCCATGTTGCAGGCGCTGCTCTACCTGGTCGGAGTCTGGATAGTGCTTAACCGGCCGGCGGATCGCTGGACTCTAGTGATCATCGTAGTCTGCGCGATCGCCTGCAGGCTCGTCTGTCTCTTTTCCCCACCCTTTCTCTCTTCCGACATTTTTCGCTACGTGTGGGATGGGCAAGTGCAGGCCGCCGGCATCAATCCTTTTCGGTATATCCCTGCCGACGCGCATCTGGCTTTCTTGCGCGATCTTGAGATCTACCCCCATATCAATCGCCGCGATTATGCGCACACGATTTATCCTCCGGGAGCGCAAATGCTCTTCCTGCTCATCACTCGCATTGGCGCGACCGTGCGCTGGATGAAAGCGGGGATGGTTGGCCTGGAGGCGCTTACGATCTGGATTTTGGTCAAGCTACTGCAGGCACTGGGACTGCGCCGCGAACAGGTATTGATTTACGCCTGGCATCCGCTGGTCCTTTGGGAGGTCGCCAGCAGCGGACATGTGGACGGCGCCGCACTCCCCTTTATTGCACTCGCGTTGCTTTTTTACGTCCGCCATAAGCCGGTGGCGACCGGAGTTGCCTTAGCGGCTGCGACCCTGATCAAGCTCTACCCCATCGCACTGTTCCCTGCGCTCTACCGGCGCAGTGCCTGGCGCGATTGGAGGATGCCGGCCGTCGTCGCTGGCATCGTGGCCGCCGGGTACGCTTCCTACTCGAGTGTAGGCCCCCACGTTCTGGGCTTTCTACCGGAGTACGCTAAGGAAGAGGGATTAGACTCCGGGAGCCGCTACTTTCTCCTCACCCTCGCCCGTCATGGCCTGCACTGGGACGCGCTCCCAACCTCTGCTTTCTACGTCTTCTCCGCGTTGCTGTTGTTGGGGTTAGCCGTATGGGCCTTCTTGAACAGTGAGGCCGGAGACATGACTGCGATGCGCTGTGGCTTCGTCATCGCAACCGTTCTCATGCTGCTCTTTTCTTCCCACTACCCCTGGTACTACCTGTGGCTGCTGCCTTTTCTCAGCCTGATCCCCTACGTGCCCATGCTTTATTTCTCCACCGCATGTTTTTATCTCTACACCACGCAGCTTGCTAATCCTGGGCCGGCCATGTACTACATGTTTGAATGGTTATATGGCACCACCGCCCTGGTGGCGTTGTCGTGCATGGCTCGAAAAGCATTTGCGTTGCATCCGAGGAACTCATGATCGAGACTCTTTCTGCAGTACCGCAACGGCGCTACTTCGAGAAGCCGGAAGATCAGCTCTCGGTAATCATGGAAGCGGACCCGGTCTGCCTCTACCTGGAGACCACCAATCGCTGCAATCTCCTCTGTACCACCTGTCCCCGCACCTTCGAAGAACTTGAGCCGGAGAAGGACATGTCGTGGGAACTTTTCACCAGCATCATCGACCAGTTCCCAAAAATTGCGCGCGTGGTGCTGCATGGGGTGGGCGAGCCGATGCTGGTGAAGGAGCTGCCGCGCATGATCCGCTATTTGAAAGACCGCGGAGTTTATGTGCTCTTCAACACCAACGGCACGCTGTTGACCAGGGCCAATGGGCAGGCTCTTATCGACGCCGGCCTGGATGAATTGCGGGTCTCGCTCGACGCCGCGGAGTCTTCCGTTTTTCAGATGGTGCGCGGCAAAGACATGTTCGACCGCATCGTGACCAACGTGGGCAACTTCGTCGCCATGCAGCGCGAGAACAATTTGCAGTTGCCGCGTGTGTCTCTGTGGCTCACTGGCTTGCGCGAGACATTGGCGCAACTGGAGGCTTTTGTTCGCCTGGCGCATCGCCTGGGAGTGATGGAAGTATATCTGCAGAGGATGGTCTATCTCCCCGAGGGTCAGGGACTAGCGCGTCCTGAATCGGCATTGTTTGAGCACACCTCGCAGCAGGAGGAAGAGGTTGTGAAACGGGCAGAAGCCGTTGCCCGCGAGCTTGGTGTGCTCTTCAGCGCGTCCGGCGCCACCGAGCCACAGGTAAGCATCAAGAAGCGCAAAGACGACAGTCCATGGTCATTGTGCCGCCGTCCCTGGAGCCTGATGTACATCACCGCCAACGGCCAGGCTCTCCCCTGTTGCATTGCACCTTTCTCCATGCGTGGCTACGACAGCTTTACACTCGGCAATGCCACCCAGCAAACCATGCGCGAAATCTGGAACGGCGACAAATACCAGGATTTTCGCCGAGCCCTGCTAAGTCCGGAGCCACCCCCGGCCTGTTCCAACTGCGGCCTGCGCTGGAGCCTCTAATTTGGGAGAAGTTTCCGTTGTCATTCCCGCGCTGAACGAGGCCGAGAATATCGCCGCAGTCGTCAGGGAATTACCGTGGGACCTGATCCGCGAATGCATTGTGGTGGACAACGGCAGTACCGATGCTACTGCCGCTGAGGCGCAAGCGGCCGGTGCCCGTGTCATCGTCTTGACCCAACGTGGCTATGGCCGGGCATGCGCCGCCGGAGCGGCTGCGGCCAACGGAGACATCCTGGTCTTCATGGACGGAGACGGCAGTGATGTGTCCACCGAGATGGATCAACTGCTGCAACCGATTCTGGCCGGTGATTGCGATTTCGTGATCGGCTCGCGTGTGCGCGGCAAGCGTGAACCCGGGAGCATGCTGGTCTCGCAGATTTTCTCCGGCTGGCTGGCAGGCCTTCTTCTGCGCCTGTTATATCGGGTTCAATACACGGACATGGGCCCCTTCCGCGCGATCACCAGGCAAGCCCTGCAAAGCCTGCACATGAGCGAACAGACCTACGGATGGAATCTCGAAATGCAGATGCGTGCCGCCCAACGCGGTCTCCGCATCCGCGAAATTCCAGTGAGCTATCGCAACAGAGCGGGAGGCCAAAGCAAAGTAGCCGGTTCGCTTAGCGGCTCATTGCGAGCCGCCATCCGCATCGTCCAAACCCTGCTTCGCGTAGCCTCAACCTCTTCGTAAGGGATCGAGCTTTAGGTCTCAACGGTTCTGTCGTGGACCTCTTCGTGTGGAGCATCCGTTTAGGCGCAACGACTCCGTCGGGGTGCCCCATGTTCGCACCAGCGTACGTGGGCCGAATACGAAATTCTTCAAATGCTTTCACTTCCCCGAACGCGATATCACTAACCCTTAGCAGCAGCCTTCTCGATCGCCTGCCATTCTTCCGCCGACAGGTGCACCTTAGCCGCGTCAGTATTCTCTTCCAGGTGCTTGACGGAAGACGTACCCGGAATAGGCAGCATTACAGGCGAATGAAACAGAAGCCATGCCAACGAAAGTTGAGCAACCGTAGCGCCATGTTTCTTTGCCGCTTGGTCGAGCACGCCGCCGGGCTTCGCCAATTTCCCCGCCGCCACCGGAAACCATGGGATAAATGCAATTTTCTCCTGCTCGCAGAACTGCAAAACCTTCTCATGCCTGCGATCGCTCAAGTTGTACTGGTTCTGCACGCTGACGACCTTGACCGTTTTACTCGCTCGCTCAATTTCCTTCGTCGAAACCTCCGACAATCCAATGTGGCGGATCTTGCCCGCCTTCTGGAACTCCTTCAGCGCACCTAAACTCTCCTCCACCGGCACCTTACGATCGATTCGATGGAGTTGGTACAGATCGATGCGCTCCACTTTCAGCCGGCGCAAACTCATCTCCACGCATTGCCTTAGGTATTCGGGCCGTCCGTCCTCAGCCCACTTGTTCGGACCAGAGCGCGTGAAGCCACCCTTGGTCGCGATGATCAGATCCTTCGGATAGGGGTGAAGAGCCTCGGCAATTAGATTCTCGCTGACCTCAGGACCATAAGAATCGGCGGTATCAATAAAATTGATCCCCAACTCGACCGCCCGGCGCAAAACTCTGAGTGCTTCGTTGTGGTCCTTGGGTTCGCCCCAAATTCCCTCGCCAGTGATGCGCATAGCGCCAAATCCAAGCCGGTTGATCGTAAGGTCTCCACCCAGCGCAAAAGTTCCAGCCGATTCCGTTAGCAACGTCGTCATATTGTTTAGGATTCGCGGCCCTTATGATTGGTTTCTCATTATGCTTGGTCCTGCCACGATCGTTGGAGCTGGTCCCAACGGCTTAGCCGCTGCAATCGTCCTGGCCGGAGCAGGCTTTAACGTGGAAGTACGTGAGGCGGCATCGGTTGCCGGTGGCGCGGCACGCTCGGCTGAGCTGACCCTCCCCGGCTTTATCCACGACCTGGGCTCAGCGGTGCACCCCATGGCCGTCGCTTCGCCTTTCTTTTCAACCCTGCCGCTAGCCGAAGCTGGATTGCGCTGGATTGCCCCGTCTGCGGAGTTGGCCCATCCCCTGGATGATGGAACCGCCGTAATGTTGGAACGTGGCATCGCCGATACAGCCAGCCAATTAGGATCCGATGCTGCCGCTTACCGTCGCCTTTACACTCCGCTCCTGGAAAACTGGGACGGCCTTCGCCACGACTTGCTGAAAGCCGTAGTAGGATGGCCGACGCATCCGATCGCCATGGCTCGATTTGGACTTCTTGGCCTGCGCTCCGCCCGTTCTATCGCCGATAGCCATTTCAAAGGTGTCCGCGCCCGAGCTCTCTTCGCCGGCTTAGGCGCGCACTCTTTTCTCCCCCTGGAATCACCATTGTCCGCCGCCTTCGGGCTGGTGCTCGGAGTAGCCGCCCACGCGGTCGGCTGGCCGATTCCGCAAGGCGGCGCGCAGTCGATTGCGGATGCGCTCGTGACCTGCCTGCAGAAAGCCGGAGGCGCGGTCATCACCAACGCACCTGTTCATTCTCTTCGCGGTATGGGCCACCCAATCTCTTCTCGACGTGACGCCCACGGCAATTCCTGGCCATGGGCGGCGAAGACATCCCGCCGGCATTCCGGCGCCAGCTTCGAGCGATACCGTTACGGCCCCGGCGTTTTTAAGGTGGACTGGGCCCTGAGCCAACCCATCCCATGGCGCGCCCGCGAATGCCTGCGCGCAGGCACCGTACACCTCGGCGGTACCTTCGACGAAATCGCCGCCTCGGAGCGGATGCTCCGAACGGGCGCCATCAGCGAACGCCCCTATGTCTTGCTATCCCAGCCGACGCTGTTTGACCCCACTCGGGCGCCTGCGGGCAAGCACGTAGCCTGGGCCTACTGCCACGTCCCCAATGCTTGGTCTGGATCTGCGCTCGAGGCCATCGAATCTCAAGTGGAGCGCTTCGCACCTGGCTTTCGCGAGTGCATCCTCGCCCGCGCAGTTTTCAACACCCAGGCAATGCAGGCCTGGAACGCCAACCTGGTTGGGGGAGACATCAATGGCGGTTCCATTTCCGGCCTGCAATTCTTCCTCAGGCCAACCTGGCGGCAGTACGCGACCCCACTCCAGGGGGTATATCTTTGCTCGTCCTCAACCCCACCAGGCGGCGCGGTCCACGGTATGTGCGGATATTGGGCAGCTCAGCAGGCACTCATGCGCCATAGAGAACCTCGAGCATCGTGAAGTCATCATTGGGTGGGGCGCCGGCCATGAAGCTCTCCACCTTGCTCAGAACGCCTTCGATGGTAGAACCGGCAAGTGCTGCTTCCAGCCGATCCTCCCCAAAAAACTCGCCGTCCATGCTCTCCGCCTCGGTAACGCCATCGGTGGCCAGCACAATCCGGTCGCCGGCCTTTAACTGCAAGCGCTCGGACTTGAAGGTAGCCTCTTCGATCAGACCCACAACCATGTTGGCATTCTCAAGTTTCTTCACCCCCGCACTGTTCGCCAGCATGGGCTGCACGTGTCCGCAATTTACGTATTCGAAGGTCCCGTCCGGTCCCAGCTTGACCAGGATCATGGTGGCGTACTTCTGCACATTCTTCTCGCAAATGTAACGATTGGCCACGTCCGCAATATCGGCCAGCGGCTGACCGGCAAGCAGCAACCCATAAAGCAATCCCTGCAGTGTCGAAGCAAGAATCGCCGCCGATACGCCTTTGCCGGAGATGTCGGCGATCACGACATAGAGACCGTCCGCAGTCGCAATGACGTCATAAAAATCGCCGCCAACCTCCTTGCAGGCAACACTCCGCGCGTGGACCCGCGCATAGGGCAGGTTAGGGATGGCAAACTCCATCAACCCTTGCTGAATTGCGGCCGCGATATTCAGCTCCTCCCGGTAGCGGCGCGCCGATTCTTCCGACTGCGCCAGAAAGGCGTTCTCCACCAGGGCCGCGGCTTCGGTCGAGATCGTCTCCAGAAGGTCATTGTCCACCTGGCTTAGTTTGCCGGCCTGCAACCGGCTATCCAGGTACAGCACGCCGAGAATGTCTTTTTCGTGGAACTCATTCCCGGCAGAACGCTTGCGCAGCGGTATGCAATACACCATGCGGATACTTTGCTGCACCATGCTTTCCGTGCGCGAATTTGCCTCCGCTGACAAGGTGTCGGTGACGATGAACTTCGACGCTTTGCAAGCCTGTGCGATTGCGCTGTGAGAGATCGTCGAATCATCCTCCAGGCGCTCGCCCTTGAGGCTGCGCCCGGCCGCCAGCGTTAATTTGCCCTTCTCATCTCTCAGGAAAACGTAGCCGCGCTCTACCTGCGTCAACTCCAGCGTGGCTTCCACCAGCGTCGACAGAATCTCGTTGACGGCACCCAGGGTGTTCAACCGCTGCGCTGCACTCAGGAACCAGCTCAGTTTCTCGAGGTCCGACGTGGGTGTCGAAATCGCATGCAGCTCGTCCAACAATTTGTGAATGGTTGATGTATTTTCCTTGGGCGGACCGAAGTGCAGCGAGGGCCCGTTCAGCGACCCCAGGCGGATTTCATCTCCCGGCTTTAGCGCCTGGCGATCCACCAAAGGCTTCGCGTTCAGAAATGTGCCATGCCGGCTACCACAATCGACTACATGAAACTGGCCTTTCTCGTAGACAATGGCAGCGTGATCGCGGGAGATGAAGGCGTGCGCCAAGACCAGGTCGCGGTCCTGCAGCCGGCCGATCGTGAATGGTGTGTGGGTAACGTTAATCTCTTCCTGGCGAGATTCGTCGATAAGCATCAAAGCAGTGGCAGGAATGGGTTCGGCCATAAGGCGATAGCTCCGGAGGTTGGTTGCGCTTGCCGGGATCACCGGACGGATGTTAAGAAAAGTACCACATGCATGTATGGGACGAGACCCTCTCCGAGGGACCCGCCCGATCCACAAATTGTTGTCTTCGTGAGAGTCACTATAGACTTTCATCGGCATCCAAGCGTGCAGAAAAGGCGCAACCGGGTGCCATGTACATTCAAGGCAGAGGAGAAGAGAAATCGTGCGAATGTCCCTTACCCCAACCCCCTACAACCAAGGCTATGCCAGCTACCTCGCCGCCATGCAGCTATGGGACGAACCGCACCAGCTGTCATCGCTTGAGCTTCTCAAGTCCCTGGATGATCTGGATGAGGAAGACGACGAGGACGACGACGAAGACGACGACGACCTCGAGGACCTCGATGAAGAAGAGGACGAAGACGATTTAGATGAGGATTACGACGACGATGATGATGACGATGAGGACGAGGAGGACGACGACGAAGACGGAGGGGTCAAGCCTCTGAAAATGCACCTCTAACCCTCGTTACCCGCGTCGATCGCGGAAATGGATGCCCCACCCTTCGCGCGTACCCCGTTTGCTGGAGCGCCCAAGCACGACAGCAAATAGGTGGGTGTGGCGAAGGGTAGGGCTGCACGCAACCACGTCCACTTGCTGGCATTGCGCTTTGAACCTTGCCGCAATTGAGCAGTCCAGCAGGGACGACACAGCCTGTAGCCCGGCACGGCAGTGCCGGGTAGGCTAAGGTTTATGAGGCGAGTCCCGAAGGGACGACACCTTGCACCTCCCATTGGTCCGCTGGTAATTGCCTGAAAGTGGAAGCTCTGATTCGCCCCAACTGGAGTACCTTGACATTGGCCCCCTACCTGGAGAATGACTGTGAAAAGGCGCATTCTCGTTGTGGACGATGACGATGCAACACGCCACGCGGCGGCGCACAGCCTGCATACCATGGCTGGGTGGGACGTGGTTGAAGCTTATTGCGGCGCCCAGGCCATTGAAAGCGCCACGCGGCATCAACCGGATGCGATCCTGCTTGATGTCATGATGCCTGCCATGGACGGGCCCGCCATGTTGGCCAAGCTCCGATCGACACGTGCCACCAGCCACATTCCCATCGTGTTACTCACCGCAAAGGTGCAAGCGGCTCAGGATGGCTCTTTTGCACACCTACCGGTCGAAGCCATTTTGCTCAAGCCATTCGACCCCTTGCGTCTGGCCAGCCAGGTCGCCGACGCGCTAGGCTGGAAAACCGCATAAAGCCTGTTCTAGAAACGGCGGAAGTTGCAGCGGACTCAAACTTTGCAGATTGAAGTGTAGTAGAAGGACCCGAGGTTCTTTCCCCCGGCACTCACACACCTCTCCAGCCCTTGAAGGATTCATTTCTGCAGCCTGCTTAACCCAGCACCGGCCGCCCGGCGCGGAACGATTGCACAATTCGACCCTCCGGCGACAGGGCCACGAAATTAGCCTCCCGTCCTTCTTCCACGCAGCCCCATTGCTCCAGGCTCATCAGCCTGGCCGGATTGCGTGCCGCGCATTGCGCGCTGGTGGCGATGCTGGCGCCCGTAAACAAAGAAAAGTTGCGCACCGCTTGATCCATGGCCAGCACGCTCCCTGCCAGTACTCCGGGTGATCCAACCGAAGTGCAGCGTCCCTTGGAGACCTCCACGTCCAGCTCGCCCAGCTTATACCTTCCATCCGGCATGCCGGTCGCTGCCATTCCATCGGTGATCAAGATGGATTTCTCAGCTCCCTTGGCTTTAAAGAACAAACGGATCATGGCGGGGTCTACGTGAATGCCGTCACAGACGATCTCAGCAAACAGGGAATCGTTATCGAGCACATACGCTGCGATACCGGGATCACGGTGATCCAATGCGCGCATGGCGTTAAAGGTGTGGGTGGCACTGCGTGCCCCGGCACGGAATCCCGCCTCCGCCTCGACCAGGGTCGCATTGCTGTGGCCCAAACTGCATACCACGCCCAGGCCGGCTGCATACTCCGTCAATTCGAGCGCCGTGGTCAGCTCAGGAGCTATGGTCATGATCCGGATGTGTCCCCGGGCCGCCTGCCAGAACCGATCAAACAGCGCAATGGATGGTTGCACCAACAGAGCAGCCGGATGGACCCCGCGCTTGGCGGTAGAAAGAAACGGACCTTCCAGATGAATGCCCAGTGGCGCCGCGCCCTCGGCCGCCCCACCTTGCTCGATTACTCGGGCAATCATGTCCAGGGCGCGCAACGTCTCCTCTGTGGAAGAGGTAACCGTTGTGGGGTAATACGCTCCTACCCCGTGCCCCGCAAGAGCCGCTCCAATCGCCTGCAGGGCCTTCGGAGTGCCTTCCATGACATCGTGGCCTACGGCGCCGTGGACATGAATGTTAACGTAAGCCGGGACCAGCAGCGCTTCAGGATAAGAATCGAGCGCCCCGCCGCGCTCGCGGCTGGTAATGGAGGTGATATATCCGTCCTCTACCGCGACCTCGGGGTACTCTACGATCCCCGTTTCGCGCAAGAGTCGTCGTGCCGTAATGGTTGTGCGCATTCTTTGTTGCCCACTGGCAAGCATATAGCAACCGAAGAATGCCCTGAAACGAGTCTCGCCGCCAAAGGTTAACCCTTGGCGGCGAGAACAATCGAGAACCCCGGCAACAACGAAGCAATCGGACAGTCAGAAACTAGATGAAGAAGCCAATTTGCTCCAGAACCTCATCGCTCATTTCGATGTCGCTCAGTTTGGCCGCACGGGTGAACTTCAGTTCTTCACGAAACCGGTCCAGGACCGCGGCATTCAGGTCGGTCCGCTTGTCCAGCAGGTGAAGCAGTTCCGCGGCCGTGGTGGCATGCTGATAATTGGCTTTGACACCGCGCGAATTTTCGATTGTGACGGATAGCGGTAGAGTACGAAAATCGCTGCCTTGCTGGTGGGGTGAGCGGGCTCGAATGTTGACTCGCATATTGGACACGATAGTGTCATGCGAATCTGAGGTCGAAAATACTACCTTAAGGGCGGATCAATACCTGGAAGATGTATCAACTAAGGGGCAAAGGGCCAGTATCGTTGCCGTCGCGCCAGGGCCAGGTAGCCACCCACCCCGGTGACGAAAACCGCCAGCACGTAGAGCATATATTTCCATCCTTCGGGCTCGAAGGCCTGTACCAGGAAGATATAGAGCCAGCACGTCATGGCGAATAGAGCGGGTAGCGGATAGAGCCACATGCGGAAGGGACGAGGTGCTTCCGGATGGCGCTTTCTGAGCAGCAGAAGGCCGATGATCTGGCCCACGAACATGATCAGAATTCGCGCCAGTATCAAAGCTGTAATAATTTGCACCAGGTCAAACAAGCTGGCGATGGCGGAGAGGATTCCCACCAGCAGCAGCGACCGGTGAGGAAAGTCCTTTTTAGGATGGGTCTTGCCGAAGTAGCGGAAAAATGTGCCGTCAAGCGCCGCCGCGAAGGGAATGCGCGAATATCCGAGCATCATGGAGTAGACCGAGGCGAAGGCGGTCAGCAGCACCATGACGGTCAGCCACTGCGAGGCCCAGAAACCCGCCACCCGTTGCATAAAAACCGAGCCCACCGCGTCATAAATGACGGTTCCGGGCACGATCATTTCCCGCCATGGCAACACTCCGGTGAATGACACGGAAATCGCCAGGTCAAGCAACAGAACCAGGAAAATCGAGCCTATGATGGCCCTCGGGATCACTCGTTCGGGCTCACGAACCTCGTCCCCCAGGTGGCAGATGTTGTAATAGCCGAGAAAGTTGAACATCACCAGCATGGTTCCATTGCCCAGGCCCAGCATGAACGCCAGATTCAGGTGAAAGGCTCCTGGCGGAAAATCGAACAGCAGGTGCGGCTTCAAATGGATCACGCCTTCCACCACCACCCAGAGGCTGGTGAGGAGCAAACCGCTCCAAAGCACCAGCATGATGCGGGCAATATCGCGGATCTTGCGATAGAGCAGGATCATGGCAGCCAGGGCGAAGCCCGCCGCCAGTGACCGCATGGCCCACGGCCGGCTGACCAATCCCTTAAATACGAAACCGGTATATAGCGCCATCCCAACGGTCCCGGTGGCGATCTCCAGGGTGGCGCTGAACAGGAATTGCCAGACGAACAGCCACGCCATCAGCCGCCCCAGACCTTCTCGTCCGAAACACTGGCGAAGGTAGGTATAGGAGCCGCCAGAGCTGGGAAAGGTGGTGCCCAGCTCCGCAAACACCAGCCCATCCGCGATTGCGATCACCGCTCCCACAAACCAGCACACCAGTGCCTGAGGGCCCCCCATGGTGGCAAGAATGGCCGGCACCGTAATAAACGGTCCCGTGCCCACCATGTTCGACATGTTGATGGAGATCGCGTTCAGCAGGCCGAACTTTTTGGGCAGATGGACAGTGGGCATGAATTAGGGATTGTGAGCTTCAATCTAAACTATTTCCAGGAAAGATAGTGCAAGAAAAAGGCGCGAGGCAAAAGACCCTTATCCCGCCAAAGCGGTTAGGGCCAGCCGGGGAAAGGAAACCGCAGGTCCCTCCACTGCGCTTCGCTCCGGGCGGGATGACAACCCCGTTGGGATCGCAACAGGTTCTGCTGGGAAACCTTGACCCCTGCAACAGAATTGTCATCCCGACCGGAGCGAAGCGCAGTGGAGGGACCTGCGGTTTCCTTTCCCCGGCACCCACACAACCCATAGCTTCCAGTCAGACAGACTATGAAAGTTACAGAAGATTCTGACCTATTCGGCTAAACGATCATTGAAAACCGGGCTCTATTGCGATTTGCGGCGTGCCTTGGTCACCAGCGCTGGAAGCGCAGCAGCTGCATTCAAATTGGCCGAACCGTTCCGCATTCCAAAGCCGCACGATTCCCGCACACACAGGTGAGGAGCAATCTTGTGCGTCACCGCAGGTTTGTTCTTGCCCTCGATCCGGTCAATAAGCAATTCGGTCGCCATGCAGCCCACTTCATACTTGGGTAATTCCATGGCGGTCAAGGGTGGATCGAATAAGCGAAGCCACGGATAGTCATCCAGGGTGACCAACCCAAAATCCTGAGGACACCGCATACCCATCTCTTGAGCTGCCTGCAGAAACCCAACCGCCATAAGAAAATTGGCCACAAAGACAGCTTCAGGACGATGCGGCAGCAGAGACAGCCCGGCCCGATGGCCGGAGTCGATGCGATAGTCCCCTTCATACACCAGCTTGGGATTGAAGCGTAACTTGTGCGCCTTGAGCGCCTTCTTGAACCCCTGGAGCCGGGCCCGGCCGTTACTCACACTCAGTGGGCCGCCCACCATGGCAATCGTTTTGTACCCGATCCTGGCCAGATGAGAAACTGCTTCATAGCTGCCCTGAAGATCGTCCGTAATCACCGCTTCGTCCGTGAGGCTCGGATAGGTCCGCATCATGAGGACAGTGGGAACATTCATACCCGACAGCAGATTCTTGGTTTGAGCACTCAATTCACCCGGGGATTTGGTAAGCAGGATGCCGTCCACCCGTTTCGCCAACAACAAGTCGAGGTAATGCTCTTCTTTTTCCAGAAGCCCGTCGCTGTTACAGAGGAGAATGCTGTAGCCGCGCTTTTGCGCCGTGTCCTCGGCGCCGCGCACCAGCATCGGAAAAAACGGGTTGGAGATATCGGGAACGATCACGCCCAGCGTGCGGGTACGCTCGTTGGCCAGGCTTTGGGCAAGAGAATTGGGGCGGTAGTTCAGTTTGACGATGGCCGCATCAACCCGTTTCTTCAGCGGCGCACCGACGTGACTCTTGTTATTGATGACCGCGGAGACGGTGAAAACGGATACTCGTGCTTCGCGCGCTACATCATAAATTGTAGCTGTTTTACGTCTGGATGTCCGTGAACCGCGTACTGAATCTACCATGCCTCTCGTTTCCTCAATCCAGTTAGCGGCGGATCAAGACTTCAGGAATTCTAGCATTCGTGCTAATCGCTTCGCCGCGGCGCGAAAATAGTTGTCAACAAGTCGGGCTTGCCGGTGATTCGGGTAAGGTGAGGTGAGCGCAGACCCTGGTGATAATCAACTGAGAACTCCGCATAGTAACCACCGGAGATAGTAAGAAGGTTAATAGGTCCCGAAGTCGTTGCTGCATTCACGATTGCCTCGCGCAGTAACTCAGCGGAATACACGCGATGATTTACGCCCACGATTTTGACTGCTGGAGCCAGCCCGGCCCGGCCTGCGGCCGAGTCAGGAACGATATCCACGATCGTGCCGTCCTGATCGAGCACCAGGCCGATTGAGGTCGACAGGTCAATCTGCTGAGAAGTAATTTCCTGATCGACCGCAGCAGTATTCGGCTCGTCGTTATAAACCACTGTCCAGCCCGCTGCTTCGAGACCAGGCGAAACCGGTTTTGGCCGCGTTGCCAGCAGATCGCTCTGGAACAAATTATTCCAATTGAAAGCGACGACATGGTTCAGTGCGGCAACCAGGTCGTCGTAAGTGTAGGGCTTGACAGTAATCGCCCCGTCGGGCGGCCCAAAAAACTCGACGGCGAAGGTGTCCAGGCTGCGAGTTCCTTTACTTTGTTCCCGTAGAACGGCATCAACCTGCAGCCACAGTAGGGGTCCTTCCTTGTAAAAGTCCGTGGAGCGGCGAAGGATTGTCCACTGCTGCTCAGAGGAGTAGAGCAATTGCGCCGCTCTCGACACGTCTTGCAGGTTTCGCCAGCTGCGCCCGCTGCGAGCGTCCAACTCTGCCTGGTAGAGAGCCAGGCGATCCTTCGCCTGGTCCTTTGTTACCAGGCCCGAGCGCGTGGCCAGCACCTCCGCCCAGTAGCTGGTAAGCCCCTCGTAGACCCAGAGCAGGTCGTCAACCATTGGTTGCTGGTAGTCAGGCGTAGCCAAACCGGCGGGCCGTCTGAACTTTCCATTCCAGGAGTGGATCATCTCGTGCGCCAGCAAATCTCCGGCTTCGGCCGAGAAGGAAGAGCTCACCATGCCCAGGGTCGGCACTTGCTCATCGCTGGACTCGTGATGCTCCAGACCATCGCTGCTCTCGCTTTGCGCTTCGACCAGGAAATGGTAACTGCCATAGTGATGCGAGCGGAATAATGCCCGGGCTTCCAATACCAGGTTGCGGTAAGCCGCTATGCGATCCGCCGGCACATTAAGACCTTCGGGCGATTCCTCGAAAATGTCCAGCAGGTGCCGCTCGGAAACTCCTTTGGGTGTGATATCGAACTCGCGCATGATGGAGCCGCACATCAGGGGAGAATCGATCAGCGTCGTAAGCGAAACCGGATCGAAGTGAATGTTCCCAACCTGGGCGGCCGAGTGTGGCAACGCGGTGGCATACGACCATTTGTCTGGAAGCCTGATGGATGCAGTGACTGTTATCTGATCGGCGGGGGTGTCTGCCGGGTACAGCACCAACTGATCCCAGTTCACGTCTCCTTGCACAGGGGTCGACGTATTGCCGGGTGCGAAATCATTCCCCGGGATGTAGGCTCCCACCAGGCTGAAGTCGGCCACGAGGCGAGTCGTTCCGGCTGGAACGGAAATATGAAAGCGATACATATCCACCGGGTCGCGAGTCCAGGTGATGCTATTGCCGTCCGCACTAAAACGCAGGTTAACCAGATCGGCGATGGGGCCGGTTGGCGCGTGGTTTCCGGGTATCCATTTGGGATAAACGAGATCCACCGTGTGCGAAGACGGTGAAGCCACGGGAAAAGACTCGTGGGCAGAGAGAATCTTTCGCGGTATGGTCGTTGCGTCCACCTCCAGCACGATGCCAGGGGACTTCTCTTGTGGCGAGGCAGCTGGTGGTGTGAGCATCATGCCAAGCCACAACAATATCGGGCAAAGGGGAGAGCGGCAGACACGGTCTAACAAAGGGACGAACAATGATCCTTGTACTCCTTGTTTTTCCTGTACGACATCATCGTACCTGTAATACTGCCCTTAGACCTTCCACCCACCCACGGAAAGGGGCGAATGTTGACTTAGGCTGTCCAATGGGACTACAAGGTGTGGGGCATATAGGAATCGGTGAAACACAGCCTCTTTGAACTCTTCAAGATCGGTATCGGACCATCTAGCTCGCACACCATGGGGCCGATGCGCGCCGCGTTGCGCTTTATCGCCGAATTGGAGTCCATCGGGCAGACCCTGCAGATTGCATCCCTGCAGGTCGATCTTTATGGCTCCCTGGCGCTAACCGGTCTGGGACACGGAACCGACCGCGCCATCCTGCTGGGGCTCTCCGGCCAGACTCCGGAAGGCGTGGATCCGTCTGAGATCGATTCAAAGCTATCTGCGATTCGCAACCGAGGAAACACTGCAATTGCCGGGTCACCATACCATCGTCTTCGATGAGCGCAGGAACCTGATCTTTCATCGCGATCAAATGTACCCGGTGGCCGGTATTGCGTCGCACCCGAACGGCATGCGTTTTTCTGCATTCGATCGCGAGGGCGGTCTGCTCCTGGAGAGGATATTCTTTTCCGTTGGCGGTGGTTTTATTGTCACTGAAGAGGAGCGCATTGCTGCGCAGGCCGCTCAGACTGCAAGCGATCATCAAGTCAAAGCGGTGCCCTACCCCTTCCATAGTGCCCTGGAACTCCTTGAAAGAGCAGCAGCCGGCAATATCACCATCTCGCAGCTGATGTTAGCCAACGAGTGCGCATTGCTTGAGAGTGGGGACGAGCAAGAAGTTCGCCGTCGCATACTGCACCTCTGGAACGTTATGCAGGAGTGTACGAAGCGCGGCATCGAGGCCGAGGGTATCCTGCCTGGCGGTCTTAAGGTCCGTCGCCGGGCTCGAAAGCTCGCCGCACGTTTGCGTACAGGGGATGCGAAGGACCCACTCTCTCAGCTGGACTGGATCACGGTCTACGCCATGGCCGTCAACGAAGAGAACGCCGCAGGAGGGCGTGTTGTCACCGCGCCCACCAATGGCGCCGCTGGTGTGATACCCGCCGTTGCTCACTACTACCTGGAGTTTGTCGACGGAGCCAACGAAGACGGAATTCTGCGCTATTTCCTGACCGCCGCGGCCATTGGCATTCTTTACCAGGAAAACGCCTCCATTTCCGGAGCGGAAGTTGGCTGCCAGGGCGAAGTGGGGGTGGCCTGCTCCATGGCCGCAGGTGGCCTGGTCGCGGCCATCAATGCGCCGCAGCAAACATCGCTGACCGCAGCAGAAATCAATGACCGTATCGAACACGCTGCAGAGATAGGAATGGAGCACCATCTGGGCATGACCTGTGATCCCATTGGAGGGCTGGTACAGGTTCCCTGCATTGAGCGCAATGCGGTCGGAGCCATCAAAGCCGTAAATGCCAGCCGTATGGCGATGAATGAGTCAGAAGGCCACAAGGTTTCGCTCGACCAGGTCATCAAGACCATGTATCAGACAGGCCTCGATATGCAAGCCCGCTACAAGGAAACCTCATTGGCCGGTCTCGCCCTCAACGTCATCGAGTGTTGAGCCTTGCATTACATAAATCGTTAGATGCAGTGCCCAAGCGATCACCGTAGGATCAAAATCGAAGCCAGAACCACTCCCAGCACAACCATCCATGGGCGCATTTTGCCAAGAGTCAGCAAGACAAGTGCCGCTGCGGCGATGAACACATCGAGCATGGAATGAATGGCAGTGCTGCAAACGGGTCGAAAAAAAGCAGCAGCCAGCACGCCCAGGACGCTCGCATTGATACCGGGAAGAGCCTGCTGCAAGAAACGAGATTCTCTAACCCGTGACCAGAAAGAAAGTGCCGCGCCCATCGCTAACAGGCCGGGGAGGAAAATCGCGATGAGTGCGACCAATCCCAAGCCAACACGAGACCCGGGGGATTTGATAGCGGCGCCCAGGAAAGCCGCAAACGTGAACAGGGGACCGGGAAGAGCCTGGGCGAAGCCATAACCTGTCAGGAATGTTGGTTGCGTCACCCAACCGGGCGATACAACCGCGTGTTCCAGCAGCGGCAGAACTACGTGGCCCCCGCCAAACACCAGCGCTCCACTCCGATAGAACGCACTGGCTACCTGAAGAATGCCTGCTCCGGTTTTTGCTGTAAACAGACTTGCGATCGACAAACTCAGATACAGAACTCCAGCAATCGTCCCTGCATGGGGAGAGAGTTGCAGGTCAAGCGGTGGCAGCAAGGGTGCGGAATCGCCGCGCAGAAAGATCTCCCCACAAAGAGCGCCCACGGCGATTGCCAGCAAAGTGCTGATCGAAGCTGCTGCATACGTGGCGATCACCACCGCGGCGAGCGCGATCAGAACTCGCTGCCAGTCCGGCGTAAGACGCTTGCGCATCACCAGAATCGCCTGCCCAACCACGGCTACGGCAGAGAGCTGAAGTCCGTGCACGACGGCTATCCCCGTTTTGCTATGAAGCGATGGCTCGGCAAACGCAAACCACACCATCAGGGCTGCCGAGGGAGCAGTAAAGCCTGTCCACGCAGCCAACCCTCCGAGCCATCCGCTGCGCAACAAGCCAAGAGCAAATGCCACTTGACTACTCGCAGGCCCGGGCAATGACTGAGCCACCGCGATGATCTCGGCGTACGTCTCTTCAGAGCACCATCCGCGCCGCTCCACCAGTTCGGTGCGAAAGTATCCCAGGTGAGCGATGGGTCCGCCGAACGATGTGCAACCCAGGCGGACAAAGACGCTCAGGATTTCCAGGCTCATAAACGGTCGAAGAGCGAAATCAACCTGTAGTCCATTCAAGACTTCTGACGTAATCTGCCTGGCTAATTTCGTGAGTTTTCCGCAGAGACGGATTCCGCTCATGGGCACAATTATGTAACATCGGTTTCTGTCCTTATGGAAGTACATCTCATTGACGGCACGTACGAACTGTTTCGCCACTACTACGCTCTGCCCAAAATGCGTGACAGCGCAGGGCACGAAGTGGCAGCCGTGCGCGGCGTCATAGCCTCGCTCATCGGAATGTTGGGAAACGGTGCCACCCACATCGCGGTCGCCACCGACCACGTCATTGAGTCCTTCAGAAACAACCTTTGGCCCGCTTATAAAACAGGAGAGGGAGTGGAGCCAGACCTCTTAGCCCAGTTTCCGCTGCTCGAGGAAGCAGTCGCGGCGCTCGGGATTGTGGTGTGGCCCATGGTGGAGTTCGAGGCCGATGACGCCTTGGCCGCGGCTGCAACCGCTGCTGCCACGGACCAGAGGGTCGAACGGGTGATCATTTGTACCCCGGACAAAGATCTCGCCCAGTGCGTACGAGGTACGCGCATCGTACAACTGGACCGGCGCAAAAATATCGTTCGGGATGAAGCCGGTGTCATCGCCAGATTCGGGGTACCGCCGCTCTCCATACCTGATTATCTTGCCTTGGTGGGAGACTCGGCAGACGGCTTTCCGGGGCTAGCGGGCTGGGGCGCCAAATCCGCCGCCGCTGTGCTCGCACGCTTTGGCCATCTGGAATCCATTCCGGCAGACTGGCGCGAGTGGGGCGTCAGCGTGTCGAGCCCCAAGGCGCTATCTAGCCGGCTCATCGCCGAGCTGGATCGGGCGTTGCTCTTTCGCGTCCTGGCCACGCTACGCACAGACATCCCGCTCTTTGAGTCTGTGAACCAACTGCAATGGAACGGGCCCACTCCCGCATTTACGCTAATGGCCGCCCGGCTGGACTACTCAGCCGGCAAACTTCTAGTGCGGTGAAACTTTTGTAGGTCGGCGGGTCACGCGCTTTCAACGATGCGGAAGTCGCGTTCCGCACCGGAGCCGAGTGCCTGCAGCGCCTTTTCGTAAGCCACGCTCTTGTAGGCCCCGAGGGCGATATCGTAGCTGTCGAATTCGACAACGATCGCCCGCAGCGGCACTCCGGCTTCGTGGACCTGAATTTGGCTCGTGGACGTGGTTAAGACGCGCCCGCCCAATGACTGAATCGCCGGCAGTGCTAATGCGCCATAGGCCTTTAGCGCCGATTCATCCGAAATCGATCGATACGCAACGACCCAATAACCCTTCTTCATGGTGGCTCCCTTTCAATGCGAAGGTGACGTAGTGTCAGGTACTGCACGTCACCGATTTGAACTCCGGGAGGTTGGTGTTAGCTAATTCGATCATGCCCTCGTGTTGGCCGCGTGGCAAGCCGGCCAAGTCGGATCGCCGCGTCGAGTTACTTCTGGGCAACGGCCATGAGGAGGCGCCCGGTCGGACCCTCCTGCGTTATAGTGAAGCCGGCTTTGCGTAAAGCCGCTCCAACCCAACTGGATCCGAGGCGGAGCTTTTCGTAGCTGCTCTTGTTCAGTTTCCATCCACCCTCGCCGCGTACGTAGACCAGATCGTGGACTGTGACGGCGTCGCTGCTCTTGTACTCGAGGAAGCAGGTCATAATGCGGGTATCGTCAGCTTGCACGGGCAGAAACCGGTCGGTTCCTGCAAGCTCGCCGGTTAGGTCGCGGTAGGTGAGTACGAAGACTCCACCTCGTGCGAGTTTCTGAAACACATTCGTGAACAACTTTTGCACCGACTCCTTAGAAGGAAGATGCGTCACCGTGTCGCCCATGCACACGATGACTGAGGCACTCTCGGGAAGGGTGGCCCAGTCGAGCCTGGTGATGTCTGCCTCTCTGGTCTCGATCTCATAGGATCGCTTCCGCGCTTGCAACTCTCGAAGCAGCTCGCGACTGCTATCCACCGCGATCACGGGCGAGTACCCGAGCTCGGCAAGGGCGATGGATTGAAAGCCCGGGCCACTGCCCAGGTCGACTGCGGTGCCGGACCGCCGCGCGCCCGGCAAAGTACCAACAACCTGATCAAGCAGCGCTTTCTGCTCGGCGACCTTCTGCTCAAAGGAGACGCCGAACATCCAGACATAATGCTCGGCCAGCAGCTGCTCATAATGCTTGGCTACGTTCGACATAGTCCTCGGAGATTGCATTGATTCAGATCAGGCGGATCGGTTTGCCATCCGCGCGTTCCACGACCTGACCAATTCTCACGGCCGGCGTTCCTGCCTCGCGTGTAATCTGCTCCAGCCGCGCGGCATCGCGTTCATCGATGGAGATCAACAATCCACCCGCGGTCTGCGGATCAAAGAAGAGCGTCATCACTTCCGGCGCGATCGCAGTTCGCGCGTCGACGACGCATTCGGCAAAGTCACGATTTGCGACCAGGCCGCCCGGCACGGCCTTCCCTCGCACGCATTCAATGGCGCCGTGCAGAAGCGGAATGCGATCGATCTCAAACTCGATAGCAACGCCGCTGGCCAGCGCCATCTCACGTGAATGTCCGGCCACGCCGAATCCCGTCACGTCCGTCATGGCGTGAACGCGAAGCCCCGCTTCGGTAATTGCGATTGCAGCGTTCTTGTTCAGCGTCGTCATGCTCTTGACCGCGGCATCGATCCACTCCTGCCGGGCGAGTCCGCGCTTGATGGCCGTGGTGATGACCCCGGTGCCAATCGACTTGGTGAGGAACAGAACATCGCCAACCTGGGCACCCTTATTCTTTAGCACGCGATCGGGATGGATCGTGCCGGTGACCGCGTAGCCGAACTTCATCTCGGCATCCTTCACGCTGTGGCCTCCGATGACGGCACAGTTGGCCTCAAGCATCTTTGAAAGGCCGCCCGCCATGATGGCCGCCAACACGTCAAGGTCGCCATGCTCCGGGTAGCCGAGCACTGCCAAGGCGCTGATGGGAATGCCGCCCATGGCATAGACATCGCTCAGCGCATTGGTGGCTGCGATCTGCCCATAGGTGTAAGGATCGTCGACCATCGGGGTGAAGAAGTCGACCGTCTGTACCAGCGCCAGATTGTCGCTCAGCTTGTAGATACCAGCGTCATCAGCCGTCTCAAAGCCGACGAGTACGTTCTCGTTGGTCTGCCTGGGAAGCTGCGAGAGCACCCTGTCCAGGATTGCGGGGCTGAGCTTGCTTGCGCATCCGCCGGCCTTCACCTGCTCGGTAAGTTTCACGGTTTGTACTTCAGTCATCGATTCAATCCTCCTCTATCTTGCGGGCCTGGCGGAAAATTGTTTCCTGCTGAAGTGTAGAAGACTTGCGGAATGATGATTACGGCGCCAGACGCTTCGCCTCGGTGCTGCCAGTTCCGGATGCTTCCGTTACCAAACGTGACAGGCGTTCTCCCGCACCATGGGCTGCCCCTTCTTGCAGCCGAAGGCTTTCTGAAACTCCGGCATATTGGATACCACCCCGTTCGCCCGCGCCTGGGGCGTTGAATGAGGGTTGGACTGCGCCAGCATGCGTAAATATTGGGGCGTCGCGTTCGAGCACCAACTCTCGCCATAGGCTATGAAGAATCGTTGTTCCGGGGTATATCCATCCCGGTCTGTCCCGGCGCGGTTTTCGCTGGAAAGCGTGCTCTCCAGAGCCCTGAAAGCAAGCCGCAAGCCGCCGTTGTCCGCAGTGTTCTCTCCTAAAGTGAGCTTGCCGTTGAGTTTTACACCCTCAGTCGCCTCAAAACCGGAGTATTCGTCCGCGAAGCACTGTTCTTTTTCGTCAAACTCCTTGCCATCTTCCGCGGTCCACCAATCGCGAAGGTTTCCGGCGCCATCGAATTTCCTGCCCTGATCGTCAAAACCGTGGGTCAGCTCGTGTCCAATAATGGCGCCGATTGCCCCGAAATTCGCGGCGTCATCCGACTGTGGATCGAATAACGGCGGCTGCAGGATGGCGGCGGGAAAAGTAATCGCATTGAGCTGGGGATCGTAGTAGGCGTTGGGCACCGAGGGCGAAACGCTCCATTCCGAACGATCCACGTGTCTTCCTATCTTGGAGAGCTGGCGGTGCTGTTCAAATTCACCGCTTCGATAAGCATTGCCTAACGCGTCACCGCGCACGATCGTCAAGCTGGAATAGTCCCGCCAATGGTCTGGATACCCGATTTTGTCTGCAATCTTTTCGAGCTTCGCTGTCGCGGCCTTGCGGGTAGAAGGGCTCATCCAGTCCACCTGCTGAATATCGGTGTTCAGTGCAGCTTCCAGGGCATGCACAAGCTTCAGCATTCGCTGCTTGCTGTCGCCCGTGAAGGCACGCGCGACGTATTCCTGGCCCAGGGCTTCGTCAAGGTCACGATCCACGCTTTGCACGCAACGCCGCCAGCGGGCACGCTGCACTTTTTGGCCGGTTAACGCCCGGCCATAGAAATCGAACTTTTCGTCCACGAACGGCTCGCTCAGAAGAGAGGAGGAAGCGTTGACCAGTTGCCAACGAAGATAGGTCTTCCAGCTCTCCAGGGGGACAGTGGCAATGAGTTGGTTGACGCCCTTGAAGAATTCAGGGGTCATCACCAGGTAGTGGTCAGTCTGCGGAGCGTTCACGCTCTTGAAGTACTGGTCCCAGGAAAATGCCGGGCTCAAGGCGCGAACTTCCTGGATTGACAACCTATGATTAAGATTGGCCGGGTCGCGCCGCTTTACGATATCGAGCGAGACCTTCGCCAGAGATGTTTCCAGCTCCATCACCGTCTTCGCATGGTCAAGGGCTTGGGCCGGCGTATCCCCTAGCAGTTGAAATGTTTTCTTCAAGTGCTCCACGTATCGCTGACGCAGATCGGCTGATTTCTCATCAGATTTGAGATAGTAATCCCGATCCGGCAGGCCAAGCCCACCCTGGTCGAGAACCGCGACTACCTTCGACGCATCATCAAGATCCTGACCGGAACTGAATCCAAACAGCGCGCCGGTTGAACCGGAATCCGTGCCCGGCGCCAAAGTGAACGTAATCCGATGAATGCGGGCTAGCTCCTCGGGGAGCTCAGTCTTGCTGTGCAAGGCCAGGATTCGGTCCAACTCCGGCTGGATCGCGGTGATTCCCTTGGTGTTGATCTCGGTCTCGTTCATGCAAGAGGCGTAGTAATCGCCGATTTTTTGCTCTGAGGGGCTGCGCTTCGGGTCGTCGGCGGAGGCTTTTTCCAGGATGTCGCGCACCATCGGTCTGGTTCCAAATCATTAGTTTGGCGCCGAGCCACCAATTTGCCTGATCGGGCGGAATTGGGTTTTTAGCGATCCACTTCTTGCACGTGTATTGATAAAAATCGACACACGGATCCAGGCTGCGATCGACCTGGGTGACATCGAAATGATCGAGTTGCGGGGGGACAGTTCCGGCCGCTGCCGCGAGGTTTGACTGAGCAAAAGCGGTGCTCCAACCTGAGACAAAAGACAGCACAACGACCAGTACGAAAAGGTAGGCTTTCGCTGGATGCATGCAGATGCTCCTCTTCGTTTGCTCGTGCGTGTCGCGCCCCATGCTATTTCTAAAACTTGCCTGCCGCATCCATCGAAAGATGGAGGGCCGGGACCTCGGCTTGAGGCTACTTACTGGACATGCCCCCACCAAGGCCGATTTTTGTCTAAACCACCCGGATGAAGACAGGATCGGCTGGTTTATTTAGATTGACTCGGCAGCTCAATGGGCTTTCCCATCAGGGGTAGTCGCAAACAGCCCAGCCTCTGTGGCCGGATCACCACCAACAAGTTCAAAGAATGGAGTCTTTTTCTAATGTCGCGAATGCCTTTGGATTGCAATCCCAGAGACTGCCGGCTCTTTTTGATAACCGTTAGCACAAGAGGCACGACACGATGAGCACCCACCGTCGTATATCAGGACTCCTGCTGGCGTTTTTTTGCGCAGCAGCCGCCGTTTCTGCGCAGACCGGAGTGCACCGTCACCAGTGGGTTCGGGTCACGCTCGATAAGGCAATTGCTCAACCAGTATCGGGGCGCATGCTGATTTTCATGGCGCCCGCCAGTGTCGACACGAAAGATCCTAATTCTGTCGACATGGACATGATGTCGCCAACCAGCGTGTATGTGGCGGCAAAAGAGGTGGCACATCTGGCGCCAGGTGAGTCCGTCGACGTCGACGTTGACGATATTGTCTTTCCGCAGCCGTTTTCCCAGGCCCCCGCGGGCGGTTATCGTTTGCAGGCCGTTCTCGACGTTCACCACAACTACAACTATGATGGGCGCGGCGCCGGTGACCTGGTCAGCGCACCGGTGAACGTCAGCGCACCGTTGGCCGCTTCTTCGACTCCAGAGATCGCTCTCAGCCAGACTCTTTCGGAGCCGCCGGACCCCTTGGCGGGGCGTCCCGACGTGAGTTCCGTCCTTGAGCCTCTGGATGTTGTGAGCCCGGTGCTGACCAGTTTCTGGGGACGCGAGATTCATATGCGTGGGTGGGTGTTGTTGCCGCCAGGATATGCCGCTCATCCCAAGGATCGCTACCCAACGGTATATTTCACCCACGGTTTCGGTGGCACGCTGCGCGGACTGCGGGAGCGCTACGCCCCCATTCTCTACGACCGCATGAAGCAGGGCCGTATGCCGCAGATGATCTGGGTGCTGCTCGATGAAAGTAGCCCGACCGGTACCCATGAATTCGCCGACTCAGTAAACAATGGGCCATGGGGCATCGCCCTGACCACCGAGCTTATTCCTGGTCTTGAGAAGAAGTACCGCATGGATGCGCGTCCGTCGGGCCGCTTCCTGCAAGGGCATTCCTCCGGTGGCTGGGCCACGTTGTGGCTGCAGACGCGCTATCCGAAAATCTTCGGAGGCACATGGTCCACGTCACCCGACCCCAGTGACTTTCACTACTTCAGCACCATCGACCTCTATGCACCGAACGCGAATATGTACTTTAAGCCCGATGGTACGCTGCATCCGATGATTCGTGATCATGGCCAACCGCGCACGAGCATGAAGGATCTAGCCGGGCTTGAGTCTGTCATCGGCCCCTATGGTGGGCAACTTGCTTCGTTTGAATGGGTATTCTCACCCCGCGGTAAGGATGGCCGGCCTTCGCCGCTTTTTGATCGCGTGACCGGAGAAATTGATCCAACGGTGGCCACCTATTGGCGCGCGCACTACGATATCGTGCAACGGCTGAACGACAACTGGAAAATGATCGGCCCCGATCTCCAGGGCAAAATCCACCTCTTCGTCGGCACCGACGACACCTTTTATCTGGACGGAGCGGCGCACAGTTTGCAGGCAACGCTCGACCGCCTGTCGGGCCATGCGCAGTTTACGTTCCTGCCCGGGCGTTCCCACTTCAACTTGTATAGCGTTGGAGACGATCGCTACGCTCTGTTTGATCGCATCGCGGCTGAGATGTATCGAGTGGCCAGACCGAATCACCCGGCGCACTGAGCATGTGAACACTATTCTACGTTGAGGCGATAGGAAGCACTTTTTCCATTCCGGTGAGCCTGAACAATTCCTGAACGCGAGGGTTGACGCCTGTAATGCTCAGTCGAACCCCTTTGCTCTGACACCGCGCGTAATGACCGGCCAACATGCCGAGGCCGGTCGAATCCATATATGGAACTCCCTTCAGGTCAAAGGTATGTGCCGGTGGGGGCTCATCGTCTGGTGCCGATTCAAAGATGTTGCGAAAGGCATCAGGAGACAGAGAGTTGTACATATCCCGCGTGGTTAAAGGCCCGGAGAATCGAAAGATCGTGCCCTGCGTTTCGCTTCTGTCGCGTTCGATTGTGAGTCTCGCGCTCGTCCATATCTGAGGTTCGATCGTTGGCATGGTATTTCCCTTCGAAGTCGCCGTCGCCTGAGGAGCTATGTGCAGGCGTTCTTTGTTGGAACGCCTGCGCGGAATGGAAGACTTTAGCTCGGCTGGGAAACGAACCGAAGGTAAGGCCTCGGCGCCTTCCAGCCGCCGGGATATTTCTGTTTAGCTTCCTCGTCCGATACCGCCGGCACGATGATCACATCTTCGCCGTGCTTCCAGTTCACCGGTGTTGCAACCTTGTGTGTGGCCGTGAGCTGAATCGAATCAAGCACCCGCAAGACTTCGTCAAAGTTGCGGCCTGTGCTCATCGGGTAAACGAGCATCAGCTTGATCTTTTTGTCGGGGCCGATCACGAACACGGTGCGTACCGTGGCATTGTTCGCCGCCGTGCGACCGTCGGACGTGGTTCCCGCATCCGCCGGCAGCATGTCATAGAGCTTTGCGATTTTGAGTTCCGGGTCGCCGATCATCGGGTAATTCACGCGGTGGCCTTGCGTCTCTTCTATGTCTGTTGCCCATTTTCCGTGGCTGCTCACCGGATCGACACTCAGCCCGATGATCTTGCAGTTTCGCTTTGCGAATTCGGGCTGCAACCCGGCCATGTAGCCAAGTTCGGTGGTGCAAACGGGAGTAAAGTCCTTTGGGTGCGAAAACAGAATGGCCCAGCCATTGCCGATCCATTCGTGGAAGTTGATCGCGCCTTGGGTGGTCTCGGCGGAAAAATCAGGGGCTTCGTCATTAATTCGTAAACTCATTCGTTCTCTCCTTTGGTGATGGAAGGTTGGTAGTTGCCAAAAACTAATGCGCAGCGGGAGCCGAGATTAAGTGAGGCCGCGTCCCAGGCGGCGAGGCCACCGGCCATCTCGATCAAATGGGTGATCCCGTATTGATGCAGGATGCTGGCGGCGATCGAAGACCGGTAGCCGCCCGCGCAATGGACGGCAATGCGGCGGTCGCGGGGGATTTCGGCGATGCGCTCCTGCAGATGGTTGAGCGGCACATTCACGCTGCCGTCAATATGCCTGGTCGCCCACTCGCGCGGATTTCTGATATCCAGCAACAGCGGCGGATCGGCGCTCGCCATCTCCTCTGCCACCATTGCGGCGCTCATCCGCTCGGTCTGCCACACCAGGTCCGGTCTCGCAGCGAGCGCTTGCATGCCCCCTCGCAGATAGCCTTTGACGTGATCGAAGCCGATCCGGCCCAGACGCAAGGCGGCTTCCTGCTCGCGTCCGGGCTCTGCGATGATCACGATGGGCTTGGCGCGATCGAGCAGCGTGCCCGCCCAGGTGGCATATTGCCCGCCGAGTCCGATGTTGATGCTGCCGGCGAGGTGCCCGTTGGCATATTCGGCGGCGTCACGGACGTCGAGGATCTGAGCGCCCGCATCCCCCATCCGAAGCACCTCGGCGAGATCGACGGGATGCAGAACCTGCTCGAGATTCTTGTCCAGGGTGGCGCGCTCGCGAGTATTGAGGATGGCATCGTAGGTGAAGTACGGCGGAGCGTCGGGTTGGTCGGCCGTGACGAGACGAATGAATTCCTCCTTTGACATCGGCTGCAGGGCGTAGTTCAAACGCCGCTGATCTCCAAGCGAAGAGACCGTTTCGGAGGAAAGCTGCTTGCCGCAAAGAGAGCCGGCGCCGTGCGCAGGGTAGACCAGGGTCTCGTCAGGAAGCGGCAGGAGTTTGTTGTGGAGTGAGTCGTAAAGGTGGGCGCCGAGGTCGCTGGCCGTCCACCCGAGCGAAGCGCGCAGGTCGGGGCGGCCAACATCGCCGATGAACAGCGTGTCGCCGGTGAGGACGGCGTAAGGTTTTGCCGGGTCTTTCTGGAGATCGAACACCAGGATCGAGATGGACTCGATGGTGTGGCCCGGGGTTTCGAGGACTTGCAGGCGCAGACCCGGGAAGTCGAGCGTATCGCCGTCCTTCATCGCTACGAAGGCGTATTCCGCCTGTGCGCGGGAGCCGAGATGGATGGTTGCGCCGCAACGGTCGCGCAACTCCAGATGGCCGGCGACGAAGTCGGCGTGGAAGTGGGTCAGGAAGACATGGCGGATCTGAAGGCCGAATTTCTCGGCGTCGGCCAGGTACTGCTGAATGTCGCGCTGAGGATCGACGATGATAGCGGTCGAACTGGCCTCGTCTCCAAGCAGATAAGACGCGTGGGCCAGGCATCCCAGGTAGTACTGTTTCAGAATCATAAATTCTCCGATGGTTTAGGCAGCAAACCCGTCACCTCGAGTAGGTTGTCTTTGAGCACATACCCGCATGCGCCTGCATGTCGTGCGCTTTCACGGATAGCGGCGTCATCATAGTCGGAAACGAGTACAACCCTCGCTGCCGGATCCATTCGCTTGATCTGCCTGCATAGTGCGATACCATCAAGGTCCTTCATGCCGACGTCCATAATCACGAGATCTGGCCGGCCTGCCGCATAAGCCACTGTTGCGGCAGAGCTATCGACGCACTCCTGAATCCAGGTCCCCGGCGACGCCACCAACTGCCGGAGGAAGCCGCGTACGGCGCTATTCTGTTCAACCAGCAGGACCTTCATTGCCGAGAACGTTAAGCTCTGTGCGTGTAAAAAGAAATAGCGGCAAACACACAATTCAGCTGTGTGCTACCGCACGGGTGTCCCAAATCCTCAACCTGGGCCACCCACTCGATATAGCTCTTGCTAAAGACGCTGCACTATAACTCGGATTTGTGCTGAAGCGCAAACCGCAACAGACTATTGGTCCCCCGGAGGCCAAGCTTCTGGCAAATGTTAACCCGGTGGTTCTCGACGGTGCGGTAATGAATGAAGAGTTCTGCGCCGATCTCTTTGCTGGATTTATTTTCAGCGATCATATGCAGAATCCTACGTTCCGAAGCCGTTAAACTTTTGAGTCCCGGTTCACTTTCCAGCAAAGCCTGAGACCGGTTGCGGCGATGGAGAAGGTAAGCAACAAGTGGGTGGCTCACGTAAAATTGCCCCGCCGCAAGGGTGTGGATGGCTTCGGCAATTTCAATGAGTGCGCTGTCCTTGAGGATGTATCCCTTTATCCCCAGGTCCATGGCCGCATGGAAGATAGCTTCCTCGTTGTGGATCGTGAGAAAGATCACATCAACCGGAATCTTTCTTCTGTTGATTTCCTTTGCTACCGCGAAGCCGTCTTGTTTTGGCATATCGATATCGACGATTGCGATTTGGGTCCGGCTTGGCTCAATCTCCGAGAGCAAAACTTCTCCATCGCCTGCCTCCAGGACCACTTTTATGTTCGAATCGGCTTCAAGTACCTGGCGAAGCCCTTTGCGTAGAAGTGGGTGATCGTCGGCAATCGCAATACGGATTTCAGCGGCCATCGCGCAGCTCGTTAGTATCGATGTCGATGTTGATTGTAGCGCCCTTCATGGGAACCGATTGGATTTCTAATTTGCCGGCGAACAGTTGCACCCGCTCGGAAATATTGATCAGTCCGAAGCCGCCCTTGCGCACCTCAGTATTAGCTCCACCGGTTGTGAAACCCTTGCCGTTATCGCTAACCGAGAGTTGGAGACGAGTGCCGTTGCGCCGGACAACAACTTTAGCTTCGCTGGCCTCTGCGTGCTTCAGAATGTTACTAAGACATTCCTGCGTAATCCGATAAAACCCGATCTGATACTCGGGCGTAAAGAGATCGTCGATGTCGTCGATCGAAGCTGAAAATGCTGTTGTCGATGCCTTGCCGACGCTCTCGACCATAGAGCGTAGAGCCTTGGTCAGGCCCAGGCGATCTAGTTGATAAGGCCGCAAATCATGAGAGATCTCTCGTACTTCAGTAATGGCCGAAGATGCTTCGGTGCAAATCTCTTCGACTTGTTCCCGTTCGACCAGGTTCCCATTCAAATTCTGCAGCCGGAGGAGAGCCAGGTTTTTGATCACGACCAGCCGTTGTCCGATGCTGTCGTGTAATTCCGCAGCGATGCGTTTTCGTTCACGCTCTTGAGACGCCAGCAACTCCCGTGAAAAGGCTCGCTGTGCTGCTTGCCGCTGTTTCCATTGTGCGGTCCGCAGCCGCCATATCAGGTAAATCACCCCGGCAATGGCTAAGATACTCAACAGGCGAAACCACCACGTGCTATAGAACGGTGGTAGCACGTGCACTCCGAGGCGCGCTCCTATCTCATTCCAGATTCCGTCACTATTCGCGGCGATCACGCGGAACGTATAAGTGCCTGCAGGGATGCGCGAATAGTAAGCTGTTCGCCGAGCGCCGGCGTTGATCCAATTGGGGTCTAAGCCGTCTAGCCTGTAGCGAAAACGAATCTGTTGCGATTTGACCAGGCTCAGCGCTGTGTATTGAATCTCCAAATTCTCCTGCCCCGGTTTGATCGTCACGCCGGCATGAAAATCCGTCGCATGCCCGTCCACGGTTAGTTCTTCAATAACGACAGGGGGCGGCTGCCGATTGAATTTAACTGCTTTCGGATCGACCACTGCTAACCCCTGCGTGGTCGGGAACCAGAGTTTGCCATCGCGTGCTTTGAAACCGGTGGGCTGGCCTTGACTGCTGCACTCGACGCTAAGCAGGCCATCCCCTTTCCCAAAGTGGGAGGAGGTGATGAGTGAAATGCGGCCAGCCGAGAAATCGTTCAGGTCCTGCTTCTTGATCCGGTAGATGCCCAGGTGACTGCTCAGCCACAGGAAGCCCTGCTCATCTTCCAGAATCTGAAATACTCCGTTGTTGAAGAGTCCGTCCTTCTCGGTATAGCGGGTGAAAGTTTCGCCGTCCAGCCTCGCCAATCCGGTATCGTAAGTCCCGATCCAGAGCACCCCCACAGCATCTTCATAGAGCGCCGTGATATTCAAATCCGCTGCGGCGGGGAGCATGGAAAAGCGTCCCCGATCCGAGCGCGCAAGGCCGCTTGCGGTTCCGATCCAGAGTGTGCCCCGGCGGTCTTCAAAGATCGTCTGAACGTACGGACTATCACTCGCTAAGCCATCGGCACGTCCGAGCTTGCGTACAATGACCGCCGTGAATTCGATACAAACCCTTTTCACCGCCTACCCATAGATCGCCGGCACGGTCGCGAAGGATGGCGTTGATGCGGCCCTGGATCGCTGCGCTGGAGGGTTCCGCGACAAGGTGCGAACCCTCTAATTTGGAGAGGCCATTCCATGTGCCGGTCCAGATCGTCCCGTCCCGATCCTCATAAATCGCGGATACGATGTTCTCCCAGGCCATTCGCTTGGATGCCATACCAGCGTGGTAGAAATTCTCGTACTTGCCCTTGTTCAACCGGAAGAGCCCCAATCGGCTGCCGAACCAAACGCTGCCGGTTCGGTCTTGCAGCACGGGTTCCACGACATTCCATTGCGAGCCGTTTGGATGTTGATACATGGCGATCGCCTGCGGGTCCGCACGATACAACCCTTCTTTCGCCGTACCGATCCACAGTGTTCCTTCCCGGTCTTCCAGCATTCTGTACATAAACGGCGTGGAAAAACCGGATAGAGCGGTGGAATGTCCATCCTTCCAAAGCCTGGTGCTCCGGATGGATTCGTATGCCCATAGGTTACCCAGGCGGTCCTTGTAGGTGACAAAATCTTCGCGGGCGATGCCCTCGTACTGGGTCAGGACGCCGCCATCAACGCAATAGTACACATTGGGAGTTTCGGGCAGCTTGTACCAAAATCTGTGTTGTGAATCTTCGATGCTTGACGAAATGTGCAGTTTTGCAGGGTCCTTCAATGGGAAGGGCAATGGGAAATGCGACCAGTGCCCGTAAGCGAAACGCTGCCATCCGTGCGCTTCCATGCGCCACAGACCAAATAAATATCCATCCGCGCCAATGTTGTAATTGGAGGCCGTGAGGTAAGGATTGAACGGTGAACCGGGTTCAGGAGCCACACGGATCAAACGGCCATTCTGCCATTTGGCTAGACCGGGAGCCGTGAAGATCCAGACCGTTCCTTCCTCATCTTCATCGATCCGCACCACCGTATTATTCGGCAGGCCATCCTTCACCGTGAGCGAAGTAAAGGTGCCGTTGCAATAGCGGATAGCGCCGCCGGTCAATGTGCCGGCCCAGAGGCACCCTTGCCGGTCTTCAAGCAAGAGCGAAGAATGAGAAGCCGTTCGTGGTGAGGGCGGGCGTATTTTGCCGATTAAAGATTCGAAAACGGAGCCCGTCGAAGCGCACCAAACCGTCCAGCGTAGACATCCATAAATAGCCGTCGCGAGTTTGGAGTAATGCCTGGACCGAGTTTTGCGGGAAGTCCGTTTTCCGTGGTCCAGGAAAAGAAGCGATACGGTGGCTGGGCCAGAGAAGCGGGAAGCAGAAAAAGCAATAGGTACGCAAACAACGCTGTTCTGTGCGCGAATCTTCGAAACGTGCCGCACATACGCTTCGCTTTCTCTTTGAGCCTATGTGGGATTACACCTCTGCACTGAGCGCAGGCGGGTTTTTCCGTTCAGCCTGGATGCGATTCTACCTAAGCATTCAAGATGGTGGCCAGAGACGGGATCGAACCGCCGCCGCCGGCCTTTTCAGGGCCCTACCAATGGACCTAAGTGGCTTAGAATCAGCCGACGCGATTATAGATTGCGAAGGGCTTTCATAAAGTTTTCGATCTTGCGAGTCGACGAGGCTTTACCGGATTTGAGGTTGCGCTCAATGCATAATCCGGAGAAGAAGGACAGCACCATCTCCGCAATTGCAGAAGGAGCCATCTTGGGCTTTTCCGCCTCGATATTCATCGCGAGAAGGCGCTGCAACTGCGCCCGATTCTCCGTCACGACCCCATAAGCCTCATCCGGAAGGATAGCGAACTCCCGCATAGAGTTGACGGAAAAGCACCCTTGTTGTTCCCCCTTGTTGAGAGGTCCATTCTTAAGAAAATTCTCGACGTTCTTCCAGCCAAGAGGCTCTCTGGTGAGAAATCCTCTCTTCTCCTGGCTCTCAAGGTAGTGCCGAAGGCAAGCAACAAAAAGATCTTCCTTGTCTCGGAACTCGCTATACAGCCCTGACTTGTTCACACCTGTGGCTCGTTCCAGCTCCTGAAGACTGGTGTCCGCGAACCCATGCTTCCAGAACACAGGCATAGCCTTCTCCAGCACTTCCTCACGACTAAAGTTCTTCGGGCGCCCCATAGACACATTATCCGATAAAGAACTAACTAGTTCAATATTTCTGCATCCTCGCCATATCCTCATCATCAGTATAGAACTGAATGGTTCAGAACCGTCCGACACGATCGGGCAAGATCGCTACCGAATCGGCTTCGTGAATCGTTCCGAGAATAACAAAGGAGACTCTATGTCTAAGTTAGCGAAGAAAGTGGCACTCGTTACCGGCGGTTCCCGGGGCATTGGCGCAGCGATTGCGAAGCGTCTGGCCGCCGACGGAGCAAGCGTAGCCATTACGTACGCAAAGGACGCAAGCGCGGCCTCGGCCGTAGTCAAAGCGATTGAACTCGGTGGCGGAAAGGCCATCGCGATCCAGGCGGACGCTGCCAACGTCGAAGCAGTCAAGGCTGCGGTCGAAAAGGCCGTCTCGACTTTCGGCCGACTCGATGTGCTCGTGAACAATGCCGGCACGGCAATTCCGAAACCGTTCGAGGAGTCGACGCTGGAGGAGATGGATCGTGTGATCGACATCAACCTCCGAGGTGTATTCGCCACCACGCAGGCGGCGCTGAAGCACATGAAGGATGGTGGTCGCATCATCATGGTCGGTTCGGCGGTGGGCGAGCGTGCTGTTGCGCCCGGGCTTGTGCCCTACGCGGCCACGAAGGGAGCCGTCAAGATGTTTACCCAGGCATTATCCAGAGAGGTCGGGAGCCGGGGCATTACGGTCAACAACGTCCAGCCGGGTCCGATCGACACGGATTTGAATCCCGCCTCGGGGGATTGGGCGGTACCACAGAAGGCCGCCACAGCGCTCGACCGCTATGGGCGCGTAGAGGAGATCGCCGCGATGGTGGCGTTCGTCGCCAGTCCGGAGTCCTCGTACATTACAGGGGCGAATCTTACCGTGGATGGTGGAATGAACGCTTGAACCAACGCGCACCGAGTCCACCTCGTCTTATCCGTCAGCTGACTGGCAAATTATCCGTCAGCTGACTGGCAAAGGAGAAAACAATGACTACACTTCAAAACAAAACTGCGCTTGTGACGGGTGCATCAAGAGGAATTGGCCGCGCGACGGCAGCGGCGCTCGCTGAGGCCGGGGCACACGTCCTGGTTCACTATGGCCGCTCCGCGCAGGAGGCGGAATCTCTCGTCGCCGAGATCCAAACCAAAGGTGGACACGCCGATGCAATCTCGGCGGATCTAGGAACTCCGGACGGCGCTTCATTGCTTGCCAAACAGGTGCGCTCCATAGTCGGCGATAGATTGGATGTGCTTGTACTCAACGCCGGAATCAGCAAAGCGGCACGCATCGCGGATCACAGGATCGAGGATTTTGACAGCCTCTTTGCGACAAACGTCCGAGGCCCGTTCTTCCTGGTGCAGCAACTCCTGCCCATTTTAGTTGAGGGCTCAAGCATTATTGTTATCTCCTCTCTCGGAGCCCGTTTGGTGGTGGGCAAGCCCGGTTTGGACAATCCTTCGATTCTTGCTTACGCCTCTACCAAAGGAGCACTTGAGACGCTGGTCAGGAACTGGGCAGCTATTCTCGGGCCGCGCGGCATCCGCGTAAACGCTGTTGCTCCTGGCGTCATCGACACGGATATGTCGAGTTTCACGAAGACAGAAGCGGGACGCGAGGTCGCACTGGGGATGCAGGCGCTGAAGCGACTCGGCAGGCCCGAGGATGTTGCCGACGTAGTCGCTTTTGTGGCGTCCGAGGCGGCGCGCTGGATCACGGGTGCCAGTATTCCCGTCGATGGCGGTTCGAAGCTCTAACTGACGGCGTGAGGAACTCAATGAATAACACTTTGAGCAAAGGTAGCAATTAAGAGCGAGCGAGAGTAAGGAGAATTACAACCCATGTCCGAAGGTAAAAAGCTTCAAGGAAAAGTAGCAGTCATTACCGGTGGTACAACCGGGATAGGGTTGGCTACAGCAAAGCTCTTCGTAAAAGAGGGTGCCTACGTCTTCATCACAGGCCGTCGTCAGAAAGAACTCGAGTCAGCCGTAAAGGCGATCGGCAGCAACGTCATTGGCGTTCAGGGAGACGTTGCCAAACTGGACGACCTCGATCGTCTCTATGAGGCTATCAAAGCAAAGGGCGAACTTGACATCGTCTTCGCCAATGCTGGCATTGCGGAATTTGCTCCTCTCGGCAAAATCACTGAGGAACATTTCGACAAACTATTCAATATCAATGTTAAGGGAACGCTGTTCACCGTGCAGAAAGCCTTGCCGCTGATAAAGGACCGTGGCTCTATCATTCCGAACGGCTCGGTCGCGAGCGTGAAGGGCACGCCAGCCTTCGGCGTCTATGGCGCGACGAAGGCCGCCCTCCGCTCTTTCGTCCGAACCTGGACCTCGGATCTCAAAGATCGCCATATCCGCTCAAACGTCATTAGCCCCGGTCCGACCGATACGCCGGCTATAGATGGGCAACCGGCAGACGCTATTGCACGAATCGTGTCCACGATCCCAATGGGACGCCTCGGGGAACCCGATGAAATTGCCAAGGCGGCGTTGTTTCTAGCCTCGGATGACTCCAGTTTCGTCACGGGTATCGAATTGTTCGTTGATGGCGGCAGAGGGCAAATCTGATCGGACGCCGCTGCGCCGTCTCGCTACTTGAGGGTGCTTCATGTACTTGCTCATAACAAAAACGTCCGACGTCGATTTATAGGAGAGGAAGAACAATGAGCGATTTGAATGCGGGAAAAAATAAAGCGATCGTATTGGAGGCATTCAATACCCTATTCAACAAACGCGACTATGCGGCGGCGGAGCGGTTCTGGTCTCCCAACTACATTCAACACAGTGCTCATATCGAGCCGGGAAGAGACGGGCTCTTCAACCTCGTCAAGGCCACGCCGCCGTCGCTCAAGTATGAGCCTGGGGTGATTCTTGCAGAAGGTGACTACGTCATCGTTCACGGCCGGTTCTCCAATATCGGACTGCCGGTGAACTGGATCGCAGCGGACGTCGTTCGCTTGCAGGATGGGATTCTCGTCGAGCACTCGGATGTCATTCAGGACGAAGCTACAAAGGAACAGTCCAAGAGCGGCAATCCGATGTTCGGCGACTCATTCCCGAAGTAAACTCGTCTTCGCCCGGAGTTTGAGGAAGTGCGCCCGCTAACAACTTCACGTGTGCCAGGGGCTCCCTATCACGCTTGGCTGTGAGCTGCGGATGGTTCTCGTCTTTGGGGATGCCGTTGTGTGGACTCTCACGTACTTGCCTACAGATCAATGTTTCCGTAGATCCAGTTCTGGTCACTTGTGCTCAATCGATAGTGGAGCAGCAGGCTGTCGCCGTCGCGCCAGCTTGAGCTACCTGCATCGTAGTACGCCAGCACGATCATGATCCCGGTCCAGTTACTGGCGAAGACGGGACTTCCGGTTGACACACTCGAGAGAGGAACCACTGCTTCAATCCTTCCCGTCGCTGCATCCCATTGCGGCGGAATCACCCCGCCGATGCTGGAATCCTGCGACCATGTGCCACCCGCAGCGGTCCAGTGTTGGAAGAGGTTCGAATCGCTGTGCCGCTCCAACATATACACCATCGGCCTTCGGAGTGATTCTCCCGAGAGGCCGATCGTTGTGCCGGAAGCGTTCGGATTGGCGAAATCCTGGCTGTAGACGCGCAACGCGAATAGCGGCTGCTGGTGATATGCGGAGAGTTGATTCCCAGCGCTATCGACACGCACGTAGAGATTGGAGCCGTCGTTGGCAACATACACCCTCTTGATCTGGTAGGTCGCGGATGGTGCAGATGTGGTCTGCGGACCGACAAAGTAGGGGACGTTGCTCCACTGGTTCCAGTCATTCGCCGCAGTGGTGCTCACGCTGATGCTCTTCCACGTGCCGGCGTTGTAGATGGGTGGAACAATGCCGAGGGCATACTGCCCTTCGTAGATGAGGGCGGCAAGAATGAAAGAAGAGGCTGTCAGCGGCTCACACATCGAGCTGACCAGAGGTTGGAGCGTCACATTCGAGACGGCTTCTCCGGAAGGCATGTAGCCTGCACCCGTGATGCTTGCCAGCCATTGCAGTCGCGATAACGCGGTTGCAAGATCGCCGGTGAGAATCTCGTAGATTGCCGCCCACATACTCATCTGCGGCCACGAGGGCTCAGGGCCAAGTGCCTCGTTTCCTCCAGGGCTCCACGCGCCCGTGTAGTAAAACGTATCTCCCAGGTAGCGGCAGAGCCCATAGGTCTGCTTGGTGAGAGTGCTCACGATTGTCGAGATGTGATCGGATGCCCGGCCGGATTCATGATCAACCGCGCCCAGGGCAACCAGGACGTCCGAGGAGGAGTCGATGAGCGGCTGTACACTGTTGTCCGCGTTGACGGCGCGATTGTAGTAGGAAAGCGGATTCCACATTCCCGGTGGATACCAATTGGAGGGCCGTTGCATCGCTGTCATGATGGAGGCCGGACCGCCGGCATACCAGTCCGTCAGGGATGTCTCTCCGAGAAGCTCCGCCATGCACTGTGTGGCATAAAGGCCGATCACATACCAGGTTTGCGTGTACGTATTGTGCTCCAGCCCCAATACCTGTTCTTCCCAGATACTGTAGTCAGCCTGTCCGAAACCGTTGGGCTGAATATTGCCGAGAACCCAGTCCGACGCATTCTTTACATTCGGCCACAGATCGGTGAGGAACTGCGTATCGGCGGTCAAGGTGTAGTGCCGGTACACTCCATAGATGAACGCGCCGATCGAGTCATACTCGGGCTCCACGAAGGGCACATAGGCGCTGCTCCACATATCGTAGGTGGTCTTCCAGGTCCCATCGCTGCCCTGCAGGCTGGCCAGCCAACGAAAATGGCTCTCCGCCTCCGCGTGATGTCCGCTCGCGTCCAGGGCGATCGATGTGATCGCGCTGTCTCGCACCCAATTCTTGTATCCGTACGCGAAAGGATTGGTCGTCGCGCAGAATGCGCCGCTCACCGGATTTTGCACGTTCTTGATCATGATCAGCGCGCGATCGAAGAGCTGGTTCAGTCCCTCGTCGTCGAAATCGACGCGCTTGCCGGAGCTTCCATTTGTCAGCCATGCGTTATATGCGGTGGCTGTGGTGCTGAACCACGCATCGCCCGTGGACGCGCGGGCCGCGGCGATTGCCGCCTCTGCTTCCGCTTGGGTTTCGCAGACACCAATGTAGAAGTAGATCGTCTGTGAGCTCCCCGGGGCCACCGTGACCCGGCAGTTGAACGCGAGGTCTAGATCGGGAACAGTAAGATCAGCGTTGTTCTGCAGGGTCCCGCTCGCATCAAAGCTGTACCAGGCAGCGCCGGTCGGGCTGGTCGCCGAGATGTCGGCTTCATTGCCCACCTGGTAGCCATCGACAGGTTGTAAGGCTCCGACAAAAAGGAACAGTTGTCCGGACGCCGTCATGTCCGCGATCAAAGCATTGTTGGCAGCGTCGTACCACCCGTGAACGGTCTCTGTGCTGACCACGTTGTTGGGGTGTACCTTGTCGAGCACATTGAAGGTGAGCGCTGCGCTGGTTGGATTGGTCAACGTGTAGGCAACGACGAAGAATGCCTGATTGGGCGGCGCAGCATAGGTTCGTGAGAGAGTCATCGCAGGCTGGACGCTCGCACCGGCGTAGGCAAGGTAATTCGTCGTTAGTATGCCGGCGTTGCTCGCTCCGTTCTCGAACCAGCCTTCGCAATCGAAGTTCGACATCTGGTTGTACTTGATGTTGTTCGTCTCATCGCGAAAAAAACCTTCGTACTCCACGATCTGATTCACGTCTCTGCGCGCTAAAGAACCGCTCAGATAATGCAACTCGCCCAGGCATGGGCCTTGGGTCGACGAATCAAGCTGGGTGAGCTTGCCGGCCTTCCAGACGCCCATCATATTGTTCCAATTGGAGAGGTAGAGTGCGCGTGTCGATGTAGTCGAGGGATTCGTTGTACCCATGGCTCACCTGCTTGAAGTGGATTGAGATTTCCAGTCTGCACAATCGTTGCGCTGATCGTTACGAAAAGCGCTGCCGTGAGATCAAGACCAAGCTCCGAGCGTTGACCTTCAAAGTAGATCCCGGAGGAATAACAAACTGGCCGTTTACGCCACGCTACAGGGAATGAACAGCTCAAACAATATGCGAGGGGCCTTGGGATGGCGCCTTCTGCTCAGTCTAGAACAAGATGAAGTATGAGGATACCTTTGCCGCAGATGATGGGAGATCGAGTTCGAAGTCATGTGTGTTGATGAGTAAACAAAGGCAGTTACTTTCTCCTGAAGGACCGTGACACGTACTTTCACGCTACTGTTTTTGTGTCTTACAAGACCCGCGCGGAACCCAGTGTCTTTGAACTGGGTGCTGTTTGATAGTGTTCCTGAGCCGCGTCGCGTTTCAATCGCTCTCGCTCATCGCTGTGGAAAATCTAGTTCGGTGAAGACAACTCTCTGTCAAAAAAAGGACATGTCCCTGTGGATTATTTTTTTCGAAATTATCTTGACGAACGATAAGGGCGCGTCTAGTCTTGCCCTCGTTGAATTGGGTCCTGCTTAACGCTCGATCCGTAACGCGCCCATAGCGGGTTTCTCGAGACTCGAAGAAACCAGTTTGCTTTCCCCGGACTTGTCCATCAAACTACGCCCCATCGCGGCGGGAGTATTCCTATGTCCAGCGTCTACACCTACCCCGGCGTCTATATTCAGGAACTTCCGAGTCCGGTTCATGCGATCACCGGAGTCGCCACTTCGATCACTGCGTTTGTAGGTTACACGGCGCGCGGCATCGACAACCGGGCGCAGGCCATCTACAGCTTTGCTGATTACCAGCGGCTTTACGGCGGCTTGGCCTCAAACAGTGAACTGAGCTACTCGGTGCAGCAGTTTTTCCAGAATGGCGGCTCGCAAGCGTATGTGGTGCGCACGCCCGGGCACTACAACAGCGGGACCGCGGTGAAGTACGCTACGGTGAGCTTTGGTGACCTCGTCTTCAGCGCATTGAGCAGCGGCGCATGGGCCAATGGCCAGTTGCTTGTGGACGTGGATGTGCAGGGACTCAATCTTTCCACCACTACGGTTCCTCCCGGCGACCCGTACTCCTTCAACCTGACCATCACCAATCTCGTCGATGGGACCAAGGAGTATTTCCCTGGGCTGACGCTAAACGCAAATGCGCAAAACTTTGTCTCGAATGTGGTGAATGATCCGGATAACGGATCGCAGTTGGTGAGCGTGAACGCCACTGCTGTTCCGCAGCCTCCGACTACAGCTCTGGTGCCCTCGGGCGTTCTGGGGACAGCGCTGACGATTGCGACGGTGAACACGAATCTGGGTGGAGGTACGACGACTGCGTCTGGCGATTGCTACCTGACGCTGACTTTGCCGCCCTCGATTCTGGCGAACCCTCTATCCGTCAAGGTGCTGGCCCAGAACACGTCGATTCCGCAGACCGTGACCGGCCTTGCATCGCAGCTACAGCAGGCGATCAACAACGCGCTGGCGGTTAACGTTTCGGGAGCATCGGCAGCTTGCTCGGCTGCGCCGAATGGCACTGGCACAGGCATCTGTGTCAATGTGCTGTTGCCCAATCAGCCGGATGCGGTGGTCAGCTTCGGAGATCCGGCAACTGGCCTCACGACCGCTACCGCGCTCGGATTGCTGTCAACCCTCCCGCCCACAATCGTCAACGTGGCGCACTACGCACTGGGCACCAGCAATGCGTCCCACTCAGAGACCGCTTCGACTCCCGCCGTTCAGCCAAATGGCTTGCCGGGAACGACGGAGCTGATCGGCGATCCTCTATCGAACAGCGGTCTTTACGCGCTCACGCAGGTGCCCATCTTCAACATGCTTTGCATCCCCGATGCGGTGCGTGCTTCGGCGGGCAATTCCACGGTGCTGGACTCGAACAACACCTCTCTTAATCCGGCAACGATTTATGCAACAGCGATCTCGCTTTGCGATACGGCGCGGGCGATGCTGTTGATTGATCCCCCGCCCACGATTACTACCGTCTCCGCGGCAGTCGATTGGAAGTCGAACACTATCGGCGTGGTTGATCCGAACGGCGCAGCCTTCTGGCCGCGCCTGCGGCTCGCCGACCTGCTGAATAACGGCCAGTTACGGACCTTCGCACCCTCCGGCGTGGTGGCCGGCGTATATGCGAGCACGGATTCGTCGCGCGGTGTGTGGAAGGCGCCGGCGGGCATTGGCGCGGTGCTGAATGGGGTGCAGAACATGACGTATCCACTCACCGACACGGAAAACGGGGTTCTGAATCCGCTGGGGCTGAACTGCTTCCGCACCTTCCCGATTTATGGGCCGGTGTTGTGGGGCGCGCGCACGCTCGTGGGCGCCGATGCGTCGGCCAACCAGTGGAAGTATGTGCCGGTGCGGCGCACGGCGCTCTTCCTGGAATCAAGCCTCTACCAGGGAACACAGTGGGTGGTCTTCGAGCCGAATGCCGAGCCTCTGTGGGCGGCGATCCGGCTCAACGTCAGCTCGTTCCTGCAGACCTACTTCCTGAAGGGAGCATTCGCGGGAACGACTCCAGACCAGGCTTACTTTGTGAAATGCGACAGCGAAACCACGACGCAGACCGACATCAACAACGGGGTGGTTAACATTCTTGTCGGCTTTGCCCCGCTTGAACCGGCGGAGTTTGTGGTGATCCAGATTGAACAGTTGACCGGGCAGGCAGGCTCCTAAGCCGCAGCCCTGAAGCCGCGCGATGAATTTTTGTCGCAGAAATGCAATAGCAGCCAAAGGACAAGGGAGAGATTCATGGCGGAGTTCACAGTCAATGCGCAGCGTTTCGATCCGTACAAGAATTTCAAGTTCCGTCTCAAGTGGGATGGGCAATATGTGGCTGGAGTCAGTAAGTGCTCGGCACTCAAGCGCACCACGGAAGTGGTGAAGCACCGCGAGGGCGGCGATCCGAGCACCAGCCGCAAATCTCCGGGTAAGAGCGACTTCGCGCCCATCACGCTGGAGCGCGGCGTTACTCACGACCTGGCATTTGAGGCGTGGGCGGCCAAGGTCTGGCAGGTCAAGGCGGGACTGGGTTCAGAAGTCTCGCTGAAGGATTTCCGCAAGGACGTGATCCTCGACTTCTACAACGAGGCGGGGCAGTTGGCGATCAGCTACAAGATCTTCCGCGCCTGGGTCTCGGAGTACACGGCGCTGCCGGATCTGGACGCGAATGCTAACGCCGTTGCGATTCAGCACATCGTGCTGGAGAACGAAGGCTGGGAGCGCGACACATCGGTCACCGAGCCGACCGAGATCAGCTACAGTTCGACCGCGGCATAGCGGTTCTGTTGCCTGTCGAAGAAGGCGAGTGAACGGCAAGGGCGCTCATTGCTCGTCCCACCATGTACCCGTTTGCTCAACGGCTGTGCAGGAGCCAGAGCCATGCATGCACTGACCGGGGAAGAGTTATTGATTGCCTGGGAGCGTTCGCGCCAGCGGCCAAAGCACGAGGCGGTGCTCTGTTTGCTCGCGCTGGCATCGCCCGAGCGATCCTTTAGTGAGCTTGCGAGCATGCCTCTGGGGGAGCGCAATGTGCGGTTGTTGGAGTTGCGTGCCGACACGCTAGGCTGTGCAATGGAATGCCGCGCGGTTTGCCCCGAGTGCGGGATGCAACTGGAGTTTGAACTGGATGCGCGGCAACTGGCGCAAGGCTTGCGTGAGCAGGCGCCGGCGAGCGGAGAAGAATTGGATGGCATTGCGATGCGTCCAGTTAATACCCAGGATTTGCTGGCCTGTGCCAGGGCAACCGACGAAGACGAGGCACGTTTGATTTTGCTCGAACGAACGGTGAGTGTGCAGCGAGCGGAGCCGGGGAGGGAGGAGCAGGGGGCAGTGCCGGTGCAAAGTTTGCCTGCGCCGGTCACGTCTGCGCTGATCGAGAAGCTTGAAAAGCTGAATGCCGCGGCGGAGATTCAGGTGCAATTGCAATGTGCTGGATGTGAGGCCCGTTCCCAGCTTGATCTGGATATAGCGCATTACCTGGTCCGCGAGATTGCCGGAGCGGCGCGGCGTTTGATGGCGGAAATTCACGAGTTGGCCAAAGCCTACGGCTGGAGCGAAGAATCGATTGCGCGCATGAGCGGCGCGCGGCGGGCCGCGTATCTGGAGATGCTGAACGCATGAGCGGAGTCCTGGACAGAATGGCGAAGCGGGCGCTGGGCGCGCTGCCCACGGTTGAGCCGCGGAGCACGCCGCTCTTTGCGCCTTCGGCCATTGGATTCACCGGTGCTGAGATTGCTGCCGTGGGCAGTGAGGAAGTTTTTGCCGAGGCAGAGAACTCCAGAAGCAATGTAGATAATTCGCAGCGAAAGAACCGCGTCTCCCACTGGAAGCGAGTGAACGGCAGAGCGCAGGCAGCGAGAAATCCGAGCTGCAGCCAATGCGTGAATCTGCTCCGCGGTCACTGAGCGCGAACTTTGCTATCCGTGAAAGAGAAGGGAGTTCGCGCCAACGTCGAGGCCCATCAAGAGGCGAACTCGCCGCGCGCGACGGAAAGAAGCGTAGCGAAGAACGGAAGCAACGTGGAAGAGACTGTGGAGCCGGAGGGGTCTTCTGCGCAAAGGCGAACCGTCCAAGCAGAATTTGCGGAAGCTGAGATGAACAACGTGATCGGAGCGGAGAGAAGCGACGCGCTGAGAGGGCCTATTGCCACTTCGACAATCAACGAGCGCATCGTTGAAGTGGAAAAGGACTCAGCCAGCAGCGATACGATCGCGATGCCTCGCTCGGTTGCCATGCACTCGCAGCTATCAGAAAGAATCGCACCCGGCAAAGATGCCTCTGCTCCTATGCTCGAAGCGTCCGCCGAACCGAAGACGGAGATTCATATCTCCATCGGAAGCATTGAACTGCGCGCCCCGCGCACGGAAGCCCGCCCGCAGGCTGCCCCATTCCGCCCACGGGTTACCCTGGAAGAATTTTTGCGCCGTAAGCCGGAGAGGAGACGATGAGCGACTATCTGGCAGTCGGCGGCGTGAGTGCGGTGCTTAAAGCGTTGTTGAACACCGGTCTTTCTGAGGGCGGACCGGCGACGGTTCTCGTCTCGCCGCCCGGAATCACCAACAAGGCGCCGGATCTGATCGTTACCGGTCCCGATGAGCAGGCGCAGCTCAACCTCTTTATGTACTACGCCAGCATCAATCCGGCGTTGCGAAACACGGGTTTGCCGTCGATGGATGCGAGTGGAGCGCAGCTGAGTAATCCGCCGCTGGCCATCAATCTGCATTATCTGGTCACCGCGTACGGGGCTAATCCATTCGATATGGAGATTCTGCTGGCCTTTGCGATGCAGGTCTTTCACAACACGCCTGTGGTACCCCGCAGCGTGATTCAGTCGGCGCTTACAGCATTGTCCTCAGGCAGCCCTTCAACCGAACAGCAGTTAATCTCCGCCAGCACGCTGGCGAGCCAGATCGAGCACATTCGCATCACCCCGGAGGCGCTGACGACGGAGGAGATTTACCGCTTGTGGACGGCCTTCCAGACCAGCTACCGGCCCACCACCTCCTACCAGGTTTCTGTCGTGGTGATTCAGAATACGAACAGCTACCAGTCGAATCTTCCGGTGCAGAATCGCTCACTCGCCGCTCTGCCGTCCATTGGCCCGGTGATCTCCGGTGTTTCGCCGACAATGGTTGCTCCCGGCCAAACGTTTACGATCAACGGCAGCAACTTCCTCGGCGGCGCACCCTCGAACACATTGGTCTCCTTCGACGAAGCAGCGCCTGTTCCCGTCCTCACTGTGCAGGGTAACTGCGTTCGCGTCACTGTGCCCAACACGCTGGAGGCAGGCATCTGCAATGTTCGCGTGATGGTCAACGTGACCTTTCCGTCCTCGCCCACCGCGCATCCTTGCTTCGCCTCGAATCCGGTTCCCTTCCAGTTGATTCCGGTGATTCAAGCGCCGAGTCCCGCTCCGGTTCCTCCGGCGCCGCTCTATGCAGCAACGCAGGGCGGAGCGCTCACCATCACGGTCACGCCACCGGTCGGTAATCAACAAACGGTTGTCGTCTACATCGGCAACCAGGCGATTCTGCAGGCGCAAGGGCCGCTGGGTCCGCCGAGCAGTTCGACAACTGTTACCGTCACCGTGCCAGCAGCCATCGCCGTCGGAACTTATTCGCTGCGCGTAGAGGTAGACGGCGCTCAGAGCCAGTTGACGCAGGATACCAACCAGGCCAGCCCGACCTATGGGCAGTGGCTGCCGCAAGTGGGGGTGAGCGCATGATTTTTGGCCAGGATCATGAGACCCTCACCCGCGAATCGCCGACGCCCGAGGCGTTGGATCTCGAAACGCTCGAAGTAGAAGGCGGCGAGCCTTTGTCGCCGTTCCTGGGCGATTCGACGATTGAGAATGAGGAGCGGCAGAGTTCGGAGACAATTTCCGCTGACACGGAGGTGAACGAGCCGCGCTCCTTGTGGAGCGAACTGGAGCGCGTCTACCGTCAGCTTGCAAGCCACAGCGGCAATGCGGAACTGCTTGCTGCTGCGCCGCGACCGGATCTGCCCGAACTCTGGAATCCTCTTGCCCAGCTGAGCGCACTTTTCTCCCTGAGTAATTTTGAGTTGGATATATTGCTGCTGACGGCGGGCGCGGCGCTTGATCGCCGTTTCGGGCCGGCCTTCGCGGCAGTGCAACCGGAGTCGCCCATACCCACGTTCGGCCTGGCCGCAGCGGTGCTTGAAAGCCCGCACTGGAGCGCTCTGAGCCGCATGCGTCCGCTGCGCTACTGGCGGCTGATCGAGATTGGTCCCGGCCCGCTGCTGCAAGCGCCGCTCACTCTGGACGAGAGGATTCTGCAATATTTTCTTGGTGTGCCTGCGGCGGATGAACGTCTCGAACTCGTCTTTAACGCTCTTGCCGGCGACGATGAAGAAAATCTCAAAGCCCAGTCCGGGGCATGGAGCACGGAGTTGGAGCAAGCGGCCAGGCGCGGCGCGCTGCACTGGCGGCGGGCATCGCATGGGCCCATTCTTTTGACTGGGAGCCGCGCCAGTGAACGCACAGCGCTGTTCCGCGCCAGTTGCCGCATTGCGGGCCTTCACTGCTGGGTGGTGGACGCGGCGGATTTGCCCGAAGCCGCGACCGATCGCGAACGGCTTGCCCGCGCCTTTACGCGCGAAGCAGCACTGTGGCCCGCGGCGCTGCTGGTGAAGACAGATCGGCTGGAATCGGCGCCGGTGCTCGACGCATGGCTGCGCCGGGTTACCGCTCCAGTGGCCGTGGATGTCGAGACCGGCTCGGTTGCCGAGCGGCTCAGCGGGCAGCGGATTGCCGCGCCATCCTTGAGTTCCACCGAGCGCAAGACTATCTGGCAACAGCGTCTTGGACCGCTTGCCGAAAAGCTGGACGGCGAGCTTGATGCAATCGTCGAGGCCTTTGCGCTGGACGCGAAAGAGATTCGCGAGACGGCAGAAGCAATTGAAGAAGAGGCGTTGCTGAATGGCAATGCGGAGCGCGATCCGAGCGAGTTGGGCGCCGCGGCATGGCGCCTGGCGCGCAGCACAGCGCGGCGCTCTCTCGATGAACTGGCCACGCATTTCGAGACGAGTTCCGATTGGCACGACTTGGTTTTGCCCCAGGCGCAGACCAGCATTTTGCGACAGATTACGGTTCATGCGCGGCAGGTCTCGGTGGTGCGCGGCGAGTGGGGATTCGGCGAGCTCTATGCGCGGGGACTCGGGCTTTCCGTGTTGTTCTCCGGTCCGAGCGGCACAGGAAAGACGATGGCTGCCGGAGTATTGGCCCGCGAGCTGGACCGTGATCTCTATCAGATAGACCTTGCGACCGTGGTCAGCAAATACATCGGCGAGACGGAGAAGCATCTGCGCAGGATATTCGATGCCGCGGAGCGCAGCGGCGCGATTCTGCTCTTCGATGAGGCCGATGCGCTCTTTGGCAAGCGCAGCCAGGTGCGCGACAGTCACGACCGCTACGCCAACCTCGAAGTCAGTTATCTGCTGCAGCGCATGGAGTCTTATCGCGGCATCGCGATTTTGACGACGAACATGCAGAATGCGCTGGATACCGCGTTTCAGAGACGGCTGCGCTTCGTGGTGCAGTTTCCGTTTCCAGATGCGCCCAGCCGCGAGCGCATCTGGCGCAAGGTCTTTCCCGCTGCCGCGCCCACTGAGAATCTGGATTACGAAAAGCTGGCGCAGCTCAACGTTACCGGCGGTGCGATTCGCAACATCGCGCTGCTAAGCGCTTTTCTTGCGGCTCATGAAGGGACTGCGATTACCAGGCGTCACATATTGGAGGCCGCGCACACCGAATACGCCAAGCTCGACAAGCCGTTATCGCCGGCTGAAATCAGGGGGTGGGGATGAAGGTTCTGCATCTGCACATCGATCGCATTGTGGTGGAGGGATTGTCCGAATCCGGTCAGCGCCGGTTTGCGCGTGTTCTTGAATCGCAGTTGCGCGACTCTGGCTGAGAGCGGCATTGCCGGCGAGTTTACGCGCAACACGCGCAAGCGCCTGCAGGCGTTAGAAGTTGGACACCTGCGCCCCGGGGCAACACCCGAGCAGGCTGCCGCGCAGGTGGTTCGCTCCATTCGACAGAGTGTCTTTGGCAAAACGCAAACGGCAGGCGCGGCGCGGCTTTCCGTTGCAGCACCTGCGCCAGCAGAGCCGGGCGGCGGGGAGGCGCGCAGCCATGCCTAACGTCTCGCCATTGCTGATGAAGGGCGCGATTCTTGTGCTGGAGCCCAATACCGGCATCCCGCTCTACACCATCAATCTGCAATACAACCCGGAGAATATCCGCCGCAGCCTGCAGCCGCAGAGCGTCGGCGATCAGCCCGACCGCACCGAAGTGTTGCGCCTCAAAGGCCCGCCCATTGAGACGATTCATTGCGATGTAGAGATTGACGCGACAGACCAGTTGGCCGCGGGCGACGCAACGACGATGAGCTTCGGCATTGCGCCACAGCTTTCGACATTAGAGCTGTTGGTCTATCCGTCGAGCGGCGTGTTGATTGCCAACGAGGTGCTGTCGCTGGTCGGCACCATCGAGATTCTGCCCATGTCGTCGAATCTGACGGTTTTTGCCTGGGGAGCCAATCGCGTATCGCCGGTTCGGCTCACGGGTATCGAGATTACCGAGGACGAGTTCGATCCGCAACTGAATCCGATACGCGCCAAGGTCTCGCTTTCCATGCGGGTGTTGAACGTAAACGATGTTGGATTCCTGACTCCGGCGGGCGCTATGTACATGGCATACCAGATGGGTAAGGAAACAATGTCGCAACAGTAACAGTCTGCGATCTCAAGCAACTCTGAATAGGAAGGGGATTTGCATGGATAACGCACTCTCGGCACTGGTTCAATCCGCCGTTGGCACAGGCGCGCCCACCAATCCCAGCAGCCGTTATTACGGCAACGGCACCGAGCAGTACACCATGGCGAATGGGACGGTGGTTTCGTATCTTTCGCGGCGCATCATTCCCGCGATGAGCATTTATACGCAGACGCAGAACTACAGCGTGGTGGCCGGCGACAGACTCGATAATCTGGCCGCGCGATTCCTCGGAGATCCGATTCTCTTCTGGATGATTGCCGATGCGAATGGCGTGGAGAATGCCGATGATCTGACGGCAACGCCCGGTACTGTGATTCAGATACCGCTGGTGAGCGGCATTCCTGCAGGAGCGCGCAATGGTTAGTCCGCTTTATCTAACGTTGCTGATCGGGCCGATGGAGCCTATCCCGGCGCCGAAGCCGCTTGCCGATGCGCTTGTCTCAGTGGAAGTGGATGAGAGCGCGACCGGACAAAGCGGATTTCAGTTGACGTTTACGCTTGCGGACGAAGGCATTCTGGAGACATTTTTTCTGCTTGCCGGCGGCGCGCCGCTGCCCATCATTCGCGTGGTGCTGCTGGCGACTTTTCCCGGCATCCCGCAAGTATTGATTGATGGTGTGGCGTTGCATACCGAGGTGCAGCCGGATGCGATGAGCGGATCATCGAAGCTGGTTGTGACCGGCAAGGATCTGACCGCGTTGATGGACCTGATCGACTTCAGCGGTCTGCCGTATCCGGGCATGACGTCCGGATCTGCGGGCGCTCACCATCCTCGCCAAATACGCGATGTTCGGCGTTGTGCCCGAGGTGATTCCTGTCCCCGCGCCGGACATTCCGATTCCTCTGCTCACCATCCACTCGCAGAAGAAGACCGATTACCTCTATCTGAATCATCTGGCCGAAGAGGTTGGTTATGTCTTCTACCTGATTCCGGGTCCATTTCCGGGGCAGAGCCAGGCCTATTGGGGACCGCAGGTGCGTATTGGCATGCCGCAAACCGCGCTATGCGTGAATCTCGACACCTGGACCAATGTGGAGAGCCTGAACTTCCGCTACGAGCCGCAGACCGCGGTGCTGCCGATCGTCTTCATTCAGGACCCGATCACCAAGGTTCCAATTCCGATTCCGATTCCGCCAGTGACGCCCTTCAGTCCGCCGCTGGGAGCGGCAATCATGCCGCCGCAGAAGGTCGAATTCCTGACCGGCACAGCCAAGCTGAATCCGGCGATTGCGTTAATGAAGGGCTTTGCGCGGGTCACAGAGACCTGCGACACAGTGACCGGCGAAGGAACGCTGGATGTAATGCGCTACGGTCAGCCGCTCAGGGCGCGCAGCCTGGTGGGCGTGCGCGGCGCGGGCATCGCTTTTGACGGAATGCACTATGTGGACAAGGCCACGCATCGCATCAAGCCGGGAGAGTACAAGCAGAGTTTCGTATTGAAACGCAACGCGCTGGTGTCGGATACGCCGGTGGTGCCGTCGCTTCCGTTTTGAGTTTTGAATCGGGCAGTCGCGCAAACAGAGCCATTGCGGAAAGAGTTAAAAGCGTGAAAGGGGCAGCACTACGGCAAATTTCGCGGAACGGTAATCGACAACGTCGATCCAATGCTGATCGGGCGATTGATGGTGATGGTGCCCGATGTGTCGAATGTGATTCCGTCGACGTGGGCGATGCCCTGTTTCCCTTTTGCTGGAATTCAGAACGGTTTTTTTGCGGTGCCGGAGATCGGCTCCGGCGTCTGGGTGGAGTATGAGCAGGGCGATCCCGATTATCCGATCTGGTCGGGCTGCTTTTTCGGCACTGTAGCCGAGACGCCGGCATTGGCTCTTGCCACGCCGCCGGGCTTGCAGGGAATCGTGATTCAGACCGTCGGACAAAACACGCTGATGATCAGCGATACGCCGGGACCGACGGGTGGGATTCTGCTCAAGACGACAGCGGGAGCGATGCTCTCAATCTCGGATACCGGAATCATTATCAGCAATGGACAAGGGGCAACGATTTTGATGGAGGGTCCCTCCATCACCATCAACGAAGGCGCACTGGAGATTATCTGATGGCTGGATTTTTGTTGCATCAAGGAGCGGTAGTGATGTGTGCGCATGGCGGGCAGGCAATGCCCACCGTGCCCAATCCACGGGTGCTGGTGATGGGCATGCCCACGGCGACGATCGCCGCACCGTGGGTTATCGCCGGCTGCGTCGGTATCCCGGCCGCTGTTCCGCCCTGCGTCACCGGGCAGTGGGTGCTGGGCACGTTGCGCGTGACTTCTTTGGGCCAGCCGCTGGCGGTGCAATCAGGCGTCGGCATCACCGCGCCGGGGGCCGTGCCGCTGATGCCGGTCACGATGCAGACCAGCGTACAGGCCATGTGAGGAAATGATGAATCTTGCCTTCCCATTTTCGTTTGACACCACGGGCCGTACCGCACAAGACTCGCTGGCCGATCATGTGAACGACATGATCGAGCTGATCCTGTTTACCTCGCCTGGCGAGCGCGTGAATTTGCCCACCTTCGGCAGCGCGACCTCTCAACTCGTCTTTGCGCCCAACAGCGATGTGCTGGCCGCCGCGCAGCAGCAGGCGATTCAGGCCGGATTGCAGAACTGGCTCTCTGATCTCATTCGCGTCAACTCGGTGCAGGTGGTCACGCAGGATTCCACCTTGCAGGTCACAGTTGTTTACACGCTGGTCTCGAATCAGCAGCAACAGTCGCAGCAGTTTCTCTACGGAGGGCCGACGCAATGATTGCCTTCTGCACAGACCAGCAGCGCCGCAACCTGATTCTGCAAACCCCCACCAAGATCAATGGACTTGACTATCTCGAAGTCCTCGGCCCGCCGGGATGCGGCAACCAGCTGGCACTGACTTTTCTCAAAGATGCGCGCCCGCTCTCCCTGACCCCGGCAAATATCCTGCTGACCGGCGCTACTGTGCTCGAAGTGGTAACGGTTCATCCGGCCACAAACGAAGATCCGCTCACGATTCTGGTTGATCTGAGCGGCAGCGGAAATTTTTCGCCCTACACGCTGACGCTGGTGCAAGACACGGCCAACCTGGCCGCTTCAGGCTTCAACGATCCGCCTGCAGGCATCGACTCGCAACTCAACACGGCAACCTTCTCGTTCAAGGCTACCTGCGCCACGCCGGTCGATTGCCAGACGGTGCAATGCTGCCCGTCGAACCTGGCTGCGCCGCCGGATATTCATTATCTGGCCCGTGACTTTGCCAGCATTCGCCAGGCCATGCTGGACCGCATCTCGGTGCTGGTTCCTACATGGACCGAGACGCACGAATCCGATCCAGGAATCACGCTCGTCGAGGCGCTGGCCTATGCGGCGGATCGCGTCAGTTATTTTCAGGATGCGATCAATACCGAGGCATACATTGGGACCGCGCGCAGCCGCATCTCGCTCCGCCGCCATGCGCGGCTGGTGGATTATCAAGTGAGCGAAGGGGCCAACGCCCGCGCCTGGGTTTGCCTGACGGCCAGTCAAACCGTGACGGTGCCCGCCAAGACGCAATTCTTCCCGCTGGTTCCCGGACTCGCCGCGTCGATTGATCCCGTGCTCGACGCTTATCATGCATCGCTGCTCACGGCCAGTCCGGGTCCGGTCTTCGAGAGCATGGAAGATATTACCCTCTACGCGGAGCAGAGCAGCATGCCTTTTTATACCTGGGGCGACGACAGCTGCTGCCTTCCGGTGGGCACAACCCAGGCCACGCTGGGGGGCAAATTCTGCACTCTTGCCGCCGGCCAGGTGCTCATCTTTGAAGAGGCGCTCGGTCCGCTCACAGGCGATCCCGCCGATGCCGATCCCACGCATCGCTGGGCCGTGCGGCTCACTTATGCGTCGACGACAGATCAATCCGGCAATGCGCTGGTCGATCCGGTGAATCCAAAGGCCGCGCTCACCAACATTGCATGGAACGCTGCCGACGCGCTGCCGTTTCCACTGTGCATTGCCGCCGTCACCAGCGCGGGTGTTCCCAAGGCCGGAGTCTCGGTGGCGTTAGGCAATGTAGTTCCCGCCGATCAGGGAACATGGACATTCAACGAGTCCATCGGCCAGGTGCCCCCCAAGCCACTTGCGCCGGTTTCAGGCTCCGGTTGCAACTGCTCCACAGTTTCCGGCGCGGCGGTCGTCAATCCCCGCTTCGAGCCGGTTCTTGCGAATCAGCCGCTCACCTTCGCCGTTCCATACGACACAACATCCTCGGCTCTGTTGCTGCCCTCGGCGTCCAGTTTCCTCGCTCCGGATACTTCGACCGCCGTTCCGGTTATCAACGTCAGCAGCGATGACGGCAACAGTTGGTCTCAGGTCGAAGATCTGCTTAGCGAGGTCCAGGGCAGCCAAGGCTATTACTCGTTCATCCCCGAGATCGAGTGGGATGGTACGGCGCATCTGCGCTTCGGTGATGGAACCTATGGGGCGGCTCCCACTGCAGGGGTCAACTTCACCGCATGCTATCGCACCGGCAACGGCTCGGCGGGCAACGTGGGCCGCGAGGCGCTGGCGCATTGCCTCTTTCAGGGCACGGGAATTACCGGCGTGCGTAATCCGCTCGCCGCAGCCGGCGGCGTCGACCCGGAGACGATGCAGCACATTGTGCAGGTGGCGCCCTACGCCTTCCAGAGCCAGATGCGCTGCGTCACCGCGGCCGACTACGGCGCAATGGCCGCGACATTGCCGGGTGTGAGCGAAGCGCAAGGAACTATCCGCTGGACAGGCTCGTGGTACTCGGCCTTTGTGAGCATCGATCCCACAGTCGCAGGGACCGACCTCACCGCGGAGGTAGAGAGCAGCCTGGACATGCTGCGCATGATGGGCACCGACCTGGTGGTCGAGCAGGCTGTCTTTGTCGGCATCAGCATTGAGCTTGAGATTTGCGTTGCGCCCAGCTTTTTCCAGGCCGATGTCTATGCCGCTGTCTGGCAGTTGCTGGTTACGGGCGATAGCTGCACCGGTACGCCCGGTTTGCTGAACGCGGCTAATTTTCAATTTGGCCAGACGGTTTATGCCAGCCCGATTATTGCCTCCGCGCAACAGGTTGTCGGTGTCGCGGCGGTGACGCTTCTGACCTTCGAACGCATGGACTCGCCAACGCCTGCCGGAGCGGCGCCGGCGACGCAATTGTTGATGGGCGCAACCGAGATTCCACGCTGCGACAACGACCCCAACCACGCCGATCACGGCCTGCTGGTGCTGACAATGGATGGTGGCAAATGAGCTGCGGATGCCAGGACACCGGCGATCAACTCTGCGGATGCTGCGCGGGAGTGACGCAAGAGACGCCGGTCGCGGTGGTCAATCGTCCCGCATTGCCCGCGATCAGTTATCGTGTGGGAACCTACCCGACGTTTCTCGCCTCGATGGAGGCTGCCCTCTCGTCATCGAGTTTCCCCGCGCTGGCCGGCCTGCGCACCCGGGACAGCGGCGACTTTTCCATCGCGCTCATTGATGCATGGGCTGAAGTGCTGGACATTCTCACCTTCTACACCGAGCGGCTGGCCAATGAAGCCTATCTCGGCACGGCGATTGAGGGCCGCAGCGTTTTTGAACTGGCACGCCTCGTCGGTTACAAGCCTTCGCCGGGAGTGAGCGCGTCGACAGTGCTTGCGTTTACGTTAGCGACCGCGCCGGGTTCGCCGCCGATTGTTCCCCTTCCAGCCGGCAGCCGCGTGCAGAGTGTTCCCGGCCCGGGCCAGTTGCCGCAGGTCTTTGAAACAGCCGCGGCGCTGACCGCCACCATCACCAACAACGCCATCCCCGCAGCCACTTCGATTCCGTGGCAAATTCTGGGCGGCGAAACCTCGACCTGGATCGCTGGAACTTCCAACAACATCCAGACAGGCAACGTTCTGTTGTTCATCACTGCGCCCGGCGGAGTGCCAACGACCGCCAGCTCGGCCGCAGTGGTTTATGTAACGGCTGTAACGGTCGATCCTGTGGGCGGCAATACGATGGTTTCGTGGGATCAGCCGTTGCCAACAAGCGTTGCCGGAACCGCAGCAACCGTCTGCGTGTACATTTTCCGCACCAAAGCTGCGCTCTATGGAGTCAACGCGCCCGCGCCGGGACTCTTTGCACTGACAACCCTGGGAAACATTCCACCCTACTCCGGGGTTACCTTCGGCGACGGCGGGACGGCCATCCCGACCGACTGGCCGTTCAGCTATGGCGGAAGCCAGACCATCAATCTCGATGGCTCATACGCGGGGCTGAATCCCGCCGCATCGACTTCCAACCCCGCTCTGCTGGAGTGGGTGGTGCTGACCGGCACGGGATTTGTGGAGACCTGGACGGCTGACTCCGAATCCTACTCTGGCGTCAGCGAGTCAGAGGCAAGCTACAAGACGGCCTCGGTGAAGCTTGCGGCCAGGACTGCCATTGCGACCCGCGCTGCAACACCCAAGCCACAGATGGCGGAAGATGCGGAAAAGGAGGTTGGCTCGCAATACTACAGCGGTTACAGATCCGGACACTACGTCCAGACGCCCGTCATTCAAACTGCGGCCTTTCAGATTATTTCGGCTACTGAGTCCAATCCTGCGCTCTACGCGCTTTCCGCCAAGACCACGCAGCTGACGATGGCCACCACGGCCATCCCACTCTCGTCGAATTTTGGCGCATCGGACACGAGCACGGATACGTTGCTGGGTGCGTTTGTGCCCCAGACCCGCGATACCACAGCGTACGCCGGCAGCCAGTTGCTTAGCGTCGCCAGCCTGCCGTTGACCGCGGCGCAATTGAGCAGCGACTATCCATACGCGCTGACCACGGGCATGATTCTCCCCACCTATGCCGAGACCATCACGCTCACCGGTCTGCAAGCCATTCCGTCCAATGCGCCGATCGGCGTCAGCGGCAAGCGGGTGCGCATTGCATCAACGGTTGCGTTGACGGGAACGGTGCCGGGGGCCGCAAGCAATGGCGGGTTCACCCCGGCGGGCGCGACCGGAACGCTCGCCACCAGTGTCAATCAGCCGTTTCTCGCCGATGCTTTTCCTCCGATCAGCGATCCAAACATCCCCGGCAACCTGCTATGGGATGTTCTGACGGTCACCGGCCAGGCAGGAACATTGTCCGTGCCCGCTGCATCCCTGCAATTGTTTTCCTCGGTTACGGCTGATGCGCTTGCCGGCGAAGCTGCGCTGGTCACCGTCGCAAACGTGAATGGAGCGACAACTGTGTTGACGCTAGCGGCGCCGTTGCAGCGGCTCTACGATACGCCGACGCTGAACGTGAACGCCAACGCCGTCGAGGCATCGCATGGAGAGACGATGCGCGAAGTGGTGGGCTCGGGCGACGCGACCAACGCGGCATTGCAGTACCAGCTCAAGCAGTCGCCGCTGACTTACACCTCTGCCGCCACAACCAGCGGGGTGCAATCAACGCTGCAGGTGCGGATCAACAACCTGCTCTGGAATGAGGTTCCCAACTTCCTCTCTTCCGCACCCAGCGACCGCGTCTTTGTCACCCGGCCCAGCCCGACAGGCGGTCCGTTTATTCAGTTTGGCGATGGCATTACAGGTTCGCGCACGCCCACCGGCACCTCCAATATCCAGGCACAGTATCGCAAAGGCATCGGGATCGCGGGCATGGTGGCGGCTGGGCAACTGACGCAGCCACTGGACCGTCCGCAGGGCTTGCAATATGTCACCAACCCGGGCCCGGCAACGGGAGGTGCTGACCCGGCGACGCCTGCCTCCGCGCAGCAGTCCGCGCCGCTGCCCACGCTCACGCTGGGCCGGGTGGTGTCGCTTGAGGATTATCAGAACTTCGCTCTCGGCTTCGCCGGTATCTCAATGGCGCTGGCCACCTGGACCTGGTTCGGCTCAACCCGCGGCATCTTTCTCAGCCTTGCCGGCGAGGGCGGAACGCAGCTGAACGCCGGCGACCAGATCGTGCAGAACCTGATGCAGGCATACCAGACTTACGGCTTGCCGAATGTGCCGGTGCTGCCCGTCAGCTATGTCCCGCAGAACTTTGAAATCGGCATGCAGGTTCTGGTCAACGCGCCCACCTACGATCCGACAGTTGTCATTCCCCAGGTCTGGCAGGCATTGACCGCGGCCTTCGCCTTCGGCCAGCTTGCTCCCGGCCAAAGCGTTGCGGCCAGCCAGATCATTCAGCTCGCGCAGCAGATTCCCGGAGTCACCGCCGTCAATCTCACCGCGCTCAACCTGAGCGGAGCCGGAGGCGGACCGCCGGCGAACCTGCTGTGCGCCAACGGTCCTGTTCCTGGAACGCATCCGGCTCAATTCCGCCCACGGGAGCGCAGATTCTGCTGCTTGATCCGGCCTCAATGGGCAATGTGGGAGTGTGGTCATGAGCACACCGGCTTCGCCAATTTACTCCCTGCTGCCTGCCGTCTTCCGCACCCGCGATGTTGCGCAGGGCGGCCTGCTGCAAGCGCTGTTTGCGGTGCTTGAAAGCCAATACGGGCTGGTGCAGGATAATCTCGCCCAGCTTTACGACGACCAGTTCATAGAGACCTGCGCGCCGTGGGTGATTCCCTACATCGGCCAGCTGATCGGCTATAACACTGTGTACACCGCCGCACTGACCAGCCCGGACAGCCGGGCCGAAGTGGCAAATACGATCGGCTACCGTCGGCGTAAAGGCACTCTGGTTGCGCTTGAGCAGATTACCCACGATGTCTCCGGCCGCACCACGATGGCGGTGGAAGAGTTTCGCAACCTGGTCACAACGCTGAGCCTGCGCGATGTGCGAGCCACGCAATATGCCACCGCCAGCCTGCGCACCGGCTCTGACCTCGAAGACCTGAACGGCCCATTCACCGGGCTGAATCGCACGATTGATGTGCGCAACATTACTGCGCGCAATCGGGTCGCGCAATCACCCGATACGGCTCCTTTGGACGTTGCCCTGCACGGTCCAGGCCGCTTCAATGTGCCGCAGGTTTCGGTGTGGATGTGGCGCTGGCAAAGCTTCGCGGTGACCAGCGCGCCGGCCTTCCCGCTGGGCAGCGGCGGCTATTATTTCAGTTTGCTCGGCGGTCCTGTTGCGCTCTTCCAGCCTGCGACTGCGTTGACAGCTTTTTCCTCTCTGGCACAGGAAGAAGACGTGCCGGAGCCGATCTCGCTCGCGCGCTTCTCGGCGAACCTGGCGGATTTCTATCCCGGCTGCATGGAGTTAATCGCAGACGGCAACGCCGTTCCGCTGGGGCAGATCACCTGCGCCAATCTGGGGGAATTCCTTGATGGCTCGGTCTGCACGGTTCCCCCGGGAATGATCGCGATTGATCCGCAGATCGGGCGCATTCAATATGGACCCGGCGTGGCAGTGCCCAAGGAGTTGGCCGTCACCTATAACTACGGCGCACCCGCGCTGATGGCCGGCGGCTACTATGACCGGACCGCCAATATTACGCAGCCGGGAACGCAGCCGGGCGTGGAGTTCGTCAACAGCACCAACCTCTTCGAGGCCATTGTTGGATCAGCGCAATATCCCTCGCTGCACTCTGCGGTGGTTGCCTGGAACGAGCTGCCGGCGAACTCTGCGGGAACAATTATTCTGTCCAACTTCGACACGCATGCAATCGATCTGACCGGCGCAAACGCCATTCAGATTCCGGCTGAGAGCCAGCTGTTGATCATCGCCGCCAATTACTCCCCGACAAGTGGCGCGCCGCCGGAGTGGAAGAACTCCTGCGTTACGCTGTGCGGCAACATCGAAGTCCACGCGCCGACAATTCCGATCGACAGCGACGGAGTGTCGCTGCCGATGGGCAGTCTTCTCTTCAGCGGCCTGTGGATCAGCGGGCAGTTGATTCTCTCCGGCGATGAGGCCTGCGTGCAGCTTGCCGACAGTACGCTGGTTCCCGGCATTTCGCTCACCACTCAAGGCGTCGCCGCGCATCCCGAGGAGGCAAGCATTACCGGCTCGGCCATCGGGGTTACGCTGGTGCTCAACCGCGTCATCAGCGGACCCATCACACTGCCCCCAACCTGCACCGCTCGCATTTGCGCAAGCATTGTCGATGCGGGTTCGCCGTATTGCCCGGCAATTGCAGGACTCGATCTCTCCAGCCCCGGCCCAACACTGCATATTGAGGACTCTACCCTGATTGGCCGCGTCTGGGCGCAGGCGATTCAGTTAGCCTCGAACACGATCTTCTGGGCGAAGATGGGCTGCCTTGATCCGTGGGCAGCTCCGGTTATCGCCAACCGGGTGCAGACTGGCTGCGTACGGTTCTCGTGGCTCCCGGCCACCTCCATTACGCCCAAACAGTACCTCTGTCTCACGTCGCCCACCACCAGCGGGCAGGTGATTGAGCCGACATTCATCACTCTTCGATTTGGCAATCCGGGCTATTGCCTGTTGAGCGGCGATGTGCCGATGGCGATCTGGAAGGGCGCGGATAACGGCTCGCAGATGGGCGTCTACTACCAGATGCAGGAGACCGAAGCAGTGACCAATATCCAGATTCGCTCGGCAGAATACTTGCCGGCCAATCTGCAATCGGGAGTGTTTCTCATTCCATCACGCTCCATCGTTGAAGCGGTTCCGACAATGGAGTACGGCGGTCAGCAAATCCAATTGCCGCCGCGTTGCGGTTGCACGGAAGCAGAAGATTTGCCAACAGGCATCGGCATTGGTTTGATCTAGCCGGCGATGCACAGGACGTAATTTGAAACGGTGCGGTCGAAGAGCGCACCTACCAACAATGACTTGCAGGATTCCCCGGAAGCCGAGGGAAACAAAATCAAACGGCAAGCAGAAAAACGGACAGGCAGAATGTTATGAAGGGTGATTTCAGCCGCATACGATTCAACCCCGAAAATCAATACACCGCGGTGCTAAAGCAGCAGGGCCGCGTCGATCTGGACTCAGACGCCAACGAGCAGAGCTTCATTGACGGCTATATCGATGGCATCACCAACTCGGATGTCATCGGCCAGTATGGCGGACCTGCGGGCAATGCCGGCTTCGCCATCAGCATTGTCGACAACAGCATCCTGATCGGCGCGGGCCGCTATTACGTCAACGGGCTGCTGGTCGAGAATCCAACGGCAGTAGTCTACGACAATCAAACCTGGCTCTCGAACCCTGCCTACAGCGGCGAGGCGCTGATTGCCGCGGTCAACTCCGGCAACAGCATGGTGCAGTTTGTGCTTGAGGTCTGGCAACAGCTTGTCACTGGTCTCGATGACCCCTGCCTGCTGGAGCCGGCTCTCGGCCAGGCCGACACAACTGTACGCCTGCAAACCGTTTGGCGGGTACTTGGCTCTATCATTCCGACCTCTGCGATTCCGGCAGCGGAGACGGTTGATCCAGCGAATCCAGTTACGCTGTTGCCCCCGTGCTGCCAGATGCTCTACAACGCCGCGCCCGTGGCGCACAACGGAACGCTGAGCGCGGACACCAACCAGACGGGCAGCGAGTGCGGCTGCCAGCCGATCGCCGCCGCCGGCTATCAGGGCCTGGAGAACCAGCTCTATCGGGTCGAGATCCACACCGGAGGTCCGGTCGGGACGGCCACCTTCAAGTGGTCGCGCGAGAATGCTTCGGTGGTCACGCAGATTACCAACCTGAGCGGCGCGGTACTCACCGTCTCCAGCCTTGGACCCGATGCCAACCTCGGTTTCCAGAACAATCAATGGGTTGAGCTGACCGATGATACATATACCTATGCGCAGCCGACTGCACTCGCCGGGACTGGCCGGCAAGCCGGGCCAGCTGGTGCAGATCCAGAGCGTCAACTTCGCCACCTCGCAGGTCACGTTCGCCTCTCCCATCACCGGCATTGATATAAACGAGAACCCGCGCATGCGCCGCTGGGATCAGTCCGGCGCATCGGCCACTGCGCAGGGGCTGGCAACCTCGTCAACAGCGACGCCACTGGAGAACGGCATCGAAGTGACTTTCTGGGGCGGCGAGTATGTCTCCGGCGATTATTGGACGATTCCCGCCCGCACGGCCAAGGGGACAATTGAATGGCCGCCCTGTGGCAGCGTTGGCGGAGCTTTTCAGCCTCCCAACTACATTCATATTTATGACGCGCCGCTGGCCTGTGTGACGCTGCGTTCGTCCAGCTCTAACGGGGCGGAGGCGGCCCGGTCCACCTTCGATGAGAATTACGTGGTCAGCGATTGCCGCCTGCTCTTTTCGCCGCTGACTACGCTCTACGACGACACCGGCGCGGAGGCCATTCACGTCACCAGCACCAGTTGGAACAACGACGACGTAATGACCGTAGATGCGCTGGTTCAGAACGGCCTTAGCGTCACCTTCGATCAGGAGCCTACATGCCCCTGGGGGGGTGGAAATTTCCAGGTCACGATGGAGCTGGCTGCTGTGTCCGATGTCCTGGTGCCATCTCAGGGAACCAACGGACTTCCGCCTGCCGGCAATTACCCGCCCGGCACAAACATCTTTGGGCGCACAGTGAGCGCCGTCGACCCGCCATTGGGAATGGTGACCTCTGGCACGCAGGTTAGCTTCATCACCGCAATGGTCGATTCGGGTGGTGCGTTGTCGGAGACCTTTTATCTCTACCTCGCCTTCAATGCCGCGCTCAACGCGGCATCACCCATCGGATTCGCGCGCATCCGGGTCCGGCTTCATGGGTTCGCCATTTATGCGAATGGACCCGCCGGCAACATCTATCTGGACGGATCAACCTACTCGGAAACCGGTACCCGCACGGCTGATGGAAGCCCCTGCGTCAGCCTGCAATTGCCCAGCGGAAATCAGCAGAAGGCCAGCGACTTCGACAGTTGGTTTTACCTGGCACCCACATTGGAGATAAGCAGCATGTCCATCGAACTACTCAGCTCCGGCGGAACCCAGGTCGGAACCAATGCCATCACGTTGTTGCCGGGCAGATTCGGCAATGTCGCCGGCTGGGAGACAACCGCGGTGGAAGGCACCCCTTCCGTCCCGGTGCAAACCATCAACGTAATTGTTGCGTTCAGCTATCCGCCTGTTGTACCTACCTCCGTCACCTTCCAGCTCACCTATAGCGGCGCGGCTTCCATCGTCTCTATCCCCAGCCCCTCCAACGTGGCTGCGGGGCAAGCCAGTATCACCGTGGCCCTCAACATCGTGGGCAATCCCGGAGTAAGCGGCACCCCCAGTGTTCCCAACGTCGATACCGTCACCATCGGTGCTTCCGTTGCCGGCCTGTTTTCCCCGATCGGGTTCACCGGCACGGCGCCCACCCTGGTTGTAACCGGGACAGAGACGTTCACATTGGGCACGTTGGGCACATTCGGCGTCACACAGGGCGGATTGTCCGGCGTCAAGCTGTCGGATTTGGGGGGTCGTCAAAAACTTCGAGGCGGCGGAGAAGCCCAAGCCAGCCGAGGGTCAGCCGCCGCCCGAGAATCAAGAGCCGCACAAGCCGTAAGCTGCGAGGGAGCAGAACTGCATGCGAGCTGTCTGGTCATTCTGGAGCAAGCCATTTCAGGCTTACAAAGGCCGCATCTGGCGGCAACCCCAGCACCACTTGCTGGCCTGGGGACTCTCGCTTCGATTGGCCCGGCAGCACTTTGCGGAAACCCATCTCGTCACTGACACCGCGGGCAAGCAGATGCTCGTCGATCTGCTGGGGCTGAAATTCGATAATGTCTCGACAGACCTGGATCAACTTCGCGATGCCGACCCCGGCTGGTGGGCGCTAGGAAAGCTGATGGCTTACAGCCTTCAGGACCGTTCCTTCATTCACATCGACAACGATGTTTTTCTGTGGCGGGTGCTGCCTGCGCGCTTGCTTGCAGCGCCAGTTTTTGCGCAATGCCCGGAGAGCCATCCACTGCAGGACACCTGGTGCAGCCCGCGGCACATCGAAAGCCTATTCGAACGTCACAACCTCAGCCTGCCGGTTGAGTGGCAGTGGGCCTCCTCGCGCAATACCACCTGGTTCCGAGAGGAGAATTGCGGCATCGTTGGCGCAAACAACATCGAATTCATCCGCCATTACGCGCAGACCGCGCTGCGCATGGTCAGCGACCCGGCCCATCGCGCGCTGTGGAAGGAGCTGCCCGAGAAGTCCGGTTTCACCATGCTCATCGAGCAGTTTCTTCTCGCCTGCTGCATCGACTATCACCGCATCGCGCCGCAGTCTGCCCATCGCGGCGTCAATATCCGGTATCTCTTTCCCTCCTGGTCCGAGGCCTACAATCCCAATACTGCAGCGACGCTCGGCTATACGCACCTGCTCGGCGATACCAAGACGCATCCCGGCGTTATGGCCCGGCTTGAACGCCGCGTCGCCCAGCTCGACCCAACCTTTTTGCGCCGTTGCCAGCGTGTTGCCCAATCGATGGCCGCTGTGGCGGTGTGAGATGGCAACTGCCGGGCGCTCGCTTGCAACCCGCGCGAAGACCGCCCCGCAGACCGCAGTCGCATCCAGTCCCGCGTCGAAGGACCCCAAGAAGGCACAGACAAAACAGGCGGGCGCATTGCCCGCCCATCCCTGGCAGATTCCAGCCGAAGAGAAGAGAAATCCCGCCCCTCAGTTTCCCGCACCGCGGGAGCTGACTATTGGAGCCGCCAACGACCCGCATGAAGCCGAGGCCGATCAAATGGCCAAACGCGTTTTGCGGACGCACGCCTCCGCATCCGGCACTCCGGCTCCGAAGCGCACCAGTCAGGGCTTCTCTGAACCGGCTCCGGCCGGCCTGACCAAGAATCCTGTCCCGCTTCTGCGCCAGGCCACCGGCTCTCTTCCATCCATCGAAGCGCCGCCCAGCGTCCATCAGGTTCTTCGCTCTCCCGGTCAACCCCTCGATCTTCGAACCCGATCCTTTATGGAGCCGCGCTTCGGTCTTGACTTCAGCACCGTGCGCATCCATACCGGGAAAGCCGCAGAGGAGTCGGCCACGCAGATCAACGCGGGGGCGTATGCCGCTGGTCCGCACATCGTATTTGGCCCCTCCCGCTACGCTCCCGGATCGGCAGCGGGCGATCAGCTGCTGGCCCATGAACTGGCCCACGTTGCCCAGGCAAGCCCGTTGATTCACAGAAGTCCCGACGACAAGCCAGCCGGGAAACAGCTTGCGGAAGAGGATCGGGATACGCTGGGCCGTTCCTATGCGATTGTCTTTCCCCAGGATGTGTATGGTGCTGCGGCGCTCCAGTTCATCCGCAAGTATCACCCCAATCACAAAGTCATTCGGCCCTCGAGCTTCGAGCAGCTCTTCGAGATTCTCAAAGCCGACATCGACGCCGCCGCGTTGAAAAACCACCGCCTGCATGTCGATCAGTTGATGATCGTCACCCACGCCAACCGTTACGGCGGAATGATGGTTCCGCTGCGACGCGCCGATGCCGGCAACCGGGCCAAGTTCTTTACACCCACCAACATTGCGGCGCTGCAAACCAGGATGATCGAAGAGGGAAAAGACAAGAAATTCGAGGAGACACGGCACTTTGTCGTGACCCGCGCCATCGACGACACAACGGAGATCATCGTGCGCGGCTGCGAGTTTGGCCGCGACTCACAGGCGCCCGATGCGTTGGGGCTTTTCTTTGGCGGGTCGGCCACGGTCTGGGCGCCGACCGATTATCAGGGCTATGGTCCGGACGCCAGTGGAAATCCCACTTCCTATTATGTGAAAGGCCTGGAAGAAGGCGAGAAAGGCCCCGACAACAAAGCGAAGCTCAAGGAGTTGGAACGCCAGGGCAAGACCTTCTCACCGGAAGCCGAAAGCCTGCGCATGCGGGAAGAGGATGTTGACACCGACCAAGCCGGCCACAAGGTTGTTACCCCGGCCGATGTGGGCGGCAGCGGAGAAAGCCGGCCGGCGGGCGATCATTGGGTCAGGAGAGAATCCTTTGAAATTGAGACCTTGAAGCGCGGAACGCTGAAGGGCATCGAAGACGACGCCAAGATCCTGATGAATCCTTACCGGCCGGAGAACGCCAGCCGTCTGCGCATGCTGCGCAAGGCATGGCTCGACCATCCGGAACATGTGAAGGCGATCTTCGAAGACAAGTCCCGCGATCCGCTCTTTGGACTCTTTGCGCCTAAGTCGCTCTTCGGCGATCCGGATGTAATCGATCGCGACGCCAAGGAGCATCCGCGCTCCCCCGACCTCTTTGAAGAGTCGCAGGGCCTGCTGGCAACGGATCAAACAGAGGAGGGCAAACGCAAGTCGCAGGACTTCAGAGAATCCCTGGAAATGGGCAATCCCGCCCAACGCAAACCGGGGGGCCGGCAGAACAAAGCCACGGGCCAAGGCAAGCCGGGGGGCGACATTGATTTCAGCAACGATCCGCTGCATGTGACCGGGCAGGCGCCTGAGGATATGAAGTTCGGCAGCCTCGATCTGGGGCTGGATCAGGGCAAAACGCCCAAGCCGGAGTACGCGCTGGCCGCGCGAGGCCAGTTCAAGCGCGCCTTCGCCATTCCGGTGGCCAGGAAGCTGGGAATCCTGAAGAATGTCGAAGCCGAGGTGGCATTCGAAGGAACTCTGGCCTATGCCGGTGTTGGTCAGAAGCAGATCAACATCGGAGGCTTCGGCATGTTGGGGACCAAGACCAACGACTCCAGCATGCAGACAGGCGGGCGGGCCGAGGCTCCGCTCTATAAGAAGAAAGACGATCAGGGCAAGTTCATCGGGGTCAAGGCCGGCGTCGAGGGCGCGGCTCTCGACAAGACATCTGAAGTCTCGGGCGACAAAGCCCAGGGAGTCGGCCGTAAGTTTGAGGTCTACGTCACCACCGAGATCGGCTGGGGCCCGGTTTCCAGCGAATTCAAAGTCACACTCTTTGGCCTGGATTCCACCAAGACCGGCGCGGACGCGGTCAAGGTGCTGGAGATCAAGATCAGCCCGATTGTGATTACCACCCCCATCACTTTCGAATGTTCCGACGGCAGCACCGCAACATTTAGCGGCAAGACAACTTTCTCCATCAAAGGCGAGCCGGACTGGGTCGATATCGGCGCCAGGCTGAGCCAGTTCCTGGGACGCACCGTCGCCGCCGAGGCCGGCGCGGTGGGTGCCGCAGGCGCAGTGGGAAGCGCGGCAGCCGGCGAGGGCAGCTTCGCCATGGAGACCGCAACCGCACTCACTACGGGAGAGGCAATCGTCGCGCTGGGCTTCGTCGCCGTCGCCGCCGCCACCATCTACGCTTACATTCAGGAAGTCCAGGACATTGAAGACCTCAAGGCACTCAAGCGCGAGGCCTCAAAGGGCGTCGACGAATTTGTCGACGGGTATCTCTCCGGGGTGGGCTACGCAAGAACCGGTAGCGGACGCTTGTTCAATCTGGGAGCCGTGCATGGACGCCAGCTTCCGGATCAGGCTCTGGAGCGGGCCAAGCGCCGCTTCCGCTTCACGCAGGGAGTAGACATGACCGCCGAAGACGAGTCGGCGGTCCGGGAGATGCAGAAGCAAGCCTTCGTGAGTAATCCCGACTTCCCCGGAAATGTCCGGGCGGCTTTCGAGGGAGCGATTCGCGCGCAGTTCTACAATGCGTTCAAGCGCAAGGTTGGCGATCGTTTCGACACGCTTGGCGGCGAGTTCAATATCCGCGCGGCAAGCGGCGTGCCGCTGGACGGAACCCCTGTGACGGAACCGGATTGGACATTGATCTTCGACAAGGGAGGGCCGCGCAAGGCGCCACCAGGCCATTACTGACCACTGCCATTCTCTCGCGGCCGTCTGCAACGCCAAACGCAGAATGCAAGCGCAGAATTTGAGAATTGACCAAAGCGCCCGATCGCAACCAAAAAGCAAAGGAGACCAACCATGACGTCGCGGTCCGCAATGCAAAGCTATTCCAAGACGGCAACACCCGGCCGGCGCGCCTCAACCTGGAACGGTGGAGTTGCGCACTTGAAGCGCGCCGAGCGCAGCCCTGCGACTCACGCGCATCTGCTGCCCGCGCATCCTTCCGCGATTCCCGTCACCGCTCCCCCGCGCCTGCCACTGCAGTGCAAGCTGGCGGTTGGCGCGGTGAACCATCCGCTGGAGGCCGAGGCCGATGCGATGGCTGCGCAGGTTGTGAGCGGCGCGCCCGTCGCTAGCCCCGCCGCATCCGCCTCTGCCCCTGCGCTGCACCGTCAGGCTTCAGGCACAGCCGTTCCTTCGGTTGAAGCTCCGGCAAGCGTCCATCAGGCTCTCCACTCGCCGGGTGAGCCGCTGGACAGCGCCACCCGCTCCTCTCTGGAGCCGCGCTTTGGCAGTGACCTGAGCCGAGTCCGCATCCACACCGGCGCGCAAGCTGCGCAGTCAGCGGCTGATGTGCAGGCCAACGCCTACACTGTCGGTCAGCATGTCTTCTTCGCCGCGGGCAGCTACAATCCCCACTCCGCTGACGGCAAGCGCCTGTTGGCCCACGAACTCAGCCATACCGTTCAGCAATCCGGCGGAGCATCTGGCCATGCAGCACGGCTGTCCAGCGCAGCGCCCGCCGTGCAGCGCGATCCCACTCCGCAGGCAGCGCCGGGCTCGACCGCCGATGACAAGAAAAAGCAAACCAAGCCCGAGGCAGTTACGCTCCCTTTGCCTTCTGATTTCATGAATCGCTTCCGGTTGACGCCCCCCTCCTTGCTTACGCCTCCGCAGCAGCCGTCGATCTTTTCGCCGGGGCAGTACGCCTTGGGACCCCAGACGCCAGGCGCTTCCAGCGCAGGCGCGGCTCCTGTGCCCAATCTCTATCCCCCATCCATCTTTCCCACGCCGACGACTTCGCCGGCAGGTTCCACGCAGCCAGGTCCAACGGCGTTACCCGCCTCGCCTGCCGGCCCTTCGACAACGCCGGCAGCAGCTCCACAGGCGCCGTCGCGGGTCTCTCTCTACAGCGCAGGAAGCTTCAGTATCGGAGCTCGTTTCGGCTTTCCCGATCTCTCCAAGGACGCCGCCGCCGTCCCCGGCGCGCCTCCCTCCGCGCTCCAGGAATCGATCAAACAAACAGAGATCATCAACTACCAACTCAACGGAGTGATTCCCTCGGCCTACAGCGTCGATCCCGGCAAGCTGATCGGTGCCTCCTGGGGGATATTCACCACCCTCGCTCCCGGCGTAGCGGCCAAGATTGCCTCCGGGCTGGCCAGCAAGCCTGGCAGCGGCGGCCCTTCGTATCAATTGGATGCAACGATACTGTTCAATATGGGCAGCGGCTCCGGCCCCGCTGCCAGCAAGACCGGCGGCGGTGCGGGAGCAACATTCACGGTGGTGTTTTAGAACATTTTCGATTCACCTATTGACGTATGGAGATTGTGCAACGTGACTTTTCTTGAGGAGAGATTCACTCAGCATCCCGGTTTCTGCAAAGAGCAGAATCGAAAATGCAGTAGGGTGGATGCTTGTTTCAATCTGGATGGGTTCGCTGGAGAAACTTCACGCCCGCCGAATGGCGTGCGTAACAACTCGAGATCATGTTGCCGCAGACACCTCCACGACTGCGGTTGGCAGAGTGAAATGAAACGTCGCACCTCGTCCGTCGTGAGATGTGGCCCACAAACGGCCACCATGCGATTCCACGATGGAACGGCTGATCGCCAACCCCATGCCGCTGCCTTGAGGTTTCGTGGTGAAGAAGGCATTGAAGATCTCGTCCGCTCTTTCGGCCGGCAATCCTACTCCGGTGTCGCTGACTGAGATCAGCACTTGACCGCCCTCGCTTCGTCCCGTCTTGACCGTGAGCACTCCGCCGGTCTCCTTCATCGCCTCGATACCATTGAGCATGAGGTTCATCAGTACCTGCTGCAGTTGCACCCGGTCCGCCGTAATTTTTGGAAGATCGGCGGCAAGGTCCGTACGAATCGAAACGGCATACTCGTTGGCTTCGCCCCGCAGCAGCAGGACCATTTCGCCGATCACCGCATTTATCGTGACCAGTTCGCGTTTGGGAGGGGCCTTCTTGTACAACGATCGCAGGCGGTCGATGATTTCCGAGGCAAAGCTGCCCGCCTCGACTATGCTTTCCGTCCCTTTTCGAACTTGCATCAGATCGGGCGGGTCGCGCTGAAGCCATCGCAAAGATGCCTTGGCATTATTGATTGTGGCCGTGATGGGCTGTGCGAGTTCGTGCGAGATGGAGGCGACCAGTTCTCCGAGTATGCTGACCCGATTGGTGTGTGCAAGGTCTGTCTGGAGCTGTTCCGCACGCTTGCGATCTTGAATGTCGGTCGCCGCACCGTACCATTTCACGACCTTTCCTCGCTTGTCCCGCAGCGGCACACAGCGGCACAAAAACCACCGATACTCTCCGTCGGTGCGGCGGATGCGCATCTCCTCCTCGAACGGCTCACCACTGGCAAAGCTTGCGCCCATTCGTCGTACGATTCGATCCCGATCTTCGGGATGAACAGCAATTGTCCCCACTTCCTCCGGTTTTCCCAACTCCGGCAGGCCGGTATATTCAACCCAGCGTCGATTCCGAAATTGAACGGCCCCGTCGGGTCCAGTGACCCACGCCATCGCCGGAATGGTCTCAATTGCTTCGCTTAGCTTTCTTTCCTCCCGCCGCAATTGCTGCACTCGGAGTTGATGCAGCCCCCAAAGGAATGCCAGAAACGCCGCCACGCACAACAATCGGAACCAGTAAGTTTGATAGTAGGCCGGGGCGACGTAAAAAGAGATTGCAGTCTCTGGCCCGTTCCACAACCCCTCGCTGTTGCTGGCGACTAGCCGGAATCGATAAGGGCCCGGCCCAAGGTTCGTGTAAACCGCTTCTCGCGCTGCAACCGGCTGGCTCCAGCTACTGTCGAAACCTTCGAGAAAATATCGAAAGCGAATCCGCTCGGGCACCACGAGGCTCAGCCCCGTGTACTCAAATGTGATTCGCCTGGGAGATGGAGGAATTTTAACGAAGGCGTCGAGGTTTGCGGTGTTGTTATCGGCGGTGATCGTCTCGATGTGAGGCAGCGCGGGAACTGAATTGTCATTGATCTGGGATGGATCAACAACTGACAAGCCGCTGCTGAGTGAAAACCAGATCCTGCCCGCCGAATCCGAGACCACCGACCGGCTCCGCTTCACTCCTTCAGTGCTCTCGAGACCATCGGCCTGGTCATACTCGTGAACATCGACTGCCTTCACAACACCACTTAGCAGTTTGTCACGCGGAACGCGCAAGACATGATGTGAGGTCGCAATCCAAAGCCTTCCGTTCTTGTCATCCGCCATTCCGAGGATTTGTTCGCGCAAAACGTCGGGCGACTCATTAGGAACTTGAAAATGACTAGAGCCAAAAGAGGCAAGACCAGCAGACGTTCCACTCCAGAGAGTTCCGGATGAATCCTCGAAAAGGCAGTTCACCTCTGGGGAAGGCAAACCCTCTACCGTTGTATAGGTTTTCCATCGGCCGTTTGAAAAAGAACTCAGCCCGGCGGGTGTGGCAAACCACATTGCACCATCGCGGGTTTCAAGGATGGACGAGACGGTATTCGAAGCGAGGCCGTTGGTCGTCGTGTAAGTGGTGAAGCGCCCATCTTTGAATCTGCTGACGCCGCCGTTGAGTGTGCCCGCCCACACAGAGCCATCGCGGCTCTCATAAACAGCATAGGCACTGTTTTGGGCCAGCCCGTTTGCCTCGGTATAGCTCTGGCTGGCTATCGTACCGTTGCTAAATCGTAAACGGGTGAGTCCGCCGCGTTGACGTCCGGCCCACACCTCATCTTCCCTTCCACTGATGGAATAGACGACCTCATTTGGTGGTATCGATGGAACGGGTTGAACGCGGCCCTTCTCGAGAACATACAGCCCACCTTGAGCGGGAGCGAACCAGGTGCGGCCCTCCGCGTCGACATATACAGGGCCATTGTGTTCGAAACGGCGATCGCTAACAGATGAATAAGTTAAGAACGCACTGTCCCGAATGCGGCCTAGCCCTCGCGCACCGCCGATCCAGAGATTCCCTTCGCGGTCTTCGAACAAAACGTTAATCCCACCGTCTCCGCGAAGCTCATTTTCTTCGGAGAACGAAATCCCTTTACCGTTGATGCGCAGTAGCCCGCGTGTCGTACCCAGCCACATATTCGAGTCATGATCGCGCAGGATGCTCAAAACCTGGACATTACCGAGGAACGACGGCAATTCGAACCGGCGAAAGCCGTTGCCGTTCCCGTGATACAAGCCTGTGTCGGTGCCGACCCACAACTCTTCACCGATCGGCAGCAGAGAATTGATCTTTCGGTCGGGCAATCCCGCGTTGACGTTGGTAGCTCGCCCGCCTGTAAGAACAAAGAGGCCATCGCCGAGTGTGCCCAGCCAAACCTTGCCATCGGCTGTTTCTGCCATGGAGATGACTGGGGGTGAAGAGGGGCCCAATTTCTGAACTTGGTCTGCCATGAAACGGAATGTGCCCTGCTCGATGTCGGAAACGAGTACTCCGCCGTGGTTATCTTTTGACACGGCGGTGATTGCGGGTAAGCCGTATCTGACGCTCTCAAACTTGCCATCTTTTTGGCGTACGAGATAGGCCCCCTGTGGACGGAACCACAGTTTTCCGCCGGCGTCCGTAAGCAGTTGCAATATGGGAACGTTCGAAGAGGCGGCGATGGGAGTAAACGAGACAGGCTTGAAACTAAAGCCGTCGAAACGCATCAGGCCTTTGTCAGTTCCAATCCAGAGGTATCCATCTGCGGTTTGCGCGATGCCATTGACAGCGCCGCTGGGAAATCCGGTTTCGGTGGTCCATTGCCGGCGGACGTACTGCGAAGGCAGACGGTTGGGATCGAGTGCACGTGCATCGGCGACAAGGCCCGCTAGCACGATTCCGATAAGAGTCCATCGAGTTTGTTTCAACCGGCAAATCACGGTAGATACTCGAACTTGTCGACTATGACCTCATTTTCGTTTTTCAGCGGTATTTTGCCTTGATGAAATACATATAAACCGATGCGTACCGATTTTTCCTCCGGGGAAGGCACACCAGAGGTAAACACGTGCTGCTTAATGACACCGCCGCCCGTATTGCCCGATCCTGCCACGGTCGAAAATGTTACTTGTCCCGGTTCCCAGCGGAAGGAATGTGTGTAGGCACCGGGGGGCTACCCGAAAGGAGACAAAATTAGCTGGAACGTAGTAAGGCTGGACGACATAATTCACGTTGGTATTCTCAGGGTTTCCCCAACGGCCAAGCTCAACGTCCAACTCGCGCCGGGTGCTCTCTGAGCCAACGCCGTCCCAGGTGACCAGCGTTAGAAGAGCAGACGGTTCGAGATGAGAGACATCGCGTAGCTGGAACCTGTAGGTTCCGTAACCCAGGCTGCGCGTGAGCCTCACCTCCGCCGCAGCCCACTTTCCCGGGCTTCCCGAAATGCGAAGATGCAGTGCACCTCTTTCGTCTGTCCAAACGTTCGCAGGATCGAAGAAGTTTCTTGACCCAGCGTGAAAAATTGGCCCGGCGGCCGCTGTCCACTCGTAACCGCTAAAGTTCAGTATTTTCGGCGACGTGAGCTACGGGCGCTGGCCCTTCCCCGTTAACGACTGCCAGCCCCACCACGCCGTCACCTACGGTCGGCAACGATTCAGTTTGTTCATGCGGATCGTAGGTTGGTTCAACCAACAGAGCGGCATATTGTAATCCCAGGTGGACTGAAGCTTTCCACCGGCCGTCACTTTCGATCCTGGTAAACGGCACACCTGATTGCTGGCACAGGCCCCATCGCCCATCTGTCTTTGCGTACAAGACGATTCGCTGCCCGGGTCGAGCCCCTGTGACACGCCCATCGATTGTGTCTGTCTTGTAGTCACGTTCGGTTATGTCCGTCTTGTACGGGCTCTCCTGGTATGCGGCGGCAACCTTGCCGAAAGCAACTGTCGGAGCTGAATTTCTTGATGAAGAGTGACATCCGGTCAGCACAAAGTAGGCCAACAGCACTGAGAACGTTGCGGTACGTGCGACTATGTGCGGGCGCACCATCGATCTCCGTCACGATCCGAGGCAAGGCAGCCAAGGGTGCATCCAGAATAGCCCGCTGTGCGCGTAAATCATAATCTGCTGCTTTGGTCGAGCGTTTCTTAATCGTCCAGAGATCGTGTCGACGCTTTCTCGACACCTTGCGCAGCCGACGGAATATGGGTGAACAAAAGGGTGAAGTAGAAGACCGGACTTTTGAGATCAAATTCCTTGACCCCGGCGTTCAGGCCTTTTCATTCACATTTGGTTAGGTAACCGAAGGAGTCAAATCAAGCAAGAGGTACGCAAACAACGCTGTTCTGTGCGCGAATCTTCGAAAGGCGCCGCAGATGCGCTTCGCTTTCTCTTCGAGCCTATTGTGGGAGTACACCCTTCACTGAGCGCGGGCGGGTTTTTCCGTTCCGCTTGGATGCGATCCTACCTAAGCATTCAAGATGGTGGCCAGAGACGGGATCGAACCGCCGACGCCGGCCTTTTCAGGGCCCCCTACCAATGGACCTAAGTGGCTTGGAATCAGCGGATCCGGTTGAAACAACAGCTGTTAACACAGGGCCGATTTAGGATCTTTTGGGATTATTTGGGATGGTTTCCTCCCCAAGTTGTTCCCGTATTGTTCCCGCAATCCTCACCACCCCGACGAGCCCCGGACTTGAGGAAGTCTGTGCGTCAATGATCTCGAGTATGCCATGTGCCCCGTGTTTTGTTCCAGATGCGGTCGTTCCATCTGTGGGGGCGTCAGCGTGTCGGCTCGGCGGACGAATGTCGTGACGCTGTCGCGACAATGGGTGGTGGACTACGGTAAGCATCCACTTGTCGGAGAAGACTATACGTCCAAGAGATTTGAGCTGGCGGGTGTGCGTGTGGGCTACCAAGCAACGCGTAGCTCGTTCGGAGGTGTCTTCGACCTTATAGAAATGGTTGGCATCGTGATGTCTCCTTAAGCTGGGTTTCGGTTGGTCGAAAGCTAGTTGACCATAGACCCCAATCAATCGGCTCGCTCCGCGACCGCGGATGGTGGCAACAAGCAGCCCGATAGCCGTCAACTTCATACCGTTCTTCAATACCAGCAGCAGGATACGTCGGCGATGCGCACCCAACGCCAACGGGATCCCAGTCTCCTGTGTCCTCTGACTTTACTGTAAAAGCGATCACGCAGTAGATGCCGATCGCGACCAGCAAGAGCGCCAGAATCAAAGATCTCAAGCAGGAGAACGACAAGGCGGTTACCGCCGTTGGTGTTCGTGACCACTTGCGTCATGGTTCGAGGCCTATCAATCGGCTGATTCTTTATCTACTGGACAAGTGGCTTGGTGTAGCGGAGTAATCAGACCTTTGGGGTTCATGCTGGTCCGTGCCACAAGTGTGAGATTGGCATCCGGGTATTGTGCATAAGGAAAATAGATCTGTGGCTGAAAGGATGATTGGCCTTGATAATCAGCCACATGACAAGTACGCCTACGATCTCCGCGGTGGCCTGGTTTGACGAAGGATTCAAGGCTACGGTCACATGCTTCCCAAGAACATTTGTTGCGGTTTGGCGAAGATGACGATTTTTCCGGCGGTATATACGTAGCTGTTTATGTCCTGCGTCGATGAGTTGGCCTCGAAGTTATATGGGAAACTACTCAAAATCCGGGAGACGGAGATTGAACGCAATAGCCCTGAGACTCAGCCTTTTGGCATCCATCGCGGCTGCCTGGTGCGGGTGCTGTGTCGGTCAGCCTCTGAATCGCCCCATCAGAAGCTTGTATCACACCGTCTGGAAAGTCCGGGATGGCGTCCCAAATGACATCGTCGCGATTCAGCAAACGCGCGATGGTTATCTCTGGCTGGGCACTGGCGATGGTCTTTTTCGTTTCGATGGCGTGAGGTTTGAACGCTACGAACCGAATCGGGGAGACGCACTATTTTCCGGCAGGATCAGCGCGCTACTCGCCACCCAGGATGGTTTATGGATTGCACATCAAGGGAGGGGGGTACGGGCGAGTTTTCTCACGAATGGCGAGGTAAGAAATTATGCAAGTCCTGATCCCGTTCACCCGGGAACCATTTTGGCTTTTGCGCAGTCACCGGACGGGACCATGTGGGCGGCGACCGACTACGGGCTTGAGCGCCTTGAAGGAGCGCATTGGATTGATGTAGGGCTGCACTATGATCGCGCATCGAGCTATCCAGAGACCGTTTTCGTCGATCATCGAGGCACTTTGTGGACGAATACCAGAGCAGGACTTCTCTATCGTCCCCTGGCGCAAAGCCAATTCCAAACGGCGGATGCCACGATCTCTGAGAATGTCGATATCACTGAGGCCCCCGACGGCTCGGTCTGGATGGCGAGCGCTAGTGGGTGGGTTCGCAAGGTCACTCGGCCGGATGGCAGTCTCCTAAGGGAATACCCTCTCATTGTCGCTAAGTCGTTGGGAATAGCCTTTACCCACGACGGAGCGTTGTGGATCGCAACCGTTGGAGAGGGTCTCTTGAGGGCCCCATTCCCCAACCAGTTACCTACCAACCGCAAGACCTCCGAGGATTCGCTTGAGCACTATATGGAACGGGACGGGTTGGGCAATGACTTCAGTGACACCGTCTTCGAAGACCGGGAGAGAAATGTCTGGGTAACCTCCAGTCGTGGGCTCGATCAGTTTCGTTGGTCTAAATTGATTCCAATTGAGCTTGCGCATGGGGCGACCTATATATCGATGGCTGAAGATCCCTCAGGTGGCCTTATCGTGGGTAGTGAAAGCCTCATGCGTACGGCCGATGGTGTTGTCACCCGCGTCCTCTCGGCTCCATCGCGCATCGAGTGCGCCTATCGGGATCCGTTAGACCGAGTTTGGCTAGGAGGTGTCGACGGTCTGTGGCGTCTCTCCGCCGATCGTTTTCTCGCATATCCTCTACCCCGTGGCTTGACTCCGACCGGTCACAATGTTCAGGCAATGACGCTTGATCGGTCTGGTGCGCTTTGGGTTTCGTTCGACCGAAACGGGGTCTATCGACTGAAAGGCGGCTCCTGGACACGGTCGGGAGGTCTCCTCAATTTTCCAACTGACCCGGCCCTCATAGAGACGACTGACGCAGAAGGGCGAACATGGTTTGGCTATAGGGACAATCTCCTCGCGATGTTGGATGAAACGAACATTTCGCTGTTCACACCCCAACAGGGCGTGAATGTCGGAAACGTCATCTCGATCTACGAAGCTGGGGGACGCCTCTGGATTGGAGGCGACAAGGGTATCGAAGTCCTGGAGAATTACCGCTTCCATCGCATCCGTTCAGCGGATGTGGAAGCCTTGAACGGTATCTCGGGTATCGCGAGCGACGCGAACGGAGATATGTGGTTGAACGGCCTTTCCGGCGTAGTGCACATTAAAGCCGATGAAATACAGCGTGCTCTTGCAAACCATGGCTACTCCATGGCTATCGAACGGCTCGATAATCTCGATGGATTGGTGAGCGCACCGGAACAGATCAGGCCTTTGCCAAGTGTCGTCAAGACAAGCGACGGTCGAATCTACTTTGCGACCCGAAGTAGTGTCGTCTGGATTGATCCACGTCAAATACCAAGAAATACCACTCGGCCTACAGTGGACATACAATCCGTCAATGCGGACGGAAAAACGTACGATCGCCCCCAAGAGGTACATCTCAAGGCAAACATCGACAACCTTGATATCAGGTACACCACCCCAAGCCTCCTGATCCCGGAACGCGTCCGCTTTCGATACTTCATGGAGGGTCTTGATAAGAGATGGATGGATGTGGGAGACCGGCGTATGGCGCTGTATTCCAGAGTCCCTCCTGGCAAGTACGTCTTCAAAGTAATCGCCTCAAACGACGAAGGATTATGGTCGGAGAGCGCCCGTACGGTGAGCATCGATATCCCACCGTCATTCATCCAGAGTATCTGGTTCCAGATCCTCTGCGCATTAGTAATTCTCCTGTTGCTCTCGTTGGTTTATGTACTGCGTTTTCGGCAGGTGAATGCGCAGATTCGGGCTCGGCTTTACGAGCGAGTCGCGGAACGGGAGAGGATCGCGCGTGAACTGCATGACACGCTTTTGCAGGGCGTTCTAAGTGCTTCCATGCAACTCGATCTTGCCGAAGACCAATTGGCCGAAGATTCACCGGTCAAAGGCCTTGTGCAAAGCGTGCTCGCGACGTTGCGACATGTAACAGAGGAAAGCCGCATGGCACTTCGGGGGCTGAATTCCAGGACGTCGAAAGCAATGATTTGGCTAAGGCATTTCAGCGCGTCAAACAAGAGTTTTCTCACAAGGACGCAATCGTGTTCCGGGTGGTCGCACAGGGAGACGCGCGTGTCGTCAGAACGGAGATCCGGGACGAAATTTGCCGCATCGGCCGGGAGGCAATCGTAAACGCTTACGTCCATTCTGAGGCAGCGACAATCGAAGTCGAAATACAATACGCAAGGACGCAGTTGAGTCTACTTGTGCGGGACGATGGCCGAGGGATTGACTCCTCGATTCTTCAAGGGGGTCGCGACGGTCACTGGGGTTTGTCAGGAATGCGCGAGCGTTCTCGACGAATCGGGGCTACTCTCAAGCTGCGGAGCAGACCGGGCGCAGGAACTGAAATCGAACTAATGGTTCCTAGTCACATAGCATTTGAGGACAATTCGGGCAACTCGACGCCCCGGTGGCTGAGTTGGCTTGGGCGAGAGGGGTTCAACGGCAGCAGTAGGAAAGCACGGGACAAACAAAATGAGCCGAGAGAGTAAGATTCGTGTTTTGTGTGTCGACGATCATCCGTTGATGAGAGTCGGCATTGTCACGGTTATTCGCTACGAAACGGACATGGACGTGGCAGGGGAAGCATCCACTGGTCGCGAAGCAATCCATTTGTTCCAGGAGCTACAACCTGACATCACTTTGATTGATCTCCGGCTTCCTGATATGAGCGGGATCGATGCTCTGATTGCGATTCGTTCTCAATCGCCCTGCGCTCGTGTGATTGTGCTGACTACGTTCGAAGGCGACGCAGAAATCCAACGCGCTCTCAAGGCGGGAGCGCAAAGCTATCTCTTGAAGAGTCTTCCCCGAAAGCAAATCCTGGAAACGATTCGAAAGGTCCACGCCGGCAAGAGGCAGGTGCCCCCGGAAGTGGCCGCGCAACTTGCCGAGCATATCGGAAACGAACCGCTGAGCGAGCGCGAGATTCAGGTTCTGGAAAAGATTGCGATCGGCAAAAAGAACGGAGAGATAGGAGCTCTGCTGTTCATCACCGAAGAGACGGTGAAGAACCACGTGAAGCACATCCTGGAGAAACTCGGAGCTTCCGATCGAACAGAAGCCGTCACCATAGGATTCCGACGTGGCATCATTCATCTTTAAATCAGACGTACCAGCAGCGCGACTTAGGCATGCAAAAATGCCTCTTTCGAGGCATCACAGCTTTGCCTTCTTACATTACGTTAAAGGTGCCGCGACCTCTACGGAGCAGGAGGTGCCCGCTGCAAAGGCTATTCTCTGCTTTTCCAAAAGGGTTTCCCGGGGGGGGCCTTCTCCTCCTCAGGTTCGTTGTTGCGCTCAATGCAGCCGCTGAGGGTATTTTTATCTTGTCCTCGCCAGATCATGAGACCGCTTCTTCTTGGTGTCTTGGCGGTCTCGCGGTTTTAATGGGCGGTTCGATCCTGATGGGATTTCTTACGCCGATCTGCTGCGGACTGGCAGCCGTCGCAAACGTGATCATGAACCTGGTACGGTTACCGTCGAGCCAAGCTCCAGTTCTTGCAAACTCCATCGCCCATCTAAACCTTGCAATCGTCTGTGTGGCGCTTGTACTCCTTGGTCCGGGTGCATTTTCACTGGATGCGCGTCTTTTTGGTCGTCGCGAAATCATCATTCCCGACTCTAAGCGAGATCAGCCGTAACTTTGTACACCTCCCAATTTCCAACGATGAACAAGTAACAGTACCACCCGGCGCACCGGAACGAGTGTGCCATGCCTCGGTCGAGGCATGGCACGAGAACTCGAATTGGCCATCGCAAAATGCTTCGACAGAGGGATGTAAATGGACTGGCCTACGAATACTTTACTTTGGGGTGGTATTTGAGAAAGGCATCGAAATCAAATGGTCCAAGTGGATCTTTACTGCAAAAAGGAGAATCGTCATGACGCAGCATATCAAGAACGTGGTCCTGGTGCATGGAGCTTTCGCCGACGGCTCCGGCTGGGAAGCCCTCGCTAACATCCTCAAGAACGATGGGTATAAGGTGTCGGTGGCGCAGCCCCCCGAGACCTCCTACGCAGAGGACCAAAAGTACACGAAGGCCGCCATCGACGCTATGGGTGGCCCAGTAGTTCTGGTGGGCCACAGTTATGGCGGGTCCATCATCACCGAGGCCGGCAATCATCCAAACGTTGCGGCTCTTGTCTATATTGCCGCATTTGCGCTCGATGAAGGTGAGAGCTGTGCGTCGATCGAGCAGGCCTTACCGCAAGCGTCCAAGGCGTTCCAGCCGGACAGCAACGGCAACTGGTGGATAGACCAGGAGCATTTCGCTGCCGACTTCGCAGCGGACATTCCGCCGGAGAAGGCGGCGTTCATGGCACTGTCGCAGGTGCCGATCTCCACCGACTCGTTCACTCATAAGGTTACGAATCCCGCCTGGAAAACCAAGCCGACATGGTACATGGTGGCCGCCGCAGACCGATCGATCAATCCGGACCAGGAACGCATGATGGCCAAGCGAGCCCGTGCCAAGACGGTCGAAGTGAATGCCAGCCATGTGGCCTACATCTCTCATCCGAAGGAAGCAGCCAAACTCATCGAAGAGGCTGCAACCTCCGCACCTGTCCACGCGTAGCCATATTCAATAAGAACAAAAACCATGTCCCATGCTCTTCACCCCGGCGTAGTGGTAGAGACGACCCGCACCGCCGCGACCACTGTTCGAAAGGGCTAGGGCACGGACGGCTACGAGCCAAATCGAAAAGAGGCTTCCGCCGATCCCGATAAAATCGGCGGAGGTCCGGATCACGAAGCAGCCTGAGGAGAAACAAATGAAGGATCGCATCACCATCGAAGGACAGGACGGTGCGTTCGGCGCCTATATTGCGAGACCGATGGTATTGCCGGCTCCCGCTGTGGTCGTTCTGCAGGAGCTTTTTGGGGTGAACGCCGACATCCGCAAGACCTGCGACGAGCTGGCCGAACAAGGCTTCATTGCGGTCGCACCGGACCTATTCTGGCGTCAGGAGCCGGGCGTAGACCTCAGCGTCACCTCCGAGTCAGACTGGCAACACGGTCTTCGCCTCTACCAGGCTTATGACAGAGACGCCGGCGCCAGGGACGTCAAGGATACCGCCAACTCCGTGGCCAAGCTCCCGGACTGCAGCGGTAAAGTTGCCGTCATGGGCTTTTGCCTCGGTGCTCTAATGACCTTCCTGGCCGCTGTTCGCTATGGCGTCGACGCCGCGGTCGCTTATCACGGCGGCGACACTGAGAAGTATCTCGGCGAGCTCAACGGGTTTGATTTGCCGTTGCTGATGCATCTGGCCGAAGAAGACGAATTCATTTCCAAGCCTGCGCAAGCTGAGATCAAAGCCGCGCTTGCCAGCAAGCCAAAGGCGACAGTTTATAGCTATCCGGGGCAGCATCACGCCTTCGCTCGGCATAATGGGGCGCACTACAATGCCGCAGCGGCTGCCCTTGCCAACAGCCGGACGAGCGAATTCCTGAATCGCCAATTGCGATGACGATGCACTCCCGTCAGATCTATAACGAGTGGTGCAGATGTTTAAGTAGCGATTGTTACAGAAGTTGAGGAAGCGAAGAAAAAGGAGACTCACATGTCGAATTCGGTTGTTTTGATCACCGGCGCGCTTACAGGAATTGGGCGTGCAACCGCATTTGCTTACGCGAAAGAAGGTGCGCGCGTCGTAGTTTCAGGGCGCAACGAAGAAGTCGGTGCCGAGCTTGTACGCGAACTGCGCGCCACCGGAGCGGAAGCGGAATTTGTCCGTGCTGACGTGCGTCATGAAGAGGACGTTAAGAACCTTGTCGACAAGACCATCGCTCGTTTTGGCCGTCTCGACATCGCCGTCAACAACGCAGGCACGGAAGGTGTTGTCGGTTCGGCAGCGGATGTAACCGTTGAGAACTACAAGTCGATCTTCGACACCAATGTGCTTGGCGTGCTTCTGAGCATGAAGTACGAGATCCGCGCCATGCTTCCGCAGGGCAAGGGGAGCATCGTCAATATCTCGTCTGCTTATGGCAAGGTTGGTGGTCCCAGCGCGGCGATCTATGTCGGCAGCAAGCATGCGGTCGAAGGCATCACCAAGTCGGCCGCCATCGAACTCGCAGGCACTGGTGTTCGTGTCAATATCGTTGGCCCTGGGCTTATCGAGACGGGAATGTTCAACCGTTTTGCGGTAACAAACGAAAACAAAGCAACATTCATCGAGAGCCAGGTTCCGAACAAGCGCATCGGCACACCGGAGGAAATCGCAGATGCCGTCGTCTTCATCGGTTCTGACAAGGCTTCTTACATCATCGGCGCGTCCCTGGCTGTCGATGGAGGAATGATCGCAGGCTGAAGTCGCACTCACGTTGGGTGTAGTGCCTACCTCCCGTGAAAAGCCACTCGTTCTAGCTACTCAGTTCGTCTCTCCTTCACCTTGAGGAAAGCCCAGGCTTATGACGGTTAAATTCATGGTCTGCAAAGCGAAATTACGACTGGTCGTATCATCGGCGGTCGAAGTCGGAGCGGTGCTCTTCGAAAAGCTGTACCCCGGGGTTTGCTCTGCGGTAATGGTGCGTCTCCGGCCGCCCCGTCGCCGGAATCCATCCGCGTACCTCCTTCGACGTTTGGCCAAGTTCGATCTTGAGCGTGAGATGCAACGGAAGTTAGAGGTGATATGGTGAACGAACAGCTACCCATCAACTATGGCAATGAATTCGCGAAGTGCTTCGCCCTGAAGGAAGCACCATCTGTCTTACTTAAACCCATGTCACGATCGCAACTAGCAATCACGAGACTGATCGTGAAGAAGAGACTCGTGGAGTTCCCCAAAGTCATTCCCGAAAAGGCGTTCACTATCTCAGTTCATCTTTATAGGCCTGTCTGCCGCGGGTGGGGAACCTTGGTCGATGGGAAATTCCTGCCAGTGGAGTCATGGATGGAGGGCGGCGTGGGGATCTACGACCTGGAATCTGACCCCAGGGCATATCGAAACAGCGCGTTCGACAGTGTTCACTACAATCTACCGCGAACAACACTGGATGCATTTACCGATGACAGCGGACTGCCGAAAGTGGGCGCCTTGTTCGCCACCCAGGGTGTCAGAGACGCTACCCTTTTTCAACTAACAAAGTTGATCTTGCCAGCTCTCAGCCAGCCGAAACTGTTCTGCCAATTGTTTCTGGATCATTTTGTGCTGATGCTCTGTTCACACGTTGTTCACACTTACAGCGGGTCGAGAACGATGCCCAAGGTCTACCAGGGCGGGCTCGCCCCGTGGCAGACACGCCGCGTCACCGAATTGCTGCACGAACATCTTGATGGGGAGTTGAGACTATCCACGCTTGCCAGCGCGTGTGGGTTGTCGGTCAGCCACTTTGCGCGATCGTTCAAGATATCCTTCGGCGCACCGGTCCATCGATATCTCATATCGTGGCGCCTCGAAAGCGCAAAGGATCTCTTGTTGCACTCGAACAAATCATTGTCAGATATCGCTCTCCAGGTCGGCTTTTCAGACCAAGCCGCCTTTAGCCGCACATTTTCAGCTCTCGTTGGCACAACCCCTGGGAGATGGCGCAGGGAGAACACGCACATGTGGTCTCCGCGCAACCTTGCGTCTTCGCATATAGACCTGACAATCGACCAGACTGCTGCCAGCGGTCAAATAGATGCCGCATGATGTACATGTGGCATGAGGAGCCCACTTCAGAGGAGAAGTGACAGCCACTATTCTTACGGGGTTACCTCGGTCAACGCGTTTTGCCCATCGGCCTGATCGTCCACGGTCAACGAATTAGGCGTTTGAAACGGCAAAAACAGTCACTTTCAACAATATCTGGGTACGGCGTTCCTCCTACTCTGCCTGCAGCTCATTGAGCGAATTGACTGCCACTGAACGACAGCTGGGTTCCGTCACATCTGATCTCAACCGCGACGGCTGTTGTCTACATTCGCCGGACCATGACGTTGCGTGACTCCCTCGGAGGGGATTCCGTGTACCCGTTGCCCGAAAGTAGCGATCATCAAGTGCCCCGCGCAATCAGAGCCAGCGATCAATCATTAGTGGAGATGGCGCAAAACGGTGAGCATTGGGCATACGTAGAATTGTGCGGCCGCTATCGGGAATTGATGTTTTGTATCGTGCAGCGGATAACCAGAAACAGCCACGACACCGAAGATGTACTCCAAGAGGCATGGATGAGGGGCTTCGTCCATATAAGGACCTTTGATGGCAGGGCGGCCTTTTCTACCTGGCTAACGCGGATTGCCATCAATTCTGCTTTGATGATGCTGCGAAAACAACATCGGCACCTGGAAGCGTCGTTGGACGATCAGAAAGATTCGGATGTAAGCGGCAGGTTGGAGATTGTAGAGCCGTCCAATGGCCCGGAAGATACTCTTCTTCACAAAGAAAGGCTGTTGCTGGTTCGTCAAGCAATCGATGGTTTGCCACCGACTTTGCGCAGGGTTGCCGAGCTTCGTCAGTCAACGGATGGATCTCTGAAAGAAGTGGCTGCCCTCACGGGTATCTCTGTTCCGGCGACCAAATCGCGCCTGGCCGGGGCGCGATACGCACTCCGTGAACATCTTGAGAAGTATTAGAGTCTGTCCTGTGTCGATCTCCGCAAACGGCAGTTAAGTTGCATCCGGCGGCGGTTCAGTACGGCGGGTTTCGCCGTCCCCGCAACGGAGGCTGACGCTATGTCTCAGGTATAAGGCCGCGGCGAGCCGGATCGAGAAGCAAGTCGAAATTGGTCCGAATTCTCCGATCGCAACCCTGACGAAAGCCGGGCTTCGATTGCTCTTCGATTTGAACTCAAGGAGCAACACAAGCGTGAGAACACGAACACCATCGGCAACAGATCAAAAGCTCGGAGGATCGAGGTGTGCTTCCACTCATGACAGGATTCTCACTCAAGGACTCGACATTCTGAGTCAGGCGGGTTTTTCAGGTGTAACGCTCGGCGTACTTGCGCAACGGGTCGGCATTTCAAAAAGTGGGCTCTTCGCCCACTTCAAGTCGATAGAACAGGTCCAACTTGCAATACTTCAGCAGATGATGGACGTCTGGACAGCAAACGTTCTCGCTCCAAGCATGCGTGCTGATAAGGGACTCCCACGCCTATTGAGCTATTTCCTACACTGGCTGGGATGGACTTCCAAGGCGGGATTAAGTGGCGGCTGCCCCTTAGCGGCCGCCCTGTTCGAGCTCGATGATAAGCAAGGCCCACTCCGCAACACTGTGGCTAACAAAGAAAAACAATGGCGCAGTGTCCTGGTAGAACTGATCGAGGAAGCGATCCACTCCGGACATCTCATCAGAGATGCGAACGTGCCTCAACTCACTTGCGAGATCTGGGGAATCTACTTGACTCACCACGTCTCAGCCCGCTTTCTCTACGATGACCAAGCGAACGAAAAGGCGCAGTCAGCTTTTGAGAGGCTTATAGCCGGTGCGCGGTCTAAATAGATGCCTGGGTTGTGGCGGAATTTCGATGGCCGGAAACACCAAAAGTGGTTGGTTTAGTCAAGACTCGTCCGCCTAAGGGGCCATAACCTACTTTCGTCTTGTGATTGAGACCTCGCCCAATCAGGAACCAGCTCGATGATTGCCACTTCACGCCTTCGTCGGAAACGATCGCTCGGGCTGTTCGTCGGCTGCATATTCCTTGGTCTTGCTGGGACAGCACCGGTCGTCGCTCAACAGGCCGATCAACTGCAGCAGCAAGTAGAGCAGCTGAAACAGGAGTACGAGGCGACCACTCAAGCGCTCCAGCTACGCATCGCCGTCCTGGAACAGCAAATCCAAAGTCAGAAGCAGACGCAGCGAAAAGGCGAAGGAAGCGACAGTTTCAGCCGCAGATCTGGCCGCGGAGCATGCGGCTAAGGCCGTCCTCGGGAAATTCGACCAGGTTGGGGCGAAGTTTCAAGGTGCGTTACCTCAGAACCGACGTATGACTTGCTTCAAGAAGCTGATGAAAGGATTGCGAAGCTGAAAGAACAGGTGAGCGCCTTTGAATTCCACGGATATTTTCGCTCTGGCTATGGCCTAAACAGCGAAGGTGGTCAACAAGTTGCCTTTGAGGCGCCCGGAGCGGACGCGAAATACCGCCTTGGTAACGAAGCAGAAACCTACGGGGAGTTCATCTTTGTCAACAATTGGGTCAATCCGGACCAGAAAGCCGAGAGGCCTGGATGAAGACGGAGATCATGATCGAGGCCAACACCACGAACTCTCCATTACGCCAAACTTTCCCAATGGCATCGGTAACGATCAGTTCCGTCTGCGCGAGGCCTTTGTTCAAGCCGGCAATGTTTTGGAAGCCAGCCGCACGCCAAGTTCTGGGCAGGGGAAAGATACTATCGCCGCCAGCATATTGACATCGACGACTTTTATCCCCTGGATATGAGCGGTTACGGAGGAGGCGTTGAGGACCTTAATGTTGGTATCGGCAAGCTGGCTGTGGCTTTTCTATCTGCGGCGCGGCCCGACATTGTTACCCAAAACGGCAATCTTGCGAAGAGCAACATCGATGTGCGGCTCTATGGCGTGAAAGGACCTCGCACGGGTTGTACCTTCGGGCGGTGTGGTTCGATTATGCAACCTCGAAGGGTGGCACGACCTCAACGGGCACAGTAGTACCCACGACAGACGGATACGCCTTCGGGCTGAAGCATGAGCTTCTGGAGTGGCATGGCGGCTATCACACGTTTTCCATCCAGTATGGAACCGGAGCGGCCAGCAATTTCAGTGCATCCGATCGTAGCCCGAATCCTATGTCAACAGCTCGGCGCAGCTTCTGATCACGGAGCAGGTTGTCTTTCAACCGAACGACAGGTTCGGCATCATGCCAATCTTTGTTTACCAGCAGACCAAGGATGGCAACCCGCAACATCCTGGAGTCAGTGGGCGTCGTTTGGGGCGAGGCCGAAAGTGTTTTTCACCAAGCATCTCTCGCTGGCAGTGGAGGCCGGATTCGACCACACAGAGACGGAGTCCCTTGGTCAATACGATGGCTGGCTGCGGAAAGTCACGTTCGCGCCGCAAATCGGAGTGGGCAGCAAGTTTTTCAGCCGGCCGGTACTGCGCGCCTTCGTTACCTATGCGAACTGGTCGGACGGCTTTCAGGGTTTCGTGGGCGGCGTGCCATACCAGAACAGAACAAACGGACTGACATATGGCGTACAGACCGAAACGTGGTGGTAGTTCTTGGCCCGAACCGGCTCGTACTAAATCCACGTGCATGAAAATCTAAGGCTGAAGGAAACATGGGATTGCGAGGCAAGTTAAATGGCCACTCCACAAGTAACGCTGCGCAGACCATCTATAGCATTGTTAGCGCCCGGTCACAGCTAATTACTCCCGGCCGCTGGCTATCGTTACCACTCTGTTCTTCATGTGGGGATTTCTCACCTGTTTGAATGACATCCTGATTCCACACTTGAAATCCATCTTCGAGCTCAGCTATGCGAAAGCCATGCTGATCCAATTTGCCTTCTTTTCCGCCTATTTCTTGTTTTCCGTGCCCTGGTCGAAGATCGTGAACACCATCGGCTACAAGACAACCATGGTGGTCGGCCTGCTGACGATGGCCTTTGGAGCATTCTTGTTCGTGCCCGCTGCATCGGTTGTTTCCTACCCACTGTTTCTGACTGCACTGCTGGTTCTCGCTGCCGGGATTACCGGTCTTCAGGTCTCGGCCAATCCCTATGTGGATCTGTTCGGCAAGCCGGAAACCGCATCGAGCCGGTTGGACCTGACCCAAGCTTTCAATTCGCTGGGCACCACCATCGCCCCGAAACTCGGGGGATTGTTGATCCTGAGCTCAGCGCCTTTGGCGATCGCAGAGTTGCACAAGCTCGCGCCACAGGCGTTGCATGTGTATCGGCTGCAGCAGGCGGCGTCGGTCAAGTTGCCGTACACGGTCATCGGCATCGCGCTCCTGTTGCTGGCTGTTTTGATCGGCATTTCTAATCTGCCAAAGATCGTATCCGCGACTCACGGATCCGGAGAGAAGGCTAACGATTCCATCTGGAATCATCCCAATCTCGTTTACGGGGCGATTGGGATTTTCGCTTATGTCGGCGCGGAAGTTTCCATCGGAAGCTTTCTAGTGAACTATTTCGGTCTGCCCGAGATCGCGAGTCTTTCCGCCAAAACCGCAGCAGGATTTGTCTCGTTCTACTGGGGCGGCGCTATGATCGGGCGCTTTCTTGGCGCGGCACTCCTGCAGCGCTTTAAGCCCGGATATCTGCTTGCTCTCGCTGCGATCATTGCAGGTTCGCTGGTCACCGCATCGATGCTCTTCAGCGGTCATATCGCCATGTGGAGCATTCTCGCCGTCGGGCTCTTCAACTCGATTATGTTCCCCACTATCTTCAGTTTGGGAGAAGCCGAACTGGGTTCTTTGAGTGGAAGCGGATCTGGCCTGCTGAATATGGCTATCGTCGGCGGTGCGATCCTGCCGGTCATTCAGGGTGTCATTGCTGACTATGTTGGCATCCACCACGCATTCGTTTTGCCGGTGATCTGCTACTTGTACATCCTGTTCTACGCACTGAGCGGCTCCAAGCCCAATAGCGAACGATTGTCGAAAGCTTAGGCCCTCATGTCCAAGGCTTACACGCATCGTCAAATGGCCGTTGCGAAATTCCCGGCTGCGGTTCGGGCATGTGGTAACAAAGGCAGAGAGGTGGATCTATGACGTCACAAGTAACAGCCACACGAAGTCATTTTTGGGCGTTCGGATTCAGGTGAACACCACTCGTTCGCTTGATGAAGTGATAGCCAGTCTGCGGGCGCTGCTGGGCCGGGCCGACGGTACCAGGTTCGCGGCGGTGGCAAAGGAGACCAACGGCGAGGCAGAGTACGTCCGCGAGGTCGAGGCACGCCTCGTGGGAGAAAGCGGCTTCATGCTTTTCTCTGAATTCGACCACGGTGCATGGATTAACAAGTTTGGCATTCATCGCCGCGTTTTACGCTGGATACTCGGCAATCCGTTAATCGCCATCACCATGCTGCGGCATGACATCGGAGCAGGATTGTTTGTACCGGTCGAAATCCTGCTTACGGACCGGCTGGAAGAGCCGGGCAGCATAGTCAGCTACGTGCGTCCGTCGTCCGTGATTGCGGTCGAAGAGAATCCTCCGTTATTAGCCGCAGCACAGGCCCTTGATACCAAGTTGCAAACACTGATCACGCGGGCTACCAATACTTGAGTTAATCGTCGCCAGCCGACGCCGAGATCGAAGAGGCTTTCGTGAATCCTTTTCTGACAGCGCCCATCTCGGTCACGACCATCGTAAATCCCGACAGGGCTACGCCTCCAGGCTAATCGCTGCGGCCATATTCTGCAGATCCCCGTAGCGCGCAATCGTGTTCCGGGCGTATTCGCCATAGTGCTGGCTATCCAACAAAGAAGGATTGACCAGGCCGGCGGCATCTGGCAAAGAAATGGCCTCCCGTCGGTCGACAGACCCGGCCATCGAGTTCAAGTGATCTGCGAGTTTTCGACGCAATTCCACGAGACCAGGTTCGGAGGTAAAGTCTACGTCCCGGTCATCGTGGAGAAATGCGACCTGGTTCCAGATGAGCGCCGCCGCAGTCAAAGAGCTCTGGAGAATCAATTCACTGGAGCGAAGGTGTTGCTCTCGATCGACTCCGAATTCGTATTCCACGACCTCACTCATGGTACGGAGGGCGGAGATATTCTTTCCGACACGGTCGCGCAGGCTCTCCGTTTCCCTGAGAACCTGATCGCGCTCCTTGACGTTATTAATAAGCAGCAAAAGGCTGGCCGCGCTTCTCAGCACGTTTGCCAATGATCGGCGCATGGCGGTCACGGTGCGAACCGGCCAGAGCTGGTCGAAGACAAACCACATGACAATGATCGCAAAGAGTATCCCTACGAAGCGATCGCGTGCCGGTGCCAGTTCGGTTGGCGCGCTAAAGCCCTCGAACGCTACCAGGTAGAAAGCAAACACAAGTTGAAGGCCGATGTAGTTGAACCGCGATCCGCCAGCGATCCAACCTGCGATGAAGGCGATAACGGCTATCAGGATGGCGAGCGATGTAATCGAATCCATGTAGGGAAATAGAAACGCAGTAGCTCCTATTCCGAGGACCAGACCGCCGACCGTTGCCCCCAACAGGCGGAACGCGAGCCGCTGCTTCATCGCGCCGGTGGTCGTAAGCCCTGCGACCATGACCGTGGTGACGGAGGTTGAAGTGCCCGCCCAATCGATGGCGTGGTACAGGATGTAACAGAGCGTGGCGCAAAAACTTATCTTGAGCGCGAAGGCGATATTGTCCTTGTCTTTGATCGCGCCAGGGATCAGAAGAGGGACTTTTTTGGAAGCCACAGCGGCCAACTCCTTGTTCTTCGCAGCGCCCAGATCGACGGGCATCACCAGGATAGCGTGGAGAGCCGCTTCCACTCGACCGAGCAGGCTATCGGTTGTCTGCCGGCCGGGCTCAAGGCTCGTCTCCGATTGAGGGAGCGCTGCAGGAATCAGGCGCCCACATTGTTCCGCGATGCGGGCGCAACGTTCGCGAAATTCGGCATCATTGCGAGTCTCGCTCTGCAGGCCGAAGGCTGCGGAATCATCCATCAGTTCAGCAAGCATCGTGATGTGCACGCGTGTTCCGATAGGAAGGATGCCGGTATCGAGGTCGCGATCGACGATCTGGTTAAACAGATCCATCATCCCTGCCTGACCTGCAGCCGCGAGGCGTGACACGCGCGCGGCAGCCTCGAACCGCTGATTCGGACTGACTTCCTGCGCGAATAGGCTGAACATCTCCTGCAATGCCCGATATCGGATGCTGAACTGCTCGGCCAGGCGGTCCGCGGGCGAACGTGCGCCAAAGATGTACTCAACGGCCACGCCACAGGCGATGGAGAGCGCAAGCGTAGCCAGGAGCCGGAGCGAATTCTTTACCAGCACATCCTCAGGAGAATGACCCTCCCAGAAAGCTATGAGAATGCAATAGAAGAAACCCAACATCCAGCCAAGGGCGGGCAAGCTGGTGCACACCAGTATCAACCCCGAAATGAGAGTTATGACGACAACGCTTAATACCCGGGCCATGGGATCGTTGTCAGTAAGAATTACAACGCCCATCTCGATAGCGATCGCTAACGATACGACCAGCAATGATGAGAGCCCGGTACGTAGTGATAAGGAGGGGCTCTCCTGTCCGAGAACAAAAATCACATATAGGCCGTAATTTGCGAACGGCATCTGCAGAATCAACAACAGGACCAGCAGGATCACCGAGGCGAGGACCATCCGCAGTGTGCGGTTAAGTCGCCCCGGCGTGGGCTGGAGATCCTGCCAGAAGCTATGCAGCCAGGACATGGAGTGCGCAGATGACGAGATGTACATTCATCCAGCTATCTCACGACCGTCACGGCGGTTGCTCCGATGCGAAACAAATCGGCATCGGGGTTCTGAATACGAATGCGAACCGGGAACCGCGATGACAGATGCACCCAATTAAGGGTCCGTTCGATGTTCGGCAGGCCGGCGACCACGCTTCCATCCTCAGGAAACACGCCATACCCAATACTCTCCACTAGCCCACGGAACTTTCTCTCTGGATGTCCCATGAGGTAGACATCGACCGGCGCGCCGATACGAATATTCTTCACCTTACCCTCACGATAGTTTGCGATGACCCACCACTTGCGAGTGTCGATGAGGGTGAACATTGGGGTGCCCGGTCGAGCGTAGGCGCCCACCGAGATGTTCATGTTGGTCACATAGGCATTAAAGGGCGCGACGACTCGGCATCGCTCGAGGTCGACCCGGGCGCGATCGACCTTGGCCGCCAAGCCGGGCTGTTGGGACTCGAGGATATCCAGGGTATCAACGACATGGATCGATTGCCCCAGTCTGGCGCGTGATTCGGAAGCCTGATCGTCGGCTTCCTGCTGGCGAAGGACCGCTTGTGTCTGCTGGGCCCGTGCTTCGCTCAGGGCGGCCGCGGCTTGATCGTAGTTGCCCTGAGCGACTCGTACCGCTGTGTTGGCTTGATCCACCTGGTCTACCGTCACATATTGTTTTTGCAGCAGGGGCTCAATTCGATGGAAGTCATTGGTGGCGTACTTGAGTTGAGCCTCGGCAGCAGCAACGTTAGCCTGAGCGCGCAATACCGCAGCCTTGGCTAAATCAACCCCGCTTCCGGCGGTGCTTATCGCGGTTGTGGAGGTGTTGACCGCTGCGCTTGCCGCCTGGACGGCACTGTTCTGCGCCGCGATCTTACGCTTTGTGTCGATGATTCGCTGTTTCAGATTTTCCTGATCAGAAAGCGCCTGTTGCAGGGCATACTCGTAGTCGCGTGGATCAATGACGAATAGCAGGTCACCCTGCTTCACGAAGGCATTGTCTTTTACCGGTAGCTGGACGAGACGGCCACTGACCTCAGGGGCTATTTCGATGAAGTTCGCCCTGACGCTAGCGTCGTCGGTGCGCGGATTCCGCTCGGTATCCAGCGTGACGAGCAACAATGCGACGACAGCAGCCACGACGACTCCGATAAAGATCCGGCGCCCTAGTCGCTTGCGATTGAGGTTCTCAGAGTCCTGTGTCATACATTGTCCTATCGGAAGAAAATCAACCACAACAGGCAGGTAAAGAGCGCAACAACGCAGGGATAGAAAAGAGCAACCGGGCCAACCTCAGATTCCAGCCGGTAGCGCAGCAGGAAAAAGCGAACGCCGAAAGCCAGAACCACGCCAGCGACAAGGCAAACCATCCATACCGGGAAAAAAGAGCCGATGATAGAAATAGAAGGCGCGCGGCTGCATCCGGTGCATAACAGGCACGCGACTGTAACCCCGAATAGTCGCTCTTTCGTCATTGCTTTTGCCCATCCTGTGTTTGTAGTTTGGTCGCGGGAGGCAGGCTCCGTAACAGGTTGCCGGTTACGAATTCGAGCTGGACTGCTTGCAGAAATAGTTGAGAGCGGGCGGACACAGAGGAGAGCCGCGCCAGTGCCAGCTGCTTCTCTGCAGTTACCACGTCGACCAGATTCTTGACGCCGTACTTATAAGCATCGAGCGATGCCGAGTACGAAGTGCTGGCCGAATCAAGTAGCGCCACTGCTGCCTGTTCCTGCCTCTGTGCCGTGCGGAAGGCGATAAAAGCGGTCCAGACCTCGCGTTGAGCCTGGTCGTGCTTGTCGGTAAATTCATCCTGTGCCTCACGCTTTTTCGATTCAGCCATGGCCAGCCGATTCTTTCTCGCGCCCCCGTCAAAGATTCGCCACTCAACGGTTAGCGAGGCGGACCACACGGGTTCATTGGCCGCTCCGAGCTGACCATAGTCGGCAGAGGGCCAAATGGCCTGTTGAGCACCCGAACCCGACAGCACGATTTGGGGACGGTATTCTGCTTTGGCGGCACGGACCTCGATTATCTGCCGCGCGGATTTCCGAGATTTGCGCCATCAGGTCGGGGCGGTCGGCCATCGCGCGATTGATCAGCTCATCGATGGGAAGGGTCAGCGATTCGGGCAGAGGAGCATTTTTTTGCGCATCAATCACAATGTTGGGCGAAGGATCCACGCCGAGCTCCTCTGCCAGAGTGACCCGTGCTATTTTTTCATCCCCGTCCGCCGCTTCCAGATCGAAGACAGCCTGCGATGTTTCGGCCCTGGCATTGAGAACATCGGGCATGGTGGCTCGTCCATTCTGTAACCTGTCTTCAGCAGCGTCCTGCGTCGTTTGTGCCGTCTTCAGAGTTTCCTGCGCCGCTTGAAGACGCTCCTGTGCGGTGACCAGCTTGTAATAGTCGCTTGTGACTTGGAAGGCGACTTCCTGGTTCGCCTGGATAAAATTGGCTCCCGCGGCCAGTGCCTCGGCTTTCGCCGCGCCGATGTTGGCTTCTCTCTTGCCAAAGTCGAAGACAAGATATTGCAGCGCAATTTCCGGCTGCACCACAGTGGCTTCGACCATGATGTAGCCGCGTGGCGCAAGCGGTTGTGGAAACGGCTCGATGATTCGTTCATCTGCGAATGTCGCAATACCCGTCAAGACAGGAAAATAGGCGCTTTTCGCGATGCCGAGTTGTTCCGCCTTCTGCTTGGCGCGCTCCCAAACGACGCGCGTGCGCGGATTGTTGTGTTCCGCGATGTCGACCAGTTCAGCTAACGAATAGAGATGGGTCGGATCGAGCGTCAGCGATCTTTCCCGCAGGAATGGCATGGGCGGCGCAATCGGATGCGGCACGCGGGGTCGACGCTACACCGGCGCACTGCGACCATCCCCGCTCTCGCAAGAATAAGAGCAGAAGGAGCAACAAGAGCAGACCGAATTTGCCCATCGAAGGAGTGTGCATCGTTCTTCCCGAAGGGAAGGAATCAACGCTGTTGGAAGATTTCAAACACACGGCAGGTGACCTGTATGCCGATGGCCTTTCCACTCTCAGGAATCCCATTCAGTGAATGCCCAGTACGCAGCAAGCGGCCCTTGCTCGAGTGCGGACACGTTACTCCACAGGCGGGCTGCGCGCGGAGCGTACCTGTGGAGCTCGAGGACCAGCAGATCCATCTTCTCCTGGCGAAGGAACTCGACAATCGCTTCCACTTCATCGCCAGTAACAGGGTCGGCGTGGACTGCAACGCTGTGTTTACGCCCCTCCGCCTTAGCCGTCTCTTGGAGCCGCTCGTAGAATTTCACTCTGTCTTCAGTCAGAACATGCGATAAGAGAGGCGCTGCGGAGACGTATCCCGTATACGCGGCGGGTCGTTCTATGACCGTGACCGTCTGCAGTTCGGGGCCAAGGGTTGTGGCTGGCGCAATTGCAGAGGTCAGCGCATGTGAGGTGCCAGGCGATTCGTCAAAGACAACAGCCATCTTGTTGAACATGCCCCTCCCGTAACCAAGCTTAGAGTGCCTGCGAAGCGGCGCATCTCGTCGGCAGCGAACTCTCGACATCAGGAGACAGGAGTCTACATCTCGTCTGTTCGGCTTCTTGGTGATCTATAAGGCGCTGACAGTCTTCTGGACCGGCAGGCAGACATATCGCAGGTTAAGGGTCTACGTGCAGCGGAATATTGATCAAAGCGACCAATTTTGGTGTTTTCGGCTGTCAAAATATGACGACCAATCGTCAATGAGTTTGGTAGCTTGTGAACCTACATAGAACCTCGATGTTCGTGAATCTGACTGGACGATCTATTTGCGCGGCGGTTCAATAGCCGAAAACGCCAAAATTAGTTGGTTCGAACAAGATTCGTCTCGAGGGTGCCGATAAGCTACAGTCGTAACCGTACCGATTCGGCTAAAACGCGGAAGGTCTGAAGCACGTCGTAATCGTCGGTGGCGGGTTTGCTGGACTGAACTCTGCCCGCAAGCTTGCGGCGAATCCGAATGTTCACATCCTGCTGCTTGACGAGAATAACTATCAACAGTTCCGACCGTTGCTCTACCAGCCGGCCACGGTGATCCTCTCCCCGACAATATAGCCTTCAACCTGCGTTTCACTCTCATCGATCACTCGAAGGTCGAGAGAGCCTTCGTCGCGCTTCTTACGCCCACTGTCTTCTCACAAACGACTCACACGTTCCAACTCATCCTCGATGAGCGCAGGGCAGCACGATGGCTAGTGAAATCCTGCCGTTGGCCATCCGCGGAAATCAGCAACATGACTGTCCTTGACCTGACACAACGACGGATACCGGCATGAGAAGCTGCATGACCGGTGGACTCACTCAAGAGGGATTTCTATGTAAGCGGGGCTTATCGCAGAGGGGAACAATACGGGAACATCGTTTAATTGAGTATTTTCAATCGGTTACGAAGGAAGGAGTTGAAATGTTCTCGGAGAATTGCTGTGCAAGTCGGGCTAAGTTGTTGATTCAAGATGGTGGCCAGAGACGGGATCGAACCGCCGACGCCGGCCTTTTCAGGGCCGCGCTCTACCACTGAGCTATCTGGCCTCGGGTAACCCAAGGGCGCTGCTTCCGCTTAAGTTGTGTCTGAGTCTGCGGCTTCAGGCGGAGGGCCCGGTCAGGTCAGCAACTGCGCACAAGCAACAAACGTCAGTATAACAATCGCATCGCAGCGCGCAAATTTCATGTCGTACACTTGAGAAACGCCACCTGCCTCAGACCATGTCCCTTGACCGTCCCTCGATGCGCCTGGCCGTTTCCACCCTGCTGTTCTGCCTGCTGCCGGCTGCCCTTGCCCAGCCGCAACCAGTCACACAGAGTGGCGAAACCCGCGCCGCCCGAGCCTTCGAGCAGGCCCGCCGGCAAGGTCCCCTCGCCCTATACGCTTTCTTTGAGCACATGCCCAAGGGCGCCGATCTGCACACTCACCTGGCGGGCGCCGTGTATGCGGAAACCTTTATCCGTGAAGCCGCGGAAGACAATCTCTGCATCAATTCCAAAACCCTCACCCTGTACAAGACCGCGGCCACCACGCGCAGCCTTCCCCCGCAGCCCGTTTGTGGCGACGAAGGCGAGCCCGCAGCCAACGCTCTTACCCATCAGAAGCTCTACGATCAGCTGCTTGACAAGTTCTCGATGCGCACGTTCGTTCCCGTCACCGGGGAGTCGGGGCACGATCATTTCTTCGCGTCTTTTGATCAATTTCAGGCCGTCGAGAATCCCAGCCACGTGGGGGAATGGGTGGATGAGCTGGCGACTCGTGCCGCGGAGCAGAACGAGCAATACCTTGAAATCATGAGTACCCCCACCTTCGCGCCGGCCTTGGCTCTGGCTGGGAGCCTGGGACCCATTGACATGCAGACAGATTTCGCCCACCTGCGACAGCAGTTGCTCGACGCCGGCTTGCGAAATTACCTGCCCGCCATGCAAGCGGAATTCGAAGAGGGCGAACGCAACCGCCGCGAGCGGGAGCATTGCCGAACCAGTAGTCAGGCCGCTCCGGCCTGCGAAGTCGAGGTGCGCTTCCTCTACCAGGTGCTGCGCGCGTTGCCCTCACCCGCAGTCTTTATCCAATTGGTGTGCGGTTTCGAGCTTGCCTCCAAAAACTCGCTGGTCGTAGGCATCAATATGGTGCAGCCGGAAGACTGGCGCGTCGCCCTGTCGAACTACCGGCTACAAATGCAGATGGTCCATGCACTCCATCTCCTCTATCCCAAGGTCCATATCACCCTGCATGCGGGCGAACTTTCGCCGGGAATGACGCCACCCGAGGATCTGCGATTCCACGTCCGTTCCGCGGTGGAAGTAGCCAACGCAGAACGCATCGGGCACGGCGTGGATGTAATGCAGGAAGACCATCCCTACGATTTGCTCAAGGAGATGGCAGCCAGGCGAATCATGACGGAGATCAATCTCACCAGCAACGATGTAATCCTGAACGTCAAAGACGCGGACCATCCCCTGCCTCTGTACCGTCTCTATCACGTGCCGGTAGCGCTCTCCACTGATGATGAAGGCGTCTCGCGTATTAATCTGACCCACGAATATGTCCGTGCCGCGATCTCATACCCGCTCACCTACAGCGACTTCAAAAACATGGTGAGGACTAGCCTCGAACACAGCTTCCTGCCTGGGGAAAGCCTTTGGGAGCAATCAGGTCCATGGGAGAACTACGCCCACGTCCGCGCCGCCTGCCGCGAACAACTTGGCCGCGAGCGGGCCACGGGAGCATGCGTAGCCTTGCTCGAGGGCAGCGAAAAAGCACGCCAGCAATTCGAGCTCGAGCGGCGTTTCCACGCTTTCGAGAGCCACTTTCTAGCCACCTTTCACTGCCGGCCTTTGGGTCAACCCACGCTGCCTCGAAGCGTTGCTATGGCAATCCTTTCATGATCGGCATTTAAACTGCAGAAGCAGCGCATGCGCATTGTTCTCACCAGCTTCGGCACGCTCGGCGACATTCATCCGCTCATAGCCCTGGCACTCGAGCTGCGGCAGCGAGGCCACACGCCTGTTCTGGCTGTTCCCGAGCTCTTCCGCTCCAAAATCACCTCGCTGGGGCTGGAATTCGCCGCCGTCGGCCCGATCCTCGATCCGGAAGACAACCAGTTGGTCGCAATGTTGATGGACATTCGCAAGGGAACAGAACGCACCTTGCGCGAGATACTGTTTCCCGCCATTCGCCAAAGCTATCGGGAGTTGCTCGCCGCCGTCGAAGCCAACGGAGGCGCCGATCTGATGCTGGCCGGAGAGCTGGTTTATCAAGCCCCAATCGTCGCCGAGGTCACCGGAATACCCTGGGCCTCGCATGTGCTTGCGCCACTTTCCTTCTTTTCCCGTTATGATGCGCCCGTGTTGCCTCCTTATCCCATGTTGGCGCGGCTCCAACCAGCCCTGCCCGGAATGGGAAGAGTGATTGCGCGATTCGCTCGCTGGGTCACGCGGAGCTGGCCAGAGCCGATCTATCAGCTTCGTTCCGAGCTAGGCTTGCGCCGCGGTCCTGACCCCATCTTTGAAGCCAAGCATTCTCCCTATTTGGTTTTGGCCATGTTTTCCCCCTTGCTGGGCGAGCCTCAACCAGACTGGCCTGTTGCTACCAAGGTGACCGGCTTCGCCTTTTACGATGGCGACGCGGGTCAACGTGATCTACCCCCAGAGGTCGAACGTTTCCTCGATCAAGGGCCGCCGCCGCTGGTCTTCACCCTGGGTTCAGCCGCTGTTCTCGATGCAGGCGATTTCTACCAGCAGAGCGCGTTGGCTGCCGGCTTGACGGGCCAGCGTGCCGTGCTTCTGGTGGGCAGCGACCCACGCAACGTCCCGCAGCAGGTTCCGCAGAATGTGTGCGTCGCTCAGTATGCTCCTTATTCCAGGCTTTTCCCTCGCGCTTCGGTCATCATCCACCAGGGCGGAGTAGGCACAACTGCGCAGGCATTGAGTTCCGGCAAACCAATGCTGGTAATGCCCTATAGCCACGATCAACCGGATAATGCACGCCGCGTTCGTCGCCTGGGCGTAGCTCGCGTGATCAGGCGCCGCCGTTACACGGCCGAGCTGGCGGCCCGCAAAATTACACTGCTGCTGGAAAACGCCCGTCTGCGGCAACGGGCAGCCCGCATAGGAGAGCGACTGCACCTCGAAGATGGGGTGAAGGCTGCCTGTGATGCCCTCGAAGCGTTGGGCGTCGAACGCAAAGCGACCAAACAATCGCTGCCTCAGTAAAATAAATCATGCCTGATGATTTAGCTCTGAGGCTCCTTGCCGGTGCACTGCCACAGCTCGAGGCCTCTTTCCGCGATCTGCCGCCCTACGCCAACGACTCATCCGCGATCGACGCCATGGCGGCAGTGCTGACCCAGGTTGCGCAGCGCATGGCGGACAACTACCCCTACTTCCATCCTCTGTACGCCGGGCAGATGCTCAAACCGCCCCATCCCGTGGCGCGCGCCGCCTACGCGCTCGCCATGTACATCAACCCCAACAACCACGCACTCGACGGCGGCCGCGCCAGCTCCTACATGGAGATAGAAGCCGTCCGCGAGATCGCCCGCATGTTTTCCTGGACAGAGTTTCTCGGGCACCTCACCAGCGGAGGCACGTTTGCCAACCTGGAGGCACTCTGGATCGCCGCTCAGCTTTCTCCCGGCAAACGCGTCCTCGCTTCCGAACAAGCCCACTACACCCATAGCAGAATCAGCAGCGTTCTGGGTTTGCCCTTCGCCACCGTACCTGCCGACGGTCAAGGCCGCATGGATATGGCAGCCCTCGAGTCAACATTAAAAAATGGAGACGTGGGCACGGTGGTGGTAACACTGGGCGCAACCGCTACCGGTGCCGTCGATCCCTTGCATAAAGTCCTGGCCCTGCGGGACACCTATCCGTTTCGCGTCCACGTCGATGCTGCTTACGGCGGGTATTTCAGCCTCGTACCAAACCTGGGGGAAGAGGCGGCCCGGGCCTTTGCCTGCATTGCGGAGGCGGACTCCATCGTGGTCGACCCTCACAAACATGGATTGCAGCCGTATGGCTGTGGGTGCATCCTGTTTCGCGACCCGGCCGTGGGCCGTTTCTATAAACATGACTCGCCTTACACTTACTTCACTTCGAGCGATCTTCATCTGGGCGAAATCAGCCTGGAGTGTTCACGCGCAGGCGCTTCCGCCGTCGCCTTATGGGCAACTCAGCAGCTGTTGCCACTCATCAGAACGGGTGAGTTCGCTAACGGGTTAGCTTCCAGCCGGGAGGCGGCAATGCTCCTGCAGCAAAAAATCTGTGCAGATGACCGGTTCGTTTCTCCCTTCGCGCCGGAGCTCGACATCCTGGTGTGGGCCGTGCGCGCTGCCAACGTGACTGCATCGTCCCAGTTAGCCCAGCAAATCTTCGCCGCTGCGGCCCGCAAGAATCTTCATTTGGCTCTGGCCCAGCTTCCCACCAGCTTTTTCCCCGCCGGCACCTGGCCGGATCAGCCTCAGCAGGGGACCGTCACCTGCCTCCGTTCCGTGTTGATGAAGCCGGAACATCTGTCCTGGCTGCAGGAAATTTGGAGCAGACTCAGCCAAGTAACGGCTGAGGTACTTGCGCAGCCCGTTGCCTCGGCAATCGCTCCGTGAAATGGTCGTTGTTCACGTCCTGAAAATCAAAACGTCCAAAACGTGCTCCCACAGAAGCACTAGATCGCTCGACGGAAGTGTCAGTTCGATTCGTGATAAAAGCCGGGCAGTCGATGGTTAGAATAGACACTACTTCGGGAAAAAACGGGACACTGGCGGAGTTTATGGGCACCGGTTGGCTAAGGGCTTGCGCTTGCAGCTTTGAGTTGAACTTCTTGCAAACGGACGCACTCATAGGGAGATAAGCACGATGCATTTTTCGAACCAGCAAATCGATTTTTCCTCGATGGGCCTCTCTGAACGTGGAGGCACAGTAGCTTATTTTTCGATGGAAATCGCCATCTCCCCGGAAATGCCAACCTACAGTGGGGGACTCGGTGTTCTGGCAGGAGACACGATGCGGTCCGCAGCTGATCTGGGCCTGAGACTCTGCGCCGTAACCCTGCTGCACCGCAAAGGATATTTCCAGCAACATCTCAATGCCCAGGGAATTCAGAGCGCTGAAGATCAACCCTGGCCCATCGAAAAACTTCTGCGGCTTGAAAAGGCTTTGGTCCAGGTGACCATCGAGGATCGTCCGGTAATCGTCCGCGCCTGGCGATACGACCTTGAAGGGGTCACCGGGCACACCATCCCAATCTACCTCCTCGACACTGATTTGCCCCAAAACGACCCTCGTGATCGTGAGCTCACCGATCACCTCTACGGTGGGGATACGGACTATCGCCTGCGTCAGGAGGCCATTCTGGGCATCGGTGGCGTGCGCATGCTCGAGGCCCTGGATTACGACGTAACCGTCTACCACATGAATGAAGGTCACGCTGCACTTCTAACCGTGGGTTTGATGGAGCTTCAATTGGGTGGCGACCTCCATCGGGGCATTGATGAGCGGGATACGCAGGCAGTCCGAAGCCGTTGCGTGTTTACGACCCACACCCCGGTCCCTGCCGGCCATGACCGCTTTTCCATGGAGCAGGCCAACCGCATTCTCGGCCGGGATGTTACCAACCTGCTGCAGCGCATGGGCGGTTGTCACGACGGAATGCTCAACATGACATACGTCGCCCTGGCTTCGTCGCGCTTCGTCAACGGGGTTGCCATGCAGCACGGCAAGATCTCGCGAGAAATGTTTCCCGAATACTCGATCGATGCCATCACCAATGGGGTGCACGCCGCCACCTGGACCGCTCCGCCGATGCAGGCCATCTTCGATCGCACCATCCCGCGGTGGCGCCAGGATAATTTCCAGTTTCGTTACGCCATTGACGTGCCTCTTCGCGAAATCGAGAAGGCGCATGCTCAGTCCAAGCGCACGCTGATTGAGGCGGTTGCGGAGAGGACTGGGATCACGCTGCGCAGCAACGTCTTCACCATTGGTTTTGCTCGCCGCGTAGCCACCTACAAACGGGCCGATCTGTTGCTGAGTGATCCTGAGCGCCTGGTTGAGTGCGCGGAAAAATTCCGCGGTTTGCAGATCCTCTTTAGCGGCAAAGCTCACCCCCATGATGAACCGGGCAAAAAGCTGATCCAGGAGATTTTCGAAGTAGCAGCCAGGCTTGAGTCCGATGCGCTCAAGATCGTCTACCTGGAAAACTACGAATGGAAACTTGCTTCGATGCTTACTGCAGGCGTCGATCTTTGGCTGAACACGCCTCGCCGTCCCTTCGAGGCTTCCGGCACCAGCGGCATGAAGGCGGCACTCAACGGCGTTCCCAGCCTGAGTGTTCTCGACGGCTGGTGGGTTGAAGGCTGGATAGAAGGTGTCACCGGCTGGGCCATACCGGATAGTGATACTCAGGAGCATGAGGTTGCCAGTCTTTACGACCGATTGGAATCGACGATTCTGCCGCTCTATTACGGCAATCCTGATCAATGGCGGACCGTCATGCGCTCTACCATTGCCCTCAACGGCTCCTTCTTCAACACCCATCGCATGCTGCAGGAGTATATTTCAAACGCCTACTATCCCAACAAGGCCGTCGGTATTTCCAGCGACGCCCTGGAATCCGCCCTGGCCAAGTAGACGAGCCTTTGGGCTCTACCCCCAACACCAATCGAAGGGTGGGATACAAAAATCTCACCCTTCAACGTCTTACAAGAGCAAACAGAACCTCCACCCCGTTTTCTTGTTTGCTGTGCTTCTGAATCAAACCGTCTCCGCTCAACATCTCAAATCCATAGAAGAATAGCCGCGATCCGTCTGCTCTCGTTTCGATGGAGCAAAAACGTATAATTTGAATTAGGCTGCAAGTTTGCCAAAGCCCCATTTCTTCTCAGAGAGGGCTCAACAACGCTCGCAACAGCCTGGGATCGTGAAAGACGCTCGCGCTAAATTCGCCTTTCTTCGACCTGACCCTGGCCGGTTTAGCTTTTGCCCTACCCACCCCTTCCGCTGGGTCTTTCCTGCCGGAAGGAACGTCCTAGGAGTGAGCTAGCAAAATGTGGATTGTTCGTCTTGCGCTACGGCGTCCCTACACCTTCGCCGTCTTCGCGCTGTTACTGCTGATTTTGGGGCCGCTCTCGATCATCAACACCCCAACCGATATTTTCCCCAACATTGATATCCCGGTAGTCAGCATCGTTTGGCAATACACCGGCCTATCCGCTGTGGATATGGCCAACCGCATCATCACCATCACCGAACGCACGCTGACCACTACGGTCGACAATATCGATCACATCGAGTCCCAGTCGCTCGATGGCGTGGGGGTGGTGAAGGTCTACTTTCAGCCGAAGGTGACGATCGCCACTGCCATTGCGCAAATCACTGCCGTATCGCAGACCCAGTTGCGCCAACTGCCGCAGGGCACAACCCCTCCCCTGATCATCACCTATACCGCGTCCAGCGTGCCTATTCTGCAACTCGGTCTCTCCGGCAAAGGCCTCTCTGAACAGCAGTTGAATGACTTCGGGTTGAATTTCATCCGCACCCAATTCGCCACCGTCGAAGGTGCGGAAAGTCCCTATCCATACGGCGGCAAGCAGCGCCAGGTGCAAGTGGATCTGAATCTGCAGGCGCTACAAGCCCGGGGCCTATCTCCAAACGACGTGGTCAATGCCATCGGCGCGCAGAACCTCATTCTCCCTTCCGGAACCGTCAAGGTGGGAACATTTGAGTACCAGTTGGCCACCAACAGCGCCCCCAACACCATCGAGGGACTGAACGACCTGCCCATCAAAAGCGTCAATGGAGCCGTTGTTTACGTCCGTGACGTGGCTCACGTCCGCGACGGCTTCCCACCCCAGACCAACATCGTCCGCGTCGATGGCCAGCGCGCCAGCCTGATGTCGGTGCTCAAGAACGGCGATGTTTCGACCCTGGACGTCATTTCCAGAATTCGGGCCTTGTTGCCGCTGATCGAAAGCCAGCTGCCGCCAGAGTTACGTATTACACCGTTGTCCGATCAGTCGATTTTTGTACGCGGCGCCATCACTGGTGTGGTCCGCGAGGGCATCATCGCCGGCTGTCTCACCGCCGTCATGATCCTGGTCTTTCTTGGCAGCTGGCGCAGTACGCTCATCATCGCCGTCTCCATCCCTCTTTCCATCCTTGTTTCGTTGATTGTTCTGGGAGCCCTGGGCGAGACCATCAACATCATGACCCTGGGTGGCCTGGCGTTGGCCGTAGGAATTCTGGTCGACGATGCCACCGTCGAAATCGAAAATATCAACCGCAACCTTGAAGAAGGCAAAGAGGTGGAGCAGGCGATCCTCGACGGTGCTGCCCAGATCGCCATTCCGGCCTTCGTATCGACCCTATCGATCTGCATCGTCTTTGTCCCTATGTTCTTCATGGGCGGTGTGGCGAAGTATCTCTTTGTACCCTTGGCCGAAGCCGTCATCTTTGCCATGCTGGCATCTTATTTCCTTTCCCGGACCGTGGTTCCAACCATGGCCAAGTTCCTTCTGCAGGAGCATGACCCGGCCAGTGAAAAGCAGAAGCAAGCAAAGCCGCAACCCGGTGGTTCGCGCGCAACTGGCGTTTGAACGCAGATTTGAGCAGCTCCGTGTCTTCTACTTCCGCTTGTTGCAGCTCGCCATCGGGCACAGCACTGTCTTTCTGATTCTTTTCTTTGTCTTTACCATCGGTTCGTTTGCTCTTGTTGTACCCGTGGCTGGGGCAGGATTTCTTTCCCTCGGTCGATGCCGGCTCATTCAAACTTCACCTGCGCGCCCAGACCGGTACGCGCATTGAAGAAACGGCTCGGCTGTGCGATCTGGTCGATAACGCCATTCGCCAGGAGATCCCCAAGAGTGAACTGGTCAGCATCATCGACAACATAGGCATCCCCTATTCCGGCTTGAATCTCTCCTACACCAGCACAGGTGTGGTGGGAACTTCCGATGCCGACATCACCGTGCAGCTGACAGAAAAGCACCATCCCACCGATACCTACGTGCAGCACCTTCGCCCCAAGCTGAACGCAGAGTTCCCAGGAACCATTTTCTATACACTGCCCGTGGATATGGTCACCCTGATCCTTAACTTCGGCCTCCCGGCCCCGATCGATATTCAGGTGATCGGCAACAATCTCCAGGGCAATCGTGACTTTACAAATCGATTGCTGAGGGATGTAAGCTACGTTCCGGGCGTTGCGGATCTGCACATTCAGCAGCCCTTCAACAATCCTCATTTTTTTGTAGACGTAAATCGTTCCAAAGCTCAGGACATCGGCTTGACCCAGCGCGATGTTGCCGGCAGTCTACTGGCCTCGACCAGTGGCAGCTTCCAAACCACCCCTACCTTTTGGCTCGATCCCAGAACTGGCGTGAGTTACAACATTTCTGCGCAAACCCCGCAGTATGACTTGCAGTCGATCATCGATCTGCAAAATATCCCCGTAACCACGCCCAGCGCCGCAAACAGCATCATCACCAATCCCAACGTCTCTGTCGGCGCCACCAACTTCACGCCGGTGAACACCGGCGCGGCTCCCTCGACCGCACCGGGCGTCGCCCCAGTCCAGATTCTCGGTAACGTAGCCAACCTCATCCGTGGCTCTGAACAGGCCACCGTCAGCCACTACAACATTGCCCCGGTACTCGACATCTACGGCAACGTGGTCAATAGCGACTTGCGCAGCGTGTCCGACAAAATTTCCCAGATCGTTGCCTCTCATCGCAAAGAGCTGCCTCGCGGTTCGCAGGTCATCATCCGCGGCCAGGTGCAGACCATGAACTCTTCGTTCATTGGATTAACCAGTGGCCTCGCATTCTCGATCCTGCTGGTTTATCTGCTCATCGTGGTCAACTTCCAGTCGTGGCTCGATCCTTTCATGATCATCGCCGCATTGCCCGCCGCGTTATGCGGCATCGTATGGATGCTGTTCATCACCGGAACCCATATCAGCGTGCCTGCTCTCACTGGTTCCATCATGACCATGGGCGTGGCTACCGCGAATTCCATTCTTGTGATCAGCTTTGCCCGCGAGCAAATGGAAGAAAATGTCGGTGATGCGCGCGATGCCGCCTTGAAAGCCGGGTATACACGTTTTCGTCCCGTGCTCATGACTGCGCTGGCCATGATCATCGGCATGGTGCCCATGGCGCTGGGCCTGGGCGATGGCGGGGAACAGAACGCACCGCTTGGCCGCGCGGTGATCGGCGGATTGTTGTTTGCGACCATGGCCACCTTGTTTTTTGTGCCCACGCTTTTCAGCGTGATCCACGGGTACCTTGCGCGTCGCAGCAGGCGCGCCGCGGCCACAGCACCAGCGGCAAATCTGGAAGACTAGAAAATGGGAGAGAACTGAGAGATGAATCAGGAAAGATCAGACCATCGGCCAGAACCGGTAACTGAGGCCCACGGCGCACCTCCGGATACTCCGCCTCTCTCCGGCAGGGTCGCCGTACTATTCATCGTGGTTCTGCTATTGGTGGCCGTCGTGTTGGTGGTCACCGGCATCGTGCCTCGGGTGCGTGCCCGCACCACGCTCAAAGATCAGACCGACGCCCTCGCTGCTCCCGACGTCCTCGTTCACCCGCCCGTCCAGGGAAAAATCGGGCAGGAGATCATTCTGCCCGCCAACGTTTACGCCTACAGCGACGCAACTTTATTCGCGCGCACCGACGGTTACCTTAGCAACTGGTACTTCGACATAGGCGCCCACGTCCGCCAGGGACAATTGCTGGCAGTGATCGCCTCACCAGAAGTAGACAAGCAATTGCTGCAGGCGCGCGCAGACTTGTCCACCGCCGAAGCCAACGCAGGTTTGGCCAAGACCAACTCTACCCGCTACCAGGGTTTGCTCACGCAAAATGCCGTTTCCAAGCAGGACACGGATACCTTCGTTACCCAGGCGGCATCCACCAGCTCCGCCGTAACGTCTGCCCAGGCCAACGTGCAGCGGCTGGAGCAGCTGCAATCGTTTGAAAAGATCTATGCCCCTTTTGGCGGGGTCATCACCGCCCGCGGTGTCGATGTTGGGCAGTTGATCAACGGGGGCAACGGCACCGAGTTGTTTCGCATCTCCGCGCTCAACGTCCTGCGTGTGTACGTGAACGTTCCCCAGATCTATTCTCAGTCAGCGGTTCCCGGAACGCTCGCCCAGTTGACTCTCACCGAATTTCCCGGGCAGACCTTTACCGGCAAGCTCGTGCGCACCGCGAAAGCGATTGATCCCGCCTCCCGAACCCTGCTCGTAGAAATCGATGTCGAGAACAAAGATGGCAAGCTCTTGCCGGGTGCCTACGCCCAGGTCCACTTGGCTGTGCATGGCGCCGTCGTGCCCATGATCATTCCCGTCTCCGCGCTCATCTTTCGCGCTGAGGGATTACAGGTGGGTACGGTGGTTAAAGGACCCAATGGAGATCAGGCGAAGCTCGTCCAGGTGGTCCTGGGGCAGGATGACGGCTCCACCGTACAAGTCATTCACGGCCTCGAAACAGACTCGCAGGTGATACAGAATCCGCCCGATTCTCTGATCGACGGAGAGCCGGTGCACGTGGTCGAAACCGGCAAGAGCGGGGAAGAGGATGAGCAACACCCGTCTAACGGGAGCAAGTCGTAATGCGTTCTCGAACCACCTCCCTTGGCGGCCTTCTCGCGATCACGCTCCTGCTTTCCGGCTGCACGGTTGGTCCGAACTATCATCAACCCACTGCGCCGACAGCTCCCGCCTTCAAAGAAAGCGCCGTCGTTCCTCCACCCGATCTTCCCGCGGGAGGATGGAAGCAGGTGACGCCCAACGACAGCGCGATGCGGCCCAATTGGTGGGAAATCTATCAGGACCCGCAATTGGACAAGCTCGAGGAGCAGGTTGCAGTTTCTAACCAGACCCTCAAGGCATCCTACGAGCAGTACATGCAGGCCAGGGCGGCGATCCAGTTCTACCGTTCCCAGTACTATCCGACGGTGCAGGTCGGTCCATCGGCAACACGCGAACGCCAGTCGCAAAATCGTCCGCTGTACGTTCCCGGCAGCAAGAGTACCTACAACGACTTATTCCTCCAGGGGCAAGTCTCCTGGGAGCCTGATCTCTGGGGCAGCGTCCGCAGGCAGGTGGAATCGCAGCGGGCAACCACGCAGGCCACAGCCGCTGACCTGGCGAACGTCGATCTTAGCCTGCGCTCGGAGCTGGCCACCGATTATTTCGAATTGCGCGGCCTCGATACCCAACAGCGCTTGCTCGACAATACCGTGCTGCAATATGAGCAGTACCTGGCGTTGACCAAGGCCCGGTTCGCCGGTGGAGTCGCCACCGACGCCGATGTCGCCCTGGCGCAAACCCAGCTTGACCAGACTCGTGCCCAGGCCATCGACGTTGGGGTTGCGCGCGCGCAGTATGAGCACGCCATCGCTACCCTCACGGGTACCCCGGCATCCAGTTTCTCCCTCGCCTTCGCTCCGTTAGACCTGCCGTTACCCCAGGTACCGGTCGGCGTGCCTTCGCAACTGCTGGAGCGGCGTCCCGACGTTGCCGCGGCAGAACGGCGCGCCAACGCAGCCAATGCCCAGATAGGGATTGCGATTGCGGCCTATTACCCCACCATCAACATTTCCGGCACAGGTGGCTTTGAAAGCAAGAACGCCGGTACTTTAATCCAGGGACCAAGCTCGCTCTGGTCGTTAGGCGGCTCGGCGGTCGAGTTGCTCTTCGATGCCGGCCGTCGTCACGCGCTCACCGAAGAGGCACGAGCCAGCTATGAAGTGAACGTGGCCAATTACCGGGAAACGGTGTTGCAAGCCTTCCAGGAGGTCGAAGACAATCTTTCCGGTCTGCGAATTCTGAACAGCGAATCGGTGGCCCAGCTGCGGGCGGTCGAGTCCGCTCAGCGATCAACCAGTATCTCCACCAACCGCTACAAGGGCGGTGTGACCACCTACCTCGAAGTCATCATCGCGCAGACCACGCAATTAGCGAACGAGCGAACCGCGGCTGACATCACCACCCGCGAATTTGCCGCCAGCGTGCAGCTCATCAAAGCCCTGGGCGGCGGCTGGGACACAACCAAACTACCCACTACCCCCTAAACGGTCCGCGTACGCTACCCGAGATTTCCTGACGGCTCTGTTTTTGTAAAATTCGATAAAATTCGATGCTTTTGGGTCTTTTGGGGCATAAAGAGGCAGCGCGCAGGTCAACGGCGCCTGCCAAAGCGGTTCTTGTCTATGGTGAAGGGGCGTCTGGTGTCGGGCGCAATGTAATCGGCCATGGGGACACGGGGCAACGATGAGGTCGTTTGCGGGGTGTCCAGGGGGCCGGCAACCGCAGGTCCCTCCACTCCGCTCCTTCGGAGCTCCGGTCCCTCCACTGCCGGTCGGGACGATGACAATTCTATTGGAGTTGAGCCGGGGGTGGGAGGAGGCGGGTCATCCGCCCGGCTGGGAGCGGAATGGAGCTCGGACGCGGCTTCTACTTCCGGGGCCGGTGGCGGCTGGGGGTCCACGGATTCTCCCTCCTGCTTGGTACGCATCCATTCGGAGACATAGAATGGCGGGTTTAGGGGCGGCGGGGCGGCTTGGTTCTGGGCGGAGACAGCGCGGCGGTCGTTGGTGGTTCTAGAGGGGATCAGTCCTTCGATGGCGATGATCATGGAGAGAGCCTTGACTTGGGCGGACATGCTGTTGCGGGTCATTTCGGGGGCCAGGTTTGCGATTTCCCAGAGGCGTGCCAGGACTTGGCCGCGGCTGAGGGTGAACCGGCGTAGTTCCTCGGTATCCTGCTCGACGAGCTGTTGCTGCACGGCGGCCCGATGCTCAAGCATGTAGGCGCGGACACGAGGTTTGGATTTGGTGTAGGCGGCGGTGTCGGGGTTGAGACCGACGGCTTCTGCGGCACGACGGTCGGTCATGGTTCCAGAGAGGACCAGGCGGGCAAACGCTATTTCCTGGTCAGTGATGGGGTCGCTGACGTTGCTTTTAGGCATAGATAGCTCCGTTGATGGTGAAGTTGTGAAGTGTGAGGGTAGGCGAAGACGAAGTTGGCCTTCGTCTTCGAGGGCAATTGCGTAGAGGTTGAATCTTTCAAAACGTACCTCAGGGGCTAAAAGCCCGGGAACGCTCAACGAATTACGGCACGGGTGAACCCGTGCCCTTCCCGGAAGAGTGGCTCTTTGGGGGACTGCGGTTGACGGCAGAGGTTTTCATTGCGCAGGCACAGTGGGGACGCAATAAAAAATCCCGCCGCGGCGGGATGCTGGATCAAGCTGATTTTTGACAGGGATCGGGTGTGCCACCGGACAGCGGTAAAACTGTCCTTCGCTCGCGCTTAGTCCGTTTAACGAACGGAAACTCCCCCGGCTAGGAACGGCTGCGCGCTAAGCGAGCTCCTGCCGAAATCATCTTCTAAGATGTACGGTACAGGAGCAGAGACCTCCCGGCAACCGACTTAGGCTGTTTATTTCTAGCGGCCCCCGAAGCCCGTGCTCCCGGCACAGTCAGGGTCGAGGTCCTCGGAATCCCACATCTCAAAATCGAGATATGGGGCACCCATCATTTGTTAGCGGGAAGAGATAGGGTGGAAGTTCAGAGACTTTTTAGCTTCCCTCAGGCGGAGGCGACGACGGCGAATTAGAAAGCGATCCAGTAGTAAACACCTGCTGAACCTGTCCACTGCCAATGCGATAGATCACAAATTCGCGATCCCTGTTAGTACGCAACTCAAAAACCAAATCTCCGCGATTGCTCGCTTTCGCGTCGACCGCATCGACCAGCCGCATCTTCGGCTTCACATCCAGATGATCGTCATCGGTGACAGTCTTGAACAGCACCTTCGGAACCCCATTGAAATCCGGTTGAGCGATCAAGGTCACATATTTCGTTTTCCCGGCATGATCCTGGGTCTCGCCTGAGAACACCAGGGTAGCGCCGCCACTGAAGGTGAGTTCATAAGCCTTGAACTGCTCATTGGTAAACACCGGCGTAGCGACGGCAGGTGGGGCTGTGCTTGTCTTACGCCGCGGCGTAGCGGTGGTCGCGGTATGAGTCCTGGGCCTGGGAGCGGTCTTCGGTGGAGGCGCCGCCGCCGCAATGGCATTACCAGCCGCAATCTCCATTTGCTCCTTCATCTTGGCCGCGTCTGACGCGTCGGCCCACAGGTAAACGAACGGATGCGCTTCGCGATCACTGGCGTCGGACACCGCGATCATCTGCTGCAGGCCGGTAGGAACTCCAGTGAGCTGCGGCGGTTGAAACTCATCGGTAGGTGTCTGCTGGCCATGAGCCATATGCGGACGATCCGGGTCGGCTCCTCCAATTGCGGTTTCAGGCGCAGCACTGTTGTCGGCGCTGCTGGCGGCGGGGGCCGCTGCGGATGGTTCAGCCCGTCTGCGTAGGGTAGGCCGATCAGGATCGCCTGCCGGTGGGCTACTGGAAGCGGGTGAGTTGCTGGAAGTGGTGGACGAGTCGGTAGAAGTAGAGTTGCCGCTCGAATCTCTTCCCTTGAAATGCGGCTTGCCATCCGAATCGCTTACCACCTGGGGCATATTCTTACCCTGCTTCGGCTTGGCTTTTTTAACCGGAGCCGCCATCGGTTTCCACGCACCGTAGCCAAACCAGTAGCCGTCCACGTCCTGCGCCGTGTTGACGTCGAAGAGGCCGCGCGCTATGCCGGCGTCTTCCAGCACATATTCTGTTCCCGGTTCCAAGGCCAGAGGCTCTGGCTTTGCCAGGTAAAGCCCACCCGGTTGATACTGCTCACCGTCGAAAACAGAAATAGGAATCAGACGGCTGGCGCTAGGTTTCGCCTTATCCCCGGTCCACTCCACCACGGCTATGGAGCGGATCGTAGGCGCGGCTTTCTTGTTGGTCTCCATATGTCCGGGGTATTGCGCGCCGGCGGGCGCAGCCAGCGCAACCAACATCAGCAGGATGTGCGGCCCCTTCGTCATCATGGAATAATCTCGTTGCATCGCATCTCGTTTTGGAAGGACCCTCTCCATGCAAGTGAACGACAAAGTTGCCGACTTCACGCTTCAGACCGAAGAAGATAAAACCGTACACCTGAAGGATTATGGCGGCAAACCAGTGGTGCTTTTTTTCTATCCTCGGGCCGACACCCCCGGTTGCACGATTGAAGCCTGCGGCTTTCGTGACGTATTCAAGAAGATACAGCAGGCCGGCGCCGTCGTTCTCGGCATTTCCCGTGACACTCCAAAGGCGCAGAAGAAATTCAAAGAAAAGTACAACTTGCCCTACACCCTCCTAGCAGATGTAGACGAAGTAGTGTGCAAACAGTTTGATGTTCTCAAGGAAAAGAATATGTACGGCAAGAAAGTAATTGGAATTGAGCGCACGACATTCCTCATCGGGCCCGATCAGAAGCTGCTGAAAATCTTCCCCAAAGTAAAGCCGGAAGGGCATGCGGAAGAAGTTCTCGCAGCGGTCAAGGCGGCCCGTGGCTAAGACCTGTACAGGCGCGGCGGTCCTCCCTCGGGGCTTCTATCTGGATGCGCCGGACCTGGTCGCGCAAAAGCTGCTTGGCAAACTATTGGTGAGAGGGGCAAAGGTAGGCCGGATCGTCGAGGTAGAAGCCTACTTCGGCGAGTCCGACCCGGCGTCGCACTCCTTTCCCGGCAAGACGGCACGAAACGCCGTGCTCTTTGGACCCCCTGGCCACGCATATGTGTATTTCATCTACGGTATGCATTATTGCCTGAACGTCTCCTGTGAGCCGGAAGGCCGAGCCGGCGGTGTGCTGTTCCGGGCCCTGGAACCCATCTGTGGCCTCAAGCTCTCCACTTCCGGTCCTGGGAGACTGTGTAAGGCGTTTGGCATCACGCGGTCCCGGGACAACGGCGTCGACTTCACCTCTCGCTCATCAGACCTGCAGATCCAGGACGATGGCTATTCGGCGAACGACATCCTGATCACGCCCCGCATAGGGATCACCAAAGAAGCCTCTCGTCCAGCCCGCTATCTGCTCGCCGGCAACTCCTTCGTCTCCAAACGTTAGAGCAACAAATTGTCGATAAGCCGGGTAGCACCCACGCGCGCAGCGATCGCTGCCAGGCTACCGGGTCTAGCATCCGGTACATCCTCGAGCGACTCCGGGTCGACAATCCGGCAATACTCCACCTGGACTCCGGGTTCTTCCTTCAGAATGCGCTGAGCCTCGCCAATCAGCTTGCCTGAATCCACCTCGCCTGCCTTAAATCGCCTCTCAATCGCACGAAGGGCGCGAGACAGAACCAGCGCCTGGCGACGTTCCCCTTCGCTGAGGTTACGGTTTCGCGAGCTCAGCGCCAGCCCGTCAGGTTCGCGCATCGTGGGGCAAACTTCCAACTCAACCGCAAACCGCAGATCGCGCACCATCCTGCGCAGCACAGCAACCTGGGCGGCATCCTTTTGTCCGAAGAAAGCGACATCGGGAGCAAAGATGTGGAACAACTTTGCCACCACCGTAGCCACCCCGCGAAAATGGCCAGGCCGCGACGCTCCATCCAGGCGATCGCTGAGCCCCGCCACCTCAACGAATGTGCTTGCGCCCGGGGGATACATCTCCTCCACCGAGGGAGCAAACACCATATCCACACCCGCAGCTTCGAGCGTGTGGCAGTCTTGCTCGAAAACCCGGGGATAGCTGGCGAAGTCTTCCTTGGGTCCAAACTGGGTGGGATTTACAAAGATGGAAACCGCAACCGCATCACAACTTTTCTGCGCCGCACGTACCAGGGAAAGATGGCCAGTATGCAGAGCTCCCATGGTAGGCACCAGCCCCACGGTCTTGCCTGCCGCGCGAAACCGGGCGCACGCACTCTGGCCTCAGCGATGGTCCTCAACACCAACATTCACTAGGCCTTGCGCCTCGCCGAGCTTTCTTCCTGGAGCAGAGCCGCGAGTGCGTCTTTGCCCAGATGATAGCTTTCCGCTTCGCCAGGAAAACTGCGTTCCTGCACATCCTGGCAATACCGCTGGACCGCATCCGTGATCAAGGCGGATGCATCGGCGTACCGCCTGACGAACTTCGCGGGAGCGGAAAAGGAAAGATTGATCAGGTCGTGCAGCACCAGGATCTGGCCATCACAGTGGGCTCCCGCACCGATGCCGATGGTTGGGATGTGCAACGCGGCGGTGACGCGCTGCGCCACCTCAGTCGGGATACCTTCCAGCACCACCGCAAACGCCCCGGCCGCTTCGAGCGCCAGTGCGTCCTTGATCAGGTGATGGATGGCTGCAACCGATTTGCCCTGCACCCGGTAACCGCTCATCCGGTGCACCGACTGTGGCGTGAGGCCGAGGTGCGCCATCACTGGAATCTCCGCGTCCGCGAGCCGCTTCACCAGCTCCAGCCGGCTCGCTCCGCCTTCAAGTTTCACTGCCTGGGCGCCCGATTCCTTGACGAAGCGCGCTGCATTGGCTATTCCGTCTGCCGTGCTTACGTGGTAGGAGCCAAACGGCATGTCCGCGACCACCATGGCATGCTTGACCGCCCGGCGTACCGCGCGGGTGTGGAGCAGCATCTCGTCCATGGTGACGGGAAGGGTATTCTCATAGCCCATGACCACCATGGCGAGGGAGTCCCCTACGAGAATGATGTCGACCCCCGCCTCGTCCACCAGCCGCGCGGTGGCGTAGTCATAGGCGGTCAAGGCCACGATGGGTGTGCCGTGAGATTTTTTATCCTGGATTGTTTGAATCGTCACTCGGGACGTCCGGGCAGGCGCGGATGAATCCGCGATGCGGAAATGCGTAAGGCTCATTGCAGGCTCCAGTGCAGCTCCCGTTCGGGATGCTGCCCGTTCACTACCGCTTCGAAGTATACGCTCACACAGCCGGGGGAAGGAAGTACTGCTTGCCCTTGATGGGTTCCGACAGCCGCTTGAGCAGCAAGTCCAAATCCTGCTTGCGGTTAACGAAGTCGATCTCCGACGTGTCGACCACCAGCAGATCGCTGGCAGTGTAGTGGAAGAAGAAGTGCTCATACGCCTTTGCCACCTGCTCGATATATTCGTCGCTGATGGCCTGCTCCTGGGTGATGCCTTTGCGCTTGAGGCGTTGCTTCAGCACCTCGGGAGACGCGTGCAAATAGATCACCAGGTCTGGGGTGGGCACTTCGCTGCGGAAAATCTGGTAGTAGCGGTTGTACAGTTCCAACTCGGCGTCGCTCAGGTTGATGTATGCAAAGAGCTTATCTTTTTCGAACAAGTAGTCGGCCACGATCGGCCACGGTTCGCTGCCGGCCAGATCTTTGCCCGCCTGGCGCATCTGGTCGTATCGCTCTACCAGGAACCACATCTGGGTAGGCAGGCCCATGCCGCTCGATTCCTGGTAGAAGCGGTCAAGGAAGGGATTATTCTCCGGCTCGACGACATGGCGGGCGTGAAGGGTTTGGGCCAGGATCCCGGCCAAAGTCGATTTGCCGACACGAATGGGTCCTTCGACTGCAATAAATCTGGGCGGTTCGAAATTCTCTGCCATGACGATGCCTTTTCGAGCGAAGAAAAGCCGAAGATACCATGAGTCCGGTGACAGGCGTATTTAAACTCTTGAAGCATGAATACCAAACTGGTTTCCGCGGGTCTGATTACCGGTCTCACGGTTGGGGGATATGCCTATGCAGCGCGGTGGCCGACTTCGCAACTCTTCGGCCGGACCCTCACCGCTGGTCTTGATATCAACGAGGTCGCATTCACCTTCGATGACGGGCCCAATGATCCCTACACCTTGCAACTGCTCGACCTCCTGGCGCAGCATCAAGTCCGCGCCATCTTCTTCCTGATTGGCAATTTTGCCCGCCGTCGTCCCGACCTGGCACGCGCCGTACTTAACGCCGGTCACCTGGTAGGAAACCACACCATGAGCCACCCTTCTCTGATATGGGAGCGGCCTTCTCGCGTCCGCGAAGAACTCGCTGGTTGCAACGCGGTCCTGGAAGATGTGTTGGGACAAGCAGTGCACTATTTTCGGCCGCCCTTTGGCTCGCGCCGGCCGGACGTCCTCCGCACTGCCGTCGAACTTGGCCTAACGCCGGTGATGTGGAACGTGACCGCCCACGATTGGGACGCTACGGATTCGCGCGCCTTGGCAGCGCGTGTGCAGCGCCTGGTTGCCCGCAACCAGCGCCTGGGAAGGGGCAGCAACATCCTGCTGCACGACGGCGGTCACCTTGAATTAGGAACCGACCGCTCAGTCACTCTGGCGGCAACCAAAATTCTTCTCGAGAGCTGGGCGGGGAGTAACTATGCGCAAGGTCGCAATAGACGCCTGGAACTGAAGCCGTCAAGTCTTTCACCATTTGCGGATGCGGCACCGGTTTGACCAGTCGCGGTTGGGTACGCCTGAAGTGAAAGCATTCGAAAAAAGTCGTCTTCGGCCCACGTACGCTGGTGCGAACATGGGGCACCCCGACGGAGTAGTTGCGGCCTGTTCTTTAAGTCGCGAACGGAAATTTTGGTTGGAGATCTGCCGGTCCGTAGCAGGCTTGAAGGGGAGGTCCGCGGTATCCCACATCTCGCGAAAAACGAGCGAGATGTGGGGCACCCGGCATTTGTGCGGGGATAGAGTCAGAACCTGATCTTTGAGCCTTTTCCCAATGCTTTCACTCATGGCTAAACCGGCGCCGCATGCATAGAGGCAAACACCTTGCGAGCAGCCTCTACCGTCATCTCGATATCCCTGTCAGTATGAGCAGCGCTCAGAAAAGCCGCCTCAAACTGTGAGGGTGGCAGCCATACCCCCTGATCAAGCATGGACCGATGAAACCGCCCAAAAGCCTCTGTATCCGAGGTGCTCGCCGTGGCAAAATCGGTGACTGGCGTAGTCGTGAAAAACCAGGTAACCATGGAGCCTACGCGATTGGTCTCCATCGGAATCCCCGCCTCCCGTCCCGCCGCGGAAATCCCCTCAGCCACTGCACCCGTCCGCGCCTCCAGGTCCCGGTAAACCGACACACGATGCTCGTTGAGATAGCGCAGCGTGGCAATCCCCGCAGCCATCGCCAGCGGATTTCCGCTCAACGTCCCCGCCTGATAAACCGGCCCCAAAGGCGCCAGGAGATCCATCATCCTGGCCTTTCCCCCGAACGCCGCGCAGGGCACCCCACCACCGATAATCTTCCCCAGGCATGTCAAATCCGGATCAATGCCAAACACCTCCTGGGCCCCACCCAGTGCCAGCCGGAATCCAGTCATGACCTCATCAAAAATCAGCAGACTCCCATGCTCCCGGGTAATTCGCCGCAAGCCCTCAAGATATCCCTTGGCAGGAGGCACACATCCCATATTCCCCACCACCGGTTCCACAATCACGCACGCGATCTCATCAGGATGCTTGGCAAACGCCTCTTCCACCGCCGCTAAATCGTTAAACGGCAACGGAAGCGTCCAATGAGCAATTTCCTGCGGCACCCCCGCCGATCCAGACAGCCCAAACGTCGCTAGCCCCGATCCAGCTTTCACCAGCAATCCGTCCGAGTGCCCGTGGTAACAGCCCTCGAACTTAATCACAAAATTCCGCTTGGTAAACCCGCGCGCCACCCGGATGGCAGACATCGTCGCCTCCGTGCCGGAGCTGACGAAGCGCATTTTTTCCATCGATGGCACGGCGGAGATCACCAGTTCCGCCAGGTCCGCTTCCGCCCCGGTCGACGCGCCAAAGCTGGCGCCCATTTCCGCCGCCCGCTGAATCGCCTCCACGATCAGAGGATGCGCATGGCCAAGGATCATCGGTCCCCACGACCCAACATAATCCAGGTAACGATTGCCGTCCGCGTCCCACAGGTACGCTCCCTCGGCGCGCACCAGAAACGGCGGATCTCCGCCCACGGCGCGAAACGCGCGTACCGGCGAATTCACCCCGCCGGGAAAGTAGCGCTCTGCGCGCTCCTGCAATGCTTTCGATCGATTCAGTTCTCGGGCCATGCGATCCAGTATATGGCGATGCTAAACTGGCAATTCCCGGTATCCATTTCCATCTCATCGAAGCCACCACACGAACCTGGAAGAACCTTGTCAGAAGATTCGAGCAAATCGAAAAAGCCCCCTGTCACCTACGCCTCTGCTGGGGTCGATCTCTCCCAGGGAGACCGCACCAAGCAGCGCATCAAGTATCTGGCCCAGAAGACCTTCAACAAACAGGTATTAGGGGAAATCGGGGGGTTTGGCGGCCTCTTCCGCCTCGATACCGCCAAGTATGCCAACCCCGTCCTGGTTTCCAGCGCCGACGGCGTTGGCACCAAGCTGAAGGTGGCTTTTGCCATGGGCATGCATCACACCGTAGGCGCCGACCTGGTCAATCACTGTGTCAATGACATCGCAGTGCAGGGCGCGACGCCTCTCTTCTTTCTCGATTACCTCGCCATCGGCCAACTGGACGATGAAGTCGCCCAAACCGTGGTCAGCGGCGTGGCCGAAGCCTGCCGAGCCAACGGCTGCGCCCTGATCGGTGGGGAAACAGCCCAAATGCCCGGCTTCTACTCCGATGGAGAATACGACCTGGCGGGTTTCATCGTCGGCGCCGTTGACAAGGACAAGCTGATCACCGGTAGCAAAATCGAGCCCGGAGATGTGCTCATAGGTTTCCCGTCAACCGGCTTGCATACCAATGGTTACTCGCTGGCGCGCAAGCTGTTCTTTGAAGTTGCCGGCTACTCCCCCAACCAGTACGTGAATGACCTGAAGGATAAGGCCGGAGCCGCGCTGATGAAGGTGCATCGCAGCTACCTTGCCGTGATCAAGAAGCTTACCGCCGCCGATCTCGTGGTGGGGATGGCCCACATCACGGGAGGGGGCATCACCGAAAACCTGCCTCGCATCCTGCCCAAAACCATCTCCGCGGTGGTAGAGACCGGTTCCTGGACTCCTCCTCCGATCTTTACTCATCTGCAGCAGTTGGGCAGCGTGGACCAGGAAGAGATGCTGCGCACCTTCAACATGGGCATTGGACTCATTGTGGTAGTCCCAGCGGACAAATTCCGCCGCGCCAAATCCATGCTGGACCGCGCCGGCGAAAAATTCTGCATGATCGGACGTACCGTCAAGGGAGACCGCAAGGTGTTGTACACATGAGCGAAAGCCGGCTCGGAATCTTGCTATCCGGGCGGGGATCGAACTTCCTGGCGATTGCCGAAAGCATCCACCATGGCCGGATCGCCAACGCGAAAATCGCCGTGGTGATCTCCAATCGCCGCGATGCGCCGGGAATCGATGCCGCCCGCAATGCAGGATTGCCAACCCAAATCATCGAGCCAAAGGGCCGCTCGCGCACCGAGCATGATGCCGAAATCATCGCCGTCCTGCGCGCAAATCAAGTGGATCTGGTCTGCCTGGCAGGCTACATGCGGCTTCTATCAGCCGAGTTTGTGCGCGCCTTTCCCCAGCGCATTCTCAACATCCACCCTTCGCTGCTACCAGCCTTTCCCGGCCTGGACGCGCAACGCCAGGCTCTCGAGTACGGGGTGACGTTCTCCGGCTGCACCGTGCATTTCGTCGACGAAGAGCTCGACCACGGGGTGATTATTCTTCAGAAAACGGTTCCCGTATTGCCGCAAGATGACGAGCGCACCCTGTCGGCGCGCATCCTGGAGCAGGAGCATATTGCCTACACTGAGGCCATCGGTCGCGTTCTTTCCGGCAAATATCACATCGCCGGCCGGCGCTTCGTGCCCCGCTCAGACCGAGACTGACCGAGCCTCGCCCAACGTGAGTTTGGCCGTCATCTTCTTCCTTCCCCGGTAAAAGGTCACGGTGACCACATCACCCGCCTGGTGTCGATCCATAATCTCCGAAATGTCCTGCGGATTCGTGACCCGGTCGTCATCAATGGCGACAATAAAGTCGCCGCCGGTAGAAATCGGAGTATTGCCCACATAGGCTTGCTGATTGCCGCCGCGCAATCCTGCGCGCTCCGCAGCCCCTCCTGGAACGACCCTTTGGATCAGCACACCGTCATCGGCCGGCAATCCCATTTGTTCCGCCAGGTCCGACCCGATGCCCACGGAAGCAATCCCCAGCGAGGGCCGGCGTACCCGCCCGTACTTGCTGAAGTCTGAAAGCACAGCCTTGATGGTGTCTACAGGGATGGCAAATCCGATACCGGAACTTTGTTCCGCCCCACCGGTGGCGATCAGCGTGTTCATCCCGATGACCTCTCCACGAGAGTTGAGCAGTGGTCCCCCGGAGTTTCCAGGATTAATCGCCGCATCCGTCTGCAATGCATTCTCAATCGTCGCGCCCTGCGGCTCTTTTACAGAACGAATCGAGCTGAGGATTCCGGTGGTCATCGTGCCATTCAGGCCAAAGGGATTCCCGATCGCGTACACATTCTGGCCCACCTGCAAGTCGCGTGACTCAGAAAGCACAGCCGGCGTGAGATTGTTGGCGTTGATCTGCAGCAGCGCGAGGTCATGCGCGGGATCCTGCAGAACGATCTTGGCAGGGTATTTATGTTTGTCGCTGAGGGTCACCTCGAGCTTCTGCGGATTTGCGATGACGTGGTAGTTGGTGAGGATCCTGCCGTCTTTGGTGAGGATGAACCCCGAGCCCTGACTTTCCGAGGGTACGACTCCATAGAAAAAGTCCAGAGACAATTGCGACGACGTAACGTTCACCACCGTAGGTAGTGCACGCTTATAGACCGCAATGCGATTGGACTCCTCCGACGTATAGGCCGGCTGGGCATCCGCAACCGTCAACCGCATAGGCGAGAGGTGCTGCGCGCCAGGAATGCCTCTGAAGTTGCTATAGGAGGCGATATAAACAAAGGCGCCGACAAACAAAAGGATCAAAATAACCGGGCGAATCTTCATAACAAGCTAAAGCTATTAGACCATCTCCCTGGAAGGGTTTCACTCCCTTGCCATCACCACCAGCTTCCGATATATCCCTTCAACCACAACCCGCGTCTCTTCCAAGCTCCCGGAATTATCAATCACAAAATCGCACCGCGCTGCCTTCTCTTCATCCGGAATCTGCAAAGCGAGTCGAGCCCGCGCGTCGTTCTCCGCTCCGTGTTGATTCACCGCCCGAGCCACAAACCGCGCAATCTTCACCTCATCCGGCACCGTAACCAAAATCAACTGATCAAACCGCTCCATCCAACCCGGCGCCGTGCCCCACTTCTCTACCTCAAAAATCAGCGCGGACTCCACCATCGCCACGCGCCAGGGCTCTTTAGCAAAAACCCCGCGCATCCACTCCTGTTGCGCCGCCACTACCGCCGGATGAACAATCCGGTTTAGCGCATCCGCCTGGTTATGTTGAAACGCCAGCTCTGCCAAGGCTTTGCGATCGAGCGAGCCATCCGCCCGCACCACACCCGCACCAAACCTTTGCACAATGGCCGTGTAAACCGGCTCTCCGGGCTGCATCAGCTGACGACCCAACTGGTCTGCGCCAATCACCGCCGCGCCCAACTCCGCAAACATCCCGGCCACGGTGCTCTTGCCGCTACCCAGCCCCCCGGTCAACCCAACTCGCAGCATCTAAACCGGCAAGCCACGCCGCAGCTTGGCAGCGCGAACCGTATTAGCCATCAGCATGGCAATGGTCAGCAGACCGACGCCGCCGGGCACGGGCGTATACGCCTCTGCCAATGCATATGCTTCGGGAAGCACATCCCCCACAATCGTGGAACCCTTCTCCAGAAAAGACGCTAACCGCCGCGCATCTCCGGGAAAGTAGCGCTCCAACTCCCTCCGGTCGGTCACCCGGTTGATCCCTGCATCGACAATGATCGCGCCTGGTTTCACCATCTCTTTGGTCACGAATGCCGGCTTGCCGATGGCCACCACAAGAATGTCCGCTCGCCGCGCAAACGAGGCCAGGTCCCGCGTCCGCGAATGGCATACAGTCACCGTCGCATTCTCTGCCAGCAACATGATCGCCGTGGGTTTGCCCACGATATCACTGCGACCCACCACCACTGCATTTTGTCCCGCGATCTCGCAGATCGCTGCGCTTGAGGATCTCAATAATCCCAGCCGCCGTGCACGGAGGCAGCGCCGGCTGCCCCGTCTGCAACCGCCCTACGTTGACTGGATGAAAGCCATCGACATCCTTGTCGGGACTCACCGCCTCCAGCAGTCGCTTGGCATTTACATGAGCCGGCAACGGCAATTGAACGAGGATGCCATCGATGTCCTGGCGGGCATTCAACTGATCGATGAGCTCCAGCATCTCCTCCGTCGTGACCGTTTCCGGCGGCGTTATCAGGTCACTGAACAGTCCCAGCGCTTCGCATGTCTTCACCTTGCTGCGCACATAAATCTGAGAGGCTGGAACATGCCCTACCAACACCGCTGCCAGCCCCGGCCGTATGCCCTGGAGTGCCAGCCGTTCCACTTCAGCCCTTACCTCCGCCTTGATACTGGCGGCGATCGCGGTTCCATCCAGAACTCTACTCATCAACCATCCTTCCTGCTGCGCTCATGGTAATTGAATGGTCTAAACTCATCCCATGACGGCGCTTCTCTCACCGAACCTGCTCCAGATCCTTGTTTGTCCGGTCTGCCACCACGGGCTGGAAGCCGGTCCCGGCGATTCTTCACACGCATGGCTGCATTGCAGTGGATGCGGCCGCTACTATCCGGTGGAAGATGGCATTCCGGTCATGCTCGAGCAGCGCGCAACGCCCCAGCCTCCGCCGGCTTAATTTGCGCTGTTCTGCTCACGATTCGACCTGAAATTAGTCTATTAGTTCATCACGGCAATGAGGTGAGCGAGGCGTTGAAGCTTTTCCATTTCCGGACACGTTTTCCCAGAAATGATGAATAGCAAGGGAATCACGTGGCTGGTCCGGCTTGTATCCTCGCCAGAACGAATCCAGTGTCCGATACATCCAGCAGGGGATTCGAGCATCAAAAAGAACAGCGTTGCTCCGGCTTATCCCCCTGGTTTCGGAAAATTGGGTCAATCGCAACGAGTACTTCCGTTGCGGGTTCATACAAATAAGAGAAAGTGGTTCACTTTGGGCCACAGACTCGATGCAGAACCGCGGTACGTTCCCATTTCTTGGTCGTTAGCAAGAAAGGGCTCTGATCGCAGGGTTTTCGGGCACCGGTCAGCGGCAATTTGCGTAAATTACGCCAGGGTTTCTGAGTACAAGTGGTGAGAGAGGAAAACACAATGTCTGCCAGCGCCAAAATCGAGAAATTTTCCGCACGCGAGCTGCTCAACCTGCGCAACGAGCTCCTGCAATCCGGGATCGATTCGTGGCAGGCGGCTGAAGTGCTGAGTGGTTTCCTCACGGGCCGCGGATACGGCGTGAGCGCAGAGCATGCCCGCAATGCCGTTGGCCGCCTGGAAGAAATGGGCTGCAACCTCGACTGTATGCAAAAAGAGCTGGAGAATCTGGCTTTTGTAATGTAGCCCGCCTCCGCGCCCTTCGCGAGATGTGGGAAGGCCATTTCCCAGTGGCATCTCCATTCAAAACCCCCAGGACTTTATTGATTCCACACAACAGCCACACACCCTGTATCGTTACAAACGGCGGATAACTTTCCTCTGTGGGGGACAACTTTGTTCGATGTGAATCGTAGGAATTTCCTTAAGGCGGCCGGTGCCGCAGCAACCGTGGAGACATTGCTTGGATCCAGAACCCATTTGCTGGCGGAAGCCCAATCCGAGCCTGCCAAGCCTATAGCAGCCAACGACAATATTCAGATCGCGTTGATCGGAGCCGGTGGGCAGGGTCAGTCGGATACCAAGGTTGCGGTACAAGTGCCAGGGGTCAAGCTGGTCGCCGTCGCGGACTGCTACGACGGCAGGCTCGAGCACAGCAAGGAGGTCTGGGGCGCCGATATCTTTACCACCCGCGATTACGCCCAGGTCCTGGAGCGCAAAGATATCGATGCTGTCATCGTCGGCACCCCGGACCATTGGCACAAGCAGGTCGCCGTGGACGCCATGAAGGCGGGCAAAGATGTCTACTGCGAAAAGCCGATGATCCATCTCTACGCGGACGGCCCGCAGATGATTGAGGCCGCGCGCGCCAACAACCGCATCCTGCAGGTCGGAAGCCAGCGCGTAAGCTCGGTCATCTATGCCAAAGCAAAGGAACTGCTGGCCGCCGGCGCCATTGGTCAGCTCAACATGGTGACCGCGCGCTGGGATCGCAACTCTTCCATCGGCGCCTGGAACTACACCGTGCCACCCGACGCTTCGACCGAGACCTGCGACTGGCCTCGCTTTCTGGGTACGGCTCCCAAGATTCCCTTCAACGGTGAGCATTTCTTCCAATGGCGCAAGTGGAAAGCCTATGGAAGCGGCGTAGCGGGCGATCTCTTTGTTCACCTCTTTAGTGGAACTCACTTCATCACCGGTTCGCACGGGCCTACCCGGGCCATGGCAACGGGCGCAATACGCTTTTGGAAAGACGGCCGCGACGTGCCCGACGTGATGCTGGGCCTGTTTGATTATCCTGAGGGATTCAATCTGAGTCTGCGCGTCAACTTCGTAGACGGGGGCGAAGAGAGCGAAGGCCTCATCTTCACCGGCTCGGAAGGCACCATGGAGATAGCCGGCCGCAGCGTAATCGTAAGCCGCGTGCCGCGCGAGAAGGATCCAGGCCTGGAGATCCGAACCTTCACCGAAGCCATGCAGAAGCAAATCACCGAGGAGTACCGGAAAAAATATCCGATTGAGCACCCCATGGGAGCGCCCCAGCTGGGATATGAGAGATACGTAGCCGAGGAAGGATACAGTGACAGCTACGATCACTTCCGCAACTTTTTTGCCGCCGTCCGCAGCCGCCAGCCCGTGGTAGAAGATGCCGTCTTCGGATATCGTGCTGCAGGAGCAGCCCTGCTCAGTAACTTAAGCAACGAAAAAGGAAAAGTCGTTAGCTGGGATCCCGAAGCCATGAAGCTAGTAGAAAAAAGCTAGCACGAGGTTTGTGAAGGAATGAAAGGTACGGGCCTACGGCTCGTACCCTTCACTTTTCTAGAGAGGCAGGGGTAAAGAGTGTGAGTACCGGGGGAGAGAAACCGCAGCTCCCTTCCAATACGCTGCACTCTGTCGAAAAACATTCCCAAGAAAGGGCCGCTGAACCGCAGATCTCTCCACTGCGCTGCGCTTCGGTCGAGATGACAAAGGGGAGGGGCGTTACGGCCCGCAGCAGAGGTCTAGGGATGGGCAAACCGCAGTCCCTCCACTGCGCTCCCCCGGGTTTCCTGTCGAGAGCCGTGGCGTTGATCAACATTATGCGGTTTTTCTTAAGGAAAACCGCATAATGTTCGCAATACGGCTCTAGCTGCTGGGGAAGCGGACTCCGCAGCCCTACCAGAAATAACTAGCCTCAACCTTTGGACTTCCAGGCTCGCCATCAATAATCTGCGTGCTCAAAACAACTTCCATATTTTTCTTGTTGCCGGCCGCACGCTCCAACTGTGCCAAATCCGCCGGATCCGTCAGATACTCCGCCGCCACACGGGTCCCGCCCCGGGCGACTCCTGCGGCCACGACCGCCAATTTCCCCGTAGTCCCATCGATAAACCGGGCAACTATCGCGTAATCGCGATAATTATTGGTCGTCATCTGCTGCATGCGGTCGACAACCCATCCGGGCTGTCCGGGCCTGGTGCTGTCGACAATCCCGAAATCCGTCATATCCGGGTTGTTGGCAAAGTGGTAGCGCAGGTTCGCCGTTAGCCGAAGCGTCCACGCATTATCAAAAGCCCCAATGAACACCGTAGGCCCATTGCGCAAATCCATCAGATTGGTTGCGCCTTCTCCTTTAACGCTGTACTTCTTCCCGTTCGACTGCAGTAGACCCGCGACTCGGACAATCGGGTTCAGGTCATCAATGATGATGGCGATCAAATTATCCTGCAGCTGATTCTGGCGAGACGGGTTCGCGGCATCGCGCAGAGTAATGGTGGAATACCTGCTTTGGTCGGCAACACAGAACAGCACCGGCTCACTCGATTTCACAAGTGGACCCCAAAAGAAGTCGAATGCTGACCGTTGCGCCGAGCGCCATAAATAAATGGCTGCTGAGCACAGGACAATGGCGATGAGTGCAGCAACGGCGGCCGGCCGCCAGGACCACTGCCGCGGGGGCTTGGTGTCGGCTACCCCCTCCAGCACGACTGCAGCTTCAGGCGGGGTTACGATCGCTACCGTCTGAGGAACAATTTCCCCCGCGACCTGCGGCCACTGAAACTGAGGAACATAAGACCCGGCAGGGAGCGAAACGCGTAGTTCGGTTTCGTGCCCGGGCTCCTGGTAATACTGCGCAATGCGCTTGCGAATCTCCGTTGCCGTGACCCGAACGATCGGGTCGGAAGCGGTATCGTAGTCCGCCTCGCGGCCAAAGATCTCAATGCCCAGCGTGCGCTCCTTGAGAAGGTCTGTTTGGCCAAGCAGGGTTTGCTCGATGACAAAACGCAGAAAGGAGGGAAACCGGCGGCTTTGGTTGAAATGAGAATTGCGCAGGAGCCGTTCCACCTGCTCCTGGATTGCCTTTCGCTCCTCATCCGTAAACGCTGGGGTGGCCGTGGCTGAGTCATTCAACATGGACTGCTCTCGAGCTCGGTCGAATTATACGCCCAAAGCGCCCAGACTTATCACGCGAGGTCTATTTCGTAAGTCGTTGTTAAATAGCAACTTTTCCTGGGTCTTAACAGATAAGAAGCAACTATTTACCGCAAGGAGCTTACGAAGAAAAAATTCCGCCCGCTATAACGGCTGCCGTCGAAACATTCCGAATTTCAAAACCGCAAAAAGCGGAGGGATGTTCGAGCTGGACACTTTTAGGAGGCAGGAGTGAAACGCAAACTACTTTCCCTATGGGCCATCATCGCGGTCCTATTGGCAATTCCCGTGAGCATTGCCAAAGCACAATTGGCGACGACCACCGCGGCGCTCAGCGGCACGGTCAGCGATCCGGGGGGAGCACTCGTTCCCCAGGCGCGCCTGACCCTCACCAGCCCGGAGACCGGCACCTCCCGCGAATCGACCACCAACGCAGACGGTCGTTTCACCTTCAACCAGTTGCCCCCCGGCACCTACTCCCTGGTGGTCAAGATGGACGGCTTTCGCCCCTATCAACAGACTGGGATCGTGCTCGACGCCGCGCAATCGGCCACCCAGAATGTGACCCTGACCGTCGGCTCTCAAGATCAACAGGTGGTTGTCAACGCCCAGGCGTCCAACCTGAATACCCAGAACGCAAACATCGCAGCGGATATCGACGCCAAAGAAGTTGTCGAGCTGCCTCTCAATCTGCGCAACGTCTATGGCCTCGCAACCCTGAACTCCTCGGTGAACAACACATCCGAGAGCCAGATGTTGTTAGGCGGAGGAGGCCCGAGCACCGACAACGCCGACCAGGACATTTCCTTCCTCAACTTTGCCGGCGGATTCTTTGGAACCTCGGCCTACCTGCTGGATGGCGCGTGGGATACCGACCCCGAATGGGGCGCCGTCGACTACGTTCCTTCGGTGGACGCAGTGCAGGAATTCAAGATTCAGAACAATTCCTTCACCGCGCAATATGGATGGAGTACCGGCAATGTCGTCAACGTAGTTACCAAATCCGGGTCCAATCAATTCCATGGCGATGTCTACGAGTTCTATCGCAACTCCGCCCTCGATTCCAATCTCTGGTTTAACAACCACAACGGGATAGCGAGAGAAAGCTTCAACCGGAATCAGTACGGGGGATCGGCAGGGGGTCCGCTCTACATCCCGAAACTCTACCGCCAAAAAGAGAAGACCTTCATCTTCGGACTTTTCGAACGCCTCACGTTGGCCACGCCAACCAACTCTACCTTCACCGTCCCCGATGCGAATTTCCGCGCCGGCCACTTTGCCGAGTTGCTGGGTCCGCAGATGGGCACCGATGCGTTAGGGCGTCCGATCTACGTGGGACAGATTTACAATCCGCGCAGCACCCGTGCCATCACCCAGGGCGCCGTCGATCCCACCACCGGTTTAATCGCGACCAAGACCGGCTATATTCGCGATCCCATCGCCAATAACGACATCACCACCTTGGGCCCATTGGATCCGGTCGGAGCCAAGCTTGTGGGCTACTATCCCACTCCAACCGGTTCCGGGCTCACCAACAATTTCTTTGCTTCCGGCACGGCGCCCGCTCATTCAAACGAGTATCTCGCTCGCCTGGACCACAACATCAAAGACTCCTCACGGATCTATTTCCGGTATTCCTACAAGCAGGAGTTCAAAACAGGCACCCCGGAATTTTGGGGTTCCAGCAATCCGGCGGGTCCCGGCAATGCCAGGCCGAACAACCGTTACAACATGGCTGCCGGATTCAGCCAGGTCTTCAGCCCAACCTTGACCATGAATATTCTGGCGGGCGTCGAGGTATGGCACGAGACCTCGACCAACCAATCCAGAGGATTCGATCCTTCCTCGCTGGGACTTCCTTCTTATCTGGATCAAAATAGTCCGGAGTTCCCCATTGTGAACATCGGAGGCGTGTCGCCTTTGGGCCCGCTGACCAATGAAACTGTGACCAACCACGGACCCATCGGCAGCGTTTCCGTCGACTTCATCAAGTCGTTAGGGCGGCATACCTTGAATGTTGGAGGCATGTTCGTTGAGCTCGAGGACGATCAGTCAAACTTCTTTCAATCCACGCTCGATTCCGGCGGCACGTTTACCGCTGGGCCAGACCCCAACAATCCAACCGGGTTCTCGACTGGAAACGGAGTAGCCCAGCTACTTATGGGCGTGCTTGACAACAGCGCACCCGCCGGCAAAAATCCAACGTCCGCAGGCACCACCTACAACCCAGCGGTTGCCACCCACTATCTTGGCGGTTACGTGCAGGATGACTGGAATCCTCTCCGCAACCTGACCTTGAATCTCGGCATCCGCTATGAGGTACAAACAGCGCCCACCTATCGTCACAATGTGGCGTCGGTCTTCAATCCGACTACACCCAACCCTATAGGTTCAGCGATCGGAGAGACTCTTCCCGGCGCGCTGCAGTTTCTGTCCCCCAGCAACCGTGCCTCCTACAGCACCAACTACGGCAACGTAGCGCCGCGCATCGGGTTCACCTACCAGGCGCTGCCAAAACTCGTCTTTCGCGGAGGATATGGCATCTTCTATCCTCCCTCCATCTCCTGCTGCTTCGAGACGGAAAGTGCGGGCTTTGCCAGCACCACGGTTTCTCCCGTTACTCTAAACACCATCAGTCCAAATCCAGCAGTGACGGTTGCGAATCCCTGGCCCAACGGCTTTATACCCATCACCGGAAACTCTTTGGGTGAGCTGCAGCAGGTTGGCAATGGGGTCACCAGCAACTTCCAGCAGCGCAAGTCAAGCTACGTGCAGCAGTACCTGCTCGGGTTCCAGTATGGGTTCACTCCCAACGATTTGCTCGACGTCAACTATGTAGGCAATCATGGCACGCACATCATCACCAGCAATCTCAACCGAACCCAGTTGAACCCGACCTATTTACCCATGGGCCAGGCGGCCCTGAACGCTCTGGTCCCCAACCCCTTTTATGGGCACATTGCCGCCGGAACCAGCTCCTGCGGTCTGGATCAGCCGACCGTGGTGCAATCGCAGTTGCTCGCTCCCTTTCCGCAGTACTGCTCAGTGAGCGAGAACGATGCGCCCGTGGGCTTCTCCATTTACAACGCGCTGCAGGTTAGCTACAACCACCGCTTCAGCCAGGGTCTGACCGCGCTGGTCTCATACACATACTCCAAGTTCCTCGACAATGTCGAGGGCAACAACCAGTGGTCGTACTCCGGCAACCCGGGGCCGGCAAACAACTACAATCTGGCGGCGGAAAAGAGTGTTGACGGTTCCGATGTCCCCCATGCTCTGGTTGCCAGTTACGTCTACCAACTCCCGGTGGGCCGGGGCAAACACTTCGGTTCCAATTTCAATCGCCTGACTGATGCCGTGGCGGGAGGATGGGAAGTTTCGCAGATTGCCAGCTTCAAGCAAGGCATCCCCATTAGTGTAAGTGGGTCCGATATTGCTTCCTACGGGGGCAATCCGAGGCCCGACGTGGTTGGCAACCTCCACGTACCCAATCCGAACATTCACGAATGGTTCAACACTGCAGCCTTCGCCTATGCGCCCTACGGGACCTTCGGCACAGCCCCCCGTTTCTTCTCTGATCTGCGCGGCCCCGGTTACCAGAACTGGGACACTTCCATCATGAAGAACTGGGGCCTGGGAGAGTCCAGACGGCTCCAGTTCCGAGCGGAAATGTATAACACCTTCAACCATCCACAGTTCTATGCTCCGCAATTTGGAGGCGAGAGCTACACCGGCTGCGATCCCAACGCCCAATCGAGTTGCTCCTCGAGCCTGGGACAAATTACCAACTCCTTTCCTTCTCGAACGGTACAATTTGCGGGCAAATTCTACTGGTGACGCCGTCTTGAGAACTCATTGCATACTGCTGCTCCTGTTGGCCATGCCGCTGTTCGGGTTTGGCCAACAGGACCCAGAAGCGCGATATACCGCGGTGGTTGCGGCAGCTCAGCAGGCAATGAGCAGAAGCGACTTCAAGACCGCGGCCGAAAATTACGAGCAAGCCGTGAAGATACATCCGGAGAGCGCCGAGATGTGGGCCAACCTGGGACTGATGGAGCATGAAGGTGGAGAGTACGCCGAGGCCATGAAAAGCTTTGAGAGAGCTATCCATCTCAAGCCCTCTCTCTATGTTCCCAACCTGTTCCTGGGAATCGATTCTCTGCATGCGGGGAATACCCGTGCGGCCATTCAATCTCTGGTCAAGGCGGAGCGGATAAACAAGACGGATCCGGAAGCGCCGCTTGAGTTAGGGCGGGCGTATTCCTCTGCCGGCAATTTCCCCGCAGCTGCCAAGGCGTTTGCTCGCGCAGCCGAACTCAACCCCGGTGAAAGTGATGCCTGGCTCGGTGAAGGCCTCGCCTACCTTGACCTGGTAGAAGTGGATGCACGCAAGTTGTCGACTGACGCACCCCAGTCCGCTTACGCCCAGGCGCTCTATGCCGAATCCATGACCCGTCAGGCGAGATACATAGAGGCCACAGACGCCTTCAAGAAAGCAATTGCGGTCCAGCCGCAACCGCCCTGCCTGCATGCCGAGTTCGGTTTCATGTATGTAAAACAGCAAAAGATACAGAATGCGGAGTCGGAATTTAAGCAGGAGGCTGCGTCGTGCGGGATCGGGGAATTTCTGGCGCAAGAGCAGGCTTCTGGAAGCATAGACGAAAATACGTATCAGTCATTGAGTGCGCCACGCAATGGGGTGCCTGTCACGCCGTCTGCTTCGCTCCACAACCCGCTGGGCGAGCTTTATTCGTCCATTAAAACCAACCAGGCTTTGGCCCTTCAGGCACTGGCACACTTTCAGGAGATGGCGCCAAACTCTGCACCAAGCCATGTCCTGCTCGGGGATGTTTACCGGCAAAGGCACCACTACGATGATGCTCAGGCGCAATACAAACTCGCGCTTGAGATCTCTCCCGCCGACCATGCCGCGCTGCTCGGCCTGGCCTACGCATACTATGGCAACGCGAACCTGGATGCCGTGATTGCCACCGCGAAGACTGCTCTTGCCGCCAACCCAACTGATCCGGAATTGAATTTGCTGATGGGCGACGCGCTGGTCGCTCGCCACACCTTCGCAGCAGCCGAACCATTCCTGCAAAAGGGGTTGGCAGCCAAACCGCAGATGTTGCCGCACGTACATGCGCTTTTAGGCACTGTCTACGCCGAGACGGGGCGAACCGAGGATGCGATCGCTCAGCTTGAGATGGGCCTGCCCGCGGATCAGGATGGCGGCACCTACTACAAACTTGCGCGCATGTATCGCAAGACCGGCGACACGAAAAAGGCGGACGAGGCCATGCAGCAGGTAAAGGCGATGGAACAGCAAAGGCGGCAAGGAGCGGTGACCGCGCTCCAGGATTCGAGTCCCTCTGTCGCCGACGATCCACCAAAACCATAAGAAAGACTTGAATCGAGAATGAGCATCGTGAGCCCATGGGTGCGTAGGCTTGTGTTTTGCGCACTGTATTGTTTACCCTCGCCGGCCCTCTTCGCCCAGCCGGTGCGCTGGGTTTCGTTGCCCAACGGCATAGACATCCGCGCTTCCAATCTCCGCGAGCAAATTACGGCCCTGCGTGATGATGTGCTGCGTGTGCGCGTGGTGCGCAACGGTGAGTTGCCGGAAGACGCATCCTGGGCAGTTCTGCCCGAAGTAAGAATCCAACCCTTCACCGTCAAGCCGGAAATTGAGGCCGGCTCAGCAGGCTTTCGCACCAGCGCTCTTCGCGTGGTGGTCGATCGCAAAACGCTGCGCATCAAGATCCTCGATCTCGCCGGCAACGTGCTAAACGAAGACGCACGGCCTTCGCAGTTCGAAGGAGGTTCCTTCCGGGTTTATAAAACCATGCCCGCTGACGAGCATTACTTTGGCTTGGGAGACAAGACAGGCCCGCTCGACCGCCGCGACCAGGCCTTCAGTCTTTGGAACACAGATGCCTACCGTTTCCAGGAATCGACCGACCCAATTTACAAAAGTATTCCCTTCTTTATGACCTTCCGCGCAGGCCACTCCACTGGAGTGTTGTTCGACAACACCTGGCGCAGTAGCTTCGATTTCGGTAAGACTGAGCCCGGCGTCTACTCCTTTGGCGCCGTTGATGGACCCTTGAACTATTACTTCATTTACGGGCCCTCGCCGCGGCAGGTTGTCGAGTCTTACGCGTGGCTTACAGGGAAACCGCCGCTGCCGCCCATCTGGACATTCGGCTTCCAGCAGTCCCGTTACACTTACTATCCACAGTCGAGAGTGCTTGAGATTGCCGATCGTCTACGCGCCGACAAAATACCTGCTGATGCTATCTATCTCGACATCGAGTTTCAGGATAAGAATTATCCCTTCACCATCGACTGTACGAAGTTCCCGGATTTCTCCGGAATGGTGGCTCAGCTCAAAGCCAAAAACATCCATTTAGTAACCATAACGGATCTGCATATCGCGGCCGCTCCCAACCAGAAATATCAGCCCTACGATAGCGGAATCGCAGCCGATCGTTTCGTCAAGAATCCCAACGGGTCCGTCTACGTGGGTGATGTCTGGCCTGGTCCCAGCGTCTTCCCTGACTTTACCCAGCAGCAAACACGCGCCTGGTTCGGTACTTTGTACCATGATCTTTACCAGCAGGGCGTTGCGGGTTTTTGGGATGATATGAATGAGCCTTCTGTCTTCCACACGCCCACGGGGACGATGCCACTGGATGTCGTTCACCGTATCGACGAACCGGGATTCGCCAAACGCCTGGCGACTCATGCTGAGATCCACAACGTCTACGGCATGCAAAACGCGCGCGCCACCTTCGAGGGCCTGAAGCAATTGAATCCGGATCAGCGGCCCATGGTGTTGACCCGCGCCGCCTATGCGGGCGGCCAGCGCTACGGCGAGACGTGGACCGGTGACAACAGCAGCACCTGGAACCATCTGCGCTTAACCACGCCGATGCTTAAAAACCTGGGCCTGAGCGGCTTTGCATTCAGTGGCGCCGATGTTGGCGGCTTTGCCGGAACAGCGTCGGCCGAGCTGCTCACCAAATGGCTGCAGGTGGCGGCATTCCAGCCCTTCGACCGCGACCACACGGAGAAGGGCACTGGAGATCAGGAGCCATGGGTAGGAGGCCCGGAGCAGGAGGCGATCCGTCGCCGCTACATTGAGGAGCGCTATCGTCTGATGCCTTACATCTACCAGCTCGCCGACGAGAGTTCGCGCACAGGTCTACCCATGCTGCGGCCCCTCTTTCTCGACTTCCCCAACGCAACGCCGGATGGGCACCCGATCGACGTCGATCCCGCCGCGGGAGCGGAATTCATGTTAGGGCCGGATCTCCTCATTGCGCCCTCTCCTTATCCTGATGAACCGGACGCCTACACCATCGAATTTCCGTCCGCTGGCTGGTACAACTACTGGACTGGCGCACAGGTGACGCAATCGTCCATCCAGGTTCAGCCCGAACTAGCCACACTCCCGGTTTTCGTGCGTGCCGGATCAATCCTGCCTCTTGGAACCGTTAGTACAAAGCACCAGCGAAGTACCGGACGGCCCGCTCACTCTTCGCGTTTACGCAGGAGACAACTGCAGTGGAGACCTGTATCTGGATGACGGCCGATCCTACGCCTTTGAACGAGGCGACTCTCTGCGCATGCACTTTGCCTGCAAGGTGACATCCGATGGTCTGCAGCTGTCCATAGGTGCACACGAAGGCCCTTATCCTGCATGGTGGAAGCAAATCCGAGCGGAGATCATTGGCTGGACGCCGAAGCAAAAGAGAATCCAGCTAAATGGCCAAACAGCGGAGCTCCCAATCGAGAACCTACCCCAGGGCATTTCCGTCGATCTAAACGACGACGGAAAAGGCATGCAAATGCAACTCCAATAACTAGCCCACGGGGACGAGAAGAACCCCCCTTTTGAGAAAAACATTTCCAAGAAGGGACCGCTGAACCGCAGATCTCTCCACTGCGCTTCGCTTCGGTCGAGATGACAAAGGAAAGGGCGGTGCTCTTCCTGAAGACCGGTTGCCATGGAAGAACTGCAGATCCCTCCACTGCGCTTCACTCCGGTCGAGATGACAAAGGGAAGGGCGGTGCTCTTCCTGAAGACCGGTTGCAGTGGAAGAACTGCAGATCCCTCCACTACGCTCCTCCGGAGCTCCGGTCGGGATGACAAGGTGAGGGTAGTGGCTTACCTGGAAAGCTGCGATTGGGATGCGTGGAGTTCAGGTGGAGAGCAGTTTTATCCCCACCCTGCGACGCATGCTAGACTTGCGCGCATGCAAGTACGCCATCTCCTCCTAGCGCTACTGATCTGCGCAACCGTCTCTGCCCAATCCACCCCTCGGGCCCGGACACTCGGTGTACCCTTCGATGGCACGCCAGGACCGCTGGACGCAATCACTGACGTAAAAGGAGTGGAAGTAGGCGATACAACCCTGATCCGCGGCGAAGGCAAACTAATCGTCGGCCAGGGTCCGATCCGCACCGGAGTCACTGTGATCTTTCCCCGAGGCCGGGCAGATGGCGATCCTGTCTACGCCGGCTGGTACTCGCAAAACGGGAACGGCGAAATGACCGGAACCACATGGGTAGAGGAATCCGGTTTTCTCGAGGGACCCGTCGCCATCACCAATACCCATTCGGTTGGTCTGGTACGCGACTCCATCATCGCCTGGTTTGTAGAAAACGGACGCTTCACCCAGCAGCCCTGGTCGCTCCCTGTCGTAGCCGAAACCTGGGACGGCTACCTGAATGACATCAACGGCTTCCACGTCCAAAAAGCAGACGTCTTCTCCGCCCTCAACACTGCAAAGCCCGGCCCTGTTCCCGAAGGCAACGTAGGTGGAGGAACCGGCATGGTCTGCTATGGATTCAAAGGCGGAGACGGCACTGCCTCCCGCGTGCTACCGGCCGACGCCGGCGGCTACACCGTCGGCGTGCTGGTGCAATGCAACTGCGGCCGCCGCCCTCAGCTCACCATCGCCGGTGTACCCATTGGTAAGCTCATTCCTGCCGCTCCTGCCAATGCGATGCTCGAACCGGAGTGGAAAGGGGATGTCGGCTCCATCATCATCGTAGTAGCCACAGACGCGCCGCTGTTGCCTGACCAGCTGAAGCGCCTGGCGCGCCGCGCAACCATGGGACTTGCCCGCACTGGTTCCAGCTCGGGAAACTCCTCCGGCGACATTTTCCTCGCCTTCTCCACCGCCAATCGCGGCGCCAACAAAGAGCCCGGACCAAATTCTGTCCTGACTGTTTCCAACGAGCGTATCAGCCCCTTATTTCAAGCCACCGTCGAAGCGACAGAAGAAGCGATCGTCAACGCTATGGTAGCCGCCCAAACCATGACCGGCGTGGACGGCCACACCATTCAAGCCCTGCCCCACGAGAAGCTGGAAGAATACATGAAGCGCTCACCTCAGGCTCTGCCCAGGTAGCTATGCAACCCGCAGCCTTCGGTGTCCAAATGCATTCCGGCTGGGGAGTGCTGGTCGCGGTTTCCCTGGACCCGTTGGAGCTCCTGGCGCGTAGACGAATGGTCACCGCGGATCCGGAAATCCCAGGAGCTATTCAGCCCTATCACTTCGCTGCGCACCTCGAACCCGCGCAGCAAGAGAAGCACCTCTCCCACTGCGCAGCTTCCTCCTGTAGTCTGGCTGTCTCGGCGATCGGCGAAGTCATGAACGAACTCAACCAACGCCACTACCGATTCGTAGGCGCTGCTGTTTTATTTGCCGCCGGCCGTCCTCTTCCAGCGCTCGAAAAAATTCTCTCCGCGCATCCTCTCATCCACACCGCAGAAGGCGAATTCTTCCGCCAAACCGCAGCCAAAGCTTTCGAGGGTCTAAAAATTCCGGTTACCTCAATTCGCGAACGAGAGCTCGATGAACGAGCAGAGGCAACGTTTGGAGACAGGGCAAGCCGCGTGCAAGCCACCATCTCTAACCTCGGAACCTCCGTAGGCCCACCCTGGACCAGGGATCACAAGACGGCCGCGCTTGCCGCTGCGTTGATACTGGCCGCGGGCGCGCAGAAGGTCTGCCGATGACAGATCTCGAAATTTTCCCCGCCCTCCCCGAGCAACAGCCGATCCTCGCCAACTTGCTTGAGTTGTACATACATGACTTCAGCGAGTTTCGAAAGATGGAACTGGGTCCGGACGGAAGATTCGGCTACCCGAATCTTCCGCTTTACTGGCATGAGCCAGGCCGCCACCCGCTGCTCGTTAGGATGGATGGGGGACTCGTAGGGTTCGCTCTGGTAAAGAGAGGGTCGGAAATCTCCGGCAGTGGATCGGTGTGGGACATGGCGGAGTTCTTCGTCCTTCGTGGCTACCGGGGTCGCGGAATTGGAACCGAAATCGCGCATGAAATTTGGAGGCAGTTTCCAGGGCCCTGGGAGGTTCGCGTCATGCAGTCGAATCGCTCAGCTCACAGGTTCTGGCAACGCGCCATCACCAGGTTTAAGGGTAAGGTCACACATTCCAGGCGTGTCGAAAAAGCTGGTGAATCCTGGCGTCTATTCTCATTTACCGCATAGCGGCCTAAGCACGCGGGCATCTCACAGGCTAGTCAATGACTGGCTCGCATCTCACCGGAAAATTTACCGACCGGGCGATAAAGCACTTGGCATGGGCTTCATGATGCAGTGACTGTATCTTATCCCGATCGCTGTCCGGCGCCGCCCTGACCCTGGGCCGCAGAACCACTTCAACAAACTGTCCACCACCGTCCGCAGCCTCTTCCATGACGCCGACTGCTTCATCTACGTAAGCCTCCACCACAACTCCGGCGTCCGCGCAAAGATGCAGAAACCAAAGCTCGTGGCAGGCGCAGAGTGAGGCGACCAGAAGATCCTCGGGATTCCAACGGGTACCCTCGCCCCGAAACGCCGGATCCGACGAGCCGGCGATACTCGATTTTCCGGCAGCAGAAATCTCATAGGAACGTTGATAGTCCCGATATCCGCTCGTGCCAGTGCCCTGATTCCCGGTCCATGTCACGGTCACGGTATAGGAGTGTCGTCGAGCCATACCTCATTCTAGCGGAGGGGGCGCCATGGAACCTGTCTCTACGAAGACCTGCGGCTAACCAAAATATTTCTTGAGTGGTTCCCAATAGTGCGCGTGCCACCCCCATTCCAGGTGATCGAATTCTCCTTCAGGGAATCCTTTGTGCTCCAAAACCACCAGCGCTCCGGACCCCTCTGGTTTAAGCTCAAACTCAACAATCGAGTAAACGCCCGGGTCCCAATGCGTGGGGCGCCACGCCTGCACGATCCGCTGGTTTGGGACCAACTCGACGTTTCTGCCGACGATCTGTCCTCCGAACATGGAAAAGGCTCCACCCGGTTTCGGATCAATCTCTGCCGGCGCACCGGTGAATGCTTTGAACTGTTTTGCATCCAGAAGAACCTCGTAGATGTGTTGAGGGTCCGATTTCAAATCGATCTCCTCATGCAGGGAGGTGCGCGTCCGATTTGCCGGATTTGCCGGTTTCTCTTCCATGGTTTGCGGCGCCGCCTGCGCAAATGCGCTGCAGCCCGAAGCCACGCTGCAAAACACCATAGCAATACACGCCTGCCGCCGCGTCAGCGTGTTCGGCAACGCAGCAGGGTTCGTTCTTCCATTCATCGCGTCCTCCTGATATTTGGGCGTCAATGCATAGGAGCACGCAGCTACGTTATGTTCAAGATCATATTTTGCTGGACGAGAGAACACACCCCGCGCCATACTTCGGCTCACGAAAACCAGGAGAACGTATGCCCTACCCCAGTGGTCATCGCGACGAGATAAAGGGAAAGATCATTCAGAGCGCGCGCAAACTGTTCAACCGGCACGGCTTTGAAAGCGTCTCTCTGGATCAGATCATGTCCGGCGTCGGGCTCACGCGCGGTGGTTTCTACAACTACTTTGAGAGCAAGAGCGAACTATATGTCCAGGTCCTGGGCTGCTTTTTCACCGACCCTGAATGGGAGAGTTGTTGGGAAGGTGTGGAAGTCGATCTGTCCTCGAAGGATGTAGGTCCCCAGGTCGTGCGCGCCTATCTGTCTCGCCAACACTTTGAGGATATCGACAATTCCTGTCCCATGATTGCGTTACCCACCGATGTGACGCGCAGCGACGAAGCCGCAAAGCAGGCCTTCGAGACGGTGTTCAGCGCGATGGTGAGCGTTCTTGAGCGCAGTCTGAAGCAGAGTGACCACAGCTGCTGCACCAGGGCCCAAGCGATCGCCGCGTTGTGCGTGGGCGGAATGGTGGTAGCGCGAGCCTTCGAAAATCGCGCCCACGCCGACAAATTACGCGACGCATGCATGTCAGTGGCCTTGGAGCTTGGGGGCTGGGAACCCTAGCGTTCCGGATGCAGGTGCATCTTCAGAAAGTCGATATAGATGTCCCAATCCGACGCCACCATGCCGTGGCCGCCATCATGCATGTAGTAGCCAAGGTCGTGCAGAATAGGCTGCTTCGCCGCTGGCCATACATCCGTGTCCAGTCCGTCCTTGCCCAGCAACGCGTACACAGGCCCTGCTGCCACCGCGGACAAAAACTCTCCCTTCGGATCAGACCAGTAGTCGGTGCTCCCTGTCTGCAGCAGTAATGGCCGCGGAGCAATCAGGGCCACAAGCATGTGCGCATCCATTGGCAACTGGTCCACATGCTGCGCATACTTTTGATAGTTGATGGCAAACTGATACGGAAACCGGGTCGGCGCCACCAGGTGCGCGACGGTCTCCCCATAATCTCGACGGCTCAGCGCCGCTCCGCCTTCGCCCGAGCAACTTGCAATCACCGCCGCGAAGCGCTGATCGTGTGCCCCCGCCCAGAGCACTGTCTTGCCCAGGCGCGAAACACCGTGGATCGCGACCCGGTGCGCATCGACGCTCTTGTCCGTCTCAAAATAATCCTGCACGCGGCTCATCCCCCACGCCCACGCCGCGATCGAGCCCCACTCATCCGCTGCGGGCTGTGTTTGTCCTGGCTTCAGATAGCGGGCGCGAATTCCATTTGAAAATCCAGTTGGATAGTCCGGCTCGACATCGCCGTAGTAAAACGTGGCCACCCCAAACCCCGCATCCAGTAGGGGCTCCACATCTAATCGTCCGAAGCCTTTCCCTTTTACTGCAGGAATTCTGGTGTTTGTTTTTGGATCCCAGACCTCGCCCGGCTTGACCCCTGGGTCATCGACCGCGTTAGAGACCGCGCCAAAGTTGATACTCAGCAGCATAGGCACAGGCTTCCTGGCGACTGCCGGCAGATACATCAGCAGGTCGATCTTCGGCCAGGTCTTGTCTTTGGAAAGATAGATCGTTACCTGCTTGCGAATGGCCTTGCCATTCAGTGCTGTCGTGGGTTGCTCGACTACCTCAAAGCTCTCATCCGGTGGCCGTCCCGGAGCCCGCCCAAACTGTTGCGTCTCGAACATCTGCACAATCTCCGGCCGCCGTTTCTGGTTCCAGGTCTTCGCATCGTGAACGGGCCTACCGTTGTTGAGCTTCAGCGGATCGGGCAGCGTGTAGGTCCCAACCTTCGATTCGTCGTAGTTGACGGGAATTCCCGCTATCTCGGCCGGCAATGCTTTCGGTGTTGCGGGAGGAGCCTGGGCACTCAACACCCGCAAGGCGAAGACAAGAAGACAAATCGACGATGCACGTTTCAGGAACATAGCGGGGTTCACCCTCAAAACACAGTTCGAATAGTAACCGCTACTTGGCGGCTGGAGCGAACCCTGAAAGAACGTGATCGATGATTTCGCCACGCAGAGTAATGCGCAGATCGGTGCCTGCTTCAGGCTCAGTATTCGACTGGGGATGCAGCGCAGCAGCCGGGGCGGGGGCTCCGGTATCGGTCGTATTCACCACCAGAATGCTGCCAGCGCGCCGTGCTGGGTCGATGAGCATCTCCGACGAAAAGCCGCCCTGGTCGCCATCGTGATACACATAGCCGTGGCCGCCAAGGTTCAACACAAAGAAGCCAAGGCCCATCAGCGGCGCTCCTTTTGTATAGGGCGTGGCAGGTTTACCAGGCTCCGCAACCGGTAGAACCCCTGTCCATGCTTCCTCAAGCGAACTGCGCCGAAGAACAAAGTCGTAGACCGGGTTCGTCGGATCGCCGATCAGAAAGCGCAAATACTTCGCCATGTCGGGGACGGGAGCTTTCAGCCCGCTGTTGGACGTTGTGATTCCGGTATCGAAGTTAAAAGGCTGCTCGGTGAGCTTATCGCCGGCGCGCAGATAACTGGCCGAGACATGCGACTCGAGAAAATATGGCGAGCGATCGAAGTAGCTGTTGGTCATGCCGAGTGGCTTCAGGATGTTCTTGTCAACGTACACCTCGAAGTCATCGCCCGTGAGCCGCTGTATGATCTGGCCGAGAAAAACGTATCCGAGATTGGAATAGCTCCACTGAGTACCTGGACTGAAGGCAATATGCGTATACGGCAGCATTGCTGAGACCTGCGCCCATTGCGTTGGTTCGAATGGTTGCCAGTCGCAGTTGGACGCATCGTCGCAATCCCATGGCCATGTCGGATTGCGAAATCCCGCACTATGCGTCAGCAGCTCGCGAATCGTAATCGCATCGATGGAGCCAAAATTGTCGTGTACCTGCCACAGCTCAGGCAGGTAGCGAACCGCAGGATCACTCAGCGAGAGCTTACCGCGGTCACGCAGCTGCAGAATGGCGATGGCGGTCATCGTCTTGGTGATCGAAGCCCAGTTGTAGGAAGTTTCGCTGTCGACGGGCTGGTGCGTGGCCTTGCGAGCCTCGCCAAAAAACAAATTCCTTGCGGGTTCTTGTGAATGGACGATGGAAACCGCTCCGCCCACCACGCCATGCTGCGACAGGACCGCGTTGAATCGCTGGGAAAACGCGTCTCCCTGCGCGAAGCCGGATCCTGAACCAAGCACCAGGCCGGCCAGCAGCGCTGCGCACACGATTGAGATGCGGCTGGACATGAGGCTCATCATAATACGTCGCGTCGTCGTATCCTGTCTCAGGATTCGTGACTTCATGCGCGCTGCACCGCTTCTTCTTCCACTTGTTCTTCTGCTGGCACAGATTGGCCGGGCACAATCCTCCGCGCCTGCACAGACCATCCGCGTGGACACTCAACTCGTCCTGCTGGACGCGCTGGTCGAGAACAAGAAGACAGGACTTGCAGTGGATGCCCTGTCGGCAAAAGATTTTCAGCTTTCTGAAGACGGCGTCCCGCAAACCATCACCTATTTCAGCCGCGATCAACTGCCTCTTTCCGTGGTGCTGCTCTTCGACATGACCGAGACTGTGCATGCTGCGCTCGGGCCCCTGGCAAAAGCCGGGCTCGAAGTTCTTGGCCATCTGAAGCCCGAAGATGAAGTGGCGGTGATGATTTTTTCCTCCCGCACCGAGTTGCTGCATGGGTTCACAACCAATCGCCCGGAGGCGGCATACGCCATCAAAACTGCTTCGTGGATGGCCGATGTGGAAGGCACCTTCCTCGACGAGGATATGTTCGAGGGCGTGGAACAGGTGCTGAAAGCAAAGCCAGGCAGTCGCCGCGTTCTGCTGTGGCTCACGGACGGCACCGCCAACCAGGAAAACGCCTTTACCAAGGCAACGATCGGTCAGCATGCCGCGGCACACCTCCATTCGCAGCCGGAAGCGATGATGAGGCTGCTTCAGTCAGGAGCGGTTGTTTCGGCGCTGATCGACAGAACTGCGGAGACCAACCGGGCAATCATGGACTCGGGGATCAACGGAACTCGACTCGGCGATATCGATCAATATTCCAAGGCTACCGGAGGTCCCGTCCTGAGCACCAGCTCGAAAGAGGCCGCAGACCGTCTCTCCCTCTTAATCGATCAGCTTCGGTCTCGTTACACACTCGGGTATAAACCCGCTGCCCTTGCCGCACCCCAGGGAAAGTTTTGCAAGATAGGCCTTCAGCTGACTCAGGAGTTTCTCCGCGATCATCCTGAGCTTGCGCAAGCAGGGAGTCGCCGTTCTCACCAGATCCGGCTACTATCGCTAGAACCTGAAGCCAGGATCGCCATGTCTTTGGATGTACGGAGTTGCGCGTGCAACTACTGATTGGCTTGACAGCGCCTTTGGGTTTGACGATCCTTTGCTGGCTACTGGGCCGGCGATTGGCGGGCTCGCGACGCCCCAGCTTGAAGATGTGGAACGAGGCAGGCTTTTGGGCCATGCTCATCGCCGCCTATGTCATTTTCGCCCTTGCTCTAGCCGGCAGCCGTTTCCTCAACAGAATTGACGAGACTGACCCGTCCCCGCAATTGGTCCAATAGGCCAACCCAATTGCAAGACCAAGAACTCAGTTTGCCCGTGCGATCATGGTGCTGTTCAAGGAGTCAACTAGTTCCCGCATGGAAGAGCGCAGGGCCACAGATGCAGGAGGGCACCTCTCTCGCTACGTTCTCGGCCTATTCGTTGCCGGAGCCGTATTCCTCTACTTGCGAACCTTCCTGCTTCCCGCTACACCCTTTGTCGCAATTGGCGACCAGGTTCTCTTCTTTACTCGTGCTGTGCGGATCGTGGACGGTCAGGTTCTGTACCGCGATTTTTTCGAACTCGTCACCCCCGGCACCGACCTTCTTTATGCCTTAGGTTTCCGTATCTTTGGCGTCCATGCCTGGCTAATGCAGGCCTGGGCCATCGCTCTCGGCCTTGCCCTGTCTTGTGTCATCACTCTGATCGCTGCCAGAATTGTTCGTGGTCCGCTGGTTTTACTTCCGGCCTTGCTGTTCCTGGTCTTCGACTTCAATAGCGCCCTGGACATCACCCATCACTGGTACAGCACTCTCGCGGCGATGGCTGCCGCGGGCGTTCTTATGGGTGGACCTAGCCTCCAGCGAATTTCCGCAGCCGGCTCGCTCTGCGCCATAGCAACCCTCTTTACTCAGACTCAAGGAGCGCTGGCTCTCCTCGCTCTGGTGATCTATTTGCTGTGGCTCAAACGATCCCAGGCACAAGGTCCCGGTATCCTGAGTGCGCTCACAGCTCTACTCCTGCCGTTCCTGCTGATATTGTCTTGCGTTCTCGGATACTACGTCCACAAAGCAGGATTTCGTACCATCTTCTTCGATCTCGTCTTGTTTCCCGCCAGATTCTTGTCCTCTGGCGATGTCAACTCACCGCGAACGTACCTCCGTCAACTACCGCCAGTGCATGGACTCTCTGACATCCTGCTCTTTCTCCCTTTTGTCTTCATCTACGCTCTGGTTCCGTACATCTATCTCTTCGGGTTTTACCAGTTGTGGCGCAAGCGCGGAGTGCTGAATAGTTCAGTTCTGCAGCACCTGTTTCTTCTCCACCTCGTGGGGCTCGCGCTCTTCCTGGCTGTTGCCAGCGGCCCGAGATTTTTTCGCCTCTGCACCGTGGCCCCGCCTGCGATTCTCATTGGCACCTGGATCATCAGCCAACAGGCTCGTGCATTCTCGCTTGTCCGCAATCTTTTGTGGGTTCTGGCAGTTGGCTTTGCTGTGTTACTGCCGTTCCATCGTCAGACCCAATGGCACGCTACCTTAGATCTGCCGATAGGGCGGTCCGCATTCGTCGATCCCCTGGAGTTCCACGAATTCGCATGGCTGGCTCAACGCACCCGTCCATCCGAGCCCTTCTTCAACCAGCCTGCGCTCTCGCTCTACCTTTCGCTCGACAACCCAACCGCTTCCGAGTTTGTAAACTATGATGAGTTCACCCGGCCGGACCAGGTTACGGCCGTGATCCGGTCGCTTCAACAGCGCCCCCCACGCTTTGTCGTGATGTTTCCCCAGACTGCAGATTTCTCAGCTGTCCACGACCATTCCGAACCCTTTCGCAAGTACATCCACGACAACTACCATTTGGACCAGACCTTCTACCTGAACCGCAACTCTCGCTACGAAGAACTCTGGGAGTTCGGACCCGCGGACCCGAGCCAACGCTGACGAAGCGCGTCGCCGTGTCTGGCAAACCATAGCAGCGCCACTTGCGCCATGACGTTGACAACGGCGCCATGATCCGCGGCTGCAAGAGCCTCTTCAACGGTGAAGACAATGGTACGAATGTCTTCTCCTTCACCTACATGCCCATGAATGCCACCGGCTTGCGCAGCGTCCACCTCGCCCACGTAGATGGTAACCATTTCATCGCTGATGCCAGGGCTGCTGAGGTAAGCGCCGACGTACTCCATCCGTCTCACCTCGCAGTTGGTCTCTTCCTTCACCTCTCTGCGTGCGGCCGCTTCACTCGTTTCCCCCGGATCGACCAATCCAGCGGCACACTCCAGAATCCAGGCAGACGGAAGGTGGTTTAGATAAGCGGCGATCCGGAACTGCTCGATCATGACCAGCTGATGCGCGGCAGGATCGTACAGCAGCACGGCGACAGCAGTGCCAGAGCGGAGCGCTTCCCGCTTGAACGGCTGAGACAACTTGCCGGCGAAAGTTTCTGTGCGAAGTGTGAGCAATTCATACCGGAAACGACGGTCCGCCAGCACCTCGGTGTTGAGCAACTCAACTTCGCTTGGCTTCGATTCTTCGCTGGCCAAGCCCGTCTCCTTTTGCATTCCTGGAAAATTCATATTCCCTGTCAACATTCCTCCAAAAGCGTCCTGATCGCCATCCTATGGTGACACAAACTCCTTCCGCCAAGGAGAGGACAGTGGATTGCGCACAGCAATGTGGCGCCCACGCAATTTCACCGCTAGCTCCGTCCTGAACTGGGACAATCAGACGTTTTGGAATCTGTCTTCAGGTTTTTTCCCGGACGCCGGGAATTATCTCGGATGAGTGAATCCGCATTCCTTCCAAAGTCTTTCCCAACTCCACATTGCGGCCGTGGCTTTGTCTGGCAGCGGGAATCCGAGCTGATGGGCCAGCATACACACCTGGCCGCGATGATGCGCGTCATGCGAAATCATGTAGGCCAGCATGGCAGGGCCTGCCGGCCACGGTTTGGCCCAACCGTCCCGGAGAAAGGTTTTCACTCGGCTCTGCGGCTCGCACAGAGCTTCCGCCAGCATCTCTGAGCAGCGCGCGGCGCTTTCTGCCAAGGCGGCCTTGGCCTGTTCCTGGGTGCAGCGTGCGCGGTCGAGCGGAGCAGGGAGCCTGAGATGCGGGGCCGATAGCCTTAGCCATTTGCGGCGGATGTTATGCACATGCGCGACGATAGCGGCGATCGTCCGTCCCTTACTCCCGGGCAGTTGGGCACGCCATGCGGCGGGATCGAGATGCTCCAGGAGGACTTGATTCATTCGCTCGTTGACGGCGTAGCTCTCCACCATCACCTGGCAAAAATCGAATTTGCCGTCAGACTGTGACCGAGTCATGGGACCACCCGCCTACACCCTTTCACGCCTGCCCGGCATCCAACGCCAGTTAGCATGATCAACGATCTATGGTACAAAAACGCCGTCGTGTACTGCTTGTCGGTCGGAACTTACCTCGACTCTGACGGCGACGGCATTGGTGACTTCCGCGGTCTCATGGGCCGGCTGGACTATCTGCAGGGCCTGGGGGTGACGGCTATCTGGCTGATGCCATTCCAGCCCTCTCCCGGCAGAGATGACGGCTACGATGTTGCGGATTATTACGGGGTCAATCCTCGCTTCGGTACGCTAGGGGACTTTGTGGAGTTTGCCCAGGGCTGCAAACAGCGCGGATTGCGGGTGCTGATCGACCTGGTCGTGAATCACACTTCCGATCAGCATCCCTGGTTTCAGGAAGCGCGCCGCGACCCTGATTCGAAATATCGCGACTGGTACGTGTGGTCGAAGAAGAAGCCAAAGAACGCTGCCTCCGGCGTGGTCTTTCCTGGAGTCCAAAAGTCGACCTGGACCCGCGACGATGTCGCCAAGGAATATTACTTCCATCGCTTCTACGATTTTCAGCCCGACCTGAACACCGCCAATCCTGAGGTGCAGGCTGAGATCCTCAAGATCATGGGCTTTTGGCTACAGCTGGGAGTTTCGGGCTTTCGCATGGATGCCGTTCCGTTCGTGATCGCCGCCAAAGGAGCGACGGTTACCAAACCCAAAGAAGATTACGAGATGTTGCGAACCTTCAGCCAGTTTCTAGGTTGGCGGGAAGGAAACGCGATTATTTTGGGCGAAGCCAATGTGCTGCCTTCTACGGATATGCACTACTTCGGCAGCGCGGGTGAGCGCATCCAGATGGTGTTCAATTTTGAAGTGAATCAGCATCTCTTTCTCGCCATGGCCACCTCAGACTGCCCGCAAGCTGAAGAAAGCCATGATGGAGACCAAGCGCCGTCCTGCAACAGCACAGTGGGGACAATTCCTTCGCAATCACGACGAGCTCGATTTGGGCCGCCTCGAGGAGAAGGAGCGTCAGGCAGTGTTCGCGGCCTTTGGACCAGAGAAGGAAATGCAGCTATACGATCGCGGCATTCGACGTCGTCTCGCGCCGATGCTGGAGGGCGATCGCAGGCGATTGGAGCTTGCTTATAGTTTGATGATGACGTTGCCAGGCACGCCTGTGGTTCGCTACGGAGACGAGATCGGCATGGGCGACAATCTCAAATTGCCGGAACGCAACTGCGCCCGCACTCCCATGCAGTGGTCCACCGAACCGAATGCAGGCTTCACCAAGAGCAATAAACCCGGTCATGCCCGTGATCAGTGCCGGCCCTTACGGCTTCGAGCACGTCAACGTGGCAGCGCAGCGCCGCGATCCAAATTCCTTAATGAACTGGATGGAGCGCATCATCCGCATGCGTAAGGAAACTCCGGAAATTGGTTGGGGCGATTTTTCTTTCATTTCCGCGCAAGCGACCGACATTCTCATCATGCGTTATGAGTGGCGCGACAACTCAGTCATTTGTGTTCATAACCTGAGCCCGTTGCCGCGCGAGGTCAGCTTCTCGGTAGGCACCGGCCAGGAGCAGGCATGTTCGCTTATTAATCTTCTATCTGACGATCACAGCCAACCAATAGACGGAAACAAGCATCGTATTTTAGTTGAGCCGTATGGATATCGCTGGTACCGTGTATGCGGCCTTGATTACCTGCTAAGTCGAAGCCCGGCATAACTCTTCGCTCTAATTCTTCTGCTCATTGTCCCCAAAGTTGCATCCTATGTTTTCAGCAGAGGCCTTGAGACGGTTAAGCCTCTCTATCTATGAAAGTCGAGATTGCTATATGAAGAAGAAAATGATAGCTGCTTCACTGGTGGGCATCGGTCTTACCCTTGCTACCGCCGCTCACGCTGCTGAAGTTGACAAACTGGATCAACGCATAGCGGCTGCCCATGACGTCCTTCACGAACTGATGGCCACTCCTGATAAAGGCGTGCCTCTGGATATTGCTGCCAAGGCTCACTGTGTAGCTGTGATTCCAGGTTATAAAAAGGGAGCATTTTTGGTCGGTGCACAATATGGCCAGGGTGTGGCGACATGCCGTACCAGAGCTGGTTGGAGCGCTCCCGTATTTATCCAGCTAGTCGGGGCAAGCTTTGGCTTGCAGGCCGGTGGCCAGTCCACCGACCTCGTCCTCGTCGGAGTGAACACCAAGAGCCTGGACGACTTGCTTAAGGATAAGGTAAAGCTCGGCGGAGATGCTGCCGCGGCGGCAGGGCCCGTTGGCCGTGACACGCAAGCGTCCACCACGGAATTGGCGAATGCTGAGTTTCTAACTTATTCCCGCAGCCAAGGTTTGTTTGCCGGCGTCGATCTGACCGGAGACGAAGTGCACCAAAACTCGGCTGATACGACTGCATTCTACGGCAAAGACATTCCGTACAAGGTAATTCTGAGCGGCCAGGTTCCGACGCCGGCGGCCGCTGCTCATTTCGTAGCAACGGTCAATGAGATGTTCCGTAGAGGAAGGGCCCGTAAATAGTAGGCGTCCCGTTAAGCGGCAGGGTACTCCAAGTCGATGTCTTCCTGATGCCCAGATCCGGCGCAACCGCGCAAGATCTGGGCATCTTGTGAATACCATGACAGGTTTGAGGGGAAAGCCTGCGGTATCCCACCCTTCGCAAAAAAGCGCGAAGGATGGGGCACCCGGCATTGGATTGGGGATAGAGGCTGAAAGCAGGTCCCTCCACCCTTTGAATTTATTTGCGGATCAAGCGGGAACAGCCTTCAAAGACGCACCCGCAGCCAGGCTGGCTTGCAGCGTTATCTGCGCCAGGGTAGTGCAAATTAGGTTCTGTTCTCCACCGCTGACCTCGGCTGCAGCTTTTACCGGATCCTCCGTGTAGTTCCACAACCCGACGATGATTTTCACCTTCGGATATTGGACACGCAATCTTCGATAGATGCCCCGCGCGTGTGAGATCGCGTACGGGGGCAATGCCGACAGGCAGACAACTCCAGGCTCGGTTCTGCCCACTTCCGCCAACATTCCCTCCACACTCCCAATCGGTAAAGCGATCGCGGAGTACCCCGCTCGCTCCAGCAGTTGAGCCAGCATGATGCCCACAATTTCATCCGCGTCATCCCGCACCGGGAGGCACATAATCTTCTCTGCTGCGGCCCGATCCAGGGAAAACTCTGCCGGCTTGGAATCGTCCTGCCTCAGTCCCAATTCTTCCACCAGGTCCTTGGTGGTCTGAGTAATAAAGCTCACTGTCGTGTCGTCGAGTTCATTCCTGTGGCGATCCTGTTCGGCCAGGTGGAGTGCAGGGACCAACACGCTGTCGTAGAGGGTCTCAAGCGAAGTGCCTTTCAGATTCGTCTCCAGCACCTGGCTCGCTTCGCGCTGGTCGTTGGCCAACAGCCGCTGATAATAGTGCGCATCCGGCTGCATTACTGGCTGGTCTCCGAGAAGAACGGTTAGAAACTGCAGGCTCGGTACATGCGCGCCGACAACTACCAGGCAGACCGTCAGCGGTACAGAAAGAATGAGGCCGATTGGCCCCCAGATCAATGCCCAGAAGATAGCCGCCACCAGAATAGCGAGCGAAGACAGGCCGGTATGCTTGCCGTAGACGTGAGGCTCCAGCAGGTTAGCCGTCACCAACTCCATACAAAAGAAGATTGCCAGAATGAGCAGGGTTTTGGTCCAGCCGTTGAAGACCGCCACAGACAGCGCTGCGGGCATGAGAGCGCCGATAGGGGCCCCAATGTAGGGGATGAAACGCAGCAGCCCGGCGAGTGCTCCGAACAACAAAGCGTGAGGCAGGCCCATGACATGGAGAACAACAAAGGCAATCAAGCCAAAACCAATATTCACCAGCCACTGCAAGGAAAGGTAGCGGCTGATGCGTTGACTGGTCTCGTCCATGGCTTGCGTCATGAGGTTGAGGTGCCCATGTCCGGTGAGCTGAATCAGACGGTTGCGCAGATCCTCCCGCTTCAAAAGCATGAAAAAACTAAACACTGCGACCAGGGCGATCGAAACAACTACACCCAGCAGCCCGCTGATCGCATCCAACCGGCCCGGACTGCTCGACACTTCCCGCACCGCGACGGGACGATTCGGAGTGGATCCTATCTGTCTGGAAGAATGGTCGCCGGTCAGGCTCTCACTCAGATCGCTGATCTGTTCGCTGAGTGTTTTTAACTCGTCTTGTGCGCGTACGAAGCTGGTCGTCTTTGATTGGTTTAACGACTGAATCTTATTCTGGATATTTGTCGTATACGCGGGCAAGTCGTTGGTGACTTCGACCAACTGCACAAACACTGTCCAGCCGACCGCCCCCACGGCTGCGCCAGTTGCGAGAAGAACGATGGGGATGGCCACAATCCTGGGCAGCCGGATCCGCTCCAAGCCGGTAACCACTGGTGCCAGGACGAACGTAAGAAGAATAGCCAGGGCGAGGGGCAGAATGACTGTTTTCGCCAGGTAGAGCAGCGTGACCACGACGATGGCCACAATCACGGCCAGCAGCTGCGAGAGTGTGCGGGATGCGCCTGTACGGACCATGACAAGACTTACAGTCGAAGTATACGGAGTGATAGCACGAAGATGGATGCGGTGGCCAACCAGCGTGTTGCCCACGGGGCAAACGTTTCTCCTCGCCTGCGTAAAGTGACCCTTTGGCGAAAAGTGCATGTGCGGCTACGCGCTGATGCGGCTTCTCGCATCTATGAGACGGAAGGCAGAATGTAATCGCCTGGAGGGGCAACACATGAGTGTCGAGAGTTTGGAAGAACTATTTATCGATGAGTTGAAGGATCTCTATTCCGCAGAAAAGCAGATCACGAAGGCGCTCCCTAAAATGGTGAAGGCAGCAACCTCACCCGGCCTGAAGGAAGCTCTCCAGAATCACCTCGAAGAAACCAACAACCAGATACAGCGCCTGGAGACCATCTTCGAGAAGCTGGGGAAAAAAGGGACCGGCAAGACCTGCGAGGGGATGAAGGGCGTCCTCGCAGAAGGCGCCGAAGTTATGCAGGAGCTGAAGAAGGGCGAAGTTCGTGACTCCGGCATGATCACGGCCGCTCAGCGCGTAGAGCACTACGAAATGGCCGGCTATGGTGGCGTCCGTGAGTTTGCCAGATTGCTTGGTCAAAGGGAGATCATGGCCCTTTTGGACGAAACTTTAAAGGAAGAAGAAGCCGCTGACAAAAAGCTGACGCAGGTTGCAAAAGAGGTTAACTCAGCCGCACTGGATGCTGCTCCTGTCCGCAAGGCAAGCTAGCTTTCGCTCAAGCCCGGCTGCTCCGCTGGGCTTGAGCACCTCCGAAGGAGCTGGCAGGGAGGGCCACCATGGTAGCTACGGAGTCAGCAGCATTTGGTATTTTCGCCAACCGCTCGAACGCCGAGGCAGCTGTTGACCAGCTGACACTGGCAGGATTTTCCAATCAGGATATTTCGGCGTTGCTGTCCGACAAGGTCGAATCACAGGAGTTCGCGACAGAAAACCAGACCAAGGCGGCTGAGGGTGCGACCGCCGGCGCAGGGGTTGGCGGCATTGTTGGCGGGGCTCTCGGTCTGCTGGCGGGAATTGGTGCCCTGGCGATCCCCGGGGTCGGTCCGATCATTGTTGCCGGACCGCTGATGGCGAGCCTCGCAGGCTTAGGCGTTGGCGGAGCGGTGGGGAGTCTGGTTGGAGCATTGGTGGGGATGGGCATCCCCGAGTTCGAAGCAAAATGCTACGACAGCCGGGTGAAGGATGGCGCCATTCTGCTGGCCGTCCATTGCGCGAACTCGGAGCAAGTCTCCAGGGCGAGAGAAGTGCTCGAGGCAGGAGGAGCGCAAGACATCGCCTCTTGTTTAGGGGAATACCGTGATCCTGAGGAGGGGACCTCTCCAGCCGCTGCCTAGAATGGTGTGGTGGGCGAGGCGGGGCTTGAACCCACAACCCCCGGCTTAGAAGGCCGGTGCTCTATCCAATTGAGCTACTCGCCCGACTCCGCCATTGTATCGTCATCGGTCCTGTAGTCGAAGCTACATCAGGTCAGCATCCATGATCACGGGCAGCGCGAGGCCGAGCGCCTCGCTCCACGCCTGCCGGGCTCGTAGCGCCGTCGCTCCGCATCCTTCGACAAACCAGCTCACTCCGTACCCCGCTACACCATTGACTTCAGCCCGCCGCAGAACGATGTCTACGCGAGCCGCTCTGGCCGGTACCGCGCGAAGTGTCTCGGCTACCGCGCGGACCCACTGTTCTTGACGGTCGAAGCTGGTCTGGAGTCCGCTATCTCGGGCCAGCAAATCAATGTAAGAGCCTGCGCTGAGACGAGTGTCTGCGGGCGCCGCGTCCATTTCATAAGGGTCCATCGGCGTATCGCTTTCCCAGGTGTCGCACTTCGCTGTCCACAACGGGGATCGAGCGCTGTTCAGCAACAGCAACGCAGCTTTCAGCTCAGGCGCCCGCCTGGCCTCCTCTATTTCGTCGATCTTGTTTCCCCCAGGGCGCAGATCAACAAACTCACACTTGCGAGGGTCCTCGCTTGCGGCAGCCCAGGGAACGATGATCACCGGGTCGTCGGCCGTCAACTCAACGGACCAGTCGGCTTCCATCAGGGTGTGGTGACCGAGAGCAGAAACTCCAGCAGCACCTTCTCCGCCCAATAACCGTCATAGCCCGCTGCCGGCGCGAGGAACGCACAATGGCCTCCGTGCGCGGTTTCGACGAGCCGCACCCGATGGTTCGCCAACAGTGCCGCTCGGGTGGCAGGCAACATTCTGACAAAGGGATCGTCAAGCGCGTGAATGACCAACGCAGGCGCGGCTATTTGCGACGCGACCCGGGAACTGGCCGCGCGATCGTAATAATCATCCGCGCCGGTGAAACCGGAGTAGCGCGCGGTGACCTGATCGTCAAACTGGCGCAGCGTGGCGATCCGCTCCAGGCCAGCCGTCGAATAGATTTGCGGAAACAACTCCGCCTTGCGTCGAAAGCGCCTCTTCAGGCCAAGCAGAAATTTCCACTCATACACCCGGTTCGAGATGTTGTGCAGCGCATCCGCCGATACGCCCAGGTCCATCGCCGGCGATACGCCGACCACCGCCTTCAGATACTCGGGCACATGCTCGCCCATCTCCCCAGCAAGCTTTAAGACCAGGTTGCCACCCATGGAGTAGCCCACCAGCGCAAAGGCGCTGAGGCCTTTCTCCCGTGCGAGCGTCTGCATGACTGCGGCAACATCGCCCGAAAGCCCGGAGTGATACAGTGTCGGCGACAGATCCTCTGTGCCTCCGCAATTTCGCATATTCATGCGGATCACATTGCAGCCCGCGGCCCAGGCCCGGGTTGAGTTGCCCAGCACGTGTTGAGAATTGGCGGACCCTTCAAGGCCATGCACCAGCAGAATGGTGAGGCATTGGCCGGGGTCCGGCTGCCAATGGCATTGGCAGAGCACATAGCTCGCGCCGTGACGACGGACGTTAGCCCGTGCTTGCTCCAGCCCAACCGTCCCGCTTTCGACGAGATGCCCGTGCCCGGCTCGACTTCAATAATGTGTGCCTCAGCTTCAGGCAAAACATATTGCCGCGGCTTGTAGTTGGCTATCAGGGTCTGCAGGTGACTGTTGCGTAAAAACCGCCGCGGAAAGAAATCTTCTGCGTGTGCGACGACGTTGCGAACGGTTTCGGCCAGAGATTCAGGTGTCTTACTCACTGCGCTCTTAACCTGGTAAGTAGGGCAGCGGCCTGCAACGCGCCTTTGGGGGAGTCTTCGTGCTTTATGTAGGCGAACACATCTCCCTGCGTAACCTTTTCGCGCATCTGCTTTTCGATCTGCTCCAACTCGGAGGCTCCATAATCGCTCTTGCGCAGCCGGTAGCAGCAGAATGGGGCGGTGATGACGTCGGGTGTCTCCAACTCGTCGCTCTCAGCCACGCAAAGCGCGGCTTGATGTTGCCGAAGCAGATCGAACACCTCGTTGGTGAACCACGATGCGTGGCGAAACTCAAAGGCAACGCGCAGCGCGCCTGTCCCTGCGGGAGCGGCCTCTTTGAGGAAGTTGGCCAGTCTGTCCAGGTCCGCTTTGAGATTTGGCGGCAGCTGAAACAGAACCACGCCCATGCGCCCGGCCCGGATGACGGGCAGCAGGGCTGAGTAAAAGGCAGTGAGCGCATCACTGCATTCTTTCAAGCGCTTGATGTGGGTGATGCGCTGCGGAGCTTTGAAAGAGAAGCGAAAGTCTCCCTCGGTCTGTGCCAACCAGCCGTCGATGGTAGCCGCCGAGGGCAGGTGGCGAAAGGTATAGTTCACCTCAACCGAGTTGAGCTGGCTCGCGTAGTACTGCAGCATTTTCTTGGGCGAAGTCTTGGGCGGGTAGAATTCCGGCTTCCAGGTGGGATAAGCCCAGCCAGAACAGCCGAGCCAAGCCTGGTTGGTAGCGGGGCCCGCTGTGGGAGATGGTGGGGTGGTCACGTCGGCGTCTGCCACCTGAGACTTAACTCCGCTTGTGGAAGGTAGGAACTGCTTCGATTGGGGCGGCTAGTGGGGG
>CAWBRJ010000029.1:0-70374 GCA_963790935.1 uncultured Acidobacteriaceae bacterium | reverse complement strand
ATTCAGGACAGCGATTATCAGCCGGCGATCGAAGCGGGCATGGCACAGCAATTGGCGGAGATACGGGTGATCGCCGATAACCCCGAACCGCCGAGCTTCGAGAACACAGTGGTTGCCCTGGAAAAGAGCGGACGCCTGCTGGACCGGGTGAACTCAGTCTTCGATGCCGTGACCGGCGCGAACACCAACCCCGATCTACAAAAGGTGCAGCAGATCGAAGCTCCCAAACTGGCGGCTCATAATGACGCGATTTATCTCGACTCCAAACTCTACCATCGGGTGGAAGCCGTCTACGAGCAACGCAATGCACTTCACCTGGATCCCGAATCACTGCGGCTGATTGAGTTCTATCACCGCGAGTTCGTGCATGCCGGGGCCAACCTCTCCGATGCTGATAAGACGCGGCTCAGAGAGATGAACGAAGAGATATCGACTCTGGAGAATGACTTCAGAACCAAACTGTTGGCCGCTACCCAGCAAGCGGCGTACGGCTCCAACGAACAAGGCAAGCTAGCGGGGTTAAGCGACGCCCAGTTGGCAGCGGCACTGGAAGCAGCGAAACAGAGGAAGCAGGAAGGCTGGGTGCTGACGCTGCAAAACACTACCCAGCAACCTTACCTGGCCGATCTGACGGATCGCGCTACACGCGAGGCGGTGTTTGAGCACTCCTGGAATCGTGCCGATCGCGGCGGCCCGAACGACACGCGCGCAACCGTTATCCGTTTAGCCGAGCTTCGCGCGAATAAAGCGAAGCTGCTCGGCTTCCGGAACTTTGCCGCCTGGAAGCTCGAAGATCAGATGGCCAAGACGCCGGAGGCTGCGATCCGGTTCATGGATGACCTGGTCCCGCCGGCGACCACAAATGCGGCCGGTGAAGCAGAAGACATCCGTCACCTTATGAACGGCGGTGAGTTGCAGCCCTGGGATTGGGACTTCTATTCCAAGCAGGTACGCAAGGCAAAATTTGATATTGAAGATTCCCAGGTCCGGCCCTATTTCGAACTCAACCAGGTATTGGAGAACGGAGTTTTCTACGCTGCCAACCAGCTCTACGGCCTGACGTTTCAGGAGCGTAAAGACCTTCCCCTCTACCACCCCGACGTACGTGTCTTCGAAGTGAAAGACGCGGATGGCAAGCCCCTGGCGCTCTTTTACTGTGACTATTTCAAACGGGACAACAAGAATGGCGGGGCCTGGATGAGCAATCTGGTTGGCCAGTCCAAGCTGCTGGGTACTCTTCCTGTTGTCTACAACGTTGCTAATTTCCCCAAGCCTGCCCCGGGCCAGCCGGCCCTGCTCAACTTTTCTGATGTCACCACCATGTTTCACGAGTTTGGCCACGCGCTCCACGGCATGTTTTCGGATACCCGGTACCCGAGTCTCTCCGGAACGTCGGTGGCGCGTGACTTCGTTGAGTTCCCTTCCCAGTTCAACGAGCACTGGGCTACTTATCCCGCGGTCTTCCATCACTATGCGAAGCATTATGAAACGGGCGTAGCTATGCCCGAAGAGTTGGCGGCCAAGCTTATCAAAGCACACACCTTCAATCAGGGATATGCGCTGACAGAGATCCTGGCTGCGGCCGAGCTCGACATGCAATGGCACACCTTAAACGCAGGCACGGTGATCGACAACACTGACACGTTTGAGAAGGAGGCGTTGGCCCGGACTCATCTGGCCATCAGCTATGTGCCGCCGCGGTACCGCTCCAGCTATTTCTCGCATATTTTTTCGGGAGGTTACGCTGCGGGCTACTACGCGTACCTATGGAGCGAGATGCTGGATGACGACGCTTATCAATGGTTCCTGGACCACGGCGGATTGACGCGAGCCAATGGGGATCGGTTGCGCCGCATGGTTTTGTCACGCGGGAATACGGAAGATCTGGCAGCAATGTACAAAGCATGGCTGGGAACCGATCCCAGCGTGAAGCCAATGCTAAAAGAACGCGGGCTGAAGCAGTGACCCGTTGTCATCCGAGCAACCGGCTTGCCGGTAGCAAGTAAGTGTAAAGTGCACGGGCTTTTGGGCTCTATCCCCGCCACAATCGCCGGGTGCCCCACACCCCCGATTTCCTGTGAAGTTTCGTGGGTTCCCTGAACTACCTGCGGCTCTCCTTAAAGAGAGCCGCACACGCGGTCCTGTCCAGAGCTGCGTACAGGAAATTCGGGGCATCTCGCTCGTTTTTCGCGAGATGTGGGATACCACAGGCCTCCCCCTCAAATCTCCTGCGGGACCCACAACTCCGTAGGGGTGCCCCATGTTCGCACCAGCGTACGTGGGCCGAAAACGATGGGCGAAGCCCTTACGACCGCTTTTCTCAACCAAGCCACGATCTAAAACCCGCAAATGTTTCAAGCGGGTACTGCCCGGCCGGGCCCTGATACAAAATCAAGATTCCCAATTGCTTTCTGCCGGCTCGATCGCCGGGCGAATCTTTCCCATACTTCAGAGACTCTATCCACCAGGGCTTCGGAATTCATCTACCTCATATATGGCTGGTGTAGCTTGTAAGGTGGCAGGCTAGGGTGCACATACTCGTCATCAACAGCGGTTCATCGTCCATAAAGTTTTCCATATTTGAAGCCGCCCAGGAACCAACCAGCCTGCCGCGCGCGTTATTTACCGGCGAGATCACCGGCATGGGCAGACCCCACCTTGGCTATACCTTACGGGACGCGGCCGGCCAGGAATTAAGCAGCGCGAACCCGCAGAAGGCCGACCCGATGAAGCTGTTGCAGGATGCCATCAGCCGGCCAGGAATGCCACCCATCGATGCGGTCGGCTACCGTGTGGTGCATCCAGGGGCGCTCCTCGACCGGCACCAGAAAATCACCGACCAGGTACTCAGGGATCTGGAGCAAGCCGTGGTGTTTGCCCCGCTGCACGATCCCCAGGCGATCACCCTCATCCGCGACATGATGAGCAGGTTTCCCCAAGCCCGGCACTATGCCTGTTTCGACACCATCTTCCACCAGACCATGCCGGCAGAGGCTTCCACCTACGCCATACCCGTCGAGTATCGCCGCCAGGGAGTACGCCGATATGGCTTTCATGGGCTTTCCTGTGAAGCGGTGGTTGACGATATCCGAGCTGCTGCGGATGGGCCCTTTCCGCATCATATGGTCATCGCCCATCTGGGCAGCGGCTGTAGCGCTACTGCCCTGGTGGATGGACGCTCGGTCGACAACACGATGGGCCTGACGCCGACGGGTGGGGTCGTCATGGGCACCCGGCCTGGGGATCTTGACCCTGGACTGGTGCTTTATCTCTTACGGCAAGCAAAGGGTGACCGGGTGGCTGCCATGAACTCGGTCGAAACCCTGCTCAATCACCAGGCCGGGATGGTCGCCCTGTCGGGCCAACCCAACGATATGCGGGAAACCCGCAAGGCTGCCCAGCAAGGGAGCGCCGACGCCCGGCTGGCCCTCGACGTCTTCACGCGCTCAGTGCGCAAGGCCATCGGAGCCTTTGCGTGGTTGATGGGCGGCCTGGATGCCGTGGTCTTCACCGGCGGAATTGGGGAGCACGATGTGCAATCCCGGGCAGAGATCTTACGCGGCTTGGAAAACTGCGGTGTGATCCTCGACACAGAAGCGAACGAAGCCGGCGGCGATAATCTCCGTCGTGTGAGCAGCCCGGACTCCAAGGTGGCCGTTTGGGTGGTCACCGCGCAGGAAGACCGAATGATCGCAGTGCACGTGGGCCAGATGGAAGCAGCACAACAGTAAAAGGAGCAACAATGAGCAATGTAGCGACCCTTCCCCGAGCGGCTTCTGGCTTCGAGCCTTTAACCGCTGACGAAGTTAGAAAGATGAATGCCTACTGGCGTGCCTGCAATTATCTTTCCGCGGGTATGTTGTATCTCTGCTCAAACCCTCTTTTGCGCGAGCCGCTCAAGCCCGAGCACATCAAGAATCGCCTGCTTGGACACTGGGGCTCCGACCCGGGGCAAAGCTTTATCTGGGTTCACATGAACCGGCTAATCAAGAAGTACGACCTCAACACCATCTATCTCTCCGGCCCGGGCCACGGAGCGCCCGCCACCCTCTCCAACTGCTATCTCGAAGGGGTGTACTCGGAGGTTTATCCCGACAAGGGCCAGGATGTGGCCGGCCTGCAGAAATTCTTCAAGCAGTTTTCCTTCCCCGGAGGCATCGGCAGCCATTGCACGCCGGAGACTCCGGGATCGATTCACGAAGGCGGCGAACTCGGTTACAGCCTCTCCCACGGCTTTGGGGCAGCCTTCGACAATCCCGACCTGATCGTAACGGTCGCGGTGGGCGATGGGGAGTCAGAAACCGGACCCCTGGCCACCAGCTGGCACTCCAACAAATTCCTCAACCCGGTGCGTGACGGCGCCGTGCTTCCCATCCTGCATTTGAACGGCTACAAGATTGCCAACCCTACCATCCTGGCCCGCATTCCCGCGGACGAGCTGGACATGCTGTTCAAAGGCCTGGGCTGGAATCCGTACGTAGTGGAAGGCGACGACCCGGACCAGATGCACCGCAAAATGGCCGAGGTGCTGGAAGGCTGTGTGCTCGAGATCCGCGCTATCCAGGACAAAGCCCGGAGCGCGTCGTCCAGCGAGACGGCCGAGCGGCCGAAGTGGCCCATGATCATTCTCCGCACACCCAAAGGCTGGACTGGCCCCAAGTCGGTGGATGGGCACAAGGTTGAAGGATTCTGGCGGGCGCACCAGATCCCCATTCTTGATCCAAAGACCAACCCCCCGCACCTGGCGCTGGTGGAATCCTGGCTACGCAGCTATAAACCGGAGGAATTGTTCGACGAATCCGGGCGGTTGATTGAGGAACTCAGGGAAATGGCGCCCAAGGGAACGCGGCGCATGACGGCCAACCCGCACGCCAACGGCGGTCTGCTGCGCCGCCCCCTGGAACTACCCGGCTTTCGCGACTACGCCGTCAAGGTAGACCAGCCGGGCCAGAATCTGCTCTCGTCGACAGAAAACCTGGGGCGCTTCCTGCGCGACGTGATGCGTCGCAACATGACCAGCTTCCGCGTGTTCGGTCCGGACGAAACCGCCTCGAACAAACTACAGATCGTCTACGAAGCCAGTGGCAAGACGTGGATGGAAGAGCTGCTACCCGAGGACCAGGACGGCGGATTCCTGGCCAGAGACGGGCGGGTCATGGAGATGCTCAGCGAGCATACCCTCGAAGGCTGGCTCGAAGGCTATCTATTGACCGGCCGGCACGGCTTCTTCTCCTCTTACGAAGCCTTCGTGCACATCATCGACTCGATGTTCAACCAGCACGCCAAGTGGCTGGAGAAGAGCAAGCTGGAAATACGCTGGCGTGCGCCGGTCTCTTCGCTGAACCTGCTGATCACCTCGCTGGTGTGGCGGCAGGATCACAACGGCTTCACCCATCAGGATCCCGGATTTCTTGATGTCGTGACCAACAAGAGCCCGGAAGTGACGCGCATCTATCTTCCGCCGGATGCCAATTGCCTGCTCAGCGTAGCCGACCATTGCCTGCGCAGCACGAACTACGTCAACGTGATCGTCGCCGATAAGGCAGAACATCTGCAGTATCTCGACATGGAAGCTGCCGTTGAGCACTGCACCAAGGGCATCGGCATTTGGGACTGGGCCAGTACGGACGCCGGCGAAGAGCCGGATGCGGTGATCGCGTGTGCTGGCGATATTCCCACCTCAGAGGGGCTGGCCGCGGTAGCGATTCTGCGCGAGCATTGCCCGCATTTGAAGATTCGGTTCATCAACGTGGTCGACCTGTTCCGGCTAATGCCGGAGCGCGAACACCCGCACGGCATGTCTGATCGTGAATTCGACGGGCTGTTTACCAAGAGCAAGCCGGTCATTTTCAATTTTCACGCGTATGCGTCACTGATCCATAAACTGACCTATCGGCGCACCAACCACGCCAATTTCCATGTGCGTGGGTACAAGGAGAAGGGAAATATCAACACGCCGTTGGAGCTGGCGATTCTGAACCAGGTAGATCGCTTCAACCTGGCCATCGACGTAATCGAGCGGGTACCGTACCTCGAGGAGCGGGGAGCGCATACAGTGGATTGGCTGAAGGGGCAGATCATCAACGCGATCAATTATTCCCACCAGAACGGCATTGATTCCAAGGAGAACCGGGAATGGAAGTGGCCGTTGAAGTAGAGCGGGTGTGTCCGGTAGCAAGTGAAGTGTGGAAGGAACGCGCTTTTGGATTCTATCCGCTCCACCAACCCCGATTTCCTGTAGAGTCTCGTGAGTTCCCTGCACTTCATGCGCCTTTCCTTAAAAGAAAGGCGCACACGTGCTCCTGTCCAGAGCTGTGTACAGGAAATCGGGGCAATCGACGCGTGCCCCATGCGGCTACCGCGGGTAAAAGCATCTGTGCTTCCCGCGGTATCCGCTCCCATCCTTCGCGCTATTTGCGAAGGGTGGGATAGTCAGATCTCACGCTTCAACCTCCCTCGGAATGCAGATTTGTTCCGGATTTGCCAACTCGCCCCAAAACCCAGGTCTCAAAATCGAGACCTGGGCCACCCACCAACAATTCAACCGCGGCCTTGATGCGAAGCATTTCGTTGACTTGCTTTTGTGTCTCCCCTACGCTAACGCCTGAGCATGATAGGCGAAACCGTTTCCCATTATCGAGTTGTCGAAAAGATTGGTGGAGGGGGAATGGGTGTCGTCTACAAGGCCGAGGACACCCGGCTTGGACGGTTCGTCGCACTCAAATTTTTGCCCGATGAGATAAGCTCGCAGCTACCCGTACTGGACCGCTTCCGGCGCGAGGCCCGTGCCGCTTCCGCTCTCAATCATCCCAACATCTGCACCGTCTACGATGTCGGCGAAGAAGACGGCCGCGCCTTTCTGGCGATGGAATTCCTCGAAGGACAGACCCTCAAGCACCGTATCGATGGACGGCCTCTGCCCATCGACTTCGTGCTCGAATTAGGGATCCAGATCGCCGACGCGCTCGATGCCGCTCATGCCAAAGGGATCATCCACCGCGATATCAAGCCGGCCAACATCTTCGTCACCAAATCTCGCCAGGCCAAACTGCTCGACTTCGGGCTGGCGAAAATGGACTCTCGCCGTGACCTGAACGCAAGCCCCGACGGCGAAACACTCAAAGACCTCACCAGCCCGGGAAGCGCCCTGGGAACAGTCGCCTACATGTCCCCCGAACAAGCCAGGGGAGAAGAACTCGACCCCCGTACCGATCTGTTTTCACTGGGTGCCACCCTCTACGAGATGACGACCGGCAAACCGGCGTTCGACGGCAATACCTCGGCAGTTATCTTCGAAAGCATCCTCAACCGGAACCCCATTCCCCCGCGCCAACTCAATCCTGACCTGCCGACGCAATTCGAACGCATTCTCGACCGGGCCCTCGAGAAAGACCGCGACCTGCGCTATCAGTCTGCCGCAGAAATGCGTGCGGAGATGAAGATCCTCAAGCGTACCCTGGATTCACAGCGTACTGCGGCTGCGCAGGGTCCGCCTCTTTCCGCGAGTGGACCCACGGCCGCTGTTCCTCCCGCTCTCCCGCCACCCGTAGCCAGGAGAGGCGGATTGTTGCCCTATGCCATAGCGGCGGCCGGTACGGGCCTCCTGGCTGGATTAGCCCTCGGCTGGGTTCTGCACGCCGTGCACAGCCGGACGGAACCAGCCATCTATCACCAGTTGACTTTCCGCCGGGGCACGGTTCGCTCTGCGCGCTTTACGCCCAATGGGCAGTCTGTGGTCTACGGCGCGGCCTGGGAAGGCAAACCTACGGAGTTGTTTATCACCAGTCCTGAAAGTCCCCAATCGCGCTCGCTGGAACGCCACGGCGACGAGCTGATGAGCATTTCTTCCACCGGAGATATCGCTTTGCTGACGAACGTGACCGTCACCGGTACCTACACCCAGGCGGGTACGCTGGCCCGCATGCCTATCAACGGAGGCGGTCCACGCGACATCCTCAACGGCGTACAGTGGGCGGACTGGTCCCCTGATGGCAAACAATTGGCCATCGTGCGCGATATGGGCGGCAAGAACCGCTTGGAATTCCCAATCGGCAAGGTGATCCACGAGACCCCGGGCTGGATCAGTCATCCCCGCGTTTCCCCCGACGGCGAACGAGTCGCCTTCCTCGAGCATCCCCAGGTAGGCGACGACGCCGGCTCAGTCAACGTGATCGACCGTCAAGGCACGCATAAGGTTCTTTCCGATAACTTTCTGACCGTTGAGGGATTAGCCTGGTCGCCGGACGGAAAGCAGATCTGGTTCACCGGAGCCGAAAATGAGGGCAACGGCCGCTCGCTTGACGCCGTAACGTTGGGCGGAAGCATGCGAATTCTCACTCGGGTGCCCGCCGCGCTGCAACTGGAGGACGTCGGCCGCGATGGCAAGGTCCTTCTTATCCGGCAAAGTTGGCGGCGAGAGCTGAGCGGGCTGATCGCCGGCACACCGAAAGAACAGGATTTTTCCTGGCTCGACTATTCGTTTCCGGCGGAGTTGTCCGCCGATGGCAAGCGTCTGCTCTTTGACGAAGAAGGGGTGGGCGGCGGCGGAAATTACTCTGTTTACTTGCGTAAGGTCGCCGAAGATTCTGCCGTTCGGCTGGGCGATGGTGAATCGGTGACCTTATCACCCGATGGCAAATGGGTTTTGGCTCTCACCATGTCCTCGCCGGCACAGCTTATTCTGTTGCCCAGCGGCGCGGGTGACGCACAGCAGATCACACACGACAGCCTCTACCATAGCTGGGCGCGCTGGCTGCCCGATAGCCAGGGCATCGTTTTCACTGCCAAGCAGGAAGGGCACGGCGCGCGCATTTACGTGCAAAAGTCCATCACGGCGAAGGCAACGCCGGTATCTCCGGAAGGGATAGATCCTTTGGTGATCGCGCTTGCCCCCGACGGGAGCCAGGTGGCTGGTGTGGGACCAGATGGGCTCGCGTATCTCTACCCACTTACGGATGGACCAGCAAAGAGTGTTCCGGGGTTCCAGGCTGGCGAGCAACCGATTGAATGGTCCGCCGATGGCAAGTCCCTTTACGTATACCGCCCTGGTGAGTTTCCGGCGAAGGTCTATCAACTCGACTTGACCACGGGCAAACGGACTCTCTGGCGGAGCCTCGCGCCTGCCGACCCAGCGGGAGTCAGCCAGATCGGGCCTATCGTGATGACTCCCGATGGTTCCTCCTATATTTATGGTTATCACCGCACGCTTTCTGATCTCTACCTGGTGGAAGGGTTGAAATAACGGGTCCACATGGCGGAGATATCAAGGCTTTCGTTAAACCAGATCACTATCTCGTCCTGGAGTGTCAGCCAGGCGGTCGAAGGCTGCGCGCGCCACGGCATTCCCTTCGATTGCGCTCTGGCGGCACAAGATCGAAGAGGCGGGTCTCGCCTCTTGCGTTCGCAATGTAAAAGACGCGGGATTGCATGTCTCGAGCGTTTGCCGCGGAGGCATGTTCCCTAGCCCAACCGCTGCCGGCCGGCAGAAAAATCTCGAGGATAATTACCGCGCTGTCGATGAAACTGCTGCCCTCCGGGCTGATTCTCTGGTGCTGGTGGTGGGTGGAGGGGCGGAGGTTGGCCTGGTTGAGGCTAGAAAGATGGTCGCGGACGGTGTCGCGGCCCTGGTCCCCTATGCCCGCGAACACGGAGTAAAGCTTGCCCTCGAGCCGCTCCATCCCATGTACGCGGCGGAGCGCTCGGTGGTGAACACCATCGGTCAGGCGCTCGAACTCGCATCTGCGTTTGCTGCTCATGAAGTAGGCCTGGTTCTCGACGTCTTTCACATCTGGTGGGACCCGCAGGTGTTGCCCCTGATCGCGCAATGCAGGGGCAGAATCTATGGCTTCCACGTCAACGACTGGCTCGTTCCCTTGCCCGACCTGCTTCTCGGCCGGGGAATGATGGGCGACGGAGTGATTGACAATCGCATGCTGCGTCACGCGGTGGACGAGGCTGGTTATCACGGGCCCATCGAAGTAGAAATCTTCAACCGCACAATCTGGGATAGCGATCCCGACCAGGTTCTTAAGCAAATGGTCGAGCGTTTTTTGGCATTCGTTTAAAAAGGGAGACGAGAACGGTTGCAACCTAATCACACTCTAAAGGCGAAGGATTTATTGCCCGCTATCCAGCGCACCCTGGAGCTGGCCGCGGGAAAAACGCTGCGCCTGGACCAGCGATGGAAGGCCTCTGATGGAGCGCCCGTCATCACCGTTGCCGGCCGATACACGGCACGCAGCTGGACGCAATGGACGCAGGGGTTCCAATACGGCAATGCCCTGCTGTGTTTTGAACTCACCGACGACCGCGATCTCCTGGACCTGGCCAAACGGCACGTTGTTCAGGACATGGCAGAACATCTCAGCCACACCGGGGTGCACGATCACGGCTTCAACAATATCTCCACCTACGGCAATCTGCGGCGGCTGATGCTCGAAGGCCGCATCCCAGCCAACGAGTGGGAGCTGCACTTTTACGAGCTTGCCCTGAAGGTAAGCGGCGCAGTGCAGGCCGCCCGTTGGACCAGCCTCAGCGATGGTCTCGGCTACATCTATTCTTTCAACGGTAGCCAGTCCCTGTTCATCGATACCATCCGTACTTTGCGTATCTGCTGTCTCGCGCACATGCTGGGGCACAGCTTGCAAGGCGAACAGGACCAGCGCATTAGCCTGCTCGATTGCGCGCTGGCCCATGCGGAAACTTCCGCCCGTTACAACGTCTATTACGGCGAGGGACGCGATTCCTACGACGTACCCGAGCTACGCGGCCGAACCGTGCATGAAGCCCTGTTCAATCCCGCCAGCGGCGTGTTTCGCGCTCCATCTTCGCAACAGGGTTATTCGCCCTTCTCGACCTGGACCAGAGGGCTGGCCTGGGGCATGCTCGGGTTTTCTGAACTGATGGAATTCCTGCCGGAACCACCAGAGTTCCTGAACCGGGCGGCTCGCGCCTGCTGTGACTTCTATCTGCAGCAAGGATCCACGGTCGATGGCATCTGCTATTGGGATACGGGGGCGCCACAATTACATCGCCTGGGCGATTGGCGGTCGAAAACGGCCGATCCCTACAATGACTACGAGCCGGTCGATGCGTCCGCCAGCGCGATCGCCGCCCAGGGCCTCCTTCGCCTTGGACATGTACTCGGCTCAGAACTCTACACCACCGCTGGGTTGACCATCACCGCGAAGCTGCTCGAGGAACCCTATCTTTCCTTGCGGCCCGATCACGAAGGGCTGTTGTTGCACAGCATTTATCACCGGCCTAACGGGTGGGACTACATTCCGCCGGGAGCGAAGGTTCCCTGCGGCGAGTCCAGCATGTGGGGCGACTACCATTTGTTGGAGCTTTGCCTGCTGATCAGCAGGATGGCAAACTCCGGCTATTACACTTTCTTCGGAGCAAACCATGGGGGATGAACGCAGAGTGGCGCTGATTACCGGCGGCACTCGGGGCATCGGCCTGGGCATTGCGGTTAAGCTCGCGGAAGCCGGCTTCACCATCGCCATCACCGGCAAGCGCCCAGCCGAAGAAGTTCAGCCAGTAGTGGCACAACTCACCAAACGCAGCCCGGATTCCATTTATATCCAGGCGGACGTGGCCTCGACGGCGGATCGGCAGAGACTACTTGAGACGGTGGAATCCCAGCTCGGCCGGATGGATGTTCTCGTCAATAACGCCGGCATCGCACCCCGCATTCGCGCTGACATACTCGAAGCCGGCGAGGAGAGCTTCGACGAGCTGATCGCGACCAATCTTCGCGGGCCATATTTCCTGACCCAGAGCGTCGCGTCGTGGATGATCCGCAACCCCGCGCCCGGCCGCTCGATCATCAACATCAGTTCCGTTTCCGCAACCGTCGCCAGCGTAAACCGGGGCGACTACTGCATCGCCAAGGCTGGGATCGCGATGGCGACCAAGCTGTGGGCCGTACGCCTGGCAGAGCACGGGATCGCGGTCTATGAGGTGCGGCCGGGCATCATCGAAACCGATATGACCGCGGGAGTGAAAGGCAAGTACGATGCTTTGATCGAAAGCGGTATTCTGCTTCAGAAGCGGTGGGGAACCCCCGAGGACATCGGCACAGCCGTCAGCATGCTGGCCCGTGGACAACTTCCCTATGCAACCGGCGCGGTTCTGGTTCTGGATGGTGGCCTGACGATGGCGAGACTATAGATGGAATGGATGAAGCAGACCCGGGCCGGGTCAAATGCAACCGCCACCAGCACAGAACCTGTTTCCCCACGATGGGGTTTCGCCGTCTCCTCCGGAATTCTCGGTTGGATCCTCGACGCGTTCGACTTTTTCGTGCTCGTATTCCTGGTCGATGTTCTGGCCAACAACTTCCATGTAAGGAAGGGTGACATTGTTTGGACCATCACCATCACTCTGGCCATGAGGCCGGTGGGTGCGGTGGTTCTTGGTTCGCTGGCTGATCGCTACGGCCGCCGCCGCCCGTTGATTGCCTGCGTGCTTTATTTTTCCATTGTTACTGCGCTCACGCCCTTCGCGCCTAGCTACCTGGTGTTTGTGATCCTGCGAGGTCTTTATGGCATCGGCATGGGCGGATATTGGGGGATCGGCGCCTCCATGGTGATGGAGAGTTCTCCCAAGCGCTGGCGCGGGCTCTTCTCCGGAATCATGCAGGCAGGCTACTCGGTTGGTTATCTGCTGGCCGCGGTCGCCCTGCGCACCATCGAGCCCCGATTCGGCTGGCGTTGGATGTTTCTTTGTGGCCTGGTGCTCGCTGCCTTGATCGCTGTGCTTACCTTGCTCTCTCCTGAGTCCTCGTCCTGGCATAAGCACCGCCTGGGCAGCTTTACGGAAGTGGCCCGGGTGCTATGGGAGCACAAAGCGGATTTCGTCTACCTGGTGTTTATGATGACCGCCATCACCTGTCTCTCGCACGGTACCCAGGATCTGTATCCGGACTTCCTCAAGACGGTGCATGGCTTCTCCAATACTGTGATTTCGAACCTTGCCATCCTGTACAACATTGGCGCGATCGCCGGTGCGCTGGTGATCGGTCATTACTCCGACCGCCTTGGCCGTCGCTTCGCGATCCTCCTGGCCCTGGTTATCTGTGCCCTATCTATTCCGCTATGGGCCTTCGGGTCGACGATCGCTATGCTTGCCCTGGGCTCCTTCGCCATGCAATTCGGTGTGCAGGGGGCCTTCGGCGTGATTCCTGCGCATTTGAACGAGCTGTCTCCCAGCAGCGTCCGCAGCTCATTTCCCGGCGTCGTCTATCAGCTCGGTGTATTGATTGCAGCGCCGTCGGTGGTGGTGGAGTTCACCTTGCGCAGGCACTTCGGATATCAATGGGCACTTACGATCTTTGAGATGTGTGTGATTTTCTCGCTGTTCCTGATATTCGGGTTTGGACCCGAACGAAAGGGCCGCGACTTCCACGCCTAATAAGGGTGAAATGAACGCGCTTTTGGCCTCTCATTTTCGTGTCCAATGATGCGGATAAATATCAAGTGGGCCACCCACTCGTAGTTTGAGGTTGCAGCTTGCTCACCGACGAACAGTGCGCTCGGGTTTCCGTGGTGCTGGTGCGTGCGCGAAACCCAAACAATATCGGCGCTGTAGCCCGGGCCATGCACGGTTTCGGCTTCAGCGACTTGCGGCTGGTGAACGACTACTCGGTCGGCCTGGAGAAAGCCCGCTCCGCGATCGACGCGTCTTCCATCCTCGCCACCGCGAAAGAATTCTCTACCGTTGCGGATGCGATCGCGGACTGCCACCTGGTAGTCGGCACAACTGCGGTGGGGGAACGCAAACAGGCCCACCCCTTGTATACCCTCGCGGAAGGCGGGGCGTTGGTGCGCTCCAGATTGGAGACGGAGCGCGTCGCCCTGCTCTTTGGATCAGAAAAGACCGGACTGAGCAACGATGCCATGAGTCATTGCAACTGGCTGATGACCATCCCCATGCACCCCACGCCAGGTCTGCGGCACGCATCGATGAATCTCGGACAGGCCGCAGCCGTATGCCTCTACGAGCTCGTGCGGCGCCCGGACGCCAACCCGCAACAGGCGAAAGAAGGACCCCTGGCGGACGCAGCAGATCTAGAGCGCGTGACGAGTTTGCTGGAGCAGATGATGGCTGCGGTTGGATACGACCGGCACCGCCCAGCCACGGCAGATCCTGCCGAAGTGCGGCGCATGGTGCGGCGTTTGCATCTGAATCAATCCGACGCACGCCGGTGGATCGGCATCCTCCGCCGGCTGCTGTGGAAGCTTAGCGAGTGATGATTACTTCGTACAGATTGTCCTTAGCCAGATAGAACTTGGTATTGGCGTAAGTTTCAAAGAGCTTCTCGATGGTGCGATTGGTGTAAACGTGCTGCACCGCGTAACCGGTGGTCTCCTGCGTTTCAATGCTGTCGCCGTCGGTCACATGGTAGCGGCAGAAGCCTGTATCGTTCCCCGTGTTCTTGGTATGGAAAAACGTGAGGACCCGGCCGCCCGGCCGCATCGAGGAGCGCAACCGCTTGATCAGCGGTCCAACCAATTCCTGGGGCACATAATCAAGCGTGGTCCAAAGCAGGATGACGTCAAATTCCCGGCCTGCAAAGTCCAGGTTGTTGTCGAGAAAGCCTTCCACATCGAAGTGGGCAACGCCGTTTTCGTCGGGCACGCCCATCCAATTGCCACGCAGCGCCTCGTTCACCACGTCTGCCATGTAGACCCCATGACCCAGCGTGGTGAGGAAGTTAATGTTCGTCGGAGACGTGGGGCCAATGTCCAGAATGCGCAAGCCCTGCTCTGACTTGAGGAACTTGAGCAAGTCCTTCCACGCGCTGGAGTGCCTTGGAATCCGCGGACCGGTCAGGACCGTTGGACTTCCCGTAGTAGGAGCGCCGGGTTGTGTCCTGCCAAAAAGGTTGCGCATCACGTCATCAGTTTTTGACCGTAGGCCTGTGCTGCCTGCGGGAAATATGCTCATCATATTCGGGCCCTCCAGCGTTCAGTTAGTAGTTGGCTGGAGAGGTTGCGACCGGAACCTCGGCGCCTTTCGCCGGTGCAACACCTGCCTTTTCGCCTTGCAAAGGTTCGACCTTGCCGCGGAAGACAGCCTTCTCCTCGATCGACAGGCGTCCGGCCGAGATGTCCCCGACCAAATCACACCCGTCCCTTAATTCTACTCGCCCGGTGGCCGATACGTTGCCAATCAGATGCCCCAGGACGATTACATCTTTTGCCGATATATTCGCAGCCACATGGGCATTCGGGCCGATGGTAAGCCGACTTTCCAGCAGGGTTATTGTTCCCTCAACATGGCCATCCACCATCAGGTCTTCGCTTCCCTTTACTTCGCCACGGATCTGCACCGACTTGCCGATGACGGCGACGGTGCCATCTCCTGCATTCATTGGGCGCCTCCCTGCATTTGCAGGCTCTCTGCCCGAACTATACGCAAGGAGCGAAGGCAACCGCAACCGGCAAAGCAGCTTAGGCCGCACCCGGTCTCACAGATGTAAACTGATAGCTATTGGCTGGCATCTCAACAGGTAACATTATGGGATTTGTGTCTCAATCTCGGTCGTTTTCGGCCCCAATACTGACTGCGGCCCTGCTGCTGAGCACGGGGATGAACCGGACTGCGGCCCAGATTGGGAACCCTGCCGTCGACCCGCAAAAGATCGTTCACGACGCCAGCTGGAACGAACTCCACTCCAAGTCTCCCGGACGTTCCTTCCGCTACCGGCAGCATAAAGTGGACCCCAAAGGCAGCGTAGTCAAAGAAATCGTCGAAACCAAGGATGGAGATGTCGCCCGCCTGATTGAGAAGGACGGCAAGCCCCTGCCTCCGGAAGAGGAGCAGGCGGAGATCAATCGTCTCAACAACTTGCTGGCCCATCCCGAGATCCAGGAGCATCGCCACAAGAAGGAGCAGGAAGACAGTGCGCGCGGGGACGAAATGGTCAGAATGCTGCCTGACGCCTTTTTATTTACGTTAGACGGCATGGTGGAAGGTCCCAACGGGCCTTGCTACCGCCTGAAATTCCGCCCCAACCCGGCCTTTACGCCTCCTGACCGGGAAGGTGAGGTTTACCACGGCATGGTCGGAGAATTATGGGTGGATCAGGCCCAGCTGCGGCTGGTCAAAATCGATGCTCACCTGATCTCGGATGTGAACTTTGGCTGGGGTGTGCTGGGCAGGCTTTACAAGGGTGGGAGCATTTTGGTCGAAAATGCCGACGTCGGGCTCCATCACTGGGAGACCGTCCACATGAAGCTGCAGTTGCAAGGCAAGCTGCTGATGATGAAGAGCGTGGATTATTCCACTACCGAAGATTTCAGCGGCTTTGAGGTCCAGCCGCAGGAGCTGGGATACCAGGAAGCTATCCGGCTGCTGCAGAAGGGCACGGCGGAGGCTGGACAGGTCGCGTCCAAGTAGGGGACTGCGAGTACCCGCCAAGAACCGCAGGTCCCTCCACTACGCTCGGCTTCGGAGCTCCGGTCGGGATGACAATGATCTGTTGTGCCCGAAAGAACTTCAACGGGAAGGATAGCTCTACCCCTACAACAGAATTGTCATCCTCGACCGGAGCTCCGAAGGAGCGTAGTGGAGGGACCTGCGGGTTCTTTCTCTGGGTAGGGCAGGCCGCTAGCAGAGCTTAAGCCAGGTCGTCGCCACCTGAGGAATCATCGAAGGACGAATCATCGTAAGACGAGTCGTCCAGATTCGAATCGTCGAAATTCGAGTCGTCATCGCGTAAGCCTTCGCTAGCCTGCTGCAGATCTGCGGCGTCGTTGCCACCACTACCCAAGCCGCTGCCATCAAGGCGATCACGTTGGTTTCCGGCATCGTCATAGTAATTATTGATGACTGTCTCTTCCGGCCTTCCCTCACCGCCGAAGTAGCCCCCACCGGCCAGCCCGGATGGCTGACCACCACCAAACCCATGCATCAGCGATTCAATTCCCTGAAAGGCGATTGCGCCGGCGGCTACGCCTGCCGCCGTGGTAGCGGCCGTACGCAGAAAGCTTGAACCCCCGCCGGGGGCGGGTGGAGGAGGACCATACGCAGGAACCTGGCTCCAGGGTTGGGCATAAGGCGCTGCTCCGTATCCCGGCTGGGGAGGAGGTGGCGGCGGTGGCGGCGGTGGGGCCGGATCATGATGACCCAGCAAATTGCCCAGGAAGCTCGTTGCCCGCGCCGGCTGCTGCTGCGGTGCCTGCTGCATCTGCTGTAGCTGCGCCTGCGCTTGCTCCAGCGCATACTTCTGCACCAGCACCGTTTGCGCCAGGATATAAAGCGCGTCAGGATTCCGGCCCAGCTTCTGGTTCAGCAGTTGTTCCGCTTCCGGATCCTTCTCTGTAAGCCTGGTTTGCAACACACGATCCGTAAGATCGTTCAACATCTGTTCTTCTTCGGGAGTCATTTCATCTCCTAGTTGATCAGGAGACCAGCGCCAAGGCCTTGATCTCCTCTTTGCGAACGGTCAGCCGTTCGATCAGATCCGTGCGGACTTCAAACCCGCGCCCTGGCGTATTCGGAACCTGGATCTCGCCTTTGGGGGATACTGCTGACCTCGGGCTCGATGATGTCCTCGGCCCAGTACCGCCTGGAAGCAGATACGTCTCCGGGCAGAGAAAAGTTCTCCAGGGTCGAAAGGGCTATGTTGTGAGAGCGTCCAATGCCGCTTTCCAGCATGCCGCCACACCAAACGGGAATGCCCCGTTCCTGGGTGGCATTATGGATGGCAATCGCTTCGCTGAAACCCCCTACCCGGCCCAGCTTGATGTTTATGATGCGGCAGGACTCCATTTCGATTGCCGCCAGCGCGTCCCTCCGATTGCGAATCGATTCGTCAAGGCAAATCGCGGTATCCAGACGCTGCTGCAACATGGAATGGAAATAGAAGTCGTCAGCCCACAAGGGCTGCTCAATCATGAGCAGGTTAAATTCATCGAAGCTGGTCAGGTGGTCCGAATCTCGCAGGCGATACGCAGAGTTGGCGTCGCAACTGAGACGGATATCCGGCCATTTATTGCGTACCGCCTCAAACATCTGCACGTCCCAGCCCGGCTTGCACTTCAGCTTGATGCGCTGATACCCCTCGGAGATTGCCGTTCCCACCTTCTCCATGAGCTTTTCGAGCGACGGCTGAATGCCAATCGAAACTCCGCAGATAATCGTTTCCCGGATTCCCCCTAACATCTCGTACAAAGGAATTTGTCGCATCTGCGCTTCCACATCCCACACGGCATTCTCGACTGCAGCCTTGGCCATGCGGTTGCCGCGCACCCCGCGAAAGATCCCGGGACACTTGCCCCCAGTTACGTCCTCCGCAGCCGTCAACAGGGGCACCAATTCCTGCAGAATCGTAACCCACGCTGTATCCGTTGACTCTTCGTTGAAGTACGGATGCTCGCCGGTGGTACATTCTCCCCAACCGGACAGTCCCTCGGCGCGCACTTCTACCAGCAGAACACGGCGCTCCCGGGTCTCCCCGAAGCTGGTGGCAAATGGGTGGATCAACGACATGCTGAGCTCGCGCAGGACAATTGCATCAATCTTCATGAAAACCTGCCAGATACCGGTTGTAGTGAGTGTGAGGAGTCGAAAGGCTCCTGCCATCGCCCGAGCTGGAACAATCCATTGCCCTCTCCATCGATCCTAAAGCCAACCACCGCCAGTTGGCGCGCAAACGCCTGTTGAAATTGCTCGCGATTGCGGGTTTGGACGTCAAGAACGCGTTCCTGATCGACAGGAGAATGCCTCCAATGAGCAATTTGATGCGGTACGACGATTTCCTGCTCCACCGTGGGGACAACCACCGGTTTACCCTCCAAAGCCGAGCAAACCCAATCGCTATCCAGCCACCATTCTGCGTAGAGCCGGTCAGTGGGAACCTGTCCGTGCAGTCGAGAAGAGGATACACCATAAAAATTCACTGCGTATCGGCGAACAATCGCGCCCAGCTTGGACAGGTTTAGGAAGCTATTTTTGATTTCCAGCGGGTCGAAGGTCCACTCCATGCGGTTGATTCCCCGTGCCAGCGCCTCGTCCCGCTGGACAAGCTTCAGCCGCCGCCCAATCCCCTGGTTACGATAGTCAGGGTTCACGGCAAGCATATGAGAGTGCAGATAAGGCCGCCCCTCGGAAATTCCAGGCAACGCCATGGCAAACCCCACCAATTTGTCGCCATCGAACGCCCCGAACACCTGCCCGCCGATGTTCTGGCTGACGACAAACACCCGCCGCGGAATCACGTCGCGGTCTCCGTACCCCCAGACATCCACCTGCAGTTGCACGCAAGCGCTGAGCTCCTCGAAGCCCTCGCAAGGCCGGATCACGACTGGATTGCTACTCATCGGGCGGTCGAGGGAGAAGGGGAAGGGTTTTCCGCCAGCTTAGCCTGGCTCCAAAGCAGCTCCAGCTGGTCCGGAGAAAGGGTTTCGAGCGGCCGTGGCGACGCGGCCTCCATGGCTGCGAACCTGCGGCGAAATTTTGCGTTGCTGTGGCGCAGAGCAAACTCCGGCTCCACCTTGAGGTGCCGGGCCAGATTCACCATGGTAAAAAGCATGTCCCCAACCTCGGAGAGGATGGCCTCGGAGGAAGGTGGATGATCCCGGATGGCCTGCCGTAGCTCATGCGTCTCCTCGCCGAGCTTGGCGAAAATCCCCTCCACATCGGGCCAATCGAAACCGCGCTTGTGTGCCCGCGAGCCCAGCTTCCCGGCCTCGAGCAGCGCCGGAAGTCCTTTGGGAACACCGTCCAGCCCCGGCTGGTGAGGCTTCTCTGCTCGCTTGATGGCGTCCCAGTTACGGAGAACCTGGGAGGAGTCAATGTCCGCCGTCTCCAGGGGTGACTCGACCGCATTGCCGGCCTCCACAGACGCTTGATCTCCAAATACATGCGGATGGCGGCGAATCAGCTTGCGGTTCAGCCCCGCGATCACATCCGCGATGGTGAAATACCCCGCCTCGCTTGCCATCTGGGCATAGAACAGGACCTGCAGCAAAAGATCTCCCAACTCCTCGGAGAGATCTGACCAATGGCGCCGCTCGATGGCATCCAGAACCTCATAGCTCTCCTCGAGCGTATATTTCCGGATGCTGTCAAAGGTCTGCTCGCGATCCCAGGCACAACCATCGGGACCGCGCAGCCGGGCCATGATGCTCACTGCTTCGGCAAAAAGCGCGGCCGAATCAAGACTCATAGCAACACTTTAAACGATTACCGCGACCACGATTTGGGCGGTGCTACTGTGGTCTTCGATGCTCTGTATCTTTTTTGCAGTGAGCGGTTTGCTGCTGGGGAGTTTCCTCAACGTCTGCATCCTTCGCCTGCCGGCGGGCGAATCGATCGTGGCGCCACGGTCGCACTGCCGGCACTGCCATCAGCCGATCGCAAACCGGGATAACATTCCCGTTCTCAGCTGGCTGCTGTTAGGCGCTACCTGCCGGAGCTGCGGAAGCCGCATTTCCTGGCGCTATCCCCTCATTGAATTAACGACTTGCGCCCTCTTTGTCATTTGCTGCTTAAGGTTCCCACCAGCGCTGGCGGCAGGTTGGGCCGTGCTTTGCTTCTTCTTACTTGGATTAGCGGTGATGGATGCCGAGACCCTGCTGTTACCGGATCTCTTCACCTTGACGGGTCTGGCCGCAGGAATCGTTTTCGCTACCCTTCGACCTAGTCTTGAAAGTGGAAGTTGGAAGTCTGGTTTGATCCTGCTCGCCGCGGGATGGTCGGTCTTCTCAGCAGCGGTGGCGGCAGCGGCCTTGCTGTTGATCGCAGGAATTTATTGGCTCGTCCGGCGCCGTACGGGCATGGGGATGGGCGACGTTAAGCTGGCGGCGATGCTCGGCGCCTGGCTCGGCCTGTCGCTGACCGCCGTGACCCTGTTCCTGGCGGTCATTGTGGGCGCACTGTGCGGGTTGGGAATGATCCTGTTTAGAAATAAACAAAATACCCAGCCGCCCGCCCAACTGGCAGTGCCCTTTGGCACCATGCTCTGTGTTGCTGGGTTGTACTGCATTTTCCTAGGCCAGCGGACGCTGGACTGGTACGTGCAGTTCTTTCACTAGATTCTGCTTGGTGATCTGCAGGGGAACCGGCGCCGGGGCCACCTGCGCGAGGATGGACTGCAATTGCTCAAGATGGTGGTATCCGTGGACCACGTGAAAACGGCGCCACTGATCCACCCGCAGCGGTCCCAGCAGGGGGTGAGTTGCCACCCGCTCCATGCCGAACTTACGCCGGCACTGATCCAACAGGGAGTCCATCGCGTCGATTTCTTTCCGCAAGAGATCGGCCAGCCGGCGTCCATCGACAGCCGCAAAGCTGTCCGGAACGGGCGTTGTCTCCTCCGTCGCCGGCATACCTGTCGGCAGATCTCCGAAGGTGAGGATCATCAATTGCAGCGACCATTGCAGCCAGGTGCGCCTGCGATGGCGAGCAAGGCGTCCTTTGTTCAACCGGCTTTCGAGGGCGCGGCTGGTCATCCGATAGCCCAACACGAGATGCTCGATGACCTGCTGAGCACTCCAAAGGTAGGCCAGATCTTTCGGGTGCAGTTGCGCGGTCTCGGCGTCTAATCCGCCAACTTCGCTCTCGATCTGGCAGACAACCCGTTCGAGGACCGCGTGCATATGTTAAGTACTCCCGAACCTTCGCCGGAAGTGTAAACGATTGAGATTAGAAGAGAAAACCGAAAAAACCGGCGCGCACCCGGATTTGCACTACAACTTTTTGTTTGATTAGCCAGGCGGGAGGGTCTTGAGAGCCTTGAGTGCCTGCTTGGATCTGGGTCCGTTGGGAACAATGTCCAAATAGAGCTGATAATCCCGCGCCGCTTCCGCATTCTTCTTGAGCAGGCGCTCCGTTTCGGCTAATCCGAAAATCGCCTCCACGTTGGTGGGGTCAGCCGCGGTGGCGTCTTTGTAACGGAGCAAGGCGCCCTGGTAGTTCCCTTGCTTCAGATAAAAGCCGCCGACTTCAGCATCTTTTTTGGCCTGGCCTGGGTTGGTGATCTCATCACCGTCTGCGGACGAGCTGCTGGATTGGCTGGAGCTTACCCCGGGAGGGAGATCGGTCTTGCCGGCGGGCGCCGGAACCGAATCACTCCCTGCCGCCTTGGCAGCGTCGCGAGACACGTCCTCAGGAAATGGATTGTCTTTAGCAGTGGGGGTCTTTCCGGCATCGCCAGACGCCGCCTTGGCAGCATCTTTGGAGACATCTTCGGGAAATGGATTGTCCTTGGCCGTGGGATGCTTGGTGTCATCCGCTTGCTTCGCCGCATCGCGGGAGACGTCTTCAGGGAAAGCATTGTCGTCTTTGGCTGGCGCCGGCTTGGGAGCGGGCTGATCCGCGGGTGGGGGTGCAGAATCCGGGGGCTGGGCCTTGGGCGCGGGCTTTTTCTGCGGCTGCGGTGCATCCGGAACCGGCTGGCTTTGTTGTTGAGTCTGGGCAGAACCGCCCGGTCCGAACGTGAGCAGAGCGGCAACCAGAGCGACGATAGGGAGCGGGATACGCATCGTTGCCTTTTCTAATTTTAGACCCTTTTAGAGGTTGATGAGGAAAGCAGCGGGGTTTCGTCTCGGAGTGGGTGGCCACCTGGGAAGATGAAACTGGCGCGGACGAATGTTTGACGTGAGAACTTGAAAGGCAGCCCTCAGGTGCTGAAAGCCGCAACGAACCAGTCCCGGAGGGACGGCACAATGCCCAGCTCCACCCACTCAACATCGGGGGAGTTGATAAATTTGCTCCCCGCAGGGAGAAAAGCTTGTTAGAAATTGACCATGGGTCTCATCATCCGCTCCTCTTCCATTCATGCCGCCGGCTGCTACACAACTTCGCCCATCCCTAAGGGTGTCAAGGTGGTGGAATACACCGGACCTCGAATCAGCAAGCGCAAGGCCAACGTCCACTTCAAGGATTCGAAAATCACTTACCTGTTCGGCATCGGTGATGGTTCCACTGTGATCAGCGGTCACGGCATGGCCATGTACATTAATCACTCCTGCGACCCCAACTGCGAGACCGAAGAGCTGAGGGGCCGAGTCTGGGTCATGTCGATTCGTCCCATCAAGGCGGGCGAGGAGCTGACCTACGATTACAACCTCTACGACGGCGACGAAGACGACGCTCGCTGCTACTGTGGCGCGGCCAGCTGCCGCCGGACCATGTACTCTCCCGAAGAGATCGCGCGTAGGGAGGCCGTGGAACGAAAAGCCCTGAAGAAGGCTGCTGGAAAGCCGGCTCCAACGCGCCGCAAATAGCGGCTACAATCAAGGTTCAGGGACCGTGTAACCCCTCCGAATTTTTCCCTATGGCTTATCAGGTTTTAGCCCGCAAATACCGCCCTCAGCGCTTCTCCGACGTCGCCGGCCAGGATCACGTGACTCGCACTCTGGGCAACGCCCTCGAGCAGCAACGAGTCGCTCATGGGTACATCTTCAGTGGACATCGCGGCATCGGCAAAACCACCATCGCCAGAATCCTGGCCATGGCGCTCAATTGCCGTAACAAAATCGGCAGCCCGGAGCGGCCCTCCTTCGAACCCTGCGGAGTTTGCGACTCCTGCAAAGAGATCCGCGCCGGCAATTCCCTTGATGTAGTGGAAATCGACGCCGCCACCAACCGCGGCATCGACGAAATCCGTGAATTGCGAGACGCCGCACGTTATGCCCCCGCCCGGGATCGCTACAAGATTTATCTTCTCGACGAAGCCCATCAGATCACGGATGCCGCCTTTAACGCGCTCCTGAAGACCCTGGAAGAACCGCCGGAACACGTCGTCTTCATGATGGCGACCACGCAACCGGAAGACATCCCGCAGACCATACGCTCCCGGTGCCAGCACTTCAGCTTCCACGCCGTCAAGTTCGACGACATCGTGACCCAACTGACGCAGATTGCGCTCCAGGAAGGAATCCTGGCTGACCCGCAGGCCCTGGCTCTGTTGGCCGAAGCCGGTGATGGCTCCATGCGCGATGCGCTCTCCATCATGGACCAGGCCATCGCCAGCGCACCCCTGGTGGAAGGCAAGGCCAAGCTCGACGGCGAAGAAATCCGCGAGCTGATGGGAACCGTGCCCGACGCTGTCTTCGAACGCATGCTGGAATTCATCGGGGAGGGACAAAGCGCGGCCGTAATGGAGGAGCTCAACCGCCTGCTCAACAACGGCAACAGCCCCTCGCAAATGGCGCGCCAATTGGTGCGCTACCTGCGCAACTGCCTGATGGCCAAGCTGGGAGGAGCGGGAACGGAGCTACTCCAGATCTCGGGCGATGAGCGTGCCCGGGCCATGCGCACGGCTGCTCTCTTTGGCGAAGAGGATCTCACTCGCTTCCTGCAAGTGATGCTGCGCACGTTCGACGAGCTGAATTACCGTCAGGAGCCGCGGCTGCACCTGGAGCTGGGACTGATGAAGCTGGTCCACCTGCAGCGCCTCTTGCCGCTGGAGGAAATTCTTAGCGGGTTACCGGGGGCCACGCGGCCGGCGACGCCCAGACCCGCCAGTCCCAGTTCCCCGAATCAACGTCCCGCGACTTCAGCGCCTGCACCCACCCCGCCGGCCCCGCGCGCGGAGCCGCCCAAAGCAAAACCAATCGCGCCTTCCCCGTTCGAGTTGGACCGGCAGCGCAAGCAGGAGGAAGTCGCGGAGCCGTCCCGATTGCAGTCCAGCCCGAACCGGTGGCGGCTGCTGTCCACCTGAACCATCGCCCGCCCCAGTCCTGCCGGAGCCCGAGCGATCCCCGGTAGGCGCGGCCCCGGACCTTGACCAGCTGCGCGACCTGGTAGTCACAGCCCTCGATAACCAGGGACACAACACGGCCGCTTCCCTCTTGGGCGATGGTCGCTGGAAACTGGACGAGGAGGGCGCGATCCAGGTGGAGGTCAGGGCCAAGAAAACCATGCTGGGTCTGACCATGAACGGCGAGGCGTGGAAGATCGTGCGCGAAACTTTGCGCTCCGCGGGTGCAACCCAAAAGATGACGGCAGTCCCGAGCGAAACAGGCGAGACCGGCAAGCGCGAGTCCGCGAGTATTTTCCCGCGACAGCATTGAAGCCGTTGCCTTAGGCAATCCGTTGGTGCGCCAGGCGCAGGAGATATTTCACGCCGAAGTGCGCAGCGTGCTCGATCTGCGAGACAAAGGCAAAGGCTAATAGGAGCAGGCTGTGAATCCTTTAAAAATGCAGGAAATGCTGGAACAAGCGCGTCACATGCAGGACCAGATGCAGGAAAAGCTCAGCCAGACGGTGGTCGAAGCTTCCTCTGGTGGAGGCGCCGTAACCGTAAAAATGAATGGGCAGAAGCAGGTTTTGCAGTTGAAGATCGATCCGTCGGCGGTGATGAGCCTGAGCTCCAGCGCGGGCGACGTGGAAATGCTGGAAGACCTGCTGACTGCCGCCTTCAACGAAGCAGGGCGGCGCGCGGATGAAGCGATCAAGTCCAATCTGACCGGGATGCTGGGCGGCCTGAATCTTCCTCCTGGACTGCTCTAGTGTCCCAATTTGCAGAACCGATGGCGCGGCTGATCGAAGAGCTGCGCAAACTCCCTGGCATTGGTGCCAAGAGTGCGCAGCGGCTCGCTTTCCACATACTCCGCGCGAGCACGGAAGACGCAGAAGCGCTGGCCGACGCAGTGCGCGAGCTCAAGGCACGGCTGTTGTTGTGCTCCACCTGCAACAACATCACCGATGTGGACCCATGCACCTACTGCGCCAGCCCGACCCGCAGCCAGAGAGTCGTCTGTGTGGTGGAAGAACCAGGAAACATCGCAGTGATTGAAAAGACCCGCAGTTACAACGGTGTCTATCATGTCTTGCATGGCACCTTATCGCCCTTGCACGGGGTTGGTCCGGAGCACCTTCGAACCGGCAGCCTGGTTGCCCGGATAGCCCAGGGAGAAGTGGAAGAAGTGATTCTGGCCACTAATCCGACCGTGGAAGGCGAAGCGACTGCCGTCTACCTGGCGGATCTGCTGCGCTCGGCGTCCGTCCGCGTAACCCGCATTGCCACCGGAGTTCCTGCCGGCAGCGACATAGAATACGCGGACGAAGTAACCATGACGCGAGCCATGGAAGGCAGCCGCGAGCTAAAGTTTTAGCCAACTCCTTGCAACGTTGGCCGCGAATGGAGAGATCTGCGTCAAAGTCCATCCTAGTCCATGCGTTGAATTGGAAAGCCGTAGGAGTACGGGCGGAAAAAACGCCCAAAGATTTTAATCCCGCAACATGCCGACTACCCAAACCCGCAGATTCTTGTTAAACCATCGACCTTTCGTCGAAACTTTGTACGTCACTGCGACGGCGTTATATGCTTCGATGCTGACTCCAGTTGTCTGCAGCACGTTCTTGACCCACGCTACCTCTACAAGCGAAAACGGAGCTAGCGAAGCGCCAGTCACACATTGTTGACATGGCTCAAAGTAATCGATCCACGTCAAAGCTATTTGTCGTATGCTAGTTGGCGCTGAAAGAGCTCCCTACGCGGCATCGAGTTAAAGCAGGGCCCCGCAGTAGCACCGAGTCGGAGGTTTCATCTCAAGCCCTTTAGCCCGGATCGAGACCGGCAGTAGACTTCGCTTTCAGAACCCCACCGGAGCATTACTTTCGGCGAGCCCGGATCATAAGTCCGTATGCGCTTGGACGGGGACCCGCAGCTCAGGTCGATCGCCGATCATCCTGGCTTTGCCGCCCGTGTGCGGCAGCACCGTGCTTATCTCGCACTTAATTTCTCGCAAATGGCGTACTGCTTCGGTTTGCTAGAACTGTAGACTGGTTTTCATCATGAAGCACTCTGGATCGTGCATGCTGGATGGGACTGGTCAGGAATAAAGTACCGGGAGCTGAGTGCGGAGGGGCTCGTTCACAGGTTCGTCCGCCTGAACTCCCAGCAGAGGAACTAGATCATTCGAGATGGCTTTGCTCTTTTCCTTTAGCTCATTTTCGGTTCTTACGTGAATAATGTTCGCGGAGGGTAGATGAAAGCCATCAAGAGAACTGCCTTTCCATTCACGTTCTTTGTGTTGTCAGCTTCTCTTGCCATGTCGCAGGTCGGTCCGGCTGCGACTCCGCGGCCAAACATTTCTTTGTTCGGCGATTTCTCCGCAGAAGCAATCTCCAACAGTCATCCATACGGAACCTTTGTCTACGGCGGCACCTTAGGCGGGTTTATTCAGTTCCGCAGGTTCATCGGCGTGGAAGGCCGCGGCGGCATTCTCCGTTCGGGTAGTCAGCTACATCGGAACACAGCTCTGGTCGGACCTCGGATAGTCTTCAATCATAACCGCTTCCGTTTCGATGGAACTTTCCTAGCAGGTTTGGGGCACGGGGGATACGTACATCAACCGATTGCCCCCGGTCCCGGTGGAGAAGCTCTGATCGGCTATGGAACGAACACCACCCTTGAATTAGCGGGAGGAGTGGACTACCGAGTCAACCACCGCCTTTACTGGGAAATCGGCGACATTGGATACAATCACATTTTTGTACAGAGTGGAGAAGGCGGAGTCACCTTTAGTACCGGCCTGGTACTACGACTGTTCTGAAAGAGCGTCGCCTAACCTGGTCGCCGGATCCTCTGTAACGGCTGTCGTAGCAAAAAAGAAAACTTTTCTAATTAAATTTTAATCTTCAGGCATATAATCTGGAGCATATCGGCTGGCCGGGTTCACTGGACACCAAACCGAACGCCGAGATCGGCCTCTACATTCTCCTGTTAATGGGCCTTTGACAAACTATAGCTTCGGATGGAAGCACTTCTAGCCTTGTAAGACCTCTCGGGCCTTGTAGTTGATGCTCGCACATCTATGCAGGCAGTCGCTTCTAAGACCGCCGGAAAAGAGAAACTCATAAGTCATCGGTAGTTGCTGTTCGTCGCGCTCTTGCTACCTTCTGAATCCCATCGATAAAGATGGATGACCTCCCCCGAGGCAGACCCACACGTCTGCCTGTTCAGATCAACGAGGCCAAATTGAGAACTTCGAAACCAGCCGAATTTCTGGATATCGTCATCAATCCGATGACGATAGATGAACTCATAGAACTTCTTTGTGACGGTATTCGCGCTGACCAGAAGTGGCTCGTAGCCCATCACAACTTGCACAGCTTATATCTATTCCATGCCAATCCGGAGTTGAGACATTACTACGAGCGATCACAATTCACCCTGGCCGATGGTATGTCAGTGGTGCTGCTCGCGCGTATGTACGGTAACAAGCTATTTCGCAGCGAGCGCGTCTGCTACATGGATTGGTGGTCGGACATGATGGGCGTTGCAGTTCGCGAAAACTGGCGCGTGTTTTATTTAGGGTCCGCACCGGGCGTTGCTAAACAAGGCGAACAGCGTCTGCGCCAGCAGTTTCCCGGAATTGACTTACAAGTACGCCACGGTTTCTTTGATGTGAGCCCCGGTAGTGCGGAGAACAGAGAGGTCTTGAGATCTCTGGCAGAATACAAGCCCAATTTACTCATGGTGGGTATGGGGATGCCGAGGCAGGAGCTTTGGATTGACTCCAACTACAGTGCAATTACTGCCAACATCATCTTGCCCACCGGAGCCACCCTCGACTATATTGCTGGTGCTCTCCCAACACCCCCCCGCTGGGCAGGCCGTCTCGGCGTGGCATGGGCATTCCGTCTATTGTCAGAGCCAAAGCGGTTGGCCGTCCGTTATCTCGTCGAACCGTGGACCGTTTTGGCTCTCATAGTCCTCGATGCACTGGGTATACACAAACCGAGGTCGCCTGGCAGTGGTCGACCTCAAGAGCTCATAGAATAGTCCCTTATCTAAGCCGGAGCTGACGAACCAGATACCAATCTATTGCGGAGTGAAGAATCGGCTATGTTTGATCCCGAGTTCAATCCGGCACCCCTGGTTTCCATCATTATTACTTATTACGCGCAGGAAAAATTTATCGAGCAAACAGTTTTGAGCGCCAAAAACCAAACTTACAAGAACATCGAAGTTATCATAGTCGACGATGGATCACCAAAGCCGGTTTGGCCCCTTATCGCGCATATCGATGGAATCCGCGTCTTTCGCAAGAATAACGAAGGTTGCCCTGCCGCAAGAAACTTCGGGTTTAGAGAAAGCGGCGGGCAGTTCCTCGTCTTTCTGGACCAGGACGATCTTCTTCAGCCCGACGCAGTCGAGGCCCAAATAAGGGCGTTAAATCAGGATCATCGTGCTGTTCTGTCTTTTGGCGCTGCGCGGCTTATAGATGCGAATGGTGAAGAGATTCGCAAGCCTCACACCTGTAGACGCCGCAAGAATTATTTACTCATGCTTCTCGAGAGTAATCCTATCGAATGCGTCGGCGGCGCGATGATACGCCGAAGTGCGTTTATAGATGTCGGGCTTTTCGACGAGTCATTTGCCGACATCGGGCAGTCCGACGACTACGATCTGTACTTGCGGTTGGCCAAGCTTGGGCCCTTCGTCCGGCACACTCATTGGGTCGTTGACTACCGCCAGCATTCACAAAACGTGTCGCGCGACAAAGAACGGATGCTTGCCGGAACGATGTATGCACTGGACAAGGTCGAGAGGAACGGCAATCTTCCGGATGCGCACCGCAGAAGAGTCAGCTACGGTCGGAAACGCTGGCGCCACACATTCAGGCCGAAGAAAGACCTGGTTTATAAAATCACGGGCCTCTATTTCAACTTCCGAGCAATGATGACTGTTCCCCTAAGTGAGTTGGTTCGTATCCGTTGAATTGATTTTCTAACGCTTCACGATGTGAGGATTTCGGCTCTGGCAGGGTCGCGGGTGGTTAGGTCGTGCAGCAAGAAAGGCCGTGATGCGGGTTTGCATTGTTAACGATAATTTCCACCGAAGTAGCGGTGTTCCCGTTGCCATCAAGCGGATCTCCAGAGCCTTGGCAAGCTTTGGCGTCGATTCCTATATAGCCGGCTGTGGGAACGGGGATCTCCAGGAGGATCTCTCCTGGGTCCCCGATGGGCACTATGCCCACTTCAGCCTGAAGACACCTAATCCCGTGCTACTCATGCGGGAATTGGCCCGCTTTCGCACCTGGTACAACACACTTAAGATCGACTTGGTTAATTCGCACCATCGGCGCATTGCAGCGCTCCTTAATATGGCCGGTCTACCAGTCGTTTACACCGCCCAGCTGGTCTTTCCCTCCGAGACCTGGTTTCGCGTCTTATGTCCGCGCTATACAACTGCTCTCACGGCTTCAGTTGCGCACAATCTGCAAGAGGCCGCCGGTCGTAAGGCTCTCGCGTGCATCAGCAATCCAGTGGAATTTCCCGGCACGCTACCCGAAATCGATCTTGGTGCCGTGCGCGAAAGGGCAGTCTGTGTCGCGCGCCTTGAGCCAGTCAAGGTCATCGAAATTTGTTGGCGACATGGAAGCTCCTCTACGATCGAGGATATCGCTTCAGATTGGATCTTGTAGGCGAAGGATCGCTGCGCTCAGAGCTCGAGAGCCAGGTTGATCGTGACGGTACAGGTGATCTGATCAAATTTCATGGTTTTACTCCTGATGTCTCTGAGTTCATCCATCAAAGTCTCTTCGCGATTCTCGTGAGCGAATTCGAGGGTCAGGGATCTGACGCTGGAAGCCGCCGCTGCGGGTCGTGCCTCCCTTCTACCCGGCGTGCCGGGTTCGATCGATTTGATCCCACCGAGTGGGCAACTAAACATAGCTTGGTTTTTGGAGATATCCAGCAGCTTGCGGTCACGCTTGAACAATGGTTCAAGCAACCACAGGCTGTTGTCGGGAAGGAGCACGGTTCTTTGACTTTTTGAAGCCTTCTTGTGATCCACAGAGAGTCGCCGGACAATACCAGAAGTTTATCGTAACGTGCTTGCGGCTCACGGGCTCTTGAAAACCGTGCACCGGAGTTGGCACAGTTAGTACAGAGTGACGGCGTGTGGAAAGGTCCGAGGTGTGATTGGCGACAAGACCGCGTCTTCAGGGGTGCCTTGCCTGACAGCGTTTTCGGCGATTTGCGCTTTTTTCTCGCGCCGCAGTCTACGCTGGGCTGACTCCTTGGTAATTCAAAGCTTGCTTTCAGCCGGGTCTGCCGTCGATCCTATAGCGAGGTATTTCAGTGAAACTTATCCACAGAAGCAACTCACGTTGCGCGAGGTCTTTCAGACCTCGTCGCCGACGCTCTATAGTTTATGCAGCAGTGGGAATCGCCTTCTTGTTGGGTGTTGTCGTTTGTGTACTCAGTACCAGGCGTTACCAGGCGACGGGCACGATCCAGGTGCAACGAGAAAGTTCCAGCGGGTTGGATCTGGATAGCCTTGTGGGTTCGCCCGCTTCCGCAACAGACGCCCTGAACGCCGACATCAACCTTCAAACACAGGCAAGCATCCTTCAATCCGACACGCTTGCCCTACGGGCTATTCGCAACCTGAAATTGGAAGATACTCCGGAATTTCGTCCAAAGGACAATGTCATTGCGCGGGTGGCTGGGTTGTTTTCCCAGGACAGTGCCACAAACCGAACAAACGCCGATCTGGAGAACTCGCCAGTACGACTCGCAGATGTGCTTAAGACGTTCCATAAGAATTTGGCCATAAAACCAATCGCCGGAACACGGCTCATTGAGATTGATTATCTTAATCCGAATCCCAGGATTGCAGCGGATGTCGTAAATCAGCTGGTGCAGGCGCTTGTCGACTACCTTCGAGGCCCGATACAACGCAACTGAAACCGCCGCCGAGTCGCTCAGCAAGCAACTTGCCGAGCTCCGGCTCCGGAGCGAGAATCTGCAAGCTCAAGTTGCGCGCATGCAGCGCGAGTCGGGCATCTATAGTATTGGCACAACAGACGCACAGGGTCGCGATCAGGCATATTCAGCGGAGTCGAGCAGTTCCAGCGCGCGGCTGGAACACTGAGCGATGCCTCGCAAAACCGAATCCTGAAAGAAGCGATCTCACAAGCAGCGAAGTCGGGAGACGCCGAGATGCTCTCGAGCCTCGCTGGTAACACGCTCGGAGGTGCTGCTTCCCCAGGAATTACGAATTCGCTGACGACTATCCAGTCGCTGCGCACACAGGAGGCAACCCTACAAGGCCAGTTGGAACAGTTGAAACTGAAATTCGGTTCGGCCTATCCAAAGCTTGCAGAACTCCAGGGAAACATCGACGGAATCGATCGCGCCATTCAACAGGAAGTTCATCGTGTCGCCGCCCGAGCTAAGAACGATTACCTGGTTGCTGACCAGACCTGGAGGGATGCGCAACAGAACTATAACCAACAGAAAAGCAAGGCGGACGCGCTGAACAACAAAGCGATTCAGTATGTCATTACGCGCCAGGAGGCGGAGGCTAGTCGCGGGCTCTACGAAGATCTGCTCAAGCGCCTAAAAGAAGCCGGTATTTTGGAGGGTCTGAAGTCCAACACCATCACAGTCGTTGATCCTGCTCTGACACCCGCACGACCTGAAAACCGAACGTGCCTTCTTATCTGGCGGCAGCAACCGCTCTCGGACTGCTGATCGGATGTGCGGGAGTGTTGCTTGCGGATGCCCTGGATAACAAAATCCCGGACGCAGAGGCGATCGAGCAAATGGGCCTTCCGCTCATCGGCATCCTGCCGAAATACAGCCATCTGCCGCGAGGAACCGAGATCATCGAGAATCCGAAGTCGCACTACAGCGAAGCAATCCGCCACCTGCGTTCGACATTGATGCTAGCCAGGAGCGGCACGCCGCCGCAAGTGATTTTGATCACCAGCGCAGTATCCGGCGAGGGGAAAACCACTCTCTCACAGAACCTGGCAGTCAGCTTTGTCCAGACCGGTAACGGGTGCTGCTGATTGAAGCAGATATGAGAAGACCGGTACTACGGACTTCGTTGGGACTCCTCAGTAAAAGTGGCTTAAGTCTACTCTTATGGGTGAGCCATCTGGAGAACCGATCATCTCCCATCCATGGCTGCCAGAGCTCTTCCTGTTGCCGGCAGGATCTATTCCACCTTATCCGTCAGAACTCCTACAATCCGTCCAGATGCACAACCTCCTGTCCGAAATGCGTCGCGAGTTTGACGTCATCGTTGTGGATGCCGCTCCCACGTTACCGGTTACAGATAGCCGGGTGCTCAACGAAATGGTTGATGTAACCGTGCAGGTCGTACTTCAGGGAGTGACGACCAAGACATCTCTCAGGCGAGCAAACGATTTACTGAGTGCACACTCTCAGAGCAGCATAGGGATTGTTCTCAACGGCGTAAACAAAACTTCGAGCGCCTACCATAGTTATTATGGATATAGGGACTCGGTCTACTACGGCAAAGAGGTACATCGTGAAAGTGCTTAGACGCATCGTTCTGGTCTGCAGCTTTTCCTTGACCATGTTTGCTCAGCGGGAAAGCTTGCTCATAGGTCCCGGCAACCTGGCTCACGTACAAGTGTTTGATACACCTGATCTGGACGAGACCGCACGAGTCAACGACGCGGGTGAGCTTCCGCTCTGACTCGAGGCAACGTTAAGGTCGCTTCGCTCACGCCTGCCGCCGCGGCTCGTGCGATCGAAGGCCGTCTGCTCGAGGCACACCTGATGTTGCATCCGCGCGTGCTGGTAACGATCCAGCAGTATGCTACGCAGAACGTAGCCGATGGGGCAGGTTGTGAAGCCAGGACCGTATCCACATTGGCACGCCGAGGCCGGTACCTCGATGTGCTGACGCTCGCTGGAGGCCTAACCGATTTGGCAAATCGTCATGTGATCATTGAACGGCACGCGAATGGTGAACAGCTCTCGTACTTCGTTCTCCAATGATCCGCGTGACGCTTTCGGTCACCCTGAGCTGGTATATCCGGGCGATCGCATACTCTGTCCCCAAGACGGGCATCGTCTACGTATTGGGTGATGTAAGCCGCCCGGGCGGCTTCCCTATGTCAAACAACGACTCCCCGGGCAGCTTGCGGTGCTTCAGGCGGTAGTCCTGCCGGGGGAACGGACCTCGTCCGCGGTACCGAGCAAGGCGAAGCTTGAGTCCGCGAGGAGGGCGACGGCGGCTTTGAGGACGTCCCGTTGCCTCTCAGTGCCATGCAGAAAGGCAAAAAGCCGGATTTGCAAATGCAAGCCGGCGATATCGTGTACGTACCTTTCAGTTATCTTCGGAACGCAGCGCTTGTGGACTTACGGGAAATCGCTGCTTCTGCGACATCAGCCGTCATCTATACAGGATGGAGTTGCGAAGTCGAGCACATCAATTGTTTTATCTCCCTCGGGGGTACTGCTGCACGGCCCGGTTCCTCAAGTACTCTCCGCAGAAGAGGCGGAAAAATCCATGTCCACGCTCCCGGTGTACAACAGCCCACGATGGTCCATCCGGTCAGATTCGGTAACGCACCTGGCGATAGCGTGGGTGCTCATGGTGCCGCTCATATTCTTCGCCGTGCATGGAAATTTTTCTTTTCAAAATGCGGGCAACAACAACGCCCTTGGAGGAACGGCACTTGCCAGTCTGGCATCTTCTGGTCGTAGCCTTGGCTTCGTAGGGTATGTAATCTTTCCTGGCGTCGCATACTCCATTGTGCTCTGGCTGATTTATACAAACTTCTCACGGGTCGCCGCGCAGGCACTGGAGATGAGAATTGTCACCCTGCTTGCGTTGCTGACGATTTGCTCTGCGCTCTGGTCACAAAACCCTTTTCGGTCGTTTTACAATGGGGTGTTCTATCTGATTGACACTCTCTTTGCGTTTTATCTGATCGAAACGTTCGACACAAACGACCTTGTTGAGCTTGCCAAGATGGCAGGCGCTTTCATCTGCATCGGTAGTTTGGTGTTGGTCGTCTTTTATCCGCAGATCGGCGTTCTTCAGCAGTTGCGCAAATCGGGAGCATGGCGAGGACTGTTTATCGATCGAACTTCGGCCGCAAAGTGCATGGTGTTCATGCTGAGTCCGGCTATCATCTTTGTGCGTCAGCCTCTGAGCTTGAGTCGTGTTGCTTATATCCTGCTTCTCGGGTGTTTCATATTCATGGCACATGCTGTGACGGCCCTGCTTGTGCTTTTCTTCTACGTGCTCATCATGGCCGCGATCGCAGCGTTTAGAAAATTTGACGACAAGTCGTTACTTCTCTTGACTGGCTTATCGGTCGCTCTTCTGGTCCTCGTGGTGTCGGCCAGTCTGCCCATGCTTCCTTCATTCCTTTCCTTGTTTGGTCGAAACACCACTCTCAGCGGAAGAACGTACGTTTGGGCGATCGTCATTCGGTCAATCATGAAGCGCCCTATCTTGAGGATATGGTTTTTATGCATTTTGGCAGGGCATGACAGGCGAGTCAGCCAACACTATAGTCGCTGTAAACTGGACGTTTGGCTATGCGCACAATGGCATATTGGAACTGATGCTCCAGCTCGGCTTGTTGGGCACGGCTGTGTTTTTTGTAACGCTGGTTCAAGCCATGAGAAATGCCTGGATATGTCTTTAGGAATGGTCGGCCCAGTGCTGCTGATTGGTACATAGGCCTGATCGTCCTTACAATTTTATATAACGTGGATGAAGCTACCGTGGTTTGGCCAAATGAGCTGTTATCTATCTTGTACGTAGTCGCCTGTTGTGGTCTGGCGAGATCAGCGAGACACTTTCAAGAGCAGCAGGGCGTTGGAGACGGCGTGAGGACTGCCCGTTGGGTCCAAAGGGACGACTGAATCCGGTGCTCCCCGTGCTCAGCCGTCCCTAAAGGAACCAATTCCGTTCTTCTGGGCCTACCCGGGACTGAGGTCCTGGGCTACTCTCAGCCGCCCCTCCGGGGACTCAGTGGAGAGTTCTCACGCGGTCTCTTTAAGGAAGACAATGATTATGAGCAGAATTTTTCATCTATTGGGTGAAGACGAACCGTTTTCTGAGCGAAACGGCGGCGCCATCTCGAGGTGGGCGGCGAATGTTCTACGCGAGGGAACAGAAGTTATAGTCTGTCCCGCTACCGATACGTCCTGGGGATTCCCTGCGGATCGGGTGTACACCCTGCCGAACTGGAATCGGACTCGATCCCGTTTCACCCAGTGTTGTACAGACTTCCCTGGGATCGCACAGAAGGGCGTTTACCTCCGCATACTTTCTCGTTTCTCTTCTTAACAAGTTGCATCGCGGAGACTTGTTATATGTCCACAACCGGCCAGAATGCGCAGCCGTTTTGGCCGAGGTGGCAGAACAGCGTGGATTTCGCCTCGTCCTCCATATGCATAACTCTCACCTCATCCGTGCAAACCGCTGGCAGCTGGCCGCGATGCGGAATATTCCGGTTGTTCTGTGCAGCGAGTTTCTAAGGTCGGAATTAAACGCAGCCCTTCCCCACCGCTTTCAGAGTACCTCGGTTATTTACAACGGGGCTGACGATACAAAATTTTATCCTGAGCAACGCAGCGATACTCGAGTACCGCAGGTGATTTTCACGGGTCGGCTGGTGCCCTACAAGGGCGCCCATGTGCTCCTAGAGGCCATGCGGACATTGCAGCATCGTGGCGTGGCAGCAGCATGCAAAATCGTGGGGGGATCAAATTTTGGTGACAACAGCAGGCGTACTGGTTACGTGAAAAAGCTGGCGCAAATGATGCCCGCTAACACGGAGCTCGCGGGCTACTATAGTGGAAATGGGTTTGCCAGCTTGTTGCGCGGAGCAGACATCTTTTGCAGCCCATCCCATCTGGAACGACCCATTTCCATTGGCGCCGCTGGAGGCAATGGCATCTGGACTACCGGGTCGTGGCTTCACGCGCCGGAGGTATCCCGGAAGCGCTGGCCCACGGGGGAGGAATCCTCGTGGCGCCCAATAACCCCGAGGCTTTGGCGGACGCCCTACGGCTTCTATTAGAGGATGTCAAGTATCGGCAGCGGCTCGGAGCTGAAGCCGTGCAGGCATTTCGTCACCATTTCCGTTGGGATGCCGTGCGAGCTGATTATCACGCGCTCATCCGTGAAGTATCCTCGTGACGCTCTGGGCCAAAATCACGAATTACGCCCCCACGGGGTCATTAACGCGTAACATCGGCTGGATGTTTTTGGGCCAGGGCATCGGCTATTCTACGCGCGTAATCTATTTCATTCTCATCGCCAGGCTGTTGGGCGTGCTCCAATACGGCATCGTCGTGGGGGCGTACGCGCTGGTCAACATGGTTGCGGAATATAGCAGGCTCGGAACAGGGCTGGTATTTCTTCGCTATGTCTCGGCCGATCGCAGCGAATTCGCGGTTTACTGGGGAAACATCCTGCTAGTAACAGTGAGCATGAGTTGCTTGCTGATTGCGCTGCTTACGCTGATAGCTCCCCACGTGATCGACCCCGCAAGCGCAGCCATCATTGTGCTGATGGCGATCGCTGCTTGCTTTTGTGAGCAACTTACCGTCAGCTCTACCCAAGTGTTCCAAGCGTTCGAAAAAATGCGTATCGCAGCGATGCTCAACCTGTTGACGTCTTTGATGCGCGCGCTGACGGCCGGAGGCATGTTGCTCTGGTTACATCGGGCCACAGCCCGGCAGTGGGCGATCGCGTTCGCCGCGACCTCCGCAGTGCCGACCATCATTGCGGTGATTTTGGTGACAGTTCACTTTGGGTGGCCGCGGTTAGCGCCGCATTTGTTCGTGAAACGTGGCACAGAGGGGCTGGAGTACGCTTTTGCATCTTCCACTACGAGTGCATACAACGACCTCGATAAAGCGATGATGAGTCACTACGGGATGAGCGCTACAAACGGCATCTACACTATGGCCTACCGCGTGGTGGATATGGCAACGATGCCGATTGCATCCGTACAGCTCGCGTCAGAACCACGCCTGTTCCAGCTGGGCCCCGCCGGCGTGAAAGAGGCGGTGACCCTGGGCGGCCGCCTTCTGAAGCGAACACTCCTTCTGAGTGCGTCGACAGCGATAGGGATATTTGTACTGGCTCCCCTCATCCCCTTCATGGTCGGCCGCAGTTTTGCCGAGGCCGTTTTTTGACTGCGCTGGCTTTGTCTGATCCCGGTATTCCGTAGTGTGCACAGCATCGCCGGCAGTGTGCTGACCTGCATAGGATGCCAGCGGTATCGAACCCTAACCCAGGATTATTGCCGCCGTCATGAACTTCGGGCTTGATCTATGGTTGATACCAAGGTACGGATGGCACGGAGCCGCCTGGGGTAGTCTGGCGACGGACGGTGCGCTGGGCGCTATGAACTGGAGCGTGCTCGAGTGGGTCCGCAACAGGCCCTCACGGTACATGTATGCGAATGCATCCGACTGAATGACAAAACGGAAACTGACCTCAATAAAGCCCACGTACGCTGGTGCGAACGTGGGCATCATCGCACCCGTGTTGCTGTGCTTATGTTACAAACTGAGCTTCTGTATTTGATCGGAAGGGAGTGGCTACCTCATCAGTCTATTGGCCGAGCCTGTTGGGAAAGTATGAAAAGCCGATACGTCTGTTGAAGCGCGCGAGCGACTGAAGGCTCGAATCCAGGCGGCTCAAACCGGCCGACTCGGTTCCTGCCGATATCCATGCGCACTTCTTTTTGGTCGCGATTTAAGGATGCTTGCCGGAGCCCTATTTTACCGACAAGTGGAGTTCGCATTGGTATGCACAGCACTACGAGGATACGCTTCCAGACAAGTCCGCCGTCCAAAGTCCAGCATTCTCGAAATTGGGATAGGCGGATATGACGATCCCCGCATGGGCGGCGGTTTACCTTGCGAATGTAGGCGCACATACTTTCCGAATGAGCCGGGTCTAAACGGAATCGATATTTATGAAAAGTCGGCCCACAATCGACGGCGAATCAAGACGTTTCAGAGGCAGTCAAACAGATCCTCTGTTTCTGGACTCGGTGGTTCCGCGAAATAGGGAAGATTGACATCATTATTGACGATGGCAGCCATAAGGAACGAAGACGTACTCCTCACTTTTCAGCATCTGTTTCCCCATCTTGCTGACGGTGGCTTCTATGTGGTTGAAGATACCCAGAACCTCGTACTGGCCAGATCATGGTGGTGACTCATCGGGCGGCAACGATCCTCACACGACAGTGGGATATTTCAAGTCACTGACAGAATAGGACTCAACTGGGAGGAGTTCAGAGAAGCGATCACAGTCCGTCCTACCTCGATTTGAATATCAAGTCGATCGCTTTCTATCACAATCTCATCTTCATCACGAGAAGGCTCCAACCGGGAGGGCTCCACCCGGGAGGAACTCCAGGCGGCGATCCGTGTGTGAAGTCCCGCAAAAGATTACAAATTGAATTTCATCCTTCCAAGCCGCGAGACCGGGATAGTCAAGACCCGGCGAAAGATCTTTTACAGCCCGCAGGATCCAACCAGGCTGGACAAGGTCCATTGAGTGACTTTTTGTCGCGACTTTGCGATATCGACAAGCCCTATATGAGAATCCAAACAGACAGAAGATTCCCAAACAAGAAATGGTCGATCAACCGGCCAGAACGCTAAAGATCTCATGGTGGGCACCTAAATTTACGTTGCTTTGATTTTCGCCATAGCGCTAGACTGCAGGCATGATCTTTCCACGCTTCAAACTCGCTGCTAAGATAAGACGTTATCGAACATTTCGAGGCGCCGGTTCTTAGGGGTGCAACCGAGCTCCTCAAACGCGATCATCCCATCATCTATTGTGAACTTTGGGACACTCCCAATCGCGGCGAAGTCATCGGCTTTCTAAAAAAACGTGGCTACTCATAGGAAAGGTAGGCACGCAGGATGACTTTTTATTCCGTTACCAGCCGGTTTGAACGTCGCCCGAGATCCGATGAAAGCCTGCCTTGCGATATTCGTACTCGCGCTCTCCTTCCTTACATCACACTCCGCTGACGGACAACTCCAGGGTGACCGACAGTCGACCGTCGAAACTCATCCAAGTGCATCTCAGACGATTGCGCAGCCCAGCGGCACAACGCTGGGAATCAGCAATTTGAATAGTGTGTTTTATGTCGACGGCTTCCCCTTCAGGCTCTCGTTCCTGTATACTTTCGTTGCAGTACACTAGACTCAATTGGATTGCGCTTTCTATACAGCCAAAGACTGGACGATTACCCACCACCACTCTTCGCAGATTGTTCTCGGAACCAACTACTACGTCACTTGTGTTGGACTCGTCGAACCAACCATCGCCTTCTACACGGTAAATATCAAAGGGGCTAGCCAGGTATTCCACATACATCGATCATATTACTGTCCCAACCCACATCATCCCCCGTCATTACTAAGGGCAAGCCCGAGAAGGCTGGCTTCTCTCCTCTCACGATCACGGATCTAACGATTCAGGCCCTGAATCAGGCCAACAGCTGTATGGACCTGTGGGGTCTCGACGACACCCAGGCGACCATTGCTCGTATTCGTTGTAATAGCGTAATTCCCGAGGATCAGACCACATGATCCAGATCGGAGAAGGGGTCGGTAAGTTTGAGACCGGAGGGGCGACCGATATCGTTGTAGATACGATAGGAATTGCAGCGCCTTTTAACGCGTCTAACAGGCAGGCCACGGTGACTGCCAAAATCAGTCGGTAGGCGTGAGTTACCGAGTTACACCAGTTGTAGACGGCGGTTCAAATAATACAGACAGCGCTGGGATCCAGCCTATCTGCAGGTCTTCATTCGTGGCTTTGGGCGCGGAGACCATCCTGCATCATCACCCCGACGGCTACGGCACGACAGGTGGGCGGCGTCATCATCACAGAGGTCACACCTGTAACGCCCGGCTCGGGATGCGTCGGACCTATCGATGTCCAGGTCTATCAGAACTACCCGGTAAAGTATGGACTTGAGGTGAACGCCAGCGATAGCTCATTTCGAGATGTGTCGCCTTATGTCGGCAGCTAGCTGGAATTGTCGTGAACGGAGGGAACAACGAATTCATTCATGCTCATCCGACCAACATTGGGACGGGAATCATTGACAATGCAAATAATGCGTATGACGACACTGAGTGCGATACCCTCAGCCAATATTGTATCGACTTTGAAGGCGACCTCGGAACGACTGTTGTAGGAACGAGCACTTACCAGAACGGCCATGTGCTTCCAGGTTCATCTACCTATTACTTTGGTCCGAGAGCAAAGTTCGTTGAGTTCGCAGCTCAAGGCAACCTGTGTACTGGAGTCAAGCCTGCTGACTATCATGAATTTGTCACGCCAAGCGGGCCGGTAGACGGCGGAGCATCGCTCCCGGAGGGCGTGTCGATTTTCGGGAACGATGCACACTGCGGCACGGGCGGATCTATGACAACGCAACCTATTGCCACTACGGATACTATGACCGTCGGAATGCTGAGTGGCGGAACAGGTGAGAATAGCGACCTGAGAGGTCGTATTGTTCTTGGCAGCTCGCCCGATTCAATTAAGTATGTCTTCAAGCGTAAATACGCTCGGAACCGGTATGTGTCGGGACCGATACGACGCAGGCAAATCCCATAAAGCTACTGGTTTCGGGAAATGCGCTTTACGCATACGGAACCGTCGGCGACACAATATCCTATGTTTGTGTTGAATGACGTTTTGGTTCCTCCAACCCAACCCAGTCGGCGTCGAGCCGTGACTCAAACCTTCTCAGATCGAACGACACAGTTCATCCTGCTTTCAGCTTCGCTTTTGTTGCTCTTGAACGCAAGAGCGGAGTTCAGCCCGCAAGCGGCCTTTTCCTCCGCACTACACGCAACACCCGCCGCAGGCGCAGTCGTCGACTTGAAAAGCGGAAAACTCTTGGCTGCGGTCAGGTCGGCAGCGAGCTCCCCAAACGCCCCGAGTCTCCATTCTAAACCGCTGTTCCTGGCCGCCGCCCTGAGGCAGAACGAAATTCCGCCCCAGACAATGGAACTTTGCTAACAGTGGTCAAGTGTTGACGACACTGCAACAACCCTATCGTAAGCGTCCGAAGTTCCTTTCAATTACCCACAAGTTGAGCACCGAGAAGGAACCCGAGTTGGATGTCAGTTAGGCGCGCGACGCCTCTCCAGAGGACCATATTGCCAGGAGGCGGATCATGGGCGCGGGCAAGGTATCCGCCAAGTCTGGCCAGTTTGACCAGATAAGCAGAAAGCGGCTTAGTGCGTGGTTTACCGCCCTTCTTGTCGTTGACCAACTGGTCCAGCAATCGAAGCTCAAGGCTGGTAAAAGCCAGCTCCGGCGAAGCGTTGGGGATCGCGCGGTTGATCATCGTCAGCCAGAAGATGCGCCAGCCCAGGATGCACAGGATAGAGAGGAAATTGACGAGCCGCTCCGCGGTGCGGAGTTTTGACGCCTCTGCTCTGCAGCCTGACTTCAGAATCTTGTGGAAGGTCTCGATCTTCCATCGCTGACTGTACCAATCGATCTTCTCCAGGGCATCGCGGCGCGAGGTCACCGGAAGGTCAGTGATCAGTTTCCAGTCGATCCTATTTCGTCCTCGCGGCTTGTCCCGCTCCTGAGCATGAATAACAGTAAGATTCAGATCAGGGTATTGCTTCTGCTTGCCGATAGGAGGAAGCACGCGGATGCGGCGATAGCGGATCTCCAGAACCGCCTCCCCGATCTGACCTCGGTCGTCACTCACTTGAATGCGATGCAGCCCCCGGACAGGTACCCCTTTCATCTCATCCGCGATGGTGTGCTGGCCATCTCCGGCCAGCCGGTCCACGCAGGTGCGCACCAGGAAATGCGTTCCCACCTGCTGTGCCGTACAGAACAGTTCGTAAATATCACTCTCCCGATCGCCGATGTGGATACAGCGCCGCGGCTCGTCGAAGAGCGCAGTGGATTGACGCAAGTTCTCCAGCCAGCGAAAGCTTTCCTTGACTTCTATGGGTACCCGAGTGGGATTAATTCTCTTCTTCAGCGCGTTGCATCCGTAAAACTGATCCCGGCTCCAGAACTTGATCGCGCTCAGTCCGAGGGGTATACCGTCAGTGGTTACCGCCAGGCTGGAGTGCATCAGCAGACCGCAGACAATGGTGTGCTGCGGAGTTCCATCCCTCTTCCTTCTCACCGGATTCTTGTGAAGAATGCCGATCGGCGCCATATCGTCGCGGTGGTAATTGAACTCGGTCGTGTCATGCAACATCAGAATCGTGCCATCGCTGCTCCGAAGACGATCTCGCGTGGCCTGAAAATGTCCTTTCAGAATTCCTGCCTCGTTCACCTGCGCATTGGAAAGAAAGCGATAGGCGGCCTTGGTGTTGGCCCAATCTTGGCATGCCCATGGAATGCTCTCTCCTATCCCGCCAGACAGCTGCTCCAACAACTTCCGAAATCTCTTGTTCAACCGCACATCACTAAATTCGCATCCCACCAACTCCTCGTCAATCCATCCGTTGCGGAGCCACTTCCGCTGCTTTCGCATAGCGAAGCTTTGCCCACTCCCGCTTCATCCTGTAAGTAGCAGGCTTGAGGCCGAATCTATCTCCGCAACAGTTACTAACTTTCCCATCCGGAATTGTGGGTAATTGAAAGGAACTTCGGACGCTTACACCCGATCCCAACCAGCCCGGGTAGTCCTCCCCCTGACGCGGGGAAAGATCTGAAAGATCGCCATCGAGATCGAGTATGCGGAGACTTGGTTTCGCAAAATCGAGGTGAAGTCGCTCGTGTGATGCGCCGCAAAATCCGGGGCACCCGGATTTTGTTTGGAAAGGAAAACCATGAAAAGAAAAACAACAACAGAGCGTTGCCTGATTGCAGGAACTATCTACGCGGCTGAACGAGACCTCTATTATTAGACGCTATTTCGGAAAGTGCCCTATAACTAATTGCTAGCGTTGAAATCTTTCTTGCCATCTCTTTCACCTTGTAGCGCAATCCTCCCTGGTTCGATTGCGGCAACGACCAATCTTTGTGTCTGTCCTTTTTCGCGAAGACATTTGTTGCCCATTTGTTCACCCAACAATGCTTGGCTCGTTGGCTCAAATTGTACTCGCAACGTGCGACACCATCTCGCACAATTCTGAAAATCGGCAAGCTGGCAGCAACTACGGATCAAGGATGCCTGCTAGGACTAGACTTGTGGCATGAAGCCGCCCAATTTCCCTCCTCCGCCAAAAATCCGTCAGCCTTGCGGTCAATGTGGCGGAAGCGGCAGAGCACTGTGCGGTTCGTGCGGCGGATCAGGACGCCAATTCCAGAAACCATGTCCCTTTTGTGCTGGCGTGGGTCGTAAAACATGTCCGTCTTGTGGTGGCAGCGGACGCCGACCTTTTAGAAAGCCACACGCGCCGATCCCGACGATTTCCTGCTTGCTAGACGACCGGCTTAGGCTTGCGAGATAAGGGGACAGCATAGAAATTCGGGGGAATCGGTATCGTGTCCGTGCGCCAAGCAAGCTGGCGTGTTCCAGCCGGTGCGAGTCCGGCCCAGGTAAGGCGTAGCGGCCGCCTGGTAGTGAGTGTTGCGTGGTGGAAGGTGACGACCACTGCGAAGCGTACACAACGATTGTGTGGGGTAGGCTATTGAGCCGCGAAAGATACTATGCCGCTGAGGCCGAGGCCGTGGACATCGTCGAAGGCAACATGTGTGGACCCGTTATGCGAGGGTCTATCGCTCAGCCGTGGTCGAAGACCCTATCACGCACAAAGGGAAGACGTCGGAACTTGGGAGATCTCGCGTTTGGCCGGGCAGCTAGCATCGCACCGGTCCGCATGGGGAAGGTGATGAGCCGAAGCCGATGATGAACGAACGCGAGAAGTCAGACCCCGCAACAGTAGCTGCGAAGTCCACGAACGAATCTGGGCAACCAGGGGAGGAGTGGATGGAGCCAAGGGCGGGGGCCAAGGGAAATGTGGACCGGCAAAGCACGCTCCGAGCACAGGATCGGGCAGGCGTGTCAAGCGCTGGGCCGCATACGGAAAGCCGCAAGGCAAAACAAGACGGAGAAGTTCACGGCGCTGCTTCATCATGTCGATGTGCGGCTGCTGCGGGAATCTTATCTCTCACTGAGACGAGATGCGTCGCCCGGGGCGGATGGCATGACATGGGAGGACTACGGGCTCGATCTTGAGTCCAGGCTCATGCAGTTACACGAGCGGGTCCATCGAGGCGCGTACCGGGCGCAGCCGTCCCGGCGGGTGATGATACCCAAGGGTGACGGTAAACAACGCCCGCTGGCGATCGCCGCACTGGAGGATAAGATCGTCCAGAAGGCGACACTAGCGGTGCTGAACAGCATTTATGAGGAGGACTTCCTCGGGTTCAGCTATGGTTTTCGGCCGGGGCGAAACCAACACGACGCGCTGGATGCGCTGGTGGTGGGGATCTCCGGTCGAAAAGTGAACTTCATCCTGGACGCCGACATTCGGAGCTTCTTCGACTCTGTTGACCAGCGATGGTTGATCAGGTTCCTGGAACATCGGATCGGTGACAAGCGCATCCTTCGCCTGATCCAGAAATGGCTCAAGGTGGGGGTACTGGAAGACGGGATTGTGACGGTGAGTGAGACGGGAACGGGACAGGGAGCGGTGATTTCACCGTTACTGGCCAATATCTATCTACACTACGTCTTCGATCTCTGGGCTGAGCAGTGGCGCGGGCGCGAAGCACAGGGCGACATGATCATCGTGCGTTACGCCGATGATGTTGTTCTGGGCTTCGAGCACGAAGCTGAAGCGAGGCGCTTCCTGGGGGCCATGAAGGCGCGGCTGGAAAAGTTTTCGCTTGCGCTGCATCCGGATAAGACTCGATTGATCGCGTTCGGCCGCTTTGCAGCGGACCAACGCGCCCGAGCGGGTCTGGGTAAGCCGGAGACCTTTGATTTTCTGGGCTTCACCTTCATCAGCGGCAAGACACGTGAGGGCAAATTCCTCGTCAAGCGGAAGTCCCGACGTGATCGCGTGAAGGCCAAGTTGCGAGAGATCAAAGACACGCTGCGAAGAAAGATGCACCTACCCATTCCCGAGCAAGGCCGATGGCTTGGGCAGGTCGTCACCGGCTACTTCGCCTACCACGCCGTGCCGAGTAACCTCGCCACGCTCGTGGCGTTTCACCACTACGTCACCGGCTTATGGCGGCGCACGCTTCGGCGGCGCAGTCAGAAGGACCGTGTGAACTGGTCGGACATGACGAAGTTAGTCTCACAGTGGCTCCCCCAACCACGCATCCAGCATCCGTGGCCTAATCAACGCTTCGCCGTCAAATACCCGAGGTGGAAGCCGTATGCGGGAAAGCCGCACGTACGGCTTTGTGCGGGGGGCGCATAGCGATATGCGTCCCTACCGCGATCCTTATCTCTCTGAACGTTTTTCGACCAACTCTGCACTCAACTAGGAGACAACCATGCCGTTTGCACGTATCGATCTGGCTAAAGGAAAAACTTCCGAGTATCGCGCCACTGTGGCCGACGTCGTGTACCAGGGGATTGTCGATGTCCTGAAGGCGCCGGACGGCGACCGCTTCATCGTCATCGGCGAGCATTCACCCGATAATTTAATTTACGACCCCCACTTTCTCGGCTGGGACCGATCGCCTGACTTCATCTTGATCCAAGTAACCAGCACTGTCGGAAATAATAAAGATTCGAAGCTTGCCTTTTTCCGATATATAGCCGACGAACTGAAGAGCAAGCTATCCGTCCGCCCTGATGACGTCATGATCAACCTGGTCTTCGTTGACCGCTCGGATTGGTCATTCGGCAATGGCGAACCGTGGAATTAGCGGTTCATGGCGAATCGATGACAGACGGAAGTGGCAGTAGAGTGACTGCAAAGTTCCACTTCCCGTCTTTCACCGATTTGTTTGTCTAGGTTCATCAGGGTCTGGTGCGTTCCGTTGGCTTCAGGGCCAATCGATCCCGAGTCCTCGATGCGCTCGAGGCACCCGAGTGTTGCCGTGCCCCCTGGAAGTCGGACATATATTGTGGCAACGAAGTGAAAAGAAGCACAAGGTAAGTTCCACTTACCACCCTCCTCCTCCGCCGCCGCCTCCACCGCCTCCCGAAAATCCTCCGCCGCCGCTTCCAGAACTTGAGCCCGGTGTGGTAGCCGATGCCGCGATCGCGTTAGAAAAGGAAGTGCCAAAAGAAAGGGCGAAGGCATTGAGCGGGAAAGCGCGGTTGCCCACATACCAGTACGGTGAGTAATCATCGTTTTCCCTTGCGCTTTCGAGTACCGCGGAAAACTGCTGTGCCCACTCGAGGTCGCAGTCCAGCGCCACGGCATAGGGCAGATACTTGTCAAACAACTCCGGGGTTTTGTCTGGTGGCATGAGCTGGTTCAGGCGACCTCCATCCATGGTCCGCAGGAACATGCGGAAACCTTCAATCTTATCCAGAAGGTCGCGTCCGGCCGGCGTGGGCGCCTTGAGCACGTGGTGAAACAGGAGATTCGTTGCGACTAATGCGACCAGGATCAAGAGCACGAAAACCGAGGTACTCCAGGCGAGTACACACAGACCGGCGATCTCCGCGGCGACAAAAGCAAGGGTAAACAATGTGCTGGAGCGCGCTTGTTTCACGAGCATGGGCTTCATGCTCCCGCCTGCCCGTGTTCCCTTCCACAGGCGCAGGGTCTGGCACACCAGGATGACGACGAAGATGTTCCATATGGCGAGCCAAAAGGAAATGACACCCAGGAAAATCCGGCGGTTGAATGTCTCTGCCGCCAAAATGCCCGCGAGCGTTCCAACGGACAAGATCACGCCGAGGACAAGATAGCGGCGGTTGGTAACGAAATAGATCTTGTTCTGGGCGGTGCGGAGAGTGCTTTTCATGACAGCCAGGGCATCGTTGAGGACCGTGTGGTTCATCGTTTGGAGCTTGATCTCGGCAGCAACTTTGCCGCCGTCATCCGCCCCTTTTTTGTGACCAGCGCGGCTCCTCCGCTGGGAGAACAGCTTGTTGGCCGCCGCCTTCTCTTCTGGCGCCAGCGATTGCTCACCGGCCTTGCTCCGTTTGAGCGTGTAAACACCGTCTTTCTCTTTTATGGAGAGATAGTCTTTGACCGCCATATCAAGAATCGCAGCAGTGAAGGTCTTGTCATCAAAACCCATCCGCACCAGGTAGCGCATAGCCGCAGGAGATAGTCCGGCGGGTGGTTCATAAGCCGGGATGATCTCCGATTTGGCGGGACCTCGGCACACCAGCATCCACACGATGCTGTAGTAGAGCAACACCAGGAGCAGGCCGGCAGCACCGGCCAGGGTCGGCCGGTTGTCTTCAAGAAAATAGCGGAAACGAGTTTCGCCGCTTGGTTCCTGGATATAGCCCTTGGGCCAGGAGACGACCAGGGTGAATCCTTCGCCTGCGGCTAAGGGCTGAGTGCAATCAAAGCTGACGGCGGAGCCGGTTCCCATTGAGGAGGTGAAGGCTTTCCCACGGGCGCCTTGCAGTCCGGTGTAGCCGTCCATTCGTATGGAGGAAGGGGGAACATTTTCCGGTAGTGTCACCGTTGCCGTTGCATGTGCGATGGGAAAAGCCCAACCGGTGCCAGTAGCGTTCCAATACAGCTCGTCGTGATCGGCGAAGAATCCGATCTCCCGGTTCGCCGTATACGTGAGGGCGTAGGTATACTCCCCGGGTGTGAGCATCACGTTCTCATCCCCAATGTAGATCCGCTCGCCGTTGGTTTGCTCCTGCATGTGGAATTTCTCCGGCTGGCCATCGCGCAATACTTCCACAACCGCGAAATGAATGACGTAACGGTTGCCCAGCCGATCCTTATAGCGGGTAGGAAAGTCGCGGTAAATCCCATGCCGGATGTCTACGGCTGCGCTGCGCACGCGGATGGTCTCTCGTACCAGTAAAGAGGCGTCTTGCTGCACACGGATGTCGCTGTGATAATCCAGGATTTCTTCGCTTGTGAATGGTGAAGCCTGTGCTTGTGCGCGGGAGCCCAGAAAAAATGAACTGAAGAGCACGCATCCGGCAAAGAGAATCCGGATTGCGGTCTTCGTGGACGAAAGTTTCGGCGAATGCGCAGCGCGACCAGTGGGTGCTGGGACACGAGACTTGGCGGTTGATGCGAAACGGAAGCTCATTTGCTTATCCCGTCGTTATCGGATTGGCCTGATAAGGATCAAATACGTGTTTGGTCATCTCGGTTTCCTATTTGTCAGAGCTCATATAGGGAGCTGCTGCGTCCGCGGTATTGGCGCCGTTAACTGTCGCGGGCGAGCCGCTGGCCATAGTACGGTCTGGCTCGTCTGTGGGATGAAGCCAAGTGTCTGTACGAAAAGAAGTTGACATAGGCCAATCAGGGTGCCTCCTGTTCCACTCGTCTGGAGTGAACGTCCTGGGGGGTGTCATTTTACGGGGATCGTAGTCCCACCCGTCCGACCACCACGGACCGCCGGCCGCTGCCGCTGCCGCTCCCGCCGCTCCGAGTGCCCCGTCAGATCCCATATTTTGGCCCACGTCGAACAGCCAACTGTGCAGCGAGGCGCCGTGCACCGATCCCAGAACCTTCAGCACAAGACCAACAATCGCCGGCACAGCCACGATGACCAGCAGTGCCGCACATAACGTCCACACTGTTTTGTTTTGAAAAAGCGACGAAAGTTTTTTCATCTCGTTAGCCTCAGCGATGAAGTCGTTTTTCCTGAATGACCCGTCCTCCTCGGCACCTGTCGTGCACCGTAATCACCTGCTTTTCACGTCAATCTCCGGACCGGCTGACTGGGAGCTATTGAGCGAGGGGTGCCAGAGGCCCCGTCACGCTGGGTGCGTTGCTATCGTGCAATCGCATGAGCTTCTGCAGGAGAACGGAGAGGATCGGATCCAGCTGACCGCTCCTGACCTGCGGCGGCTCTTTCTTATAGTGAAAGGCCGCAAACGCAAGCGCTCGTTTGGTTAAAAGGAAGTTCCAGATTGACATGGCGCCCTTACCGGAAGATAAGAGACCCGCAAGCGGAGTCTTGAGCACCGGAAGTGGAGGCAAAACCCTCTGCTTAACAATCAGGTCCGATACCAAGACCGCAATGAGTGCAATCACAAAGAAATACAGTGACAACCAGCCGTGGCCTGTGACGAAGTTAAACAAGTCGACGCTGATTCCGCTGCGATCGACCCCGTAGTTATGGTGACTGTGATCGAGGATGGACCAGAGAAGTCCACTCCCGGCGAGGAGATAGTTCAGGGGCTTCCGCGGCCGCCACAACAGCGCAAGCCCTAAGGTTGCGCCAGCAAGACCGCTCCAGGTCGAGTGCCCGACCGTCAGGGTGGGCTCCGTTGATGCGGGTAAGTGGGAACCAGTCAAGGGCACGAGTGGCGCCATTGTGAAAGTGAAAGTAGGCCTCCTCAACCAACCCGAAACCCCCGCCACTCGCTGCCGCCATCAACATGATGTCGCTTGCTCCCATAGTCCAGGAGCGTGACCTGCGCCCTCGCCAAAGCAGGAATGCGACGGGCGCGATCTTCAGCGATTCCTCCATGAACGGTACAAAGAATTGCCGGCTGACCGCGTCTGGCTCCGGCACGAAGCTGGTAAACACGGCTGAGATCAGCCACATCACTCCCATTACCGTCCCGCCCCAACAATAGAAAACAGCCACGCGACCGAGGGTAATCGTTCGCGTGGCACTGGTGATGAGCACCAACTCGGTAACGAAAGAAAGAGATGCCCAGAGCTCTGCTATCCCGTACGAACCGGTGTGAAGGATCATGTTGCCCAGCCAGAATGTCACGCCGGCCCAGAAGATGAGCACACGTACGGGCACTTGGTGGCCACCCAAGGTCACCGCTCCCAAGTTCCTTCTTCGAATGGTCTGTGCTGTTTTGGCCATCATTCACCCTTTTCGCATTACCCTCAAACTGGCCCACTTCCTTACCGCCGATTCTGAGCTTTGGGCTGCTACTGCGTTTGCACTTCTCAGTAAACGTCTACTACCGGGTCGGCAGCCGTCCCTTCACTTTCACCACCTGTCAAGTAGGTTTTCATAGCATCGAGTAGGTCCACCGCCTGTCCGATTTGGTCGCCGGTGTCCCCTGAGAATCCTTGAAATACGGGGCCGGTAGGGCCATCACTCGGAGACTGAATCGGTGCACCTATCATTCCCGGATTTGCCACAAGCTGCGGTCCGTTATTGGGATTCCCATACGGCCATATCCCCTGGCGCAACTGGTCAAGCAGATTGTCGTTGGAGCCTCCATCATCTCCTGGATCGCCTGCCGCACAAGCACCTGTCGATCCAAGTGATCCAGCTGCCCCATCAGCTCCCATATTCTGGCCGACATCGAACAGCCACGTGTGCAGCGAGGCGCTGTGCACCAATCCCAGAACCTTCAACACAAGAACAAAAATCGCTGGTACCGCAACGATCGCCAGCAGTGCCGCGCCTGAGGTCCAGACTATTCTGCGTTGAAAAAGCGACCAAAGTTTCTTCATCTGGTTAGCCCCATCAATGTGAACTCCTTGCTCGTTTACAACGCATCCCTCGTGACGTAGGGCCAGTGTTCACTTCCCCGTCGTGGGCCCAGTCTGCGTTAGTACAATCTCCACTCGCCGGTTCTTCTGCCGTCCTTCAGGATCATCCGATCCGTCCGGTTTCTTGTTCGGAGCGACGGGCTTGGTTTCACCCCAGCCCTGGGTGGTGATGCGCGATCCCGAAATGGATGCGTTCTGTACCAGCCAGTTCTTCACTGCGTCTGCCCGATTCTCAGATAACTTCATGTTGTACGGGTGCGTGCCCTTACCGTCGGTATGTCCTTCGATCTGCATTGGCGAGCTGGGATAAGAGGCCGCTACTTGGCCAACTTTTCGCAGCGTGTCATTGGCTTTACGGGCAGCAGCGAGTATTTGTCGAAATCAAACAACACGTCGGCAGCCAGATCGATGGTCAGTTGCTGCCCCACCACCTTGGCTCCCAGATCCTGAAGCACACTCTGGATGCCACTGGTGACGCCGACAATGTCGATGACATGCTTCTGCGCCAGCGCTTGGCGAGCCGCCGCATCCGTGGCTGGGGAATCGGGATCGGGGTACTTCCCTTGAGCCATGGCCGGACAGGCGACAAGCAGCAACAGCAGTGATTTCCAACACCGATGGATTCGCATGGTTCTCCTCGCAGTCAGCTTTAGTTGTCGGTGATCGGAATCCCTTCGAAGGGCGGTGTGACCGGGGTATACAGGTCTATTTTGGTCACGTCAGCAGAGGGCGCCGGAAATTTCGCCCACCAGGTAATCCCCTGTCCAGGGCCCAATTTCTCGCACACGCCGGACATGCCGCAGTCCCAATTAGAGCCAGGTGCCAGGTACGTGCCATCCGTATCTTTCAGGATGAAGTACTTCTTATTTGCGGCGGAGAAATAGTACTTGTCATAGCTCGTGTTCGGGCCCAGAGCGTAGAAACCCGTTCCCGCACCGGTGGTGTTGTGGAAGCGAATTTTGACGCTGAGAACCCCGCCGGAACGGCTGCACTGGATTAGCTCGCCCACCACTCCCTGGGTGCTCGTGTCCTGGCTCTGAATCACCCCCGGGCTCGCAGCAGCCAGTAAGGTCTGGGCAAGACCACTGGGTTGCGTGGCAGGTGGCACGGCCGGGACCGTGCTGTTTTGGGCGGGCTGGGTTTGCGGGCTTGGGATCGCCGGGCCCGGCGCAGTCGATTGCGATTCCGCCGGCGCGGAGAGCAGATCAATCTTCTCCCCGGTTGACTCGATCCCTGCGATCATCTGGCTGTAATTCCATACTCCCGCGATTCTCCGCGCTGTGACATAGACGGTACCGTTGCCCTTGGGTCCCGAGATCGGCACGGCGAGATCGGCATCGCCTGAACCACCCGTACCCACATTGATCGAGCCGCTCGTCAACCAACCCTCTTCGATCCGGGCGCCAAGGTGTTGCACCACTGCCGGGTTTGCCTGCGCTCTCGCCAACGCCTCCAGAGCCACGTCGGAACCTCTCATCCAACTCATGATCAGGGCGAAGATGCCCAACCCAAAGCAGACCATCACCAGGAAACTAACTAACAGCAACCATTTCCAGTTCCTTCCCAGCCAACTCTTGCGTTGCACAGGGATCTGTCCAACTGCGCTTCCTTGCAGGATCGGGTTCTTCGCTGCCATGTATTTCCTCCTCGAAGACCGGTTGACGGTGGTTAGCAGGAACTGTGCGCACAGATCGCCGTCCCTAAGATCAAAACTCGGCTTCTATTTAGATAACGCGAAGAAACTCAGGGAAAAGGTCCATATTTCTTGCGTCATGATTGCCTCCCGGCGGCCGGCGGCTCTATTTTTTCCCAACCGCCAATGACTAACTGTCTGGAATCAAGGGACCAAACTGGTTGGCTTAGCAATCGAGTGGATATATACTTTCAGCCGTAAAGGTCGCGATCCTTTGTGGGGTGGAATCGAGTACGCTCGCAAACTCGCCCCAGGCCCCTCCCCTCGCACTTCTTTTTCATTTCCTGATTTCGAATGATCGCGGCCTGCAGGTACTTCCCCCAGAGTGCTTCCTTCATCGCATTACGAGTGTTTTATGGATGCGCCAAGAGATGTAGCTGCCATCCCGGGAGGACGAGACGCCGGCAATGAGCAGGTCCTCGCCGACCTGGCAGTGTTGCTCTACCCGGAACTGCGCCGTCTGGCGTCCCGCCACCTGCGACGCGAGCGCCGTGAGCACACCTTGCAGACCACCGCCCTGGTCAATGAGGCTTATCTTCGCCTGAACGATCAAAGAGCAGTCCATTGGAAAAACCGGGAGCAGTTTCTGGGGGTTGCCGCGCAACTCATGCGCCGGATCCTGGTGGACTATAGCCGCGGCCATGACGCGAAAAAGCGCGGCGTCGGCGTTGAGAAAGTCTTCCTGGATGAGGCGATCGGGGTTGCCAAACAAAAGGGGGCGGACGTGATTGCTTTGGATGAAGCGCTTACCCGGCTGGCCGCGTTCGATCCTCAGCAAGCCCATCTGGTGGAGTTGCGCTTTTTCGGCGGCCTGAGCATCGAGGAGTCCGCCGAAGTCCTGGGAGTTTCCCGGACAACGCTTAAGCGTAACTGGAACGTGACCAAGGCATGGCTCGCGCGTGAGCTACGCCCGGACGACAAGAACGATGCCTGAAAACTGGGAACAGGTGAAGGAATTATTCACCTTAGCCCTGGAGCGAGACCCCACGGAACGAAGCGAATTTCTGCGCCGGGCCTGCGGCGAGGACGACTCTTTGCGCGCCGAAATCGAATCGCTGCTCTCCAGTTTCGATGGCGCCCCTACCTTTCTAGAAGATTCTCCCGCCCTTAATCTCCTATCTGCGCAGTCGCCCGCACTGGCGGGTAAACGGATTGGCGCCTACCGCATCCTGCGCGAGATTGGGCGCGGTGGAATGGCGGTCGTTTATTTGGCTGAACGTGCGGATGAACAGTTTCGCAAGCGTGTCGCCATCAAAATGCTCCACCCGGGAACGAATAAGGATGAAATCCTGCGCCGTTTTCGTAACGAGCGGCAAGCCCTGGCGGCTCTGGACCACCCCAGTATCGTGCGCCTGCTGGACGGTGGGAGCACCGAAGAAGGCTTGCCCTATCTGATCATGGAGTACGTCGAGGGCGTTCGCATCGACGAATATTGTGACACCCACAAACTGTCCATCGGCGCACGCTTGCAGCTGTTCCGTGCTGTCTGCCTCGCGGTGCAATATGCCCATGACAACCTGGTCATCCATCGCGATCTGAAACCCAGCAACATTCTGGTTATCCCGGAAGGCGTGGTCCGGCTGCTGGATTTTGGCATTGCCAAGGTGCTCAACCCGCAATGGTCCCCGGAAACCACGCTTACCAGTGGCGGCTGGCGTGCGATGACCCCCGAATATGCGAGCCCAGAACAACTGCGCGGCGCACCGGTCACCAGGACCACGGACATCTATTCGCTTGGCATCGTGCTTTATCAACTGTTGACCGGGCATCGCCCGCATCGGGTTGGTGAGGATCCTGCTTCGCAGATGGAGCCGCGCGACTACCAGAAGGAACCGGAGAAACCGAGTGCGGCGGTCGACCGAATCGAGGAAAAAGTATCTCCCGATGACAGAACCCGAACCCTCATTACCCCTCAGCTGGTTGCTGACTCGCGTGCCCTTCGCCCGAAAGAGCTAATCCGTAACTTACGCGGCGATCTCGACACCATCGTGATGAAGGCAATCCGCTGGGAGCCGGAACATCGTTATGGCTCTGCGCAAGAACTTTCCCAGGATATCGAGCGGCACCTCTCGGGCCTGCCCATCATGGCCCGCAAACCTGGTCTCCTCTACCGCGGTGGAAAGTTCGTTCGCCGCCATAAGGAGTCATTGGCCACCGCGTTACTCATCCTCACTGCTGCAGCGGGCTTGGGAGCGTGGGCAGCGCGCTGGCTCTGGAAACAGAAGCTAGCCACTGAGCCCACACCGGGTGCTGTTCATCTCCGCATACGGCCTTCCACCGCAGTCCTGGGTTTCAAGAATCTCTCCGCGCAGCCAGAAACCGCCTGGGTTTCAACCGCGTTGTCGGAGATGCTGACCACGGCGCTGGCGGCCGGCGAGCAATTGCGCACCGTGCCCGAGGATACAGTTGCGCGGACCAAACTCGACCTTGGTCTTTCCGATGTAGAGAGCCTGTCACCCGAGGCATTAGCGCAAGTTCGCACCAACCTGGCCAGCGACTTCATCGTTCTCGGCTCCTATCTCGACCTCGGAAAAGAAAAGGATGGCCAAATTCGCCTCGACCTTCGACTCGAAGACACTGCCAATGGAGAAACGGTCGCCGCTGTTTCGGAGACCGGCACCGAAGAAACCATGCTTGACCTCGCTTCACAAGCTGGCGCTCGCTTGCGCCAGCAGTTCGGGCTGGAGAAGCTTTCTCAGGTCGAAGCCGACGGAGTGAGGGCCGAAGCGCCGTCCAATCCAGAAGCAATGCGTCCCTATGCCCAGGGGCTCGCCAGCAACCGCGCCTTTGACGCACTATCGGCACAAGCGATTCTCAGCAAGGCTGTCTCTGTCGATCCCGGGTTTACTCTGGCTCACTCTGAGCTTGCCAGAACGTGGGCGTCTCTCGGCTATGACGCCAACGCACAGCAGGAAGCAAAGAAAGCTATGGACGAAGCGGGCAATCTTTCACGGGAGAAGCATTTGCTGGTCGAGGCCAGGTTTTACGAGACCAGCAGGAATTGGCCGAAGGCCATCGAAGCCTATCAGACGCTCTTCAGCTTCTTCCCCGATAATGTCGAGTACGGCTTGCAGCTGGCCAATGCAGAAACTGCCGCTGGCCGGGGCAAAGATGCCCAGAAAAGCTTGACCGCTCTCGATGCCTTGAAGACGCCGACACAAACTGACCCGCGCATCAACCTGGCCCGATCGGACGCCGCTGCGTCACTCGGCGACAGCAAGCTCAGGCGAGACATGGCAGAACTCGCGGCACAGCAAGCCACGCAACAGGGGGCCAAACTCCTGTTGGCTCGCGCGCGAGATACTGAGTGCCGAGCTTTAGCGGATCTCGGTGAAAACGAAAAAGCCGGAAGCACCTGCGAACAAGCCAGGCAGATCTATGAAGCCGCCGGAGACCGCAGCGGTTTGGCGCAGACCCTGCATGATTCGGCGGAGGTTCCTATCAATCAAGGGGATTTCCTCACCGCGGAGAAGTTCTACGCCCAGGCGCTTACCATCTCACGGGGCATCGGCAATCAAAGGGGGCAAGCAAAAGAGCTGGTCAACCTGGGTGTGATTTCCGTTAAGAAAGGAGACTTTGCTACCGCGCGCCGCCTCTATGACGAGTCCTTGCTGCACTACCAGGAAGCGGGTGACAAGAGTGGAATGGCGGCCGTGATGGGCGACACCGGCATCCTCTTGCGCGCACAAGGGAAACTGCAGGATGCACGGAACCAGTTTCAGCATTCGTTGGAGCTGTCGAATGAGGTAGGACATCGGGGTTCGTCTGCGATGGCCATGGCGGCGATTGGAGACGTGTTGTTAGAAGAGGGGGATTTGCCGGGTGCCTACAAAATGTACCAGAAAGCATCGGCTATTGACCAAGAGATTGGCAGAAAGATGATCTACGCATCAAACCTTGCGCAAATAGGGCAAGTGCTTCGGCAACAGGGGGAAGCGGCGGAGGCAGAACAAGATTATCGTGAGTCCCTCGCCATGGAAGAGGGACTTGGAAATAAAAGCGACGCCGCCGAAACTCGCCTGGCGTTGGCAGAATTGGATTGCGATTCCGCCAGGGGGGCCGAGGCGGAACAACTCAGCCGTGCCGCGGTCGAAGCGTTTCACGCGGACGCATACACCGATGAGGAGAGTCTGGCACAATCGGTGCTATCGAGAGCCCTTCTTCAACAAGGAAAGGCTGACCAGGCGCGTCTCGCCATTGTCGAAGCTGTCCGGCTTTCTGCAAAGAGCCGGGATGTACTCGTTCGCATCCCCGTAATCCTTGATCAGGCCTACTTCATGGCAGCCGACGGCAACCTGGTTGGAGCGGAGACCAGCGCTCAAGATGCACTCACGCAGGCGCGCAACCTGGGTCTCGTTCGCTTGCAACTGGAGGCCTCTCTCGCCTTGGGAGAAATTCAAATGCGCGAGAAAAACCATGACTTTGGTCGCCAACGCCTGATGGAAACAGAAAACACCGCACACTCCAAGGGTTTCGCGCTGATCGCACAGAAGGCGAATACCGCGCAGCAAGCCGGGCTGCAATAATCAGACCTTGGCGCGCGCCAGCGCCAGGTTCATCAGGGTCTGAGGGCAATACGGCCACTCGAGACATTGCATTGCGTTCCATGATGTTTACCGTCTGAGCCAGCCATAGATTTGATCAGTTCAAGAATCAACGGGCTTCATGCTGTCGGCCAGCCCGTCTAGAATCGCCTTGAGGCCCCTCTCGAATTGAATTGACAGAGCTGCTGCCATTGGCTGGCTCGATTTCTTGTCACGCTTCACTTGCTTCAGCGCGGACTGCTTCCGGTCGAGGGCGGCGAGCCGCGGAAATTGCCCAGTCGCAAGTTGCTGCCGCCCGAATGTTATCGCATCCGCCAGGAGTGTGGGGTTGTCCTCCGCTGCGGCCGCGTGCGTGAGCGACTCGACGGTACGCAAAACGCTTCCAAAGACGTAGTCGTCCACGATTCCCCAGAAGGCAAGCTTCTCCGCAGTATCAAGGTCGAGCGCATCGAGTGCCGCGAGCGATTGCTCCACATGTCGCATCGCGTTCGGCCCGAACTGTGCACCGTTCAAAGAGGCGACGGACCAGGGGTGCGCGAGCAGGACATCCCGCGTTCGCCGCGCAATCGCACGCACCGCTTCGCGCCAGCCGTCGGGTAATTGCGGAAGAAGTATCTCCGCAAGGATTGCGTCGTGCATCAGTGCAACCAGGTCGGCCTTGGTGCGCACGTAGTAGTAAAGCGTCATGATTCCGCAGTCCAGTTCGTCGGCGATGCGCTTCATGGTGAGGGCCTCGAACCCTTCGCTGTCGGCGATCTTCAAGACCGCAGCTGTGATCTGCTCACGATTGAAGCGAGGCCGCCGATCGTTCGGTTCTGGCCGCAGCCAAATGAGGTCATGTTTTTTTGTTCTTGACATCTTCGTACATCATACGATTTACTTATTCGTACATCGAACGAATAGCAGTTTAAGCTTGGAGGTCCACACCTATGAAAGCCGCAGTACTTCACGAGTTTGGGTCTCTGCCTCGTTATGAGGACTTCTCTGAGCCAACAGCCGACGCCGGTGATGTATTGATTCACGTCAAGGCTGCGGTCCTCGAAAACTTCGACAAAATGGCGGCGCAGGGCGTTCACTATGCGAGCAAACGCATGTTCCCGCAGTTTCCTGCGATTGTCGGCCACAGCGGCGTCGGCACTCTTGCGGATGGGACGCTCGTGGCCTTCGGCGGTAGCCGGCCACCGTATGGAACGATGGCAGAGATAGCTGTCGTGCCCAAGGAATATGCGGGATATGTGAGTCCAGTCCCGGAGGGTGTCGACGCGAGATTGGCGGCTGCCCTGCCTGCATCGGCGCTCACATCGTACCTACCGCTCAAGTGGGGAGCAAAGCTGGAACCAGGGCAGAGTGTCCTCATCCTGGGCGCCACGGGAGTTTCCGGAAAACTGGCTGTCCGCATTGCCGCGCTTCTTGGCGCGGGGAAGGTGGTAGCTGCCGGGAGAGAATCGTCCATTCTGGACTCATTACGGGAGATGGGAGCCGGCGCCATCATTGACCTCAAACAGCCGGATGCAGAGGTTTACGATGCGTTCGTTCGTGAATCCGGCGGCGGCTACGATGTGATTTTAGATTTCCTGTGGGGACATCCCACCGAATTGCTTTTCAGGGCAATCACGCCTAACGAGGTTGGTTTTGCCAAGCACAGAACCCGCTACATTCAGATCGGGCAAGCCGCAGGTGCAGTCATTTCGTTTCCGGCCGAAGCGCTGCGCACGTCCGGATTGGAACTGAGCGGGGTGGGCAATGTTCCGCCAGAGGCATTGCCTCAGGCCCTGGAGCAGATCTGGACCTGGGTTCGCGAAGGAAAGCTGACCATGGACATTGAGAAGGTGGATCTCAGCTGCGTGACCGAAGCTTGGCTGCGCAAGACAACAGGAAAAAGAATCGTCATCGTGCCATAGAGTGACTGCGGCGCCCGGTCCATCGAAGTGGTTAGGCCCAGCCAAGCTTCGGAAGATTTGTGGTCATCCGTCAGCGGAGGAAAACTCCTGATGTGAACGCCGATTAAAAAGCAGACTCCTCGATTTTGGCTCTTTCCCCGCTGGGCTCCCCAGCCCCTTTACACTCATTCACGTTCGAAAACGAGGACGTTCGGCTTAACTCCACTTGGCCGCTGAATCGTCATGGTCAGAGTCTTGCCGTCTGGAGAAAGCTGGATATGCTGTGTGTCGGCCACCTTGTCATTTCTCTTCTCAGTGAACTCGAGAGTGCTGGCATTCAGGCGGCGCGACGACGACATGGCGCTAGCTGACGCGTTCGCATCCTTCACCGGGTAGTCCTTGCCATCAAACTTCATATTTTTCGTCGAGTGCTCTGTCTGATTGATGAAGGAAAGGCCGCTGTCTTGATAGGGCTGCACCTCGATTTCGACCCGGCCTGGCTTTTCGCTGGTGCTATCCCACGTAGCAGCAAAGCCAGAGGCTCCTCCGATGGGTGTGTAGATGTAATGGATAGTGAAACTGGAGCCGTTGGCCGGGTAGCCGGTGAAGTCGTCGCGCAGCGAGTTGCCGTCCGGAGAAAGCGTCCAGATGGCGGAGATCTGCATACGGCCGTCTTTCTTGCGGACGACTCTCCAGACATGAGGCGCTTCTGCAGTGACAGCGAGGGTGGATCCCTCGAGACCGGGTTGATCGGTGCCGTCGGCAACAATGAATTCCGGGCCGCCGCCAAAGTCGAAAGCGTAGCGGTTCGTTCCCGCGGAATTGACCTTCATCTGGTCGTGCATAGTGCTTTTATCCGGGTTGAGCTTCCACTTACCGACGAAGGAACCGTCAGCGGCGTGAAGCCTGGTGGTTGCGATGGCGACAACAAGCAGTAATAGAAAGAGCCGTTTCAGCATGGTGTTCTCCGCAGGTCGATTGGGGAGCCCTGTTTGCAGAAGCTGCAATGCACTTAGATGGCCAATGGATCTCGCAACATCGCGCCGAGATGATCGAGCGCAGGGAGAGACTGAGTTAACGGTAGTCGATGAATCGGGGCTTTCGTCGCAGCGAGCGAAAGAATCGTTCGGAAACGAACAGCGTCGCCTGAAACCGGACAGCGGATGCTTAGGTGGCCCTCCCCTATCGAATGAGCCTCTCCGCGCCTCTATTACGCGGCGATACGGCGACCGCATACCCATTCACCGTCACGAGCGTTCATACGCTGCAATAGGTATGCTGTCGCCGGTTTAGCCCAACTATTACAACCCGTCGCCTTCACAGGTTGCCATTGGCCCCGACCTATGTAGAATGTCGCATACGCACTGGGCCCGGTTCTAAACTTCATTGCGAAGGCGGCACTCCACCATGGGCGACTTTCTCAGCGACCTCCGCTACTCCCTCCGCATGCTCATCGGCAGTCCGGCGTTCACCGTAACTGCCATCGCCGCTCTCGCCCTCGGCATCGGAGCCAACACCGCCATCTTCACCGTTGTCAACGCCGTCCTGCTCAAGCCGCTCACCTATCCTGAACCCGACCGCATGGTCCAGTTCATGAACACCTTTCCTGAAGGCAACGGCCCTGCGGCCTCCCCGGTCAACTTCAATACCTGGCGAGCCCAGACCAGCGTCTTTCAGGATGTCACCGCGTACGACTTCGGCGGCCCCGGCTTCAATCTCACCGGCCTCGTCCCCGAGCAGGTCCACGGCATCCACGCCTCCGAAGCCTACTTCCGCCTCTTTGGCGCACCCGTCGTGCTCGGCCGCACCTTCACACCGCAGGAAGACTCCCCTAACGGCGGCCACGTCGTTGTCATCAGCTACGGATTCTGGCAGCGCAAGTTCGGCGGCAATCCCAACATCGTCGGCACCTCCGTCTCGCTCAGCAACGAGCCCAACACCATCGTCGGTGTCCTCGGAAAATCCTTCGTCACCGATCCCCAAGCCGATATCTGGGTTCCCTTCCAGATCGAGCCCAACAGCACCAACCTCGGCCACTACTTTCTTGTCTCCGGCCGTCTCAAACCCGGCGTGACTCTTGCCCAGGCCAACGCGCAGCTCAAACTGACCGCCGATCAGTACCGCCGCCTCCACCCTGACGACATGGGACCCAAAAACGGCTTCGGCGTCCAGCCTCTCCGCGACTCGATCGTCGCCGGCGCGCGCAAATCCCTCTTCGTCCTTCTCGGAGCCGTCGGCTTCGTCCTCCTCATCGCCTGCGCCAACGTCGCCAATCTCCTCCTCGTCCGCGCCACCGGCCGCAAGCGTGAATTCGCCATCCGCGCCGCCATGGGTGCCGGCCGCGCCCGCATCGTACGCCAGCTCCTCACCGAATCCATCGTCCTCTCGATCACCGGCGGCGTGCTCGGCCTCATCCTTGGCTACGCCGGCGTGCGCGCGCTCCTCGCCGTCTCCCCCGCCGGCCTGCCCCGCGTCGGCGAAAATGGAGCCGCCGTCGGCCTCGACTGGCGCATCTTCCTCTTCACCCTCGCTATCTCGCTCTTCACCGGCATCCTCTTCGGGCTCTTCCCCGCCATCTCAGCCTCGCGTGTCGACCTCCACACCACCCTCAAGGAAAGCAGCAACCGCTCCGGCACCGGCTTCCGCCAGAGCAAAATGCGTTCTCTCCTCGTCATCGGCGAAGTCTCCCTCGCCCTCGTTCTCCTCATCGGAGCCGCGCTCCTTATCCGCACCTTCATCGCGCTCCGCCAGGTCAACCCCGGCTTCGATCCCCGCAACGTCCTTACTCTCGAAATGTCCCTCACCGGCGATCAGTTCAAAAAGACCGCCGGCGTTGCTCAGGTCTCCTATGATGGCCGCGAGCGCCTCAACGCCATTCCCGGCGTCGAGATCTCCGCCTTCACCTGCTGCCTGCCTCTCGAAGGCGGCTACGGCCTTCCCTTCAACATCATCGGCCGCCCGCCGGCCCCTAAATCTCCGTGGACCGGCGGCGCTGGCTGGATGAGCGCTTCCCCCGGCTACTTCGCCGTCTTCCACATCCCCATCCTGCGTGGCCGCGACTTCACCGAGCAGGACACCGGCTCGTCCCCCGGCGTCGTCCTCATCAACGAAACCTTCGGCAAAAAATTCTTCCCCAAAGAGAACCCCGTCGGCCAGCAACTCCTCATCGGCAAAGGCGTCGGCCCCCAGTTCGATGAGCCCGCCCGGCAGATCGTCGGCGTCGTCGGCGACATCCGCGATGGCGGCCTCAACAACGATCCTCGCCCCCTCATGATCGTTCCCGGCTCTCAGGTCACCGACGGCATGACCGCCCTCAACTCCAACATCGGCCCCATGGTCTGGCTGGTCCGCACCCACGGCGATCCGCATCAATATATTTCCGCCGTCACCGACCAGCTCCGCCAGAGCAGCGGCGGCTTTCCCGTCGCCCGCGTCCGCCCCATGACCCAGGTCGTCGGGCACTCCACCGCGCGTGAGGACTTCAACATGCTCCTCCTCACCATCTTCGGAGCCTCCGCGCTTATCCTGGCCGCCATCGGCATCTACGGCCTCATGGCCTACTCCGTCCAGCAGCGCACCCAGGAAATGGGCATCCGCATGGCCCTCGGCGCCGACCGCTCCCGCATCCGCTCCCTGGTCGTCTGGCATGGCATGCGCCTCGCCATCGTCGGCGTCGGTATCGGTATCGCCGCGGCCTTCGGACTCACCCGCTTCATCGCCAGCTTCCTCTTCGGCGTAAAAACCTGGGACCCCGCTGTATTTGTAACTGTCCCGATTATATTAAGTCTGGTTGCCCTTCTCGCCGTTTGGATGCCCGCCACGCGCGCCTCCCGCCTCGACCCCCAGCAGGCCCTCCGTATCGAATGACGGCTGTCGGATTTGGTTGTTTGGTTCAAGAAAAGGGACGGAGAACTCTGGGCGTGACCAGTGGCACAGGCAAGTTCTCAAAACCCCGTTTTGCGGGAACTCACCGTTAGCGCGGGCGGCCGCTTATTCGAGAAGCCGACTACACGCCCACCTGACGAGAACGGCGATTTTCAGGACCTATCCGGATTTAACCAGATTTCCGGATAGCCGGTTTTACGGCAACTTGGATTATTTCATCTTTCTGTGCGGGTAGCACGGGTCCAGGGCCAGGGTTTTCAGAATGATGGGGCGACATATGCTGCACTGAAGCAACAAGAGCGACGAACTCCGGAAATGATTCAAATTCAGTTTTCAAATGTTCCCACTCACGCACAAATAAGGGACTGCGGAACCTCCGCTCAGCGGAACGGAGCATCAACTCCCACATTCGTTTTGGTATGCGGCGTTCGCAAAATAGAAGATAGGTTAATGAAACCAGGGCGCAGAATCGCAACATCGAGATGGTTAAATCGTCCGTCCGCTCAGGAAGCTCCGTGCCAACTGGCACACTCAGCCAGAATGCCGCCGAAGAGTTCTTCAACAGTTCGTCATACTGGGCAGACATTGCCAGGAAGATCTGCGTCTTCACCTGCTCGCGGTGATTTAAGACCGCGACAACCACACCGAGACCTCCCATCAGAAGCGACAATAATGTTGCGTATTGGATGATGTGCCCAAAGTTCATATCGGTCACGCATGCACCCCCGATATTGCAGGCATCTGTGCCGGTTTCTCTGAAGCAGGCGAAGCCGTGTGCTCCGCTTGTTCCCAACGGATCAGTTTCAGATCCAACACAACGAAGGAATAGAGGACGGGAACGAGCCCAAGCGTCACGAAAGTGGCGATCGTCAGTCCCCCAATCTGCGCATAGCAAAGAGGCTCCCAAAGCGGGCCGCCGTGTGCTGCCAACGGAAACAGCGCAATCACTGTGGCCGCAACCGTGATCATCACTGGCCGCAAACGAAGGATGCCGGCATCGATCAGCGCCAACTCCAATTCCTCGCCCTCTTCTCGTCGCTCCTCGATAAATTCAAACAGCACAATGATGTGACTCACAATTACACCGATGAGGCTGATGATCCCAAGGAATGCCATGAATCCAAAGGGCTGGCCCATAATGGCGAGTGAAAAGATTGCGCCGACAACGCCATACGGAATGGCAGCAAAGACGATGAGTGGTTTGAACGCATGCTTGAACTGTGCGAGGAGTGCCAAGTAAATGGAGCTAACGCAGATGAGCAGCACCGTAGTGAGATCAGCAAAGCCGCTGACCTGCTCTTTTTGCTCGCCGGCGAAGCGGAATATAAACCCGTCGGGAAGCTGCTTCTGGAATGCCTCCAGCTTTGGCATAGCCTCTGCGATTACCTCCGAAGGTAAATGCCCCTGCGTAGGCCAGCACTGCACGGTAATGGTCCGGTACTGATCGAAGCGTCGAATTTTCGGCGTTACCGGACTCAGGGCAGTTGTCGCCACCTGATCGAGAGGCACTGGAGGGGTGTCTTGCCGCGAGAAGACGTATAGACTGCGCAGATCGGAGAGTTGCGACCGCTCCTCCATCTGCATGCGTCCAACAATCGGAACCTGCTTGTTGCCATCTCTCAAAACTCCAGCCGTAATACCATGAAGGGCCGCACCGACGGAATCGGAAACATCTGCGTTTGTGACGTGCGCCAGGTTTGCCCGGTCCGCATCGACGCGCACCACTTCTCTCGCACTCGGCTCGCCCCAATCGTCTCGAACTCTGGCGGCGATGGGGATGTCGCGAAAGATTTGCTTCAGCTGCTCGGCTTCCGCTCTGAGACGTGGCAGGTCTTCGCCGGAAATTCTGACCTGAATCGGAATTCCAACCGGCTTGCCCGTTTCGAGAGTCCTCGTATCAATGATCGCTCCAGGAATTTGCCTGTCCAATTCCGGCTGCAAAAGGGCAAGCAGAGGTGTCGTATCATGATTGTCTTTCGTTCGCAGAATCACCTGAGCATAATTGGTTTGCCTGTCCTCGGGTGTGGCGCTGCTCCAGAAGCGAGGACCGCCGCCGCCCACAAACGTGGTCATCGATTGCAAGACATCCTTCGGGTGTCCGTGCTCAGGATGGCTTTTGCCATACTCTTCTGCTACTCGGCGGGTAATGGATTCCACCTGCTGAGTAACCGCGCTGGTCGCGCTCGCGGGAGTGTCTTCAGGCAGCCACACGTCGATGTAAGAAAAGTATTGAAGGTCTTTCGGAAAGAACTGCGGCTTGAGCGTGGAGAACACGACGCCGCCCGCTACCAGCAGGCCCAGCGATGCTGCCAGGCAGCCTTTCCTGTGTTCAATGGCCTTCTTTGCCGTTCGAAAATACCAACCCGTGAACCCGCGCTGCCGCCTCTCCTCGATAGGAGTTTCGCTCCTGCTTTCCAATAGAAACGAGCTGATGAGCGGCACAAAGGTCATCGAGACGAGCAGGGCCGCCAGCAGCGAACAACTAATGACGATAGGCAGACTGTACAGGAATTTCCCCGTATCTCCGGGCAACAGCAGAAATGGAAGATAGGAGACGATATTCGTGACAGTCGCAAACGCCATCGTTTTGAATAGCTTTGTCGGTCCCAGCCACGCGGCGACGGACCGTGGCTGCCCGGCACCCAGTTCGCGCACAATCGCGTCGCCGGACACCACCGGTACATCGACCAATAGTCCCAGCGCGATGATCAGCGAAGCGATTGAGACCTGTTGCAGGTCGATCCCGAGTGTGCTGATGACCCCAAACGTGATCGCGAGCGTAATCGGCATGGACACCGCAATCAGAATGGCCGTCCGCCAGCTCCAGAAACCAATCAAAGCCACAACTACCACCAGCACCAGCGCCTCGATCAAGCTGTGGCTAAAGAGCTCGATGCTGTCGTGTACCTGCAATGGCTGGTCTGAGGTCCGGGCCAGCACCAGGTCGGCCGGCAATGTTTTTCTCACGCTCGCCAGATTGGCGTCCACCTGTTTTCCAAAAGATCCGATCTGTTCTCCCGTCTTCATCTGGACCGAGAGCGTAATCGCGCGGGTCGTGATCCATCTGCCGTTTTCGTCGCGGCGCGTGTACCGGTTAAGGAAGGAAGGGGGATTCTCGTATCCCCTGTCGATGTCAACGAGATCCCGCAAGTAAAGCGGCGTTCCGTTCGGCGACGTGCCTATCACTACATTCCGCAGATCGTCGATACTCTTGAACTCGCCTGTGGTGTTGACGCTGACCGTGCGTCCGCGTGCATTGAGCGTTTGGCCGCTCTCCGGTAGATTCCGGGCAGCGAGAATATTGGAAAGATCTGCTGGTCTTAGCTTGTATTGCGCGAGGCGCTGCTGCGAGAAATTCAGAAATACGTTTTCGTCCAGTACCCCTGAACGTTCTGACTTCGCCACGATCGACAGCGTTTTGAGGCTTCGCTGAAGGGTATCGGTAAAGTCGTCCAGGTCGCGATAAGTGTACTTGTCACCGGCCACGGCCTGAAGCGCAGCGGTTGTGTTTGCCGGTTCGTCGATGATCGCAGGTTTCCATGCATCGGGATGAAGCTCGTCGGTTTGCAGGTTCTGATTTGCAAACTTCCTCAAGGCCGATTGCAGATCAGGAGTGCTGAGATTCGTCGCCAGGTCCACCCCTGTAAACCCTGCTCCCGAAAACGCGCGCTCATCGGAACAAAGATGTTGGGTTGCCATGTCTCGGGTCACCCAAGACAACTTGCGCTCGACTTCGTCGCTGTCGATAGACTTCGGAAAAACTACAACAATGGAACGCCGCGGCTGGGTATGCGTATCCAAACCACTCCGAACCTGGCGGACCTGTGTCTCAACTAGTTTGCTTATCCAGGCGACCTGGGCTGGATCAGCCGTCGGACTCGCTACTGTGAGCATCAATGCAGACGTGTCCCCGAAGTCCTTGATGTACAAAATCGGACCGGCGCCCTGCGGAAGGTCGTGGATGGCGTCCAGCCTGATCTTGACGTCGTCCAGTTCCTTGTCCCTGTCGTACTTTCCCTTTTTCTGCCAGCTCGAATTGAACCATCGCCGAGCCGGTTCTGGAGGCACTCTTGATCTCCGTCACCCATTGATTCAAAGCAATAGCTTGCTCGATCTTCCTGGTCACCAGTTGCTCTACCTGTTCGGACGATGTTCCCTGCCAAGGCACGATAATCATCGCTTGGCGTACCGGAATGTCCGGGTCTTTCCGTTGCGGCATCTTCAATAGTCCGTAGATTCCCCAGAGGAGCGCAACCGCGAGCGAGACCCAGGCGATGTGTCGCTGTTCGAGGAAGAAGCGGGCGAGATTCTGTTTCTTGTTCGTGGACTGCTCATTCTGTGCGTGTGTCATTGCTACGTCTCCTAGTTGACCATCCGGATCAGGCTTCCGTTGCTTAGCTGGTTAGTACGGCTGACGACGATTCGTTCGCCGGGCGTAAGGCCTTCGTCGATGACAACCGACTTGCCGAAGGTTTCACCAATCCTCACACTCTTCAATTGCGCAAACTGTTTTCCATCGCGCTCCGTTACAGTGAAGACCGAATAGTTATTCGAACCGGATTCCGTGGTCATCAAAGCAGTCAGTGGTACCACAGGCACAGTTTGCGTATTAGCTTGCTCTATACGGATTCGGGCGATCATGCCCACCTTGAACAAGCGATCCCGGTTCGGGAGAGTAACCTCGATGTTGAAAACCCGGGACTCACGGTTGGCGGAGGCGGAGATTCCTGTAATTTGCCCTGAGAAGGTCCGCCCCTGCAATGCATCAAGTTGCACGGGCACCGGTGCTCCTAGCCTGAGATGTGCCAGCATGCTGTCGGGAGCTCCGAAGTTCACCTTCACCACGCGCGTATCGTCGAGCGTGAACGCCCTTGTCCCCGCAGCAACCAGGCTGCCTGGTTCCACACTCTTTTCGACGATGACTCCAGTCATGGGAGCGTTCAGGCTCGTATCGCCAAGATTGATCCGGGCGGAGACAGCCTGCGCCGACGCAGCGCTCAACTGCCCGCGGCGCGCCTCGATCTGACGTCCGGCGGCTTCCACACTGGCGGTCGCCGAGCTGTGCTGATTCACCGCCGCATCGTAATCCGGGCGAGTCATTGCTTTGGCGGCATAGAGCGCTTGTGCACGCTCAAAATCAAGATCCGCCTTTGCCTGGTCGGCCTTTGCTCGGTTGAATTCCGCTTGCGAAACATCAAGCGTACCCTGCGCTGAGCGCTGCTGGCCGACCGCGGAGTTGAGCGAGGCTTCATAATCGGAGCCGCGCAGTCGGGCCAGTGTGGCGCGGGCAGGTATTTCGTCGCCTACCTGCACATCACGCATCCGACCATCGACGCCCTTCACTCGATACAGAGCGGCGATATAACCGGGTTCCTTGAAGGCCAGTTGAACCTCAGTGTCCGGACGAATCTCGCCGGAGTAAGTCCAACTGGGCTGGACCTGCTGCGTAGCCACGATCTCCGCCACAACGGGAACCGGCTCTGGCCCCGCCTTCTGCGTCTTTGCGCAGCCGGCGAGAACCGAAAACGCAGCAAAACTTAAAATTCCAATTGAGATACGCATCATTCTTCTCCTATCGCCTTTTTCAAATCGGCTCTCGCCTTCCAGAAGGCAGTGAGAGCCTGCTGCTGCTGGCTATCCGCGGATGCCAGATCCGACTGTGCTTGATACAAATCTCTGCTTAATGCCGCTTCACGCTTCACCTTTTCCTGCAACTCTTTGAGCTTCTGCCGGGCCGCACTTTCGCTTGCATCGCTGAGGGTCAGTTGTCGGCGGGTGTTCTCCAATTGCCGGCGGGCATTTCTCACCTCCAGGAGGACGGCGCGTTCCGTAGCGCCAACTCCAACCCTGGCCTGTTCTTCCTTGGCTCGCTTTTCCTCGTATTCTTGGTGCCTGCGTCCCCAGTCCCACGGTTCCCACCGGACTGACACACCCACTGTCCCGACGTTGCTTGGAAAAACATTCTCGAAGTTCGCGGTTGTGTAGTAACTGAATGCCAGACTCACGTCGGGGATATATTCCGCCTTCTTCGCCCGCGCGTCATAATTGGCTTGCTGCACCTGAAGTTTCGCCTTCTTCAGATCCGGCCGGTTTTGGAGAGCGCGGTCTTCCATGGCTTCGGGTGTGGCGAGATCGATATCTGCATCGCCGATCGCCGCAACCCGAAACTGCGTGTGTACGTCCCGGCCCATCAGATCGTTCAATCTTTCGCTCGCCGACGCGACCCCGTCGCTCGCATCGCTGATGGCATTCTGTAACTTCAAAAGCTGCGCATCGGCGTTCAGCAAATCCGATTCGAGAATCGTCTCTTTACCGCGGTTCACTAATGCCAGACGATGCGACTCCCGGTAGTAAGGGAGTGACGCCTGAAGGCTATCCAAAGCGCTCTGTGCCTCGACAACCGCGTAGTAAGCCCGTCGAACCTGGTCGACCACCTCCAGACGCGTTTTCACCTGGTCCTGGCGCGTACCTTCCAACCCCAGCTCAAGAGCTTTCAATTGCAAATGGAGCTGGTACTGGGTCGAAAGCGGCTGGGCAACCGAGACATTCACTATGCCTACGGGTTTTCGCGGGATCTCGACTTTCTGATTCGCCGCCGGGATCGGCCCGGTCGCGCTGTATACCCCGAGCGAGCCCGCCGGGTAAGTAACCGATGGTTTCGTAACCAGTTGGGCGCCGACGGCAGTGACCTGCGTATTCGCGAAACGTCTTGTCTTATTCGCAGCCAGATCGTCGGCGGCCCGGAGTGTATCGAGGCTGGCGGTCTTCAGACTGCTGTTGTTCGCAACAGCTTGTTCAACCGCCTGTTCGAGAGTCAATTCAGACAGGTTCGATTGTTGTCCCGCCGCCTGTTCAACCGTGGGCAGGGGGGACAAAGGTGCGAGATTCTGGCCTCGCGCCAGGAGCGCCAGCGTCCCCAGGGTGAAGGCCAAGCAGGTTGTTGGAGTGCGTCGTTTCATGAGGCAATGGTGCCTCGAACGCGGAAGCGGGGGGAGTAATGCCTCGTAAGCCCGACGTAAGCCCTTCGTAAGCTAACGGCACTGCTTGCGGCACCTCTCAGCGCGACAAGTTGAGCTTTTTCAGGAGTTTGGCAAACCTGCGG
>CAWBRJ010000028.1:0-234091 GCA_963790935.1 uncultured Acidobacteriaceae bacterium | reverse complement strand
TGATCAAGTGCGGCGGTTGGCTGAGCCTGAGCTGGCAGACATGATCGCGCCCAGCCAGGGCATCCACCTGGTCTTCGAGCGCGCGTTTCTGCGCGGCAACACTGCCATCATGGTCCCCCACACCAGCGACGGCCGGGTGTTGTTTGCCATTCCGTGGCACGAGCACACCGTGGTGGGAACGACCGACACGCCTATTCAGGAACCGTCGTACAACCCAGTTCCGTTTGAGGAAGAGATACAGTTCATTCTTGATACGGCCGCTCAGTATCTCAGCCGTCCTCCGCAGCGCAGTGACGTGCTCAGCGTGTATGTGGGCATTCGGCCGCTGGTGAAAGCGAATGGCGCATCGAGTAAGACCTCTTCCCTCTCGCGGGATCACACTATTCATATCGATAACTCAGGTTTGCTGACGATCGTGGGAGGCAAGTGGACCACTTATCGGCACATGGCCGAGGATTGCGTGGACCACGCCATTACCCTGGGCGAATTGCGCGACGTGCCCAGCGGAACTCATGATTTGAAAATCCATGGATACAAGCAGGACGTCGATTCGCTCACCACTCTCGGCGCTTACGGTTCAGACGCAGACGCAATCCTCGCCCTGGCCGCTGCTGACGAGCGTCTCGCCAAGCCGCTGCATCCGGCTTTGCCTTATATCGGTGCTGAAGTGATCTGGGGAGTCCGGGAGGAGATGGCGCGCACCGTGGACGATATCTTGTCTCGCCGAACGCGGGCTTTGTTTCTCAATGCACGCGCGGCTATCGAGATGGCGCCGGCAGTCGCAAAGTTTATGGCGGAGGAATTGGGCAAGGGACAGGATTGGATCGACCAGCAACTGCGTGAATTCAACCAGCTGGCAGCAAAATACCTGCTACCGTAGAGACACCTCAATGAAGAAACAAGATTTCGGTGAGTTGCTGGCGGAGGCCCTTGCGGTCTTTATCATCATTGCGTTCGGAGACTCGGTCGCCGCCATGTACGCCCTCTACAATCCCAGCCCTTATCAGAATGCGTATTGGGGAGTGTGTATCGCATGGGGCCTGGCGGTGACGATGGCCATCTACGCCACTGGGTCTATCTCCGGTACGCATGCCAATCCGGCAGTGACGCTGGCGCTGGCACTGTATCGCAAATTCGCCTGGCGCAAAGTCATTCCCTACATCGCCGCCCAAGTGGTGGGCGGTTTCGTGGGGGCGGCGCTGGTCTATATGCTCTGGGTGCCGGTGATCGATCACTTCAACCAGGGCGCACAGCTCACGCGGGCCGCCGGCGGCGCAGCGGGAGTGTTCTTTACCCATCCCGGCCTGGCCATCACGCCCATGCACGCATTTGGCGATGAGATCATCCTGACCGCGTTTCTCATCTTCGGTATCTTCGCGATTACGGAGCAATATAACGAGATGGCCCCGGGGGCGAACTCCGGTGCTCTCATGATCGGCATGCTGGTCGCGTTGATTGGCGCTTCGATGGGCTACCTGGAGGCCTGGGCCATCAACCCTGCTCGTGACCTTGGCCCACGCATTTTCTGCTTTCTTGCCGGGTGGGGATCGGCCGCGTTCCCTTCTCCCGGCAACTACTGGTGGATTCCGATTGTTGGTCCTTTGCTCGGCGGTTGTTTGGGCGGCGCGGCCTACCAATATATGATTCGTCCATTTCTGCCCGCGCATTTGAAGGCTCTCAGCGCAGAAAGCAAATGAGCACGCTTTCCCGGCGCGCCTTCCTCACGATGGCGGCGCTGGCATCGGCCGGCTGGGCGCAACCTAAACAGACCAGTGTGGTGCTGCTATTGACCGGCGTGATCACGGACGGCGGCTGGAGCCAACTCGCCTTCAATGGCCTGAAGGCGCTGGGACCGGGATTCCGAACTGCCTACGCAGAAAATATTGGCCTGGCGCAAATGCAGGAGGTCGCTCGTGGCTACTCCGATGATGGTTTCGATCTGATCCTCGGTCATGGCTTCGAGTTCAGCAGTGCCCTGCTCGACATTGCGCCCGACTATCCCAGCCAGAAATATTTTGTAACCAGTTTTCTGCCTCAGCCGAAAGTCCCGCCGAACATTCTGTTTATTAATTTGGGCTATTTCGGCGCAGCTTACGGAGCGGGCGCCCTGGCGGCGTTGATCTCAGAAAAGAAGCAGGCGGTGGGCTTCGTCGGCGGCGAGGACGACCCTACGCAGCAGCGAATTCAGAAATGCTTTATCGCCGGCGCTCGCAACACCGTGCCTGGAATACAGGGATTGGGAATCATCACCGGAGACTACGACAACGCCGCCAAAGGCCGGGAAGCCGCGTCCACGCTGGTGGGAAACGGGGCGGATGTGATCTGGCATGCGGCGGATGTGACTGGGTTGGGAGCGATCCAGGGCGCGGTCGCGGGCAAGGCAAAGGTGCTGGGTTGCTATTCCGACCAGACCAGTCTGGCTCCCCATAATATGGCTGCAAGCTTTGAGATGAACCTCGAAGGGATGGTCCAGGCCGTCGCGCATTCGGCGGCCAACCACACCTTCGTGGGGGGCACCGAGTGGAAACCGGCGGTGGACTGGATGTGGCTGTTGAAGGCAGGCGCGATGGGAGACCACAATCCACAGCTTGTGACTGCTCCCCAGTGGGCCGCGTTCCAGAAAGTATGGGGCGACCTATCTGCGAATAGGATCAATCTTTCCCCTTGGATCTCGTAGACATGCTGTCTTTCTCGGGGGAGCCAAAATTCCAGTCGAGCTAAGTCCTTTGTTTCATGAAGGTGCTCAAAATTTTTAATTAATTATTTGAGCATCTTGCCCTCTGCTTAGGTGGGGGCTCTCCCGGGGCCAGCCAGCGTGAAAAGTCCCCGGGCTTGCTATCTGTGCCCTGTAGAAATGTGCGAACTAAGCGTACTAAGCGTACTAAGTCCGGTGTGAGGACGGCATTTCCCCAAAACGGGACGATCTTTTCTGCCCACGAGCTACGTATTGGCGAACGTCCCGCCTATCATCCGGCGCCTTATCGTCTGGCCTGGCATGGCCTCGGGCGGGTGTCCGGTGGTGCGGTTTTTCCAAATTGTCAAGACTGCTCAATCAAGAGGACGCCTTAGCGTACCCTGCTTTATGGGTTGATTTCGGCTTTCCGCGGGCGCAGGAATGCTGCGGACAGGCGTAATCCGTCACTTCGATTGTCACTTTACCGTCTGCTACACCTAATTCCACAGTAGTACGGTTTTTGGACGGCTGAGGCTAAGAAGATTTCTTTGGTAACCATGCTTGCGCGCTGTTTCTCCCTCATCGCGCCAGGAATTGATTGAAAATCGATCATGGGAACCAATCTCTCACGCGGCCCCCCGCGGATCGTTGGCATACTCTGCTACGCTGGTCAACAGATCTAAGGGCCAACCATCCTTATCGATCGATATGCCCGCATCGGATTTATTTCATGTTGAGAATTTAAGCAGATGCCCTTACACTCGGGACAATTCTCCTCGTCGAAGCAAGATCCTTTGCATTTGCGAGGTAAGCTTGCTGCTCGAAGACCGGCTTCGGCAAGATTCACGGATACGCAAAGAAGCGGTTTGGTAAAAACCCGCGCCACATCTTAGATTCCGGGCCCCTCATTCACAAAATAGCTGCCGGCTCGCATACCGTCTTTTGCGAGCCGCATCGGGAGGGAATCATGAATATTGCTGCTTTCGCCAGTGCATTCTGTCGCAAAATTGGAAACGCTTTCATAGGCGTCTCTTGCCTCCTCGTTTTCGCGCTCTGTTCTCCGCCGGCCCTTTGGTCGCAAGCCGTCGGTTCTATTATCGGAACCGTGACGGATCCAAGCGGCGCCCTCGTTGCCGGGGCCACCGTCACCGCCACCAACGTGGACACGCAGGTCGCGAAATCGGTCGTTACCGGCGGCGTGGGTGAGTTCACCCTCTCCAATCTGCCCGTTGGCAAGTACAACCTGACCGCCAATGCCCAGGGGTTCTCCATCGCGCACGTCGACGCCGTCACCCTTGACGTGAGTCAGACACGAAATATTGACTTCAAGCTCGTTCCTGGCGGCGAGAGCCAAACTGCCATTGTGACCGCCGCACCGCCGCTCCTCAATACCACCGATCCCTCGTTGGCCGGACTGGTTTCCGAACAACAGGTGCAGACGCTGCCGCTCAACGGACGCAGCATCCAGAACCTGGTCATGCTGCAGCCTGGCATGGCGCAGGACAACAATGGATCCATGGGCTGGCTCGCGCCGCAATGGATCGGCAACGGAAATCGCGGCGAGACCGAAGTGGCTACTCTGGATGGCGCCGATTCCACAGATGAGGAGATGGGTACCATCCAGTTCTGGAACTTCAACCTGGACGCCATCTCCGAATTCAAAGTACAGCAGGCCAACTACACCGCGGAGTATGGCCGCGGCGGCGGGACCATCACCCAGATCGTTAGCAAATCAGGCACGAACCAGTTCCACGGCTCGGCCTTCGAGTTCATCCGCAATTCTGCGCTCGATGCCAGCAACTATTTTTCGACAACGGGTGCTGCCCCGTTCCAGCGCAATGAGTTTGGGGTCGCGGGCGGCGGTCCCATCCTCCGCAATCGAACCTTTTTCTTCGGCGAGTACGCCGGCTTTCGCCAGCGGCTGGGTGAGCCGACGACCATGATCGTTCCTACCCAGGCGCAGCGGGGCGGTTCCGTCCTCGTGAATGGCTTCACGTATCAGGTTCCGCTGAACGCGGTGGCCGCAGGCATCCTGGCCAAATATCCGATGCCCAACAACCCCAACGGTATTTACGGCGCCAACACCTTCACCGAGCAGTTCAAGCAGCCTACCAACGTGAACCAGTTTTCCGTCCGTATCGATCATCACTTCTCGGAGAAGGACATCCTCTTTGGCCGCGCTTCGTACATCAACAACGAAGCGACGGAGACCGATCCCGTGGCGGCCATCGAGGATCCAAGTTTCTCCGCGGAGCAGATCAACAATCCTCGCAACTATGCCGTAAGCGAGACCCACCTCTTCTCGCCTAACTTCATCAACGTTGCGATGTTCGCGGCCAATCGACAGATCGAAGCCAGCCTGCCGCCATCGCAGGAGTTTACGCAAACCACCTTCTCCGACGGCAGCCTCTCCACCTGGGGTCCCGACACCTTTATCACCAAGTACGTCGAGACCTACTACGACCCCACCGACAAGATCACCTGGACCAAAGGCCGCCACAACCTGAGCATGGGCCTTGAATATCGCTATGGTCAGGACAACGGGTTCGGCGTAACCAGCGCAGGCCCCAACGGCGTCTATACCTTCAACAGCAATACCGCCCTGATTGCGGCCATCCCTTCGACGAATGGTGGTCCTACCCTCGGGATCGGATCGCCCAGCCCCAGCGGCCTCATCAGCATGATGGAAGGAACTCCCATCACCTACAGCCGGGCTACGACTTTACCGGGCTTCGGACCAACCGGCGGCGGTGGCACCCTCTGGGGACTGCGGGTGTGGCACCTCGCAACCTATTTGGAGGATGATCTGCGCTATACCCCCAGGCTTACGTTTAACCTCGGCCTGCGCTACGAATACACGTCCGTTCCTTACGAAATCAGAAACCGCCTGGGAGGCATCATCGACCAGGGCCCCCTCTACGGCAACTTTGTTCTGAATCCGAACCCCTTATATCCCGCGCAAAAGGCCAACTTTTCTCCCCGCCTCGGAGCGGCCTACCGAGCGACAGACAAAACCGTGGTACGGGGCGGATTCGCCATCTTCAGCAACTCCATCCCCACCGTCTATCCCGATCAGGCCGCGGTCAACCTTCCGATGGCTAGCCTGAGCGTGCTCAACAATCCCACCTATTCGTTGACGCCATTGGCGGTCAGCTTGCCTGCGCTTACCAGCACTACGGGAGTGGTGATGCCTCCAGGTGGAGACACAACCAAGATTCCTGCCAGGACCCCTGTTAACCTTGCGCCGATCGCAGCCATCATTGGCAACATCGCCGGCGACTGGCCCTCCGACAGATTGAAGAACGGCTACACCCTCACCGGCAACGTGACCATCGAACAGCAGATTCCGGGCGACATGGCCTTGCAGATGTCGTATGTGACGAACAACAGCAACAACTTGTACAACACCGGCTACCCGAATTCCTTCAACGGCGCGGAACCGGCCTATGCTCCCTTTTCCGCCGTTAGCCCGGGTATGGGCGAAGTCCAGCTCTTCTATAACCAGGGCACGTTTCACTACAACGCCCTGCAGTTGCAGATGCGCAAAAATTCTCCGCTGCATGGCCTGCAATACCAGGCCACCTACACGTGGGGGAAAGACATGACGGACGCAGATGCGGTGTGGAGCGCTTCCGGCACGAACGGAGCGGTGAGCCTCAACAACCCGACGTGCATCCGTTGTGAATACGCGCGCGCCAGCTATGACGTCGGCCAGCGCTTTGTCGCCAACTTCAGCTATAACGTGCCGGGACACTGGGGATTCGTTCCGGGAATTCTCAGTAACGGCTGGCAGGCTCTGGGAATCTTCAGCGCCCAGACCGGCTTCCCCTTCACCATTACAGAGCCTTACGGCACCCTGCAATACGGCTACGACAGCCTGAACGGCGCAGGCGCCCGGCCCAACCAGATCCTGGCCCCCACCGTGTTGGCCCACGGAGTTCCGCAGTATCTGTCAAGCGATGTGATCCAAAATCCAGGCAACTACTTCGCCAGCCAGACGACTACCGCCGCCAATGGCAATACCGTGCAGGTGCTGCCTGGAACACTTGGCCGCAACACCCTCATCGGACCGGATTGGTGGAATGGCGACTTCTCGGTGATCAAGAATACTCAATTGACAGAGAGGGTCAGAATGGAGTTTCGTTCTGAGTTCTTCAACATCTTCAACCACGCCACCTTCAATACACCGACCGGCGTGATCGGCAGCGGCAGTTTCGGATTGAGCACTTCTACGGAGGGCACCAACGGCAGTGTGGGCTCCGAGCGTCAGATCCAGTTTGGTGCACGGTTCCTTTTCTGATTGCACCCACAGCGAAAGTGGCACAGAGAAAGTGACAGACGGAACGTTACCTTATTCCAATCATGATTTGAGTTAGTAAACGTCCTGTCTGTCCCTCCTCAGGTCGGAGAAAGTGAAGGCAGGAAACTAGTCGCCGAGAATCCCCTTTCGTGAAAGTGCCAGCTCCGTCTTGCGGGGCGCTGGGCAATCGGGTAGGATCGGGGCAATATGGCGGCGCTGAACGTAGTACAGAAGCCCGCGGCGACGGAACCTGAAGCCTCGTTCAGGTATCGCAAGCGACCGGTAACGGATGGACCTGCGCGAAAGGTCCTGTGCATCTTCCCGCACTATACGAAGGCGCTTGGGACGTTCGACCATGCGTATCCGTTGCTGGGCGTGAAAGCATTTATGCCTCCTCAGGGCTTGCTGCTGATCATCTCGTACCTGCCCGAGCATTGGGAGATTCGGTTTGTCGACGAGAATGTGAAACCAGCCAGGGACAAGGATTTTCAGTGGGCAGATGCGGTGCTGGTGAGCGGGATGATGCACATTCAGCGGCAGCAGACGAATGATATCAATCGGCGGGCGCATAATTTCGGCAAGGTGACGGTGCTGGGTGGTCCGTCGGTGTCGGGCTGCCCGGAGTATTATCCGGATTTCGATTACCTGCATCTGGGCGAGCTGGGCGACGCGACCGACGAGATGCTGGCAACGCTGGCCGAGAGCGTGGAGCGACCAGCGGAGCAGAGACGATTTTTGACCGGCGAACGACTGCCATTGACGGAGTTTCCGACGCCGGCGTACAAGCTGGCCGGGATTCACAAGTATTTTGTGGCGAGCGTGCAGTATTCGAGCGGCTGTCCTTACCGCTGCGACTTCTGCGATATTCCTGAGCTGTATGGGCAGACTCCGCGCATGAAGACGCCGAAACAGTTGCTGGCGGAGCTGGATGCGATTGTGGACGATGGCTGCATTGGGTCGGTTTATTTTGTAGACGACAACTTTGTGGGTAATCGTAAGGCGGCGAAGGAGCTGCTGCCGCACCTGATTGAATGGCAGAAGAAGCGGAGTTATCCGGTGGAGTTCGCCTGTGAGGCGACGCTGAATATTGTGAAGTCGCCGGACTTGCTGCAGATGATGCATGACGCTTCTTTCTGGACGATGTTCTGCGGGATAGAGACGCCCAACCCGGCGGCGCTGAAGGCGATGTCGAAGGACCATAACAACCAGGTGCCGATTCTGGAAGCTGTGCAGACGCTGAACAGGTTCGGGATCGAGGTGGTATCGGGCATCATTATGGGGCTGGATACGGACACCTACGATACGCCGAACCAGATGCTGCAGTTTGCGGAGGAGTCGGGGATTCCGATCCTGACGTTCAACCTGGTGCAGGCGCTGCCGAGAACGCCGCTCCACCGCCGGCTGCAGGCCGAGGGACGGCTGATCGAGGCCGAGGGGCGGGAGTCGAATGTGGACTTCAAGCTGCCTTATGACGATGTTGTGGACATGTGGCGCAGGACTACGCAGACGGCGTATAAGCCGGAGGCGATTTATAAGCGATTCAAGCACCAACAGGAGCACACGTATCCGAACCGGGTGGAGATACCGCCGACCGGCAAGCTTACGTTCGTTAATGTCTGGCGAGGCGTTAGTACGCTGGCCAAGTTGATGGTGAAGGTCGGCATCCTGGGGAACTATCGTAAGACGTTTTGGGGTATGGCGTGGCCGGCGTTGAAGAGCTTGGATATTGAGACGGTGATTCATGTGTCGCTGGTGGCGCACCAGATGATCAGCTTTGCGCGCGAGGCTGAGGCCGGGTATGAAAATGCCGGCTTCTACTCGACCAAGCTATTGATTCCTGCATAACTAATGTCCTATAATATCCTTGTCGCTCGGAGGTGAACTATCCGACCGCAGGGCAGTCCGGAAGAGTTGCAGCGCAAGCGGGAGCATGCCGTCACACTGTTGGAACAAGGACTTACTCAGGCCGAAGTGGCCCGCGCCGTGGATGTCGATCCGCGTAGCGTACGACGATGGAAGCGCGATCTGCGTTTCGGCGGCAGAGCGGCACTGCAGGCGGTGCCCGCCAGCGGCAGACCACGCAAGCTTACCTCGGCCCAACGCCAGCGGTTGGAAAAGCATCTGCTCAAGGGCGCGCGAGTAGCTGGATTCCCGACTGATCTGTGGACCTGTCCCCGTGTCGCCGAGCACATTGAGCGCACGTTTGGCGTTCGCTACCACGTCGATCACGTCTGCCGCCTGTTGCACTCCATGAACTGGAGCCCGCAAAAGCCCACCCGTAGAGCCGTAGAACGCGACGAAGAAGGCATCGGCCAGTGGGTCGAGCGGTGTGGCCGGCCATTAAAAAAAAGCAAGCCGGCTGAAGGCTTGGCTGGTGTTTCTGGACGAAAGCGGCTTTTTGCTCGCCCCTCTGGTGCGCCGCAGTTGGGCACCGTGCGGGCAAACCCCCGTGCTCTACCAGCGCGGTCGTCATCACAAAAAAGTCTCCGCCATCGCCGCCTTGTGCGTATCGCCCCGGCGTGATCAGGTGCGGTTGTACTTCCGTCTTTACCCGGGCCGCGATGTCGATTCCCCGCGAGCCATTTCCTTTCTACAGCACCTGGACCGGGAACTGGAAGCCAACTGGTGCCTGCTGTGGGACCGGCTGAACGCACACCGCGCAAAGACCACCAACGCCTGGCTGACCACCGCCCCTCAGCTGCGCACTTTCTTCTTTCCCCCATACGCTCCTGAACTCAATCCAGTGGAATATCTCTGGTCCTGGACGAAGATGAATCCCTTAGCCAATCGCGCCATTCACGAAGTTGATCAACTCGCGGATTTGGCACGCAACTCCACGCGCTCCCTGCAAAACCACGAAAATCTGTTGCGCTCCTTCATCCAACACAGTCCTCTTTCTTTGCGCTTGAAATAGGACATTAATTATGCAGGACTCAATAAAGACCCAGGGTGGCAGTTTGGGAAGTATCAACGCATAATCTGGGCAACCCCCACCCGCCGGGATGGGGGTTCGGGGACTGGACGGGACGTTATCTTTGCAATAGCAATTGCTAGAGCCATGGAAGCGCCGTAACCACAAACCCGGAAGCATCGAGCCAGCTCTTGACAAGTTGAACGGTGGCTTCCGAGTCCGGCGCCAGCACTTGCAGATGTCGTGCATCCGCGAGGTCGAACAATGCGATGTAGTAGATGCCTCGCCGGCGAGCGGAAATTAGTGACTAGGAACGTGTGAAGAAATCGACCCAAGCATCACAACCGTTACTGTTACTAATAAGTTCGTGACAATACACTAGAGGTCATGAGCAGGCCACCACTTCCTCCTCGCTTGGCTTCGATCGATCGTTCTCAACTGGTTTTGCACACCATTGATGTGGAACATCTGATCGAGGAGGACCACAGCGCACGATCAATCTGGCAGGTGGTAGGGCGATTGGACCTGAGTTTATACCATGCCCGAATTGCGGCCGTAGAAGGGCACGCTGGCCGCAACCATACAGCGCCGCGGTTGTTGATCAGCCTATGGCTGTACGCCTACAGCCAAGGGATTAGCTCAGCACGTGAGATTGCACGCCGATGTGCGTTCGAGCCTGGCTTCGAATGGCTTTGCGGATTGCAGCCTATCAGTCATCGAACTTTAGCCGGTTTCCGGTCAGACTACAAAGATGCGCTCGACGATGTGTTTGTGCAGGTAGTGGGCATGCTGAGCGTCGAGGGGCTGATCACCATGCAACGGGTCACGTTGGACGGAACGAAGATCAAAGCCAATGCCAGCGGTAACACTTTTCGTCGTAAAGAAAAGATCGAAGCGCATTTGGCTTTGGCGCGGAAGCAAGTACAAGAGATGAACGCGCAGGCCGCAGAGGAGGCGAAAGTGGCCAAACGCCAGGCAGCTGCGAAACGCCGCGCGGGGCGGCAACGGATCAGTCGCCTGGAGGCAGCACTTCGTGAGGTAGAGCGACTGCAAAAGGACAAGAAGGCTGACCGGGATCGCTTCGTAGCCAGGGCTTCTACCACTGACGCCGAGGCCCATGTGATGAGAAACGGTGAGGGCGGCACGGTACCCAGCTATAACGTGCAGTTGGTAACCGATACCACCCACGGGCTGGTGGTCGATGTAGAGGCAACCACCGACGCCATCGATTATCGCCAACTGGAACCGGCTCTTGATCGCTGCAAAGATACCTTGGGGCGTCTACCGAAACAGATAATTGCCGACGGTGACTATACCAACCATGCGTCTGTGCAGGGTGCAGCAGCCTCTGGTGTCGACTTCTATGGTTCATGGCAAGATAGCTGGAAACCGACGGAGCACGACGCCCAAGGCCGTAGCGGGGCCTTCCTCAGCAGTGCGTTTCCTTATGACGCTGAGCACGATATCTACCTCTGTCCCGCCGGACAACAGTTAAGTCATAAGACTGTCCTGAATCGGGGTAACGGGGTGCTCACGCATCTGTACAAGGCGCCCGCAGCAGCTTGTTGCTCCTGCGTATACCGAGACAAATGTGCTTCCAAGAAACCGCGCCCCAAATGGAGGCGGATCATCACACGCATCGAGCAACCCTCCGCGACGGTCAACTTCAAGACCAAGATGGAGACCGAAGAGGCAAAGCAAATCTACCGCCAACGATCGCAGATCGCTGAGTTCCCGCATGCCTGGATCAAAGAGCGATGTGGACTCCGGCAATTCCGATGCCGAGGACAAAAGAAGACATCGATGGAAGCTACTTGGGCTTGCCTTAGTTACAACATCATCCGGTGGTTCAGCATACGGCGCAAGCTCAACGCCACACTCGCCGCCTAGAGGCTTTCCGAGTCAGAATGTCCCAACTTGCAGGTTGGGGCCGCCTCAAACCAAAACTCACGCGCCGAATTGCTCTGAACTGTTGATACACCAGGCCATCCGTGCCTTCGTGCTGCGTCCAGAGATAACGTTCCGCGGACCCTAGCCTGGCCCTCCCCAGGCTATATCGAATCTTTCACAGGTTCCTAGACGGAACGTTATCCGTCACGGTTCATCTCTCAGATCAGGAAACGTTCCGTCTGGTCACCAATTTTAGAAGAAACGTTACTCTTCCGCTAAATCACACTATCAAGCTAGTAAACTTTCCGTCTGTGCCTCCCGGTCCCCCCGCTGGAAAGTTGTAATGAATCCGAACGAGCAAACACTATTGAACGAGCGGAAGGCGAAGCCGGGAAGCCGGGCCGCTGCGATAGGTATGCTGCCGCCGTGTTCACTTTGCCAACACAGCAATGCAGCTGCCTGCGACGACTCCGTTGCGAAGCGGCAGGCAGCGCTTCTTAACACCTTCCTGTTTTCCTGAGCGCCTTGGCTTTCGTTCGACACACAACCTGCCATAAGTGCCTTTTGCCGGCGCCCCTTGAGGAGGATACATGGCCACACGCACCTTAGCAGTTCCCGAACAACGCGTCTTCCGCATCTTCATCAGTTACGCTTCAGAAGATGTGGCCATTGCGACGGCAGCTGCCATTTGCTTCAAGACCGCATTGCCCGACTTCTTCGCCGAGGTCAACTTCGATAAAGAGTTTCTCGAGCCAGGCTCGGCATTCCAGGCGCAGATCGAAGCAAAGCTGCAGCAGACAGATGTTTTTATCATCATTTACACCGGCGCCGAAAAGGTCAGCCATGGATACACAGGATGGGAAGTCGGTTTCTTCGATCACATCATGCGGACCGATCCCGGTCGTCGCAAGAAAATCTCTCTCTACTTGTTTGGCCCTCCGGCAGTTACAGCCTCGGAACAGGGCATCCGGCTCGGGCTGTCAACAGAGCAATTAAAATTGAGCTTCCAGCAATTTGAATCGTCCCTTTCTCCCTCGCCGGAAGAACCTCTCTGCAAGGAAATTGCGGAGTGGCAGGAAGTAGTAGCGAAGGCTATCGAGCAAACAGGGTTTTCCAGACCGCATATAAAACCTGAGCAAGAACCGGCAAGATGCGTCCACAATTTGAAGCTGGCGATCTTCCAATACTTAAAGGGCACCATCGAGAGCGTAGTCAAGCCACAGAAGCAGATCACCATTCGCGTGAAAGGCGCCGCCCTGGAGCAGTCGAACGACACCTTACCGCGCGAAGCGGAACTTCGCCCGCTCGGCGCTCAGAGCACGGGCGGTTCCATGAAGATCTTCGGTCTGTCCGATGAGCCGATTACATGGGAGAAATTCCTGGATCTGACGGCGAGCCAGCCCTTTGCCGACTCGTGGCAGGATGCGATTACAAGCGTTGTCCTCTCGACCTTCCCGGATCGGGTAGACGTCGACAACAGCCAGGTTATCCTGGCAAGCGACGGAAAAACGGGCTACAGAGTCATCCTGACCTCGGCGACCAAGTTCTACGATGACTGTCGCGAGTACAATCTTTACTTCGTTGAAATGCTGCAGCGTGCGGATTACGGTGATGAGGAGACGACGCAGCTGTTGAAGGGATTGGAGCTCGTCTGTCGATTTCGGTCATTGTTCCTCGAACCTGGTAGCGATTTTCTTGGAGACAATATTTTTCTGACAGATACTCACAAGCTGCCGGAACTCGCAAACAGGCTGTTAAAGGAGCTGAACCTCATGCACAGAGATGCTCAGGAAGCAGGGCTGGACAAACCGGGGAAGTGGACACAATATATCGATTCCAGGCACTTCAAAGTAATCGCCGAAGCGTACCGGCCCGCTGAATCGAAGCTGCGGAAGCTCATTCCTAAAATTATTGCATCAAAGTCCCAGGCCGCGCTGCTTGAACCTCTCGGTAAAGAAATGTCGGATGTGCTCACTGGCATGCAAATGACCGTGCGGCCTGAGAACGCGCTGCTTCTTCGGGAAATGGCGGCAAGGCTGAGTACGATTGTTGAGCATCAGGATCAGGTCCGCGCCGCACAGCACCCTCAATCTTGATGATGAAGCAGCCCGGCGATGGGCGATAGGATTTCCGTTCCCGGTACGCCGCACTGCACGTCGTCGCCCGAACGGTCGCTGATGCTCCGACGGACCCTGCTCATTTAAGGCTCTTTTCAAACAGACGGAATTTCCCCTAATGCCAGTGAGGCCGTATTGACCTTCGAAATGGCTTACTAAGCATCCAGAGATGAGACGCTCTGTCTTGGGTCAGCGCTGCAAGCGACGCTCATTAGGGGAAATTCCGGTCACGGTAGGGACGGTCATCACTGACCGCCCCCCGTACAGATCCGTGCGAGCGGAACTACCGCACACGGCTCCTACCTTGGATGAGTGGCGTCGAAACGCACGCTGGGGAAAGGATGCAGAGTGCGAGGACGGGGTATCCATCGTTCAAAGGTCGGACGTATGCGTTTCCAACTCGGTCGGCTGCGCTGACTACGACGGCCAAGCATCGACCGCCACAGGTCGCACAACCGGTCGCGGAATCGGTATAACGTCCGCTGGTTTTCAGCAACCGCGTGATATCGGTAATAGCCGCTGACTACACGCTTCAGCCATGCGCCCACCGCGTTGACCGGCTCATGCATCCGCTGCCGCAGCTTCGCCTTAATGGCATGAAGCGTAGAACGCATCCGCTGAGGGATGGTCTTACGCCGTGTAACGAAATGGCCATTGGGTGTCATCGCACAGTAGTGCGTGAAGCCAAGAAACGTGAAGGTCTCGGGTTTTCCTTCCCCACGCTGTTGCCGATTAACCTGCGCGAACCGACCAAACTCGATCAGTCGCGTCTTCTCAGGATGGAGTTCCAACGCGAAGCTTGCCAGCCGTTTCCGAAACTCTCTCAGAAATCGCTCGGCGTCTTCGCGCTGCTCAAAACCGACCACCAGATCGTCAGCGTAGCGAACAACTACCATCTCTCCACTCGCAGCCTTCCGGCGCCATGCCTCAACCCACAGGTCGAACACATAGTGCAGGTACACGTTCGCCAAAAGCGGTGAAATCACCGCTCCCTGCGGCGTGCCTGCCGTCGTCTCTGACCACTTACCTTCCTCTGACACACCAGCCTTCAGCCACTTACTGATCAGCCGAAGAATGCGTGTGTCGGCCACTCGATGCTCGACAAACTTCATCATCCACTCGTGGCTCAGATGATCAAAGAAGCCACGAATGTCCGCATCGAGTATCCAGTTCACTCGCTTCCGTTCGATGCCCACGTTCAGCGCGTCCAGCGCCTGATGAGGGCTACGTCCCGGACGGAATCCATACGAAAAGCCCCGAAAGTCCACCTCGTATATCTGGTTGAGGATGGTCACCACCGCTTGCTGGACAATCTTGTCTTCCAGCGAAGCGATGCCCAACGGCCGTTGCCGGCCATCAGCCTTCGGTATGTACACTCTTCGCGAGGCTTGCGCCCGATACGCTCCACGGTGCACTCGGCCATGGAGTTCGGCAAGCCGAGCCTCCAGGTCTTGTTCATACTGCTGCCAACTTACTCCGTCTACTCCAGGCGCTGCGCTCCGCTGTAAGGCGTAGTAGCTTTCCCGCAGTAAGTCGATCGTGAGATGGTGCAGCAAAGCGGTGAACCGCTCCTGCTTCCTGGCCCGCGCCGTCTGGCGCACGCCGCCTAACCCCTGGGACACGCGCGCTCCGCTCTGTGTCGGATGCGTGTGTGGCTGGGCGTCGTTCTCCTTGGTCTGCGCCCTTCCCTCCGCTGGCTCCGCGGAAGTCTTACCTTCTCTGTTCGTCAGCTTCATAGGTACTATGGCGCAGTCCGACTCCTCCAAAACGTACATGCCCGGATCATGGATCTTTCACCTTCCCGGACCGGTCTGCTCGCGCAGACGTTCTGGAGGCCTCCCGGTTCTCGTGCACATTGTTTGCTGGCGTGCCTGGACTCTTCGACTACGCCGGGCCCAGCGGCCACTCGCGATCTAACGCGGCTCGCTGATGTTGCCTTCCCACTGACAGAAAAGGGTCGGCACCCGGTTGCATGTTTTCGGAGCTCAATAATCCTGCCCGCCAGCCCTCTGTCTATGCTTCGCTGCCATCCCTCGCGAGATCACAGGCAAGACTCGAGGCCGGAATGGATTCGCTTCTCCTTTTCCGTAGGGCTCTCTCATCCCCTACAATGTGCCGGTTTATCCCGGCGCTCTCCGTCCCTGAAAAGGGTCCCGACACTTCGGCCGCGTCTTCGAGCACTAGGTTCTGTGGCTCGAACCGGACCAGTTACAAATCGAGATCCAGGCCCGCCAGTAAGTCAGACCTACTCCGCGCGCAGGGCCTGCATCGGCTCGGTCGAGGCGGCGCGCGACGCTGGCCACCAGGCGGCGAACAATCCGGTCAGCAGCAACACGCCGCACATGACCGTCAGCGTGTACGGACCCTGAGAAGTAATTCCCGGCATCAGGTGGCGCAGCAACATTGCGACGGCAACCGATGCCCCGATGCCCGCGATCAAGCCCACTCCTACCAGCAGACCAGCCTCGCGCAGCACCATGCGCAAGATGTCGCCGCGTTCCGCTCCGATCGCCATGCGCACGCCAATTTCCTTCGTTCGCGCGGCCACCGTGTATGACAGCACCCCGTACAGGCCCGCCGCGCCGAGGGCGAGCGAGATGAGGCCGAAGCCTGAGAGCAGGATCATGCTGAAGCGCTGCTGCGCGATTGATGCGCTGATGACCTCGTCCAGCGGTTCCACGCTGAGCAGCGGGATATGGGCATTGTCCGTGAAGATGCGCCGGGCGGCGGAAGCTACATCCATCTGCGCCGACCTGGTACGCACCACCCAGCTCACCCCCAGCAGACTGTTCCCCATCTGGCTGAGCTTGTCGGGTATCTGCGAATAGGGCAGATACATGATTTCGGGAGCATCCGTGTCGAGAACCGTCTGCTTCACATCCCCCACCACGCCGACAATTTCGCGGACCGGGTCTTCAAACTCCGGGCCCATCACGGCGCCGATGTGGACGTGCTGACCGATCGGGTTCTCACCCTTGAAGTACGAGCGCGCAAACTGTTGATTGATGATCAGAACAGGCGCGGAACCATGGGCATCGGACACGGAGAATGCCCGGCCCGCGACCATGGGAATGCTCAATGCCTTGAAGTAGCTCGCCGTGATCGGAATGTATTTTCCATCACCCGATGCGTCCTTGCGATCGGCGGCACGGCCGGAGATATCGAACGGAAAGTCGGGAACCAGTTGCGTGGGCAGATCGACGACCGCCGCGGCCGATTCGACGCCGGGTAAAGCTTCCAGGCGTCCGGCGATCTCGTCCAGGCGCTGTCCCAGCAACGCGCTGGACGCGGCCTGCTCGTTGGTAAAGTTGTTCTTGAAGGTGAGCACGTTCTTCGCCTCGAAGCCGGGCGGTGTATGCACCAGCTTCCAGAAGCTGGTCAGGAGCACTCCCGCGGCAGCCATGAGCACCAGCGACACGGCCACTTCGCCGACCACCAGGGCCTTTTGCACGGGATGGCGCCCCGTTGCAACCTGCGTGGTATTCACGCGCAGGGATTCATTGAGCTGCGTACGCCGGCTCTCGAAGGCAGGCACCAGGCTGAAGATCAAGGCGCAGATGAAGGTGAGCGCGGCGGCAAAGGTCAGGGCCGGACCACCGATATCGAGTGAACTGAAGTGCGGCAGCTCCAGCGGGCTCAGGCGCATGAGCACGGGAGCGGCTACCCTCGCCAGAAACACCCCGGCAATCCCACCCGCAGCGCACAGAATCGCGTTCTCCACAAGAAGCTGACGAAGGATGCGCCACCCAGTGGCGCCGAGCGCCGCGCGCAGGCTCATCTCGCGGCGGCGCGCGATCGAACGCGTGAGCAACAGGCTGAGGATGTTCGCCGAAACGATGACCAGCAGCAGAAGCACCGCGCCCATCAGGATTTCGAGCGCCGGGCGCACATTGCCCACCAGAGAGTCATGGTAATCGAGTGCGCGCTCCGATTCGTACTGGTCCCAGAGCACCGGATAGCTGCTCTTGAACTCCAGCTGCACTCGGTTCAGATCGTCTTCCACCTGCGCGCGCGTGACGCCGGGACGCAGCCGGGCTACGACGTTGTACATCTGGGCGCGATCTCCCGGAGCCTCGGCAATCTGGAGCGGCGTCCAGACATCCACCTTCGTGTCGAGACGAAACTCGGGCCGGGCGACGCCGACGACCGTATAACTCTGGTTGCCCAGCGTAATGGCGCGGCCAAGGATGTTGGGATCGGCGGAGAAACGCTGCCGCCAGAGCGCATCGCTCAGCACCACCACCCCGGGCGCATTGAGGATCATGTCCTGCGTGCTGAAGCCCCGGCCAATCTCCGGCTGCATTTGAAAGACGTGGAAGAAATCGGCAGTAGCGCGGAGATCCTTCAGCGGAACCGTCTCCTCGCCCTGCACCAGGCTCACATTGCTTGGCAGGTAGTCGTAGGCCGCGACCGATTCCAGGGTGCGACTGGCGCGGCGCATGAAGAGCGCCTTGGTTCCCGAATAGGCTGGCCCCCCGTTCCCGTTCGGATAGGCACGCTCGATGCGCACCAGTTGCTCAGGATACGGGAACGGCAGCGGGCGAAGCAGAACGCCGTAAAGGATGACGAAGACTGTCAGATTGGCGCCGATGCCCAGAGCCAGGGTGAGCACGGCTGCCGCCGTGAATCCCTGCGACTTGCGTAACTGCCGCAGGGCATAGCGAATATCTTGGTAAGGCGATGGCATCGGAGACTCTCCTGCATGGATACCGGCACGCAGGGGGCCAGCCCGCGCCGGACCATTTTCCGTTGAGAGTCTGTGAGATAGGAATAGAAGCAACCCTCGCCCCGGATTGAATTGCCCATTCCCAGATTCAAGTGTCCATTATCGGGCAGCTAAAACTGATAGACCCCCGCCTCCCACCCCTTCAGATTCAGCGTGGAAGCCTCGAACTCCAAGCTGCCCAGATTCGTCATCATTCCCGCGAACACGACACCCGGTACCTACACCATCACCTTCACCGGCACATCTGGCTCACTCACCAACACTGGGGTACCTCACAACCCGGAGGACGTCGCGCGCGCGGCTCCGGCCGTTCTACGAATTAAGGAAAATTCCACTCATTAAGGAACACTCCCGTTCGGATTCTACTAATCTGCTACCCAAAACGCCGTTTTTGTTGCCAATTTCTACCCATTAAGGAAAACCGACAACGCAGGAACGAAATGGCCATTCGTGCCCTGGTTTCCCCCCATTGTGGAAAGGAATTACGGCGACAAGATTCGACATGATACCTATTCACCTGAGGGAGAATTTCAAGGCCTCCCTTCTGCAATTGAAAGCATAAGCGTCCGCTTGTCACCGTATAGACGGATAGGCTTGCGCAATTTTGTGGATCAGCGAGGGTGCGCCGCGAGGTTAACAATTATTAAGATTAAGTGCGCGGCGGCGGGTTTCTAGTTTAGAGAGTGCTTCTCGAAACAGTCGAAGATGGGAAGCAGCTAAAAGGGATAGAACATGACGAAACGAGTCCTGGGCTTTACCTTCATCCTCGCTTTCCTTCCATTCGCTGCAAACGCCGCCTCCCAAAACTCTGCCCACGTCGTACTCGACAGGAATGTAACGGTAGAAACCACCGAACTGCCCAAGGGGACCTACATGGTCGTATGGACTGGAACGGATCCAAATGTGCACGTAACGTTCACTAACGGCGACTGGACCAAAACCGTTCCGGCACATATCGTCGAGGGGCGGAATAATATCGAAGCTGAGATGACAGACGTCAAGGACAACAAAACGTTCTTGACTGGACTTGAGTTCCGCAACGCCACGCTGCAATTTGGGGATGGCACGCACGCCGGCGAGTGAGGACCATTCACACCGAAGCGCAGCACATGCTGCTAGTCCATGGAGTACCAACCGATCGGGGAAGAGAGCGCCCGCTCCACCGATGCAGTCAAGGGTGCCCCGCGCAAGCGCGCCGGCTACGAGGTCATCGGCATGTTCGCCTATAAGTGGAGGCCGATTTGCTGGGGTTCGTACCGGCGGACCGCGAGGACGTGATGGTCGTCTACTGGCCTGTACGAGATAGGAGGAAGGACCTATGTCTTGCCGCTGCGGAGCGTAAGCATTTGGAGAGGTCGCAGTTCCTTAACAGTGCCACGCCGACCCTGAACAACCGCAGTACTTCCTCACCGTGCACGGAACCGGTTATTGATTTGTTGGTTAGAGAACAGCGATCAGAATCGAAAAGAGGTGGACCCTGAACCAGGGAGCAGTATTGCCAGAAAGCGACGGCGCGTTGCGGACCAACAGCGGGCTACGCGACTACAACATGCTCATTTCCCAATGACATCCTCGCCGTCGTCACCGTCATCGGGTGTGCCGCAGGACGAGATGGGGAGCGAGCGCAACTGGGGTATGCAGTGCGCAAATCCGCAATGTTCTAAAGAGCTGCTCTATCTTCGGGAGGGAAGGCTCTGGTTGCTCGAATTGGAATCGCATGCTGACGATCAGTTCCGGCCAGACAATGGCGCATTCGCGATGAGGTCCTTACCCAGCAAGTTTTTTTGGCTTTGTGGTGAGTGCGCGAAGACACACATCGTAAAGCGATGGACAACCTCTGGTCTTGTCGTAGTGCTTCGCAACCAGAATATAGCTGCCAGCCATCCCGATCTGGCTGCTCGTCCGGCCACCACGGGGACGACGCGGCCACTTCCGCTGTTAGGCGGTGCGCCGAGATAAGCGTAAAATTTGGCGGTGGTCTTCAGAACAATATGGGCAACATTACGGTCGGAAGATTGCTGCCCATGATGCGCGCTAGCTACACCAACACCTATGAGGAAACCATAGATGAGGGATCTCCATCGATGGTGCTCCGCTTTCCGAACTCCTCTTGCACCATTTTTACCTGGACCTGTTGGCGGAGCAGACGCGCAAGGCCGGGGTCGAGGTGTGGGCCTACGATCCTGAAAACCGTTTCCGCCGCAACCAGAATATTCGCCCCTAGACCCAAGCTGCGGGGGGTGCCTCTTCCGCCGTTACGGACCGAGGCCGGTAAGACCACTCCCTGGGGCGAACTCGTTCACAGCCCCTCGATATTCGTCTTTGCCTGCATGCAGCTCTTCCTGGAGGGTACGTTCCCCGCCAGCATTCACGAACGCAGCTCTGGATTGCGCCTCGCGCTTCTCCACCATTTCGAATATCCGGCAAAATTGGGTTGTCGTTCGCAGCGATTCTAGCCACGGATCAAGCCTCAACCCCGTCGTGCACCAATAGCCTTCTTCGAAGGATTGCAGCAGAAGACTGGTGGCCAACTCGATAGCTCCCAGTCTGGCCGCTTGACGGGCCAGATAATATCGCACTTCCGGATCGAGAAGATCGGGCCTCTGCGCTTCCTCAAGTGCTGCAAGACAGCGGGCTCGATCTCCCCGCAGGTAAGCGTCAAGCGAATTCATTGGTCCTGGCATCAGGCCAAACCTGTCCTTCCGCGTCCACAATAGCGAGGATGCCTCCTGGTCACGGCCCATGCACGCCAAAGCCAAAGCGTCGAGATAAAATCCTGCCCCGGCTCCGTACCAATACAATGCCTTCTCAAAATCCGATTTGGCGAAGAACGTGTGCGCCACGCTGGTGTGCGCGTTCGGATCGAGTGCGAGAGTCCGGCGATGCGCCGCGAAAGACGCATCGAGCTGCCCACAATATCGGCATGCTTGCACCAGGGCCGAGAATAACCCCGGATCATTATCGTGCGAGGCAGCTCTTCGTAGCAGGCGAATCATGGCGCTCTCTGCGTGGCCCATATCTGCCTGAATCGACGTATACACGCTATGAGCGATCGACAGATCTGGATTCAGAGCGAAAGCCCTTTCGATCGCACTCAGCGCCGAGCGGCCATTCCTGCCCGTCTCGCTCCCAAATTTGTCGAGGAATCTGTAACAGCGGCCGAGTCTCGCCCAGGCCGGCGCATAGCTTGCATCCTTCTCAACGCACGCGATATAGAGGTCGCGAGCCAGGGCGATGTTTTGCGGCGTGCGCTGGACAGTCAATTGGTTGGCCCGCAAGTAGAGTTCGTAGGCTTCAGGGCTCGTCGGCGAGTCGATTGGCAATGGCCGCCAAACGTTCTCCCCCGCGACGCGGACGAGAGTACGTACTATCAGCTGGACTACACCCCGGTGAAATCTGAACAGGTCGTTTGCATCGACATCCCATGACTTCGACCAAAGAAGCGTGCCGCCAGGCGCCTCGATAAGCTGCGTCACCGCATGGATGCCCGCGCTTGTGCGCTCCAGCGTCCCGCTCAGGACAACGTCCACATCGGCTTCTCTTCCAACCGTCGCGGGGTCCCAATGGAAAGGGTCGAAGCGCATAGCCAATTGGATCGATCTCACTGTGAATGCATTTAGTTCGGCAAGCGTGGTTGAGATGGCTTCAGGCAAGCTGTAGGCGAGATGCTCCAAATCGTCGAAACCGGCGTGAGAGCGAAATGGAAAAACCAGGATCCGAATTGCTGGTCGATGTCCTTCAGCCCCTCGCACCTGGTCTCCGGGAGTACCGAGATCTCTCAATGGCGCGACAAAACGGTATCCGAGCTTCGGAACGGTCTGGATGTAACGCGAGGCCGCTGGTGAGTCACCCAGTGCCTTTCGCAGTAGCGCAACGGTGTTCGAAAGATTCGCCTCTTCTACGAATGTTTCCGGCCAGATCTCTTGCATCAGCCGGCCCTTTTCAAGTAACCGCCCCTGGTTGTTAACCAGCAGGCAGAGCAAGTCAAAACATTTTGGCGGCAGGCTGACAGGCTGGTCTTTGCAGGTAAGTAGATGTTGTTCTTCATCGAGGCAGAAAGGCCCAAAGGCACGCGGAAGCCGGGCCTGCGCGCTCATCCTTCCGTCTCCGGCGAGTCGTCGATTGCCTGGAAAAACCCTGAACTTTCCATGGGACTTCCTGGAGCCGATCAGTCAGCATTCTATCGAAGCTGCGGGCACGGCCAGTTTAGACCAACGGGAGCCGAGCGACAACTCGCCGGCGCAAACGATCCCACTTGCGCCGGGGCCAGGAAGAGACTGCCCAGCCTGGGTCTTCTATGTAGTTAAAAGGAGAAGCTATGCGCAAGTTATTCTCGTTGTTCCTGATCATGTTCGCGAACCTGATCGCCGCTCAGGCCAATGCTGACTGTCACCAGGTCGGCGGAACCATCTCCACCAATTTCATCGATCCAACCACGACCTTTGGCTCTGCCAACGGAGACCTGAGCGGAGGGGTTGGGGTCACCGTCCTGGCTCTCACAGACTCTGGCGGTACTCTCACTTTTCACAACCAGCATCATTGGGTCACCACATCCGGCGACACGATCAACACTGATCCCGCATATGCGACGGGCTTTCCAACCGCTATTTCGGGACTGTATGCGGCCAGTTACACAGAAGGCATCGTCATCACTGGCGGAACCGGAAAATTCAAGAATGCTCAAGGCAAAGTGTATGCCTGGGGCGCCGTCAACACCAGCACGAACGAGGTTGTCCTTCGCTATGAGGGCTCGGTCTGTTTCTCCTGATCAAGTGTGGCGTTTCGCGGATTCGTTAGACGGAAGGTGACAAAGACGGAAGGTGACAGACAGTTTCGGGGACCGATTCTGGACGAAAGTTTCGGGAGAGTAATGCGGTGACAGCTTACCTATTGCAGCAATTTCGACTGCTCGCTTTCCGGGAACGTTGCGGCCTTCCGTCCTCGGGCCCGCAGGCAATCAGTCTGCCGAGCCGGCGTTCAAACTCTAGGCGTTTCGGGACGAAGTGACCACCATCTTTCCTGAGCTGGCGGACGCGGATGGCCTTTGAATTAGGACCCTTTTCGGGGCAGCGAGAACCAGGAGACAGTTTCTTTTTGGTGCTTGAGGAACCCGGGAACGGACGGGACGATACCGCGGCTGGACCTACCTAACGCATTGGGGTGAACGTCCCGTGTCCATCTTTTCGTGGGCATGAAATCTTTGTCCCGCCCACGAACCTTCGGTCCACGAAATCTCGGTTGCTGAGGAACGATCAGGATTTCTTTCATGCGCCATCAGTTCGGTGGAAAATCAGCATGCGCGAGAATGCCTTCGATCTGCTCCCTGTGGCGCGTCATGTGGAATCTCAAGAAGTCGATACGCTGTCCGGCATCCAGCGGCCCACTGAGGAAATGCGGGTAAATTACTGACTCGATATGCAACCCCTCCAAAACGGGTTCAAGTCTCTCAAGAAGTTGTTGAGACCAGCGAAGATTCTCGAGCCAGTAAGAAGCCGGGCCGCCGAAACGCGGAGCCACCAATGGGGGAGCAACCTCCTTTGGCTTCCAGGTGCGAGCAACCACCTCTTCGATAGATAAACCGCGATTCGTGTGCTCCCCCTGCCAAATGGGTTTACCCTTCCGCACACCTTCTGCCGCTGACCAGATCTTGCTCACGCCAGACATCTCAGCAAGGACCAGGTGCTCCAGGTACTGGCTAGTCGACCAGGTTTGATCGTTTGGCTTGTAGTTTGATTGAACGTCAGAAAGGCCAGCCACAAGCCGAATCAGACGTGCTCGTTCATCCGCAGCATGTCTTATTAGGGACGAAGGTTTTTCCACGACTGGATTTCTACCTTTCGCTTATATGGCTGAGCTATTCCTCGTGAATCGATGCCTTCACTTTTTGCGCGACATCGTTGGGCATGGTCTGCATTCCGTGATCTTTTTTTGCATGCTCAGCAACCTGGGCCATTATCTGTTCGTCATTCTCGCCGCGTGCAACGAAATCACAATCCAATCCAACGGCCCGGCATTTCATTACCTTTGCCATGATTGATTTCCTCCGCGGGCATAATACCATCGCTCAGAGTTTCGTGGAGTTTCGCGGACAGAGCTTAGTGGAACAGATGAACTTGTCACTTTCACGAGGAAAGTCAGAAGGAAAGGCAGGTCTGGTCACATTTTCTGGTCGCCACTTCCCTACCCGCCCATACCTGGAAAGCAATTTTTCTTGATCCATGCCGCCAATCCGGTACCAAAGATCCCCAGGACTATTCCCAAGACCGCATTCTTCTGTAATGCAGCCACCAAGTCATAGTTATAGAGAGAAGCCCCATTTTCGTATGCGAAGGCTTTCTCTGTATCCTGACCGACTTCGACTCGAAGTTTGTTCGAGCTGATTTGTGGCCTTGAAGGGACAGACGAACTAACCACCATCCTTCGACGTTGCGATGGTTAACACGCGCTCAAATAAATCCAGCGGGCCGAGTTGGGCCTTGATCCGGGGCCCATCGTACGAAACTCCTTTCTGCGCGTCGAATACTTTGAATTCGCCAGAAGTTAAGTGTAGGTTAACAAAATGTTGACCCTTGATCGAGCCGATTATGGAGTTCCCCTTCAGGCTGTTTTCCACGTGTATTTTCATGCTTGTGAAAGACGCCTTACCCGCGAGTTCAGGACGGTTCATCCGGGCTCGGATAAAGTCATCGAGTGTCCACCTTGGCGTGCTACGTGCCGCAAACTCCACAAGCGAATTAAGTAGTGTTTTGTCTCCGCTCTTGAGGCCCAAGCCTACATCGTGCGCAACAGACCATATGGTGTAATCTGCGGGCCCGCGTCCGCGGCCCTCCAACTCGTGATATTCACCCCTAGGCGCGACCTGATCTAACTTCCATTCGGGGAAGATCAGCATACGGGGAATGGGGTCGACAGCACCCCGTCGTTCAATTCCCAAGCGCTGCAGCGTCTGGATATAAAGCCGATCCGCATCGACAAGGATCCCTTTTTGTTGTTCCAGCGCGTAAGAGATGGAACAGAAGCCGCAGTTGGTCGTCAACCCGCTAGGGTTCCATCGCGTTGGGGGCCAAGGACGTTTGTCGTCCCCGGCACCGCCCACTCCGGGCAGGTGTCCGGTCATAACTCACCCCCAACGTGATCATGCTACACCGGTCAGGAGTCTTAGGAAAAGATAGGGCGACAGCAAACCTATTGCGGCGATTATCGGGAATAGGTATGCTGTCCAATGCTGTCCCTCTATCTCGCCCTTATCTCGCTCTATCTCGTCCGGGGAATTCACCCCAAATACTTGCACCGGCTTATCCGCAATCTCAATTGGAAGTCCGACATGAAACGACGGGGATAAGCAATACGGCCGGTGGATAGTCAAAAATTTTCAATCATCCAGACGTTGCTGTCCCTTGTAATACCGGCGATGGCTAGTTCGCGCCCGTTCGGCGCGGGGACCCCGTAGGTTCGCCAGGCCCCACGTTGGTCCCAAAGAGGCGTCGCGTGACCATCCAGGTCCACGTGCAGCAGGGTTGAGCTAGTGGGAGACTGACTCGAAACGAAGAGTGACTTGCCATCCGCAGCCCAGTCCACAGCATTGAATCCCGCCCAGCCCTTGACGACGATGTCGCGGTCCGGATCGCCCCGGAGCGAGAGCAGCCGGATGCGGCCTTCCAGGATGTTGAACTCCGAAAAAGCGAGGCGCGAGCCATCGGGCGACGGCATCCAATTGTTGTTGACTCCAGGGTGAATACTGACGGTGCGTACTTCGCGCCGTTTCCCCGTCACTGGGTCAAACGCGTCGATAATGGCATTTCTGCCCGTCCTCGCTATTCTGCCCCACGAAGCAGACGTCCGAAGGCGACAGCGGGCAAGCATAGTTAGCCAGCCGCGGCACCTCCATCACCAACTCCGGGGTGTCCCCGCTCGACCGCACTCGCATGATACGGTTCCACTCATCCGTCCCCTGGCGAGGCGGGGTGTTGTCGGGTTTGTCCGCCACATAAAGAATGGCCCCATCCGGGCTCAACCGGGGCATCCCGGCCTGTCCAGGACCCGTGACCACGGCTTCGGCGGTCTGCTGGTTAATATTCTGCATGAAAATCTGGTCCAAACCGTTGCGGTCGGACCAGAAGATCACGGCGCGGCTATCGCTAGTCCAGAAGGCAGGCGAGTCATTGCGATTGTCGAGAGTCAACCGTCGTGGAGTCGTCAGCCTGCCGCCTCCCGCCTTTAGTTCGGCGAGGTAAATGTTGGTCTGAAAATTCCACTTCAGAAACGCTACCCGCTTTCCATCCGCGGTGAGTGTAGGAGAAGCAAAAGAAAAGCCTACCCAGTTCGTGAGCCGGGCTGGCTTGGCTTCGGGTTTTCCGGTGCGGGGATCGAGTTTGACCTCCCAGAGATTGGAATCTTTTCCGTTGGGGGCGGGCTCGGCGAGCGAGAAAATGAGCCGGCCGTTCGGCGCCCACCAAAATCCTTCAGGGTTCTTGCATAAGTTAGCGCCTGCCCTTACCAATACGGCCGGCCCTCCCTGCAGGTCGCGATTCTCCAGGGTGCATTCGCAAATCGCCCGAAACCTGGTGAACTGCGAGGTAAGCAATTCGACTACCGTCCGGAGACCAGACCACTTTCGTGAATCCCGTAGATCCATCGCCCTCAGTTATCTTTTTCGGAGGCTGGCCATTCACCTCAGCCAGCCAAATTGTGTGATCGCCAAACACCCGGTGTAGCTGCCCCTCGTGCTCGCTCGACGCCGTGCTCGCACTGGTAAAAACAATCCTTTCGCCGTTCGGCGAGATGGAGTGCGCGTAGCCATCGTCACGGAATTTTCGCGGCGCATAGCCAATCAGCGAGACAATCCAAATGCTCGGCGGTCTGCTTGCGACTTCGAGGTTTGCGAGCAACCGGGTTCCGTCGGGAAACCAGGCCACTGGCAGCCACGCAGCGTGGGTCGACGGTTGGGTGGGGGCCGTCTCCTCCGGCAGGGGAATCGTCCTCGTGTCTCCCGTCTCCAACAGTTTGATGTGCAGTCCCGAGTCGTCGGAATACGCCAGGTATTTGCCGTCAGGCGAGACCGCCGCCTGCGTCGCGCCGTGCCCCATGGGATTGGCGGTAAGCTGATGCAAGCTCATGGGTGGCTTGCTCAATGGAGCGTTGCGTGTGGTCGCCAGGCGCCAGGCGTACGCTCCGGCTAAGAGCAGAAGCGCCGCGCCGCCCGCGATCCACCTGCGCCTCCAGCTAGGGGTCGCCTTTCGAGCAGCTACCTCACCCTGCCCCGCACCGGATGCAGTCGCCGCTGCGGTCGCGCCAGTGATCAGTCCGGGCGAACGCCGCCCCGACTCCGTATCGCGTCTGAGACGCTTCAGATCCGATCGCATTTCTGCCGCACTTTGATAGCGCAGCTCGCGGTTTTTCTCCAGAGCCTTGTTAATGATGTCTTCCAGCCTGGGGGGAAGATCAGGATTCAGGCGCAACGCGGGAACTGGGTCATGATCCAAAATCTCGCGGTAGATGAGCGCAGAACTCCCCCCACGGAAGGGCAGTACACCCGTTGCCATCTCGTACAGCACTGAGCCGAACGAGAACAAATCGCTACGTTGATCCACTTCTTCCGCTCGCGCCTGCTCCGGTGACATATAGGCGACGGTGCCGAGCGGAAAGCCCGGACTGGTCAGGTACTCCTGGGTAACCGTGGTTTGTTGAACCGTCGCTGCTAAAACCCTGTTGGCGGCCGGCATCACTTTCGCGAGACCGAAGTCCAGAATCTTCGCGTGGCCGCGCTTGGTCACAAAGATATTCGCCGGCTTGATGTCACGATGAACGATACCCTCGGTGTGAGCAGCCTCGAGCGCGTCGGCAATCTCAATCGCCAGATCGAGTAAGAGCTCGGTCTCCATAGGCTTGCCGGAGATGGAATGCTTCAACGTCTTGCCCTCCAGAAATTCCATCACCAGAAAGCGTTTGCCCTTATACTCACCAATCTCATGGATAGTGCAGATATTGGGGTGGTTGAGGGCCGACGCAGCGCGGGCTTCGCGACGGAATCGCTCCAGCGACGCTGGCTGTAGAGCCAGGTCTTCAGGAAGAAACTTAAGGGCAACAAGGCGGCCGAGTTCGGTGTCCTCAGCCTCGTAGACAACACCCATCCCCCCACCACCAAGCTTCTCGATGATGCGGTAGTGCGAGATGGTTTGGCCGATCATTCGGGAGAGACTCCGATTCAGGCGACTCGCCGGTTTTCACGCAAGCCTTTGGAAATGGGTTTTCCGGGGTTCCCCTGCAGCTGGTCTCAGGTGCGGCGATACGCTTAAAGTATAGTACCGGCGAGGAAATCAGGATTCTTTGCCGAAAGCGCTGCTTTCTTGCGGTTCTTGATGAGGAGATAAAGATCGCGGACCAGCTCAAGATGTCGAGCCGTTAGTCAATGCCAGGAGCTTCGTGGACATGGTCCACGAAACCTCGGCCGTAGCTCACAATGGCAACTCCCGGCTTCACCCATCGCGAGAACTTAAGATTGGGAACGCCCTTGTACAGTTGATTCTGAATGATCAACGTCAACCCGGCAAGACCGATAGATGTTTAGCCGAAACCGTCGGAAGCAACCCCAAGACGTTTGCTGTTGCGTGGTTGCGAAAACTTAGTATCAGACTTCAGCATCAGGTGCGCAGTTTTGAACCGATCGGCCGATAGACCACACGTTCGGAATCGAGCTTTGCGGGGAACCCTAAAGAGCGGTAGATACGGCTCTGCCACTGCCGCTCTGGCCACGAATCGCACAGCAATTCACGCACAAGGGCAGGCTCGTCCCAGGGAACATCGTGATATCCCTGATGCAGGTACACACTTCCGGGATTTGACTTAAATGCAAAGGGGAAGAACGCGATCGCACTGTTCTGAATCTCATTTTCGGAGATCCTGTCCGGTGCTTCGTTTTTGAGCTTTCCAGCCATCACTCCAGCCAGGTCGCCGTGTGCGGATAGGTTCAGGTGACCCAACTGCGTGGCGCGGGGATTTAGCTCAAGCAGGTAGGCTGCGTCAGTATCCTGTTCAATTACGAAGTCCAGGCCGTGAAATCCACTTAGTTGTAACTTCCGGGCCAGCAGCCGGACTGCCTCTTCAATCTCGTTGTTTTTGAGCACCTGGACTACATTGGCTGCACCTGTAGGCGCTTGTGAGACCAGCACCTCAACTGTGCTGGAAGCCAGAACCTCTCCGCGCCAGCAGGCAAACATAGTGGTCGCCGGCCGGCCAGGGATAAATTCCTGGATCCTCATTTTCGAGGTCTTTCGTCTCTGCCATACCCACAAAGCAAAAAAATGGCGATTGACCAGATACCGCTTCCATGCCATCCAGGCCTTCAGCGTTTTGGGTGCGGAGTGAAATTTTTGGGTCGCTTCCGTAAGAGACCGTACGATCGTTACCCCCTCCCCGCCCCAGGTTCCATCCAGCTTTAGAACTGCCGGCTTATCAAATTTCCAGTCTTCCAAATCCTCGACGGAATTAAGTGTCTGAGTCAACGGCACACGGATACCCAGACTCTGCGCGACCCGCAGGACCTCGCCTCTTTGCTGAATTACCGGATATGCCTCTGCGGCGCCGAGAGAAAGTTCAATCAAGGGCCGCAGGTCGGCTTCGCTTGCGTGCAGCGCGTGCAACTGCCAGACTGCAATGTCATCACAGGGCACTATGAGTGTAGGCTGCGCCGCGCGTATTGCAGCCCGGAGCAAGCCCATCGACGCAAGACCTTGATAGGAGTAAATCGAATCGATTCCCGTGACAAAACGAAGTGGGTGGCCAGGCGGACATAGGGCGGAAACATTACAGCCATGGCGCAGGAATGCCATCGCAAGGCGGGCGGAGGAGGGCCACCATAGAGTTGCACAAATTAAAATTTTTGGCTGGGAAGTCCCGCCCAAGAGCCCACCTTTTACGTAATCGAACTGCTCTAGTTTGTCAGAAAATCGAGATGCGTGCGACCCCGATATATTTGTACACCTACACTGTACAAATCGTGCTCTTGCTTACACATGGGGGAATCCATAGATGGTAAGATACACTTCCAAACAGGGGCTGAAAAGAGTTATGAATGTAGACACGGTCATGATCGGAGCGGGTCCGTATGGCCTCTCGATAGCCGCGCATCTGTCTAAGAGCAGCTTGACCTTTCGGATATTTGGCACCCCGATGCAAAGCTGGCGGAGCCACATGCCCAAAGGCATGCTGCTTAAGTCCGAAGGATTCGCGACCTGCCTCTATGATCCGGATTCTTCTTTCACTCTGCGCCATTACTGCGAAGAGATGAAATTACCGTATGATGACGTCGGCAATCCAGTTCCCCTTGAAGTCTTCTCGGCTTACGGGCTTGCATTTCAGAAGCGCCTGGTGCCAACGCTGGAACAAACGGATATTACTTCGGTCAGCCGTACTTCTGAAGGCTTCGAACTCGAGACCGCGGACGGGCAGATTGTCCATGCGCACACTGTCATCGTCGCGACTGGCATTACACATTTCAGCTACCTGCCGCCCGTTCTCGTCGATCTGCCCGGCAGCCATGTCTCGCATAGCTCACAGCACCATGATCTGAGCAGCTTCCGGGGAAAGACAGTCGTGGTCGTGGGAGGCGGTTCCTCGGCCGTCGATATGGCCGCAATCCTTCACGAAGAGGGCTCCCAGGTCCAGTTGGTTGCAAGGCGGCAAGAGATTGCTTTCCATACAAAGGCAAAAGAGCCCCGGCCACTCCACCAAAGGTTGAGATATCCCCGCTCTGGCCTTGGCATAGGATGGAGCTCTCGCTTGTGCGACGACGCTCCTCTGCTCTTTCATGCCATGCCTCAGAAGTTTCGCTTCCGTTTTGTCCGGGATCATCTTGGCCCGTCTGTGGGATGGTTCGTCCGTGACAAGGTAGTTGGCAAATTCCCTTTGCACCTCGGTTGCGAAGTCCAGTCTGCCGCAATAGAAGATGGCAAGGTGCATCTCAAGATCGTCGAGAAGGATGGAAGCAATTCCGAGTTGATTGTCGATCATGTCATCGGTGCAACGGGCTATCAAACCTCTATTTCACGTATGGGATTTCTCGACGAAGCATTGCGCCGCCTCATTCATAAAGTAGAAGATACGCCGGTTCTCTCGAACCACTTCGAAACATCGGTGCCCGGCCTGTATATGGTGGGGCTCGCGTCCGCTAATTCGTTTGGTCCGTTAACGCGTTTTGCGTGTGGGGCTAAATTTACCGCGAAACACATCTCGAAGCACGTTGTAGCGAAAATCCGTGCCTCGGCTTCTTCGCGGCCACGGCGTAGAAGTGTAGGCTATGCTACAGAGTAAGGCTTGGAGGGGACTGCGTAGCATTGAAGAGACGAAATGACCCCTCTTCCTGTCGCCGCAAAGCTTCCAGCCGCCAGGCCGCAGGCCTCACGGTTTGCCGCAGACCTGGCAAATGTGGAATGACTCCTCCTCGGCAGTCTAATAAGTACCAAGATGGCCTTCTTACGGTGGTTCGTGTCGAAGCGCAGTCCACCAAATTACTCCTCAAGAAGAATCCTGGATTTGTTGAACTCACTCAGTGTTGGATCGGTTCTTGAAGTGTCATGTCGGCTGGGTAGAATAGCCTGTGCTGTCCCCGTCCCTCATCGAATTAGTTATACCTAGCGAAAGTTACTTACCGGAATACGTGGCCGCGCTAAGGCGTGGCTGGTCGGCAGACAACACCGGTCAGGCTCGCCTCAGAAATGACAGAGGGACCGACCCTGGCGTCTACCTGGCAAGCGGTCGCAGGCAGTCCTATCACTGACGAACTCCCCGATTGGCTGGCGGCGCATTCTGCTGCTGTGGGAGACTGCTAGAGCATGGATGAAAGCGGAATAAACCAGACGTTGGTATTGCTGTTGTCCCAGCTCTCCATGCGCTCAAAGTCCTTTTGCGCTTGCTCATGCGTGCGCGGAAAGTGAACCGGGATGACGCGATCGCTGCTGAAGTAGAGCGTCCGGTGATCTGGGCCGAGATGCGGTTCGTCATCGGTGCTGAATCCGTCCGCTTCCTGCTTATCGCCAAGATACCGAATCTGCTCGACCTTCCCCCATCCGTCTCCCTCCCGACGCACGATGAACAGGTGATCTTTTGTGTCCCCGTCTAACCGTCCGGCGCTGCAGAAGATCAGGAAAGACCCATCCGGTGCGATCTCCGGATCGACGTCCAGGTGCTTTCCATCGCTGAAAGAAAGCGGCTGAGCTGTCTCATGGGTTCCATTTCGATATTTGGAGGAGAAAAGACGCTTGCTGCCGTCCTTGCCGATGTTCGTGAAATAGAGTGTGCCGTCCGCAGCGATACTCGGCTTCCACACGGAGCTGCTGATGTTGACCGTATCCGGCAGCCGGACGGGCATTCCCCATCCTGCTCGCGCTCTGTCCACACGCCAGAGTTCTGATACCGGGCCTGCCGCTGCACGGCGAAGCATCTGGAAGACGATATATGCGCCATCCGGGGACATTGCGGGAGAGGATTCGGGCCACTCACCAGAAAACGGGGCGACCATCGGTGTCGACCATTTGCCCTGGACTTGATGCGACTCAAGGATGATCGTCCAGTGACTGGTGCTGCGCGTGAAAAACAGTGTATGGCCGTCCGGTGAGAAGGTCGGGGAACCATCATTCCCAGGCCCGGAGATGACACCGGGAGCAAAGATCTGCGGCGTTGGACCAGGAGAAGATGGCGCGGCTGCATTCTGGGCAGGAGCAGGCAGGGCCGCTTTGCCCTGAGCACATGGAAGGAAACACGAGAGACAAAGAAGAGCCCAACTGCTTCTAGACATGATTGCGTCCTTTTCGCCACGAACGCCTAGGCTTGGAACATCCTAATAGATTGGCCGGCAGGGAGATAGGGGACATGGTCCCTTTTCGGGGAGGGACGGAATGCAGGACTTTGGAAGTTTCGGAGTTCCGTTGACACGTCTGTGCCGGGGTCTTTCGAAACTCCCAACTCCCTACAAGTAGTAATTAGGTATCATCTCCCTGACCCGGTAGCGGTTTGCGCCAGCCGCTCTTCGGCTTGCCTGGTAAGGTGAGGCACAATTCCGAGCTGCCGCTCGATAAGCATCAGCTGGCCACGATGGTGCATCTCGTGTTCCTTGGCGCCGAGCAGTTGTTCAAAACGCGACTTTGTGCCTGTGTTATCGGCCACCGTGACCATTTCCGCAAAAAACTCAGGCGTCTGCGTATCCAACCATCCGGCAAACTTCTCTCCCTCACTGTGCAATAGATCGAGAATCTCCGCCTTGCTTCTGCTCCTCACTTCCTCAGCCCTCACGTCGCTGCTCAGCTTCACAAAATCGAAGCCGACCAGCGTTTTGACCCGTTGCTTGCCGTGAACCTCGAACCACATCCGTGGAGAAACTGCGATGTGGGTTAACAAAGCGGCAACCGGGCGGCTGTCAGGCGCCGGCACGAAGCCGTACTTCGATTCCGGAATATCCTCCGCAATCTGTAGAGTGTTATTGCGTACCACGCGAAATTGCCTGGCAAAATCTTTCCCGCCGTAGATAGTTTGCAAAATGGCTTGCTCCTTTTGACGATGCATTCTACTCCATCGAGGTCTCGGAAGGCATAGCCACACGGATTGATAAGTCTGAAGAATCACGCCACGGCGATCTTCGGCTTGGGCAAAAACTTCTTCTTGTAGTACGCCGTCCAGATGGCAATCGCCGGTACGCCTACGATCGTCGGCCACAGCCATACCCACCAGGCCGGGCCAAACCAGTGCGTCAGATTCACCGCGGAAAAAGCGGTCATTGCCGCGATATAGCTGGCGATCATCCCTTGCATATGGCCAAACCACCAAAACATCTTTTCTCCCGATGGCTTGATAAATCCGTGGATCGAACCCAGCCCCATGCGCATTCCGATGACTCCGAAGACAATGGAAACAATGCTCACCGTGTGTCCGGCTATCCGGACCACGCCCACGTGCATCAGCTCCGGCCGCAAAAAACCCATGAGGAACAGCAGCAGGCTCGACAACACCGTTACCACCGCAGCCATCCAGTCCACTGCCTTGGGTCGCGTACCTTTGTACATGCCCTTCAAGTAAAGAACACGATACGCCGCGAACGCCGAATAGAAGCTGAACACCGCAACCATTGTGAGGAAGTAAACCGGGAGTGCGACTGACAAAATCAGCGCGGTGACCGCAACGCCTGCCATAGCCCAGAAGTAGATCTTGCCAAATCGCCGATGCACTTTGCCGCCCTTGGCTGTTGCCAGGGCTACAGGAGCGCACACAAACGCCACGACACCACACGAAATATGGAGTGTCAGCAGGACTCGCAGGTACGTTGCCCATTCAGGATGCATCACATTTAAGCTGCTGGAGCCCCAGGATCGGTATCGACGCCGGGACGAGCTTTCCGCCGATCGCGCCGCGGATCTGGCAACACGTCCTGCGCGGCAGGCGGAACTCACAAATAATTGCGGGACGGCGCTACTGCTTGTCGTAAACCGATCTGAGCGTCATTGGCTTTCCGTCCGGGTCCGTGCCTTTCACCGTCAAGATCAACGTTTTCCCGTCTGGCGAAATCGTGAGCCGGCCATGAGCATGATACTTTCCGTCCGTCTTTTTTGCATCATAGTCAAACGTATTGGCGTTTACCTGTTTGAGCGAGACGCTATCATACGGCGCTCCCTGGCCTGAGACGGCGGAGGGCGAGCCATCGTACTTTGCCGTATAGCTGGAGTTGATGACGGTGCCATCGGTCCGCTCACCGGTATTGGTTACCTTGACGCCACCGGGAACTGCTTCCCGAACCGCTGTAACAGTTTTCACCGGCCAGGGTGCCGGGGTGTATTTGGTCTTTTCAATATTGACCTTCCAGGTGCCAAGGGAATTGTCAGCGCCGAAAGCGGCCGCCGCGGAGCTGATCGCCAAAACGATCAGAGCCAAACTGAAGATTCTTCGCATGGGACTCTCCTTGAGATTGAGTTGACTGTGCTTTACTGAGACTCGCAGAATCTAGGCGCGTTTTGCATGCCTGTCAAGCTGGAAGGCCAAAATCCCACAAACCGTCACCAACGGCAATACGTTTAGGATCACGGCAGCCACCATCGTTTCCCACGATGGTCCTGAAGGACCCGCCAAACCATGAACAAGTCGCGCTGAACTGACGCGTTCGCGCGATTTGCCGATAACGCGAACAGCCAATCCTAAATCGAGGATAGCCCACTATGAAATTCATAACCCTTCTCCCACTATTGCTCTGGCTATCCTCCCCTGCATATCCCAAAAACTCCCCCTTTGACAGAAACATCGAAAATACAACCTTCCTGAACCCCGCGTGTCCGGCAACACTCACCGGCGTCTATGCGGATTCGAAGGGAAAGGGTAGAGTGAGTGTGCATCTCGTGAACCAGACGGAAAAGCGCGTGATCGCAGTAAAGGTCGGGTTTGAAGGGTTCGACGCCGCCCTGGACAAACACGAATTCCCTGAAACATATGCATCGACGGTAAGCTTAAAGCCGGAACGGGAAGCTAAACCCATCTGGCCTGTTGAGGATGCGACCTTTGCTCTTAATACGGCCAGCGGTGTACGTGTTTATCTTCTCAAGCTGACGTTTGCAGACGGCTCTTACTGGAAGGATCACGGTAACAAATCCTGCTCCCTGAGCATCTCCGGCCTGGCAAAACATCAACCTAGGGGCGAATGAGTACCTCTCACGGGGGTAAACCGGCCACATCGGCAATCACTTCTTCGCACCATGATGAAGAAAGCGCCTGCGATGGTTACTAAAGAAATCCTCTTAGCCTCTCGACGCGGTCCAAAAACCGTACTACTGTGGGATTAAGCTCCAAACGTCAGCGCTTGTCCTGTATACCGAGCAGGTCGCCACCCCAATAGGCCTGCCAGTTGGCGGTGGTATCTCCGCTTCCGTCTTCGGCAAAGCCGTTGGAGTCATACAGTCCCGCACTTTGAGTAGGATTGTCATTGGATGTGCTGCCGTCATAGAAGCGATCCGTGACGATCTGGTAGATGACGGTCTTCTTGTAATCCTGCGCGTAAACAGCAACCGTCGAGGCTACATACAGTGCGGACAGCGCCAATGCTCCATCGGTAAGGCGACGCATGCGACTCTCCTTCCGAGAGGCCAAATCTCCGGCGGAGGCAGGTATTCCGTCGCCCAGCATCATGCTCCCGCTTCACCGCAACCGTCAACGGAAATATCCGGGCGAGCTTCGCTGAAACGTTCGCCAACCCGCCCGCACTATATCAGGGGTGACGCCGGGAAATGATACTTATTCCCCACTCCTTACATTTTTAATCACCGCAACAGAGTTCCTTTTGATACATTGTGGGACATTCCTGGGGTTGCGGGCCCAGTGGCTCTATTCCCTTAACCGTGCACGCCCGGCAAAGCTGTTTACATTGTCAGGCGTGGACAAACCCCAGGCGCCGGCCAGACTAAACAATCTGCTTCTAAATCCGAGGAGATGAGTCAATGCAAACTAAGGTGAGGTTCGGTACGCGTAGTCTGCTCCATATTGCAGCGGTGGCAGGCTTTGTGAGTGTAGTCCCACTTTGCTCGGCCTTTGCCGCGCAGACAGGGGATGAGGTCGCTGACCATGCGGAAGCGCAGGCGCGTGAAGCCTGGCGTGGAATCATGCATGAAACCAGCGCACCCTCGGAAGGATGTTTCCACGCCTCCTATCCCAGCACGCAATGGCAAGAGGTGGAATGCGCAGCGGCGCCAGGCTATCGGTCTGCGCTCCCCAGGGCTAAGAACAGAGAGCAAACGGTGGGCAATGGCTACGATTATGTCGTCCAGGTACCATCAGGGCGCCTGCTTAACTCAGCGAGCGGCAGCTTCCCCAAGGTGACGGGCGTGAAATCCGAAAAGAGCGTCGGCGTTGCCGCATTTGGCGATGGCGGCATTCTTGGACCGAATGAATATACGCTGCAGGTCAATACAAACTTCGATAGCCGTTCTCCGGCTTGCGACGGCTACTCGGGTTGCTTTGCCTGGCAACAGTATGTGATGTCGACGAACACGCCGGTATCGCTCACCAGCAACAAGTTGACGGACAAGACAGAAGTGTTTATCGAATATTGGCTTATCAACTATGGCGTTGATAATGGCTCCGATATCTGCCCGAAGGGCTTCCTCGATGGAGGACCGGATTCAGTGGGACCGGGGGACGACTGCGTGCAGAATACGAAAGCTACGGTGATCGCCAATGGGCAGCTCCCAATCACCGATCTCGCAAGTTTGAAACTCTCGGGTTCAGCCAGGCCAGGTGGAACCGATGCGGCCACCGTTACATACGATACTGAGGCTTATACCGCCACGGTGAGCGATGGCCTTACGGACATCGCGAGCGGTTGGACCCAGGCGGAGTTCAATGTGCTCGGCAACGCCGGCGGCTCGAAAGCGGACTTTAACACCGGTTCGTCGGTTACGGTGAAGGTATCGGTGAACGATGGATCCACGGCTGCGCCGACATGCGTATCCCCATCTGAGATTGACGGTACGACCGGCGAAACCAATAATCTGAACCTCGGGAAATGCACCACCGCCAGCGGATCGACGCCCTCGATTGAGTTTACCGAGTCAAATTGAGTGTGTTGCGCAAGGGATAAGGGGACACAATGCCTATCACCGGGGAATTGCTGCAATAGGTAAGCTGTCCCTTTATCTCCCCTCCCGGATCGCATCTTCTCTATTTTATGTAAAACTGATTGCCGAAGTAATAGACCCTGTAACGGGATCGTTTTCAGTTCGGCTGCATTAAGCGTCAAATCGGCACTATTGAGGCGACGGACATCCGCATGGTTAACCGTCTCCTGATCGTTTACCCATTTCTCGGGCGACATCGGGCCCGAAACGGTGGTCGTCAAACCTTTCAGAAAATAGTGGGACGGAATCACGGCCCTGGGATCATATTTCTGCACGATCGCATTCACCTCATCGCGCGTGAGCACTGTCTCGACGGGCAGAATGAGAACATCAACATTCTTCAAGTAACGATCGAGAGATGGATCAGGCACCGGACGATTGTCGCCCCAGATGGCGATTCGCAATCCCCCTGTCTCAACGATCTGAATGGCGTTATCGAGCCCGATCACATTGTTTGGCGGACACGTCTCTACGTGTAGATCTGCGGAGACACTAGTCGGCTTGTCGGGTGGCGCCGGTTCACATTTGTGCTTGTCGGCGAGGCCCGTTATTTCGATATCGCCGAGCTCAAACTGCCCGACCAAACGTTCGAGAACCGTCAACCCTCTCGGGCGTTCGACAGCATCGTGGTCGAAATGAGCGTGTGTGGAAAGAACTATGTCCACGCGGATGGCGGGAAACTCATTCAGGAACCACTTTCCGTAAACGCCTGTTGGATCATTCCGCCAGGGATCGCTCAGGACCGTCAAACCAGCCGGAGATGTGATCCTGAATGCATCGTGTCCATAGAATTCGATCTTGACATCGCCCAAAAGAGTAGGGTCTCCGCCGGCTTTCTGAACAGTGATGAGAGAATTGTCGTTCCATGCTGCATACGGAGCTGCGGAGATACCTGACTGTTGTGCGTGTGAGCGAAAGGTGAAGGCAAAGAAAACAAGCATGACGATCGAAGCGAACGCTTTGAGACGCATTTCATCCTCTCGTGTTTCAAGGCTTAATCTACCAACAATGCGTCTGGCGAGATCAGTTGCTCGGTTGAGCAATTCCCGAGTTTCTTAGCGGTTGGTTCCACCGAAGGTTTCGTGGACAAGAGTTTCTGGGAGCGGGGCACGAGGACACATATAATGCTCGAGGATGAACGAACACCTAATGCTCGGTTGACGTCGCGCCGGCGTTGGCGCAACTGGAAGGAGTTCCCTATCAACAGGAACGCCGTCTTCCACCGGCGCGCCAGCGGCGCTTGCGTTGTACAAAAGAGAGGAAACTGTGGCACCCTACGGAAGAAGCATCATGCCAAACGGAAATATAAGCCGACGTGCTTTACTCGGAACCGCAACGGCCGCAGCGGTCCTGGCGGCCTTGCCGAAAGCGGGTGCGCGCAGCAAAGAATGGAAGCCGCGTCTTGGCATTCTAGGCAAATACACCGAAGCCAACGTCGACTTCGCCATCCAGGAAGGATTCAACAACATGATCCTCGCCGCCGGAGCGGGGGGCCAGGGATTGGATACGGCGAAGCTCACAGACGAAGAGGTCGGACGTATCAGCAATCATCTGTCATCGAAATCGATGCACGTTTCGGCCCTGCAAGTGAACGCAAATCATATCGCCGCAGATCCCGCAGAGCGCGAGCGCCAAAACACCAACTTCGTGAAAGCCATCGAGCTGGCGGGCAAACTAGGCGTTCCCTATATAGGTACGCAGTCCGGCAAAGATGTCTCCATGACATTTGCCTCGCAAGTGGACGAGATCGTGCGCGTCTACCACGAAAAGTATTTCGCTGCCTGCCAGCAGTACAAGGTGCGCATCTTGTGGGAGCCCTGGCAGGGAGGCCCCAACATTGCCACCAGCCCAGTGGGATTCGAAGCGCTGTTCAACGCCTTCAAGGACTCCCCCTATGTTGGTCTGCAATACGATCCCTCGCATCTCTTGTGGCAGATGATGGATCCCGTTCAAACTGCGAAAGACTTCATTGACAAGATCTATGACGTCCACCTGAAAGATACCCAGATTCATTGGGACATCGTGCGCCGAGGTGGAATCGTGCCCGTAGACAAGGCCCAGTGGTGGCAATTTCGCATTCCCGGTATGGGCAGTATCCCCTGGCCCGAGTTCTTCAGCGTTCTTCAAAGCGTCGGCTATGAGGGTGCGATGAGCATTGAGCACGAAGACGATCTCTACGGCGCATCAGACAATCCGGGACCGGATTTTAGCGAACCCTATAAAGTCGGCTTCCGCATGGCCAAGCGCTATCTCAATCAGTACGTACCGGTATAGTTGCTTCGACCCGCTGTTCGTATTCGGACGGCCAGTCCCAAATTCGGACATAACTTTCCGCCCGCCCTGTTCACCCACCCGGACAGGCAACTAGTTTCGCCACGGCCACATTTGGCGCCGCACGTGCTCTGTTGTAAGGAATCCTTTCCTCGGGAGGATCCAGCTTTGCTGCGTGACCTGAAGATTGCCTTCCGCCACCTCTCCAAATTCCCCGGCTTCTCCCTGACCGCTGTCCTCACGCTCGCTTTCGGCATCGGCGCCACCACAGCCATCTTCTCGATTGTCGAAGGCGTGCTGCTTCGCCCGCTGCCGTTCCCCCATCCCGATCAACTCGTTCTCCTCACCGATAAACTTGGGAACAGAGAGATCGGCAGCAACTACAGGGGATCCGGTATCACCGCACCCGACATCGTCAACTACACCCGTGACACGCACAGCTTCACCGCGCTCGGCGGCTACGACAAACGCCCGACCCCCTATGAGCTCTCCGGCATCGGCGAGTACGCCCAGGTGATGGCCACTCGCATGACGCCCGGTGTGTTCGCAGCCCTCGGCGTCCAGCCTCTGCTCGGCCGCCTCCACACCCAACAGGAGGACGACGCGCATCAGCAGGTCACATTCGCTTGGCCCTCGGATCGGAGCGCTTCGGCATTGTCTCGCTCGTCCTCTTCTCCGGACTGAAACTGGCCGCTGCCGGATGCACCATCGGCCTCACCGGAGCCTTCTTCGCCTCGCGCCTGCTCAAATCCCTGGTCTTCGGCGTCAGCACCCTCGACCCGCTGGTGCTACGCTCGTCGCCTTCACGGTCCTCATGCTGGCGATGGCCGCCGCTTCCCTGCTGCCGGCGCGGCGCGCCGCGGCGATCAACCCCATCGAGATATTGCGAGGGGAATGACACCGCTGATTGCCCAACTGAGTTTCCCGTCACTAAGATTCTAACGACGCGCTAGATCCATCATCGTTATGCTGGCTTACCGCAAATTTCAGCAACAGCGCTGCCGTCATGGCGAGCAGCCCTAAGAGGATCAAAGGTAGCTCTACGAATAAAGCGGCTGCGAGGCCGCCAACCAGCCCGGATAGAGCTTCCGCCCCCACCTGGAGCGCTTGATTGTTCCCCATGACGCGTCCCTGTTCCGCCTCACTGGTCGCCTTTGAAAGCAAAGTCGCGCATGCCGGCAAACAGATTGCCAGTGCTGCGGATGTCAGAAACAGGGTTACCCAGAGCGATCCCCGAGTATGAATGGCGACGACGACGATCATGAATGCGCCGGTGAGAAATGCCGAGCAGACGGTCAGCGTTCTGGTGCTGAAGCGCGCAGCGAGGAAACCGGTGAACCAGGCGTTGGCGATCACAATGGGGACGCCCACCCATGCCACAAACTCCGAAATCTGCGACACGCCGAGATGGAAGCGGTCCACCAGATACATTGGATAGCAGCGGAAAAATCCAAAGATCGCAAGATAGAAAGCAAAGTTGAGCCAATAGAGCCGGCGCAAACGGCGATTGGAAACGACACCTCGAAGATTGGTGAAGGCCTGCGAAAAGCTGACTGAGTGGCGTCGCGCGGGCGGATTTGTTTCGCGAAAGACGAACCCCGTAGCTACCGTTGTCATCGCGAGCACAATCATCGCTGCCCAAAACGGGGTTGCATTGTTGAACCACGAAACCAGATCAGGATCCGCTAGCTTTCCGCCCACCAGCGGCCCCACAATATACGCGGAGCTAGCGCTCAGGTAAATGTAGCCGAAGAATCGGTTGCGCTCTTCCGGGGTGATGACATCCGCGATGGCGCTCTGCGCTGCCACAACGTTGGCTTCCGCCAGACCAGCCAGCAGCGAAGCCGAGGAAAGCAGAGCGAAACTCCTTCGGGAGAGTGCGATGCCGATGAGAGCATAGCAACCTGTCGTGAAACAAAGCGAGATCATCAAGACTGGCTTGCGCCCAAAGCGATCGGACAGCGCGCCGAGTACCGGCGAACCGGCAAATTGACCCAGGGGATACAGGCAGAGCAGTATTCCAAGCGGGATCACGCGCCTGCTCATCGGCTCGTCTGCCCGAAGCAGCAAATCGTGGTTGCTCATGATCATCGGCGTGAAGACCGTGATCATCAGGCTATAGCCCACGAAGCCGGCAAAGACGACCGCGTACAACGGAAGCAATCGCTTCAGGCTTGCAGGACTTGCCGGCGACAATCCCATCTCAGCGCGGCCGTCCGGGCCTGTCCCGGCATTCTTCGCTCTTGCCATGAAATCCCTCTTCGTATATCCCTGGCCGGCAACCCAACATTTTTAGCAGATTAGGGATCGCAAATTGTATCTCGCCTGATCGCTACGGATCGACGATTCTCAATCAAATATTTTTAGCGGCGGCATTTCCGATTGACGTACTATACAAAACGCGCTCTGACGATGAGCGACGATCGGGAATGCGGAGTTCCCGGCGCAAAAACCCTCCCCGGGATGGAACTCGAGATCGTGAAAGCAGCAGCGCCATCTTTGCGAGAAGAGCGAACCCAGATTGCGCGTGTCAAACCAGCCAATCTGACTTATTCAGTCGATGAAGCTCCGCCCCTGCCGCTCACCATCGTGATGGGCCTGCAGCATGTCTTTGTCATGTCGGTGGGGTGGATTTTTGTCGTCGTTGTGGCCACGAGCATCGGCGCTTCCAGCCTGGAAGCCTCAAACATGATCCGCATTTCGATGATCGCCTCGGGCCTGGCGACCATCCTGCAGGCCCGAACCAGGGGGCCTGTCGGTTCGGGATATTTGTGTCCGTTCTCGTGCGGTCCCGCGTATATCTCCGCTTCCATTTTGGCGGGCAAGACGGGCGGCCTTTCTTTGATGTTCGGCATGACATCCTTTTCAGGCGCATTTGAAACCGTGCTCTCCCGATTCATGAAACGCCTGCAAAAGCTCTTCCCGCCGGAAGTAACCGGCCTGGTTGTGGCGATGGTGGGACTCGATCTGGTGAGTATCGGCTGTCCCCGATTCATGGGCTATACGCCGAACAGCCAGCATCTCGATGTGCGGGCCATCCTTGTCGCCCTGCTTACGCTGGCCGCTATGGTTGTGCCTACTTTGTTGACCAAAAGCAAGCTTCGACTCTACCCAGTGCTGCTCGGCCTCTTTCTGGGATATTTGACCGCCATCCTGACGCACACTCTGACCTCGGCTCAGATGCGGCAGGTTCTGGACGTTCCGCTGCTCAGCCTTCCCCGGCTGCCAACAGGTCACCATTTCAGTTTTGCCATGACTCTGCCTTTCATGATCGCCAGCGTCTGCTCGATCCTCAAGACGGTCGGCGACCTGACCTTTTGCGAAAAAATCAACGATGCGCAATGGAAGCGCACGGATATGAAAGACATCAGCGGCGGAATTCTCGCCGGAGGTATCTGTTCGGTGCTTTCCGGCCTGCTCGGAGGATTGGGCCAGTCCACCTTCTCAAGCAATGTAGGATTTTCCCTGGCTACCGGTGCAACCAGCCGCATCATCGCCTGGCCTGCCGGACTGATCTGTATCGCGCTCGCCTTTTTCCCCCGGCTGGCGGAGGTCTTTTCGATCATGCCTGCGCCAGTCATGGGTGCCGTCGTAGTCTACGTCGCCTGCTTCATGATCCTCGGCGGAGTCCAGGTGATGCTCTCGCGCATGCTCGATGCGCGGCGCATCTTCGTAACCGGGCTGGCCTTGATCTTCGGGCTGAGCGTGGCCATCGTGCCTGGACTTTATGCTGGTGTGCCTGCGTGGATAAGCCCACTCTTCAGCTCTTCGCTGGCTCTGGGTACGGTGCTGGTGGTGGTGTTGAACCTATTGCTCCGATTGGGAACTTCGAAGCGTAAGGTCTTTGAGATCGACCCCGGAACCTGTGCACAGGAAGACAGCGACGTTCGCAGGATTATGGAGGTCGAAGGCGCGGCATGGGGAATGCGGCCGGAAATCGCTGCCCAGGCGGCGGAGTGCCTGCATGAATTGATGATCTATCTCAGCAAAATCGGCGTGGCCCCACCAGTCCGGATTCAAATGCAGTTTGACGAGTTCAGTCTTGATTTTGACATTCAATATACGGGTCCGCCGATCAGGCTCCCCGACGAACCGCCAACGCCGCAGGCGATCGCATCGGACGTCGAGGCGATGCCGCTCCTGAGCGCGTATATTTTCCGCAAATCCGCGGATGCCTTCCGCGTCAGTTCGCAAGCCCAGCAATCACGAGTACACCTGCACTTCGACCACTAAGCAGGTGCCGGCGTCCCTATCATTTATCCAAACGCCGAAAGAAATCGTGTAATTTTTCATTACATGCCTTGACACGTATATACGTTATGAGGCATATTACGTAAATGGAGACCGCGTTCGAAATCATTGCGGAGCCGAACCGCCGCGCGATTCTGAGCCTGCTGGCTTCGTCCCAGCAGTCGGTTGGTGAGATCGAACGTCGGCTTCGTATGTCGCAGCCCACCGTGTCCAAGCACCTGCGCGTGCTGCGCGAGGCCGGTTTCGTGGAATCCACGGTGGACGCACAGCGCCGCCTCTACCGCCTGAATCCGGAGCCGCTGCAGGAGGTGGATGCCTGGCTGACGCAATTCCGCCAGTTCTGGTCCGGCCATGTGGATGCTCTTGAGCGCCACCTCGACCGCATGGCTCAATCCAACTCGAACAAAAAGTCAACACCAACGAAGAGAATGAAAAGGAAGACGAAGTGACGCGGCAACGCCGCGAATCTGACACAGGAGGAAATCCGATGAGAATCAAACTGACAAGCGTGTACGTCGACGATCAGGAAAAGGCCCTGCGTTTCTATACCGAAGTGCTGGGCTTTGTGAAGAAAACCGACTTCAGCAAGGGGCCGTTTCGCTGGCTCACCGTGGCGTCGACCGAGGATCCGGACGGTATCGAGCTGCAGCTTGCGCTCAACAACAACCCCGCAGCCAAAACCTATCAGCAGGCGCTCTTTCAACAAAGTCAGCCGGCTGCCATGTTCTCCTCCGATGACGTGCAGGCCGACTACGAGCGGATGAAATCGCGTGGCGCTGAATTCACCATGCCGCCAACCGACGTAACCGCATCAAAAATTGCCATGGTCAATGACACCTGCGGCAATCTCATTCAGCTCACGCAGCTGATGCGCTGGTAGGCGGACCCTGGAAAGACGAGGAGAAGATGAGCGATCGCGAAGCCTACACACCGGGTCCCGCCAGCGGGGCGCAAATCCAAAAGGACGGAGACAAGTGGACGCTCATCCTCGTCCGCGAACTCCGTCATCCGCCGGCGATGGTGTGGCAGGCGCTCACCGATCCTGCGCAGCTGCACGAGTGGGCGCCCTTCGAGGCCGACGGTAACCTGGCTAGCGCCGGAGCCTGCGTCAAGCTCACCTGGGGAGGCAGCGGGGCTGTCTCCGAAACCCGGGTGACGCGAGCCGAGGCTCCCAGTCTGCTCGAGTACCACGATCTCCGGTGGGAGCTCGAGCCGCTCGGGCGCGGCACGCGCCTTACGCTCTGGCACAACATCGATCGCCGCTTCATCGCGTGGGGCGCCGCGAGCTGGCATATCTGCTTCGACGTTCTTGATCGGCTGCTGGCGGGTGCGCCGATTGGCCGCATTGCCGGCCCCGACGCGATGAAGTTCGACGGCTGGCAACGATTGAAAACGGAGTACGCAAAGCAGTTTGGCAGTTAAACGACAAAACTCGCCGCGCCAAGCGGCTTAGCATTCGTGAATCGAAGGAGGAAACCCATGGAGTCCACCCTGAACAAACCGGCCTTCGTGGCCGGCAATGCCATCCCCAAAGCCACCACCATTCTTTTTTGGACTTTCACCGCGCTCTTCTGCCTGGAGATGAGCTTCACCGCTTACTACGAGCTATTGCCACAAGGAGCACAGGCGTTCACCCGCCTCGGCTTTTCCAACGGCTACTTCCGCTGGGAGCTTTCATTGGCCAAGCTGGTGGGCGTGGCGGTGCTGGTCGTCCCCATGGTTCCCTCGCGGGGCTTCCTCTCCGTGATGAAGGAGTGGGCCTATGCCGGCTTCGCAATCAACCTGGTATCGGCTATCATCGCCCACCTCTCCATAAGCGATCGGGCGCTGGCGTTTGTCCCATCGACACTTACCAGTGTGCTATGGGCGGCCTCGTACTTCTTCTGGCGCCGCCTGCAGGCTTCGCGGGCGAATCAATCCAGAGATTGAGGGGACGCGCTGGAGGCGCCAAAGTTCCAGCCGCACGATTGAGATGAGCGCCGGTGGATGGAATGCAGCGCGCGGCGTTACCTCAGCCAAGTCTCGCCCTCAGCATCACTTGTTGATTCTGTAACTTCCGGCTTGCGACGAAACTTCTGCAACGAAATAAAAACCATGCGGTGACAGCACCCTGCATGCATCTCCTATGCTTATAGTTGACAAATCGAAACCGCCGGTACTACTCTCCTATACGTGTAGGAGGTAAGAGGTTGATGAGAAGCAAGGCTCGGGTTTTAACTCCTTTGGAGCGGCGAATCATGCGCGTTCTCTGGGACGATGGCGCAGGCAATGTTCAGAAGGTTCTGCAAGGCCTGACGGGGGAGCCTCAACTTGCCTATACCACCGTGCAGACCACGTTGAATGTGTTGCAACGCAAAGGAAAAGTGAAGAGAAAACTCGTTGGACGTGCCTATGAGTACAGTGCCATCGTTTCCCAGGAGGCGGCCGATTCACTGGCAATCAAGGATGTTTTGCAGAAAGTCTTTCGCGGATCGGTGGACGATCTTCTCTTGTCTTTGGTTCGGAGTAAGAACCTCGACGCAAGAAAACTTGAAGAGCTGCAGGCGAAGCTGAAAGAAAGCGGTGGTGAGGAGGAACAGGAATGAACTCAATTCGAGAGACCGTATTTGATCTGCTACTCAACGCAATTCTGCAGATTGGACTCTTCGCCATCGTAGCGGCGACCTTCTCGCGCTTTGTCGCAAAGGCAAAAGCAAAGTATCAATATTTTTTCTATCTCTCGATATTCCTCTTCTGCCTCGCGGCTCCGATTTTCAACATGCTTTGGCAAGTGCACCCCAGTGAAGAGACCTCGCGAATGCAGCAACTTCCCTCCCAAAGCGGGTTGGGCCATCATCACAACGGTTGGGGTTGGCAGGGTCATTCCAAAGAACAACGACAGCTCACACCTGGAGCAGGCGTTCAAAGCTGGATGATCGGGTTGTGGGGGCTCCTCATTCTGCATCGGCTGGTTCACTTATGCCGCGGGACCCATCGGGCCTTTCGGCTGCGGAAGGATTCATCGCTACTTTCTCCTGCCAAAGTTGCAGCGGCTTACAGGATTATGGACGCCGGCACGCGCATCGCCCTGCTTGAATCCGCATCCATCGACGATCCTGTAACAATCGGAGTATTCCGTCCTGCCATCCTGCTGCCCAGTAAATTGCTGCCGCGCCTTGGCGAGCAGGAGCTGCTGGCAATTTTTGCGCATGAATACGCCCACATCCGCCGCCGGGACTTTCTGCTCCACATCTTATGTGAGTTCATTTCGATACCAATGGCCTGGCACCCCGGCATCCGTTATCTCACGTCAAGAATCTCGCAGGCGCGTGAGCTTGCTTGCGACGACTACGCCGCTGCCTGCCTAGGCAAGCGCCGTTCTTATGCCAATACCCTCTTACACCTGGCTTCCCTGTGCTTGTCCGTTCCTCGTGGCAACGCTACGGCGCTGGGTATCTTCGATGGAGACAACCTGGAGGGTCGCATCATGATGCTGACTGAGAAAAGACTTTCGCTATCGCGCGCCGGTGTACTTGCTCTGACCCTGGCAGCGAGTATTACGTTTGGCGCGAGCGCAGTCCTCGCGCACGCGATGACTCTGCAGGCAACCTCCGAATCGTCCAACACCGCACAAAAGTTCGCAGGAACCTGGCACTGGATGTTCAAGGGGAAAAGCTTCGCCACCATGGTTCTGGTCCCCAATGGCTCCAGCTTTACTGGATCTATTACCAAATCTGGTATTGCCATAGACGAGAATGGAGAACTAAGCCAAGCCGATCCCACAGACGACCTGCCTGCGCAGATTGCCAAGTCATCACTCGAAGGTTCCGCCCTGCATCTCACGCTCAGCGACGGCATGGAATTCACCGTGACTTTGAAGGACGACATGCATGCCGAAATACATCCGGGAGGGGCTCCCCCCAACATGAAGCCGATACCAGCTGAGAAGGTTCGTTAAGCACGATCAGGATTGAGTGTCCCGAGCGAGCACCCGTAAAGGCATGAGGAGAAAACTGCTACTGAGCGTGGCTGCGGTGATCGCCGTCGCATTGCCGATCTGCCTCGGTCTTGTCCATGCTACGCAAGTCCGGGCTCAATCGTCGCCCGCAAACCCAGCGAGCAAAATCGCCGCCACCTGGCAGGGGATACTGCACTCCGGCCGGGACCAACGCTTCGTGGTTAACATCACGAAGGCGGGTGACGGGGCGCTCCGGGCGACCTTCTACAACATCGACGGGGCGCCGGGCGGCATACCCGTCATATCCACCACGCTCAACGGCTATTTGCTGAAGCTTGACCTTCCCTTTGGCACATACGAAGGCACGGTGAGCGCCGATGGCAACTCCATCACCGGGACGTGGAGGCAGGGACCAAACCCGCTGCCGCTCAATTTTGGGCGCGCCACGCCCGACACCGAGTGGACGATTCCTCAGTCTCCGCCGCGCATGCCTCCCATGGCTGCGGATGCTAATCCGGCATTTGAAGTCGCCACGATCAAGCCAAGTGGGCCTGAGGAACGCGGGCCGAGATTCGAGTTTCAGCGCCGCCGCTTTTCGGTCATTCACACTTCTCTGAACGACCTCATCAGGTTCTCCTATGGACTTCAACAACGCCAGATTGCCGGCGCGCCGGATTGGGTCACTGCAGAGAACTACGATATCTCCGCTGAGCCCGACGGAGAGGGTGAGCCAAGCATCAAGCAGTGGCAATCGATGGTCAAGAAGCTGATGGCGGATCGATTTCAGCTCAAACTCCATTACGAGAAACGAGAACTAACCGTGTACGTGCTCACCGTCGCCAGGACCGGTGCCAAAATGACCAGGAGCCAGAGCGACCCCGGCGCGCCCACGGGGCTGGGATTCGGGCCACCTGGAAATTTTGGCGCGACGAACGCAACCATGGCGGATTTTGCCGAAGCGTTGGGACAGGGCGCTCTGGACCGGCCGGTAGTGGATCAAACCGGACTCGCAGGAAGGTTTGATTTCAGGTTGACGTGGACGCCGGATGAGGCGCACTTCGGCGCAGTTGGCGGATCCAAACCGTCGCCGACGGAAAGCGCCGACGCCCCGCCGGACCTTTTCACAGCAATCCAGGAAGGGTTGGGGTTGAAGCTGCTATCGACCAAAGCTCCCGTCGATGTTATTGTCATCGATCACGCCGAGAAGCCTTCGGCGAACTAGGGAGTCCTCGTGAATCAGACAGAACTGTCCGCTTGCTTCACAGGGCGATACCACTTGCCTCGAACCGCTTTCTTCCATGCTCCCGGAGGGAGTTCGGGAATTTCCGAAGTGTCGATCTTTTCTTCGGGCACTACGGTCAGCGCCTGGATTTCCCGCTTCTGGCGGGGCTGTCAGCACCTGGTCAGCCTTCAAATCCTGGACCACCGTTTTAGATTTGGATCGCTTCTTCATATTCGATTCGGTCCTGCTTGAGTGACCCTGCGTGCTGAGATGATACGAGGGACTTCTTCCTCCTTGTCAACTGTGGTGTAGGTCGCCAATGAGCAGGGCGCCGTTCACCATCCGGATGGCCTGGTGCTGGCAGCCGAAGTTGATTTTCTCCCGTACGCAGCGAGAAAGACGCGCACACATTCTGCTGCATGACGGCGCAGCGCCGCCTGCTTCGGAATCGTCTTATCTCCGAGCAGCATCGCCCTGTTCAGAGGCTCAGACATCACAAGCCAATTGAAGTGAGAGGCTGCTATCTTCGGGTCGTCGATCGTCAGCAAGTCGCGTGCGGCCAGGTGTTCGAGCACCTTGGCAAATGAGGCGATTGCACGCTGCGGGCCGCGCTCATAGAGAATTTGCGCCAGTTCTGGAAAGCGGCTCACCTCACCAATCACGAGACGGCGCAACTGCATTAACGGCGGCGTAAGCACCACGGTCAGCTGTCGCAAGGCGTACAACTGAAGGTATTCCGCGATACCGTCGCTCACGGTCAGCTCCGGCACGTCGTTGTGCACGGTGTTACTCGCCGTATCCGTCATGCTGGTGACAATTTCGACGAATAGTGACTCTTTGTTCGAGAACTGCTTGTACACCGTTTGCTTCGATACCTGGGCCAGCGCGGCAATCTCATCCATGCTTGCGCCAAGGAATCCGCTCTTCAAAAAAACGCTCATCGCAGCCTGGAGAATGGCTCTGCGCTTCCTGTCAGAGTTGCCCGCTTCCGCCACCAACGCGGGCTTGTTTGCCGAAACGGAACGCGCCATGCCACCTCGCTGAGACGAATCTGTCTTCTTGACATACAGTACTGTACGGTCTAGTCTTACGCAAGATCAATAGCGGGTACTAGACAGTCTAGTACTGAGATCACCGTGAGGAGGCATCAATGAAAAGCCTGTTTGAACCTTCTTCTACAACGGAAATCAGGAATCGGATCGAGTCTTTGAGGGCGGACAGCGAAAGGCACTGGGGCAAAATGAACGTCGCGCAAATGCTTGCCCACTGTTCCGCATGGATGGAGATGGCCGCCGGGTTGAAGTCCCCGCCACGAAGCTTCGTTGGACGGATCTTCGGAAAGATGGCGAAGAAATCCGTGTTAGGAGAAGAGCCCATCCGCCGGAACATGCCATCAGAGAAGAGCCTGATCATGCAGGGCGAGAGAGATTTTGCCGCCGAGCAGCAGCGTCTGCTCGACTGGGTCGACCGGTTTTCGACGGGTGGCCCAGAACGATGTACGACACACCCGCACTGTTTTTTCGGGGCTATGAGCCCCAACGAGTGGGCCATCATGGCATATAAGCACCTCGACCATCATCTGAGGCAGTTCAACGCCTGATATAGCTTCGTGCGGGCTGCCATCAGGCCTTGACAGTTGCCAGGACTACTTTTTCAGCGTCTCTCAGCAGAATATCGATAGACGCAAAGCCAGCATCCGTGAGCATACCAACCCACTGCATCACAGACAGCCCGTCCCCGATGTGGTCTTGATCGTCGGAGGATCGCCGAGGAAGCCATACTCGTAGCCCAAGAGATCATTCACTCGCGACCAGAAGCGGCGCCAATCTTCGTACTTGTGCTGGCTTGGCTGTTCCTTTTGCCACCCCTCGAACCCGGGCGCAAACGCCGACTCTGCTCCTGCCGGTTCCATAAGCAGAAAAACGCCACCCGAACGGAGCGACTGAAAAATGTCGCCGAAAAGTTTCGCGGCTTCCGCCAGGCTGAGCCAGTGCACGGCGTTGACGGCCACCACGACGTCATAGCCGCTCGCCAAATCGCGCCGCCAGTTTGGTTCCGACAGATCAAGCAACCACGTCCGCCCGTCTATACCATCGCGGCGATTGACCGCGCCGCACAGCGAGACAAAGAACTCATTCCGGTCGACGAAATCGATCCGCGCATGCGGAAATCGCGAGTGAATGGCGCGGCCTGCGTCGCCTGTCCCGCAGCCCACGTCCAAAACCCGCAGGCTCTGGTCAATCGGATATGGAATCGCTGCCGTGATGAGCTTTAGCGCGGCTGGCTTAGCGGGACCCTGCTCCGCGCGCCACAAATCGAGCCATGGGTTGAGATCCTGGCCGCGAAGTTTTTCCTCGATCTCAGCCAGAGTAGGGATTTCCATTGTCTTCTTCCTCGCAGTTCGCAAATACACCGGTACTCGTTATCGCACGCGACCAGCGAGGTGTATTGGAAAAATTTGACCGCCAGCGACGGTAGCTGTTCACTCGTGGCGAGTCCGCTGCAGGAATTCAAGGGGACTCAGTCCGGAGAAAGACTTGAACTCGTTGATGAAATGGGACTGGTCGTAGTAGCCGCAGCCGAGCGCCAGATCCGCCCACCGCATCGTCGTTTGTGTGGCGGTGCGAACACTGGCGTCCGCCTGACAATCGAGATACGGTTTTCCCTCCGCATACGGTAAGGGATCTTGCCGCCCCAGGCGATCGACCGCTGCGACAGCCAGATGGAAGCGGCTGATCCTGGCGATCGTTTTGGGAGCCATGCCGAAATATTTGTGGAACTGCGCGATCAGATGGCGGCGGCTGCATCCGAATTCATCCGGAAGCCGTGCCAAATCGACATGATTCGGAGACTCTTGCAGTATCCGCCATGAATGGAGCAGACCCGCCGGAGGGGAGGGCGCGGACGCCAATCGTGCAGCGATTATGTTTTCGACGATGTCAAACCGGGCTGCCCAGTCGTGTGTGGCCTCCGCATGGCTCGTGAGGAGCCGCGAAAACCGGCTGTCGACGTCCTCGAGTGCAAGAATACGATCCGTAAGCAGATCCATTGGCGCGCCCAGAAGCATTTGTGCGCCGATTGGGGTGAAGCGAATCACCATAAAGTCCCGAGCTCCGAAGGCCTCACGGATCTGATGGCGATGCTGCAGAGCGACGATCCATGCGTTTCTGTGCTCGGTTGTGCGCTTCGGGTCCGATGGGACGACGATTCGATGAGGAGCAGCGAAGTTCAGCACGATCGCGACTTCACGCAATGGGAGGTGCCGCTCATACAACGGCCTGGGCAAGAAACCCTCACTCGCGAAGTAACCAAGGACGTAATTGCGGAGGCGCGGTTCGGCAAGCCGCTGTGCAGCCCGCCAGCGACCCAGATCAGATCTGGTGACTTCGATACGGGTTGAACCTGCTAGTCCCATTGCCAATAAGTAGATTAAGGGACCAAGATACCTATCCCCGGAAAATGCCGCAATAGGTATGGTGTCCCTCTATCTCCCCGCGTTTACTTTCCCTGGTAGACCGGCTTTCGGCCTTCCGCCTCTGCCTTCCGGCCTTCTAGAAAGTCCTGCGTGTGGAAGAGGGCTCCAAATTGCGCGTCGAGTTTCGACAATGCCTCTTCCTCACTGTGATCAATCGCCAGGTGAGCAGACGCCAATGAGGTCTTGATGCCAAGCGGGCCGCAATCGGCAACCTTGTTCGCGATTCGAATGCCGGCCTCGAACGCTTCCTTCGCATCCGGGGCGACCTCCTGCACTTCTCCCATACGGTATGCTTCTTCGGCGCTCCAGTGATCTCCGGTCAGGATGTAGCGCATGGCATTCCCCCAGCCTACTTCGCGCGGAAAAAGGATGGTCGATCCTCCTCCGGGAAAGCGTCCATGTGTATTCTCATCCTGGCCGAAGCGGGTGTCGGCTGAAGCAATACGGATGTCGGCAACAAGATGGAGCTCATGGGCCATATTCCAGGTATCGCCATGCGTAACCACAATCAGAGGCTTGGTGAGGCGCGGAGCACGCTTTGCCAGAGGGTCTATCGTCCCAGTGCTCGCGATCCAGGGCTTGCCTGTTCCCGCGAGCGACTTAAATCCTTCCACGTCGATCCCTCTTGAAAAGTTCTCCCCATGGCCAAATAGAATCGCGGCGCGCAGCGAGGGATCGTGGTCATATTGGTAATATGCTTCGGCCAGTTTTTCGAAAGTCTCAGGATCAATGCGGTTCTGGATGTAAGGACGATTGATTCCAAAAAGGACGATCTGCCCGCGGCGCTCGATCGTGAGCTTGATATTTGGGCCGGCTGGAACATCCTGAAGTTTTACCTCCGGCGATGCGGCAGCCGGAAACTCACTTTCCTGAGCTGCTTCTGAAACAGCGGGGGCGATCACCGCTAGTGTGGATAGTCCGCCAAAGGCTGCAGCCGCCTTCAATATGCTGCGTCTTGCAACCGTTCCCGAATTACTCAGGTAGTGTGTCCTCCTCTGAGAGCGAAGACCGGGATTGGTCTCCACCATTCCTTGGTTCAACAACTGTGTTCCTTGACCCTGCGACATACTTCTCTCCTTTTACTACTGTTTTGTTTCATCGACTTTTGACCTGGTAGAGACCAGCCATCGAATGGAAGCCGGCTCAGCACCCACCGGCCCTCTCTTAAAACCCCGCGCGACTGGTCACAGCGAGCTCATTGATGGGCGTCCTGCTCGTCCCATTGCCGCACTGGCATAACCAGGTATAGCTCGGTGCGGTGGGGCAAATGCGCCACGTAGGGCATTCCGTTCGATGGATCACGGTTGAATCCTTGAAAATCATCTTGGCCGGGACTGACAATCATCAGGTGCGGGCCAACGTGGAACTCATGGCTGGAGGATCCATCTTTCGACTGCCAGGCGCCGAAATACATGTACGAGATGCCGATGCGATCAATGTGCGGCGTACGACCGGCAAGGCTGTCCTGCATCCAGTGCAGGAAGATCGGGTCGAAGCACCCTGGCTCATCGTGGGGATAACCAGGAATAGCCGGAAGACAGGTCCATTCGTTCGATCCTTTTCGAAGTAGCGGGTATTCCCCTCCACGCGCCGAGGGCCAATCGAGCACAGTCGCGTCCCTGGTGATGAATGCGGGACCGCCTCGCAGTGCGTCCGCGATCTTCTCCGCATCAGTCACCGGCAATCGATCTGGCGACTGAGCGAAGGCGGTGACTGCCGTCAAAAGAACACTTGTAAGTAACTTCATCCAAAGGTTAGTACGGATCATGTGTTTCTCCCTTTCTGAGGCCTGCGCTGTTGTCAGAATCTGCAGAAGCGCAGGAGGAAAATGTCTGCTTTTTCTTGGATACTCGGGCGTGCTATCTGATACATGCATTGTTAGAATGTTGATCATGCGCGATGTGCATTTACATAACCTGGATCTGAACCTCATACATCCCCTCCATGCGCTTTTGGAGGAGTGCCACGTCACCCGTGCCGCGAAACGAAGCTTCTTGAGTCAGCCGGCGATGAGCAGAGCGCTGGAACGGTTACGCGATATGTTCGGAGACCCTCTCCTTGTTCGTAGCGGCCGCGGCTATGAGCGCACGGTGCGGGGAGAACGTGTGCTGCGAGACCTGGAGTCGCTCATGCCCCGGCTTGAGGATATGGTGCGAGGAGAAAAGTTCGATCCAGCGCGAAGCCAGGAAGTATTTCGCGTGGCCATGAGCGACCATGCCTCGATGATCGTGCTGCCATCGCTCCTGGCGAACGTGAGGAGGGCAGCGACTCACGTAAAGCTGGAAGTGTCCGCGGCTGGGGCTGAGACTTATGAAGACGTCGCGGCGGGAAGAATCAATACGTATCTTTGCGCAGAAGAAGCGCCGCCATCCCTGGAGTCCGAAACGCTTTTTACCTTGGATTTTGTTTGTCTCGTTGGGGCGGCTCTGCCGGTTCGTGCCCGTCGTCTTACGCTGAAACAATATCTGGAATTTCAGCACATCCTGGTCGAGATACGGGAGGGACAACAGGCTTTAGTGGATCGCGCTCTGTCGCAGCTTGGCGCAAAGCGGCACGTCGCGCTTACGCTGCCATTCTTTGTGCCCGCGATCTTTGCCATCGCACAGACTGACTTGATTCTCACCGTTCCGCGCAGATTGGCAAAGATCACTGCGACCATGGCTGGTGTGCGCGTCGTGGAAGCGCCTCGTGAGATCAAGCCCTTTCCGTATTTCATGGCATGGCATCCGCGACTCACCAATGAACCTGCTCACAAATGGTTTCGCGAACAACTGCGGTCGGCTGTTCGGACCGTCTGAGCAATTCGAAGACAAAACGCCGCCAAGTTCGGCTTGGCAACGGCCACGGCTTACACTGAACGGCAGATCCAATTGGGCGCAAGGTTCATCTTTTGATGCAGAACGCGTTATTGTGTCAGCTGAGCGCTTTGATGATGCGACCCATACGCCTCAAGAGTGGATGCAGGCGCTGCCGTGACTCTCTTGTCCCGCACCCACGAAAGGAAACCTTCTCGATGACGTTGCAAAGAAGACTGTGGTTGTTGGCCGCCGTGGTGACGGTGTGCTGCGGAGCCCTGGCTGCTGTGGACCCTTCCACCACCAGCGCCGCGGCTCAACCCTTCCTGGGGCGATGGGACTTGACCTTGAAAACCCCTACCCGCCCATATCCTTCCTGGTTGGAGTTGTATGAGCAAGAAGGGCAACTCAAGGCCAACATGGTGGGCCGGTGGGGAAATGCTCGCCCGCTGCCACAAGTTGCCATCAGTCAAGGCGCTCTCGTGTTTACCTCGCCCAAGGACGAAGAGAACCGTTCGACCGACATGATCTTCAAGGCCAGGCTCGTCGCTGGAAAGCTCGTCGGCACAACCACTGGACCAGACGGGGCCACGTGGACCTGGGTAGGAGAACGGGCGCCCACGCTCGAGAGAACCGCGCCACCCCACTGGGGAAAGACGATCTCGTTGTTCAATGGCAAGAATTTGGATGGGTGGCATGAGTATTCCGCCAATCCCTTTCCCGAAAGCGGTAGTCACTGGACGGTCGTGAACGGCACCCTGGTGACGCCGGGCAATGGACCCGAGCTTGCCACGGATCGCAAATTTCAGGATTTTAAACTACACCTGGAGTTCAATTGCGGCCCCAGCTCGAACAGCGGGGTCTATCTCCGTGGCCGTTACGAACTGCAGATCGAGAATGAATCTGCGGAGGAGCCGCCAAGTCACCATACCGGCGGCATTTACGGTTTCATCGTGCCCCATCCGGAGCTACCCAGAACCACCGGAACCTGGCAGACCTACGACATCACGCTCATTGGCCGCCGCGTCACCGTGGTTCAGAATGGACAGACCGTCATCGACAACCAGGAAATACCGGGTCCGACTGGCGGAGCTATCGACAGCCACGAAGCGCTGCCTGGCCCGATCATCCTGCAAGGCAGCGAAAAAGGGCATGTCTCCTTTAGAAACATAGCTATCACTGTTGCAGATGCGAAATAACCTCCCCCTTTGCTCTGCGTAAGAACCCGGTGTCAGGTCGCGCCGCCCGTCGCGGAAGCCGGCTGATTTTTGGTTGGCTTGTGGCGCTTAGTGCGCACTTTTTTGCACGATCCTTTTTTGCACGATCCAGGGTGCAGTCGCGGGCAACGCAAAAGTGCCAGGTTAGCTATTCTGACCAGACCAGTCTGGCAACCCCGTAGTATGTGCTTAAAGCTTTTAGATCGGCCAACCACACCTTCGCGGGCGGAACCGAGTGAGGAGACGCAATTGCCGGCTTTCGCCATGAGAAAAATCGTCAAGCGGTTCCCCGGCGTGGTGGCCAACCGCGACGTGGACTTCACCGTCGAGGCGGGTGAAATCCATGCGCTGCTGGGAGAGAACGGCGCCGGGAAGAGCACGCTGATGCAGATTCTTTACGGATTCCACTCCATGGATTCCGGATCGATCCTGATCGACGATAAGCCGGTCGCCATCGCCAGCCCCAAAGACGCCATTGCGCTCGGCATCGGCATGGTGCACCAGGAATTTATGCTGGTACGGCGATTCTCTGTCGTCGAAAACGTGGTGCTCGGCCTAAAACAAAAGCTCGACCTGCGCCAGGCCGCGGACCGGCTGCGCGGTTTGAGCGAACAGCACCATCTGGCCATTGATCCTCATGCGCAAGTGCAGCACTTGCCCATTGGCGTGCAACAGCGAGTCGAGATCCTCAAGCTGCTCTATCGCGACGCCAGGCTGCTGATCCTCGACGAACCAACCGCCGTGCTCACCACCCACGAAAAAGACCAGCTGTTCACGGTTCTGCGTGGACTACGGGCGCAGGGCCACTCGATCGTCATCGTGACCCACAAGCTGCAGGAGATCCTGGAGCTGGCAGATCGCGTGACCGTCATGCGCGATGGCAGCGTGGTCGGCTCCGTTTCTACGCGACAGACTTCCGAGCAGGAGCTGGCGCGTCTGATGGTCGGGCGCGATGTGAATCTGCGCGCCCATCGTGCTCCCGTCGAGCGCGGACGAGCCGTGCTGCGCGTGGAAGGGCTCCACGTATGCGATGACACCGGACAAGAGAAAGTCTGCGGCGTGAGCCTGGAGGTGCATGCAGGAGAGATACTCGGCATCGCCGGCGTCGACGGCAACGGGCAGTCGCAATTAGCCGAAGCCATCATGCACCTGCGGCCGGCGCATCAAGGACATGTGTTTCTCGATGACCGGGAAGTGACGCGGCTGCCAGTGGCGCAGCATCGCGCGCTCGGTCTGTCCTATGTTCCGGCCGATCGCCGCCATGTGGGCTCGATCACAGCCCTGTCCATCGCCGACAACGCAATTCTGGGATCGCAACGAAAGCGCACCAGGGGACTGTTTCTGGACAAGCGCCGGATCCGCGAGCATGCCGCCCAGCTCATGGCGCGTTTCGCAGTGCGTGCAACCACTCCCAACGCGATCGCCGGCAAGCTTTCCGGCGGCAACCTGCAGAAGCTGATCCTTGGACGGGAGATCTTGCAGGATGCACCGGCCATGGTGGTCGAACAGCCGACCAGAGGACTGGATGTGGGCGCGGTCGAGGCGGTCTGGCTCGAATTGCTGCGCGAACGTGAACGCGGTAAGGCGATTCTCTTGATTTCCGCAGAGCTCGAAGAACTGATGAACCTGTGCGACAGGATCGCTGTCATGTTCGAGGGGCGCATTGCCGGCATTCTCGATGCAGCCGGGGTCACCTCAGAAAAGCTGGGCTTGATGATCTCCGGAATGAGCGGAGAAGCATGAGCCTGATCGAACGCCGCGTAGCTCCGGCTGACTCGAAGCTCGCCATCCTCACTTCCATGTCTCTGGCTGTCGTCGCGGCGTTGCTGGTGACCTCGCTCCTGTTTGCCTTCTACGGCGCGAACCCGCTGCAGGCTTACATCGCGCTGTTCCATGAACCGTTCGCGACATTGCGAGGCTTCGGGTACACCCTGGTAAGGACCGCGCCCCTCACCTTGATTGCCCTGGGCACGATTGTTAGTTGGCGATCTGGCTTCGGTTACCTGGGGTTTGAAGGGTGCTTCGTCCTTGGAGCCGCAGCCAGTACCTGGTTGGGTTTGTTCACGGGCCTGTCTCCGTGGGTGTTTTTTCCTTTGGTGCTGCTCCTGAGCTTCACCGCCGGTGCCTTCTGGGCCGGGGTCGTAGCGCTGATCAGGGCTCGCTTCGGCGGCAACGAGGTGCTCATCTCCCTGATGATGAACTATGTCGCCATCCTTATTGTGCAGTACCTGGTATCGGGTCCCATGCGGGCCCCCGGAGGGGTGCCTGAAACTTCCCTGCTGCCCCGTGCGACCTGGCTGCCATTTGTCCTGCCCGGGACTCGAGCCCATGCAGGCATCCTGCTGGCCATCTTCGCGACCGTGGTGGTTTGGGTGATGCTGCGTAAGACGGCGTTGGGTTACGAGTTAATTGTCAGCGGTCTAAGCCCATCGGCGGCGCGCTATGGAGGAATCAATGTGGGCCGCCGGCTGGTGTTTGCCGCGTTCTGTGCCGGAGGGCTTGGCGCACTGGCCGGAACTGTCGAGGTGTTAGGCGAACAACATCGCCTGATGGATGGTATCAGCGGCGGTGTCGGATTCACCGGCATCATTGTCGCTCTGCTGGCCAGGCTCAACCCGATGGCCGTGATCCCCGCGGCAGTGTTGTACGGCGGCATGACGGTGGGTGCGAACGCCATGCAGCGGCGGGCGGGTATTCCTTCCTCCATCACCTTCATTCTGCAAAGTCTGATCGTGTTGATGGTGCTTGCGAGCGAGATCTTCCGCCGTTACCGGGTGAAACTAACGTGAATTTTCATCGGCTGCTGAGTTCGGCATTCCTGGTGACCTGGCTGGCCGCCAGCCTGCGGCTCTCGGGGCCGGTTCTGCTGGCTGCTCTGGGAGAGACATTCGCCGAACGGTCCGGCGTTTTGAATGTCGGCATCGAAGGTACGATTTTATTAGGCGCGCTGGCGAGCTTCCTCACCGCTTATGTAACCGGGATGGTTTGGATTAGTTTGCTGGCGGCTATGCTGACCGGCATCGTCTTCAATCTTTTGCTGGCCTGGATGTATGTCACCGTCCGCGCCAGCCAGGTGGTTGTCGGCCTGGTTTTCAACGTGCTGGCGCTGGGCATTGCCGCCACGGTTTACCGCCGGGCTCTGGGTGAATCCGCCGGGCCGCAGAATGTGGCCATGTTCGCAGCCCATGCATATTCGGTGGTTGAGCGACCTTCCCTTGATCGGACCGGCGCTGTTTGGGCAAACGATCTTGCTTTACCTAACGCTGGGGCTGGTTCTGCTGGCGCAATTTATCTTGTTCCGCACCAGCTTTGGCCTGGCTCTGCGAGCCGCGGGCGAAAATCCCAGTGCGGCCGACGCAGCTGGGGTTTCGGTAGCCCGCATGCGCTATATCGGAGTGTTGATCGGCGGCGCAACGGCGGGGATGGCCGGCGCCTACCTGGTTCTGGCGCAGATTGGTCTGTTTCGTGAATCGATCGTCGCCGGGCAGGGCTTTATTGCCCTGGGCATCGTCATCTTCGGTCGATGGAATCCATTGAAGGCCGCTTTGGCGGCGCTGGTATTTGGCGCCTGCGATGCGCTGCAGTTGTCCCTGCAGCTGGGAGGAGCGAGTATTCCACCGCAGTTGCTGGCGGCACTTCCCTACCTGGTGACGATCCTCGCGATCTCGGGACTGTTCGGCAAAGCCATCCAGCCGGCGGCGCTGATGCTGCCTTACAGCAAAGATTGAACCGCAGTGCTTTTGGGTTCTCCAGAGGGTAGTGAGTACCGGGAAAGAAACCGCAGGTCCCTCCACTACGCTTCGCTCCGGTCGGGATGACAATCATGTTGCGGGGTCAAGTATTTCTCGCTAAAGCTCTTGCGGGTATAACAGAATCGTCATCCCGACCGGAGCGGACCCGGATTTCCTACTTCGCGCTTGCTAGCAACGACCACGTGTGCGGCTCTCCGTGAGAGAGAGCCGCATGCAGAACATCAAAGCCACGGGTCTCGACAGGAAATCCGGAGGAGCGTAGTGGAGGGACCTGCGGTTATCTCCCCGGCCAAGGCCGTCGCTTGAAAGCATCAGTACCCGCCCGCTGAGTAAGCGCATCTGCGCTGATCTGCGCCTGGCGTCTGACGGCCGCCTCATCGACCGTCCCAACAATGCCGTCGCGCATCACCAAACGTCCGTCGATCATCACCGTAGTGACTTCACTCCCAAGCGCCGAATACACCATGGCAGAAACAGGATGATGAATAGGCGTCATAAAAGGATTGTTGTAATCAAGCACCACGATGTCTGCCTTCTTACCCACCTCGATCGAACCGATTTCCTTTTCCAGGCCCACCGCGCGCGCACCATCAATGGTAGCCATCTCGAGCACCTTTTCCGCCGTCATGATGGTGGCATCCTGGTGCACGCCCTTCTGCTGCAAGGCGGCAAACTTCATCGCCTGAAAGAGACTGTGATTGTTGCTGCTGGCCGGGCCATCCGAAGCCAGCCCCACCGTAACTCCGGCCGCAAGCATCTCCGGAATCGGGGCACATCCCGAAGCCAGATACATATTGCTGCAGGGGTTATGCGATACCTTGGTATCGTGCTGACGGAGAATCTTGATGTCATCCGTTTTGCAATGCACACAGTGCACCGCGATCACGTCGGGACCGAAAAAACCGATGTCGCTCAGAAACTGAGTGTCATTCATTCCATAGGTCGCCGCAGCCGTTTCCAACTCGAAGTCAGTCTCTGCCACGTGGGTGGTGATGAGCACATGCTCTTCATCGGCCAGCTTGCGGGTCAAGCGGTAGCCTTCTTCGTCAACCGCCCAGATCATGTTGGGAGCAAGGCCGACCTGAACTCGTCCTCCCGGCTGGTTGTAACGCCGTATCTGCTGCTTGGCATCGGCCAGGGCAACCGGGGGCGGCTCGAGCAGCGCTGCCGGAACTCCATATTGCACACCATCAGAAATGAACCCACGGCAAACGAAGCCGCGCATCCCGGTCATTTGAAACGCGTCGACAACCGAGGTGATCATGCCCGGCTGAGGGTGGACATACATAAAGTCAACCACCGTGGTCACCCCGGAGCGTATCGACTCGACGCAGCCATGAAGCGCCGCAGCATGGGCATCCGGGGCCGTCAGGTGTACCCCGCTCGGCCCGGTCATGCAGGTGAACCACTTCTTCAGCACCATATCGTCGCCCAGCCCCTTGAGCAGGGTCTGAAACAAATGGGTATGGGTATTCACCATGCCCGGCATCACGATACGGCCGCTGCAATCGATGATTTCGGCCCCGGGATATTGCTGCTCGAGTTGCCGGCGGCTGCCGACAGCGGTGATGCGATCGTGGTCAACGGCCACGCTGCCGCGCTCCAGGATCTCGCGGCGATCGTTCATGGTAATCAGCCAGCCATCGGCGAAGATGAAACTCATGCGGCGGCGCCTCCCGGTAGATGCTTTGTTTCGTTCATCCTAACCGCTATCATTCAATCAGGCCATTAAAGACCATGCCAACACCGTCACAGTTCTCCCAGGCCGAAGAGCTCTATCACCAGGCGCTTGACCGGCTGGCCGAAGGGGACGCCGCAGCCGCCGTACAAACCCTGCGCCGCTGCCTGGAACTGGATCCCGGAATGCTCGACGCCATGCACGGGCTCATCCGCGCGCTGCAGGAACAGGGCGACCTCGATGGGGCCATCACCGTAGCACAACGCCTGCTGCAACTCGACCCGGAAGAACCGTTGGCCCATACCAGCCTCTCCATCCTTTATCAACACAAGGGCCTGATCGCCGAGGCAGAGGCCGAGGGGTTACGCGCCAAGCTGCTGGGCTGGAAGAAACAGTTGCAGCAACAGAAGACGACTCCATGAACAAAGCCGCGGCCCCCATTCTGCGCAATTTTCACGACCAGCTCGCTGCCGCCTATGGCCCCCAGCAATGGTGGCCGGCGCAGACCGCTCTGGAGGTGATCGTCGGCGCTTACCTGACCCAGAACACCTCGTGGCGGGCTGTGGAACGCTCCATCGCCAACCTGATTGCACACGGCGTGATGAACCTCGACGGCCTGCGAGCAATTGCCGAGGATGAACTGCGCACGCTGATCCGCCCCTCCGGCTACATGGTTCGCAAAGCTGCGGCCATCAAGGCATTTGTCGCCTTTCTCGACCAGCAGCACGGTGGCTCCCTGGCACGGCTCGCTACCCAACCGACGCCCCTTGTCCGGCGTCAACTTCTGGCACTGCCCGGCGTGGGCGAAGAAACAGCAGACGCCATCCTGCTCTACGCTTTGCTCCACCCGGTAGCCGTGGTCGATGAATACCTGCGCCGCATCACCGACCGCCACGGCCTCGCGGGCCGGGACCACAAGTATGGCCCAGCTGCAAGAGTTGGTGCATACCGCATTTGCCCCGGACCCGCCAGAGTTTCGCCTGCCGCTCTTAAACGAATTCCATGCACTGGTGGTTGCCGTGGGCAAGCATCATTGCGGTCCGCAGCCTCGCTGTGAAGGTTGCCCTCTGGCTGCCTTTCGCTAATGGCTCGCACCCTGTATGTCGCCAGCAGCAACCCGGGCAAACTGCGCGATTTTCGCGTGGCGGCCGCCCAGCATGATATCGACGTGCTTCCCTTGCCCGGCCTCGAGGCAATCGCAGCCCCGCCGGAAGATGCCCCCAGCTTCGAAGAGAACGCACTGGAGAAAGCCATTTACTACAGCCAGTTTCTACCCGGTGAGATGGTGTTGGCCGACGACTCCGGGCTCGCAGTCGATGCGCTCGAAGGCGCTCCCGGCGTCCGATCCGCCCGCTATGCGGCCGATGCAGGGTTCCGCCAGGCCACTGCAACCGACGCAAATAACAATCTGTTTCTGTTACAGCAACTTGGCGGGTTAACTGAAAGTGATCGTGGAGCTCGCTATCACTGTGCACTGGCTGTTGCGCAGGACGGCACCTGCGTGCTGGCGTCCCAGGGCACGGTCGAAGGACGAATCCTCTCCACGCCCAAAGGCAACGGCGGTTTCGGATACGATCCACTGTTTTATGTGCCGGCGCTCGAACAGACCATGGCGGAACTCGACGATCGCACCCGCTGGGCCCATAGCCACCGTGGAGAAGCGTTTCGCGCATTACTGCAACTCTTTGCCTGAACCGTCTGTCGAGTGCCGGATCCTTGACGGTGCTTTGATCGCGCACCGATAATAAAAAGTTGGGCCAGATTCGGTTCGGGCACCTCCTGAGGCATCGGAAAAATCAAAATGAGCACACTCGCAGCCGTTCCAACGGACAAACGGGGGGACAATCGGGCGCCCAGCTTCTGGGCCTCGACGGTCGGCAAGAAAATCGTGATGGCCGTCACGGGCATCCTTATGTTTGCGTTCGTGATAGGACACTTGCTGGGCAACCTTCAGGTCTTTGAAGGCCCGGCAAAACTGAACGCCTACGGCGCGTTTCTGCATAGCATTGGAGAATTGCTTTGGCCGGTGCGGGCCATCCTGCTGATCGCAATCGCCCTGCACATTATTGCGACGGTTCAGTTGGGCCTGCGCAACAAGCGGGCGCGCCCAGTTGGATATTCGGTCAAGAAAGCGATCGCGTCCTCCTATGCTTCGAGGACCATGTACTGGTCCGGCCCCATTGTTCTTGCCTTCATCATCTTTCATCTTCTGCACCTGACCGCCGGGTATATCCATCCTGGCGCGGCCTATATTGAGGGCGACGTTTACCACAATGTGGTATCCGGCTTTCAAGTGTGGTGGGTTTCAGTGTCTTACGTCGTGGCTATTTGCCTTTTGGGCCTGCACCTGCGCCACGGCCTGTGGAGCATGTTTCAAACGCTGGGCATCCACCAGCCGCAATACACCGCCAGGCTGCAAACGACTGCGTTGGTGATCGCCCTGCTCATTGTCCTCGGCTACGTCTCCATTCCGATCAGCGTTCTCCTGGGACTGGTGAAATAGATGATTCTCGACTCCAAAGCACCTACCGGGCCCATTGAACAGGCATGGGACCAGACACGTTTCGATGTCAAGCTGGTCAACCCGGCCAATAAGCGCAAGCATTCCATCATCGTGGTTGGTTCAGGCCTCGCCGGAGCCTCCGCTGCCGCGACGCTGGGCGAGTTGGGCTACAAGGTGCAATGCTTCTGCTTTCAGGATTCGCCCCGGCGCGCGCACTCCATCGCCGCCCAGGGCGGCATTAATGCTGCCAAGAACTATCAAAATGACGGCGACAGCGTATACCGCCTCTTCTACGACACGGTGAAAGGCGGAGACTTCCGCGCTCGCGAAGCGAACGTCTATCGGCTGGCGCAGATCAGCGTCAACATCATCGACCAGTGCGTAGCCCAGGGGGTTCCCTTCGCCCGCGAATATGGCGGCACGCTCACCAATCGCTCGTTCGGCGGCGCCCAGGTTTCACGCACCTTCTACGCCCGCGGCCAGACAGGCCAGCAGTTGCTGCTTGGCGCTTACCAGGCGCTGGAACGCCAGATACATGCCGGTACGGTTGCCATGTACCCACGCACCGAGATGCTGGACCTGATCGTCATTGACGGCAAGGCCCGCGGCATCGTGACCCGTCACCTGGTGACCGGCGCCATCAGCACCCACTTTGCAGACGCAGTCATCCTGGGCACAGGGGGCTATGGCAACGTCTACTACCTCTCGACCAATGCCAAAGGCTCCAATGTGACCGCCATCTGGCGTGCGCACAAACGGGGTGCGCTGTTTGCCAACCCTTGCTATACCCAGATTCACCCTACCTGCATCCCCGTTACCGGTGAGTACCAGTCGAAGCTCACGCTGATGAGCGAATCGCTGCGTAACGACGGCCGCATCTGGGTGCCGCTGAAGAAAGGCGATCAGCGCCCTCCGGACCAGATCCCGGAAGCAGAGCGCGACTACTATCTCGAACGGCGGTATCCGAGTTTCGGCAATTTGGTCCCGCGCGACGTGGCGTCGCGCAATGCCAAGGCGGTTTGTGATGAAGGCCGGGGCGTGGGCCAGACCGGGCTCGGGGTCTACCTCGATTTTGCCGCTGCCATAGGGCGGCTGGGCGAGAAAACGATCCGCGATCGTTACGACAACCTTTTCGACATGTACCAGCGCATTACGGAAGAGAACCCGTATAAGGTTCCCATGCGCATCTACCCTGCCATCCACTACACCATGGGCGGACTCTGGGTGGATTACAACCTGCAAAGCACGATTCCCGGCTTGTTCGTCATCGGCGAGGCCAACTTCTCTGACCATGGCGCCAACCGGCTGGGGGCAAGCGCGCTAATGCAGGGGCTCTCGGATGGCTACTTCATCGTTCCTTACACAGTCGGCAATTATCTCGCGACCAACAAATTTCCCGCCGTGCTCGCTTCCGCGCCTGAGGTCAAAGAGGCCGTCGCGTGCGTTAAAAAGACCACCGAATTGCTGCTTTCGATCAAAGGCAAGCGGACGGTTGACTCCTTCCACCGCGAGCTGGGCAAGATCGTCTGGGATTACTGCGGGATGTCGCGCACCGCGCAGGGTCTCGAATCGGCGATTGGCCAGATTCGCGCATTGCAGGAGGAGTACTGGAAAAACGTGAACGTCCCCGGCAGCGGTGAAGATTTGAACCAGTGCCTGGAAAAAGCTGGCCGGGTGGCGGACTTCTTCGAACTCGCCGAGCTGATGTGCATTGACGCGCTCAACCGTAATGAGTCCTGCGGCGGCCACTTCCGGGAGGAATACCAGACGCCGGAAGGCGAGGCTCAGCGTGACGATGAGCATTATTCCTACGTCGCGGCCTGGGATTATCGCGGCCCAGGTAACCCACCCACGGTCTCGAAGGAACCATTGGAATTTCACTACGTGCATCCCAGCCAGAGGAGCTACAAGTAATGAAAGTAACGCTAAAAATCTGGCGTCAGAAAGATCCCAGGAATGCGGGCAAGTTCGTCAGCTATCCCATGGAGATCGAAAGTACCGAGATGTCGATGCTGGAGTGCCTCGACGTGCTCAACGAGCGTTTGATTGAAGAAGGCGAAGAGCCTGTGGCCTTTGAGCACGATTGCCGCGAAGGGATTTGTGGCTCCTGCGGCTTTATGATCAACGGCATTGCGCATGGGCCTAAGCGTGCCACTACGGTTTGCCAGTTGACCATGCGCCACTTCAAGGACGGAGATGAGCTGGTTCTTGAGCCCTGGCGCGCTAGCGCCTTCCCTCTGATTAAGGACCTGGTCGTCGATCGCCGCTCGTTCGATCGCATCATTGCCTCTGGGGGATACATCTCCGTCTCCACTGGCAATGCGGTGGACGGCAACACGCACCTCATCGGCAAAGATACTGCGGATCGGGCCATGGATGCTGCCGCCTGTATTGGGTGCGGAGCGTGTGTGGCGGCGTGTCCGAATGGTTCCTCCGCGCTGTTTACCGGGGCCAAGATCTCCCATCTCGGGATTCTTCCCCAGGGCAAGCCGGAACGCGAACGCCGTGCCTTGGGCATGGTTGCGCAGATGAATGCTGAGGCTTTTGGCAGCTGCACCAATATCGGTGAGTGCACCGCCGTCTGCCCCAAGGAAATCAAGTTGGAAGTGATCGCAGTGATGAATCGTGATTATCTTCGCGCCAGTATCAATCGCCGTGACGACCTGGTTACCACCATCAGCCCCTTCGCCGAATGGAGCACCGGATCGAAGTTCGGCACCCCCAGTGCGCAGGAGTAGCTGTTTTCACCCTCACCACTACTTCGCGGACGAATGTTAAGTGGGTGGCCCAGGTCTCGCTCTTGAGACCTGGGTTTCTCCTGCAAATGGATCCTACCCGAAAAACCCAGGTCTCAAAAGCGAGACCTGGGCCACCCACTCAAAGTCTGAGGTACTCACACAGCTCAGGCGCCACCTGATTTCGAAATGGCTTACACTAAACGCGGCCTCCCATGAAGATCGCGCCCTCCCTCATCCTGTTCACCGCTATTCTCCCGCTCAGCGCACAAATGACTACCAAGCAAAAAGACCCCCTCGCCGTCCACAAATCCGCCATTGTTATCGACACTCACGCCGACACAACCCAGCGCATGCTCGACGACGGCTACGACCTGACCGAGCCGCTCAAAGGTGGCTACCTCAATTTTGAGTCCGCGCGCGAAGGCAACCTGGGAGCTGAGTTCTTTTCCATCTGGGTGGATCCGCCGGCGTATGTAGGCCACGAAGCCCGCCGCACGCTCGAGCTGATTGACGCCGTCTATCAACAGGCGGCCAAGCACCCGCAACAAATGCGCATGGCCTTTTCGCCGGAAGATATTGTTGCTGCTCATCACGAACATAAACTGGCTGCGCTCATGGGGATTGAGGGCGGCCATTCGATCGAGAACAGCCTCGGCCTGCTGCGCGACTACTACCGCCTCGGCGTGCGTTACATGACGCTCACCTGGAGCAACTCCAATGGTTGGGCCGATTCCTCAGGCGACATCGACGACCCCAAGGTGACCCATACCAAAGACGGCCTGAGTGACTTCGGCAAGGACGTGGTCTACGAGATGAACCGTCTGGGAATGATGGTCGATGTTTCGCACGTCTCGGATAAGACGTTCTACCGCACGCTCATTATCAGCCGCGCTCCCGTCATTGCCTCTCACTCCTCAGCACGCGCCTTGTGTAATTCACCCCGCAATATGGATGACAACATGCTCCGCGCGATTGGCCAGTACGGGGGCATCGTGATGGTGAACTACTACTCCAGCTTCTTGAGCGAGGACTATCGCAAAGCCGCAAAGGCCCAACAGCCGGCCATTGATCAGGCGGTCGCGGAGGAGACAGCCAAGCTTAAGGCCGAGGGCAAGCCGATTCCTAACGAGCTTGCGGAACAGATTGGAAAGAGCTACATGGCGAAAATACCCCGCCCGCCGTTCAGTATCCTGATCGACCACATCGATCACATCGCCAAGATTGCCGGGATCGACCACGTAGGCCTGGGCTCAGATTTCGATGGCATTCCTTCCAGCCCGGAAGGAATGGACTCCGCCGCCGATCTACCCAAGATCACCCAGGCCCTCATGGCGCGCGGGTATAGCGCCGCGGACATGGAAAAGATTCTGGGCGGCAACTTTCTGCGTGTTTTTGCCAAGGTGCAGGAGGTTTCGAAGCAACTGCAGGCCGAGAACCGGCCTCGGATCACCGAAAAACAGCCATTCGAGAAGAAGTAATTCTCCTGCGAGTGTATTAGTCTGATTTGGGACCTAACGATGAAATTGCTACGTTGCTTCGCTGTTTTGTTTGTTTTCTCGACTGTTTTTGCAAACGCTCAGCAGTCCACTCCGCCGCAAACGCCCCCGGCCCAGACGCCTCCTGCCGAGCTACCCGACTCGCCGGTCAGCCAGGCTCCTCCGGTGTTAGAGCCTACCGGTCCGACGGTCGTTCTCGATACCACGATGGGAAGGATTACGTGCAAGTTTTTTGACAAGGAAGCGCCGCTGACGGTTGCCAACTTCATCGGGTTGGCCCAGGGAACCAAGCCCTGGACCGATCCGACGACCCATAAGAAGATGAAGGCCAAGCCGTTCTATGACGGAACCACCTTTCATCGCGTCATTCCGGAGTTCATGATCCAGGGTGGCGATCCGACTGGCACCGGAACCGGCGACCCCGGCTACATGTTTGCGGACGAGTTCGATCCCAATCTTAACTTCGATGTGCCCGGGCGTATGGCCATGGCCAATAGCGGCCCGGGAACCAATGGTTCCCAGTTTTTCATTACTGAGGTGCCGACGACGCACCTTGATCAGAAACACACCATCTTCGGGCAATGTGACCAGCCGAGTTTGTCGGTTGTCTCTGCGATTGCGCGCGTGCAGCGCGATCCGGATGACAAGCCGGTGCAGCCGGTTGTTCTGAACAAGGTCACCATTGTGAAAGAGGGCCAGCCTCTGCCTCCTCTTCCCCCTGCCCCCGCTGCGCCGCCTGCCGCCGCACCCACGCAAAACTAAACCAATATCAGGAGCTTTTCATGTCTCGTGAACCAGGAACGTATGCCGTCTTTAATACCAGTGAAGGCAAGATTGTCACCCGCCTCTTTGAAAAGGATGCGCCCAAAACGGTAGAGAACTTCGTGGAACTCGCCGAGGGTAAGCGGGAGTGGACCCACCCTGTCGGCGGTAAGAAGAGCACCAGCAAACTTTATGACGGAACGATTTTTCACCGCGTCATTCCCGATTTTATGATTCAGGGCGGCGATCCGGCGGGCAATGGTATGGGCGGTCCCGGCTATAAGTTCGCGGACGAGACCAAGGGTTCCCCTCACGCCTTGAACGCACCGGGCAAGCTGGCTATGGCGAATGCTGGTCCCAACACGAATGGCTCGCAGTTTTTTATTACGGTCGCGCCAACCCAATGGCTCACTGGCAAACACACGGTGTTTGGTGAAGTCGTCGAAGGCTATGAGGTGGTAGAGAAGATTTCCAAAGTGCCGCGCAATTCGCAGGACAAGCCGAACAAGCCGGTGACCATTGAAAGCGTAGTCATCGAACGCGTCTAGCCGGCGGAGAACCCAGGTCTCAAAAGCGAGACCTGGGCCACCCACTCAATGTTTGGATTTGCTCCCAATCGGCTTTAACTGTCTGCCAATCAGTCTATGGGTTGCCGGCTTAGCATCTTCGCGTAACACCTTTTCAGCCCACTCAATTCCCTGCCCTAGCAGTGCTGTTTCCGACTGCCAGAAGGATGTCGAACCGCCGGTTTGATAGAAGCTTAGACAGATCTGGAGATGACGCAGAAATCCGTGCAACTGCCTTGACGTATAGTGCGCCAACAGTTCCTCGACCGGCTCGTTATCGCAGACCGCTCCGACCACCGCGGTAGCAAGATAAGCCTGACGCGCGGCATTGCCTGTGCCTTCACCGCAAAGTGGATCGAAAGCCATAGCTCCGGCGCCGCAAGCGAGCCAACCATCGCCGCAAAGCGGAAAAGCAATACGCGGATACGCGGGAAACTCTGCTGCCGGGCCAGATACTGTATCGACCACAGCAGCAATCACACGGCTCTGCCCCAGGAGAACTGCGGGCGCCTCCCCGACGCTGATCAGGGTGGCCGCAAGTTCTGGTCCGCGGGGAAGCAAGAAGAGCCAGCCGGAGGCGACGGACTCGATCCAACAAGCAGTTTGATCAGCAGCGTGTTTGAGCAGCGTGCTTACCACCGTGGCCTTACGGGCGCCAAAGGCCCGTTGCTCGGGACCACTCGCCAGTACTCTCCAACCGCTGAGACACTCCTCGGTGTTGCCGGACACGATCACCTGTTGCCAAAGGCGGCTTAGCAGATCGGCTTCCGAAACTACCCACGCGTGGTGCGCAAGCGTTATGGGAGCCGCATCCGTTCCCCAGGCCACGATGCGCTTCTGGATAGGATGGCAAAGAGAGAGCAGGTCAACCGTGGGAAATATTTCGCTAAGCAGCAAAATCGTCTGTCTGCTAAGCAGCACACTTCCGAGCCTGGGCCGGGCCACGCGCGAACAGGTGAACGTCTGGCCGCTAGCGGAGAATAGCTGCGCACAACAAACTGCAGCCACCCCGTCTCCCTCGATTTCGATCATCTTGTCCACGCTTTCCATTCTTCCACGGACTGCAAAAACACTTGACACTGAAGGAAAAGCGTCTCACCATCGACTGAGCGCCGTCAGCTAACCGCACGCGAATATCCTCTTCCCAGTCGAAGAACACTTCACCGCTTCACGGGCCAACAACACCTCCCAATGATCTGAACAGGGTGGGCCAAGTGCGTCTGGAGGAATGGAATCGATGGCTGGTCGTGTTCTCGGAGCACTCTTTTTCACCGCTCTTTGCTGCCTCCCCGCAACAGCGCAAAAAGCAGGCGCCACTCCTGAAGTAAAGGTCTCCACTCCCGGCAGCAATCCCGATGAGGCCGGGTTCCCGGTAAAGGATGCGCTTACCTTGAGTAAATGCGGCAGCTGTCATGCTCCCGATGCCAAGGGAAACATGACTCGCATTTCCTTCATACGGACGACGCCTGAGGGATGGGAAGAAGCGATCAAGCGCATGATCCGTTTGAACGGGCTGCAATTGTCGCCTGACGAGGCGCGCAGCATTGTGCGCTACCTGAGTGACCAGCACGGCTTAGCTCCGGAAGAAAACGCGAAGGTCGCTTACTTTACGGAGCATCGCATCGTTGACGAAAAAATTCCCAGCCCCGAGGTCGGCCATGCCTGCGCCGCCTGCCATGCACTCGCCAAACCACTCTCCTGGCACAGAACTGCGGCGGATTGGCAATATCTCGAGAACATGCACATAGCCTTCTTTCCCGCAGTGCGGTTCACCGCCTTCGATCATCCTCACGAAGGGGCTGATCCCGCTGCCGGGCCGCCCAAGGGTCCTACTCCTGCTGAACAGGCGCTCGAATATATCGCCAAGAGTTCGCCGCTGCACACGACCGAATGGTCGGAGTGGCAAGCCTCGATGCAGGCTCCGAAGCTAGCCGGACGTTGGCTTATCTCGGGCAGCGAGCCGGGCAAGGGCCGGTTTTTTGGAGAGATGACGATCGAGCCCAGCGCGGCGGGAGATTCCTTCACTACCAAGACGAAGTTGACTTGCGTTTCCGGATCGCCCATGGCCGCCTCCGGGAAAGCCCTGGTTTATACCGGTTACGCCTGGCGCGGACGATCGACGGTAGAGGGCGCTGCGGCTTCCTCCCCGGAGGCGCCGCAAGCCATACGCGAAGTGATGGCGCTCTCAAAAGATCAGAACGAGTTCACGGGCCGCTGGTTCTGGGGTGCGTACCAGGAATTCGGCATGGATGTGACCATGCGCCGCGCCACCTCGGCTCCCATGATTACCGGGGTAGATCCAGCTTCGTTGAAGGCCGGCGTCAGCGACGCCACCATGCGTATCTATGGCGATGCGTTTCCGGCAAACCTGACCGCCGACGATATCGATCTTGGCCCGGGGGTCAAGGTCAATAAGATCGTCGACCAACAACCTGGCGTGATCACAGTGAGCGCCAGCGTTAACCCCGATGCCACGCCGGGGAGCCGCAGGGTCGGGGTAAAAAGTGCCACCCTTCCCTCTGCTTACGCTGTTTACGATCACATCGACTTTCTCAAGGTCACGCCCACCACTTCCATTGCCCATCTGGGCAGCGAGTCGCACCCCAAAGGCTACGTTCAGTTCGAGACCATCGCTTTCAGCAATGGCCCTGACGGTAAGCCCAACACCGGCGACGATATCGATCTCGGCCCGGTACCCGCCAGCTACAAGATGGAAGAATTTGTCGCCTCCTACGGGGACGATGACACGGAGTTTGTCGGATCGGTCGATGCCAAAACCGGACTGTTTACTCCTTCCTCGGATGGTCCCGATCCAAAACGCAAATCAATGCGCAACAACTACGGAGATGTTTGGGTAACGGGAACCTACGAAGGCCTCAAGGGAAGAAGCTACCTGGTGGTTGCAGTGCCGCAATACGTGTCGTGGGATCAGCCGGAGGTGGGACAGTGACCATGTACTCGTTGGGTGAATTTCACCGGTTCGAAGGTGCAGGACAGGAGTTTCTGTATCTGGTTCCCAGCGGGGGGATTGTTGCGCTGGACGGTATGACGTCTGAAATTCTACAGCAGCTTGAACAAACTCCGCTCAGCGGCGAAGACCTGGTCGGGCGCTTGTCGAGCGACGGTTACTCTTCGAGCGAAATAGAAGAATGCATTCATGAGCTACGCGAAGTGAAGGCCATCCGCAATGGACAAAAGGAGTACGCAAAGTCCGAACCGCTGCCGGAGTCGTTTCCGCTGCAGACCATCGTGCTGAATGTAACCAACCAGTGCAATCTCTCCTGCCAGTACTGTTACGAGTTTGGCGAGGACAAGGTGGCAACCCCTGAAGGCAAGCCTAAATTCATGGCATGGGAGACGGCGAAAAGTTCCGTCGACTATCTTTTCGCCGAGTCTCAGGGAAGAAAAAGCGTCCACATTACCTTCTTCGGCGGGGAGACCCTGATGAACTTCCCCTTGCTCAAGCAGGTGGTCGCCTACGCGCGCAGCCGCGCTGAGGAGTTGAAGGTCAACATCGACTTCAGCCTGACCACCAACGCGACGCTGCTCTCCCCCACCATCATCGAATACCTGGCGGAGAATGCCATTGGCGTGACGGTCAGCATGGATGGGCCTAAAGAGATGCAGGATAAGTTTCGCGTCTTCTCGAACGGGCGCGGCAGCTACGACATCATCAAGCCCAAGGTGCAGAATCTGCTCGCCACCCATCGGACGCGCCCCATTGCCGCGCGCGTCACCATGACCTCCGGGGCCATGGACGTGAAGAAGATCTATCAGCACCTCAAGCATGAGCTTGGTTTCTACGAAGTGGGATTTGCCCCGGTCACTACCTCTCCCAATCGGCTTTACTCCATCAACGAGCCGGGAATGGACAGCGTTCTGGAGCAATTCAGTGAGCTCGCAGATGAGTATCTGGAGTTTGCATTACGAGGTGAGCATCACGGCTTCTCAAACGTAAGCGACACTCTTTCCGAGCTGCACCAGGGAGTAAACAAGTCGCTGCCTTGTGGCGCGGGGCTGGGCATGGTCGGCGTGGGCCCATCAGGGGACATAGCACCCTGCCATCGCTTTGTCGACTCTGACCAGCATGTTCTGGGTAATGTGACCACCGGCATCGACAAAGAAAAGCAGAGCGATTTTCTTACCCGGGGAAATATCGACACCAAGTACGACTGCCATGAATGCTGGGCGCGGCCGCTCTGTGCCGGCGGCTGCCATCACGAAGCGTTCGTCCGCTACGGCGATACGGGGCATGCAAATCTTCACTACTGCGATTGGATCCGCGGCTGGACGGATAAGTGCCTACAGGTTTATGGCGCCATCGCAGCGCAGAATCCTTCGTTCCTCGAGCATTTCTCTGAAAGGAAGGCTTCATGAAACATCTGAGAGCCGTCAACCAGAAGGCCCAGCGTATCGAGCGCAATGCGCAACCGCCAGTCGAAGATATCGTGGCTCTGCAGGCTCCAGGCGGGTCTCCGCCGAAACCACACGTACCTATGGGATGCACCATTATCTTTTCCCCAGGGTGGGAGGTCGACTCCGCCGGCGGCACGGCCGGGTTGTGCCAACCGGTGGAACGCGATATTTACGATTGCTATGCGACGTGCTTCTGGCCGGCCCAGGTTCCCGACCACTTGAACAACTCGCCGGACTGGACCAGCAAATGTGCCTCGGCCACGAAAGACTGGCGCAATGTGGACATCGTTTTCCCGTAAGAACCACCCTGGAGAAATTTGATGCGCGACTTTTTCGCCTTCCTTGGTCTCTCGCTGTGGGCCACCACCGCGCTTGCTGCGGGTACTGGTTCTCAACTTATGTACCTCGGTGTGTGGCCGCACACGGTGCTGGTGATGGATTCGGTGCAAGGAAAGATTGTCGACAAGATCGATCTTCCGACAGACATCGTGAGAACCCTGGTGCTGTCGCCGGATGAGAAGACTCTCTATGCATCTACGCTGAAGGACAACTCGATCGTCTCGATCGATCTCGCGACCCACAAGGTTCTGGATACGTTCCCGCTGAACATCCCGGGGGTGAATTACCGGGTAAACGGATTGGCCGTCGATCCCAGCGGGAAGATCATCTATTCGATTGCGACTCCAATCATCAAGAAGATCGACCACTACGAGATTGATCCGCCTCAGCTAGTGGAGATCTCGCTTACCGCGCGGAAGATCACGCGGATGGTTCCCTACCCGAAAGATGAGCAAGCCCCCACCGGCTACCGTAATACCATCAGGCTTTCTCCCGATGGCAAGCTGCTTTACCTGTTCCGCGACAACATCATGGTGTTCAACACCAGCGATTTGAAATTGGTCAAAAAAATCGCGCTTGCAAAACCCACCGACCCTTCGAGCGACGGCTCGTTTGCGGGATTGGTCAACGACCCCAATGAAGTGCCGGGCAAGGTCGTCGGGATCTTCCAGTCATCGGACCCCTATGTGCATCGGCGGATTTTTGGGATCGCGGAGATCGACTTGTCGAACATGACCTACGATCTGACTCCGGTCGGCCCCGCATCTTCCGAGATGGAACCGCTGCTGATGACTCCTGACAGAAAACTCGGATACACCGTCTCGGTGTACGGATCGCAGGGGGATCGGGTCACCGAATTTTGGGTCTTCGATATGAAGACCAAGAAGATCATTAACCGGCGTCAATTCCTGGGACGCACGCGCCTGAACTTCGGCATGACCGCCGACGGCTCGAAGCTGATGATCTATAACGCGGGCTTTCAAATCGAACTCTACGATGCCAAAACGTTGGAACTTCTCAGCACCATCAACCTCGAAGGAGACACAACGTCGAACCTGATCGTAATGCCGCTTAAGAAGTCCGCATGACGATACCTTTTGCGCAATACAAGCGGGCGCTTGCCTACGTGGTCCCGTATTGGCGGGGTCTGCTGGCGGTCATGGTGCTGGGCCTGTTTTCGACCGCCGTCGGCCTGGTGCAGCCCTATATCTCCAGGCTGTTGATCGATGACGCGCTGCTGCGGCGCAATCTGCACGCGCTCACCGTGATCGCGATCGCCATGGTGGTGGTCACCGTCGTCGGCTTCGCTTTCAACATTGCTTCCAGCTACTTTTATATCCGGCTGTCAGCGGAAACACTCTTCGATATGCGGCTGGCGGTCTACCGCCACCTGCAGCAGCTCTCGCCGCGTTACTTTACCCAGAAGAAACTGGGCGACATTGTTTCCAGGATCAATAACGATATCGGCGAGGTACAGCGTGTGTGCTCAGATACGCTGCTCTCCGTGCTCTCGAACGTGCTGTTCCTGGTGGGCAGTATCGCCATCATGTCGTGGCTTAACTGGCGGCTGATGCTGGCCAGTGTTGCGTTGCTTCCTGTGGGCGTTTTTGCGCTGCGGCATTACCAGGGGCGGTTGACGGTGCAGACCGCGGACCTGCGCCAGCGTAGTTCTGATTTGGGCAGCTTTCTCATCGAAAATTTACTGGGCATGCGTTTGATCGTCGCCTCAGCAACAGAGAAATTCGAGGCAGAACGCTTTCGCGAATACAACTCGAGCTTTATTCGTTCCCTGCTCTCGATGCAGGTTTTATCTTTTCTTGCGAGCGCCATGCCGAGTACGGTGCTCACGCTTTCGACGGCGATCGTCTTTCTGTATGGGGGCAAGCTGGTCATCGCCCAGCAGCTGACCATCGGGAGCCTGGTCGCGTTCATGGCCTACCATCTCAAGTTGCTGTCTCCGGTTCAGAATCTGCTTGGTATCTATACCAACCTGCTCACCGGGGGCGTTAGCCTGGGCCGGGTGTTCGAAGTGCTGGATACGCCAGTAGAAGTGAAAGAAGTGGCGAGGCCGGTTCCGTTACCCGCGGTGCGCCATGCAATCGCGTTTGAGAACGTGCGCTTTCACTACGCGCACGGCGTTGCTGTGCTGCGCGATGTCTCTTTTGCCATACCCGCAGGTCAAATGTGCGCCATTGTGGGGTCGAGCGGCGCGGGCAAGTCGACGCTTGCGGATTTGCTGCTGCGCTTCTACGACCCGGACTCGGGCTCGATCTCGATCGATGGGCAGGACATTCGTGAGCTGCGGTTAGAGGATCTGCGGAAGCAGATTGCCATGGTCGAGCAAACACCGCATTTTTTCCGCGCCAGCATTCGCGAGAATATCGCTTATGGGCGCCCGCAAGCAACTCTGGAAGATATTCGTATCTGCGCTGCGGCAGCGGCCATCGACACTTTCATTCAGTCGCTTCCCCAGGGCTACGAAACCATTATCGGGGAACGAGGATTGACGCTTTCCGTGGGAGAGCGGCAAAGAATTGCGTTGGCGCGTGCCCTGCTCCGCGATCCGAAGATACTGATCCTGGATGAGCCCACCTCCGCGCTCGATCCTGACTCCGAGGCCGCCGTCACGGGAGAACTCGTCAACGTGTTGCGTGGACGCACGTCGATCCTGATCACGCATCGCATGCACCTGGTCGAGATGGCGGATATGGTCGTAGTCCTCGCGGATGGGGCAATTGCCCGGCAATCACAAACGGCGAGTATTGCGGTATGAGACGGGCGGTGCGCATCGGCGTACTTGACAGCGGCGTGTGTTGCACTCATCCTCATGTGGGCAGGATTGTGGCGGGAGTCACGATCGGTCCGGATGGACCGCTGCCCGGCTACGAAGATACGTTAGGTCACGGTACCGCGGTTGCTTCGGTCATTCATCATCTGAATCCCGAAGCAGATCTGGTCGCGGTGAAGATTTTTGACGGCAAGTTGGCCACTAGTCTTCCGGTCGTGATTCGGGCTATCGACTGGTGCCTTGAACACGGCATTCAGGTGATCAATCTCAGCCTGGGAACACTCAACCCGGAATATCGAAGTGCCTTTGAAGACGCCGTCGCCAGATCGCAAGCTGCGGGCGCGGTCATCGTTTCCGCGTTGGAAGTGAACGGCGAGGCTGCGCTTCCGGGGTCTCTGCCCGGCGTCATCGGTGTTGTGGCAGGCGAGAATTATGAGTCTTGCGAGCGCTTCGGAAAAACTGTCTACACCGCTCCGCCGTTTCCACGCGACATTCCAGGCGTACCACGGGAGCGCAACTTGAAGGGTGTAAGTTTCGCCGTGGCGCGGGTCTCGGCCAGGATTGCGGCGGAACGTTTACGCACCGTTCCCCTGCAGAGATGTGCGAACTAACTCTGCTCCTGCCATTGATTCCTCATTTGCTCGGCGCGACTGATGGCGGCCTGGCCTCCAGGTTTCCTCGATCTCAAACCTCAGGCACGACGCTGTCGAGGATCGTTATGTGTTGTCCGGTGGTGAGAGCGCCTACGCTTGATTGCGTCACCAGTATGGTTGCGCCGGGTAGCAGCGCGGCTCTGACGTCCTCAAAGAAGGCGCGTGGCATGTGGACGCGGTTGAGGGTGGCCTCGTCGAGTTCGCGGCCCTTGTCGTCGTCGTGCCCGGGTAGACCCACATAGATCCAATGGTTTTTGCCGTCAGCGCCACGGGTCAGGCTGATGACGTGAGATCCGGGATCGTCGTCGTTGATCTGGGCCACACTGCGGCCTATCTCGACGCCGTTGCGCAGGACCACGATGCGCTGGTCATGCTTGGAAACAATGATGGTCAGAGGCCCGGCCGGCGACTTGTCAGGCTCCCAGCGAAATTCCTGGGAACCAAGGTGTTGCTGGGTTACTTGCTGTCCCTTGACGTCTAAGGGTGCCAGCAGGCTGGCATCTGTGGTGGTGATGTGATTGGCAGCATCGCCTTCCACCACAACGGTAGCGCCGAGAGTAGTGATGCCGAAAAGCTCCTGCGAAAAGGTGAAGGGGAGGTGAACGCATCCGTGGCTTTCGGGATAGCCTGGCAAGCCACCCGCGTGGAGAGCCACCCCATCCCAGGTAAGGCGCTCCTGGAAGGGCATGGGCGCGTTGTTGTACTTCTTCGAATGGTGGCTGGCGTCCTTCTGCAGGATAGTGAAGACGCCGGTTGGAGTTTCATGTCCGGGCTTACCCGACGAGATGGTGCTGACTGCGATGCGCACTCCGTTGCGGTAGACAGTGGCGCGCTGGCGCGAGAGGTCGACGTAGATAAGGATTGGACCGGTGGGTGCGACCTCCGCGGCCCAGACCCATTCGCCGGGCTTGAGACCGTCAGCGAGGCGGGCAAGCTCGGCCGGCGAGCTAACCTTGGCTCCCTGGGCATGCAACGGCACACTGCTCGCAAAGGCGCCGGCCAGGATCGCCAAGGTCCATGCCCGGAGCCATCTCCTTGCTTGGCTCGAATATTCAGTCTTCATGTCTGTACGTGCCACCCCAACCTCACGAAATTGTGACACGAAAATGTCCCGCCTGCCAGACGGTTTTCCCCCACGTCTCGGCTTGGGGCTCGAGACATGGGGTTGTGGAGTGTGTCGCCAGGACCAAGAGGGGAACTTAGAAGCTATAACGAAGAGCGAACTGCTGAATTCTTGGCTGAGTCAAGGTCGCTCCATAAGTGCCGAAATTTCCCTGGTTGAACTTGTTCTGAAAGGTCGCAGGGTTGGTGTCGAAGCGAACGGAGTTTGATACGTTAAAGACCTCCCAGGAAAACGCAAGCTGCTGACGATCCTTGACCTGCCAACGCTTGTGCAGCCCCGAGTCGATTCCAAAGTAGCCATCGCCGCGGTAATTGTTGCGCGAGCCTACTTCGCCGGTAAGCGGATAGCGAACGCCAACACCCGTCGCGGGATCGACAGGCTGGCCGTTCGAAGTGAACTTGAGCACGTTTCCCTGCTTTCGGATCTTGATCGGTCCAGTGGGAACCGCGAAGCTGTTGTTCACCACGGCTGTAACCGTTCCACTGGCCACCGGAGTACTGAAGGGAAGACCGCTGGTCCAGCGCCCCAGGCCGGTGAATTCCCACCCGCCGATCACCCCGTTGACAAGCCAATTCGACCCTGCTCCAAAAGTTTGGCCGCGGCCAAACGGGAATTGATACGTCCAATCGGCGGTGACAAGGTGGGTCACGTCGAAATCCGATACTCCATAATTCTGGCTCGGATTGAAAGTATTCGTAATCTGACTGAAGGCGTAATTGCCCGCTAACTGGCCACCGATCCTCTCTACGCTGGAGCCAAGATCCAGCGATTTCGAGAAGGTATAGCTGAAGTCGGTCTGCAGACCGTGACTCATGGTATGGCGAAGCGTGACTTGCCCGGCGTTGTAACTGCTTGCTCCAATGCTGGCCTGGGCAAACATCGAGACATACTGACTGGCGAAGTACCGGAACCTTTGTCCACCGCAGCCGGGAGAACAGAATATATCCATGGCATAGAGGTTCGCCGAGGCATTCAATGAATCCGCTAAGTAGAGCTTGTAGATATTTTGGGTAGCCGAATATCCGGGTGTTCCGCTGCCTGACGCTCCTGCATTCGCCGCATCTGGAAACATATCTTCCCAATAGGCCATTTTGGGGACATCGGTAGGTTTTGTACCGGCGTAAGCCAGTTTCTCAAGTTTTGCCGCGGCGGAAAAGTAGTCGCCGCCGCCCTGCGGATCCACGAGGTTTAACGGCATGGCAAAATCTATCGTCTGCAACAACCTTCTACCAAAACGTCCTACGTAGGACGTCTCAAGGGTGAAACCGCTGCGTAGTTGCTTCTGCACGGACAGGTTCATTGCGTATGCGTAGGGAGTCTTGCTCTTATCGTCCGCGATGGAGACAACACCTCCAGCACCTCCCGGTGGGCTATACGGGAACTTGATGGTGGCGCTTGGCGGCGTCACAGGGGGAAATGTCGGAAGATCCTGCAGGCTGGTGAAGCGCGGAGCGGCGTCCACAGTTGTCCACTCCCCACCCACAGCATTTTGCCCAAGCAACCCCGCCGACCCACGCGTCGCCAGAATATTGGCGATCCCCAATCCATAGTTATCGAACACTATGCCGAAGCCGGTGCTGATCACCGTGCTCGGGTTCACAGAATAGGCCACCCCGAAGTGAGGTCCGATGCTGAATTTGTCCATTTGCCAAAATGGTGCGCCCCCGTTCGCCTTACCGGAAGGAACAAACGAAATGGGAGGCTGTTCAGAAATGCCCAGCGCTGCTTGCTGTGCACGGGTCTGCAGCCAGTCATACAAACTGAAGGTTGGCGAAACCTGTTGCCCGTTCACCTCATAAGGAGTCTGGATAAACATGTGACGCACGCCGAACGTGATCGAAAGATTCGGCAATGCGTGCCACGTGTCCTCGATGTAATAGTCCAGCTGGTTTGTTTTGAAATTACGGCTGACCAGTGCGCCCTGCGGCTGCAGCGTACCCGTTCCATTGCTTGCGTGATAGCTATAGTTATCCGCCCCCCAAGCGACAATTCCTGCCAAGTTCATGGCGGCGTAGCTGTAAGAGGTGTTGAATGTCGTCGCTACCGCGGGAAAGCCGAATGCCCCCGGATCCAGGCTCTACCCGGTATTGGCGATGTCATCGTGGCTCTCGCCGATATACGATTCAGCCGTGTTGTAGGAATAGGCATCCGTACTTACCTGGTCATGAATGAGTCGATAGTTCACGCCAAACTGAACGCTGTGTTTCCCCTTGGTCCAGCTTAGATCATCGACGAAGTTGTGCATGGGAACATCGGTGATCGTACTTCGTGTTTCCGCCACCGGATTGCTCAAAGTTACAAACGTCACGTACGCGCCATTGCCAATGCCCCGGCTTGCGTAACCCTGCCGGATATACCCGTAGCGAAAATTATTAATGAGGTTTGGGCGAATGCTCCAAATCTCTCCGAATGCAATGCCCTTGCTGTTGTTGGTATAAACACTACTTGGAGGCTGGCCCGGAAACTGCGGCGGCAGGCTCTCGTGATCGTTCTGCAGGTTACCGCGCGCAAAAAGCCTGTGTTTGTCAGAGAGGGAGTAGTCGATGCGCGCCACATACGTGCCAAGGTTGAGGGGATTCGGAGCTGACCAAGTGAAGGAGGCGGTGTTGAACCCATCGCCCGCAAGACTGCCATTGGGCAGCGGATAGGTATTCATCAGCTGTAGAACGGCCGGATTTGCTCCCGGACCCAGCGGGCAGGTCCCAAGACCGTGGCAGAGTGGGTCCATCGAGGCGAACTGAGTTGGGTTCAAAGTTACGACAGAGCCGGCTGCGGACGGATAGATGATGTTCCCAGTGCGAAAGCTCTGCGTGGGCACCTGTAATATCGCTTGCTGATTTTCCGCCGTTCGTTGGGCCTCGTAATTGGCGAAGAAAAAGAGCTTGTCTTTCTTGATAGGGCCGCCGAGAGCCCCGCCAAACGTATTCCGAATCAGTTCGCCTGGTTTGTTCGGCTGACCGGCCGAAATCTGTGCCTCTTTGTTGAACCAGTTGTTCGCTACGGCGACGGTATTGCGATTGTATTCGTAGAGACTGCCGTGGAATGTATTCGTTCCGCTCTTGGTGATTACGTTGATCTGTGCGCCGGAGGACCGGCCCGAATCTGCGCCCGCGTCTACAGTGGTCACGCGGAACTCATCTACCGAATCCAAGGTGGAACGAAGCACCCCGGTAAACGCATACCCTTCCGTCTGGTCGTTGTTATCAAGGCCGTCTAAAGTTAAATTGCCCTGGTCGGAACGAGCCCCTGCTACTGACCCACTTCGACCGTCCTCGTCCTGGTCGACGTTATGGCTCAGATAGAGGACCCCAGGTTGCAGACTCAGAAGATCCGGGACATTGCGCCCCTCTGAGGGCAACGCCTCAACAAGTTCATTACCGACTGCATTCCCGATCGATGCGTCCGTCGTGTTGAGGGTCGTCTGGGCCTGGACAGCAATCGTGGTTTCGCTCTTAGCCACGTTCATCGTCAGATTGAGTGTGGCGGGCTGATCGACGAGCAGCTGCACCTGTACTGTCTGGGCGGCGAAACCGGACGCGTCCGCGGTAAGTTGGTAGGTGCCTGGATCGAGCTGCTGGAAGATGTAAGCTCCAGCAGAGTTGCTCTTCATTGTGACCGTGAAGCCGGTATCCGGTCGAGCCAGAGTCAGGGAAGCTCCCGTTACCAGGGCGCCGCTTACATCGCTCAATGTCCCACGTAAAGATGTTGTGGCCACCTGGGACCAGATACGCAAAGAGAGAAAAACACATGTGAAGAGTAGTGCGCAAACAACGCGGGAAAAAGTCTTCATGCTGCAGCTCCTTACAGAAGTGTGGGGTGGCCTTGTCTTACTACCTGCCGGATTGCCGGCTATCATTCCCAACTAATCTGCGGCTTCAACAGGCGCAGGAGCCCCGGAGTTGGCGTAGCCTTGCTCGGCCAGCCTTGCACCCATCGCGAGGTAGGCTTCGGGACCTCGCGGGGCCGAGGTCGCCAACCCGTCGACGTAGCGGTTGTACATGCAGAATGCAGCGGCTATCAGAACCGTGTCGTGGATCTCAAGGTCCGTCGCTCCCGTCTGTCGCGCTCGCTCGATGTCTTCGGCGGTGACATGCTTTCCGCCCTTCTGCACCTGGCCTGCAATCGCCAGCAGGGCCTTCAGCTTGTCTGAGATGGGCGCAGTCCGAAAGTCACGCTTCACCTGATCGATGAGCTCCAAATTGCCTCCCAGATGATGTGCGGCGGCGGCGCCGTGACCCATCTGGCAGAAGTAACAGTCGTTCTGGCTGGACGTATAGGTCGCGATGATCTCGCGCTCTGCGCTGGTGAGCGAATTAGGCCCGCGCAGCAGAAACTCAGAGAGCGTACGCATGGGCGCAGCGGTTTCAGGACGGAACGCCAGGAGTCCTGTGATTCCAGGTAATCCTTCAGGAAGCGTAATGTGTGCCATGAATGTTCTCCTTAATCACTGTGGAATATTTGCCGCTGGAACTTCGGCAAATGGTTCAAGGATGGCGGGTGGGCGCGAGGCATCACGATCTGCGTAACGGGGCAGCAGGAACATGAGTACGCATGGAATGAAAGCGGGCAACGCCAGCAGTTGAATCGTCGCGGGACGATAGGAGCCAAGCGAGTCAAACAGCCGGCCGACCACAAGTGGACCGATCGCGCTGCCGATGGAGTAACTGGTCCAGGTGAATGCGTAGAGGGTGGAGAGGCGCCTGAGTCCGAAGTATCGGCCAATCAAATAGGGTGTGATGTCGGCTTCGCCGCCCGTGCTGAAGCCGATCAACGAGGCTGCGATCATCGCCACAGGCAACGTGTGGGCGACTGAAAGGAGAGCGATTCCGCTGCCGCTCATCAGCAACATCGTTTGATATACGCGGGGGCCAAAGAAGCGGTCAAGAAACATCCCGGTGAGAAAGCGTCCGATGAGGGCCGTGGCGCCGATGGTCGCGATCGCGTAGGCCGCACCCTGGCTGGAGACGCCACGATCTGTGAGTAAAGCGGAGAAATGGGTAACGGCTCCGTTCACGCTGATGGAGGGCAGACAAACTGTGGCGGCGATGATCCAGAAAATCCGGCCGCGGAGAGCCTTGCCCACCGATTCTCCAACCTCGACCGAGAGGTGTACGCGCTGCTGGCTGACGGGCCGTTCCCGGACGAACCATGCGGTGAGTGGGAAACCCAGGGCGAGGGCAAGAAATCCAAGCAGGGCGAACGCATTCCGCCAGCCATAGTGGGTGATGGCCGCTTGTGCGATGACCGGCAGAATCATGGCCCCAAGTCCGCTTCCAGCAATCATGACCGAGAGCGCGAGCCCGCGTCGCCGGTCGAACCACGTAGAGATGACACGCGAGTATCCGAGAAAGGAGGTTCCGGCGCCTACCAGACCAATGAGAAAGAAGCTCAGGTAAAACCTGGCCAGGTGCGGCGTGAGCAGGGCCATAGACGCGTAGGTGGATGAAAAAATCAGAATGCACGGAAGGATGATGCGGCGCGGACCGAACCGGTCGAGCAGAAAGCCCAACACCGGAGCGGCTGCGGCCACCGTCAATCCGGCGATGCTGAAGCCGGCGGAGATAGCTTCCCGGCGCCATCCGAAGCTGAGTGAGAGCGGCTTGAGAAAGAGGCTGAAGGTATACGGCACTATGGCCGAAAAGCTGACCATGACACCGAAGAATCCGGCGAGAGAAACCTTCCAGCCGGGGTAAGAGAGACGAGACTCGGAGTCCGCCGCGATCTTGACCTCGTGCAGGTTTTGATTCTCGCTTACCGCTGCATGCGACCTCATGCAGAATGCGCACTGGTCGATCGACGAAGTTTCCCCTGAGGAACAATGGTTTTCAATGAATCGGCCTCGAATGTCGTGTCTGATGCATCTGCCAACGCGATGCGGAATTCCTGTTTCTTGCGGAATCTGCTGTCACGGGTGCAGATGAAACTCTAACGACCAATATCGACGCCGTCTTCCCCTATTCGGTGGAGGTCCATATCAATCAATGGATGGAGCCAGAGAAAACTAAATGCCGGCGGGGAGGCTCGCGACCAAATTGATTCTGGCAAAGGTAGTCATCGGCGTAACCGAGAACGAGAAGCTCACTCTTCCCTTCCCTAGGAATGGCTCACGCAAGAAAAGAGGTGTTGAACGTCTTCATTACCTCTTCCGCAGGATAATTTTCAATCCACCATAAAGATTGAATGGGGTATTCGGCGCCTGGAAGGACGAGGAGCGGATCGGGATATCGTCATCATTGCCTGACCAATGACCGAAGCATTACACGGGCCGTTTCTTTTTGGCGGAAGTTGACGGCTTGTCCATCAACTGAGAAGTCACAAGGATAACCGGCTCCTGATCGGGAAATGTCGCAATCATTGTGAGATGCCCCCCCATCGCAGCTACCGTGCGCTGTATGGTGGATAGCCGCGGATCCCTTCGCTTCTCCAGGCGCGATATTTGCATTTGGCCGATCCCAAGCGCCTCGGCCATCTTTGCCTGGCTGATCTTTCGTCCCTTTCGTATCTCACTCAGGGTCATGCGCCGCTGGACTTTTGCCAGCAGCTCGTTTCCTCGGGCCGCAATCTTCTTCTGCCGATCTTTTGGCAAGGAAGCAATCACGTCGTCCACCGCAATCATTCCACGCATCGTAGTCACTCCATTGATCAGAAATTGTCGAGGTGTTCCTTGTACCTCTTGTCGGCTTTTTCGATCAGCCGCTTGTAAAACTTCTTCTCGCTTATCCCTGATTTGTCCCCGGCGACAAGTAAAACTGCGTTTCTCTGCGGATCGAAAGCAAAAGCGACGCGCCAAACGCCTCCGTCAGCCTTGAACCGAAGTTCCTTCATATTCGCGTACCTCGAGTCGTTCAGCGTGTCCACCTCAGGTCTTCCGAGCGACGGCCCATACTCCCGCAAAGGAACAAGCGACGCGAGGAGTTCATCCTGCACCTCCGCGCCCAACTCATCGAACTCGGCTTTGAACCTGGGATGGAAGTACGCGGTCCATCGCATACGGATAGTATGCCACATAAAGCATAATGCTTCAAAGGGCATACACTTTGCTCAGGGCCTCGATAGGCTTGAATAGGACCCCCGAATATAGCACGCATCTGGAATTTTGATCGATCGCATCGCAGCAATGTATTGGACCGTCTGAGACCCCGGTGTCATCGTTAAGGTATGACGACTAAGTCCATGCTGCAGATCCTCCTGCTATCGGCCGTGTGGGGCGTCTCGTTCCTCATGATCCGTATCGCAGGCACGGCATTTCCGCCGCTGTGGGTAGCCCTTCTGCGCTGCGCGCTGGGAGCGGCCTTGCTATGGACTGTGCTCCGCCTCGGCGGCAACAAGCTGCCGCCGCGCCACCTGCTGCCCTGGCTCCTTGCGGTTGCCCTGTTCAATAACGCTCTCCCGTTTACCTTCTTCGCCTGGGGCGAGCGCACTGTGCCCAGCAACATTGCCGCCGTGATCAATGCCACGACCCCTATCTGGACTCTTCTTCTTTCCATGGCGATTCACCGCACGCGGGCCGCGCTGCTCACCATCGGCGGCGTTTTCCTCGGCTTCGGGGGCGTGCTGGTCGTGGTTGTCAGCCACGCCGGCGATCCGGCTGCTGACCACGCAGCGGGAGGACTTCTCCGCGGCATCATTGTGATTTCGCTGGCTGCCCTGGGCTATGCTGTCGCCACGGTCATGGCCAAGGCGAAGCTACAAGGGCTCGATCCCATTGGCCTCGCGACCACCCAGCTTACGCTCGCAGGACTCATGATCTTGCCCCTCGCTCTAGCGGGAGCCCATCCTTCCTCTTTGCGTTTGGCTCCGATCGTCGCCATTGCTGTGCTCGGCTTCGCTGGAAGCGGGTTCGCCTACCTGCTCTACTACCGCTTGCTCTCCCAGGTTTCCGCCACCCATGTGACCGCAGTTACCTACCTGCTTCCGCTCTGGGGTCTCTTCTGGGGATTGTTTGCCGGAGAATCGATCGGGTTTCTCACCTGCCTCGGTGTTGCCATCACCATCGCCGGCCTGATCCTGCTGAATCTCCCACCGCGGCAAACCCGCACTCTGGCGAACGATGCATCTATAGCTTGCAACGTCAAAGCTCAGGCTTAAGGGAGAAACGATGCTAGAAGCTGCGCGGTCTGAGTTGACGATTCGGTCGTCCGGAAAGTACGCGCACTATGCGCAGACAGCATACCCATTGCATCATCTTCTGGGGGATGCGTGTTATGTCCCTTATCTTTCCCGGTGCACCGTCGGCTCGACTCAGACGCGCGTGTAGTCCATGCCGTCCAGATCGGCGATCAGGCCCGGCCCCGTTGGCTTCCATTTCAGCTTCTGTTGCGTAAGCGCAGCAGAAGCCGGCATATCAAGCCCGGCGAAATGGGAGAGCCAGCCGAAGTGTGTCTCAGCCTCCTCGCGCTTGATGCTGACCACCGGCACCTTCAGCCCGCGGCCCAACGCCTCGGCGATGGCCTTCATCGATACTCCCTCCTCGTCAACCGCGTGGTATATCGCGCCCCGCTCCGCCTTCTCAAAGGCCAGACGGTACAACCGCGCCACGTCGGAAACGTGCGCCGCCGGCCAGCGATTGCCGCCATCGCCGACGTAGGCCGACACACGCTTCTCGCGCGCCACGGAATGGACGTAAGGGATCAGGCCCTGCTTACGGGTATCGTGAACCTGCGGCAGCCGCACCACGGAGGTGTTCACGCCGCGCGCGGTCAACTCCTTTACCGTCGCTTCCGAAGCTGCGCGCGGGTTCCACGAAGTTGTCGGGCTGTCCTCCGTCGATGGTTTGCCGTCTACATTGGCTGCCAGCCCCGTAGCTGAGGTGATCACGAACGGCCGGTTCGAGCCCAGCAGCACCTTGCCAATCGCCTCGATCGCGTTGCGGTCGTCATCACAGTTCTTCCTAAGCTGCGAGAAGTCATGGTTAAAGGCGAGATGAACGACGCCGTCCGACTTGTCCGCGCCTTCGCGCAGACTGTCGAGGTCCTCAATGTTGCCATGCTTCACCTCGACCCCAGCTGCTCGCAGAGCTTGGGCGCCGGTCTCCGATCGTGTCAGCCCCAACACATGATGGCCTGCCTGAATTAGCTCCGGAATAAGCGCCAAACCGATGAATCCAGATGCTCCGGTGACAAAGATACGCATGATGATGTGTCTCCTTTGAATCGCACGAATAGAGCGGCCGATCTAAGCCGTCGATCACTAGATGAGTCTCCGCCCGCGGTCGATCTATGCTGAAAGTCCGTAAGATCGGTCCGATCGTCCGGCCGCCTCGCACACTGTCTATGCAGGAATCAATTTGTCCTTCAACTTCGGCATGGCATTGACCACGCGCATACCAGTCTTGAAGATCGAAAAGGCGGGATTCTTCTTTTCGCCGGTAAACTGCTTCATCGCTTTGAGCGAATCCGCGACCGCGGAAAACGCATACTCCCGCATGGAGGCTTCATATTCGGCAATTGCGCGGAGCAGGGGCTTTTCACCGCGATGCGCTTGCAGCAACTGTGAACTGAGCAAAGCTGCGTCTTTCAACGCGATGTTACCGCCGACGCCGCGATAGGGTGTCATGCTGTGAATGGCGTCACCCAACAAAGTGATTTGCGTAGACTCCCAGGGAACGGGACGCGGCGCGGTGCGCACAGGGTTGAGAAACAGTTGCTGCTCGTCGATCATTTCGACGAGTTTGCGGAGACTGGGGTGCCAACCGGCCACGGTGCGACGCAACGCATCTTTCAACGTGCTACCGGTGACGGATGCAGCCTGGTTGTCGAGACCGAAGAAATCCGGCCGCCCCCCCAGTGCGAGGATCAGATAGTCCTCATCGCCGGGCAACGGTCCCTCAATGCCAAGACGGCGCAGCGTTTGGGCAGCCTCTCCGGAACGCTTCCACATCGCCATAAACATGCTGCAAGCGGTGGGCGGCACGACCATGACGGGGCCATCGAGCAGCAGATGGGGAGCCAGCGCCATGACGCCATCGGTAAGAGGAATGGTGCCGCCTATCCCCACCACGCCCGTGTCAGTGGGCTCGGCATGGGGCAGGTACTGTTTGCGAACCAGGGAATTGACACCGTCGGCAGCCACGAGCAGATCCGCCTGGGCGCTGCTGCCGTCTTCAAAATGCGCGCGGATGGCGCCATCGGAAGTTTCTTCATAACGCAGAAATCGCTTGTTGAAGTGCACGTCATGTTCCAGGCCTGCCAGCAGGATGCGCCGCAGGGTAATGCGGCTGATCGACCGGTGCCGGGCAATGGTGTCTCCTGTGCCGCCGATCCTTGCTTGAGGTCGGCGAAGGTTGAGGAGTTCGTGCAGTTGCTGGGTGACGACGCTGAAGCCCTGCGAAAAGTCCCCACCTGTGGAACGGAAAAGATCCCACAGGTGCTGGGGTAAACATTCGTGAAGTGCGGTGCTGCCCTGGGGATCGATGTGAATGCGGTATCCTTGCGGGCGTGAGTCCGGGGACTGGTCCCGCTCATAGACGGCTACGCTGATTCCTGCCTTCTTCAATCCGTTCGCCAGGCACAGTCCACCCATGCCGCCGCCGATAATGGCTACATGGAAAGCGCGATTTTTCATTTCTTTGCTCCTATTGACTTTTGCAGTCTTTTCTTCGCTTTGCCGGAGAGGATCCAGGTCTCCGTATTTCGTTCGATGGCGTCGATCTGGACGGTACCGGATGCGGCAACGCCGGCAAAGATCGACATCAACATGGAGAGCATCTCGCTGGGAGGGATATCATCGCGGAAGGTGCCGTCCGCCGCACCCGCCCTGACCATCTGCTCGATTCCATCGCGCCAGTGTGCATTCATCTGGTCAACAGTCTTTTGCACCTCTGGATCGCGTTTGCCGCGAAGGGCAAACTCCTGCAACACCAGCAACATTTCCGGATGGTGTTTGAGGTAGAACCGGCCATCGGAAAACTCCTGGCGGAGGCGATCGAGGGCGGGAAGCCCGGAAGGGCGCGGCGGCCGGCCATGCAGGGTGACAAATTTTGCACCAATCAACTGGGCCAGCCCTTCGATGAGGTGCTGCTTGGAAGGAAAGTAATAGTGCAGGGTGGCGATGTTCACTCCGACGCGATTGGCGACCGCGCGGGTGCGTAGCCCTTCAAACCCGACCTCTGCGACTACATCGAAGGCAGCCTGCAACAGGGCTGTGCGCCGCCTGCCATGCTCATCCTGGGGATCCAGGAGGGCGCGGCACCAGTCGTGGTTGGGAGACTCCGCCATCTACGGACTATTTAATCAATCAGTTGATTGGTTTGTCAATCAAATGATTGGACCTGTTTTTCGTGCCGGCTCTCCGCAGCGAAGATTAAGATAGTCCAAAGCCGCATAGACGCTCAATGCGGGCCAGCGAATGATGCTTGAGCTCCCTCTTGAGTCCAGAAACTCAAGAAGTCATAAAGGTAATGCAGGATCGGGTGCATGGTAGCATGTTCCAGATCTCCGACCCCGCGAAATGCCCTTGATCCGATTTGGAGAATTCGAGTTAGACGAGCAGACGCTTGAGCTGCGCAGGAATGGTACGCGCGTTCGGATCCAGCAACAACCGACCCGTGTTCTGGCGTTTCTCCTGAATCATCAAGGCAAGCTCGTCACGCGCCAGCAGCTACAAGAGGCGATCTGGGGCCAGGGGACCTTCGTCGATTTTGAGCAGAACCTGAACTTCTGCATTCGCCAAATCCGCATCACTCTCGACGATCACGCAGAAAGGCCGCGATTCATCGAGACTCTTCCCCGGCTTGGCTATCGCTTCATCGGGCCTGTCGAGATCATCGGTAATGGCGGACCTACGGCTACACGCAGCCGCATCCGGATTGGGGTCCTGCCGATTGAAGATCTGGGAGGCCCGGCTGAGGACTATTTCGCCATCGGGTTGACCGAAGATATGATCTCGGCGCTTTCGCACATCGATCCCGCAAGACTGCGTGTGACCGTCGGCCCCCGTTCGCCGGGCGGAATTCTAGCGAAAGAGGAACTCGATCGCCTGCAGCGGGAATTCGATCTCGATTACCTGCTGCGAGGTTCGGTTCGGCGCTCTGCGGAAGCGATTCGCGTCTCCGCTCAATTGCTCGATCTCAGCGACAAGAGCGTGCTGTGGTCGGAGGTCTACGATCGCAAATCGTCTGACCTGCTCGGCGTGCAGGAAGAAGTGACAAGGAGGGTCAGTGAGTCTCTGACCTTGGAACTGCTTCCGGGAGCGGCTGTGGGATCGAGGAAGTATGCACGATCCTCTGCTGCGTACGACGCTTACCTGAAAGGCCGCTTCTTCTGGCATAAGATGACCCCCGATGCAACCCACAGGAGCATTGCAAATTTCAACGAGGCGCTGGCAATCGATCCTGATTTCGCGCCCGCCTACGCGGGGTTGGCCGACTGCTATGCACAGATGGGGTCAATCAGGCTGGGCATGCTGAAACCCTTCGAGGCGCTCAACAAAGCGCGAACATGCCTGCAGCGTGCAATGGAGCTCGACGACACGATGGCCGAGGCGCATTGCACATCGGCATTGATCAAGATTTGGTACGATTTCGACTGGGCTGGGGCGGAACGGGAGTTTAAGGTAGCGATCAGCCTGGATCCGGGTCAGGTCACGGCCTTGCTCTGGCAGTCGCTGTACCTGTCCGCAATGGGGCGACACCAGGAAGCCATCGCCTCGGTGCAGAGGGCCAGAGACTCGGAGCCGCTATCCCCAGTCGTCAACATCTATCTTGGCGTAGCCCAGACACATGCGGGGCAGTACGATCTTGCAATTCGCCAACTGAACCAGACCATCGAATTGGATCCGAATAACTACCGGACCTTCATGTTCCTGGGAAGAACGCTCTCCTATACCGGCCGCAACGATGAAGCCATGGTGGCGTTTCAAAAGGCCCTCTCGATCAATCCTGACAATCTAGAGGCGCTCGCATTCACGGGTGCGTTGAAGGCAGGCGCCGGCGACCGGCAGGGCGCTCTCAAGATTATGAAGCGGGTAGTTGCCGCAGAGACCAAAACCGAGCCGGCGATCCTGGTGGCGCACATTCTTGCAAAATTAGGCGAAGCTTCACAAATGTTCGAATGGCTGCAGAGGTCTGTCGAGCAACGGTCGACGCCCATCTATCTAGTGGTCTTAAGCGAGGAATTCCGTCCGTTTCGTTCCGATCCGCGGTTCCATTCCATCCTGGCTTCGATTGGTTTGTCGCACATGGTTAAGAGCTAAGGGGTGGGAAGGATGTTCTGGTTGAATTGGAAGAAGTTGTCGGGATCGTACTTCTTCTTGAGTTCCGCCAGCCGCCCATAGTTGGCCCCATACGAAGCGCGAACTGCCGCAGATCCCTCATCGCCGAGATAGTTTACGTATCCATCCGATGCGCCGAAACCCTCCAGCACCGACGCGAGTCCCCGCGCCCAATCGATGCATTTCTCTGCCATTGTGGGATCGCTCCATGCGGCGAGGATGTTAATGCTGTACTGGGTACGTCGCAGGCCGAAGGCAGTTTCAGTGGCCGGAACCCGACTGGCCGCGCCGTGCATGTGCTCGAGAATGACCTGGGACTGCTCGGTTGGCAAACACTCGGCGTGTTCGATGATTGCGCGAATGGCTTCATCGGTGAGCTCGCGGAGAAAGGGGCATTTGAAGTAGTAGTGCAGTCCGGCCGGGGCGGTGACATCGAGCATCGACTGAATTTCGCTGTACTTCTTTTCGCCCGTAAGGTCCACCGCCGGCGGCTCAGTCAAATAGAACTGTTTGCTGACATTGGCGCCCTCTGAGCGGGATCCGCTATGACACATGGCAATGGCAACCATGGGGTGTCCATGGCCTATCATCAGCGCGGCGTAGGCCGTGAGTTCGTCGGGAGCATTGCCAGTGACGTCGCGATAACGGCGTAGGAGGTCGATGGCACTGCTTCGGGGATAGAGCAGCAGACCGCCATGCACCGATTTCAGTGGATGAAGGCGGAACTCAAGCGCGGTGACGATGCCGAAGTTACCGCCTCCGCCTCGAATCGCCCAGAACAAGTCTTCATTCTGCGACGCGCTGACGGTCAGGTGCGCCCCGTCGGCGCTGACCATGTCAGCCGAAATCACGTTGTCGCAGCTTAAACCAAGCTTGCCCATCAGCCAGCCGAGACCGCCGCCAAGGGTCAAGCCGCAGACTCCAGTAGAAGAAATCACGCCTCCTGTGGTGGCTAAATGGTACCGTTCACACTCCCGGTCGAACTCCGCAAATTTGGCGCCGCCTTGCGCAACCGCGGAGTGAGCGCGCGGGTTTATCTGCACACCGTTCATGAGAGAGAGGTCAATCATCATGGCGTCGTCGGCTACCGATTTGCCGGCGACGCTGTGGCCGCCTCCGCGCACGCAGACGGCAAGCATCTGATCACGGGCGAAGCGCACAGCCTGCATAACATCCGCAATGCCGGTAGCGCGAACAACCATGGCCGGTTTGCGATCAATCATGCCGTTCCAGACGCGCCGGGCCGCATCGTATTCCGAGTCACCGCCGGCGAGCACCTGGCATTGGAACTTCGCGCGCAAAGCTGGTAAATGCGTCTCGTTGTACATCTGGGTCTGCTCATTCATGAGGGGAGAGTAACACAGCTTACTCGGCATCTTTGCTGAGTTCTGAATGAGGCACAGTTGCGCGCAAACTCAGCCGCAACTCATTTCCGCCTCATTTACGCCGGGCGGAGCGCGGCACAGAATCGCTTTCAACAACGGCGTAACCGAGGGTGGAAGCGCCAATCTCAAAACTGGAGAAAGTCATGAAATCAGGAAATTGGAAAATTGTGCCGGCGCTGAGCGCGCTGGCTACTCGCAACCATGTTCGCTCCCTACGCCCACGCCGGCTGCGGCCTCTATAGTCCAGCGCCCCACCCCGCCAGTTGGCAGCCCCTGATCGCCTCGCCGCGACTTGTACTGGCGGCTCTCACCAACGACGAGGCTGCCACCCCATCCGAACCCAGCATGGTCGGAACCTGGAAAGAAAAATGGATCTCCGAAGGCAGTGAGGGAATCAAGGACGGCACCGAGGTTGACGCTGGCTACGCTCAGTGGCACAGTGACGGCACCGAGATCAATATCTCAGGCCTGCGTGCTCCCTTAACCGGCGACGTTTGCCTCGGTGAATGGATAAAAACCGGCGCGCGGACTTATCAGATGAACCACTTTGGAATCTCGTACGACTCCACTGGCGCCAACCTCGTCGGCCCCGCCCGCATTCAGCAATGGCTAACCCTCAATCCCAACGGGAATTCAACCTGGGGAAAATTCACCATCGATCAGTATGACGAGGCGGGCAATCTGCTCGCTCACTTGCAGGGCAATGTCACCGGAACCAGAGTGACCATGGAAACCGGATTCCAGAGCGTTCAGTAAGTTAAATCCTGATTGGCAATCGCGGGTCTCGCTCGGCGCTGGCTGCATCGAAGCGTGACCTGCGCTTGCAGATAGTAAAATCCCAGGGATGCCCCGCCTCGACGCCCTAGTATTCACATAAAGTCCACTGCGTCCCCTTTGGCCCACCGGTCAATTCAATGGCCGGATTCGTCGGGCACACGCGTTTGAGGCAATCATTCGGAAGTGGTTGAGGCAGGCCTTGGAAAAAAAGCTCGAACGCCAAGATCATCAGCCCCGTCGTTATATTGGAGCCACGTGCAAACATGATGCCCAATGGAATGCGGCGAATGGCGTTTCTCTTTGCCCTGTGCTTGCCCGCCTATGCTCAACCATCCCCGCGGATCGTCGATCGAATCAATTTCCCGAAGACAGTGGATCTCAGCGCCTCGTCCTGGACCGACGCCTTTACGGCCCTGAACGAAATCCTGAGTAGGGAGTATCCGTTCACTCACTGGCGGCGCATCGACTGGCCGCAGCTTTACAACAAATACTCCGCGCGTATTGCTGACGCTGAGCGGCGCAACGATTTCGATGCATTTCGGCAAATCGTCCGCGAATACATTTACTCGTTTCCAGACGGGCACGTGCAGATCCACGGCAGTTTTGACGACCTCCGCCATCGAGAGATCGGCGGAGGATTCGGGTTTGCCCTTACGCCACTCGATGACGGTCGAGTTGTGTCCTACATGGTCATTGACAGCAGCCCCGCCGCAAAGGCCGGAATACAACCCGGCGCAGAGATCTTGTCCTTGGACGGCAAGCCAGTCAAGGACGCGGCACTTGCTGTACCCGTTCTCTGGACCCGAAAACCCGTGTCCACATCAGCCCAGCGCCGGATTGAACAATTCCGGTATCTTTCGCGCGCGCCGGTTGGAACGCCGGTGGAAGCGGTCTTCAGAAACCCGGGCGAGCACGCCGCAACGAGGGTTACGCTCACGTCAGTGGATGACCATTTCGCGTACCTCGAGAGATCGCAACTGCCAGTCCCGGTTCAGGAGCAACGTCGACTGCTCGCCCATAAAGTTCTAGATAGCGGATTCGGATATATTGCCGTTTTTGGCGAAGATTCCAAAACGATGCCCGAATTCGAAGCCATATTGCAGCAGATGATCGATGCCAAGGTACCGGCGCTGATTCTCGACCTCCGGCGAAACCAAGGAGGGGAGGATACGGTTGTAGCTCGCATAGCCTCCTATTTTCATACCCACGAGAGTCTCTTCGAATATGCCGAATGCTTTGACGAAGACACCGGAAAATTCGAAATTCTCCGCAGCTGGACGCTGTACGTTACACCGCGCCGGCCACACTTCAGCGGTCCCGTCATCGCGCTGATCGGGTCAGGTACGGGAAGCTCTGGTGAAGGCGTCGCCATGGAGATCGCGCGCGCACCCCGCGGCCGGACGCTGGGCTTCGACAGTACCGCCGGTTATTTCGGTATCGATGGAGGCTCAATCAAGCTCCCCGGTCAGCTTGAGGTCAACTATCCGATGGGAGCGTCTCTGGATGCGAATAGACGCATTCAACTCGACAGTGATTACACAGGAAAAGGCGGCGTGTCGCCGCAGGTCAGGATTCCACGCACATACGATAATATGCTCGCCGCCGGCCAGGGCCAGGATGTCGAATTGAAAGCAGCTGAACGCGAACTAACGAAGATGCTAAGTAGTGAGCCACGCGTCCAGCCCGCCAAGTAGTTTAGCCCGTTCCATCGCTCAGACGCGATAGGGACTATCGGTAACTGGGGGAAATTGGCGGGACGGGGGTACCCGGGACAGAGATGGCTTTGATAAACTTCCGCCCATAGATGCTATACACCTCACAAAGCAACATCTGGCAGCGGTTGTGATCCCTCCGTCGATCAAGATCTGGACCGAGATGTGCCGCGAAGCCCCGGACGAGGAACTCCTTCGCCTGCGAAGTATGGCGCTCAAGTCCCTGTATGCTGATGGCGGTGAGAATCAGCGTTGGGCAATCTATGTCAGCGTCGCTCAGGATGCGTTACGTGACCGTGGCATCAAGCCATGACTCTGACCACGCCACCCTCATGGTTCATAAGGTCAACTCAGGCGATCCAAAGACACTTCTGAATCATCTCCAACCCAAAGTACCCGCTGATTCCATGATCGACATCAACGAGTTCTACCCTCGTGTCTACGCGCTCGTTTACTAGCTTGTAAACCGGGGATATACGAAAAGTACCCTGACAATTGAGTACACTCCACAGCAGAACGGCCTTTCTTAGAGTTACGTTTCGCCTGTCCCAGGTTTACTCCTGGCGTTTACTCCAAAGCATTTGCCTAAGAATCAGTCCCGTCCAGTACACTTCTCCTCATGTTCTTCCGCACCGCATTCCGCACAGCCGTCGCCACTGCCCTGCTATCGCTTGCCGCCGCTTCCGGCCAGCAACCTACGCTCATCAACGGTTACGAACCCAAGTGGTGGAAGGAAGCTGTCGTCTACCAAATCTATCCGCGGTCCTTCAAAGACTCGAATGGCGACGGCATCGGCGACCTGCCCGGCATCACCTCGAAGCTCGATTACCTGCAGAAGCTTGGCGTTAACGTTATCTGGCTCAGTCCCTATTTTGACTCGCCAAATACAGACAACGGGTACGACATCAGCGACTACCGCAAAGTCATGAAGGAGTTCGGCGACATGGCCGACTTCGACACACTCCTCGCCGGTATCAAGCAGCGCCATATGCGCCTCATCATCGACCTCGTCGTCAACCACACTTCAGATGAGCACAAGTGGTTCGTCGAGTCCCGCCAGTCAAAAGACAACCCTTACCGCGACTTCTATATCTGGCAGCCCGGCCACACCGCTCCCGACGGCACCCGCACCCCGCCTAACAACTACCCTTCCTACTTTTCCGGCTCCGCGTGGACTCTCGACCCCAAAACCAACGAATACTACCTCCACTATTTCACCGCCAAGCAGCCCGACCTCAACTGGGCCAATCCCAAGGTTCGCGAAGAGGTCTTCTCGCTGATGCGCTTCTGGCTCGATAAGGGCGTCTCCGGCTTCCGCATGGACGTCATCCCGCTCATCTCGAAGCCCACCGGCATGCCCGACCTCACCCCCGAACAGCTCAAAGCGCCGCCCAACGCCTATGCCAACGGCCCTCACCTCGCCGAGTACCTCCACGAGATGAATCGCGAGGTCCTTTCCAAGTACGACGACATGTCCGTCGGCGAAGCCACCGGTACCACCCTCGCTCAGACCAACAACCTCGTCGACGACCGCCGCCATGAGCTCAACATGATCTTCAACTTTGACGCCATCAAGCTCGGCCGCTCCGACTTCGGCCTCAGCCAGCTCGGCCCCTGGTCCGTGCCCGAGCTCAAAGGCATCTACGACGCTCACGCCACTATCCTCACCAAGCACGACTGGGACACTGTCTTCCTCTCCAACCACGACAACCCGCGCATCGTCTCCACATTCGGGGACGACTCCCCCGCCATGCGCGTCCCCTCCGCCAAGCTCTTTGAGACCATGATCCTCACTCTCCGCGGCACCGCCTTCCTCTATGAGGGCGACGAGCTCGGCATGACCGACTTCCCCTTCAAGACGCTCGCCGACTATGACGACATCGCCGTGAAGAATGCCTACAAGGCTCTGGTCGACACCGGCAAGATTTCCGCCTCCGCCTTCCTCGCCTCTGAGGCGAAGGTCTCCCGCGACAACGCCCGTACCCCCATGCAGTGGGACAGCTCATCCCAGGCCGGCTTCACCACTGGGAACCACCCGTGGCTTGCCGTCAACCCCAACTACAAGCAGATCAACGCCGCTCAGGAGGAGTCCGATCCCGCCTCCGTCCTTAACTACATGCGCGCCCTGATCGCCGTGCGTGCTCACACCCGTGCCTTCGTCTACGGCGACTACGAAGACCTCGATCCTCAGCACCCCCACATCTTCGCCTACACCCGCACCCTCGGCAGCGAGAAGTACCTCATAGTTGAAAACTTCAGCTCAAGTCCGGTCGCCTACACGCTCCCGAACGGCCTCAAAGCGGCAAAACTCCTCCTCTCCGACATCCCTGGTTCCCATGAAGCCAACGTCTCTACTCTTAACCTGGCGCCATGGGAATCGCGCATCTATAAGGAGTAGTCAGGCTGTCACATGGCTCGGGGCTTTCCCGGGGACTGGTCTTTTCCGAGGCCACCTGTAAGTCCTTTGTTTCATGAAGTGCTCAAGTTTTTTAATTATTGATTTGAGCATCTTGCCTTTTGCATAGGTGGTTGCCCTTCCGGGGCGCCGGCCAAGCCAACAGTCGCGGAGAAACCTAATCCGCCAGTCCTACTTTATCCGGACAGCCGAAGCCATCCTTAAAGCGTCACTCCACCCGCGGCCTGAATCAACTGCCCGGTGATCCAGTACGATTCATCCGATGCCAGAAACACCGCCACCTTGCCGATATCCTCCGGCTGTCCAGCTCGTCCCAGCGGCGTCCCCTTCACTGCGTTATCGTACATCGGCCAGAAACGTATTTGATTCGGTCGCCATATTCACTCGTCAAAGTTTTCAGCGAAGTATTCATATCAAAATCAAGCAGTATCCCCTGGCCATCGTGCATGAACTCATCGATGGTTGTACCGCCTTCCAACTCAAAGTTGGGAACGCTGTGGCCTACCAGACGGTGGTCGCCACCGAGATCGTAGTGTGTGAAAACACCCCACACCCTTCCTGCGAAATAGGTGGCTCCATCGCGCGTATTCATGAGGTCGCGAACGATTGAATTCAGCGCTCGGGAGGATGGATCTGGTTTCATGATGGCAACCTGGGCTCGTGACCAATCCAGAACCTGTACACCCAATGGGTGTCGTTCCGTTTGATAACTGTCCAACAAGCCTTCCGGCGCTTTCCCTTGGATGGTTGCCGCGAGCTTCCACCCGAGGTTCATGGCGTCGCCCAGTCCAAGGTTGAGTCCTTGGCCGCCCAGTGGCGCGTGAATGTGCGCGGCATCGCCGGCTAAAAGTACACGCCCGTTGCGGTAGGTTGTGGCCTGCCGTGCCCGGTCAGTCCATGTGGTTGCGGCATGCAGGGCGGTGATCGTCACGTCGGTGTTCGAGACGCGGCGTAGCGTTGCCTGTACGTGTTCGAGCGTAGGTGGTTCTGCGCGGTGAGCGGCGCCGCCATCGAACTCCACCATCACCAGGTAGCCTGGCTGGGATTGGAAGTACATGCCTGTCGGTGTCAGGTTCCGGCCTGGACCGAGCTTATCCGGGTCGGCAATGTCGACCTGCGCAGAGTAGCCGGTAAATTCCGGCTCCGTTCCGGCGAACTCAAAACCGCCCGCCTTGCGAACCACACTGCGGCTCCCATCGCAACCCACTAGCCAATTCGCTTCGAAAGAATGATCCCCTGACTGAACCGTCACCCCATCCGCGGTTTGCTGAAAGTTCGTAATCGCGAGCCCGCGCTTGATCTCCACACTCAGTGCCTCTGCGCGGCGAGTCAGCACAGATTCAACCTCTTCCACTTCAGAAAGCAAATTGGTCTCGGTCGAGCTTGGCAGGCGATACCTCCACTGTGAGGAGTCAACATTGCCGTCAAGAAATGGAATGCCGGCGAAGTGTCCTCCCTGACGACGTGGCCCTTCGGGAGTTGAAGTTTTGTGGGGGTTCCTAAGGCGTTTGTGTACCTCAAGCTTCTCCAGCAACCCGCGACGGTAAAGCGCTTCGATCGTGGGCGCCGAGAGTCCCCGTATTCCGAAAGGGAGTTGCTTCAAAGGCGAGTGCGGATTCTCCGCCTTGTCCAGTACGAGCACGGAACATTTGGCCAAGGCCAATTCACACGCGAGGAAGAGACCGACCGGCCCTGCGCCAGCAATGAGGACATCGTGAATCAAAAGATCTCGCGCGGACTTCTCGCTTTGCATACTGCAATAATATACCGGCCAGTCGGTTTTAATATATATAAAAATACCACCCGGTCGGTTTATGTTATAGTGTTTAGCGTGAAGATACGAAAGCCACGGAAACCGCAGGAACGAACGGCTATGACGCGAAACCTGCTCTTGAGTGCCGCAGAGCAAATCTTTGCGCGAGTCGGCTATGAAAAGGCACAAGTGGAAGAGATTGCGGAAGCGGCGGGCTTCAGCAAAGGGGCTCTCTACGCTCACTTCAAGAGCAAAGAAGAGCTGTTTCTCGCGTTATATAAGGCGAAAACTGTCAGTTACCAGGCGAAACTTCGCCACGCCCTGGGCAGTGCCCCAACTCGCGAGAAAAAGATCGCTGCATTCCGGAGCTTCTACATCGACTTGTCGAAGGAGAAGTATTGGGCGCTCATAGTCCTTGAAGTCAAACTATTTATTACGCGCTATCCAGAGGTGAAAGAGAGACTTCGTCAGATCGACGAGCAGGCTGGAGACAGCATCGAGGGGGCATTAACTGGACTTTTCGGCAACTCTGCTCGAGCGGCCGGAGAAGCGCTTGGAGGGATTTTCTCTGCGCTCGTGCTTGAGGCGGATTTGGAACCTGATGTCCTTCCTGAGCGGAAGATGAGAGCCATGCTTGGTACGATCTTCGATGCCCTGTTGGGATTACGCGATCAAGCCACTCAAACCAAAAAAGCCCTTAAGTAGAGAGCAACGATCAGTGGCGAATTTGTTTCACATGGGGGTGAACTTCCCGTCCCCGGGTTATCCCTTTTGAAGGTGAATGGCGAGTCTTCCCAGAGGTCCAAGAATTGTTTGTTTGCCTACCAATCGGCGTACTTCGTTCCATCCATCGCAGTGCCTTGCGACTTGGAAGTGACATCGAAGACATTCTGCCCTCCCCATGAGTCGCTGTTCGATTCGTCCTGCATGGAGCGTAAGTTCCACTCGGCTTTGCCGGTCATCGGATCAACCGGTATGCTTCGCATAAACTTGAGCTTCTTACCCTGAGCGTCGACGCCTTTCACCAGCGTCTCCAGATCAGGTGGATAGTTCATTTGGTCGATCTTGGTCTGGAAGGCATGCTTATCGGCAGCGTCTCTGTAAGCGTCGATGGCCTCCCGCATCTTCCGCAAATCGCCGCGAAGTTCTCTTTCCTTTTCGCGCTTCACCTGGAAGCGTAATAGCGGAACAGAAGCTGAGGCCAGGATGGCCAGAATCGCCACCGTCACGATCAGCTCGACCAGCGTCAGCCCATTTTCCTGACCTGCGGCTCTGCTTCGTTGACGCAACTTGTACTCCATATGGCACTGACGGATTGCAGGGTGCTGTTCTTGGACGAGCCACGGACAACTACATCCCACTTCTGACAATGACACAATTCCTACACCGGATTTGTCAAGTGACAAAGCAGTTAGGTCTGGCCAAAGAGCTGGACATTGACGCAACAAAAAAGACCCCCGCTTCCGATGGAGGACGGCGAGGGATTCTTGTTTAAAAGTTTCGGCATGGGTCATGTACGTCTGATTTCGCCCTGCCATCCACGACGGTCAAAAACCCCGCAATGTCGGGAGACCATGCATGGAACCGGGCATAGGTATCATGTCCACCTATCTCCCCGAAACTTGTGTCCCAAACAGACCAGGACGTGGAGGCTCTCGGACTCAGGGTCGAGATTCGTGGTCTGATCCGGGAACCTTGACCACACGTTTTCCTGGCCTATGATTGCCGGGTTCGATTCGGTACCCGGTCGGCCCAAACCCCAAACTTACAATCATCCGAGGGAACGAGTTATGAAGAAGATTCTACCCTTGTTGATGGCGATCATCGCGCTGGCGCTCGCCGTCCTGGGCCACAGGGTCAGCTCCGCGCAAGACAAACAAGACAAGTACACGCTGAAGGTGCCGGGCGGACTCGCGTTCTCTGACTTCAAGGGATACGAGGACTGGCAGGCTGTCGGCCCGACTCTAACCGACGCCCAAAACGTGATCAGACTCATCGTTGCGAATCCTGTGATGATCGAAGCCTACAGGCAAGGTGTTCCCGGCAATGGCAAGCCCTTCCCCGAGGGCTCAAAGATTGCGAAGATTGAGTGGAGACCGAAAAAGTCAACCAGTCCACCTTTTTCCGCAAGCACCCCGGATACGGTGCCTGGCGACCTGACTCAGGTCGAGCTCATCGAGAAGGACAGCAAGAGATTTTCGGACACGCACGGATGGGGATATGGCATGTTCGACTATGACGTCTCATCCAGTAGTTTCAGGCCTGCCACCTTGGCCAGCAAGCCGCCGCTGTCGGGAACGACGCCAAATGCGGCGCCGCATGCCACACGCTAGCGGCGTCAAAGGATTACATTTTCACCGCATACCCCAAAAGGTGAACCCCAATTCCGTGCTCTCCACGTACTGACTTGTCGCGATACCGGAAACCTCGAGCCAGATAGCGTTTTCGTGGTCTATGATTAGTCGCTTCGATTCGGCACCCGGCCGGCCCAAATCCCAAACTTACAATCATCCGAGGGAACGAGTTATGAAGAGGATTCTGCCCTTGTTGATAGCGATCATCGCCCTGGCGCTCGCAGTCCTGGGCCACAGGGTCAGCTCGGCGCAAGACAAACAGGACAAGTACACGCTGAAGGTGCCGGGCGGGCTCGCGTTCTCTGACTTCAAGGGATACGAGGACTGGCAGGCTGTCGGCCCGAGTCAGACCGACGCCGCAAACGTGATCAGACTCATCCTTGCGAATCCCGTGATGATCGACGCCTACAAGCAAGGCGTTCCCGCTAATGGCAAGCCCTTCCCCGAGGGCTCCAAGATCGCGAAGATTGTTTGGAGCCCGAAAAAGTTAACCAGTCCACCTTTTTCCGCGAGCGCCCCAGACACGGTGCCTGGTGACCTCACTGAGGTTGAGTTGATCGAGAAGGACAGCAAGAGATTCTCGGACACGCACGGATGGGGATATGCCGTGTTCGACTATGACGTTTCATCCAGTAGTTTCAGGCCTGCCACCTTGGCCAGCAAGTCGCCGCAGGGGAACGACGCCAAATGCGGCGCCGCATGCCACACGCTAGCGGCGTCAAAGGATTACATTTTCACCGCATACCCCAAAAGGTGAACCCCAATTCCGACGGCGCTCCGCGTCTTCGGGAATTACGTTGACCGTCCTGCGAGCCCGTTCGGACTATTATGGTCATGTGATTCTCATGACCCAGGATAGTCTGCAGTTGCAGAAAACGGTGCTAGTGGTTGCGGGTTCAGACTCGCAGGTGACGAGTGCGGTGTCGACGCTTCTGTTCTCGTGGAAGCTGGAGTGCGCGCGGGATAACGAGGAAGCGCTCGCGCTGGTGGAAAAGTCCGCTTTCGACCTTGTTATCACCGACCAGGGCAGTTCAGGCCGGGAAGATGCTGAACTGCTTCGAAAGATACGGCTCGTAAGGCCACAAACTCGTTTGATCATTGTTACGGACAGGAGTACGCCCGCGGACGTGATTGCCGCGATCCGCGCGAGAGCTTTCAGTTATTTTACAAAGCCGCTTTCGACACAGGCTCTGGAGGAGATGCTGCAACTGGCGATGGAGAGTCCTGCCTGGGAAGACGGAATTGAAATGCTGTCCGGGACGGATGCGTGGATACGTCTTTCGGTGCGTTGTGATGTGTCTTCGGCCAATCGCCTGCATCAGTTCGTTCGCGAATTTCTGGATTTGCCCGAAGATGATCAGGATAAGGTGGCGACAGCGTGCAGAGAAATGCTGCTCAACGCGATGGAGCATGGCGGGAAGTTTGATCCGGAACGGCGTATCGAGTTTGCCTACCTCCGCGCGCGTCATGTGGTGCTCATCCGCATTAAAGATCCGGGCGAAGGATTCTCTTTAAAGGAAAATCTCGATACGGCTGCGAACAATCCGCAGGATGATCCTTTGCGCCATCTGAAGCACCGCGAGGCGCAGGGGATTCGTCCGGGCGGATTTGGGATCTTGCTGGCCAGGAATCTGGTCGATGAGTTGTTTTACGGAGAACAAGGGAATGACGTGCTGCTCCTCAAATACCTCAATAATCAGCGTTGAGGCTCGGCTTTACCCTTTGCGGCAATCGCCGTTTACGGGTTGTGGCCACCCGGGAGCTGCTCCCTTATGGATAACTCCCCGAACATCGCCATCACCGATACGCCGTCCTTGGATTGGTAGGCTGTTCCCTTATCTCCCCGATGCTTTTGGGATTGCTCCGTTTGTTCCGGTTTTAGGTGCCGTGCAAGCCGGTGGAAAGACGAATAGGTCCGTGTCGCCTTAAACGCGCCCAGGAAGCCGCTCCGTGACTTCCTGCAGCAACCAGCCGTTGCCGTCCGGATCCTTGAATGAAACAAAAGAGAAATAACTGAGACGCGTCGGGTGCGGTCCGCTGACGCGGACGTCGATGCCAGGAAACCTGCAACCAGTCCCACTTGCACAGTGAAATATCTCGCTCGCGTCGATGCCCTGTGCGACAAGCTTCTGGTGCGCAGCGATGATGTCGGAGACGACCAAGAGCGAGGCCTGGGCCGAACCGGGGGTGGCTGATGTGAGGTTCACACCAAATTGGATGGAACTGCCGGAGCCGGGAGGCGTGAACTGGATCAGGCGGAAGTTGTCACCGGCGACGCGATCAGCGTCGAGCCGCCACCCGAGCCGCGAGTAGAACTCTTTTGCGCGGTCGACGTCAGAGACGGGGATAACGACCACCTCGAGCTTCATATTGACATTTGCGACGCCCCCACTTCCTGGCGCATCGTTACTAGTTACTCCGTGGCTGCTCATTGCTATCTCCTTGGTTGTGAAGCATCAAAACAGCATCCGAGCGAAGATTCGGAAAGCCGGTGACTGTCACCGGTTTTTTCTTTAAATCCGCGCTGTAGCTCTTCCTCTTCTTACTCATCGGCCTACTCCATTCTGGCCGCATGAGTGTCCCCAATTTCTGATCTACCGCCGTGTCTCACTTTTGGGGTGCATTACACATTCGTGCCCCCCTATCTCCTACCACTGTAGCCGGGCGTCAGGCTGGTTTGTAGATGAGGCCGATGGCTGCGCCGACGATGACCCACTGAATGAAGTAGGCGATGCTCTGATAAAGGGTCAGCTTGAGGCCGATGTTGAGGTTGATGTAGTTGTGGATGACGAACATGCAGACGGAGAAAAGGCCGATGAGTGCGCCGAGGTAGGCCCCAGATACGATGCCGCCGTCAGCGGGGTAAATTCTTGCATAGAGAATGGCGACAACCACGATGCCGATGAGGATGGCCACCATGCCGTACGGCATGACTTTCATCATGCCTTCCTCCGGGCGGTAGACGTTGGGGTACTTCTTGAATTCGGTTTTCATAGACGGCCATGCGGCGAGCATGACGAAGCCGTAGACGAAGTAAGCGACCGCGGCCCCGACGGAGGCCAATGCAATGCGGGTGTAGTTCATGGGCATACTCTGAGAATCGGAAATTGACTCCGGAGGATATCTGGTGACAGCATACCAATTCTCCTGGGCTGGGAGAGACACATCGCCGATATACCACTTCATCAACGCGACGTTCTGCATTGAGACCGATGATGGCGGCATTTACGAACTCCGAATAGGCGCGCCGAAAGGAATTGGGACAGCTCCTCGGCTGTGCATCGTAGGCACAGGCGGGCTCCTCAGAACGAATGCCCCGCGTCGGAGCCTACTTGTTCCTGTTCTTTTGGGGATTAGCCACAGCTTGGTAAGCTGCCTGAAGTTCAGCGAATACTGACCGCCGAGGTGCGGGTGCTCCGAGATGGATGCTTCTGAGCTCGATCCTCGAAATTGCTTCCGGAGTTAGTATTCTCGGGTTTGCACAACTTTCAACGCCGCGAAGAATAGAATAGCGGCCAATCCAAGCGAGAAGGCCATCGCAGTCCACGGCATCGTGTGTGCGAGCAAGGGCGAACCATCTCGCATGGCTCGAAAAATGTTGGTGGAGGATGGTAGCGGAGTGTGACTGGAAAGCCACCATAGCGCCCCGTAGGCGATCATGGTGCCCCATGCGCGCCATTGATCGTCGAGGAAAGTAGCCAGCAACACAGAGAAACAATAGAATGCCGAAGCACAGGCTATCAGCGTTCCCGCATACTCCAACATCTCAACCGGCGTTGCCGTTGCCCTGAACGCCGGAGATACAAGCCACATCCCGCAGCAAAGCGCTCCAATTGCACCGGCCGCCTCGAACCATCCAATACTGGCCCTGACTGCCAACAACCGGAGCCTACTCACAGGCAGGGAAAGAGTGAACAGAGTGGAACCGTGGAGACCTTTCGTCGCCTGAAGGGAGGGCTGGGTGACGACTCCCGCTCCCCCAAGCATCGCGCAAAGCAACAGTACCAGTGTCGGGCTTCCAACCATGACCAGACCGAAGGCTGCACTTTTACCGCCCGGCGGAGGTGCTGCATTTCGGGCCGAATACTGCAAAACCAGAATAAGTGTCGCGATGCCAAGAGTGAACAATAGCCTAAAACGGGTCTCCAACCATCCTTTGTACCAAAGCATGTCAGTGGCTCCTCACATGTTCCATAAAAATCTCTTTGAGTGTCACCGGAAAGCACTCGACCACTGCTCCCGGTAGGGATTGCGCCTGCGCGACGATGGCTTCGACGTTGTGGCTGGCCAGGATGGAAATCATGCGCCCATCCTGTCGCACGGACTCGACGCCGTCCGCCCAGCGCGTCGGCAGTTCAACGGAATTCGCGCACACCACTTGGAGCCGCTGGTAGCGAAGTTTCATATCGTCCAAGGAACCGGTGACGACCATCCGGCCCCGATCGATAATTCCAATATGGTCGGCGATCAACTCGACCTCGACGAGTTGGTGCGAAGAAAAGAACATGGTAGTTTCCGACGAGGCGGCGATAGCGACCAGCTCGCGCAGCACGTCTTCCGTGGCGGCGGGGTCAAGGCCATCGGTTGGCTCATCCAGGATCAGCAGCTCGGCTCCGCGCGATATTGCGAGCAGCAACATCAATTTCGACCGCATTCCTTTGGAAAGATCGGGAATCTTGCATTTAGGCGGAAGCTCGAACATCTGCAGGTAACGTTTTTCCAAATCGTCGCGCCACTTGGGGAAGAAGGGACGCGTGAAGCGGATAATCTGCTCCACCGTCATGTAGGGGTACAATTCTTTATCCTCGGTAACGAAGCCGATACGGCTGCGAATCCCGGCGGACCGGTCGGCATCGGCGACGGGGGTTCCGAACACGTGGGCACCGCCGCTATCGGCCCGCAACAGGCCCATCAGAGTTTTTATGGTGGTGGTCTTGCCCGCACCGTTGCGGCCAAGGAAACCAAAGATGCTTCCAGCCGGTACCCGCAGGTCCAAGCCGCGCAATGCAGGTTTGTCCTTGTAAGACTTGCAGAGTTGGCTTGTTTCAATGATGAAATCGGTCATAGCTTCCCTTCTCTTCCTCTCCCCAATTGGCGTCTTGCATTGGCCTGTGCCAATTCATTTTCGAAGGCCCTTCGAAGCTCGTCTTCCGTTAGTCCCAACAACAGTAGTCGTTCGACCGCCGATTCCATCACAGCTTGCGCTTTGCGGATCAGGCGGGCTCGGCCTTCCCCCGACTCTTTGATGAACGCTCCGGAGCCGTGCTTCAGCTCGAGGACTCCTTCGTGTTCCAGCTCCCTGTACGCGCGGACTACTGTGTTGGGGTTCATGACCAAGTCCTCGGCGACCCTGCGGATAGTCGGGAGCTGATCTCCTTCGCGGAGTGCCCCTGTTTCTATCGCGTGCTTCACCTGCTCCATGAGTTGGAGGTAGAGCGGTATACCGGAGGATTGATTCAATCGAAAGATCACGACAAAGTGTGTTAGTCTATCGATACACTACACACCCCGCAATGATACGTCAAGATGGATCGTCGGCATCGGAAGTTGGGCCTCAGCTGGCGATAACAGGCCAACTCACTCACTGAGCGGTTTAGGGCGATCCACATTCTGCACTTGACGATAAACCAGGCTTTTCGTCCAAGTGGAAAGTCCCCCAACTTGAAATCAGTGAACACTGGCACGTTCTGAGCACGGTTTGGAACGGTGGTTGGACGAACTGGCGCAGAAACTGAAAAAATCATCCTCAAAGTGCGCCCGGTCGACGGGCCGGAAGAAGAATCAGCTGGCAGGGAGGAATCGGATGAAGGTTCGCGGACTGCTTTTGTGTTGGGCGTTGGTTTCCGCCGGCGCCGTAGGTGAGACGTTGAATTGTAACCTCCAAGGATACAAGCCGGTGGAGGGATTGAAAGCCGAAGCTAACGCGCAGGCCGCAACCCTGACATGGTCGGGCGAATCTGGGCAACAGCTTAGGGCACAGTTCACCATCCGCAATGGCCAGCCAATCGTGCAGGAACTCGCGGCCCGGGCGACTGGTGGCCAGTGGGTCGTATTAGGAAGAAATCTGCTGCCGGACTTCCAGGTGACGACGGGAAGGCGGCGCATCTCGCATACCCAGCTGGAGCTGATCAAACAGCAGGGTGTGGATACCCCGGAACAAGAGAAGATAAGGAAATGGAATACGTTCTGGGACGCGCCCCTGCAGGTGCCAGGTGGAGGCGACACCACAGACCTGCCGCGCAAAGAGGACGAAATCCGCCGCGGCTCGGTTAGCTACAAGTCGGATACCTGTGCCGTAGTCAGCGACGGAGCACGCGAAAGCATCTCCTTCAATGGACTTAGCTTAGGCCTCTTCTCCGGCACGTTGCAATTTACCGTTTACAAAGCTTCGAACCTGCTCCGCCAGGAGGCGATTGCCAAGACGGATGAGGACTCCGTTGCCTTTATCTATAAGGCCGGACTGAAAGGCTTCGCGCTGCGAAGCGACACCAAGCTGGTCTGGCGTGATACCGCTCGTCAGCCGCAAGAGACCGAACTGGGCGGAGCCCCCAACGATAACCCGGTCAATCTACGGGCTCGAAACCGTCTGCTCATCCTCGACGCGGGCAGGGGTTCCCTGGCCGTTTTCCCTCCTCCGCATAAGTTCTTCTTCGCCCGCGAAAATGAAGTAAACCTCGGCTACGTCTACTACCGGAAAGATACCGCTAGCTACTTCTCCTTTGGAGCGATGCAACCGGAAAAAGGGGAGGGTTACCACCCCTGGGGTGTCACCGACGCGGAGTGGAAACGGCGCACGGAAACAGCCCGCGAAGAGTGGGACAATTTCGCGTTATACAACGCGCCTCCAGGAACGATGCAACATATGGCGGTCTATTACTACCTGAACGCGCACGGCGACCAAGCGACCCAACAAGCGGTCCTGGCTTACACCCATAACGACGTGTTCAAGCCCGTGCCAGGGTTCAAGGTACTCACTGGCCACTTCCACATGGATTTCAATGAGCAGCTTCGCGATCGCGACAACATAGATTACCGACCCACGTGGGTTCCGGTATTCCGTGGCCTTGGGGTCAATATTGTGTACCTGGGCGATTTTCATGACGACTCTGATATCAAGGATCCTGGTCCGAAACGGTTTGCGGAAGAAAAGGTCTATTTCGAGGGCGCACAACGCGTCTCTGACAAGGACTTCCTGGTCATGCCTGCAGAAGAGCCGAACGTCTATCTGGGTGGTCACTGGTATCTGCTAACGCCCAGGCCCGTTTACTTCTCGCATGCCGTCCCCAGACCGGCAGACCAGCAGTTCATGGAAAATGACCCTACCTATGGCCGGGTCTATCATCTCGGATCGGCCGACGATGTTTTAGACATGGTCAATCGCGAGAAAGGCATATTCTGGACGGCGCATCCCAGGACTAAGAGCTCTGAAGGATATCCTGAGCAGTATAAGGATAAGGATTTTTTTCTCAATGACCGGTTTATCGGGGCATCGTGGGAGTCTCTGCCAGTGGACTTATCGGAGAAGAGGCTCTGCGAGGTGCGCTGTTTTGGCACAGGAGACGACATGAGCAACTGGGCTCCCAAACCGAAGTACCTGATTGCAGAAGGCGATACCTACACGAAGTGGCCTGATGACGAAACGTATCCCCAACTGACGATCAACTATATCAAGCTCGATCGGGTGCCGCTCTATAACGAAAGCTGGGCTCCAATCGTGGAGGGGATACGTTCGGGGAATTTCTACGGAACCACCGGAGAAATACTTTTTCATAACTGGGCAGTAGAAGGCGCGGGCGCGAACCGCACCTACACCGCCAGCATCGAATACACCTTTCCGCTTGATTTTGCAGAGTTAGTTTGGAGTGACGGGAGCAAGGTTGACCGGAAGATTATCGACCTGAAAGATACCACCCCGTTTGGGACCAAGGACTTTAAGATACCTTTCGATGCGGCAGGGAAAAAGTGGGTTCGCTTTGCCGTATGGGATTCGGCCGGAGACGGCGCCTATCTCCAGCCGATTGCCCTTCGGTAATACGTGACAGCAGCCGTTTCGTAATCAGGGCCACGGAAACGTTGGTCAACGCAGCACTGTGGTTAAGAGGATGAGAGCTATGGGAATCGATCCTGTCGGAGTGGTCGGAGTGGTTGGGTTAGGCCTTTTGGGCAGAGGAATCGCAGCATCGCTTGTCGGCGCCGGAATGCATGTCGTCGCCTTCGATATAAGTCAGCAAGCCCGCCAAGAGGCATTCTCCTTTATTGAAAACGCCGTTCAGGAGATGGTTCGCCATGGCGTCCTGGCTCCGCAGACGGCAGCTGCCTGGCCTGAGCATCTAACTATTTGCGACTCGATTTCCCTTCTCAAGCCCTGTGCTTTTGTCATTGAGAGCGTTAACGAGGATCTCTCTGTCAAGAGACAGGTGTTCGAAGAACTCGAGGCCATCGTAGGGCAGGATACTCCCATTGCAAGTAACACTTCTGCACTTCCGATTACACTTCTGCAGCAAGGCCGAACGCATGCCTCACGCTTTCTTGGCATGCATTGGTCTCAACCGTGTTACGCCACACGCTTCCTGGAGATCATTCGCGGCGAACTCACTTCGGATGCCTCCCTCCAGCTCGCCGTGGAGCTAGGCCGAAGAGTTGGCAAGGACCCATCTATGGTCAATCGGGACATTCCAGGCTTCATCATCAATCGGTTGAGCTATGCGATGTATCGGGAAGCTGCCCATCTTGTCGAACTAGGTGTGGCCGATGTCAAAACGATCGATCAGGCCTTCTGCAACGCGGTTGGATTATGGGCTTCGTTCTGTGGCCCTTTCCGGTGGATCGATATAACGGGTGGTCCAGGCCTTTACGCCAAGGTTATGGCCGGAATTCTTCCCGATCTTGCAGGCAGTTCTGAGGTGCCTGCCCTATTCGCCGCTCTCCAGGGGTCACGGGGAGCTCTCGATGGCAAGGGCTTCTACACGTACGAGCCTGGAGATGCCGGGCACTGGCAAAAGCTCTTCCATGAGCATGCCTGGGAGTTCAAACGGTTACAGGATCGCGTTCAGCCACCCACTGAGGACGGCGGTGATCACCGGTGATCCTTCCACGCTCTCTCGAAAAACCGAAGCCAGTTGGCATGGAATATCCCTTCGATGTCATTTTCCGTGTATCCGTGTTGTTGCAGCAACGGTCTGAGCTTCTGTAGGTCGGCGATGGTATCCAACTCCTGGGGACATTGTTCCGTCCCGTATCCCCCGTCCAGGTCGCTTCCAATCGCCACGTGCCTTGCATTGCCCGCGAGTTGGCAGATGTGGTCGATGTGTCGAACAGAGGAGTCCAGCGATGGCCGCGCTTGCTTATCCATGCCGTGCTTCCAGTCAGGGACGATCATCCATGCATCAAACGGCGCACCGATGATACCGTCGCGCTCGATGATCAAGCGGATCTGCGCATCATCGAACTGCCGGTCCCCCGGAACGAGCGCGCGGCAGTTATTGTGGCTTGCCAGCACCGGGCCTTTAAAATGATCGGCGGCTTGCCAGAAGCTCTCATCTGCGAGGTGAGTCATGTCGAGGATCAGGTTGAGTTCCTCCATAACGCGCAACAGTTCTCTTCCCGCTTGAGTCAAGCCACCTGGGCTGCCGGTTCCGTGGGCGTATGCGCTGGGTCCGTAATGAGCCAATCCCACGACGCGCAGGCCGGCCTGATACCAATCGACCGCGTGCGCCGGCGAAACAATCGGATCTGCACCCTCCATGCTCAAGATGAAACCGAACGGAGCGTCCGCGCGATCGGTTTTCCACTCCGAGAAGCTATTTTCAAGGGACGGCCAATCGACCAGGATGCGGCAGGCGCTGCGTCGCTCAAGTAGACGGTAATATGCAAGTTGGCCCTGGGCCGTAGCAGACGCAATCTCCTGGGTGCGAAAGTCTATCGAGGACCTCCCCCGCGGATTGCAACGAGCCAGGACCGTCGCTAGCGCGATACCAATTCTGCCGCGGCGCATATCTGGAAATGCAACCGTGTTCGTAGCTCGGCCCTTGTCTTGCATGCCGGCTTCGGAGAGGCGAATCGCCGCCACAGTTTGGTCCAAGTCCCGGTTCCACCCTAGCGCATTCCACGATAGGTCGAGATGTGCATCGATAATGACCATGCGGTCCTCATCCGGATCCGGCATCTTCTTTCCTTTCCCTCACCTCTTAAGAGTGACGCTCCAGCCTGCTCAGCATAAGCTAGCGGACGGCTATCTTTTCCTCAAAAGCTTCTCCGCAAACGTTCGCAACCCTAACCGCGCACCGCAAAATTCATTCTTGACTATAGGGCTCCAGCTTCCCCGCGGAGAAGCGGGTGGAAAAACCAGCGCGTGTCAAGCTGGCGGGTTCCTCATGCCGTCGTCTTCGGTCCTATCTGGGTTCAAGGACGGCAAAGCGATCGGCGTGGTCGATGAAGACGCGCCGGAAGAGCCCGGTAGTCAAGACTCCGTCGAACCCCTTTACAAAGGAATCCTTCTCGGTTGTGGTGCTGAGGAAGGCGACGCCGGGCAATTTGAGTGAGCCGATCTTCACGTCCTGAGGTGGCAAAACTGACAAGACCGGCTGCGCGCCATCCACTCCACTCCCGCTCAAAGGCACGTCGTGGGACGGCCGGACCAACATGTATTGAGAGCTGTTGAAGAGGATGGGCTCGTTCGCCCCGGAGTCGAGCACCAGGCGAACGGGCCGCAACCCGCCCGACAGCTGTACGGTAATGAGCAGCAAACCGGGCACCGCGCCGACCTCGTCTGCCTCAGCCGTAACAACCAGCGGGATATGCGGCCCTTTCACCTCTGCTCGCATCGCCGCCGAGTCGTCCAGACAGAGCAGGCGGTGTGCGTTGTCGATCAGCAGGTCGAATTGCTCCAGGAAGTCCTCCCCGAGAATGCCCTGCAGTCGCAGATCGGCGGCATGGAGATTCTGTAAGTCATGAACGAGTACCTTCTGGTTGGCAACAGAGTGAGAGCCGGCTTCGACCAGGCCGAGTTGCGCGTAGGAAGCTGACTGACCAGATCCGACTCCTGTGATCACAGCCCTGCCCTGAGTGTCCAGATGAAGGGCAGTGGCGAGAGAGGGATCGATCATCGTGATCTGGGCGCCGCTATCCAATAAGAAATTGTAGGGGCCCGTGTGGTCGATGGATAAAGCCAGGACGATCCAGTGGCGGTTGACCAGGCGGAAGGGTACACTGGCGACATTTCCGGGGCAATGGGCTTCTGCTGCGAGCGCGGGAACGATGGTTGCGGCGAGAACCGATGAAGCGAACCACTGGAAGATTTTCATTGCGAGAGCTCCTCAGCCGGGTTGGCTGAAGGAACTCTGGGCGCGTGGCTCTAAGTGGTCTTTATGGGCTGGTGATTAAATTCTCCCGGCGCTGATGATGAGTTTCTTAGGGCGGGTTATTACTGTATGAAGCCGAGTAAGTCCTTTGTTTTCCGCTTTGACGACGTGGAGGTTCGGGAGCGGGAGTTCACGCTCATCAAGGCCGGGAAGGTGTTGACGGTGGAGCCGAAGGCGTTTCGCACTCTCTTATTCCTGCTGCACAATCCGCAAAGACTGATCGCAAAGGAAGAACTGCTTAACACCGTCTGGGGCGATGCTGCTGTTACCGAGGGTTCCCTGACGCGCTGCATCTGGCTGCTGCGTAACGCGCTAGGAGATGACATCCACCAACCGCGCTACATCGCCACCGTGGCCACGGTGGGATACCGGTTCGTTTGCGCGGTGGAAGTTTCGGAGGACACGCACGGCCTCGGTGGTAGCGAACCGGCGTATGTCAGCGCTGAGGCCGCGGGCGAGACGACTCAAAACCAAGCCGCGTGACGGGGCTGTCTGGAGTCTCCGGCGGTGGTGGCTGCTTGCCGCCGCCGTGCTCGCCGTGGGTCTCGCCGCCGCCATCTGGTACCTGCGCCGCCCGCTGCCCCCGCCGCGCATCTCCAGATATACCCAGATCACCCACGACGGCCACGAGAAAGTGCCAGTGGGAACGGACGGGAGCAGGCTCTACTTTAATCAGAACTCGCCCGTTTCCATTGCACAGGTTGGGATAGCGGGCGGAGAGATCGTACAGATCCCTGTTCCGGTGCCGTTTTTAACCTACTTCGATGACGTTTCGCCGGATGGGTCCAATTTCCTCTTGGAAACACTCGAAGAAGGGAGCCACTCCCGCGAATTATGGAACGTCCGCATCCCGGAGGTCCGCTTCGCCGCCTGGGTGAAGACTTCGACGCAGCCTTCTCCCCCGATGGAAAATCCGTCATTTACTCCACGCTGGAAGGCGACATCTACCTCGTTCGGAGCGATGGGACCGAAACTCACAAACTGGCCTCGGTCGGGCGGCAATGCCGGAAATTTCGCCTGGTCGCCAGACGGCGGGCAGCATCCGGTTTGCCAAGATGACAAGCTTTGGGAGATGTCGTCGAACGGATCGAATCTTCATCAGTTGCTTCCCGGTTGGCACCCTCTGGGCGGCCAATGCTGCGGCCGTTGGACCCCCGATGGGAAATTCTTCGTGTTCTTGTCCGGAGAATCGGGCTGGCGAGGAAGCCAGATTTGGGCTCTCGATGAGCGGCGCGGACTGTTTCGCAGGCCGCCCGCAGAGCCGGTTCAATTGACTACGGGACCACTCAGCTGGAGCAAACCAATTCCCGGCAAGGACGGGAAGAGCATCTTCGCCGCGGGCACCGTCTCCCGAGGGCGAACTCTCCCGCTTCGACGCAACGGCCAAACAGTTCCAGCCCTTCCTCGGAGGCATTTCCGCCCAGGGATTGACCTTCTCCAAAGACGGTCAATCTGTGGCCTATGTCTCCTTCCCCGAAGGTATCCTCTGGAAGGCAAACCGGGATGGAAGCAACCCGATACAATTGAGCGACCCTCCGATCGATGTCTTTCATGCCCCGTTGGTCGCCAGACGGCACCCAGATCCTGTTCTCGGACATCTTCTTCCGAAAGTGAAATCTACATCGTCTCTGCGGAAGGCGGCGTCCCGCGTAAGCTGCTCCCCGAAGGCAGCGGGAAACAGAGTGACCCGGACTGGTCGCCCGACGGACATAAGGTTGTTTTTGGTTCTTCATTCGGAGCCCATGATCCAAAGGGCGCAGATACGCATTTTCGACCTCGACAGCCAGAAGATCGCCACTCTTCCCGGATCGGTTGGCATGACCGATCCGCGCTGGTCTCCCGACGGCCGGTCCATCGCCGCACACTCTTTTGACTTACATACGGTGAATATCTTCGACGTCGGGACGCAGCGATGGTCGGCGCTGCCCCTGAAGATGGAAATGGCGTTTCCCGAGTGGTCCAGGGATAGCCAGTTCATTTACTTTCTGCAGGATTGGGGGGACGATCGGGGTGTGTATCGAATTCGCGTCAAGGGGGGCGACGCGGAGGAGGTTGTCGATCTGAAGAATTGGCATATGACAGGGTGGTTTAACCAGTGGACGGGGCTGGATCCCACAGATGCGCCGTTGTCGCTTCGCGACATTGGGAGCAACGATATTTACGCCCTCACTCTGGAGTAGAAAAAGCCCGGAAAGGGCAGCGCGCAAACGGCACGGGTTAATGCCGTAAGTCAGTCTGATACGCGATACAGTTTTCGATCCTATCTCGGCTCAAGGACGGCAAAGTGATCGGCGTGGTCGATGAAGACGTGCCGGAAGAGCCCCGTAGGCAGCACACCGTCGAATCCCTTTACGCGGGAATCCTTCTGGGTGCCAGCGAGGCTGAAGAAGGACACGCGGGGCAATTCGAGTGAGCCGATCTTCACGTCCTGCGGTGACAAAGCCGAAAAGATCCGCTGCGCTCCATCCACACCGCTCCCGCGTAAAGGCACGTTTTGGGAGGGCTGCAGCGCCATGTATTGAGACGTGTTGAAGCCCATGTATTGAGCGGCGTTGAAGAGGATGGGCTCGTTCGCGCCGGAGTCGATCATCAGGCGAACGGGCCGCAGCCCGTCGGATAAACGCACCGTGATGATGAGCAAACCGGGCAGTGCGGCCCCGCCCTCTGGCTCAGCCGTAGCAAGCAGCGCGATATGTGGCCCTTTCACGTCTGCCCGCATCGCACCCGAGTCGTCGAGACAGAGCAGGCGGTGTGCGTTGTCGATCAGCAGGTCGAATTGCTCGAGGAAATCCTCGCCCAGAATGCCTTGAATGTGCAGATTGGGGGAAGGGAGATTCTGGAGGTCATAAACGAGGACCTTTTGGTTGGCAACAGCGTGCGAGCCGGCTTCGACCAGGTCGAGTTGGGCGTAGGAAGCAGACTGACCAGATCCGACTCCCGCGACCACGGCCGCGCCCTGAGTATCCAGATGAAGTTCAGCGGCGAGAGAGGGTTCGATCATCGTGATCTGGGTGCCGCTATCCAATAGGAAGTTGTAGGGGCCGGTGTGGTTGATGGATACGGCCAAGACGATCCGGTGGCGGTCGACGAAGCGGAAGGGTACACTGGCGACATTTCCGGGGCAATGGGCTTCTGCTGCGAGCGGGGGAACGATGGTTGCGGCGAGAACCAGGGAAGCGAACCACTGAAAGGTTGTCATTGCGAGAGCTCCTCAGCCGGGTTGGCTGAAGGAACTCTGGGCGCGTGGTTCTACTTGGTCTCGATGGGCTGGTTATCAAATTCTCCGCGCTGATCAGGAGTTTCTTAGGGCGGATTATGAATTTATGAAGCCGAGTAAGTCCTTTGTTTTCCACTTCGACGACGTGGAGGTTCGGGAGCGGGAGTTCACGCTCGTCAAGGCGGGCAAGGTGTTGACGGTGGAGCCGAAGGCGTTTCGCACCCTCTTATTCCTGCTGCATAACCCGCAAAGACTGATCTCGAAGGAAGAACTGCTCAATACCGTCTGGGACGATGCTGCCGTAACGGAGGGCTCCCTGACGCGCTGCATCTCGCTGCTGCGTAGCCGGCTGGGAGATGACATCCGCCAGCCGCGCTACATCGCCACCGTCGCTACGGTCGGATACCGGTTCGTGTGCAAGGTTGAGGTTTCGGAGGACGATTCGGGGAACGCTGGAGCCGCCGGCAAGCCAGATAGGTTGGAACCCGTCGCCGACAAGGCGCTGGGGAAGGACCTAAAGCTGGAGCAAGAGGGCGCGGCAGAGGTCGGTCAGGACCTGGAACGATCGAAGCGGGACACTGAGTCGGGGCGGGCGATCATGGTGCCCCGAAAGGCCAGCGTCGTAAGCCGCTTACCAGGGTGGGCCATCGTCGTAGGTGCTGCGGGCTTCGCCATCGGGTTGGCGGCCGTCGCCCGGTTATTCCATCCTGGCAAGGTAGCCGCGCTTCGCGATACCGATAGCATTGTTTTGCTCGATTTCGCGAACTCTACCGGCGACCCGGTTTTTGACGACACGCTCAAGCAAGGGCTCGCGACCGAACTGCAGCAATCGCCCTTTTTGTCTATGCTGCCGGACCGAAAGGTGAGCGAGACCCTGAAATTGATGGGGCACTCTGCAGACGAGCGTCTGGACCCGAAGGCCGCCGTCGAACTATGCCAGCGCGCGGGAAGCAAAGCGGTACTGATGGGGTCCATTGCGAGCCTGGGCAGCGAATACGTGATTGGGCTCAATGCGCTCAACTGTCAGACCGGAGGTTCGTTCGCACAGGAACAGGTTCAGGCGACAAGCAAAGAGAACGTCCTGGATTCGCTCTACAAGGCGGCGACTGGGTTACGCGAAAAGTTGGGCGAATCTCTCAGTACAGTTCAGAAATTCGATACTCCTCTGGAGCAGGCCACCACACCCTCTCTCGATGCACTTCACGCCTACAGTCTTGGACGGAAAGCCCTGATACGGGACGGCGATCGGGCGTCGGCTGAGGCCTTCTTCCGGCAGGCTATTGAACTCGACCCCAATTTCGCCATGGCAAATTTGTCGCTAGGGCTGGTCCACTTTGATCTTAGGGAAGGCGGGCTCGCGGCGGAGAGCTTTCGCAGGGCTTTTGAGTTGCGTGCTCGAGCAAGCGAATGGGAGAAGCTAGCCATCGAGTCACGCTATTACCACAGCATGACCGGCGACCTGATATCGGCTCGCCAGAGCACTGAACTTTGGGTGTTGAACTATCCGCGAGATGGCCTACCACTGAGCATTATGTGCCAGATCGATTACAAACTCGGACAATACGAAAAGGCCCTTTCGGAAGGTCGCGAGTCCGCCCGGCTCGATCCGGGAATCGTTGAAAATCTGTCCAACCTGATTTTCGTATATGTCAGTCTGAATCGCGTGCAGGAGGCCCGGGCCCTGGTTGAGGGGACGCTGAAGGATAAGTTCGACGATCCTGACCTGCACGAGGCTCAGTACGCGATCGACTTCCTGGAAGCGAATGCGGCAGGCATGGCACAACAAATGGCCTGGTCAGCGGGTAAGCCAGGAGTGGAAAGCTTGTTCCTGGCGATCGCAAGCGGATACTGCTGCATACTCTGGGCAACTCACAAAGGCCCGCGACTTTTCCCGCCAAGCCGTACCTTCCGCCCAGGCCGCTAAGGAGCCGGAAACCGCGGCAAGATTCGAAGCGGCAGCTGCGCTCCGTGAAGCCCTCTTCGGCAACGCAAGCGAAGCTCAGCAGCGCGCTACCGCGGCGCTGGAGCTGGCAAAGAGCAGGGATGTTCAGTTCGGAGCAGCGCTGGCGCTGGCTCTCGCGGGGGATAGGGTTCGGGCGCAAACGCTGGTCAAAGATTTGGCCAAGCAGTTCCCCGAAGATACCTTCGTCCAGCTCAATTATCTGCCAACCATTCAGGGTCAGCTCTTGCTCAACGGAGGTGATGGCTCGAGAGCCATTGAGGTTCTTGAGCCCGCTGCTCCTCACGAGTTGGGAACAGCACCGGACGTCGGTCTTTTGTCGCTCTCACTCTATCCCGTATATGTGCGCGGGGAAGCTTACCTGGCAGCGCATTCCGGTGGCGAAGCAGCGGTTGAATTCCGAAAAATCCTGGATCATCGCGGCATTGTGGGTAACGCACCCATCGGCGCGCTGGCGCATCTTGGCCTGGCTCGCGCCTATGGGTTACAAGGCGACATTGTGAAGGCCCGCGCCGCCTACCAGGATTTCCTCTCTCTCTGGGGAGACGCCGACCCCGGCATCCCCGTCCTGAAGCAAGCTAAGGTGGAGTACGCGAAACTACAATAGCTGACCACACGGGGTCTGTTCTCCTGAAAGATCGCCGATCTGTAGCGAAACGCCTGCTAAAACAGAAACTTCAACGCAAACTGCACCTGGCGCGGAGACTCCGCCTCAAGGATATGGTTGAACGTCGGCGAACTGATGTCACAGTCGGGCAGCCGGAAATTTGTGCGGTTCAGGACGTCAAACAACTCCGCGCGGAACTGCAACTGTGTCGATTCTGTCACCTTGAAATTCTTAAGCGCCGCGAAGTCCCAGTCGGCATAAGCAGGGCCGAGATTTACGTTGCGGCCTTCGGTGCCGAATTGGCCGGCGTTGGCTGTGGGATCAAGCCGCTGGAAAGCGCCGGCGTTGAGCCAAGCGCCCACCGAGCGCGGCCCGTTGTTCGGGTTGCCGTTGAGATTGGGCCGCTGCGCGGAGAATCCAGTGATCTCCGGCGCGCTGCCTTGTGCCGCAACGTCGTTTGAGTCGAAGACGGTGAACGGCGTGCCGCTCATCAGTGTGGCAATGCCATTCAACTGCCATCCACCCAGTGCCCACTGGTACCAGTTCTGCCCCTGCGTCCAGAACGGAAGCGCCCATTCATAGCTTCCAACGAATCGGTTGCGCGCGTCGAACAGCGAGAGGCCACGCTCTGCTGCCAGATTGAAGGGATCCTGGGCGAGATCATTTTCGCCTGCGACCGGCTTCGCCGCCGATCCGGTGATGTTAAACGACGAAACGTCGTCGATCACCTTCGACCACGTGTACGACGCGAGGAAGGCCATACCGTGGTTGAAGCGTTTGCGCATCGACGCTTCCATCGCGTTGTAGGCCGAGTTGGAGATGCCCGCAATCTCGCCGGTCGAGGAAAACACGCAACTGCTGGGCGAATCGGCGAGCGTGCAGCCGGAATAAAGCCGCCGCTGATCGGCATTGCTGGAATTCGAAATCGGCTGGCCGTCCACGTATCCGGGAACGAATACCGCTGGATTCGCTTCAATAAAGCGCGGCAGGCGCGTGCCCTTGGTACCGACGTATCCGATCTCAAACAGCCAATCGGACCCGAACGCTTGTTGCACATTCAAGTCCCAATCCTGGGTGTAAGGGAGTTTCAAGGTTGGCGACAGAGTCAGGTTCGTGAGTGAAGGGGAGAACGTCCCTACGGGCGGAGGATTGCCATTGAACGGATTCGCGAAGTCCGGCAAGCTTACTTGCGGCGTTCCCAGGAAGGGAGGCGCGCTGATCGGCGCCTGCAAGGGTCCACCCTGGCCCGTGTAATAAGGCTCATAGAAGATGCCGTACGCCGCAGTTACCAGCAACTTGCCATTACGGCTGGGGTCCCATGCAACGCCAAGGCGGGGAGCAAACGCCTTATAATCGGTGGGAATCAAGCCCGCGGGCACACCGGGATCGCCCGGATAGAGCAACCCCGCCGGCGCATCTGGTAAAACCCGGGACTTCTTTCCCGGCTCAAACAACGACAGCCGGTTATGAATTTCGGTATAGGGTTCGGGTAACTCGTAGCGCAGTCCGGCATTGACGGTGAAATGCGGTGTGACCTTATACGTGTCCTGCACATACCCGTTGGCATTGTTGCCGCGAATACCGCGCGAGAAATCGCCGATGCCCTGCAGGAAGACCACGGGCTGCCCAGTGAGGAAGCTGGCGAATGCATCTGTGATCGGGAACGGCTCGAACACGAAGAAGCCGTTGGACGCGATCCCCTGCAGCACATTGATCTGCTGGCGCTGGTATCCGCCGCCGAATTTCAGCTCGTGCTTGCCGCGCACCCAGCTCAGCGATCCCGACAAGTCGTAGACATCTTCATAGGTGTTGCGCGGGCCGGTGATCGGATCACCGACCTCGGTATAGCCGTTTACCTCGATAAATGGCGGTCCGGCAGCGATAGCGAGACTCGGGGTGTAATTAAATCCAAGATCTGAGGGCGACTCATGGTTCTCACTCTCGCCGAAGAGGAACTTGTTACGGAGAAACGAGAATCGCGCAACAGCGACGACGGTGGGCGAAAACGTGTGTGTTTCCTGCGCGACGAAGTTCTGTGCGCGCTGGTTTTCGCCGACCGGGAAGCCAGGCACACTGGCGCCGCCCGGCGATAGCGGATCGACCTGGGACAGCTGGTTGAACATGTATCGGAAGGTCAGAGTGTCGCTCGGATCGAGGTAATGGTCGACCTTGATGCCGAACTGATCGGTGTTATTGCTGAAGGTTTGCGTTGTGGAGAACAGATTCGTGCCGTCGTTAGGAAGCGGAAAGAAGGCCAGCAGGTTTTGTGAAACCGCGTTGAACTGAGTCGGCGGCACCTGGTTATTCGGGTACGGCGCATTGGCAAAGACGTTAAAAAGCTGGTTCGCCGGATTGTTGCAGAAGCCCTCCGTGAAGCCCTGCGGGCAGAGTTCAGAGAAGTCGCCGGTACGCTGCTTTACCGACGGCACTGTGGTAAGAGCTGTCTCCCCCTGACGATTGCGGAAACCTTCATAGAAGCCGAAGACGAACGTCTTATCCTTTTTGATCGGCCCACCGGCCGCGGCGCCAAACTGGTTTTGTTTCAGCGGCTCCTTCGTCAGGGCGAAATAATTGTTGGCATCCAAATCGTCGTTGCGCAGGAACTCCCACAACGTCCCGTGGATCTGGTTCGTGCCCGAACGCGTGATGATGTTCGTCGTCGATCCCAGCGCGTTTCCGAACTCGGCATTCGCGCTATGCGTGATGATGCGGAACTCGCTGATCGCGTCTATCGGCGGCTTGAGGACGAATCCACCATCGACGCCGTTGACGTTGTTCGCGCCGTCGATGAGAAAGTTGTTGGATTCGGGTCGCTGGCCGTTGACCGCATAAGCCTGTCCATCGCGCAGCGATCCGCCCGCTTCGGCTATCCCAGGCGTCAAGGGTACGACCCCAGGCTGCAACAAGCCAAGTTGCGAGAAGTTGCGTCCGTTCAGCGGCAGATCCTCCAATTCGCGTTGCTCTACAACCTTGCCCATGCTGGTGACAGTTGGCTCAATCAACTCGGCATCGGCGCGCACCAGCACCTGTTGCTTTTCCGATCCGACCGCGAGATGTGGCGAGACCGAAGCCGTCTCGTTCACGTTGAGGGTGATGCCATCCTGCACGTATTCCTCAAAGCCTTTCGCTGCGACATGCAGGCGGTAGTGTCCGACCGGAAGTTCCAGAAGAACGTAGTTACCGTTGCGATCGGTGGTCGTCGTGCGCGATAGGGCCGTCTCCGCCTGCTGCGCTGTTACCTCGGCGCCCAAAATGACAGCGCCGCTTGGGTCTGTCACTGTTCCGCGAAAGTTCCCCGTGATCTGCTGCGCAGAGGAATTGAGGCAAGCAAGCACTACAAATGCCAGCACATTGCGAACGATCTTCATGTGGTTTTCGAGTCTCCCGGAAGATTTGGCACGACAAACAGAGTGACGCCGGTAGTTCGCGTGACACCGTGTTGAAATGGATCGCTGTGACAGGTGCGAAAGAGAACGTGCCGCATCGTCAAGGCTCCGTAAGTTACAGCATTCTGGCGGGCAACGCCAGCAGCAGGGGTCCGCTCACATTCACGGAAAAAAGCGCTTTGCGGGCTGCATGGATGAACAGTAATGGTTAAGTTAAAGATTGTCCTGCACCTGTGGATGGGTAGCTAACTCAATCCTTCGGTGGAGATTTTGTAAAATTCGATAAAATTCGATCTTTTTTAGCCTTTTGGGGCATTGGCAGCACTGCGTTTTCTTTTAGATCCTCTCCCCGTTTTGGTCCCGCTGTAGAAATGTGCGAACTAAGCGAACTAAGCGAACTAAGTCTGGAGCGAGCTGGGGCTGCGATCGGCGATTCAGGCCCCCGGAAAATATGCGTGATAAGCGTGGTATGCGTGGTAAGGGGGGTGTGAGCATCCTTATTATCCTTATTAAGGGGTTACCGAACCTGTGCAGCCGGCCGTGTAAGCTCTGCCTGGTCACGTAGCCTCAAAAAAAGTGCGCAAAAGCGCAATAAGCGCAAAAAGCACTATTCTTACGTGCAAGCTTGCAGCTTTTTCCTCGATCACAGAGGCTTTGCTCCAAGATTTCGATAGGCAGAACATTGCCCTACGCCTGGAACCCACTTCTACCGGTGACAAACGTGAGGATCTGTCTGCCTACGCGCTACGTATTAGCGATTGTCCCGCTTGTCATCCGGCGTCTGTTGTTTCTACCGGTGGTGGGTGGCAGATGCACGGGCAGAGCGCACCGGTGCATGGCCAAGCAGCGCCGTCGTGGCTAGACGGGCCGACGTCTGGATCTTAGTTATACATTAGTATGGCTTTTGGGGCGTGTCGAGAGGGTAAGAGGATTTCTTTGGTAACCACGGCAGGCCGCTGTTTCTTCATCATCGCGCAAAGAAGTGAATGCCGTGGGGAAAAGCAGGACAAACGGAAATAGCTCTGAGTCAGGGCTCTCCTCTTTGGCGTTTACTCTCATGCGCTTACTTCAGGCTCAGTTCCGCAGTCTGCCGGAGATAGATCCTGAATAGATGCTCAAGACTCTGCGACATCCTGCCAACACGAGCGGGTTCGTCTCATGAGCCAGGTTTTTACCGCCATTACTCGATTAGGAGCATACTGGACAGCATGAGGTGAGCACTCCCCTTTGTCTGGAGTTTTCATGCCAAATCTTGATCCCACTGATCAACAATTGCTTCAAATCGTAAGCGCAGCTCCCCCTGTAAATATCGCAGATGTGATCCAGGTCATGCAGAGCATCGATGCCCTGTTGCCGAATAATGACGGGCTGAAATGGTTTAACAAACTGTACCTCATGGTTACGCAAGAAATTGATGGTCAACCACCAGCGACGGCATGGTCTGACCCAGCATGGCTAACGCGTCTCGATGTGGTGTTTGCGGGTTTCTACTTCGGTGCAGTAGCAAGCTTCTTAAATGACGACCCCGGAACGCCGAGCTCGTGGGATGCTCTTTTTGAGGCTCGTGACACCGCAAACATTGATCGTATTCAATTCGCGCTTGCCGGCATGAACGCGCACATTAATCATGACCTAGCGTTAGCTCTCATCAAGACGAACACCCAGATGAATCTGGATCCGTCATTGCAGAGCCCGGAACATGATGACTACCAGCGCGTCAATGGCATCTTGGCCGATGTGCTTCCGAAGGCTCTTACCTTCCTGGCGACGGGCATTCTAGGCCAGGCGGCGCAAGACACAGGGAAAATCGGCCAACTCCTGGCGATTTGGGATGTAGGAGTTGCGCGGGATGCTGCATGGGATTTTGGTAATTACCTACGAGGTCTTCCCGCGGTCGCACAAACCGTAGCCCTTGATGCCCAGGACAAGGTCACGGGGCTTGCTGGACGCGGTCTTCTGCTGCAGCTGCGATCACAAATGACATCATCATCAACAAGCTGACCCTCCTCAATCATGACGAAATCGTAAATCGTATGCTCCCCTGTATAGAGCCGGGTATTACGATGTCACAACTCAGAAAGGCAGAAAGGCTGTATGAGTGAGAGCAGGCCATTGAGTGCTCCGACGGAATGGTGGCAGCCTTACGTCGCCGATTGTGGTCCTGAGAAACCGTCCAAGCTTTCCCAGGTTCTCGCAGAAACCATTCCCGTCGAACCGCGTACGAAAAAGCTACTGGATATCGGTTGCGGCAGCGGAATCATCGGTCTCTACTGCCTGCTTGAAAAGAAGGCCCGCTCCGTCACCTTCATTGACCTTATGCCCGAATGGATTGACATTACTCGTGCCAACGTCCGTCTTAAAATTGAAAAAGGTGCCATCACTCCGTCACAAGTTGATGTCATGGATGCAATGCCGTTCGCTCGAATCTTTCCAGAAGTCGTTGCCCAACACGATATGCTTATTTTCAACCTCCCGCAGTATCCAGGGGACTATGCAAACCCAAGTGACTTGTCCAGATTCGAAGCCGATCCTATTAAAGCCCATTACCGTTTAGCCGGCCCCGACGGGTTAAAGTTGGCGCGCGATTTCTCCCAGTGGTATGCCCATCTCAAACAGCCAAAGCCTGACGCGGTATTCGTCCTATGGTCGATCCTCGGCAAGCGACAAATCATAAAGGCGCTCAACGCTGATCGTTTTCAATGGAAGATTATTAAGGAAACGCCAGTTCCTGTGAAACCTGAGTTTTCTCGCGTCGCTGCGCAATTCTTTCAGGACCCTGAAGAAAAAGACAATCGAATGCTTGAGAGCAATGGGGACGGCTGGACTAATAAGGTACTAACAATCAGGCTCACGAACATCTGAGATTGGTTCATCAGAATGGATAACTTCCAACGCGCCATCGATCGCGGGTGACTGTACTTGGGGGTTTAGCAGGCTTGCCGCACCTACCCAGCAGGAGACGGTGGCCGTAGTGCGAAACATGTCAGGGAGGGTATCGACAGCCAGTAACATGGCCATGCCTTCGAGCGGGATACCCGCGGAGGCAAGCATCGGCGCCATCACGATAATGGCGCCGCCGGGTATGCCCGGGGCGGTCATGCTAACCGCGATGGCGTTCAGAGTCAGGACAGCGAACTGTGCGGAGGAGAGGGATACTCCGTAAAAGCCCGCCAGGGCGCAGACCCCGACCATTTGCTCGATGCAGCCGCCGACGTGAAAGATCGATGCGGCGAAGGGGAAGAAAAAGGCGGAGACATCCTCTGGAAGACAAAGGCTGTCGCGCGCCGCCTTGTACGTAGCAGGCAGGGCGGCGAGCGAGGAGCGCGAAGTAAAAGCAATCGTCTGCGCCGGAGCGCTCGCTCGGATAAATGCGGGAATACTCAATGAGCTGAAGATCGCGATACTGGGACAGAGAACGACCAGGATGAAGGCCCCGCTGATGAAGCACATGGCGACCACATAACCGATAAGAAAGCTCGCGCCACCTACTCCAACGCTTGCACCGAGGCCTACTGAAAGACAAAAGACTCCTATCGGAGCCGTTCTGAGAATGCCGCCAATAAGGATGGTGAAGCCATCCGCCAACGCCCGGAAGAAGCGGGTGAGAGCAACGCGCTCAGAGTCTGAGAGGTGCGAAATGGCGATGCCCAGTGCGACGGAGAAAAGAACCAGGGGAAGAAGGGCACCGTCCTCAGCGGCCTTGAAGATGTTGGCGGGGAGGAGGTCTTCGAGGAAGGAGCCGAATGTGGGAGCCGCGACGGAGGGGATAGAAAATGTGGCGGTGGCTGGGAAGCCGTGGCCTATGACCTGTGACAAATAGCGGAAGAGAGGAAAGGCGACGCCCCCCGCAAAGACAGCTGACGCGACAAGGTAGAGGAGGATGATTGTTAGCGATCTGCCTGCGAGACGACCGAGTTTGGCAGAGTTCGTCGAGGCGCATCCAGCGATGAGACTGGTGGTGACGAGCGGAAGGACGCAAACTCGGAGCGCGTTGATGAATAGCCGCGCGAGAGGCTCAATCAGCGTGGGGATATGGTGCAGTAGAGGGAAGGGACTGCGTCTACACACGTATCCTAGAAAAGCACCGAGCAGCAGGCCCATAAAGACGCGCAGGGGAGATTTCATGCTCTACTCCTATTCGAGCGGTGCCGTCGGTATGTTGCTGGGGATGGTGCAGCCAGGAATGCCATGATCCAAGAACGAGGCTCAAGATTCAGAACAACCAAATTCGGAAGTTGACCTCATCCTACATGGAGACCTGAGGAGGGACAGGCAGGACGTTTACTAACTTAACATAAAGCCGTCGCTCAACCAGTAACTGACGGATAGGCGACAACACAGCCGGAACGGCCCGACTTCTTTCTTACCACGAATCAAGGATGGCGAAGTGGTCGGTGTGATTGATGAAGACGCGCTTGAAGAGTCCCATGGTCAGGAGTCCGACGTAGTCCTTCGTGGTGAAGTCTTTGTGGGTACTCGCGATTGTGAGAAAGGATACCTTTGGGAATGAGAGCGGGCCGATCTTCAGGTCAAGGGGCGTCAGGGCCGCGAAGGAAAGCTTCGATCCATTCAGACCGACCGCCTCCAGTGACGCACCTGGAAAGAATCCCAGCGCCATGAATTGAGAAACGTTGAACAGGAGGGGGGCATTGGCGCCGGAGTCAAGTTTCAGCCGAACTGGCGGCATCTTGTCGGATAGACTTGCGGAGAGGATGAGCGCCTTGGGCAGCGGCTTGCCATCGGGCGACTGAGCGGGCGTCAAAAGCGCGATGTGAGGTCCTTTCACCTCTCTGCGCATCGCGGCCGAGTCGTCGAGGCAAAGCAGGCTGTGCGCATTGTCGATCAACATGTCGAACTGCTCCAGGAAATCCTCGCCGAGGATACCGCGAATGGTCAGATCGGCAGACTTGAAATTCTGGAGGTCGTACACCAGGACCGTTTGTTTGGCGACGGCATGGGAGCCGGCTTCAAGCAGGTCAAGCTGAGCGAAGGAACCAGGCGCATTAAATCCGACGCCGGCCACTACGGTCGCGCCCTGCGTGGCCAGATGCAGATCGGCGGCCAGAGACGGATCAACCGTCGTGATCTCTGCGCCAGTATCTACCAGGAAGTTGTATGGGCCGGAATGGTTGATGGATACGGCCACGATGACCTGATGGCGGTTGACCAGTCGAAACGGTACACTGGCGACATTCCCCGGGCAGTGCGGCTCCGCACGGAGCATGGGCAGAGGAATCGTCGCCAGGCTAACAGAGACAATCAGCTGAATGTGACCCTTGAAGAACAGGCTGTTCATGTCGACCTCCTCCTCGCGGGTGGCGAGGTGAAGGCGACATTGGCAGTTGGGTGGGACTACCTCAATCGATAGGGGGTAAAATGCGGCTCTAGAAAGGGTCAAAAAAAACTCAATGCGGAACTGATTGCTGCTCTATGGTTTAGTGGTTCTATCGTTGCCTGGGATGGTGGTCGGTACCGCTCCAAGACTGCGAGGGGGTCCGCGATGGCAGAGGTAAAGCGCCAGATTCAGCTCCTGCGTTTTGGGAATTTCGAGGTTGATCTTCGCACCGGCGAGATGCGCAAGGCCGGAGTGAAGCTGGCCTTCGGAGGCCAGCCGTTTCAGGTTCTGAGCATCCTGCTGGAGCGTCCCGGAGACCTGGTAACGCGTAACGAGTTGCAGAAGCGGCTATGGCCGGACACGTTTGTCGACGTCGATCACAACCTGAACACGGCCATTAACAAGATTCGCGAGGTTCTGGGAGACTCGGCAGAGAGGCCTCGATTCATTGAAACGCTGTCTCGCCGAGGCTATCGGTTCATCGGTGAGCTCGAACCTCCCGTGCAGATCGACGCTGGAGACGGCGAAACCAAGAACGAAAGGTTGAAAGAAGAGAGCAGAAAGAGATTCCGGAGGTGGTTGCTGCTTGCCGCCGCAGTTCTCGCGGTGATCCTCACTCCAATCTGGTACCTTCGCCGCCCTTCGCCCCCCTTGCACGTCTCGGGATATGCCCAAATCACCCACGATGGCAGCCCAAAGTTGGCCATGGGAACTGACGGCATCAGGCTCTATCTCAATGTCTATCCCGACTCGGACCCTCCAGCCCAGGTGGCCATTTCCGGGGGTGAGATCACGCGGGTTCCAATGGCATTGCCGAAGCCATGGCTGGCCGATGTCTCACCGGACGGATCAACTCTTCTGGTTAGCACAGACCCGGGTGGACCTCAACGGAGCATCTGGCGTGTTCAGGTTCCGGGACCTTCGCTTCGCCACCTGACAGACGGTCATTTCGACCCATATGCCACCAGCGCCGCCTGGTCTCCCGATGGGAAGTCCGTGGTCTATTCCACAACGAACGGAGACATCAATGTCATGGGGAGCGATGGAACCCGTTCTCACACTGTGGCCAACCTGCCCTACCACACCGACGACGTCTTTCGACCGCGCATCGCCTGGTCGCCAGACGGCAACACCATCCGGTTCGACAGGAACAAGCGGATCTATGAGATGAAGCCGGACGGATCGGGGCTCCATCCGTTCCTGCCGGGCTGGCTTCCCTCGTCCGGGCTGTGTTGCGGCCAGTGGACTCCCGATGGAAAATTCTTCGAATTCCTGTTATTTGATCGTGCCTCGAGTAGAGACCAAAATATGCTACCCGCGTCTCAGATATGGGCTCTCGATGAACGTCGCGGGCTGTTCTGGTGGGCGCCCGCCGAACCGGTTCAATTGACTTCAGGTCCAACCCGGTGGAACCGGCCCATTCCTGGCAAGGACGGGAAGAAGACCTTTGCAACGGGCTCCGCTCCTAATGGCGAACTGGTCCGCATGGACGCGAAGTCCGGTCAGCTCCTGCCTTATCTTGGAGGCATTTCCGCGGAGGGTGTGACTTTCTCGCGGGACGGCCGGTTCATTGCCTACGTCACATTCCCCGAAGGCATTCTGTGGCGGGCCAACCGGGACGGTAGCAGCCCGATGCAACTGACCGACCCTCCCTTGTATCCCTTTTTGCCCCACTGGTCACCTGACGGCGCCCAGATCCTGTTCAGCGCCGTGGATACGACGGGCTATGTGAAAGGCTACATCATCCCTTCCCAGGGTGGCCCTCCCCGGCCGATTCTCCCGGAAGACCAGGAGGGGCAGGTTGATCCGAACTGGTCTCCCGATGGGCGCAAGATTGTTTTTGATACGCGCGGGATCTCGAATGCAACTGACAGAGAGCGGGCGCAAGGCAAGGGCGTCGCCCTCCGCATCCTGGACCTCACCAGCCATCAGGTGACCACCGTTCCCGGATCAGTTGGCAAGTACTCCCCGCGCTGGTCTCCCAACGGCCGATTCATCACCGGAACCTCGCTAAGCCCGTCAGACCTGGCAGTCTTCGAATTCGAGACCGAACGATGGTCAGTGCTGCAGAAGGGTGAGTTTGGCTATCCCGCCTGGTCGCGAGATGGCCGCTTCATTTACTTCCTGAGGACGCGGGGTGATAAGGGCGTGTTTCGAATCCGCCCATCGGATGGCAAAACGGAGCGCGTCGTCGATCTGGAGGGATTTCATCTCACGGGGATGGATGGAGTTTGGATGGCTCTGGACCCGGAAGACCTGCCGATGTTGCTTCGCGACGTGGGAGGGGTTGACATTTACGCTCTCACGCTGGAGGAGAAGTAACTGTGTATGGCGCCAGTACTGCCTCGCCGGTAGCGTCCAGCTCCTGCACCGGTGTGATCCCTAGCCGGTTCCCTCTGATCTCCGTGTCAGTTGCTGAGGAATCGTTGAAGTACTTGCGGACCGTTCCAATTGCACACAACGAACTCCATTCTTCCGGGTTCCGGGCGGATTACCGCCCATCCGGAAGTTACCCCAAAACCGGTGTAATGTCCGGGTTGGCGACCATGCGACCGGAACCCGAGAGACCGGGCCGATTCGTGCTGGAAACATGCATTGGCCTGTCGGCGCCAGTTGAGAGCGGAACAAGCCCCTTCAACCGCCGCGCCTGATCCACCTGCAACCCGCCAGACTGCTTGCGCCAGCGGTAATTCGTCTGTTCGGTGATACCGCCTTCACGGCAGGCTGCCGGGGTCACGATATCGCTGCTGTGAGCAGCGAGGTTGTCACAAAAGAGAGTGCCATTCGGTCTAGGAAGTTGGAATCGGCCTTTGGGTGTAGCCCGAAGCTCGATCTGCGGTAGAGTCGAACTTGTCTGTGGCGGATATTCCCGGAGGCGATATTGCCAAACAACGATCAGAGCGATGCGATGGTCGAAGAGCAGCTTCCCGATCCGGAAGTTCAGATCCGGCTCGCGACGTTCGACCAGTACCGCGGCCTCCTCTTCTCCGTCGCATACCGCATGCTGGGGAGCGTAGCCGATGCCGAAGACATGTTGCAAGAGACATTCATCCGCTGGCAGCAAGGCCGCAACGAGGAGATTCGCTCGCCGCGTGCGTTCCTGGTAACCATCGTCAGCCGCCTGTGCATCAACCATCTCCAATCCGCCCGCGCCCAGCGCGAGGAATACGTCGGCCAGTGGCTGCCCGAACCCATCGTCACCGGTCCCGGAAGCGATCCGCTCGAGATCGTCCGCATCGATGAATCGCTGTCCATGGCTTTTCTTGTCATGCTGGAGCGCCTCACGCCGGTTGAGCGCGCCGTCTTTCTACTCCGCGAGGTCTTTGCTTACGAGTACGCCGAGATCGCCGCCATCCTCAGCCAGAGTGAAAGCAACTGCCGCCAGATTCTCAGCCGCGCCAAGCAACATGTCGGAGCCATGCGCCCGCGCTTCAAAACCTCGCAGCGTAAGAAGAGAGATCTGCTCGAACGCTTCTTCAAAGCCACAAGCAGCGGCGACATGGAGGGCCTGGTCGCCCTGCTCGCCAGCGACGTCGTCCTGCACTCCGACGGCGGCGGCAAAGCCATCGCAGCGACCAACCTCATCCGAGGCGTCGACAAGGTTGCCCGCGGCGCATTGGGCGCCTTCCAAAGGCTGCTCCCCAAAAATCTGGATATCCGCCTGACCCAGATCAACGGCGATCCCGGCATCGTCAGTTATCTCAACGGCAAGCCATACTCCGTCCTCACCTTCGACGCGAGCGAAGACCGCATCCACGCGGTCTATGTTGTCTCCAACCCGGAAAAACTCGCCCGCGTGCCCCCGCTGCCAGCCACTTCAGATTAGCCCGCATGTCACAAACCCCCACCCTGCGCTGTCTACTCCTCAGACAGGCCGCCAGTCCCGCTACAAATAAGCCCGGCGACCACTGGAAGGAAGACAGACATGCCCGTGCAAATGAACCAATCCGGCGTCCAGAACATCCCCACGCAGAATACCCAGGGCCCATTCCTTCCTCCCATCGAGAAGCCCAGGGGCTTGATGATAAAGCTCGCGTACTACTTCACCCGCCGCAAGTTCGGCAAAGTGCCTAGCCCCATCGGAATACATTCCGCCCGCCTGCCGCCCGCCTTCGGTATGTTCTATGGCAAGATCGGCCAACTGGACAAGAAGCTGCAGTTGCCACGGGAGACCGTCTTTCTCATTCGCGAACAGGTGGCGCATCTCAATATCTGTCTCTTCTGCGTGGATATCGGCCGTCTATTCGCGACCAAATCGTCGATGAACGTCGAGAAACTCGACGCCCTCGATCTATACCGCGACAGTCCTCTCTTCTCCGCCGCCGAACGCGCCGCGCTCGACTATGTCACCGAGCTCACAAGAGACAAGAAGGTCCAACCGGGCACCTTCGCAGCTATGTCCCGCTTCTACTCCGAACGCGCCATCTGCGAGATCGTTTGGCTCGTGGCCAGCGAACACCTCTACAACATCACCAACCTCGGCCTGAACATCCATTCCGACATGCTCTGCGACATCAACCGAAAGAAGAAGTAACAACCGTCCGGCACAGGAGAACCAATGAACAACAGGAAGACCGTTTATGCCATTACGATAGGCTGCGGGCTCTGGCTCTAACCGGCTTTTCACAAGAGGGGAGCAATTTGCAACAGACAGCCCAGAAACAAGATGGCCATAATCATGGCTATGCAGGAGGTATAGCGTGTGGAGCAAGTGCATTTAGGCGAGACCCGGTTATCCATACGAATTGGCAGCATGGCAATAGCGGCCGTCTTTCTGCTCGGCGCAATGCTGGCCGGCTATCGGTATATCGGGTGGCCCCCGGTCATCATCGTAGGCGGTTCGGGAAGCGCTGCCTTCATTCTGTGGAGCCTGACGTATCTCCGGCGTCCTTTGCCGCCAGCGGTAGTCTTGCCGGCGTTCCTGCTTACTGTCGCTGGACTCCAGATCCATCTGATTGAGGAATATCTTACCGGCTTTGCGCCCGCCATGAGCCGCCTCTACAACATCAGTTGGAGCGCTAGCTCTTACCTTATGATTTTTGTCTTCGTCGGTCCTGTGCTGTACACCCTGACGGCACTTGGAGTTTTCAAAGCGCGTTCCGCTCGCGGGCTTTCTTATGTGCTTTATCTTCATCGGTCCGGGCATCGCGGAGTTTACACACTTCATATTCCCGCTCCTTAAGCCCGACGTGCAGCCAACAATAGCCGCGTCAGTTCAGGCCATTGTCGGGCGGGGCCAACTCATGCAGAACTTGCCAAATTTCTGGTTTCGCGTGACAGGGAATTACTACTTTCCCGGAATGTACACAGCGATCCTGCCCATGGTCCCCGGCATCTACGGTATCCGCAAACTACTTAGCGCGGCGCGTACAGCATGAGGCGTCACTGAGAATTATTGGGGTAGTGTCTTGCTATTGCTCGGAAGCACTAACGTTGACGGTCTTGTCACAGATCTGCCGGCTGATCGGTCTTCTTAGTGTGAGTCGGCTTGTTCGATCAATAAGGAAGGCAAAACTATGGACGCGAAGAGACTCTGGTACGACCCATGCGGTCGTTACCCAATAGGCATCATGACAATCACCGGCGGACTCTCGGTCGCCCACGCGAAAACCATGATGGAGGGGTTCGCTCATCTCCGCTATTGGACGCGTCCGGCTGATCGCCCGTTGAACTTCCATTCCGCGCGCTTTGACGCCGCCATGCCTCCGGAGGCGGCAAGATGAAACTCCTTGTGCTTGGAGCAACGGGAGGCATCGGGTTGGAGATCGTCCGCCAGGCAGTGGCACGTCATCATTCCGTCACTGCCTTTGTGCGCTCGCCGGGTCGGCTGGCGGCCTTTCAGGGTCGCATCGCCTTTGAGCAAGGAGACTTGCTGAGCACCTCGGAACTAGAACGGGCAATCCAAGGCAAAGATGCCATTCTCTCTGCCTTCGGTCCGCGTGTGCCTGTCATGAAGGCGGACGCGAATCTCTTGCGGGACTTCGCCTCTGCGCTGACATCCGCAATGCGGCGGGCTTCCGTTCGCCGCCTGGTGATCGTGTCGACGGCCTTCTTGTTCAGGGATTCGATTATGCCGCCAACGTATCTGTTCGGCAGGCTCTTCTTTCCCGGTGTGGTTGTCGATGCGACCGCAATGGAGCGGACGATTGCGGAGAGTGGCTTGGACTGGACAATTGCTCGTCCACCCCAACTCACAAACAAGCCTTTTTCCGGGAGGTATCACGTGAGGGAGGGGCATCTGCCTCGTTTCGGATTCCATGTTTCCCGCGCGGACGTTGCCGACTGTGTCATCAAGACTGCGGAAGATCGCGCCTATGTCGGAAAAGTTCTTGGTATAAGTGACTGACTTCGACACCGATGTCGCCGGGAGGGATTCTCGATTCGCGCTAAATCGCCAAGGCTCGAATCGAGCGTCGGGCAGGAGAATTCCCCTGCTCCGGGCGAGTCACCGCCAACTCGTCAGTCAATCCGTCGTGTCAATCCGTCAGTTACCGCTTGAGCAACAGCCTGACTCGAACCGTCAGAGCGGACAGAATGATTCAGGCTGGAATGCCTGTCTCCATCCCTCGAAATCGACCGTGGTCTGGCCGGCATGCAGGATTTGTCCTCGAAAACGCGCCAGCATCGGTTAATCCGTCCACTGGGTCGCGCGTTCAGGATTCCTGCCGCCATGCCGACTTTCGAATAGATGCCAAGGAGATGCGCTTCCATTGGGGTCATTTCCGGAGTGTGTCGGAGAGAAGTCCTATCTCCGACACACTCTCCGGATGGTCACTAATTTTTGGGGTCCATTGGTCACCCCGGCATGTCGTTGACCGTTTCGGCTTCAATTTACAAGGTTTATGAGACGGGATTCATCGGCCTTGAACGCAGCAGCAGGCGGAGTACAATCGAGTGCATGGACGCCTCAATCTGGAAAGACTGTCGGCTTGTAAGCGTTGACCCCGAAGTAAGACATGGCGAGCCCGTGTTCGCCGGAACACGTATGCCTGTCGAGGGCGCTATTGAGAGCGTGCTGGCTTATCAGGAACTGAATGGCTTGTCGGAAGACTTGGCTATCGAACAAACCCTTAGGGACCATCCCACCATCCCCGGTGCTGATGCGCTTCGCGCGGTTCTCGCGTTCGACGCTGCCCACGAACACCTGTTTATCCCTTGAAGGTCGCGCTAGACGAAGGTGTGCCCGTAGGGCTTATCGAGCATCTGTCTGGTCACGATGTTCAGAGTGTTCGCCAATTGGGACTGAAGAGCGTAAAAAACGGGCAATTGCTTGCCTTGATCGAGCGCGCCCAGTTCGATGCCTTCATTACAAATGATAAGAAGATGGAAGCAGAGGGCCAGCTTAGTCGCCGGCCTTTCGCGATCCTGATCCTTTCGGCCACAAACTGGAATGTGATAAAGCCTCACGTCGGCAACATTGCGGATGCGTTGGAAGCAGCAAAGCCGGGAGAGGTCGCGCGCGTCGATGTGGGCCGGTTTGTACCAGTCAAACGGAGATACCCGCGAAGCCCGTGAGATTCAGCCAGGAGGTTTTGAGTCTTAGTCACTAAGTGAACATGTATATTAGCTAGTTAACAATGATACCCACATTGATATCCTACCGAGTCTTCTGCACTATCCAGAACGCAATCATTGAAGCGATCACAGCCAATTCATGCTTTCTCCTTTAGAACCGTCAGGCCATTCAGAAATTTCCTTATGCAATCCAGTTCCCTGGCCACGTACGCCGAAGCCAACGCTTGCTCGATCGCAATTTCGTGATCAGTCGAATCAAGCATCTTTCCTACACCTCTCTTCTGCCTCTCGTTGAACAGGTAAGTTCCTAGCCGTTTAATCTGTGCATCAATCGAATCGTCGTCAGCCATTCTTAGTCCTCCTTCCCCACACATTGTAGAGGCTGGTTGGTCGTAACTCTGGAGTGTGTCGGAGAGAAGTCCTGACAATCGGTCTAAAAATAGGAGAGAGATAAATACTGCGGTGCCGCCTTATTGTCTTGGAACCGCCAGCCAGGGGTCTTGTTCTTGCCATGCGGAGACGGAAAAGCGGCAAAAGGCATGCAGAGGCAGAACATTGCCGTGAATCGCTTATGCACAGGCGATGGCAGCACGGAAGCGGAATAGTTTTAGGAGATTGTGCGTGGCGCAGATGAGTTTCCATTCCGAGGTCACCTTGGACAGGCCTCGTAGGCGAAATCTACGGATGCCGCGAGCTTCTTTGATCTGTCCAAAGACTGGTTCGACCGTGGATTTTCGAAGGGCGTAGCGAGCCTTTCCTTCTTGGCTGGCCAGGGCCTCTCTCATGCGGATGGCTTCTTCGTTGCGAGGTGCACTGGGAGGCAGCGGCGCTCCAGGTGGTTGTGGATTGGAGTCAGGCGAAACCAGGATTTCAATTCCCTTCAACGACGGATCCAGAAGGCTGGCCGTGTCCCAATAACCCGCATCCGCCGTGATGGTCGCTGGAATGGCCTGGGTGGTGCTGCACACACTTTTTACAAGCGGCAACAGCTGCTGCCGATCGATGGTTTGTTGGGTTAACTCGGCGGCCACGATGACTTGAGCGTCTGCGTCCACTGCGATCTGGACATTGTAAGCCTGCACAAAGCATTTCTGCCCGTTGTCTCTCATCACCCGCGAGTCGGGATCGACGAAGTTATACTGACGGCCCGGTGCAGCGGCATTCTTTCTAGCGCGTTGGCGCTGCTTTTTCTCCTTCTCGCGCTGCTTCCGATCCCTTGGCGGTTGGCCGGTTTGCTCCTCTTTGCTGGGGCGACCGCGTTTACGCAGGGGAAGGGCGCCAACGGCTTGCAACTGCTCTTTTGCCTCCTGTTCTAGTTCCGTCTTAGCCTGCTGGAGCCGCTGCAAGCGCTTTTGCGCATTCGCTAAGTCGTCGGGCATTGGATCGGCTGATTGGCCGGCGCCAAAACGTTGGTCTTCTTCTTGATCTGTTTGCTGCGCTTGGTTCAGTAATCGTTCCACTTCGGATCGCCAATGTTGCTCGCGTTCGCTTATCTTTTGGTAGTCCACTGATCGGTGGGTGCTGGCGTTAGCCTTTATCTTGCTGCCATCGATGGCTACGTTGCCCAACTTCACCAAACCGGCTTTCTGACATAATCTCAAGGCCTGTACGAACAAGCCAGCCAGTGCCTCCAGATGCTCCTGACGAAACGCAGCCAAGGTATCGTGGTCGGGATGCTGGTCGGCCGAGAGATAGCGGAATGCTAAGTTATCGTAGGTCGCCTTCTCGATTTTCCTAGAGCTGGTGATTCCAACGCAGTATCCATATAGCAATAACCGAGTCATCATCAGCGGATGATAAGCCGACAGCCCGCGCCCGTCCTTCCGCTCGTACTCAGCATAGATGGCAGACATATCAAGTTCATTGACTACATCCGCAATGAACCGCGCCAAGTGGTCTTCCGGCAGCCAGTCTTGTAGCGAAGGAGGCAACAAAAATTCTTGATCAAGGCTACAAGCTCGAAACCGTTTGCTCATAAGGGAATCATACGAACTTCCTGCCGCGCGCCCAGACAGGTTTTTCGCTGATCGCCTATCTATCTCCGACACACTCTCCGTCTGTCCCCTGTCCCCGTTTTTCAAAAATGGCAGTACACCGTATTAACCCAATCTCGATCTACCAGGCAAAACTTCTGCCCCGACCCCGATCTGGTAGGGTATTCCTACCGGGGGGTTCCGCACGTGGCAAGTCAACAGACTTTGCTCGAATACCTGACCACCACCAAGATCGGCGAAAAGGGGCAGGTCACCGTGCCCAAACAGTTCCGCGAAAACCTCGGGCTCGGCACCGGCGCTCCGCTTGTTGTCCTACGCCTCGGAGACGGTCTCATCCTCATGCCGCAACAGGAGCGCTTCGAGCGCCTTTGCGCCGAGATCAGCTCGGCCCTTACTGCGAATGGGATTCCGCCGAAGGATGTCTTGGCTACGTTGCCCAAAGCGCGGCGGCGCATCTTTGAACTCCGCTATCGTTCCGGCGCAACAGAAGGGACCGCCTCGCAACGGCGCGGCAGCCGATCTCGCGCTAAGTGACCAAACCGGTCAAGCTCCGTTTATTTCTGGACTCGAATGTGCTGCTCGGCGGAATAGTTGCCGAATGGGGACTCGATAAGGCTGTTCTGTCTCTGTGCGCCGCTAAGATCGCCCGTCTCGTCCTGGCTCAGGCGGTCCGTGATGAAATCGAAGAAAACCTTCTAATCCATGCGCAGCGATTGCCGGCGCCGGAGGCGGACAAACTCATTGAGAACTACCGCCGGGTGATCGCCTTGACAAGCCCGGAGATCGTTCCATATCCGAATTCGACTGCGGTGCGGAACGCGCGGAAGATGATCCGTCATGAAGCAGATGTTCCAGTGCTTCTTTCCGCAGTCGCGGCACAACCGGACTGGCTGCTGAGCCACAATACAAAACATTTCATGCCGGCTGTTGCCCAGCGGACGGGGCTCAGAATAGCCACTCCCATGCAGTTCTTCCGCACCCTTTCCACCCTGCTGCGTTGATCAAACTTATGTGGCCAATTCCGCTCGGAAAGCCCGGAAACCTTCCGTCTGGTCCCGCCAGACCCGAACCTCCGTTCGCTGCGGTGTGTCTCTATTTTCAGTGTCTCAGGTTCGGGGCCAATACACACCATCGTGTCCCCTTATCTCCCCCAAAGTAACGTTCGACAGATCTAAAGAACCGCGGCGATACAGTCCACCTCGATGTCGAAGCCGCCATTCCAAGCAGGAACGTTGATAAAGATTCGAGCAGGAGGATTCTCCGGGAAGTAACGCCAGTAGACCTCGTTAACAGCAGGAAACATATCTACTGAAGTCACGTAGACATTCAGTTTCAGGATGTTTTCCAAGGACGAACCCGCCGTTTCGACACAGAGCTTAAGCTGGTCTAAAACGATCTCGGTCTGGCGCTCAATAGGCCCTCGGAAAATCTCTCCGGTTTTCGGATCGAACGGCGGAGAGCCTGAGACGTAAATAGTGTCGCCGTGTTTAGTCACCGTCGAAGCGGGCGCCATCGCGCATCCTGACGGAGAGCGACTGATCCCGTTCGACACCTACAATATGTTCTATCGGGATCAGCTTGAGTTGACTCGGTTGGAACCACTCAGGAGTGGAGCGTTAGCTTAGGTGGCGAGAGTCAACGCTGGTTCGACCTATATCGGCATTGTCGAGGAAAGGTTAGGGCAGCGCGGCATTAAGGCTGACTGACATGTCGGCCTCGCTCTGATAGACTTCCGCGCATGATCCCCCCGTCGATCAAAATGTGGAGTGAGATGTGCCGCGAAGCCTCCGACGAGGAACTCCTTCGGCTGCGAGGTATGGCGCTAAAGTCGCTGTATGCCGATGGCGGTGAGAATCAGCGCTGGGCAATTTACGTCAGCGTCGCTCAGGACACGTTACGTGACCGCGGCATCAAGCCCGATTCGGTAGTGGACCGGTGATGGGATGGTGAACTTCCCGTCCCGTCCCCCGGTTCCCCGTCCAGGGCAATCGGCACCCGGATTCAGGTTTTCGGAGCTCAATCATCCCGCCCGCCAGTTCCTCTGTCTACGCTTCGCTGTGATCCCTCGCGAGAGCACAGGCAAGACGCGAGGCCAGAATGGAGTCGCTTCTCCTTTTCCGTAGGGCTCTTTCATCCCCTACAATGTGCCGGTTTATCCCGGCGCTCTCTGTACCGGTTTAGGTCCTGCGCTTGGGAGCTAGGTCACTGGGAGGCAAGCCGCGATTCAGTGGTGCTACCGGGTCTGTTAGCAAAGCACGTGCCCGCTGAAGTCTGTCAATCTCCTCGTCGATGGCTTGGGCAATAGCATCGAGTCTCACGCAGGCGATTATATGTCGCCTGCGCTAACCGAGATCCTTTCGAACTTCGTCAGCTCGACGGTTCAGCAATGCTTCATCAATGTCCAGCTCTTTCGCCAGTCCTTTGACTAGGGCTTTTGATGGCGGTGTCTTACCCGTGCACTGTCGCATGAGGTCAGTGACGTCCATCCTTAGCTTCTCAGCCAGGTCACCAAACGACCGAACTATAGACTAAAACGCTGACCCCATCGGCAAGCTGTAGAGACTGTCTGGCTTTGATTTGTGCCCACGATTTCTTGTGCTCGGACTTCGGAGCGACGAGGTCGATAAGTACCGCAAAACAGCAAACGGTAGGAATTAACAGGATTGAGTGCCATCGGCGCTATTTTCTAAAATAGTTACCATTTTACTTGGTCCGGAGTTACGTTTGTCTTAATCAGTTAAGCTTCTCACTTTCATTCGTTTCGAAACGAGCTATTATCGGTACACCTTTTAGTGCTACAGACGCCCTTCCCCGGTCCGATAGCCACTTAAAAGGCGGCAGAGTGTCTTGTATCGAAACATCGTTTGCGATCGACTGTTTTTGAGTGGAAAAGGCTGGCGTGGCTGTGGTTATTGGAAACACACAAAGTGACAAAACCTGACGTAAATGTGACACCCGTGGCTCTGACCGTGGTACTGTTCGTTTCAGAGGCGGCACGAAGGTCGACTGTAGACCTAGACGCCCGACGGGCCACTGTATTTCCCCTTTGCTTGGTTGCTGTGTAGGCGTTCTTCCCCCCTGGGCAATAACCGATTAAAAGCGGAGTGTCTCGTATCGAAACACTTCGTTGTGATCGACCCTTGTTGAATGGCAAGGCTGACGCGCCTCCTGCCCGTCACCTAGCGTTCACACCACCGGAGGATAACTATGACTACTTCACTCGTCGCCCCCGAAATTCATGACCTATCGTCTATTAAGCCGCGGATCGATAGTGAGATTGACATTCTGGTTGCTGCGCTTCCAGATCCAAAAGACCTTACACCCGAACAACGGCGCGGGATCATAGCACGATACAGCGCTGTCCTCGAAGGTAACTTCATTTACTGGATGACGGCCGCTTATCTCTCTGTACAGTCGGAGGAAGCACGTCCGATCCTGATCGACAACCTGAGGGAGGAAATCGGCGATTGCCATCCCGAGATGCTGCGGAGATTCGCGATTGCAGCACATGCATTCCCAACGGACGCAGACGCCATGGCGGTACGCGAGGGGTTGACCAAGGTCCGTCTGTTCCTTGGCCGGCTGCAGGGAGTGCAGAACGTACTCACCATGGGCTTCTTTGAAAGTTACATTCAAAGATTCATGTCTTACCTGGCGGATCTTGCGGTGGCCCAAGGCTCTACCGACCTTGAATACACCGACGTACACGGCGTTTGCGACATTGCTCACTCCGAAGGCCTTTTGATTGCTCTCTCGACCGAGGCAGCGATCAATCCACCTGATCCGTCCGCTGATCTGTTTGAAGGTGTCAACGACCTTCGCGCTTTGATCGAGACCATCAACGGAACCGAGCACGCGAGCGTACCTGCTGCGTAGCTTGGGTGAACGGTCGATAGCTGGTGTTCGTAAGGCCACTGGTAGAAGTGTTCCCGGCTTAGGGCCCAAGGAATCTCGTGGTGGTTTCATTGTGTAGTCGTTTCGCCTATCGATGTACCGAAGCGTTTCCGGTCTCCACCCCCGATTGGTGCTGTATCCGGCAACGCTTCGAGAAAACTGTTTAGTAGGAGCGCAAGCGAGCTAGGCAATCCAGACCGATAGGACCAGCTTGCAAATTCAAGAATGTCGTTTGCCCGCGTAGAAAGCGTCCTTAAGAGGAAAACATTGACCATGAATGTTCGATCGGAAATCGTCACGCAATTCAAGCAAGTCGCCCAGGAGCAACACAAAAGGCTGGCTTCTCTGACAGACGGGCTGGAATTGTTGAACTCTGGGCTGGACTCTCTTTCCTTTGCAATCCTTGTAACCCGGCTTGAAGATTCTCTCGGCAGGGACCCGTTCGCTGAATTGGAAGGTGCCCAGTTTCCGGTAACCTTTCGTGACTTTGTCAACCTTTATGAACATGTTACAAAATAGCTCCGCTTCTCTTTGGGAGGCGGTCAGCATTAACTTCGACGCTTGCGACCCGTTCCTCTCCAGTGCAGAGATGAGCCTGGCGCTGCGCGATCTGCTCTCAGGTTCAGTACTCGGCGGCCGGTGCCAGGAGCTCAGCGGAAGTTCTGTCGTCATCGCGACGACGGATCAGCTTATCGCGGCGGCGGCGCTCATCGAACTCGACGGTGTGGCCCGCCGGATGGTTTTGTGCCCTCCTGACTTGCCGGCGGAATACCTGCCCTCGATCCTTCAGTCCGCGGATGCGGATGCCATTGTTTCCGACCGGATCATTCAAGGCCGCGAAACTGCCAGGGTCACATCATTTATCCATTGCGACGGAAAACTAACCTCCAGGAGTTATGGCTCAACCAATCACTATGAGACGGAGTGGGTGCTTCTGACGTCAGGCACCACGGGAGTACCAAAGCTCGTCGTCCACACCCTGGCGAGTCTGACCGGAGCGATCGACACCGGCAAACCGGGGAATGGTCATGTAATTTGGAGCACTTTCTACGACATCCGCCGTTATGGGGGGTTGCAGATATTTCTGCGTGCCATGATGACCGGTAGTTCCCTGCTCTTATCGAGCGCGCAAAGATCGACAGCAGACTTCCTGGCCCGCGTGGGCGCACATGGAGTCACCCACATCTCCGGCACGCCGTCGCATTGGCGGCAGGCGCTGATGAGTTCCTCAGCTCACCTGATTTCACCCGAATACATTCGTCTGTCAGGAGAGATTGCCGATCAGGCAATCCTTAATCATCTGGCGCAGGTTTATCCGCAGGCGCGCATCGGTCACGCGTTTGCCACCACGGAAGCCGGGGTGGCCTTTGACGTGAATGATGGCCTTACCGGTTTTCCATCGAGCATGCTCAGGCGTACACCGGGCGTGGAGATGAAGGTCGAAAATGGTTCCCTGTGCATCCGGTCAGCCAGGGCAGCAAGCCGCTACTTGGATGCCGAGCATGGCCGGCTGAAGGATGCGGACGGTTTTGTCGACACCACTGACATGCTCGACATGCGAAACGACCGCTACCACTTTGTTGGCCGGCGCGATGGGGTCATTAACGTTGGCGGCCTGAAGGTGCATCCTGAAGAAGTGGAAGAGGTGATCAATCGCCATCCTGAGGTTCGGATGTCGCTGGTCCGAACCAAGAAGAATCCCATCACCGGCGCGCTGGTGGTTGCGGATGTTGTTTTACGGTCGGCAAGCGGGCCGGATAGCGACGGCGACCGTCAGATTCAGCAAGACATCCTGCTGTTGTGCCGCGAGGAGCTTGCTTCGCATAAGGTTCCGGCCACGATCACTTTTGTTTCGGCGTTGGCGGTTGCGGATTCTGGGAAGCTCATCCGCTGCCATGCGCAATGTGATGGCTGCCGGGGGCAACAAAGGCTAACAAATATAACCGGAAGCGTGCTTACAGGGGATGCGGGTAACACAGCTTGAACTTACTGCAGACAATGACGCCAACGCCTGCGAACGGTTCGCCGGGAAAGGCGTGGCTGCGCGCCCTGGAGCTGACGGCACCCATCGCGCGCAATCGGCATCGCCTTCTCTCCACGGTCATTGAGGAACGCGCAGCAGAATTCCGCCCGCACCTGATGAACCGCCTACCCCCTCCCTATGCGCGGCCTTTGTTTCTACGGATCCGAAAGAACATGGATCTGACAGGGACTTTCAAGTACTCGAAGACCGACCTGGCTCGGCAGGGATTCGACCCGGCCGCGAGCGATGATGCCGTTTATTTCAACAACTTGGAATCGGGCGCATTCACGCGGCTGGACCAGCAGTTGTATGAACGCATTCAAATGGGCGCCATTCGCTTCTAGGTCTGCAGTTGGTGGGGAAGGTATTCATGTTGATCGACGAAATCCGGTCTGATTTCACGCAATTACAAACTGATATTGCCGACGGCCCCATCCTGCCCACGGTGACGGCGGAAGAAATTCGAACCTACCTCGCGTCTCGTTACGACTTCCACCAGACGCTGCCGCTCGAGGAAGTGGTTGTCGATGTAGAAAAGATGTTGCGGACCTGGCAGGTGCAGGTCACGCACCCACGCTACTTTGGTCTGTTTAACCCCAGCGTGACGCTGGCTTCGGTGGTGGCTGACACGCTGGTCGCCATGTATAACTCTCAGTTGGCAAACTGGCGTACCTCGCCCGCGGCCAATGAGATCGAACGGTACACGCTTGGTTGGCTTGCGGAGAAGTTCGGCCTCCCGCGAAATTCCATCGCGACGTTCACCAGTGGGGGAACCGAAGCGAATGTCTCTGCGGTCGTGGTCGCTCTGACGCGCGCGTTTCCCGATTACGGCGAGCACGGTCTTCGCCACGTGAACGCCACTCCCTCTGTATATCTGACTGCCGAGGCTCATCACGGCTACAACAAGATCGCTCACATGACGGGGCTGGGACGCAGGGCGCTACGGATCATCGCGACGGACAACGATCTGAAGATGGATCTCAATGACCTGCAACGGCGCGTGGCGGAGGATCGGAACAATGGTTTCCTTCCTTTCATGGTCATCGGTACAGCGGGTACCACGGCAGCGGGGATCATCGATCCCTTGGCGGAGATGGGGCAATTCTGCCGCGAGGAGAGACTGTGGTTTCACGTCGATGCTGCGTGGGGCGGCAGCGCCATCCTTGCTCCCAGCCTCAAGCATTACCTGGATGGGATTGGTGAGGCGGACTCCATCACCTGCGACGCGCATAAGTGGCTCTCGGTCACGATGGGCTGCGGAATGTTCTTCTGCCGCTACCCTGATACCGTCGCCGAGGCTTTCCGGGCTGATGTTTCCTACATGCCAGGCAAGAAGGTAGGGCCGGTGTTTGACCCGTACACCAACTCCGCACAGTGGTCGCGGCGGTTTATTGGCCTGAAGCTTTTTATGACGCTGGCGCAACAGGGCGAAGCCGGCTATGCGGAAATGATCGAGCACCAAACGCGCATGGGCAATGTTCTGCGCGACGCGCTGAGAGCCTCGGGATGGTCGATTCTGAATGCGACGCCACTGCCACTGGTTTGCTTCACCCGGGAAGGGCTGGTACCCAGCAAATTCCTGGCAGCCCTGCATAAGCGGCAAATTGCATGGATGTCAGAGGCGCGGGTGGGGAATATTCCTGTGGTGCGCGCGTGCATTACGAGTTTTAGAACGACCGAAAGAGACATCCACTGGGTGGTGAGCGAGATGAATCGCCTGGTTGGAATCACAGATGAGGAAGAATTCGCCGGAACAGGCCAAGGACGGGTGAGCGCATGAAAAAGGAAACAATTGCTATCCACAGCGGTTACGACATCGACCCCACAACCAAGGCGGTCGCAGTGCCGATCTACCAGACGGTCTCGTTTGCCTTCGACAGCGCCGAACACGCGGCGGCACTGTTCAACCTGGAGGCCGACGGGTACCGCTATACCCGGATCAGCAACCCGACCACCGCGGTGCTGGAACGCAGGGTCGCCGCGCTGGAAGGCGGCAGGGACGCGATGTGCGTGGCCAGCGGCCAGGCAGCGGTAACGTACGCAGTGCAAACTGTGACCGAGCTGGGGTGCAATATCATCACCACTCCGCAGCTCTACGGAACCACGCACACACTGTTCGCCCACCTTCTGCCCAGCCAGGGTGTCAGTGTTCGCTTCGCGGAGACGGATCGACCAGAGTCAGTGGAAAGGCTAATCGACCACAACACCCGCGCAGTGTTTTGCGAAAGCGTGGGTAACCCGGCTGGAAACGTGTGCGACATTGAGGGTTTGGCCCGAGTGGCGCATCGCCATGGAGTACCACTGATCGTGGATAACACAGTGGCCACGCCGATCCTGCTGCGGCCGATCGAATTCGGCGCCGACATCGTCGTCCATTCCCTCACCAAGTTTATGGGCGGGCACGGCACGACTCTCGGGGGAGCCATCGTGGATAGCGGCAATTTCCCGTGGCAGGAGCATGTCGACCGCTTCCCTATCTTCAATCAACCGGATCCCTCTTATCACGGCTTGATCTACAGCGAACACTTCGGTAAAGGCGCTTACCTCGGCCGCTGCCGCGCTGTCTACCAGCGGACGACGGGAGCCGTGCTGTCTCCGCTGAGCTCGTTTCTACTTCTGCAGGGCATCGAGACGGTTGCGCTACGGGTAGAGCGCCACGTACAGAATGGCAGAAAGGTCGCGGAGTTCTTGCGTGACGACGAGAGAGTCGCATGGATCACGTATGCAGGCTTTCCGGAAAGCCCTTACTACGAATTAGCACAGAAATACCTGGGTCATAACACGTGTTCTTTGATGGCGGTGGGACTCAAGGGCGGTTACGATGCTGCGGTCAAATTCTATGACGCCCTGAAATTGATCAAGCGGCTGGTAAATCTTGGCGATGCCAAGTCGCTCTCGTGCCACCCGGCTTCCACCACTCACCGGCAGATGTCGCCCGAAGAGCAACGCCACGCCGGCGTTACCCCGGAGCTGATTCGCCTGAGCGTCGGCATCGAGCACATCGACGACATCATTGCGGATCTGAAGCAGGCGCTCGACGCCACCACCCTCGTCACGATGAAGGGAGATGCTGATGCCCGTCTTGTTTGACTCCGAACCCAGCGGCTGTATCAGGATCGGCCTGATCAATAACATGTCCGACGAGGCGCTCAAGGCAACGGAACGCCAGTTTGTTTCGCTGCTCAATTCGGCTTCGGACAACATGCCGATCCATTTGTCGCTCTACACGCTGCCGGGAGTACCCCGCAATGGCTTTACCGCCAGCCATATCAGCAGCTGGTACTCGAACATCGAGGATCTCTGGGACAGTCATCTCGATGGGTTGATCGTGACCGGCAGGGAGCCGATGGCGGCGAACCTGCCGGATGAGCCCTACTGGGACAGTTTTACCAAGGTGCTTGACTGGGCACAGGAGAACTGCCACGCAACTGTTTTATCGTGCCTGGCAGCACATGCTGCAATCCTGCACATGGACGGCATTCGCCGGGTGAAAAGGAATGACAAGGTTTTCGGGATCTTCGAGTGTGCCCGCGTGTCCGATCATCCCTTGACGGCTGGAGCAGCGTCGCAATTCAAGCTTCCACATTCGCGTTGGAATGGCGTACCCGAAGAGCAGCTGACAGATTGTGGATACAAAGTACTGACTCGCTCGGTGGACGCCGGCGTGGATACATTTATCAAGCAGCAGAAAAAACTTTTCGTGTTTTTCCAGGGTCATCCGGAGTATGAATCCGATACCCTGCTGCGCGAATATCGGCGGGACTTCGGCCGTTACGTCAAAGGCGAGGCACCCAGGTACCCGTTGATGCCCGAAAGCTATTTTGATGAAGCTACGGCCGGGAAATTGACGGCGTTCCAGGACAAAGCCCTTTCTCGCAGGAGTGAGGAGCTGTTATCGGAGTTCACCGCCGTCCTGGGAAATAGGAAAATCGAGAACACATGGCAGACCAGTGCGGCTGGTGTTTACAGAAATTGGTTGGGCCATATCTGTGCCCAGAAAGAAACCGTGCTGGTGTCACAAAGGCTGAAAGCAATCGCAGACAGTGAAGAGACGTTGGGCCCTCCCTTTCTTCCAACGCTTCTTTTAGGGGATGTGGGATAAAAGTTGGAGGAGTAATGATTTCAACACTGCCTATACAGGCGCAACTGATAAAAGAGGCCAGCAACAACCTGGAGTCACTTACCGGGCTATGGGAGGACGTGTTCGGCTTCTCGCCCATCGGGCTGCAGGATGACTTCTTTCAGCTCGGCGGCAATTCACTTCACGCGGCCAGGCTGGCTACGAAGATTCGCGCTCTGACGGGCCGAGATCTGCCGCTTGAGAGCTTTCTTTATGCGCCCACCATCGAGCGGTTGGCGCTACTGATGCGAGCTGGCGATACCCTCTCCTCTTCCACTCTGGTGCTTCTCCGAGAGGGCACACGCAAGCGTCCGCTGTTTATCGCTCATAGTATGAGCGGCACACTGCTGGAGTTGTGGGCAATGGCGCGGGAAATGGATTGCCATTGCGCCGTCTATGGAATACAGAGCCGCGGACTTCGTGAAGGCGAAGTGCCGAATTCTCGCGTGGAGGATATGGCCGCGGATTACATCGAACAAATCCGCTCGGTTCAGCCCCATGGACCATACGCACTGGCAGGGTTTTCCATGGGCGGAATGATCGCGTTTGAAATAGCACAACAGTTGTTGCAATGTGGTGAGACGGTTGAGCTGGTCGCGCTCCTGGATACCCAGTTAGACGAGCAGTGCCTAACGTTCCAAGACTGGCTCTTGCACCAGCGGTGCCGTTTCGAGTTAGATCTACGCGAGATCCGCGCTCGTTCCTGGCGCCAGCGCGCCGGCTACCTTCTTGTGAAAGCCGGCCATTTCGCCGACAGGATTCGCGTGGTCGCTGGAAAAGCGCCAAAGCGCTCCAGCGTCGACGAGCAAAAGTTCCGAGGTGTACTCAGTCTATCGCCGCGCCAACGGAGGATCATTCTGGCTTTGCGGGTGGCCATGGCCGCATATCGCCCAAAGGCGTACTCCGGCAAAGTAACCTTTTTTCATGCAGCCATCCCCAATCCGCGCTGGCCGGATCCGCTTCGGGTATGGAAGAGCGTCTGTCGTGAATTGGAGGTTGTTGAAGTTCCAGCGGGTCACAGCGATGTGATTCTGCCGCCAAGTGTCAGTTACGTGGCGAGCACTCTTGACCGCTTGCTCGCGGTCAAAGAATGAGGACATTTGCCCGGTAGAGGATTCTCATTAGCGCCATTTCTGCCACAGATCTCGAAGAGATAGTCGCGGGTCGTAGAAAAGGAGGGCCATGGCATTACGGATACTAGATCGCGTCTCTTCTCAGAAGGCCGAGTTGTCTGCCTCGGTTTGTATCATCGGCGCTGGAGTTGCGGGACTTATCGCAGCCACGCGCCTGGCCCGGAACAAGCAATTGCGCATCATTGTCATAGAAAGCGGGCTTAAAGCGCTCGACCCCTCCTTGAGTGCTCTCAATGAGATCGACAATGTCGGCGATAAATACGATGGCGCCCTGTTAGGCAGGTACAGAGGCTTGGGAGGTACATCGGTGCTCTGGTCCGGAAAACTCCTTCCCCTCAGCCCACACGATATGCTGCCGCGCCCTTATTTGGGCCTGGAGGGGTGGCCCTTCGATCCTGCCGAACTAGATCCGTACCGCCAGGAAATCGAGGCTCTCATGGGAGTCGATAGCGAGCCTTACGAAGGAGATATTGCGGAAGAGCTCGAGCCCCAAGGCTTCCTTCCGAGACACGATATCGATTTTTGTCTTAGATGGCCCAAAAGGCCAAGTCGTAAGAATCATAATCTGGCCTATGTCTTTCGCCAAGAAATCGAGCGCTTCGAGAACCTTGAAATTTGGCTCGGGGCGACCGCTTCACATTTTGAATTCGATTTGGATCGTACAAAGATCACGGCCCTAAGCTGCATTAATCATGCCGGGAAAACCTTACGAGTGATGGCAAACCAATATCTCATTGCTGCCGGGACCCTGGAGACGACGCGGTTGCTCTTGTTGGCAGACCGGCAATCAAACAATTCTATCTCGCGTGATTGTGACGCGCTAGGCCGATATTTCAACGATCATCTGGGTGCGAATGCAGCAGCCATTTGCCCACGGGACAATGCATTGGTAAGTCGGATCTTGAATGACCGCATTCGGTCAAATTCACAACGGCATTTGCATTTTGAGTTACGTCCGGAAGTCCAGAGAGAGCATGGTATTGGCAGCGCTTATTTTGAAATCGGAGCCGACTTTCCAGATTCCTGCGCCGTGGTAAAAGCCAAACATATCGTGCAACACCTCAAACACGGCCAAGTGGCCCTTAGTTGTCAGGATATGCGGGCGATTCTTCAAGACTGGCCCTCTTTGTTCTGGGCAGCACAATGGAAATGGATGCGAAAGCAGTATTATTGGCCCTCCGATGTAAATCTACACATTGTGATCCGGGTCGAACAGTTGCCCAAATGGCACAACCGCATTCTCCTTTCGGATCAGAAAGACGCCCTGCACCTCCCCAAGCTGAAGCTTGAGTGGACGAAGACGGATACGAAGGAACTTTTCAGAGTAATGATTGATAAAGTCGATCGCTATTGGAAGGCCCACCTTGCCGAATTTTGCGACCTGCAGTGGAAGCCTGAGGTTCTCAATTCAGATGCTGGTCTGATGAATTTGGCCGGTGACCTTGCTCATCCTGCGGGCTCAACCCGAATGGGAACGAATCCTTCAGATTCCGTGGTTGATCCCCATTTGCGAGTTCATCGCATTGACAATCTAAGTGTCGCAAGTGCTTCCGTCTTTCCATCCTCGGGAAGTGCTAATCCCACTTTGACCATTATGCACTTGGCCATGCGCGCCGCCGATGCCATAGCAGCTCGCATGGTCCCTAATGGAAACCCCATCTGCGATCTGCCCGTGGCCCATCTTGATCACCGCGTCCCCGAGCTAACTGCTTTTCCGGCTGACTTCAGGAGAGTCGAAGAGGTTCCTTAGAATCAGGAACGACTGGGATCGGCGGCCGGGAGCCCCGGATTAGGTCCGACCTCCGTCCACTAAGTGATTTCGAAAGGAAGTGAGCCGCGGTTGGGGCGGGCGCCCCCAGCGGCTGGTACCGCACTTGCTGAACCTGCAAAAGTTAAGTGCCAGTTCTCAGTCGGCATCTACCACGTAGGCAACGAGCGCGGTCCTCGCAGGCTGATCCCGATGAGTGGATCGAATAACGTCCGATGGAAGTTACGAACAGCCAAAGCCTGACGCGGTATTCGTGCTGTGGTCGATCCTCGGCAAGCGACAAATCATAAAGGCGCTCAACGCTGATCGTTTTCAATGGAAGATTATTAAGGAAACGCCAGTTCCTGTGAAACCTGAGTTTTCTCGCGTCGCTGCGCAATTCTTTCAGGACCCTGAAGAAAAAGACAATCGAATGCTTGAGAGCAATGGGGACGGCTGGACTAATAAGGTGCTAACAATCAGGCTCACGAACATCTGAGATTGGTTCATCAGAATGGATAACTTCCAACGCGCCATCGATCGCGGCTGCCTGTACTCGGGGTTTAGCAGGCTTGCCGCACCTACCCAGCAGGAGACGGTGGCCGTAGTGCGAAACATGTCAGGGAGGGTATCGACAGCCAGTAACATGGCCATGCCTTCCAGCGGGATACCCGCGGAGGCAAGCATCGGCGCCATCACGATAATGGCGCCGCCGGGTATGCCCGGGGCGGTCATGCTAACCGCGATGGCGTTCAGAGTCAGGACAGCGAACTGTGCGGAGGAGAGGGATACTCCGTAAAAACCCGCCAGGGCGCAGACCCCGACCATTTGCTCGATGCAGCCGCCCACGTGAAAGATCGATGCGGCGAAGGGGAAGAAAAAAGCGGAGACGTCCTCTGGAAGACAAAGGCTGTCGCGCGCCGCCTTGTACGTAGCAGGCAGGGCGGCGAGCGAGGAGCGCGAAGTAAAAGCAATCGTCTGCGCCGGAGCGCTCGCTCGGATAAATGCGGGAATACTCAATGAGCTGAAGATCGCGATACTGGGACAGAGAATGACCAGGATGAAGGCCCCGCTGATGAAGCACATGGCGACCACATAACCGATAAGAAAGCTCGCGCCACCTACTCCAACGCTTGCACCGAGGCCTACTGAAAGACAAAAGACTCCTATCGGAGCCGTTCTGAGAATGCCGCCAATAAGGATGGTGAAGCCATCCGCCAACGCCCGGAAGAAGCGGGTGAGAGCAACGCGCTCAGAGTCTGAGAGGTGCGAAATGGCGATGCCCAGTGCGACGGAGAAAAGAACCAGGGGAAGAAGGGCACCGTCCTCAGCGGCCTTGAAGATGTTGGCGGGGAGGAGGTCTTCGAGGAAGGAGCCGAATGTGGGAGCCGCGACGGAGGGGATAGAAAATGTGGCGGTGGCCAGGGAGCCGTGGCCTATGACCTGTGACAAATAGCGGAAGAGAGGAAAGGCGACGCCCCCCGCAAAGACAGCTGACGCGACAAGGTAGAGGAGGATGATTGTTAGAGATCTGCCTGCGAGACGACTGAGTTTGGCAGAGTTCGTCGAGGCGCATCCAGCGACCAGACTGGTGGTGACGAGCGGAAGCACGCAAACTCGGAGCGCGTTGATGAATAGCCGCGCGAGAGGCTCAATCAGCGTGGGGATATGGTGCAGTAGAGGGAAGGGACTGCGTCTACACACGTATCCTAGAAAAGCACCGAGCAGCAGGCCCATAAAGACGCGCAGGGGAGATTTCATGCTCTACTCCTATTCGAGCGGTGCCGTCGGTATGTTGCTGGGGATGGTGCAGCCAGGAATGCCATGATCCAAGAACGAGGCTCAAGATTCAGAACAGCCAAATTCGGAAGCTGACCTCATCCTACATGGAGACCTGAGGAGGGACAGGCAGGACGTTTACTAACTTAACATAAAGCCGCTCATGCAGGGTCCGACGATGGACGGAACGGCCAAACGCACAGATACATAGTAGAGATAAACGCGAGAGGCAAACTTGCACCGGGGATATTCCGGGCTTCTCGGTTCGGATTCCGGCTAGTGTAGTGCGTCACAGATGGATGTTCATGCATCCGGGCAACGAAGCTAACCAGGACGACCGACAGATCATTCGGCGCCCCATCCTTCGCGCTATTGCGAGGGATGGGGACAAAACCACCTTCACTTTAGTGGATCGCATTGAAGCGATCGCAGCCAATTCATGCTTTCTCCTTTAGAACCGTCAGACCATTCAGAAATTTCCTTATGCAATCCAGTTCCCTGGCCACGTACGCCGAAGCCAACGCTCGCTCGATCGCAATTTCGTGATCAGTCGAATCAAGCATCTTTCCTACACCTCTCTTCTGCCTCTCGTTGAACAGATAAGTTCCTAGCCGTTTAATCTGTACATCAATCGAATCGTCGTCAGCCATTCTTAGTTCTCCTTCCCCTCACCGCTGCCCACAAGAGCAGCGGGAGATTGGCAATCAAAGTGACAATCGACAGATCTAAAGAACCGCGGCGATACAGTCCACCTCGATGTCGAAGCCGCCATTCCAGGCAGGAACGTTGATAAAGATTCGAGCAGGAGGATTCTCCGGGAAGTAACGCCTGTAGACCTCGTTAACAGCAGGAAACATATCTACTGAAGTCACGTAGACATTCAGTTTCAGGATGTTTTCCAAGGACGAACCCGCCGTTTCGACAAAGAGCTTAAGCTGGTCTAAAACGATCTCGGTCTGGCGCTCAATAGGCCCTCGGAAAATCTCTCCGGTCTTCGGATCGAACGGCGGAGAGCCTGAGACGTAAATAGTGTCGCCGTGTTTAGTCACCGTCGAAACGGGCGCCTTGTACTTTTCGAGGTAGGTCGCCAATGGCTCGACCCGAATGATTTCTCGTTTCATAGATTTCCTCCGTTTTGTAGACACGGTTTCGAACAACCAAGAGCCGCAAGGGATATAAAGGGCGAGCATACCAATTGCAGCAATTCTGGGGGATAGGTATCGCGTCCCTTTATCTCGCCCTCGAGGCGCGGTCTCGGTCTGACTAGACAGACGCTCAGCGCCCCAGCTGTCCCACGTAATATCCCAAGTAGTCTTCCACATCACGCGGCCGGTGCGCGCACCGCATCGACGACGCGGCTGAGCTCGTTCTCCGTGGCAGTCCTTTCCTGCCACGACTCCATAACACGACGTTGCACCGCTCCACGCGAGTGCGCAATTGGACCTTCGTATCGGTTCGCTGAAAATAACGCCCAGCGTGTCTCACGTAGCGACGACCAGAACCGGTGACAGGTCACCAGGTTTCGCTGTCAAACTTCGGCATCTTCTCCAGCCAATCTGAGTCCATGCAGTACCTCAGAAATGCTCGCTTAACGCCGCCGCCGTTCAACTTTGCTACGGCCGTACGATGGTACCGTCAAGCATGCGGTCATTTCCCCGGGTTTCAAAGGGGGTCTTGTAGGGATATTTCGCGGCCGCCCTCTCGTCGATGTCGATACCCCAGCCCGGTTGATCGTTGGCGTACATGTAACCCTTGCGGATTTCGGGCGTACCGGGAAACACTTCGCGCGTCTTCTCGTCAAAAAATGTTTCTTCCTGAATTCCGAAGTTGGGGGTGGCGAGGTCCAGATGGAGATTGTAACAATGGCCAACCGGGTCGACATTGTTCGGCCCGTGCCACGCCGTCCGCACGTCGAAGAACTCGCAGCAATGCGCTATTTTCCGGCACATGTTCAGGCCACCCATGGCTGATTGATGGCAACGGATGAAGTCGATCCACCGGTTGGCCACCAACGGCAACCACTCGTTGCGATTGGTGAACAGTTCGCCCATGGCGAGCGGCGCCGACGTCTCCTGGCGGAAGATCTGGAACCAGCCCACATCCTCTGGCGAGAGCGGATCTTCCATGTAAAACGGCCGGTATTCCTGGACGGCCCTGCACAATTCGATGGACTGATTCGGAGCAGGCCGCTCGTGAACGTCGTGCACCAATCCGATATCGAATCCGAACTTGGCGCGGATTGCCTCGAACATCTTGATCGTCGTGGTAAGGTACCGGCCCGCATCGAAGACGGGTGACGGCGCGACGCCATCCGGCCGCAACGCCTGCGTGGCGTCTGAAGTTTTTGCGTCAGCTACGCCATATCCTGACCACCCGGGGACAGCCAATTGCACCCGCACGACCTGATAGCCCTTCTCGATATACGCTTGCACCTGGTCTTCCAGTTGCTCGATTGTCAGAGCAGCAGCGTGGCCGTAGAGCGGCACAGCCGCGCGGACCTTACCACCCAGCAACTGATAGACAGGAACGCCGAGACGCTTTCCCATGATGTCCCACAGCGCGCCGTCGATGCCGCTCAACGCGTTGTTGCTCTCCGGGCCTGACCGGAAGTATTGCTGCACATACGCGGACTGCCATATGTCCTCGATGTCATCCGCGTTCTTTCCAATTACGAACGGCTTCAGCCGCGTTTCGATATATGCCTGCGCTGCCTGCGGAATCTCCTGGTGCGTTGCGGAACCGAGTCCATAGAGGCCTGGCTCACTTGTCTCCACCTTGACGATCGTCCAGTTCGAGCCGGAGGGAGCGGTGGCGATGATCTTGACATCAGTGATCTTGAGCGGAGGCATGCCCCGGCGGGCCGCATCTTTTGCCTGTGCGAGCGGACCTCCGCTCCCCATCGTGTTCACGATGCCGGAAGCCGCCTCGGCAGAAAGAGTACGCCCGCGTCCAAGGTTGGTGACCGCTCCCACAGCAGCCGCCGCGGAAAGAGTCTTCAGTAAACTACGACGTTCCATGCATTTCCTTCCTTTCCAGTTTCAGAGCTAAAAACTCCCCCGATACGGCGCGCTCGTGCGGATACGATGTTGGTCACACCTCCGAAGTCTTAACCTTCTGCGCGAGCCCTGTCCAGAAGCTCTGCGGGAGATAAAGGGACAGCATACCAATTTCAGCAATTCTGGGGGATAGGTATCGCGTCCCCTTTATCTCCCATTTAATCGCCCCTGTCGATTGGTTGTATCGAAACAAATCGTTGGACGCAATGAGTCTCGAAAAAGGACACTGGTTAAACAAACCGTTTCCTTAACTGGAGAAGCCGATGACAACACCGAGACCCGCAATTTGGACATTTTTTTACGGCACGATCATGAATCCCGCAGTGATGAAGGACTTCGGGGTGACGGTGACTGACGTATTCGCGGCGAAGCTGCCAGGATTCGACCTTGTTATCCGCCCTCGACCCAATCTCATTCGATCTGATCGAGCGGTCGTTTTTGGGTCGCTGATGGCCGTGACGCATGACGATCTTACGACCATATACTCGGGGTTGGAGAAGAACTTCGGAATCAAATACGTCCCCGAAGCAGTCCTTGCCACGACGCGAGACGGGTTCGTCTTGCCGGCGCTCTGCTACATCGTGCCACATCTGCCTGATTCCGCACCGGATCCTGCATTTGTCAAGCAGCTTGCTCAATGTGTGCGGTCGATGGGGCATCCGGAGTGGTATGCAGCCCACGTGGAATCGTTTAGTACACCCGTTAATACAGATAGGTAACCACGATGGTTTTGAGCGCATTGGCCTGTGATCGACAATTGCGGATTACGCTTTGGTGCTTTTCACTTTGCGTTTGTTGTGATGTCTCATCTGCCTAACGCCGAGCTCATTTGCGATGAGTTCCCGAAGCCACACATTCGCAGGGTCGTTGTCCCTTTGGTTATGCCACGCCATCCGCAGGACGAAGGGCGGCAATCCGAGCGGCTCGGGACAGGACGTCAGGTTGAGGCTCTTGCTGAATTTCTCAACAACCGATTCCTGGAGACACGCCACCAGGTTGCTCGATGCGACGGCGTGCAACACGGAGAGACAATGCGGTAGCGCCAGTCTGAGGCGACGCCGAAGTCCTCTTGTGGCCAGCTCGTTATCGATAAGCCCCCATAGCTGGTTGCGATAAATGACGGCGGCATGATCCAGCTCTGTGAAGCGGTCAAGCGTAAGCTTGCCCTTCCACATCGAATGACCGCACCGCGCGATTACGACGTTGTTCTCCTCCGAAAGCGACTCCATGACGAGGCCTGGCGCGAGGTAACGCGCATCCGGAAAATACCCGATTGCGAGGTCAAGGGTTCCGTTGCGAAGCTCGCTTTCGGGCACCGTGAACAACCAATCGAGCCGGCGGGTTTGCATTTGCAGCTCGCCTGAAAGCATGGAACGGGCAAACAGAGGAACCAGACGCAGTTCCACGTCGTCGCTCAACCCAATGCGGAACCGGTGCGCGCTTACCGAAGGATCGAATGAATGCGGCGCTTCGAAGGTCTGCCGAAGCTGAGCAAGAGCGGATCGTATGGGTCCGGCGAGCTGGTCGGCGCGAGGAGTCGGCATCATGCCCTGCGCAGTGCGCACGAACAGCGGGTCTCCGAGACGAGCTCGCAGCCGTGCTATGGCGTTGCTGAAGGCCGGTTGACTAAGCCCTACCTGTCTTGCGGCCCGGCCGACATGCCGCTCGTCGATCAGCGCTTCAAAGGCGAGCAGGAGGTTAAGATCGATCCCTCTGATATTCATGGAATGGATTTTACATATTACAATTATCAACTTCACAAATAGCAAGCTGCTGCTCTATACCAGAAGTATGTGCCAGCGTGTCGCCACTCTTCTCGTATTTTTCCTGCTTGCGGGGGCTTTGACTACGAACGCCGCTCCGGCGTCCGAAACACCTGTTCTTCAGGTCTTTAAACAATGGTTGGACGCTTTCAACTCGGGCGACACAGCCCGGATCGCTGCGTTCTGGCAGAAGTTTGGAGGAAATAGGGCCGATGACCGGGTTGCAGGCGATCTGCGCCTGCGGACCATGACCGGAGGAATGAGCATTTACCGGGTCATGGAAGACACCGACACTCATCTAGTGGCGTTGATGAAGGAAAATCGCGGCGTCTATTCCGAATCCACGATGGATCTGGCGTCAGTAAATCCTCCTGTTGTCGCGGGCATGATGGGGCATCCGGTGCCGCCGCCAGAGGGTGCGGAGAATCAGATTTCGAGCGACGACGAGCTTGCCGCCCGGGTGCAAGAACATGTGGCAACGCTGAATGGGCCGGACGCCTTTTCAGGGGCCGTCCTCGTCGCACACAACGGCAAAATCGTGTTCGAGCAGGCTTGGGGCACGGCGGATGAAACCAAGCATTTCAAGAACACGACCGATACGCAGTTCTGCATTGGCTCCATGAACAAGATGTTCACAGCGGTGGCTATCCTTCAACTCCTGGGAGAGGGAAAGCTCGCGCTGGATAGCCCGATTGCGACCTATTGGCCCGACTATCCGAACCAGGAGCTCGCCTCGCGGGTGACGATTCGAGAACTGCTCAACCATACGGGCGGCACCGGAGACATCTTTACTCCAGAGTATGAAGCGCGTCGCCAGGAAACGCGAACGCTGGCGGACTACGTGAAGCTATTTGGAAGCCGGCCAGCCGCCTTTGCGCCCGGCTCGCGCATGGAGTACTCAAATTACGGTTTCATCCTCCTGGGGCGAATCATCGAGCTTGTAAGTGGCGAACCGTATCAGCAATACGTTCGGGAGCATATCTATTTGCCTGCGGGGATGCTGCACACCGACTCGCGTCCTGAGGTCGATCATGTCGACGGCCGCGCGATTGGCTACACGCACGGGCCGAATGGGCTCGCGCCCAACAGGGATGGGATGCCCTGGTCAGGAACGTCCGCTGGAGGGGGGTACTCCACGGTGCGCGACCTTTTCCTTTTCGCGGAAGCTCTGCAATCCGGCAAACTAGTAAGCCCCGATCTCTTACGAGAGGCGACGCGGGAGAGCCCTATGCGCGCGGATTATGGCATGGGCTTCTACGTACTGCCGAATGGAGGATACGGACACGGCGGTGGCGCACCCGGAATCAACGGGGAACTGCACATCTTGCCACAAAGCGGGTATGTCCTGGTGGCGCTGGCTAACCGGGACCCGCGCATGGCCACAAACATGGTAGATTTCACTACCTCAATTCTGCCGATCCACGATCGCGACTCGAACCACCACGCTTGATGGGCTTCAGGAACTCCGATGTGACTCGGGAATCGAAGTACCTCGTGCGATGGTATGATGTAGCCATCATGATGTCGCGCACCCAGGTCACACTCGAAACCGAAGTGCAGCGGCGCGCGCGCAAGCGGGCGAGCGAACTCGGTGTATCTCTAGCGGAATACGTCCGCCGGCTTGTGGCACGTGATCTGGCTCGTCCTGAAACCACCATCGCGGTTGATCGCATTTTCGATCTCGGCAGTTCCGGCGGGGCGGATATCGCAAGGGACAAGAATTCCATGATCGCCGAGGCCTTCCAGGCGAAACGCAGAAAGACGCCGCGCCGGTAATTTTCCTCTAACCCCGCCCTATCCATGACCCTGTTCGTTGACACATCGATCTGGTATGCCGCGGCAGATTCGTCCGATCGCAGCAATGCTCGAGCCAAGTCTATCCTCAAGTCCAGGGGGCGATTGGTCACTTCGGATCACATTCTGGTAGAGACCTGGACGCTGCTCCATCACAAAGTTCAACGCAGCGCCGCGGAGCGATTCTGGGATGGCCTGAGAAGTGGGGTGGCGATCATTGAGGCTGTCGGTTTGGCAGATCTTGAGGTTGCCTGGGAAATCGGGAACGCCTGGCGTGACCAGGATTTCTCCATCGTTGATCGCACTAGCTTCGCAGTGATGCGCCGACTCGGCATTGACGATGTCGCGTCACTCGACGACCACTTATCCGTGTTCCGCTACGGTCCCAGACGCCGCCAATCCTTCAACCTAGTTCGATAGAACGTTCTCCTCCGACATTCTCTTTCTCCATCGGGCATATCGGGTTGGCAGATTCTGTCCTGGATAGATTCCGGGCAAGTTTCCGGATAACCCCGTTTTGCAGGAGGTTGATTGACGAGCTTACTCAGTCGCTGTTGCTGCTGTCGAATAGCGCGGAGCGCAGTTATTGAGCGCAGAGGCCTTGCGGTTTCCAATCGGAAGGCCTGCCCGCCGGCTGCGAAGAATCATGGATCACCAAGACCAGCGACTTTCGCACAGCGGTGCCTGTAATGGTCAGTTCCATTGGAATACTCGGCGGCGCTGTTGCCGTGCCTCCGGCCGTCGTTTTCGGTTTTCTTTCATGCATCCCATATGTTGGGATCCGTGCCTCCACGCAACCCAACATACGGCCAGGAAACTTAGTTTTCACACATGCTCTTTAGCCCCGGACATCTGCCGAAGCTCCTGCTTGACGCACAGCTTCTCCGCTCGCGTTTCGCTGACCCCGGCCACCGCACCTTGCGGACACCATTGGTTATGCTCATCCTCTGTCTGCCGCTGTGGGTCGGAGAGGCCCAAACAGCAAACGCGCCCTATCAACTTTCCGGCAGCTTTAGCGCCTTGTCGAACTCCTTCAACGGAGTTCCTGGCTCGCGGCAGCCGCTGCTCGGCTGGAACGTCAATGCCGCTTTCCCCGCATGGCATAATCTCCGGTTCCTCGTCGATTACACCAACTACCAGGGCACAAACCTGGGATCACCCCAGCACGCCCACTTCCCCACCGCCGGCGGCCAATATAGCCACCGCATTGGCCGCGAGAGCATCTTCGGCAAGATGCTCTTCGGCGAAGGCTGGCTGAACAAGAATTGGGCCGCAAACGGAGCCGCCGGGACGCTTGCGTCTTTCACGGTCTACGCCGGTGGCGGAGTCGACACCCCTCTGGCAAGGCACTTCAGCCTGCGCGTCGAGGGCGGCGTGGAGCACACTAATTTCGCTCTCAAAATCAACAGCACCTCCGACTTCCCCTACTACAGAATTCCCGGTCTCCCAAGCAACTTCGCGCGTTTCTCCACGGGCATCGTATGGGCTCCCCGTCTGGCTCCGCCCGCGAGCGCGGTCACACAGCTATCGACCACACCACCTGCGCCGCCCGAATCTGAAATCGCCTTTGAAAACGGATCGTCTTTCGGCCACTGGGACATCCAAGCAGGCAGTTGGTCGAGCTACCTCCATGTCGCCGGCCTCGAGTACGACCGGCACACCTGGGGCAAATTCATCGGTGCACGCATGGATTATGTTGGCGAGATCCTGCCACTTACCCTCCTGCGTCAGCCCGCCGTTTTGGACGAATACGGCGATCCCTTGAGCCACCACTACACCACGGTACCCGGTCTCGCGGTCACGCCGGTCGGCCTCCGCATGCTCTGGCGCGACGGCAAGGTGTTGAAGCCCTATTTCACTGTCAAAGGCGGCGTTGTCGGATACACGCAGAAGGCCCTCTCGCCCGATGGCGCCTATCTGAATTTTACGCTTCAGACGGGCGTGGGCACGGAGCTTCGTCTCACGCACGATTGGGAGATTCGTCTCGGCGCCGGCGACTTCCACTTCTCGAATGCCCGCCAGGTGCCCAGCAACCCCGGCATCGACGAGATGATGTATACCGTCGGTCTCAGCTACCACCTTCACAGCATGAGGACGGCAGACTGATCGATGCCACACGCTGCGGCTAGGAGCATCCCGAATCTTCCCGTAACTCAGAACGATGATTCCCGGCTCGCCAGGCGAGGCTGCCGGGCGCTGCTCAGCCATAGGTTGAAGATTGTTTCCACCTGGACTTTGGTGTGATCGGCAATCAGGAAGTGATACTTCTCTCCCGATCCGAGAAGCACACCATCTTTGTGGGTGCTCGCTATGGAACTGACCGGAATGACAAGGTCAGCCTGGTGCGAGCAAGTGAAGTGGAGCGCGGCACTCCTAAGTTCAAGTTGGCCAGTGCAGCCGCCAAACGCCTTCTTGTGTGTCGCCTCAAATCTCATTCGATGGTCATGCACAGCCGCTAAGCCAAGAGTAATGCAGCATACCTATTGCAGCGCATGAACGCTCGTGACGGTGAATGGGTATCATGTCGCCCTATTCCTTCCCTGTCATTTTGCGGTGGCCTTCTGATCAATTTTGCACAGTCTTATCGGGGGATCGACGATAAAGTGGCAGAATTGAGGGCGGCCATCGATGAACACAGTGCAGATTGTCAACATAGAGCAGGATGGGCCGGATGGAATTCTCGTCACATTCTCAGACGGAACGATCGCCGGCTATGTCGCGGAAGAATTGATTGAACTGAGGCCCGTTCGCGAAAGAGTGAAGGTTGCCCCTCAGCTTCTCAAGCCCGCCTGCCTGGCACAAACGTGAGGCGCTTCCGAGTGCACGGCGCCAGGCGAGCCGCGTCATCTTTTTCGCGGGCGGTTCGAAGACCATGCAAACGGTAGCAATATGCTCGCAGTCTCCCAGCACTCTGTGCAGTGACCTCCGTACCGGTTACCGTGCAGAGTACACAGTAGATGTGGGCAACCTTCTTTGGAGCACTTCGCAAGATTCTGAACAGTCCAACAGATCGAGCACCGAGGCTGCATTGAGGCCCTCACACGTCAGACGGTATCTGAAGTGTAGGGCGGGGCGGCTCAAATGCTTCGACGACAAATGACGCCGAGGTAGTGTCAATCAGTGGCGACTGTGATGCTTTCAGATCGGCCAGGTTCAACGAGTTCCAGGTAGATTTCTGTCACCCGCTGACGATAAGCGACCCTCATGTCTAACGATCAAAATGTAGAAGCGCTCACGCCATATCGCGCCGTAGCCGGCGCGAGGGCTTTTGGGCTGTACGTGGCAGCCGTAAACTCAAACCATCATGTTTCATCTGCGCGACTGGCATGCATTCGATTCGACCGACAGGGGGACCTATCCCAAAGTGGACGCTCCTGTTCAGGTCCGGTTTGACGATGGTGGACTGAACGAAGGAGACAGTCGAACGTTCTTCCCACGGACAGAGTTGCTCCCTACCTCATCGATCGTCAGCTGGCGGTACATCAAGGGCGTCCCTATGCGCTAGAAGATGCCAGACAAATTGAAACCACCCTATACGTTCTCCATGCATATCGGCGCCGCTTGCGCCAAGCAATTCCGGAAGCTTGCAGCAGAAGTGAGGAAGGATCTTGGGTAGCGCGAGAAATGATCGATGGAGTCTAAGCCACATCAACACGTGAGCGCGCCTTACCGCGGGAGCATATCTCGCAGCGTCGCTGGTGCAACTCCACCCGGTCTTTCGCAGCGTCTCGTTCGATCAACGTCCGCCGTTTCACTTCCTGAACAAGCCAGGTGTTATCGCCAGATATCTGAGAAGACCCATGTTGGATCTGCCTCCAGCGGCGAAGTGCGGCTTCATAAAGCTGTTGCAATCGGACTTTTTCCAGGCAGGTCATACGCATTCAGTGTGATGCAACTGGTCCCAAGAGGCAGGGCTGACATATTGCGCCTTGCCGATTTATCGCATCACGGTATCGTGAGCCGCGCGTACTTATCGGGCGTGAGCCTCAAGAAAACCCCGCCTCTGCCGGTCTCGATCGCGTGCTCCAACATCTGCCGGCTTTCTGAATCTCCCCATGCTTCCGTGGGCAAGATTCGTGTGGTGGTCGCTGATTGATCATCAGCAGATGATCGCAATAGTCCGCCAGCCGCTCGGTGAGGAGTTCGAGGTTGTCAGCGCAGTGAAAGATGGCAAGCAAGCCGTAAATGCCGTTCTTACGCTGAATCCCGATGCACTCGTCATCGATATCCCGATGCCCGTCCTAAACGGACTCCAAGCTGCCAAACAGCTCCAGACGGCTGATTGCCGAGCCAAGATCATATTTCTAACTATTTATGAGGGCCGGGTCTTTCTTGACGCAGCGTTTTCTGTTGGGGCTTCCGGCTACGTCAACAAGAATCGCCTCTCCACCGACCTCATTCCAGCAATTCACGAAGGGATGTTGGGACGAATCTTTATATCTGCGCCGCCGTGCAGCTCGGGCGCAGTGTTTTTGTGACGGCCCTGCCGGAGAGAGGGTTCCATCGTTGCTGGACCCTTTCCTGATCTGCAGCCGGGATGGTATTCGATGAGGACGAGCCGCTTACAAACGTGGGCTTGCTTAGTAGGTAAAGCATGCCATTAGAGTTTGAACCAGAGTAGATCTGAAATTTAGGCGATAAGGCTTGTCGTTACCGTTGGTCTCGAATAGGTTACCTTTCGTCTGTTCCCGCCAGAGTCTAAAAGGAGGAGTCTGTCCCGCCGAAAGGCTGTCTACGGAAGCGAAGCACGGATTCCAAGCTCGTCTGCAATGTCTCCCAGTCGCCGGTCTCTGGTCCAGATTGAAATCGACTTGTCGAAGAGGGCGGAGCTTACCAGGTGGAGATCGGTGATGCCGATTCCTCTTCGGTATAGTCTCCGGAGCTCGACCAGGCTAAAGAGTTCGTCGGTCGCCGCGATCGGAGCTTGAGGCAAGAGAGCCAGGTCAGTCAGCACTTTTTCCCGGGTGGCGATGGAACCCAGAGCCAACTCCAAGCGAACGAAGGGGTGAGTAACGACCCTATCGTTCTGGAGCAGTTCCTGCAGTTTCACGTTAGGGCTTCGCAGATGGGCAATCCAGACCGAGGTATCAACCAGGATCACTCGTCCACCCTGCGCCGCGGCGCGGCTTCAGCCGCCGGGTCGCTTCCTCCGAGAGCCGCCAGTCGCCGGGCAGCTTCGTTGCGGACAAGCCGGCTGAGCGCTTCTCTCACCAGAGCTGCCTTCTCCTTAATGCCGGTGTAATACTCCGCCTGCTTGACCAATTCGTCGTCCAGCGCAATTGTTGTACGCATTCGAACTCCCTATATGCATATATTAGCACTGTTTTGGTGCTATTTCTAGTGCCTGCCCGGGCATTGGGAGGTTTGTCGGCTTTGTGGTTGGGGTAGGGTTTGCACCATTTGGCCCAGTTGATTTCGCATTAACGCGTGCGCGGAATTTCGGGGCAGAACATAGAGCAAGGCAGCCGACATTGTTACGTCGTGGACTGCGGTTCTTCAACCTTTCGGTCGCTGATCACTGGATTGAACCGCCAAGACGGCTGACGACTTGCCTTTTTTCAAAGTGCCACTTCTGTCGGTAATTTAAGTGCGCCAAAATGGACGCAAGGTGCGCCAATTGCGAAAGGCACCTTGCGCTTTTGCCAGGTTGCGCTAGCCTGTATGGTAAGGAACCCGATGGCGCCCCGGCCGTGGCGCGTTGTTTCGCCGGAGCCTTTGGGCGCGAGCCGAAAGGAGTACCTCGGTGATGAACCTGACCGTAAATGGCAAGAGCCTGCCGGTAGCATCCCCACAAGACACACCCCTTCTCTACGTATTGCGGAATGAGCTGGGAATAGACAGTCCCCAGTTCGGGTGTGGCCTCGCGCAATGCGGCGCGTGTTCCGTATTGGTCGACGGCCGGGAGGTTCGCTCCTGCATTACTCCCGCTTCCATGGCGGTGGGTAAGGAGGTCACCACCCTGGAAGGATTGCCCGCCCGCTGGGCAGCCCAGAAGCACCTGCCGCAAAATCAAGCGAACCCAGCGCTTCATCCCGTGCAGCTCGCCTGGATCGAACAACAGGTTCCGCTTTGCGGCTTCTGCCAAAGCGGAATGATGATCAAGGCAACCGAGCTTCTGGAGCACAAGCCGCACCCGACCGATGCGGAAATCAGCGAAGCCTTCACCACTGGAGGCGTGTCGCCACGCCTGTGCCGTTGCGGAACTTACATCGCGATCAGAGATGCAGTGCGCCATGCCTCGAAGCTCATGGCAGAGGGAGAGGTCTAATGGAACACCTTCGCGAAGCCTATGAGCAGATGACGGATGTGTGCGGTGCGCGCCTCAGCCGCCGCAGTTTCGTTAAGGCCGGTGGTGCGCTGGTGGTAGGGTTCGGCTTCTTTCGAGGACGAAGCGCGAAAGCCGCTGCGATGATCAACGGCGATGCGTTCGACGTATCGCTCCCCGCCTCGTGGATCGAGATTCGGCCCGACAATACCGTCCTGTTTCGCACCGGCAAAAGCGACTTCGGGCAGGGGACCATCTATACCGCCTACCGCCAGATCGTAGCCGATGAGTTGGATATGCCCTTCGAAGCCATCACAACTGTAGTTTCGGCAGATACAGATACCACGCCGGAGGGCGGTGGCACCTTTGGCCTGTTGGGCGAAGGAACCCCCAATATACGAAAGGCCGCTGCGTACACAAAGCAGGCTATTCTCCAGCTTGCCTCCGAAAGGCTGGGTGTACCCAAAGATCAGGTACGGACCGCCGATGGAAAGGCCTCGGGCGGCGGCAAGGAAATCACCTACGGTGAGTTGGTAAAAGACCAGGACCTGAAATTGACCATTCCGGTAAGCGGCGACCTTACCAGCATTTTCGGCCTTCGCATCACCGGCGACCCGCCGCTCAAATCAGCGAGCGAGCTGAAGGTGGTGGGCAAATCATTCAAGAACAGCATCGTTTCCGAAAAAGTGCGGCACGATGCGTTGTGGGTCACCAACGTCAAGCTGCCCGGCATGTTACATGGGCGGGTGGTGCACCCATCTACGCTGGGATCACAACTTGTTCAGGCCGGAGCGGTCGATCAGGCAAAGTTTCCTAACACGCGCCTGGTGGTGAAGGGCAACCTGGTGGGTGTGGTGGCTCCCACCGAGTGGGAAGCGATTCAGGCCTCGTACCAGGTCGCCAAGGCGACCAAATGGAGTGATTGGAAAGGGCTGCCGGGCAAAGACAATCTCTTTGCCAGCTTGAGGAATGAATCGGACTGGAAGGCTGCCCCGGTGCAGAAGAGTCGCAAGTCCAAGGGTGATGTCACCGCCGGCGCACGAGGAGCGAAGAACAAACTGGCGGCCACCTATCAGCTGCCATACTGGAAGCATGCTCCGATTGGTCCCACCATGGCCCTGGCCGACTACCGGCCAGACGGCTCGGTAACAGTCCATACGCACACCCAGAACGCCCAGGCGTTGCGTGGCCAGCTTGCCATGATGCTGGGAACGAGCCTTAACAAAGTAACTGTAAAGACCTATCCCGGCGCAGGGCACTACGGCCGCTCGAATGGCGGCAACGCGGGCGCTGAAGACGAAGCGGTGTTGCTGTCGAAGGAAGTGGGCAAGCCGGTTCGCGTGCAGTGGATGCGCGATGACGATATGAAGTGGTCGACGCAGTCGGCGGCAGCTTACGCCGATGTGAACATCAGCCTCGATGAACACGGCCGCATTGCAGCCTACGAGATCGATCACTACCAACCTGCCATGCAGGACGATCGCCTGATTGGAGCCGTCCTTGCCGGTCTGCCCACGATGCCCGCGCCGTCTGAGAAAGGCGGCCCGATCAACAACATTGCCAACGGCAGTTCTGACATGTGGCTCTACGATGCTGTTACCAATCTCGACGAACGCTGCCACGGGACGTACCAGGTTGGCCAGCAAAAGTCTCCACTGGCGGTGGGCCTGCGCGATCACAGCATGCGTACCCCCGGCCAGTTTCAGCAGAACTTTCCCCGGGAAATGGCGATGAATGAAGCCGCGGCGCTGGCCGGGGCTGATCCGCTGCAGTTCCGCATCGATCATGCAAAAGACGAACGGCTGTTGAACGTGTTGCGGCATTTGCAGACAGAGGCAGGGTGGGAAGTAAGGAAGACGCCAAGCCCGAAAGCTGCTGCGAGCGGTGAGGCAACCGTGCGTGGCCAGGGTATGTCGGCCATGTTCCGCTCAGGAACTTATTGGGCCTGTGCCTGCGAAGTGTCCGTCACACCGGCGACTGGTGTCGTGAAGGTGGAAAAGTACACGGTTGTCGTAGAGCCGGGCATCGTTGTCAACCCGGAACAACTGAAGCGCCAGGTGGAAGGCGGCGCGGTCATGGGTATCAGTATTGCCCTGTACGAAGAAGTGAACTTCAATCAGAGTGCTATTACCACTGCCAACTGGTCTTCTTATCCCATCGCCACCATGGCTGACGTTCCGGACATCAAGATCGTCATGTTGCACCGCCCTGAGGTGGGCCAATACGGCCAGGGCTCCGAAGCAGCGAACGCGCTTGCCGCTTCCGCCATTGCGTCCGCCGTATTCGATGCAACGGGAAAGCCGATGCGTAAAATGCCGCTGCGGCCGGCCAACGTGATGGAGATGCTGAAAGCCTGACCGGCACACCTCGCACTTGGGCGCAAGAAACACCAAAGACCAGTGGACGGTGAGGTGTGCGAAGCGGCGATGAGTCGAGACCATGGTGTCCCCGAAACTCCCCTATCTGCAGTCTTTACACTTCACCTACGGGACCGAGCGCCCCGAAGTGGTATCCCAGGCGGTTCTCAACGTCGCCTGGCTTGTGAAAACCTTGTTCAAACAGAGCGTGCAGTCTCGCTTGAGCAGCAGGCCGCCCTAACGAGGCCGTAAATGCTTCCCACTCCGGTACGATCTCCGCATCAGAGGGAAGGCTATTCAGGTTGACCAAGCGCTTCGTGTCTGCGATTGCCAGTCTGTCGAAGGTCGAGATTCTTCTGGCGAGTGCATCGACAAAGGCGTCGAGCTGATTGTCAGGCAGCGAACGATTGACATAGCCATACAACTCGGCAAGGTCGCCGTTCACATCGTCCGGACCCAACAGCACTTCCAACGCTCTTCCGCGCCCGATCAGCCGTGGCAGTCGAGCCATTGGTCCACCACCGGGGACCAATGCCGCTCCTACTTCGCTCGACTGGAATGCGCCAAAGTAACTCTTCTCACTACCACGCTATTTGTGAGGCCCTGGCTCTTCGTGTGAGCGCAGCAACCACATCGCTATAGTAAGGATCGCCGAAATCCCGACGATCATTTCTGCCCAAATGAAGGAGAAATAGTCGCCAAGTGCCCCCACACTTGGCACCCCAGGCTGGACGTTTCGGATCGCCGGCAAGCCGAAAATCAGCGAAACAGAGAGGGAGAGGGGAACCAGGTCCACGCGTGGACCAGCAGTTGCCTTGAGCACCAGAGCCAGCAGGCTTATGGCCAAACAACTCATCAAGATCATCAGAAAGATGGAGACACTAATTACATTGTCAGCTCGCCTGACTCTTAACTCGATACCCGTGATTTTTATACTGCTTTCACGAGAAACATTTCCTTCAAATTTGATACCTGGAGTCGATGCCGACAAAGTTACGGTGAGTGGAACGGTGGTGCTTTGTTTTAAGGCGGCTGCACCAAGGGCGAGTTGATCGCTCTGGACCGGTGTCTCTCCAGTGCTTTCCGGAACCTTCGAATTCTCTGGCTGTATCGTTCGTGCAGGCATGGTCACCAGGAGCCACAAGGTCGTACGGTAGCGATCCAACGGATATCTGTTCAGCTCCCCATTCAGAGGAAAGACCGCCTCGATGCGGTTCATTCGCTTCCCTTTAGGAAACTCGAATTCCTGTTGGCTTCTTACGTTGTTGGTCAGGAGCTTTAAATCAACCGCCGGAGTCACTTCGTCTAGAGCCAGTTTTCCCTGAGGCCGCAGAGCTATCTGTACCGTCAACTCTTGCGTCGCCGGGTTGACTCCCGTAACGAGCATGGAGATGGCGACGTGGTCAGTTATATCCGAATCGTCTCGCAGCTGTAAGGAACGTCGCGCGCCCTCATTCAGGTTACGAATAATCACAGCGCAATAGAGGATCAGGAAACAGATGAAAAAGAGAAACCTGAAGCTCGCGATCCTCTTCCACATGCTTTTCAGACCCCTTCAGCAAAGCATTCCATCTGGCCCGCACAAGCTCTCAACGCTCAATGCACTTCCGCGGGGCTGTGCGCATGTTCGTCGGTTGTGGTGAGCAGCTGAGGTTCGGCGAACACCCTCCCGCCCATCACAACTCGCCAGGTGGTCAGTGTGTTCGCAATGTCATCCAGAGGGTTCGCTTCGAGAAGCACGACATCGGCTACCTTGCCAGGCTCCAGGCTACCCAACAGATCTCCCGCTCCCACCGCGGAAGCGCTGCGCTGCGTGGCAATGTGCAGTACTTCGATCGGTGAAATGCCGGCTCGCGCGAAATACTGGAGTTCGCCATGCAGCGATTCGCCGTAGTTGTCTTTCGGATTGAGTGAATCGGTGCCCGCAAGCAGGGGTACGCCCGCTTGATACGCACGCTTCAGCCCGGCAATCAGAGCCGTCCGAAGCGGTGACCCTTCCGGAAACAGCCCGAACGCGACCGCAAGGGTTGGGGTCCAATAGGTCCCGGTTGCAGTCAGGAGTTGCAGGAGATCATCGTAGTACATGTTAACGGGGATCATGTGTGCCTTCATCGCATGCCCGATGAGAGCCCCCCGGATAACCTCCTCACGGAAAAGGCCATGAGCCGACACGGGCAGCCCCTGCTTGAACGCCTCGGAAGCAAGGGCACGGTGGAGCGGCCACGACAACGTGAAGTAAGACTTCACGCCGACCGCACCCTCTCGTTTCTCCAGGTCAACGATGTCTCGCAGTTGCTCATCTGAGGTGCCATACGCCGAGCCGCCCCAGATGAAGGGCATTCCCTCAATCATGCTGCCGTAATAAAACACCCGTGGTACCGGCGCCCCGAAACCATTCCGCCGATCCGCCCAAGCCCTGAGCATGCCGATGTCGCTGCCCTTGTCTGCCACCGAGGTTACGCCGTACGCGATCCAGAGATCCATCTGGCTCACATCACGCGCCGACTGGGAATGGATGGGAGTTGCGGTATGCGTGTGCATGTCGAACAGGCCCGGAATAGCGAACCGCCCGCCCCCGTCCACCACGTTCACGTCCCCCGGAAGCGTGTGACTCGCCTCGCTCCCGATCCACTTGATCAGTCCGTCCTCGATCAGGAGCGAGGTGTCCTCAGTGAAACCACCAGCCTTGAAATCGAGAATGCGCACGTTGCGCAGCAGGACCGGTGGCGGAGGTTCCGTCGGCAATTCGAGCTGGATATGCACTTGTCTCTGTCCGCCATCATTCAGCGGATGGAGCCACACGTCGGCCCCGGTCGAGTAGACGAGCGAGGCACCGTCAGGCGTGAAGCTGAAATTGTGTCCCCCCAAAGGGGAGAAGCGAAACGAGGTATCTTCTTTTACCGGTTGCGAGCTGAGCGGCGCTAGCCAGATCTCGTCGTTGCGGCGAAAGGCGAGCCACTTGCCGTCTGGCGAAACCTGCCCATTTGCCGCGAAGGCCATCAACGTGGTGATCGGTTCGCCGGCGCCGCGTGTTTCAGCCGGGCAGCGATGCACTTGTCCGTTGGCAGTGAAGTGTACCCACTTGCCGTCGCCCGAAAATTGCGCGGCCGGCTGCCAGCGGGGGGAACCGTCAGCAAGCTTCTGCTGCTTGCCACTCACGAGATCGGCCAGGTAGACGCATGGCATCTTCGGCTTCAAGGGTCCCGCGGGTGGTTCGAAATACGTGTAAACGAGCTTCGTGCCATCCGGGCTCCAGGCAGGCTCGTAGCGTCCGGTGCGACCCTCCGATATCAAGGTGGAGCTTTGGCCGGTCGCCAGGTCCGCGATTCTAAGCTGCTGTGTTTCCCCTTCACTGACTTGATACGCGAGCCTCTTGCCGTCGGGGGAGAGCGCCGCCGGGCCCCACTCAAAGCCACTGGTGTCGAGCAATCGCTCGGCCGCGCCTCCGGAGACCGGCTGCCGCCAGAGATAGCCGGCGGCGGTGAAGATCACGCTTTCGCCATCGGGCGTGAGACGCGGAGTCAAAATGCTTGTGGGGGAGGCGGCGCGCTTTTCGGAATACACGGGTATCGGCGAGCCCGGGTAGAACTCGAAGGTAATCTCCGCTGAGAACTTCACCTCATCGCGTTTGCCTGTCGCTGCATCGATGCGCCAAAGCTTGCCTTTTTCCCCGAAGTAGATCGCGTCCTTCGCCATGCCAAACGCCGGGCGAGGTTGCGCGTTTGCAAGCTGCGCCACATAGACGCGTGTACCTGGACCGCGGCTTTCAACTGTCTGCGTCAAATCTGTTGCACGGCCCAACAGGCCCTTCACAGTGGCCTCGCCACCGTGGGGCAGCGTGGCGTAAGCAAAATGTTCAGGCTGCGGTGCCAGCCCGGCCATTGGTGATGCGGACTTGTAGAGCCGGAGATAGACCCCCCGAGGATCTCCGGGGTCAGCCGCAATGTGGACCACTACACCTTCAATCGTAAGCGCAGTTGTTACGTCGCCCTTTTCGTTCAACACCTGTAGTTTGCTCATGGCGGGCGTCTCTTTGGTCTCCGCCGCTACGACCGGCCATACCGGCCGCCCATCCGTGAGAAAAGCGACGGCGGACACAAAACTGGGTTCGGTCAGAGTCTCCAGCTTGGCATCAGCGAGCCTGATCCTGCGAACCTGCGTGCTCATCGTCATGGGGCCGACGAACTTGAAATTGCCTGCCGGGCCTGTCACCCGATAACTCAGGAAGAGAAGGCTCTTGCCGTCCGGCGACCAGACTGGCCGGTCAACCCACGCCTCTTCGGTAAGTTGGTGAATCTGGCTACTCGCGAGATCAAGCACAAAGACGTTGCCCTGACTGCTCACGTCGCGGTCGGATATGAAAGCCACTCGCGTTCCATCAGGCGAGATGGCCGGCGCTGAGTCGTAGTAAGGACCGAAAGTCAGTTGCTTTGCCTCACCACCTGTTGTGGGCAGTTGAAACAGGTGGCCGAGTGCGGTAAAGACCAACCAAGTTCCGTCGGACGACACCCCCACGTCGGGATCAGTAGCCTCTTTGGTTGAGATCTTGATGGACCGCCTTGGGCGATTCTCAGCGTCTTGCGCCAACGCTGAAGAGGCAGCGCCAGGCTGCACAAAGGCCGGGGACTCGCTCATAGGTGACGCGAGCAGGCCGCTATTTTCGCCTTTGACTTTCATTGTCTCGTCCTCTTTTCCGTAGAGTTGACGTTCAACTAGTCTTAACTGGTCTGGGCTGGTCGATCAGGCTGCGTTCAGATCGATCTGGGCTTTTTGCCTGGGCCATTCAGCTTGGCGGCGTGTAAGGGTCAGGCGTGCCCATGGGGATAAGCGGATGCTTTCTCAGGCTCATCTCAAACCCCGCAACGATTTTTAGCGCCGGATGCAGCACCCAGGAGTCGAGTGTTGGTGACTCTTCGAGCGGATCGGTGTAGAGATTGATGATGAAGGGGATCAAAAGCTTCAGGGGCGGATCCATGGGTGTGTCTTGCTTAACAAAATGCACTTTCCAGTTGCGCCATTTCACGGCCATCAGGGTATTCGAGTTCCAGATGGGGAACCCTTCGCGGGCTGATCCCTCCGATTTGCCGAGGAACAAATCAGACTGATCCAGGCTGTCTATAGGCCGATCGTCGGGCACCTTAGCGCCGGTGAACTTGGCCAGGGTCGCGAACATATCTACTCCGTGCACGATCTCATTGCTGGTGCGTCCGGCCGGAATCTTCCCCGGCCAGCGCACCATGAACGGCACACGAAGACCGCCTTCGAGCGCGGTGACATAGTTGCCCCGCCATGGGCCTGCCCAACCGTTCCAGGGTTTGAAGAATTCCGCACCGTTGTCGCTGGTGAAGATAAAAATGGTGTTGTCACGAATGCCGGCTGCGTCTACAGCATCGAGCACCTGCCCGACATTGTGGTCCATCTCGGAGAGCATGTCCGCCCAATCGCCGTTGCCGGTTTTGCCGGCAAATGCGGGATTCGGCAGCGTGGGGAGGTGTGGCTGGGTGAGAGCCAGGTAGGCGAAGAACGGCTTGCCCGTTTTGGCTTGCCGCTCGATGAACGCGATCGAGCGCTTGGCGATCTCCGCATCCATGAGCCGGCGCTCCTCAAGGTCGTAGTCCTTCACGGCACGGCTCTTTTCGCCCTTTTTGCCCTCCATTATTTGTTGTGTGGGGACAATCTGTGGTGAGTAGCCGGGAGAAGCCGGCCATCTAGTCTCGTCCGTAGTACGCGGAATGCCATACCACTCGTCGAAGCCCCGGTCATTTGGCAGCCGGCCGTCCTGGCTGCCGAGATGCCATTTGCCCCACATACCTGTGGCGTAACCCTCATTGGACAGGGACTGGGCAATGGTGATCTCCCATTGGGTCAAACCTTCCGGCACGCCACCAAGCGGCACTGCATAAGTGCCCGAGCGCATGGAGAACCGGCCGGTCAGGATGCTGGAGCGGCTCGGTGTGCACTGCGCCTCCATGTTCATGTTGGTGAGGCGGAGCCCCTCGCCGGCGAGCTTGTCGAGGCGCGGCGTGGGCGCGCCACGGAGACTGCCGCCTCCGTAAACGCCCAACTCGCCGTACCCCAAGTTGTCCGTCAAAATAAAAACAATGTTGGGCTTCTGTTCCGCTGCGGCAGGTTTCTCGCCTTGTTTCATCTAGAATTTTCCTTTTTATCCTGGCTCAGGCTCGCAGCAGGGCCATTTGGTTTGCGAACGCGAAGTGCATTCATAGTGGAGGGAGTTATTTGCAATCTAAGAATATGTATTCCGCGCTTCGTGGGTCTACTAGTAGTTTTTCTAGTCGACCGGCAAAAGATATGCATTTTATTTCCGCACTAGCACTTCTTCCAGTGGCAGTAGGCCGCTCAGGCCAGCTAATCTTTTGGTGTTTGAAGAGACGCGCCGCTGCCCTTGCAGGGCTGGGTGGGCCCCACCGACAATCGGGAGATCTGAGCGAGATTACTTTCGGGGTGCAGAGACTCTCCGGGACGACATCAGAAAACGAGAAGCTAAATGGAATATATCTTCGACCACCCATGGGAATTGGGCTTGCTCCTCGCGATTGTTCTGGCGCTCGTCCTCGAACTTGGACGTCGCGTGGCGGCCTATTTCAAGATTGAAGAGGTCCCCCAACGCAAAGAGCAGATGGGCACGATCCGGGATGGGCTCCTTGTGCTGGTCAGCCTGCTCTTGGGCTTCACCTTGAGCATGGCGTCCACACGCTTCGGCGAGCGTCGCTCGTTGGTGGTGGAGGAAGCCACTTCGATTGGCACTACATATCTCCGTGCCGGCACGCTTCCCCAACCGTATCGCGATCACTCCAGGTAATTGCTCCGTGAATACGTGGATACCGCCTCGAATTGGATAACGCGGACGCGAACCGCCTCAGTCAGACCTTGAGCCAATCCAAGCGGCTCCGGAGATTTGTTGTCAGACGGGACTGGAACTTTGCTAAGAGCGGCATGGCCGCCTTTTTCCCCTAAGTGACAGCCCCGTCTGACCATCACACTCCCATGACCACCAAACTTTACTTCGGCAAAGTTCCAGTCCCGTCTGACGACAAATCTAGACGACAAATCTATGACGACAAATCTACAAATCTGCCGTGGTCAATATAATTCTAGGAACGAGAATGAAACCGTCGTGACTTGCAGCTCTATGCCATGACTAACCTCACGAGTTCCGCCTTCAGTTCCCGCTATCGCATCATTGCTTACTGGGCGACCACCGCTTTGCTCGTCTTTGAACTGGCTTTGGGAGGCGTATGGGATATCCTGCGTGTGCCCCAGGTTCGCGGCCTTATCGAACGGTTGGGTTATCCTCTATATTTCCTGGTCATTTTGGGGATCTGGAAACTGCTCGGCGCTGTCGCGTTGCTCATTCCGCGGTTCCCCCAACTTAAGGAGTGGGCCTACGCCGGTGTGCTTTTCGACTTGACGGGCGCTGTTGCATCGCTATCGGCCTCGGGCTTGATTAGCGTGAGTACGATGGCATACCCGATCGTAATGACCTGTGTTGCAGTTGCGTCCTGGGCGCTCCGTCCACCATCCCGCCGCTTTGGTTCCGGTTGAGTTGCCCCTCAAACTCAAATATCGCGCGGGAGTTCGAAGCAAAATTCCGAGTGTGACCAATTCTGTGGCGGGCGCGTTCTTGCGGCAGATTCTTCATGAGGGCTACTTTTCCGCGCCGATTCCCCGCAAATTGAAGCTGGACACCTCTTGCGCCAGTATTTCTGCCTTTATGCGCTCCCTTTGAGGAGTGTGCAACCATTGATACACCGCTTCATGCACAGCGCCCACCCAGCAGCTCGCCACAACGGTTCGGACTGCTCGGGTCATGGGACGGGGACTGCTCGCAAGTGCGCCTTCGACGCTCCTGCAATGACTGGCGATGATGGCGCGACGAACGTTGCCGAGTCTCGGGGTCAGCCCTGACGATTCGACGATCAAAACTCGGGCCTCATCCGGATGTGCGACCAAATACACAATGAATGTTTCGACTGCTACTCTCATTTGGGAAATCGCATTTTCACCTGCGCCTGCGATCGCTTTGTTCAGCGCGGCCGCAATTTGCTCTCCCACGAACTCCAAAACGGAGGCGAACACGTCCTCCTTATTGCGAAAGTAAAAATAAAACGCGCCCGTGGAGCTGCCTGCTTCCCGCACGATGTCAGGCACAGTTGTGGCGTGATATCCCTTGCTGCCAAACAGATGAATCGCGGTTTGCAGAAATTTTGCGCGATGCGCTTCCTTGCGCTTCGCCATCTTAGGCGTGGTGTGATAAACCACGAAGAGCCTCCTCCACTCCTTCCAGATAGCTTGGATACCACGGCTGGAATCCCAGCTCGCGTTTCAAACGCGCGTTGGAGAGAGTCTTGGGAGTCAGGAGAAGCCGCAATGCATGGCGCGTAAGAATCAGCTTCTGATGAGCGATCCGGGAAGCCAGCGTGCTGCACATCGCGTAAGAATAAACTAGCGATATCGGAAGAAAGAGCGGAGATTTGGCTTCGAGTCGCCGAGCCGTGCGGCAAGTGAAATCATACCAACTCGCTGGCATATCGTCGGTCACGTTGTAAACCGAAACTCCGACAGGAGCGCGTTCAATGGCGCACACAAAAGCCTGCGCCACGTCCTCGACGTGCACGAAGCTCACTTGGACTCGTCCCGTTCCCGGCCACGGACAAAAGCCCCGTTTGAGCCGTGCTGTTAATTCAGCGACCAATCGTCCCTCCGATCCATAAACTTCCCCGATTCGCAGAATTACAAGTCGGCAGTCAGCCACATCCTTGAGACGCTCCACCAAACGCCGTTCCACCCCAAGCTTAATGCGTCCATAGGGAATCACCGGCCGAGTGGGCGCTTCCTCGGTGGCGATGCCCTCCACGTCTCCGTACACTTCCGCAGCGCTGGCAAACACCCAGTTCTTAACTCCCGCCTTAAGGCCCCAAGTGACAATGTTGTCCGCCATCCTGGAGTCTGCACCCTGCAATTCTTCGTCACCGGCGCCGGCGTAAGCTCCTGCCAGATGAAAAACCCAATCCACGGCCGGTAGATCTCCCAGCTGAAGTCGCAGGTCGTGCTGGACAACGTTCGGAGCATTACTCGGCCGTCCCTTTCGGACCATGGCCGTTACGCCATATCCGTCCCTTCCCGCCACGGCGACCACCCGCCGTCCAATGAACCCGCCCCCGCCAGTGACAAGAATGGACGTCATCATTGCACCTTATAGGATCTCAAAATGCTTACCTTTACTGTCTTTTCGTAACTCCCCGATTCCTTCATGTACGCTGAAAAGCCTTCTGGACCAAGGCGGCGCAGCAACCCCGCCTGGTGAGGAGCCATTTGACGTACATCTAGACCGCTAAAGCTTTTCAGCTCAAAAAGGAGGATGAAATCGACTTCCTGAGCCGGAAGAGGTGCTTCAAAATAAGTGAAACTCTTGTATGTGTCGCCCTTCTGAACGAGTTCACGGAGGATGGGGACTTCGTTTTTCTCGAACCCCTCTAGCCACTTGTACTCCGTTCCAGGGTTGCATTGGATTTCGACCATGACGACCGCGGTGGATGGGGGTATTTGTGTCGGCGTTTGAGCGTTGCCTCTGACCCGAAGAACGAGGACAGAGCAAATAGTAAACAAGCAGAGGGCCAGAACTTGACGCTTAACGACTGGAAACATAAAAGCCTCCTTAATCAAGAATAGAATGACGTGTCATTCTATTCTTGTCAAGGAAGAACCGCCCTAACGGTTGGTCCCTATCATGCATGGGTGGCATATTTCCCTGACAACGATCGACAGCTGTCAGGAGCTGTAAGGATTGTTCCCGAGTCACCGCCCATCCGGAAGTTACCCCAAAACCGGTGTAATGTCCGGGTTGGCGACAATCCGACCTGAACCCGCGATTTGACCTTCAACCCGTCTGGATGAGTGCGTTGCCCTGTTGGCAACAGTGTTATCCCTCACGGAGATCGGCGAAGTTCTAAATCTGATCCGAGCGGGGGTGCGCCAGGTCTCGATCTTGAGACCTGGAGAGGGCTTCATCACTCGACCCGAATGGCCTGGATCGGATCGAGCCGTGAGGCGCGCCAGGCGGGTGTCAGGCAAGCCAGCACGGCGACCAGCAAGAGAGTCAAGACCACTGCGCCGAATACCGCCGGGTCCAGCGGTTTGGTTCCGTACAGAATCGACAGCATGGAAGTGAAGACGCGTGTCGCGATGGCGCTGATGACCAGCCCGAGGAGCAGGCCCAGCATCACCGGACGCAGGCCGTCGAGCAACATGAGTTTTAGAACCTGTTCCCGCTGCGCGCCCAGCGCAATGCGAATGCCGAGTTCCGTGGTGCGTTGGGCCATGAGGTAGGAAAGCACCCCGTAGATTCCCACCGAAGCCAATAGGAGCGACAGAATCGCAAAGGCAAGCACCAGCGTGGCACTCAACTTCTGGTTTCCCAGCGACTCGCCGATGACTTGGTCCATCGTGAGCACATCGGAAACGGGAAGTTCCGGATCGAGAGCCGCAATCTGCCGTTGTACCGGCAGCGAGAACTGCAGCGGGTCCGATGTCGTGCGAACCGCAAGCATCTGGATGTTGTTGGACGTGACACCCTCGAAAAGTGGGAAGTAGATTACCGCTTTCGGCTCTTTGCCGACTTGATACACGGTGTCATCGACCACGCCCACGATCTCATAATCGATGTCGTTGGGAGCTCCATCATGGGCATGCGTCGGAACTCGCAGATGCTTGAGTATGGGGTTATCACCGCCGGGAAAGTATTGCTGGACCAGCCGATGGCTCACAATCACCTTGTACGAGCGGGCAACGCGCTCGTCCCTGGTGAAAGTGCGGCCACTCAGAAACGGAATCCCGAGGGCGCCGAAATAGCCTGGATCGGCCCAACGCGTCAGCGCGTCCGGCCGGTCTTCGTCGGGATTGAGCGGGGGATGCTCCTTGACGGTGAATACGTCGTCGCCCCAATATCCGGCTGCCGGAAGAATGTTTCCCAGAGCGGCAGCCCGAATCCCAGGCATGCTTCTCACGCGCTGCAGCAATGCTTCATTGAATGCGTTCACCTTCTCTGGAGCGTCGTATTTGTTTTTTGGGAGGTTGTACTTCATGGTGAGCGTGTTTTCGGTTACGCAGCCCACATTGGCCGACCGCAGCCGCAGAAAGCTCTTGAGCAGCAGGCCAGCGGCAATGAGCAAGACCACCGTGATTCCAATCTCCACGGTGAGGAGTGACTTTCGCATTCCGGTGCGCGAAACGCTGCTCGCTCCCGTACGCGCCGAAGTCTGCAAGGCTTTCATGACCCCCTTGCCCGTGGTCGAGAGCGCGGGCAGCAAGCCCGCAGCCAGCGCCGCCGCGCACATCAATGCGCACGCGAACGCGATCACAGCGCCGTCCATATGGATGCTTTGGGCGGTGGGCAGATCTTTCCACGCGTGTGCGAGCCACCGCGTCGCAAATACCGACAGCAGAATGCCGCTCAGCCCACCCGCACCGCAGATGAGCACGCTTTCCATCAACTGCTCGCGAATCAACGTGGCACGCTGCGCCCCGAGAGCGCTTCGAATCGCCACCTCCTTTTGCCGGGCTGCGCCCCGCGCGACCAGCAGATTCGCCACATTAAGGCAGCCGATCAGAAGCATGCAGCCTACCGCGCTCAACATGATGTCCAGCGGTCTTGTCACGTTTCCAGCCAGATCTTCAGTCAACGAGCGGGCTAAGGCGTCTTCCGCCACGTGCGGGTACTGCAGATGGAGTTGATACTGCAACGCGCTCACCTGGGCGATCGCGGAGGCGAGGCTCACGCCGGGACGCACCCTCGCAACCACCAGGTTCAGGTGCGAATCGTGACGCTGCAGGAATTTCGGTTCGGCATCGGCCTTATACGGGACCCACAACTGGATGCGGGCATCGGGATACTTGAACCACGAAGGCAGGACGCCGACTACCGTAAAAGGCCTGCCGTCAAGATGAATCGGACGGCCCACAATCTTCGCGTCGCCGCCAAACCGCCTCTGGAAGATGCTCCAGGTCAGCAGGACAACGGTGCTGCCGTGCTGGTCTTCCGGCTCAATAAATGCCCGACCCAATGCCGGCTGCACTCCCAGGAGCTGAAACATATTCCATGAGCCTGCGGCCGCGCTGACCGCCTCCGGCAGTTCGCCGCGTTCACCGGTCAGGTTGTACCCGGCATAGCGCATCATCGCCATGTCTTCAAAACCGTGCGTCTTGGCGCGCCAGTCGTAAAAGTCCGCCGGCGCCACCGGGTTGTAGTTGAAATCCGGCGTGTTCGCCCAGGCCGCTCGAAAGTGCTCGTGGATGATCACTAAACGGTCCGCATCGCGAAAAGGCAGCGGCTTCATCAACACCGACTGCACGATCGTGAACAGCGAGGTGGCGGCACCGATGCAGAGCGCCATCACCGCGATGGCGATCAACGAAAACCCCGGCGTGCGGACGAGCGTGCGCAGGGCATACTTCAGGTCTCGCCCCAGCTTATCGAAGAGAGAAAACGTGTTTTGCTGCCAGAGTGTTTCGCGCAGGCGTTGCGGATTCCCCAGCTTGATGCGAGCGCGTCGTTCGGCTTCTTCCGGCGCCAGGCCACGGGCGACATTTTCGGCAATTTCTTGGGCAAGGAATGATTGCATCTCCTCGCGCAGATCGGCGTCTTCATTCTGGCGGCGAAAGAACCGGAGCCAGCTCATCCCATCCCTCCCTCACGGACCACGTGTTCGCCCATCACCAGCCCGATGGCGCGAATCGTCCGGCGCCAGCGGTTGGCCTCGCGCACGAGCTGCTTTCGTCCCGCGGGGGTCAGACGGTAGAACTTCGCTTTGCGGTTGTTCTCGCTTGCCCCCCAAACGGAAGAAACCCATCCGCGATCTTCCTGGCGGTGCAGCGCGGGGTAGAGCGAGCCCTGCTCGACTTCCAGGACGTCTTCCGAGGTGCGCTCGATGATCTTGGCGATGGTGTGCCCGTGGGCATCGCCAGCGACCAGCGTCCGCAGGATCATCATGTCCAGGGTCCCCTTCAGCATCTCCACATCCCAGCTTTCCCGTATCACGGCGAACGCGCCTCCCCTCGAAGTTCTATGCGAGAGAGCATACACCACTCGGAGTTCTATGGGAAGGGGTAGGCAGATTTTTGGTGAACGGGGTTCTTTCCAGAAGGTCACAAGAGAGATGACGTGCACGCCTATGGAAATGCGGTGACGTGATACCTATTCACTGTCGGGAGTGTTCATCGTTCATTTGCTGCAATAGGTATGCTGTCGCCGCATTACAGTCCGCGATGAGCAAGCCTGATCTCGCCCGCCATCAACATCCCCTGGTACCTATAACCCAGACCGCCTCTACGGCGCGTCACTCCGGCTCAAGACAAGAGGCCAGACAATTGCGGCGAAGGCGAAGGCTCTGTGACTTCTTGCTCCGTCACCTGGATCGATTCACCTGGAACCGGACGGAATAGCCAAAGCCGATCGAGTGACCGGGCGATGCGGCCGAAAGACCAAAGTCGCAATGAAAGTCCAGTTGCTGATGCGGCGTAGGCTTGTATGCCGTGCCGAAATCAATCACATGCTGTGGAGAACCGCGTTGGGGGAAAGCGCCGGAATATTCGACATAGGCGTCCCAGGACGGCATAAGCTGCCGGTCAAAATACAAGCTGGACTGGCCCGCCAGATTTCGCCGCCCTCCTTCGGTTGGCCACAAAAGGGAGAACATTCCAGCAGCCGTCCAGGTCTTGGTCAGCGATCGTGACCAGGGCAGTTGGACGGCTGGATCATAGCCATGGCTGGATATCAAGTTCGCCCCTGTGGGAAGGTTCACTGAGGGTATAAGCGAAAGGTCAAATCCGCCCCGTGTTGGCCCAAGCTGCTGCTTGAAGCCCACGGTCAAATCACCAAAACCATTGGCGAATCCGGACGCCGTGTAGTCATTGAAAAAGTAATCCGGGACCGCAAAACGGAGCTCGGTTTTGCCGGCGATTCCAAATCGCACGGCTGTCTCTGGGAGATCAAAGCTGCGTTGGCCCCCATTGCTGGTCTCCTGAAACCCATTCTCAAACTGCAGGCTGCCACAAGGAATGACGACACTCGAACTTGTGATCTGCGGCCGGTCTGTGGCAATCGGGGTTTGCGCATTGGCGCCGCAAGCCTGAGCCTTCGCCAGGAGAGCGAGAGTTCCCGTCGCGACAGAAAGGAGCAGTACAAAGGTGGACCGCAACATGCACAAGATAGTAAAGGAGCGTTTCTGGTTTTAGCGCCCAGATCTCAGTCTGCGGCCTTTTCCTCGTGACCTAAATCGCCCTGCACTCGAAGGCGGCTGGATTAGGGGGTTACTCCCCGTCTGTCCCGCCTCAGCTGTCCAGAGAGGACATGTCGCCGCGCGTACTTCTTGCCCGAAGTGTTCTCGATTCTAGCTTGCGTTGACATCAGCTACATCTGTGTTGGAATATTTCGACTTTAGCAGTTCAGATGAAGCCGGAACCAGGTTATCAGTGGAAGGAGCGTTATGCCCGTGCCGAAATTATTCAGACCAGAAGTAGTACTTTGTGGAGGAAGGGACGGCGGAGATGTGCGCGGTCTGAAGGGTCCCCCGAATAGCTATGTTCGCGGCGGTGGAGATCGCGTGTTTGAGACGGACGCTCAAGGGAGCGTCATTCGGGATATTACTTCAAAGCGGGTTAAGGTTCGGCATCAGAATCCAGCCCCGCATGGCATCTTCGAGGAGATGCTGGAAATAAGGGGACCCGTTTGCGCGGAGGACATGGCTCTCCTCAGACGGATGGGCGTTATTAAGTAGTCGATTGTGACGCGTATCTCGCAGGCCATCTATCCCGCAAGGCACTCAAAAGTTTCGTGAACGAAACTCAGCCTCGAAATACGGCTAGCCCAGCGGCTTTGCAACTGGAGGCGCCTGCTTTAGGGGTTACTCCGTCTGGTCCCGGTTTAGGCCCTGTCCCGGTTTAGGCCACACCTACCGGAGGGACGTGTGTATGCGCATTTCACGGTCTTGGCTAGCGGCTCCAGTTCTTCTTAGCGCAGGCTTTCTGCCATGGAACTTGCTGCTGGCGAAGACTCGGCACGAGCCAGCAATGCTGGAAAGGGAAAGCCCAAGGCCGCCGCGCCCATCAACCGGTGACTCTGTACCGAGTGGACTCGTTGTAGTGAGGCATGTAAATGACTCGCCGCAACAGTACCGGCAACTGTACGACAAAGCCATCAAGAATCGCTTCATCAGTGGCGTTGCGTTTCAGATTCATTGGAGCGAAATCGAGCCGGTAGAGGGAAGACCGGATTGGTCCAAGCTGGATCAACTGTTCGCCGCTGCGGAATCATCAAAGAAATGGGTACAACTCTGCGTCTACGCCGGCTTTTTTTCGCCCGCGTGGGCCTAGGAAGGCGCGAGGACCGATCAATTCCCGGCACAATATGGACCTGACAAAGGCAAAGTTCTGAGCCTCCCAATGCCATGGGATACGGCGTACCTTAATCATTGGTTCGAATTCCTGAAGCAACTGAGCGACCGGTACGGAAAGTCTCCTGCCTTTAGGGTGATCGCAGCTGACGGACCGACATCGGTTACCGCAGAAATGACGCTGCCAAAGGATCCCAGGAAGTGGCGGGAAGACGGGTATACGGCGCGCAAATATATCCTGGCGTGGCAGAGAGTCTTCCAGGTGTATGCCACCGGCTTTCCCAATCAGTTCATCTCTTTGACGACGGGAACTGCTCTCAATATTAACGACCAGGGCAAGATGGATCCCGGTGAGGGTGCGAGATCCCGGCAAACAATCGTCGAGCAAGCGCTTCGTCTCCTGGGACCCCGGTTTGTACTTGAGAACGACGATCTCCATGCAGGCCAAGAGACTCAACACCTCGACACCAGTTTTGTGATGAGTTATAGCGGACGTATTACCACTGGTCTGCAAATGCGTTGCGCTGCCGAACACGAAATCTGCAGCGGAGGGCTGGGCGCTGTGGGTAATCCTCCACTCGCTTTGAGAAAATCAATCGATAAAGGGATGCAGCCGAACGATGCCGGTCAGCATATCAATTATTTGGAACTTTACGCACCGGATGTACTTGCAGATGAGATGCAACCAGTACTGAGTTATGGAGCGTCGCTATTCGCCCCCGGGGTCGCACGCTGAGTCATAGCTCCCGTTCACACGTCATACCCCTGAGAGCCGCTCACTTCTTCTTGGCTGCCCGTTGAGCGCGCGCTGCGGAGTTGGCCGCCACCGCGGCGCGGATGAGTTGCTTGAAGGCAGCTTCATTGATCTTCTCCCTTTATACCCTTCGCTTTGCTTGAGTGCCTTCGCAGGCTTCTCACATACCTGGTCAAGCAATTCCGGAACTATCCTGCTAATGATCGTTAATTGTGATTCCTACCGATGCAGAAGGATTGGCATCCTCCATGAATCATACGCATGGGCGTATGCGTCTTACTGGAATGTGGTCCACAGTTCGAGCGGACATGCTTGGCAAGGACGATGCTTCTCCTGTCCGTTAGATAGGCCGCATTTGTGGGAAGCATTGCGTTACACGGAGCTGAATCCGGTGCGAGCGCAATTGGTGGATGAAGCGCAGGCTTGGGCGTGGTCCAGCGCCGCTGCTCATTGTGGTTCCCTCCAGGCAGATACATTTTTGAGCACGGAGCTATGCCAGAATCATTGGACCAACGCTGGCTGGCGGAAGTATCTTTCGGCAGGGAGACGGAATCAGAGGTGGCCTCAATCCCGCAGTGCACGCATACGAGTCGCCCTTTGGGCACACAGGAGTTCGTCCATGCTTTGGAAGAGTCGATGGATCGGCGATTGGTTCCACAGAAGGGCGGCCGGCCAGCTAAACCGCGCCCGGATACAAGACAATCAGATCTTGATTTCGCCTTATGACGAAATCCTAAAGAGAGGCGTTTTGTCGCAACTGTTGAATGATTGTTGAACTTCCTGTCCCGTCCCCAGGTTATTCCCTGGGCAGGCTATGAGCCAGCCTCGATAGCGTTGTTCCAATGGCAGGTGGTTCCAATACGTAGTCCACCGCACCGGTACGGATTGCAGCTCGAGGCATATCAGGACTAGAAGCGTTAACAGGAGCCTGCACGATGACGATTCCCCCGTGTTCTTTGAGCGCCATCAGTGCCTCGGCTCCATCGGAATCCATTCCTGAAAGAATGACAACGATTCCAGGATGCCAACTGTGGCTCAGAGAATCCACGAAGAGTGAAACAAGATTCGGCCATCCACACACCTTGGATCGCGATTGAATTGCGAAGCTGCCATCGTTTAGCGCAATCTCTTCACCCGACGGAAGAACATAAACATTGTCAGGGAGAATGGGGAGATCATTCCCAGCGAGTTGGACTGGCATCCGTGTGCACCTCGAAAGTATCGATACCAGGTGTGTCGGGTATTCTCGACGCAAGTGATGGATCACGATGAAAGCCATGTGCGTGTTGGGTTCCAGCGTGCGAAAAAGCTCCTGAAGCGGGACTATCCCGCCCGCGGACATACCAATGCAAACTACCGGGGTAGATACTCCACTTCGTTTGTGAGCCCTTTTCATGGCAGACCTCATATCAAGTGCAGGCTTTGGGGGACCGGACTCCGCGTCCGCCTCACCTTCAAACTGATCTTCATCGCGGTGACTTTTGGCTCAGATTCAGTCTGCTTGCAACACGGACTCACAAGCTGTGCATCGGTCTATGCTGTTGGTTCTGGTCTCGTGCCTTTCGAACTACAGCCGATCGTAGGCGGAAGGGTGAAAGGGGTCTGTGATCCGGAACACACTAGACCAAGGTGGATCTTCCACCGAAAGCGGCACGACAGATACGTTCGTTGCTCGACGACAGCTTCCTGGAACGAACCGACAATGTCCTGGTTTTCGGGAATCCTGGCATTGGCAGGACCCATATACTGCAGGCCATCGGCCAGGAGCTGATACGCCGCGGCCATCGCATGCTCTTCATCACCTGCGAGATGCTGGTGCAGGAACTCCAAATCGCCAAGCGCGATCTGAAGCTGAGCCGGCTTATTACGAAATCAAACGCTAATCTCTGTCGAAGGGCGGGAGATTCTCACGTTGCGCGATATCTTGCCGACGACTCCAGGCTTACGTATTCTGTTCGTAGCAAAGACTCCGGTCCCGAGAAGTGTCGAAGCGGGGCATTATTCCCAGGGGAAGCAGGGAACCATTCGCTCAAGCGCCTGAGGGCCTGGGACATAGCCGGATTGGATTTGCTCGCAGAATGTGGCTTCACCTCACACTCCAGCCCGGTGACCACGATCACATCCACAATTGCTTTCAAATCTTAGTCTGAAGGCCAATTGCGAGGTTAGCAGCATGTCTGCAATTCAGATCGAAGCACCAGTTGCAGTCCACAATATCTTGTTTGCTACTGATTTTACAGAGGCGTCATCCAAGGCATTCAAATATGTGAGGGTTCTGGCTCGCCATTTCCAGGCCCATATCACAGCTGTACACGTGCTGCGCGCTTCTGTGCGAGATTGGCCGAAGTTTGCGACCGACCCTGAATATCAGAAGTTACGGCACAAAACGGAACAGAACCTGGATAGACTCTGCCACCGACTTCAACAGGCAGGTGTTCAGGCCGACAGGGCTTTGCTCGATGGAGATCCGGTCGAGGGCATCCTCAAAGCTGTCAAACACCACAAAGCAGACCTTCTCTTACTTGGGACGCATGGTTCAAGAGATATTGAACGTCTCATGCTCGGTTCTACAGCAGAGGAGATTCTTCGAAAGGTCTCGCGTCCTGTGCTTACGGTCGGACCCAATACTCGTGACCCGGGCCGCGGAGAGATACTCTTCAGACGGGTCATTCTGGCCATAGACTTTAATCGTGAAGCAGCGTCCGCTGTCCAATACGCATTCTCGTTGGCCGCAAAAGACTCCTCTCGCATTAGCATCTGCCTTGTGCTGCCCGAAGGACATGCAAAGACCATGGACAGCAGTCAGCTGGAAGCGGAGTTCATGCAGACAATGAATAAACTCATTCCCGCAGACATCCGGAAGAAATATGCAGCCGAATATGCTGTGGAATACGGGAATTCAGCAGACGAAATTCTCGCGCTTGCGGGGAGGCAGAAGGCTGACCTCATTGTTCTTGGAGCACATCCCGCTTCGGCCATGGCCTCACATCTGGCGCCAGGCGTTGCTTTCCGCGTTATCGTTGGCGCTGAATGCCCGGTACTGACGATACGCAACTGATCCAACGGGTCGGCCGCAGGGTCATCACCTTCCGTATTTACACGACGGAAAGGCGATGAATAAAGGTCCGGCCATCTTGACTTTTTCCCGATTTAACCGTGCCGATGGCCGATCACTGGTGACGGCGGTGGCCTTGGAAAGCTCCACTTTCTGGATCCATGACGCTCGCAGTGAGCGCCGACAGGAAGAAACGGGACGGAAGAAACGGGACAGGAAGCTGTGAAGAATTGATTGTTTCGACGATTTGACGCAAATGGGGTTTGGTTCTGTCGTAATGGGCTGATCAGCATGGAGGTACGTGTAGGGGTGCGGATGTCGACGACACGGCGCGATATGAGCGTCTCTGCGCTTGTTCCGGGCCGCAAAGCGGCTGAAGCAAGTTCACCTGTATCTGCTTAAGCAGCAGCAAGTGCTGCGCCATTGAGCTTGCGTCGTATGCTGACCCAGCGAATGATGTTGTAACTAAGGCAGGCCCAGGTAGCTTCCATCGAGGCTTTTACTTTTCCGCGGCATCGAAACTGGCGGAGTCCACATCGCTCTTTGATCCAGGCGTGCGGGAATTCGGCGATCTGCGATCGTTGGCGGTAGATTGCTTTTGCCTCTTCAGTCTCCATTTTGGCTTTGAAAGCCGCGCTTGCCGGAGGATCCTCGCCGCGAGTGATGGACCTTCTCCATTCGGAGCCCTTCTTCTTTGGGCCGCATTGATCACGCAGCGGACAGCAACGGCATGCTGCTTTCGGTGCTCTGTAGATTTGCAAGCGCACACCATGCTCGTTGTTCTTCACAACATGAAGAGTAAGGCGTTTGCCAGCGGGACAAACGTACACGTTGTGCTCAGCGTCGTACGGAAACTCGCTACTAATAAACTTTCCACTGCGCCCGTGGGCGTCATACTCGGTCGGTTTCCAGCTGTCATGCCAGGAGCCATAGAAATCGACCTTCGAGACTTCAGCGGCCTGCACTGAGGCATGATTGGTATAGTCACCATCAGCCACTATCTGCTTCGGTAAGCACTCCACAGTTTGCTGGCAGCGATTCAGAGCCGGTTCCAGTTGGCGATAATCGATGGCATCGGTGGTGGCTTCCACATTCACAATCAATCCGTGGGCGGTGTCGGTAATCAACTGTACGTTGTAGCTGGGAACGGTGCCCCCCTCACCGTTTCTCATCACATGAGCCTCGGGGTCGGTAGTAGAGGCTCTGGCTACGTAGTCGCGATCGTGTTTCCTGCTCTCCTGCAGCCGCTCCACTTCACGAAATGCCGCCTCCAGGCGACTGATTCGTTGCCGCCCGGCGCGGCGCTTGGCAGCGGCTTGGCGTTTGCAAGCTTTCTCTTCCTCCGCGGCTTGCGCGTTCATCTCTTGTACTTGCTTCCGAGCCAAAGCCAGATGCGCTTCGATCTTTTCTTTACGACGAAATGTGTTACCGCTGGCGTTGGCTTTGATCTTCGTTCCGTCCAACGTGACTCGTTGCATGGTGATCAGACCCTCGACACTCAGCATGCCCACTACTTGTACAAACACATCGTCGAGCGCATCTTTGTAGCTTGAACGGAAACCGGATAAGGTTCGATGACTGATAGGGCGCAATCCGCAAAGCCACTCGAAGCTAGGGTCGAACTCACATCGACGTGCAATCTCACGTGCTGAGCTTATTCCTTGGCTATAGGCGTATAGCCACAGGCTGATTAACAACTGCGGAGCCGTATGGTCCCGACCAGCGCGACCTTCGACGGCCGCAATCTCGGCGTGGTACAGACTTAAATTCAATCGCCCGACCAACTCCCAGATGGATCGCGCACCGTGGTCCTGATCGATCAAATGCTCCACGTCAATGGTATGCAAGACCAGTTGGGAACGGTTAATCGAAGCCAGGCGGGGAGGAAGCGGTGGTTTGCTCATTACCTGCAGTCTATGCCATCAGCGCATTAGTAACAGTTATTGTATTGGTACCCGGGGCAATTTCTTCACAGCTTCCAGACGAAGTAACCACCAGCTTCTGCGCGGCGGAATAGCAATCTGATGGTGGTTACTTCGTCTGTTTCTTCCGTCCCGTTTCTTCCTCCCTCCCGTTTCTTCCTCGACACACTGTCCGTCTGTCCACGAAACCTCAGCGCGGCTCGCTGACCGTATCCGTCTGAGGAACGCACCTGTTGTGCGGCTTCGTTTGGTGTTGCACTTGAGTTATGAGCGAAGCGGGATCAGTACGGAGGCGGCGGAGTCGGGTTGAGGTGGAGAAACTGGTTGCGGAGTATGAAGCCAGCGGGTTGAGGCGGGATGCATTTTGTCAGCAGCGGGGCTTGTCGGTAGCGGCCTTGGATAAGTACCGGCGTCGCGTGCAGAAATGGGCGCGAGCGGACGCCGGCCCGATGCTTCCTGTGGAAGTGGTTTCGTCCCCAACACAAGGTTCAAAGTGCGCTGCCGGGGTAGGCGGTGTTCTGCTGGTGGAGTCGCGCAGTGAGCGTCGAATTGAAGTGGGTCGTGGATTCGATGCGGAGACGCTGGAGCGCCTGCTGACCGTATTGGACAAGGCGTGAGGCGATGTTCGGGTTCGGACCGGCGACGCGGATTTACGTAGCGGCCGGCGCAACAGACATGCGGAAGAACTTTAATGGTTTGTACGGTCTGGTGCGCGATCATCTGGGCTGCGATCCGGAAAGCGGCCATGTGTTTCTGTTCGCCAATGCGCGGCGCAACCGCTTGAAGCTGCTGGTATATGACGGCAGCGGGCTTTGGGTGTGTGCGAAGAAATTAGACGGCGGGAGATTTCGTTGGCCAGAGAGAGACAGCGCTGCGAAGAAAATCGTGTTGAGTCACGAGGAGCTGGCGTTGCTGTTGGGGGGCATTGATTTGACGCAGACGCGGCCACGGAAGTGGTATCGCAAGGCTCCGGCGGAAGAACCAGCAGAGTCACTGAAAAGCGCATGAATACTGGACATTTCGCTCGTCCTCTTCATCGTTATCTGTTATTCAAAAAGCATCGTGAGCGCGCCCTCTGAGCCCACCGTTCCTCCGAACTCGGACCCCTTCGTGGCCGAGGTGATCGCGCAACTGGAGAAGCAACTGGAGTCGGAGAAGAAAGAGCTGGCATACGCACGGCTGAAGATTCAGGTGCTGGAAGAGCGGCTTCGCCAGCAGCGCATTGCGCAATATGGTCCGGGCAGCGAAACGTTGAGCGACCTGCAATTGGAGTTGCTGGAAGAAGAACCCGGGGTGAGCCGCGATGAGGTTCAGGCAGAGAGCGAGCGGCAGCCGGTAGCCCCGCCGCCTGCCACATCGGGCAAGAAGCAACGCGAGCCGCATCCTGGCCGCCAGAGCTTGCCGGCGCATTTGCCGCGCGTGGAAAAGGTGGTCGCGTGTGCGCCCTTGCAGTGTGTTTGCGCCTGCTGCGGAGGCCAGACAACGGTGATCGGTTATGAGACCAGCGAGGTCCTCGATGTCAAGCCCGCCGAGTACTTCGTTGAGCTAACCAAGCGCGAGAAGCGTGCCTGCAAGAAGTGCGAGGAGCGGGGCGTGGTTGCGGCGCCGCTGGCCGCGCGCATCATCGACAAGAGCCTGGTGTCTGACCGCGTCATCATTGATACGCTGGTCAGAAAATATGCCGACCACTGCCCGTTGTATCGACAGAGTTCGATTCTGAAGCGCGACACGGGCATCGAGATCAGCCGTGGAACCATGTGCGGCTGGATCCTGCGCGTAGGAGAGCTGCTGATCCCCGTCGCCGGCGCCATGCGTCGTGCGTTGCTGGCGGGAAGCTACATCCAGGCCGACGAAACACCGGTGGATGTGCAGACCCACGATGGCCGCGGAACCAATCACCAGGCCTATCTGTGGCAGTACGGAACTCCGGGCGGAGCGACGGTGTTCGATTTTCGCATGAGCCGGGGGCGCGAAGGGCCGGCGCACTTCCTGGATAGATTCGAAGGAATACTGCAAACGGACGCCTATGTCGCCTATGATCGCGGGGTCGGCGGAGCGAACATCGTGCACGCCGCCTGCTGGGCCCATGCGCGAAGGCGGTTTGTCGACGCAGTGAAGCTTAACAAGCAGGATGTCGCCTCGATCCGGGCGGTTGAACTTATGGACGAGTTGTTCGCGATCGATGCCCAGGCGCGCGAAGGCAACATGGATCACGCCCGCCGCCATGCCCTGCGACAGGAGAAAGCTCCGCCCTTGCTCGACCAGATCCGCAATCAAATCCTGGCGATGAGCAAGACGGTGTTGCCCAAGAGCGCCGCAGGCCAGGCTTGTAGCTACGCGCTTGCGATCTGGACGCGACTTACACGCTTCCTCGACCATCCAGAACTGGAACTGAGCAACAATCTCGCCGAGAATTCGATGCGTCCCATCGCCCTGGGCCGGTCCAACTGGATCCATATCGGCAGCGAACACGCCGGCCCACGCATCGCGGCAATCTTCTCCGTTGTTGAAAGCTGCCGCCGGCTCAACATCCCGGTCCGTGATTACCTGGCCGACATCCTTCCAGGACTTGCAAACGCACCACTCCAGCGCATCGCAGAACTTACACCTGTCGCGTGGGCTACGAGACATCCGCACTTGTCAACCGTGGGTTTGCTCTGACGGATACCGCTGAATGTTGCCTTCCCACTGACAGAAAAGGGTCGGCACCCGGTTGCATGTTTTCGGAGCTCAATGATCCCGCCCGCCAGCCCTCTGTCTACGCTTCGCTATGATCCCTCGCGAGATCACAGGCAAGACTCGAGGCCAGAATGGAGTCGCTTCTCCTTTTCCGTAGGGCTCTCTCATCCCCTACAATGTGCCGGTTTATCCCGGCGCTCTCTGTCCACAAAACTTTGTGTGCCATCGCGTTCGATGGTTGCGTTCGGCGGGTCGGGTCCTGGGCATCCGGGCAGATTGCATCTCACCACCACAATCAAGAGCCGTGCAGAGAGACATGCAGACATGATCGTCACCTTCATCGTTTGTGATCTTCTCCACCGTGCTCCGACGACAAACCGGGAGTCTCTACGCCGAGCCGCACCGCAAGCGGAACCTGCTGCAGGCGCTTGAGGCGGCCGGATTTCGCAACCACGAATCCAGCTACAACTCCGAAGAACACCTGCGAAGCCGCGAACGACCACCAGTCAATGTGTTCTGCGAAGTACGGATTTATAAGCCCGAGAATGCTGTACAGCAAGCCGGTCCATGCAATTGGCGCAACGATGCCGCCGAGCAGGATCGGTCTTCGAGGCCAAATAGGAAGCAGCGCGCCGTAAAGGATGCCGACGAGGAGAGTGGTCGCGCCCTGGATGATATTGGCGGTGATGAATGCGCTCAAACGAAAATGGCTCATCTGCTCTACGGTGGGATTGCTCCACGACCCCACGCCTGCGCCGCCCAGCAGATTTACCACGTACCAAATGCTGTGGTGGCGGACGACGCCGTAGATCTCTGCCGGAATGACCATGGCCAGGCCGCCCGCGATTCCGCCCATAATGCCGCTGGATACAGGAAACGTTTCGAGCGGCAGCTGCGCGCGGTGTGTCTCGCCCACTTCGACACGCGCCACGTTTTCATACACGGGCACAAACGAGAACAACTCTTCAGCCACCGGAACATCTTCATGTGCCTCGCGCGGCAGCACATTGCGGAACCATCCCAGCGCAGAGATTACGAAAAGAAGAGCGCCGAGCCAGATGAGCCAAATACTGGTGACCAGCGAAGCGCCGACCAGCGTCAACCCAAGCGACATAAGAAAAGGCCATGGCGTGGGCGCAGGCAAATGGACCGTGCCCAGTTGTTTGTCACCGTTTTGCGACTCAGCGGTTTTTCTATTGTGTGCTTCGTTCATCTGCCAACCACGTAAACAACGGTGAAGACGACGACCCAGACAGCGTCAACGAAATGCCAGTAAAGAGCCAGGGTCCTGACGCGATATGCATGCTGCGGGCGCACCGCGCCGGCGAACGCGAGCGCAAGTGTGAGGAGCATCATGATGAGGCCGATCACGACATGCGAAGCATGCAGACCCACAAGTGAGTAGTACGTCGTTCCAAACAAATTGGTACTGATCGTCAGCTGATCGCGCACAATGAGCTTGTGCCACTCTGTCGCTGTGCCGTAAAGGAAGGTTATGCCCAGCAGAATGGTGATGGACCACCAGAGCCGGAAGGCGGCCATCTTGCCATGATCGATGGCGCGCTCGGCGAGCCAGATGAAAAAGCTCGATGAGAGCAGGCACACAGTATAGAAAATGGGGACGTCAAGCACTTCTCTGGGCGTGGGCCCCTGCGCGTCGCGACCGAGGTAATAGAGATAGGCGACGACAAAGATTGTGAAGATGGAGGACTCCGCAATAATGAGGCCCGCCATGGCGACTGTGCCGCGCGTGGGCAGGGTCCACGTGTCCTGATGATTGCTGTGCTGCAGGGGAATGGTAGCCATGTTCTCCTCTTGGCGAATTACTCGAATGCGGAATCGGAATCTTCAGGATGCTTCAGGTCCCATAACGGCCGGCGGCTGGAAACTTCCGGGTCAATCGCGAAATTGTAAGCAGGCGGAGGCGAGGACGTGAGCCACTCCAGGGTCCACGCATCCCACGGGTCCCGACCTGCTTCTTTGCCACGGAAGTAAGAATGCACGAGGTTATAGACAAAGATCAGTACGGCTATGGCTTGAATAAATCCACCCACCGAAATGATCTGATTCATCAAGGTCCATCCCCGATCCGGCTCGTAGTTGTAGATCTGTCGCGGCATGCCAAGCAGGCCGGGAAAATGCATTACGTCAAAGGTCAAGTGAAAGCCGATAACCATCAACCAGAAATGCCATTTGCCCAGTCGATCATCGAGCATGCGTCCGGTCATCTTGGGGTACCAATAATAGAGCGCTGCAAAGATCATGAACACGATGGCGCCCACCAACACGTAATGAAAATGAGCGACGACAAAATAGGAATTGTGTAGCTGCCAGTCCCATATAGAAACGGAAAGCATGACTCCCGTAAGGCCCGCAATCAAAAATTGGAAGAGAAAAGCTATCGAGAATAGCATCGGTACTTCGAACCGGATCTTTCCGCCCCACATGGTGGCCAGCCAGTTGAATATCTTGATGCCGGTGGGAATCGCGACCAGCATAGTTGAAAGCGTGAAGAAAGCATTGCTGAACGAGGTCATGCCGAGCGTGAACATATGGTGGGCCCAGACGCCAAGACTAATGAAACCGATGCTAATCGATGCCGCCACCATGGCCGGATAGCCGAAGATGGCCTTGCGCGAGAAGACTGGAATGATTTCGTTGGCAACGGCGAAGGCGGGCAGAACAAGTACGTAAACCTCCGGGTGTCCGAAGATCCAGAAGAAATGTGCCCAGAGGATCGCCGAACCTCCTGCCTGGGTATCGAAGAAATGTCCGCCCAGGTAACGGTCGATCATCAGCATTATCTGGCATGCGGTGAGTGGGCTCACTGCTACAAGAACGAGGAATGAGACGGTAACGTAGAGCCAGGGCAGCAATGGAATCCTCGAAAGGGTCATCCCTTTGCATCGCATGCAGAACACCGTAGCGAGGATGTTGATTGCCGCGCCGATGCTGCCTACGCCGCTCAGGAGCAACGATACTGTCCAATAGTCCATTGTGTGACCGGGCGAGAAGGCGCGTTCGGTCAGTGGAGCGTATGCGAACCAACCCACATCGGGCGCGGATCCGGTCCCTGCCGGACCGGTTCCAGCCATGAAGCTGTAATAGAGCAACGGACCCGCGAGAGCGCTCATCCAGAAGCTGAAGGCGTTCAGGCGCGGGAACGCCATGTCACGCGCTCCGATCATCAGCGGAACAAGATAGTTGGCGAACCCGAAGATCAGGGGCATGCCGACAAAAAAAACCATCGTCGTGCCGTGCATGGTAAACAGCCGGTTGTAAACAAATAGCGAAACAAATGTATTGTGCGGAAAGAAGAGCTGAATACGAATCATGAGCGCTTCAACGCCGGCGACCAGCAGGAACAGAAGGCCGTAAGAGATGTAGAGAATGCCCAGCTTCTTGTGATCGACAGTGAAGATCCAGCGGTAAAGGACTTCGAGATAGGTGGGGTGCGCCCGCGTGCTAACCAGGCTCCCGTCGAAGTTACGTCCAATTGGTATGCTCTCTCCGCCCATGGTTGCTTCTCACTCGCCTACTTGAGGGTTAAAAGGTACGCCGTGATCTCTGCATTCTCCCGGTCGCTAAGATGCAAGGCCGGCATTAATGAACCGGGTTTGAAGGTGTCAGGGTTCGCGATCCACGCCTTCAGGTTTTGCGCATTGTTTGCGATTATGCCTGCAGCCAAAGTCTCGCGGCTCATAAGGTGCGTCAGATTAGGACCCATGCGGCCAAACGCAGCTGTGCCGGATACCGTGTGGCAAGCGAAGCACGCCTGGTGCTCAAAATCGGCTTGTCCAAGTTTAGCGTTCGGCTGATTTCCGCCCGTATCGGCGTTGATCCCTTTCGTGCCTGATGGTGAGCCGGCGGCTGCCATGACACCGCCGTTCGTGTTTCCTTGAGCCGCGTGGCCCACATCGTTTGTGTTGAGTTCTGGCTGAGTTTTCTGCTGGCCGGCGATCCACTTCTGGAATTGCTCCGGTGTGTCGACATAGACCCGAAGCAGCATCTTTGCGTGCTCCGCGCCGCAGAACTGTGCACATTGCCCCACATAAAGGCCCGGCTTTTGCGGATCGATCCACATTTCGTTCACCTTGTTAGGCAGAAGATCCGTCTTGCCATTCAACTCGGGTACCCAGAAGCTATGAATGACATCAGTAGACGTCAACTTCATGAAGGCCGGCCTGGGCGCGGCTGGAGTGCTCAACGGCAGGTGCAATTCGTTCGCGGTTACGACCCCATACTGAGGGTACTGAAACTCCCACCAGAACTGATGACCGGTGACGACGACATCGAGCGCGGTGGCCGGTTTCGGAGCGTCTTGAACGGAAAATAGAACCCGCGCCGTGCTGAGAAACAGAACCACGATGATCAGAATCGGAATGACCGTCCATGACAGTTCAATCTGCAAACTCCCGAATACCTGCGGTGGTTCTGAGTTCTCACCGGGGCGCGCTCGATATCGCGTTATTACATAGACGAGCAAGATGCTCACTACAAGAAAAATCCCTCCCGTGATAGCCAGGACAAAATGCGACAGGCCGTCTATCTCCCTGCCGGGCGTTGAGAACGGCGAGAAGATCGAGGTCGGGTACGGGTCGAAATAAACCGCAGAAAGATTGAGTGGGAAAGACTCCACTGAAAACTCCAATTTCTGGTGAACGAGTCCGCGTCTTTCAGCGCGCCATCGCAACCTCGTGAGCATTTCCTGTGTCACCAAATGGCCGGCGAGTCATGCAGTCTCGCAAGCCCGGATGTCCGAAAGCGTGATGTGATCGAGTGTGCATTCCGTTTTCAGCTACTGGGTTCAGGTTTGTAGGGGAGGAAGTGTCGAGCGTTCCGGATCAATATTGAGCGCAACCCGGTGCTCTTGTAAAGATTGATGCCTTCTGGGATCTCCTGATGGTTGTTCCAAACGTTCAGATCACCATGGCGCCGGCGGAATAGCCGCGCTAACTGCGAGAGTGCCCGGCCTGAGGAGGGGCCTGAGGAGGGACGTTTACTAACTCAATATGATCGTTGAAGCAAAGGTAACGTTGCGTCTGTCTCTCCGCAGTCATCCAAATCCCCGGTCACGGAAGAGGCGAGAAGCCTCCTTAACAGACGAAATGGGGGTTGCTTTGTCCCGCATCTTCCGAAACTTTACTTCGGCAAAGTTCCAGTCCCGTCTGACGACAAATCTTGACGACAAATCTCGTTCCTGCTCTTCTCCAAGTCTGTCGTTTACCGCTACTCTCAAACGCTGCTTGCAGCCAATACAGCGTTCGGTGGTTTGCACAGAGACGTGCCCGAGAAGAAACTGGATCTGCTCGAACTCGCCCCCAGAATCATGACAGAGCCGCGCACATGACCTCCGGAGATCATGATGATCAGGCCGGCACGTAGGTCAATCGGACCGCGTCCTCTCCGATGGCATCAAGCTTCACTAGGCGAAGCGGAGGCAGGGGACCAGCGAAGTAGGGTTTACCGGCGCCGAGCACGTACGGACGAAAGTACAGGCGATACTCGTCAACGAGACCCGCAGCCGACAGCACGTGCGCAAGCTCCGCCCCAGCGACGTCGATGTCTCCCTCTCGTCCGGACTTGAGGTTTGCGGCAAAGTCGATCAAATCGCCTTGCACAAGTGTGGCGTTAGGACCAACGGACGTCAGAGAACGTGAGGCAACCCACTTCGGCTTCGGACGCCAGGCTTGGGCGAAATCATGGTCCATCTCGTCCCACCCCGGCTGGTCCTCATCCCAGTAACGCATGATCTCATACAATCGTCTGCCGTAGAGAAAGCCGTCCGAGCTACAGACGTAATCGGTGAAATGGCGAGAGAGGATCGGACCGGGTGGGCCGAGTTTCAGGTCGCCCGCAGGCCCATCAATATATCCGTCGAGAGATTGCATCATTCCGAAGACGAGCCTGGCCATAGCGCCTCCTAAATATTTTTGCAGTGAAAAGGTACTGGAAAACGGCATCTCGTCGCTCGGAAAGATTCACGCAGCGACGCCGAGGACTGCAAATGCTTCGCCAGGGCCGCCCCTAGTGCTTGTGAGACTCGCTCGCGGACTTAGCGTCTCCGTTTACGGGCGTTCCGTCTGACCAGTTACCCATGACAACATAAAACTCGGTAATCGGCGCTGGATTCCACTGCTGAAAAAAGATGGGTACGCCGGGCAGATTTGCGCCCCAGGCCGCGCCATCCATGCGTGGGAGCTCATACATCAGGTGGTTGAGGTTATGGGGCGGCTGGTCGGTAAGGTACCCTTCCTTCGACATCATGTAGGTCAACGAGCCCGAGGCCGGAGCTCCCAATTCCTTCTTGTCGACTGCGGCCTTGATCGCATCGAACATTTGAGTTTTAGAGAATCCAGCCAACACCATCCCGGTCGTTTTTAAAAAATAAGGCAGCACGGAGAGCGCGGCCGGCGGGTTGAAGCACTGGGGGCTCCGATTCTTTGGATTCCAGAACTCCGGGCTTTCAAATGGCGCTCCCCACGATCTGCCCACCAGACAGACGAAACCGTTCGTGCCTTCGACCGCGGTCTCATAGTTCTTTTGTCCCAGTACCATGACCGAGGCACCCTTCGATATCGAAGCGGGAGCCGCAGTGCGCGCCATGGCGATTTCAGCATCACGGTTCATCCGGTATTGCTCAATCGGGGCCATTCTTGGATATGGCGTTTTAGCGTCCTGTGCACGGATTTGACCCGTCCCGTTCAGCATGGCGACCAGCACCAGGCTGCTACCTATGATTTTCTTCATGCGTCTGCTTCCGCAATGTAATTGCATTCTGCAAGTGGTTTGAACATAACCCAGACTCCATGCATACTGCAAGTGGTCATGGAATTCATGAAGAAACTACAAACCAGTAAGGAAATGCGCTCGGGCTGCCCTATCAACTTGACGCTGGAGATGCTTGGCGACCGTTGGAGCTTGATCGTCATTCGGGACATCATGTTTGGAAGTCGCCGCCACTATGGAGATCTGCTCAGGCTATCCGAAGAGGGAATCGCGTCGAATATCCTGGCAAACAGGCTTGCCCGTTTAGTCCGGTCCGGTCTCCTCTCGCGCACCGACGACCCAACCCACAAACAAAAGGCGATTTACAGCCTCACGGAAGCGTCTATTCAGCTTGTCCCCTTGCTGGCCCACATGGGCGCATGGGGATGCCGGTTCACTCCTGCGTCCAGGCAACTCTCGATCCGCGCCCGGCTTCTTGAAGAAGGCGGCGCGCGAATGTGGAAGGCATTCATGGCTGAGCTCAGAAGCATTCACATGGGAGCGCCCGTGCCGCGCCGGTCGGTCTGCGCCGAGCTTCAAGCCGCTTTTGAGTCTGCAATTCGTCGCGAAGACAAGGCTCGAACAAGCAATAAGACTCGATAGCATTGCATCGGGAACTGGCCAGGCGTCTGACGACAAATCTCCGTGTGTCTTTGGTTTTTTGTAAAATTCGATAAAATTCGATCCTTTTTGGCCTTTTGGGGGCATTGGCAGCGCTGTGTTTTCTTTAGACCCTCTCCCTGTTTTGGTGCGCTGTAGAAATGTGCGAACTAAGCGAACTAAGCGAACTAAGTCCGGAAGGGAGCTAAGTCCTTTGTTTCATGAAGGTGGCCAACTTTTTTATTTAATTAATTTGGCCATCTTGCCTCTTCCAGGGGCGTTGCTGCCCCCAACGGCAGGTTAGGAACAGTACCAGGCTCCTCTGACTCCATCTTTGGCGCTCGAGAACCGCATCTAGTTCTACCAGTGACAAACGGGACGATATCTCTGCCCACGCGCTATGTATTGGCGGGTGTCCCGTTTTTCATCTAGCGTCCTAGCCCTCTGGACTCGGTTGCCTTGGGCGGGTGCCCGGAGGTGTTGTGTTTCCCAAATTGTCAAAACTGCTCAATCAAGAGGACGCCTGAGCGCACCCTGCTTATGCGGTAATTTCTGCTCTCCGCAGTGCGCCCTCGCGGGGCGCAGGAATGCTGCGGAAAGGCGTATTCCTTCATTTTGATGTCACTTTATAGTTCGCTACACCCAAGTCATCATGCTGACAAGCGCTGATGTTTCCCGGTGGCGGCGGCAGATGCACGGGTAGAGCGTGCCGGTGCAAAGCCAGGCAGCGCCGTCGTAGTAAGACGGCGCCGACGTATGGATCTTACCCCTACATTAGTACGGTTTTTGCACCGCGCACAAGACTGAGGGGTAAAGGATTTCTTTAGTAACCATGGCTGGGCGCCGTGTGCAACGGTCCAGGGGGATACGTTTTTTAGATGACGACGGACAGCGTTTGCATGAACAGTGGTTCCGATGAAGACGGCACCACGTATGATATATCAGTATTTGGCTTTCCGGCAGGGGTTGAGATTTGCTGAGTGTATCCATAGGGGCAGTCGAGCGAATGAGCGACCGAAGAAAGTGGTTGGTCCTGGGCTTCGCCTTCCTGGCTACGGTCATCAACTATTTCGATCGGCAAACTTTATCTGTCATGGCGCCAGTTCTCCTGGAGGAGCTCCACATCTCCTCCGAAGGCTATTCCCACATCATCTTCGCTTTCATGCTGGCATACACCATCATGAACGGCGTTTCCGGCAGACTGTTGGATCTGCTGGGAAGCAAAATCGGGTACAGCCTTACGATCGCGTGGTGGTCGGCTGCGGAAGTCTTGCACGCTTTTTCCGGAGGCGTTATCAGCCTCACCATCTTCCGCTTCCTCCTCGGCGCCGGAGAGGCTGGTAACTATCCTGCCGGGGTCAAGTTGATCGCCGAGTGGTTCCCAGCGGAGGAGCGCTCTCTGGCCTCAGGCATCTTCAATAGCGGAGCCTCTGTCGGCGCGATTTTAGCCCCTCCGTTGCTTGCCTGGATCGTACTCAGCACCGGATGGAGAACCGCATTTACTGTCGTTGGACTGCTGGGATTCGCATGGCTTGCGGCGTGGTTGTCCGTCTATCGGGAGCGGGACGCAGCGACATCAAACCACCAGGCTGCGCGCATTCCTCTCAAGCTTCTGTTGCGGTCCAGGTTTCTTTGGCAATTCACCCTGTCCAAGGTCTTCAGCGATCCGGTCTGGTATTTTTACACTTTTTGGTTCCCGCAATATCTCAAGGTTGTCCATGGCTTTTCGCTGCGACAAATTGGAGAGACGGCGTGGGTGCCGTTTCTCACGGCAGGCGCCGGCAATCTTGCTGGAGGCATCGTGTTCAGCGGCATCCTTCGCCTGGGCACGACAACCGCGGTCGCGCGACGCATCGCTGTTCTCATCTTCTCCGCGATGATGGTCTGCGCGCTTCCGGTTGGGACTATACGCGGCTCCGCCCAGTGCATCGCGCTAGTCTCCATCGCAACCTTCGGATATTGTGGAGCCCTCGCCAACCTTCTAGCTTTGCCGGGCGATGTCTTTCCCAAGGAAGCCGTCGCTTCCATCTGGGGCTTCGCCAGCACAGGTTCCGGATTTGGAGGAATGATCTTCAGCCTGCTCACGGGCTGGCTGGTCGATCACTACTCGTTCCGGCCCGTCTTTGTCCTCTTCGGAATCCTTCCGTTGATCGCTGCCTGGCTGGTTTGGACCTTGCCTAAGAAGGTTTCAGTCCAATTTGCCGCGCTGACTTCGCCAGGCTAAACCATTCGCATTGTCATCCCGCCATCGATCACGACATTCTCTCCGGTGATAAAGTCGTTCTCAATCAGGCTGATGATCAGCCTGGCGACGTCTGCGGGCGACCCCTCCTGATGCAGCGGAATACGGTTGTTGATATTGTTGGCCACCTGTTCCGCTGTAAGAAAGTCCTGAAAGGGCGTACGGATGACGCCTGGCGAGACACAATTGACTCGGATGCGCTGGTCGGCGAGTTCGCGGGCCAGGTTACGCGCAAACTGTGGCAGCGCTCCTTTCACCACGCCATAGGCGAGCGCGCCCAGACACCCGCGGAGTCCAGCCGCCGAACCTATCAGGATGATTGCTCCTTCTCCTTGCGCCGCCATGTGCGGCGCCGCGGCTCGGGTCAGGTGGAAAATCGAATGCACATGAACCGCAAATGCATTCATCCAGTCCTCGTCCGTGACCGTGTAGAGGCTGCCCGGAACTGCGCCTCCGGCTGAATGCATAAGAACGTCGAGGCGGCCGAACCGGCTGACAACCTGATCAACACAATCACGGCACGCTGCAGGATCGGCAACGTCCGCCTGCACAAGGTGGAAGGCCGCACCGTGAGCCCCGATGCCGGATATAAGGCCGTTCGGCGCCTTGGCAGTTCGTGAAACAGCAACGATGCATGCCCCCTTCTGTGCGAGTAGGAGAGCAGTGGCGGCGCCGATGCCGCTGGTGCCTCCGGTAACCAGGCAGACCCTTCCGCGTAAATCCATGTGCCCTGCCCCGCGGAAAGAATCCGCTACCACCCATATTGATATATCAGAGATTCGGAAGGGCGGCAAGCATCTTTGCTGGATGCCGAGGCCTGGGCAGCACTATTCGCTGCCCCGCTTATGGCGCCAACCATTTGGTATTTGCAGTGTGCCAAAACTCTCTACGACGGAGCTCATCCCGTAGCGGACATGGCTGCGCATGGCCTCATCCGCCTGGTTCGGATTACCAGAGCAGATCGCCCTGGCTAAGGTATTGTGGAAATCAACCGGCAGCGACTTCCTTTGCGCCGCGGTGTCGTAGAGCCAATTGAAAACCAGGACATGTTCTCTTTCGATCGCCCTGACCAAACCCGCGCTGCGCGCCAGGTGAGCTATTTGCATGTGGAATTGCATGTGGTAGGTGTGTACGGAGAACAGGAATCGCGAGTCCTCTTTCTCCGTCGCGCTCGCGGCGTACAGGCTGTCCAGCTGCTTCGCACTCTGCTTGAGCTGTCCTCGCTCTGTCGCAGACATTTGCTCACAGCACAAGCGCGCGGCCTGTGTTTCGAGCGCCTCCCGAATCACATAGCTGTCGACAATATCTTCCTTCGAAGGGATACGAACGCGGGTACCGATGCGCGGCCGGCTCTCCACCAGACCTTCAGCCTCCAGCCGCTGGAGTGCTTCCGTGATGGGAAGGAAACTCATATTGAGTTCGTCCGCGAGCCTGCGGCGCGAAAGGATGGCTCCAACCGCCAGGTTTCCCTGCAGAATCTCGTCACGAATCCGCTCGTACGCCTTAGTGGCTAGCGACTCTGGACCTGACCGCGCTTGGCGGCCCCTGGATCTTCGGGGCAAAACGACATCGGACAACATAAGCGCCCTCAATAAATCACTTTTCCGGACCTGTACGCCCGGATTGCCCAACCATGAACACGACGCAGTATAACATCCGCATCCGAGCAGCCGGCTTCCAATAACTTGATATATCACATCTACAAACTGGTTAGAAAGGGATCACCCACAATTGCCGAATCAGGCGCGTGCAAGAAGGTTATAAATAGTCACCGATCAAAACAATAGCCCCTATTCTTGCCGGTATGGTGCGGCCAGTCCGGGTTTAGCCCCGGGATCACCAGCCCTCGTCTAAGGCTTCGTTTTTTTTCTTGACAGGCATTGCGTTGCTGATATATCACTCGCGTTGGTGACAATCGAGCCGGATCGCAGGTGCTGACTTCCGCCGTGTTTTTCTCGGAAGGAGAGGCTCACCCGAAATCAGAATCGCTGTTATCGGAGGCTGGTAATGCGTAACAATTCGCAAGTGCTGACAGGGAGCGCCTGGCTATCAGCAAAGCATCGTTTATTCGAGGCTCGCCTGAAAAACGCCGTACAGGGAAGAAAATGCTTCGGTCTCGCGGCAGTGCTCGTGCTTTCCCTGCTCAGCACCACGCTTAGTCACGCCCAATCAACGTCGGGAACGATTGTGGGCAATGTCACCGATCAGTCCGGAGCAATATTGCCCGGGCTGCCGGTTGTCCTGACAAACATCGCTACGTCCGACACCCGCGAGACGGTTACGAACCAGTCCGGCTTCTATCAATTCGTTAACACCACGCCGGGCACTTATCGCATTTCCGCTGAAAGGGCCGGGTTCAAAAAGATCGCCCGGGAGCCGATCAACCTCCAGGTATCCACGACGATTCAGGTTGATCTCGCGATGGAAATCGGCAGCGTCGGCCAGCAAGTGGTTGTCAACGCGGCTACCCCACTGATCGAGGCAGAGACAACATCCTTAGGCGCGGTCGTTGACCAGCGTGAGACCAACGAAATTCCCTTGAACGGGCGCAACGCTATGAGCCTGGCGGCTCTGGTCCCCTCTGTCATTCCCCAGGGGCAATCCATGCAAAACCCGAATGGCACCAATCCTTTTGCCCAGGGGAATTACCAGATAGGCGGCGGCCTGGCTAATCAAAGCGCCAGCTACCTAGATGGTGCCCCGTTGAACATAGAGTACGGCAACATGATTGTCCTCGTACCCACACAGGATTCCCTGGACGAGTTCAAAGTCGATACCAATGTCCTGTCCGCGGAATACGGCAGATTGGCCGGAGGCGCTATCAACTTCAGGACCAAATCGGGCACCAACGAATACCATGGGAACGCTTGGGAATATATCCGCAATAAGGTATTCAACGCCAATACATACTTCGGAAACCAGGCAGGTCTTGCCAACCCTGCCTTTACCCAAAATCAGTACGGGTTCAACCTGGGCGGACCTGTTCGCATTCCCCACGTGTATGACGGACACAATAAGACATTCTTCTTTGTCAACTGGGAAGGGTTCGCCTTACGCCAGGGTCAGACCTTTACCGAGACGGTGCCCACCGCTGCCGAACGCGGAGGTAACCTATCCGCCCTCGGCGTCCCGATCTATGACCCGTTGACCACCTGCGGCGTGGCTGGATACCCCGCCTGTAATGGCGTTCCCCAATATACCCGAAGTTTGTTTCCCAATGCGGTCATACCGGCCAACAGGCTGAACCCAACATCGGTGGCGTACCTGCAGGCCTTTTATCCGCAGCCCAACATACCGGGCTCCAGCGGACAAAATAACTTCACCACCAATGCCAGCGTGGGCGGGAACAATTACCAGACAGTCGTGCACATCGACCAGACTCTCTCGGAGCGTCAGCATCTCAGCGCGCGGTACACCCACTATAGCAATGACAATCTCGCCGTCAACCCTTATGACAACGGTATCTGCTCGGATCGTTGCACGGAACTATTCGACCTAAATAATTTTGTCATCGATGACAATTACACTTTCAATCCGACGACCATTCTTGACCTGCGGCTCAGCTATCTCCGCTTCGACTACGTGCGCACGCCCGTTGCTTCTACCTTCAGCTTAGCCTCCATCGGGCAGCCTGCAGATTTGGCAGCGCAGGTCCAATTTCCTGGCCCGCCGGCCACCAACATCAGCGGGTTTGACGATACGGGTATCTTCAGCAGCGCCGGAGGCGATAGCACCATCAACACTCATACCGACGACTACCGTATCGCAGGGACTCTCTCGAAATTCCTGGGCAACCACACGATCAAAGTAGGCGGTGAGTTCCGTCGTGATCTTTACAACAACGTGCAAAATAATACTTCCAGCGGGAATTACACTTTTAACAACGGATTTACTGCCCAAAATCCCCTGACCAGTGTCGGAGGCGCAGGCTTGGCCTCATTTCTACTTGGCTATCCAAACAGCGGAAACATAACCTACGCTACGCCGATTTCGGGTGAACAGCTATACCCCGCCCTCTTCGTGACAGACGACTGGCGCAGCACCCGCCAGCTCACGTTCCATTTAGGACTTCGTTGGGAAAACACCGGACCCTGGACGGAGCGGCATAATCGGATCAGCTACTTCGATCCCACGATCGCGAACCCGATCGTCAGCAACTACCGGGGAGCGGTCGGCCTGGTGGCGTCCCCCACACGAAGCTCCAGAGGCAGCGTTAATAACGATCTCACTCAATTCTCTCCGCGGGTTGGATTGTCCTATCAATTCGCGCCCAATACGGTCATAAGCCTGGGATATGGCATTATGTGGCTGCCCAACGACATCAATCAGGACCTCGAGCCCAACCAGGACGCAATCAACCTGTCAAACACGCCGTTTACCGCGTCGACCAATGGCTTTCTTACTCCGGCAAATAGCTTTAACAATCCATTCCCCCAGGGCGTCGTGCTCCCGGTCAACAGAAACCCTGATTTTCAGCAAACTCTACTGGGTACCTCTATCAACGAGGCCTACGTTAATTCGCCTTTTGGATACACACAGCAATGGAACGCTGAAGTGCAACAACAATTGGGTAACCAGGCGGTTCTGGATATTTCCTATGGAGGAGCCAAGGGAACGCATCTCTCCTTTTCACAACTGCAAAGAAATCAGCTACCCGACGGCGATCTTGCCCTTGGCAATCAACTCCTGCAGCAAGTGCCAAATCCGTTCTATGGAATCATCAGTCCGGCTTATAGCCTGGGGGCAGCCACCGTTCCGGCTGGACAACTCCTCCTGCCGTTTCCGGAATATAACTCGGTCTATGACGTATCTGGAACGTTGGGGGCGTCCACCTACAACTCGCTACAGGTTAAGCTTCAGAGGCGATTCTCCGGCGGTGCTTCCTTCAATTTCGCGTATACCTTCGCGAAACTGCTCAGCAATACAGACACTTTGACCAACTGGCTGGAGCCTTCGAGCCCTGGGGGCGTCCAGGACAGTTATGATCTTCAAGCGGAAAAATCTCTCAGCGCGCAAGATGCGCGGCAGCGTTTTGTCACCAGCTATGTTTACGACCTGCCCTTTGGGCGAGGAAGAAAATTCCTGGCCAATCCATCGTCGCTGATCGATTACACCGTCGGAGGATGGAGCCTTGAAGGAGTCACCACCCTGATGAGCGGTTTCCCGCTTAGTTTCCGCACAAACTTAAATCTTACCAACTCGTTCGGCGGTGGATCTCGTCCGAATTACACCGCAGGTTGCTCCAAAGCTACCAGCGGATCCGCGGTGTCGAGACTCAACAGCTGGTTCAATACATCTTGTTTCACGCAGCCCTCTCCCTTTACCTTCGGCAACGAACCCAGAACCGATCCGCAGCTGCGAGCTCCCGGCGTTGCCGATTGGGATAGCGCTGTGGTCAAGAAGTTCCCGATTGCCCGTGATGGAAGGGTGAACGTGCAGTTTCGTGCCGAAGTGTACAACCTGTTCAATCGGGTTCAGTTCGGATATCCGGGCGAGACGCAAGGAACGGCCAATTTTGGTATCGTCGGTTCGCAGCAAAACCTGCCACGGATTCTACAGTTCGCTCTAAGAGTCGGCTTTTAGCGAGAGGTTACATGTTTAAACGGCTACATCAAGTGCCTATTCTCTCGATCATTGGTATGGTCTGCTGCTTTGCCGCCTTGATCATTGCCGGCGCCGCTACGGCACAGCAGCAGCCCGCGGCCGCAATGGCATCGTTGCCTGCGGTTGCGCCGGTAATGGATTGCGCACAACTGCCGGCCGCCCATATTGCCGCAGCAACCGACACTCCTTTGCATATCACAGCGGCAGCGGTGGTTCAGGACGGTGTACCGGCGGCCTATTGCGAAGTGCAGGGCTATGTCGAGCCACATATCCAATTCGAGGTGCGTCTCCCGGTCAAGGGATGGACGCAGCGCTTCCTGGAGACGGGATGCGGCGGCCAGTGCGGAAACCTTGAAATCCGGTTGACCAACTATAAAGGCTGCTACCCGGCGGAACACGGCGAACTGGCTCTTGCGTCCACCGATATGGGCCACCGCGGCGGCATCGATGGAGTGTGGGCGAAAGACAACGCGCAGGCAAAGATCGACTTCGCCTATCGCGGTGTCCACGAAACCGCTGTCGCCGCCAAGGCGGTGATAGCAAAGTATTACGGACAAGAAGCAAAATACTCCTACTTTACGGGTTGCTCCGACGGAGGACGCCAGGCATTGATGGAGGCGGAGAGATATCCCAGCGACTTCAATGGGCTAGTCGCAGGCGCTCCCGGCATGAACTTCATTACCCAAAACACCTTCTACCACGGCTGGAACGCTCGCATAAATACTGGGGCGGATGGACGCCCGATTATCACCGCAGACGATCTGCCCATCCTGCACCAGGCAGCTCTCTCCGCGTGCGACGAACTGGATGGTTTGAAAGATGGCCTCATCAGTGACCCGCGTGCGTGCCACTTTGATCCCTCAGTCTTGCTTTGCAAGCCAGGGGAAAACCCTGATGGCTGCCTGAGCGCCGCAAAGGTGCAAGCGGCACGTGAAATCTACAAAGGAGCGCACACCGCTGATGGTGAGCAATTAGTGATCAGTGGTCCTGAACCCGGATCGGAACTTGCATGGGCCGGGGTGTACGTCCCCAAGAGCGCAGCGCAACCGATCGCCAGCCGGGTTTACGCCGAAGGAACTCTCAAGTACCTGGTATTCAAGAAGGATCCTGCAGCAAGTTATACAATTGCCGACCTTGGGTTTGATCGCGCGACGTTTGACGCCATCGAACCGATGCATGCTGTCTATGACACCACGGATCCGGATCTATCCGCGTTTATCAACGCGGGTGGAAAATTACTTTTATGGCACGGGTGGCAGGACCCGCATATCTCGCCCTTGAATTCCATAGCTTACTATGGCGCGATCCAGGCTCTGCTGGGAAAAGAGAAGGTCGATGGTTCGGTGCGCTTCTATCTGTTCCCGGGGGTATATCACTGCGGCGGCGGAGAGGGCCCCTTTAATGTGGATATGCTTACCCCGATCATGGTTTGGGTTGAACGTGGTACTGCCCCGTACGAGTTGATCGCGTCGCGTCCGGGCGTGCCTTCTGCGGACTCGCAAGCGTCGAAGCCCGCTGTTACGCGTCCGGTTTTTCCCTATCCGCTGGTTGCGCGGTATACAGGCAAGGGCGATGTCAACGATGCGTCTAACTGGATAGCTGAGCAGCCTAAAACACCTTCTCAGGATAGGTTCAATTGGCTCGGCGCTTCCTTTTATAGCAGCCATTATGAAAAGTGGTGCACCGGAGACGGCGCGGCCATGACCTGCAGAGATTCAAAATAGACTGGCAATTTGTTTTGGATTGAAAGCCTCCACTCCGCTTCGCTGGTTTTGTCGTATCAGGGCTCGACCAAAGTCGGGCCGTAAAAGGAAAGTGAGAGAGATAAAGGAGGTAATCGGATCGCGGTAGGACACGTTCGGACCTTGGGGGGAGGTCTGGTTTAGGCCCACATTGCCGCATCAGATCCTCCACAGGCATCTTCAGCTTCTCAGCCTGAATTGCTCGGCGCAAGGAGCTCCGATATGTGTGCAGAATCCGTAGGGTGGTTTGTTATCCGACACGGATCGCGCTAGCTGACTTTGGCGAATTTCTGAGCTGGTTTGCAGACCGAACAATTCTGCTCATGAAGAACCATCCGCTCCTGGGCAGCGTTTCTCTCGTTTCGTGCCTTCTGCTTAATTTCCGCAGTCAGGCGAGCCGCTGCGTCAAGCAAACCACTCCGACGGGAAGACAACTCGGCCTGTTCGCAGCGTCGCACTGCTACTACGTAATGCTGGTGAAGTCTAAAGTATTCCAAGCACGCCATGTCTATTTAGATGCCGCTTTTGAGTGTTCGGTTCCAAGAGTTTCTCTCAGATCAAAAAATGTCTTCAAAGTGGCCAAGAGTAGAGGGAAAAAGAGGAGGTTGCGGGGCAGACGAAGTAACCACCATTAGATTGCTATTCCGCTGCGCAGAAGATGGGGGTTACTTCGTCTGTCCCGAATCGTCATGTCCCGAATCGTCACCGAATCGTCAGATAGCAGTGGACTTCTGCTTTTATCTGCACCGAAAGTGCGGAAGAACCGATTTAAATACAGCGCGACAACTATGGCTCGTCGGCGCTGTACTTTGACCAGCAGATCGCGCCACGATGCCGTAGCTTGCGTACAGTCCTGCTTACTAGGGGAGCCTATCGTCGCACCAACCGGTAATCCCGATTGCAACCAGCACCACAACCATCGCTATGACGTTTAGAGCCAGTGAGCTAAACTGGAAGTGCCGGTTCACGGGCCTGCATTTCTTGTCGTGACACAACCGGATATGGGAGATACAGTGGCATAACAGATGCTCTATAAGGATAAGAAGACCTACCCGCGGATTTATGGCCTAGGAAACAAGCCGCTCGGTCTTTGGCTTCGTGCCCGTCTCGCCCTGCAGAAGTTCAACACCAAGCTTTGGTATTACACGTTGAGCTTGCTAGCCCAGGACGACGTGACGTTCCTGAACTACGGGTACGCAACGACAGATTCAGGCGAAGACGCCCTCCAATTGGAAGCGGTGGACGAGGCGAACCGCTATCCGATACAGCTCTACAATAGGGTGGCCGGTGCGGTGGATCTGCGCGGGAAGGACGTTCTGGAAGTCGGCAGCGGGCGTGGTGGAGGGGCCGCCTTCATAAAGAAATACTTGCATCTCCGCTCTATGACGGGCGTCGATTTCTGCGGCAAAGCGGTAAAGTTCTGCCGGCGCCGCCACGACCACGAAAAGCTTTCGTTCATACGGGGCGACGCAGAGAACCTTCCCTTTCCGGCGGAGTTCTTCGATGCGGTCGTCAATCTGGAATCTTGCCACTGCTACACCTCCGTGACCCGTTTTCTCACACAGGCGTCGCGAGTGCTCCGTAGCGGCGGCCATCTGTTGTTCGCCGATGTGGGTCCGAAGCCCTATATCGACACCCTTCGCGGACATATTGCGCAATGCGGCCTCTCGATCGAGGAGGAGGAGGATATTACTCCCGCCGTGTCACGCGCGCTCCGAATCACCAGCGAACCGAACCGCAAGAAGATCCAGGAAGAGGTGCCCGTCGTATTACGCTCGATCTTCCGCAACTTTGCCGCCATTCTGGACACACCGGTGTTTGAAGCCTGCGGCACAGGAGAATGGGTGTATGTCCGCTTTGTGCTCAAAAAGTCCTAGTCAAACCCAGACCCTTTCCGGCTATCTGAGGTTTTCATGGTCTGACCATCACACTCCCATGACCACCAAACTTTACTTCGGCAAAGTTCCAGTCCCGTCTGACGACAAATCTTCACGAAACTTTTGTCCACGAAACTTTCAAGTTCCCCTGCCAAACCTTTTCCATATTCGACGGGCGGTCCAGGCATAGCTATCTGCGTTTTCCAAATAAAGGTGTGGCGAAATCCTTTCTCCTTTCTTCGTCGCCCCAGCCATCGGTGTAAGCGTCTTTCCACCGATCGACATCTTGACTTCAACGGGCGGATCTCCATCCACATCTCGCTGTGAGGACTTTGCGAAAGACGCCTGCTTGTACAGGACGTCGGTGGTTCGCGCGAACTTGTGCGATGCCTCATGAACAATCGTCCGGGCCACGTGATCGGCAGGAGGCTGGGGCTCAAACACGAGTCCCAAGCTGAGGTGTATTCTTCCGACGGCATCGTATCCTGTCCACGGCTCGTGATTCATTTCATCGGGAACGGGAACTCGGAGCAACTGACGTATCGGAGAAACCGCCCGCGTCTGTGTTCCCTGCTGTACGATGCTCCGGGTTGGTCTGACATACCCGGCACCCTCGGTGGTGAAGGCCTTCGGATGGGTCGGGTCAAAAATGACAATGTCATACGGCGCGGCTAAACCATCCTTTATCTTCATATATACACTTGTAATGCCATCCAAATAGATACCGTAATCTTCATCGGATGGATGAATGCTGAAGTACTTCGCAAGTGCATATTGCAGTTCAAACTTGTCTTGCTCGTTCAATTCTCCCCGTTTGAGAGCCTCCAGCTTCGAGTGGGCCTTACGAGCCATCTGCGAGGCATAGGCGATCGCCAACTGCAGCTTGTTTCGGTCGATCAATAGCTCGAGGGAATCTCCGCTATGAGTCTTCCGCGGCATGACAGTCACGTGCCCGATCTTAATTTCCCAAACTCGTGGCATAGGAGGCCTCCGAAGAAGAAATCGAGCCCGATACGCGCTTTTGCTTTTTCGAGGGGACTCTACCACCCTCAGGTCGGGTCGGTCAAGGAGACGCTTTGGCCGCACTGAATGTACCACTCTTTGAAATCGACGGAAGCCTGCGTCTATCGTCCCAGCAAGGGGATTAGTTATCAAACTGGAAGCGGCATCATCGGGGAGATCAGGGGACAGGGGGTCCACTCCATCATGGAGTGGACCCCCTGGTTGAGACAGCGAATTGAGATTTGTTGTCTGAGATTTGTTGTCGAGATTTGTTGTCAGACGGGACTGGAACTTTGCTAAGAGCGGCATGGCCGCCTTTTTCCCCTAAGTGACAGCCCCGCCTGACGACAAATCTCGACGACAAATCTCCCGGGCAGTGCCTCAGTCTGAGCAATGTCGCATTTTTACAAGCGCGTTAGTAGGATTCGCATATCTGATTTGTGGGAGGAGCAGTATGAATCGTCGACAGTTCGTCAGTTCGGGCCTCGCGATGACAGGCGCGGCGTTATCGGGGAACAACCGTGGAATCTGCGCGCAGACCAGGGGAGATGATCATGCCGAACATTTCAGCCGCGAGGCGCTGAGTTCCGTACGGCCAAGTGAGGAGGCCGCTCCAGAACCCACAGGTGTGCGATTGCGCAACCTTAGTCGTCCACTGGCGATTACGATGTGGGACTTCTCATGGCTGGAGCGGCGATGGCCGGGCGCGGGTTATGAAGACTGGGACCGAGCACTCGACGAGCTAGTCGAACGCGGCTACGACGCAGTGCGCATCGACGCCTATCCGCATCTGATTGAAGCAAACTCCGGCGCGACATGGGAATTGATTCCCGCATGGAGCACCCAGGACTGGGGGAGCCCCGCCAAGAACCGTGTGCAGGTCCAGCCGGCGCTCAATCAGTTCATCCGCAAGTGCGCGGAACGCAAACTCCGCGTCGCGCTTTCCACATGGTTCAGGCATGACCCCGATCAGACCCTGATGCGGATCCGCAGCCCTGAAGATATCGGCAGGATTTGGAACGCTGCCCTCGACTCTATCGCCCGGGAGGGATTGCTCCCGAACGTACTGTATGTAGACCTTTGCAATGAGTGGCCGATGGACGTCTGGGCTCCCTTCCTCCCTAAGGGCTTTATTCGAGCCTCGACCATGAACAATGACTGGATGAAGCGCGCCATTCAGGTGGTCAGGACCGCACATCCGGAGATCGACTACACGTTCTCTCAGACGACGGAGTTCGACACGTGGAGACAGCAGGATGTGAGCATGCTCGATTTCATGGAGCCGCATATCTGGATGGCGGCGGCGCCGGGATACTACGAAGAAGTCGGATATAACTACGAGCGTTTTGACCTGAGAGGCTATGCAAATCTGGTGGACAATGCCAAGCGTGTCTACTTGCAAAGGCAGGATCATTGGAATAGCCAATTGCAGGCCTGCATCGAGATGTGCGCGGAATGGTCGCGGGCGACAGACAAGCCGCTGATCACGACGGAGTGTTGGGGGCTGGTGGACTACAAGGACTGGCCGCTTCTTGAATGGGAGTGGATCAAAGACCTATGTGAATTGGGCGTCCGCACGGCGGCAAGAACAGGGCGATGGGTCGCGATCGCAACCAGCAATTTTGCCGGACCGCAGTTTCGAGGCATGTGGCGCGACGCGGAGTGGCATCGGAAAATGACAAGCTTGATCCATTCCTCTCCTATCCGTTTGTGATGCCCGGGCAGAGTTAGCCAGTATTGCGACGTCTGAACCCTCTGAGGAGAACTACTCCTGAGGGTAAGTTAAGTTGGGTAAAAAGACCCAGCTTCTGCCCAATGTGACCGGACGCCCTAGGGCGCGTCGATACATCCCGGAAAAACGGTGACGGGACGTTTCCATGTCCGTCCGGGACCGGCGGGTAAACATTCTGTCTGTCACCGGCTTTCTCTTGTCACCGGCTTTCTCTGATAGGCGCTGCTTTTCAAAAGTGCAGCAGGTAGCTGACCTTTACATAGATTGTCTTGCCGGTGTTCAGAAGCGAGGAGTAGGTAGGCGGCAAGATGGGATCATCGGTGTTGCAGAGTCCATCTGCTTGCCTGGTGCAGAGGACCCGGTCGAGGTTTTCAAAGTTTCCAATATAGCCGAAGTAAACCGCTGTGCCCGGATGCGGCTGGTAGCCGAGTAATGCATCCGCAAAGAGTGTCTTGGAGTTCGCCAGACTGGTGTACTGCGGATTCGGCAAGGTGGAGACGTACTGGCCAATAAGGTTAAAGGAAAGGGCCTTGGTCAACTGGTAGTTCCAGCGCGAGATCAGTTCGTGGTTGTCGTAGACCACATCGCCGTTAGCCAGGTTGGTGAAGTGCGTATACACATAGCTGTTTTGCAGATCGAGGGAGCTGACGGGTTTCACTTCGACGTTGAGGTTGGGCGAGGTGACGTTGACCGGCCCCGGGCCAGCTTCGGGCGGCGGCGAATAGTTGATCACGGTACCGGTATAGACTCCGCCGCCGATCGCTATATAAGGCACGGGAGAAGTGTAGAAATTAACTCCGCTGGTGTGACTGTGATACTCGACATCCTGCGGCAGGGCGGAGTAATCGATTGGCCGCAACCGGTCTTGCCCCAGATCGACATTGGCGGAAATGGTCGTGCGGTATTTGAACGTAACGCTGTAAGCAGGGTTGATGTAAAAGTCCAGCGGAACACTATTATGGTCCCAGATGCGTTCGCTGTAGATGCTCGGCCCATGAGATAGAACCGGTCCCTGCCGGGGACGAAAGGTATAGCTGTAATAGCCATTGGGTTCCCGCACATCAGGACGTCGAAAAAATCCCGTGTCGGTAACATAACCGGCGGACGTATCGTTGTAGGCAATCCATCCGCTGCGATGCAAATCGGAATAATTCACCTGCTGGGAATAGGTCTGGCCGCTGCAGGTTAATGTGAGCGCCTCGCATTGCTGCTCGCCCTGGGTGGAGTTGCTGACGTTTTGTGTTGCGGAGGTGACGGCCTGGCCGGTTAACGTCCAGCGGTTTTTGAGCGGCGCACGATAATCGAATCCTCCGACCCGGTTGAAAGAATCGAGATATTCGCGATCAGCATAAATGATGCCGACATTGGAGAGAGAACCAATGTCGCGGTTCACCCGGCCAACGTAGTCATGGGCGCGCGTGTCGTACTCGGGGTCACCGGGCGGCACCGCCTCTCCGGGGCTTCTGTCATCCACTCCAAGCAGGCCCAGCGCCCAGGGGCCAAGTTTGCCGGTGAGACGCGCGCCGTACTGCGGCTTGACAATGTTGTTGGTGTAATAGAGGCTAACCGGCGTCATGAAGTAGCTGCTGTTTTCGATGAAGAACGGCCGCACCTCGGCGAAGTAGGGGGGAAAACGCTGATTGGGCGTGGCCGGATTGTCCACGCCCACCTGGCTGAAGTCAGGATTGATGGTGGTATCGAGCACCAGGCTGCTGTGCAGGATGAACTTCGCGTCCAGCCCGGTGTAGCCCTGCAGATGCTTGTCTTGAAAGTAGGGATCGGCGGGATTGACGGTGTTCAATTGCCGCAGGTTACGGCCGAGCGCATAGGGTTCGAATTGAAGGTTTTGGCCGTGCTCGATATCGCTGAAGCCGTCCGCGGCGATGTCCTGCGTCAGGAGCCCTGCGATGCGATGCCTGCTCTGCGGCCAAAAAGCCGACTCGTTGGCATGAGAGATGCTGCGCTGCAGGATGATTCCCCACGTCCGGGCCTCGCCTGCACCGGCCTTGGCGAAATACAAGCTGGAAAACGGAATGCGCAGGAGCACGACGTATCCGGACGGCGTGCGTTTACCCCAGGTGTCCCACACGGTGTCGAAGGAGTAGTCGGTACCGCTTTGCTCGCTGTAAAGACCGTCGGCCTGAATGCCAAGCGCATTGCTGCGAAACAAGAACGCCCGCCGCTGGTCGTTGAAGGTGTCGAGCATCACCTGGACAGAATCATCGTCTCCCAGCGAATCGCGCGCCAGCATGTGGCCCCGAACGAGATCCGGCCTTTTATCCTTGCAAACGAAAGCTACAAAGAAGTATTCGCGGGTGAAACCCAGATAAGCGACGGTGGGCTCGGTAACAGGAGCGCCGTCCCTGGGATAGCGCTGCACGAAGCTGGTGATGCGTAGCATGGCGCGTGCAGCTTCCGAGCGCACCGGAGTGACAAGAAAATCGCTGAGCGTGGGCTCACTCTTCAGGCGTGGAATAGCAACATGGGCCTGCTGTACGAGCGACGCAGCCAAGGCGGAAGGTGTGCCCGAGGGTGTGGGCGCCGACGGCAGGGCGCTCGCCTTCGAAAACTGAGGGACGGTACGCGCAGATGCGCAGTAAATGTTGCCTGCAAGCAGGCAGAGCAGTAGCACGGGCACTGATCGTAGGCGGCTGGAATGCATATTTCGAACCAAGGCAAAGACAGTAAAGTATTGCAGCCTTTAGTTTAACCCAAACGCTCGCCAGGCCGATGGTCGGTCCAGTGTACGACTACGTCATTACAGCTACTGCTGTGGATAAAGTCACCCTCTCAGGAAGCAACCACATGGACCTCGACGTTATTGTGCAGTGGCTCGACGAGGAAATTGAAACACTTCAGCGTGTACGTGCCTTACTGACCGGCCATGAGTTAGGGGGCTCAAGATGCTCTGCTGAGTTCTTCTATGGGCAGGCTGTTTTTATTCAGATCGGTCACGACCGAGAAGTCTTTTTGCGTTTCTCCTTGTTCGACTAGCAGCAGGAGCATTTTGCCGAGATGCAAAAGCTGTGCATGGTCGATGTGACTGGCTATGACCGTTCGCGTCTGATGCTGATCTTGCCTCATAAACTGGGTACCAAGAGAAACGAAAGATTACTCCGAGTCACAAGGGAAAAGCTAGGGGAATTCCTTGCGTGGTAACCACACGGAACTCCCTTTAGTGTTGTCGTCATTTGGCGTATTCCTTCTCGGGGTCCACAGGCCGATGGTCGGTCAAGCCGAGAGATTTTTAAGCTGGCGAGAGTCCCTTCGCCCTCGCCCGCCGGCTAGTGGACTCCCGCCTGCTGACTGGAATTACCCCGCTTCCAGTCTCAAGGGATTGAGACATAGAAAACTTGGCGGGGGTTGCTTCGCTGTCCGCGGGTTCAGGGCTGACGGTAATCCGGCGAGTTCTCTCTCTGCCCTGGTCAAAAGTTCGGAAGAATCTCGCTTAGCTCAGGTGCCTGCCGGCAGGAGTCGGTGACTTATAGGTCGCGCTGGCAAACATTGCAGTTCCTGGTGTGGATACGAATTAGGTAGGCTACCCGGAATTGTCCGAGCTGGCGCGATCCTAAAGGCCCCTTCCGTCTCTCTCGCTCGGCCCCGGTCGCGATGTGCCGGCGCTCTGCGTATTTATCGCTGCCTGCTTGAAGTTCTTTCATTTCGAGACAAGGCATACCCCCAAGCGTACGCTCGGCGCTCTCGTCCGATCCATCGCCGATGGAGATGCGAGGCCCTGACGTAACCAAAAATCAATGGCCAGAGGTAGTGGGCTAGCTGGTGCTCATTGCTGCCATCGCGAAGGCGCCCGCACAGGCCCTGAGCTCGGAGTATCATCCTTTGCCGCCAATCCCATGGTGGTTGCCACGTCCAACAGCATCGGGGCGTATTTCCGCAAGATCTCTTCCAACTCCGCGTTGCGGCTCCGCAATTCCAGGGTCTCGGTTTCGTGGCGGGACAAAACCTCTCGCAATCCCCGGGTCTCGCTTTCGCGGCGGGACAAAACCTCACGCAATTCCCGGTTCTGGCTGAAAACGTCTCTGGCTGCGTCCAACCGTTCGAATATCGCGCGCAATTCCTCTTCGGTGACCGGTTTTGGGGCATCCTGGGCAGTGGTCCTGGGCGGTTCAGTAGCGGTGGTTTCTTTCCACATAGATTCTTAGGGTCAGATCACTCGAAGTTGGTTGCTCGCAGCCGCGGGACTGGAAGTACATGTACACCCGATTCGCTCGGCCTGTTCTGAGGTCAACCCCCTCCGTGTAGGGCGAGTGTTGCAAAGCTCGCCCGGCAGACGGACTGCTGGTAATGCACCCCACGCGAGTTGGATGAGGGTTTTCTCGTGAGTATTTAGAAGGCTATCGGCGCTCAAACGCAAACACCAGAACTTCCCTCGTTTGTCCATCGGGAGAAAAATAAGTTTGGCGCGTAGTCATGGTTTTTCGATCAGGCGCCATCTTCGCATCTATCTCGTAGACGACCTTTCCGTTGTTCTTCCCTACGATGTGACGAGTAAGCGGATCAACCTGGGTGCAGGTTTCCGTCGCTTCCGGATGCTCTTTGCCTGCGTGCTCCACACCATCGTACGTGCGAGTAAACTGCTGGTGCCTTTCCTTGCCGTCGGCGCCCACCGCGTCAGTTGTTACGAGGAACGCACTTGGTCCAGTTTTTTCGACCTTCATCACATAGCTCTTAGGCGGGGGCGTTCCGAGTTGTGATTTCTCGATGTTCGCTACCCAAGTGCCGCTGTAATCTGCGGCAGAAGCGAACAGAAACAACGATGTCAGTAACGTCAACAGTCTCATTGGGATGCTCTTTCCTCCGGAGATTCGTGCCGGTGCACCGTCACACTGAGGACGGACACATCCTGATCTCAGCCAGCGAGGAAGTCAAGTAGCAGATACCTCCCGGGAAGAAATGGGACGAGAAGTAACCACCAGCTTCTGCGCGGCGGAATAGCAATCTGATGGTGGTTACTTCGTCTGGAAGATGTGAAAAAATTGATCTCCCTAAAATTTCGTCTGAACCGAAATGTATGGCGAAGGTCCAGCGGTCGCTTATAAGGCATCCTGGCGCTATTTTTTTCGAGGCCGAAATTGCTTCACGTTTCTAAATCAATTTTTTCACATCTTCCTGTCCCGTTTCTTCCCGTTTCTTCCAAGTGTCAGTTCCGCAGTGTGTCGGAGAAATGATTTTTTGCGTGCATGAACCGCAATATGCGGACCAAGATCCATCGTTCGGCTACAAACATATAGTGTGCAAAATTCCATCTCCGACACACTGTCCGTCTGCCCACGAGACCCCATCTGACGATCACTCTCCCATGACCACCAAACTCCACTTCGGCAAAGTTCCAGTCCCGTCAGGACCACTAAACTCCGCATGACGACTAAACTCTCAGTGTGGAGACTTTGAAATATGTCTGATTTGAAGAACCGGGTCGCGCTGGTTACGGGCGGCTCGCGAGGCATCGGCGAGGCGATCGCTATAGCGCTGGCCAAGGCAGGAGCAGCTGTCGCGGTCAACTATCGTGAGCGCAGCCAGGAGGCGGCTGCCGTCGTCGAAAACATTCAACGAAATGGCGGACGAGCCGCCGCGATCGCTGCCGATGTTTCGCGCGCCGGCGCCGTGCGGGTATGATCTCTGATGTTGAATCGCGGCTCGGCCCGATCGACATTCTCGTCAACAATGCCGGCATAGCAGTGACGCGCGGGCTCGACGAAATCACCGAGGAGGATTTCGACCGGACCGTTGCGGTCAATTTGAAATCCGCCTTTCTCTGTACGCAGGGGGTCTTAGCTGGCATGCGGGGGCGACGCTGGGGGCGGATCGTCAATATTTCATCCATTGCTGCGCGGGGAGCCGGATCCATCAGCGTCGCCTACAACGCTTCCAAAGCCGGCCTGGAGGGCTTGACACGAGGCTACGCCTCGCGCCTCGCTACGGAAGGTGTTACGGTCAACGCCGTCGCACCTGGTCTAATTGACACCGAGATGGGCAAGCCGTTGATCGAAGCGGGCGTCATCGCCCGGATCCCCGTCGGCCGAAGCGGGACGGGCGAAGAGATTGCGCAAGCTGTCATGTTGCTGGTCCGCGATGGGTACATCACCGGGCAAACGCTCGCAGTGAATGGCGGTGGGCTCTTCTCTTGAGGACGTGCGTGGTTACGCCCGCGCTGTTCGGGGAAAAAGCAGGGCCGAAAAGCAGAAAGACTGGAATGCACCCCAAGAAGAAAGGCAGGACAGACGGAGAGTAATCACCATAGCAAATTTCGCATCCTTATCGGCCTGCGCAATGGTGGTTGTTCCGTCCGTCCCTTCAATGCCGTCCCTTCAATGCCTGACTGGCGCCCCTAGAGCCGAGGTGACCAGTTCGGTATCCAGATATTCGGTCATCTCCTGGAGCTTTCCGTCAGCCAGGTGGAAGACATAACAATAGATGTTGTTATATGGCACTCCGTCTTTAGTAGTGTTCCTACCCCGCGCTTCCACAACTACGTAATCCTCGTCAGCGATGAAGCGGTAGGCTTCGACAACGATTGGAGGAACGAGTTTGGTACGCAGAGCACCGAACAATTCTTCGATCACCGCCCGTTTGCCGTCGTACTTTTTTGACCATTTGGTGGTGCCCGTTATCGTCCAGCTAAAGTCGTCAGCCATGCTCTCCACGAATGGCTGGGAGTTACCCTTGGAAAGCTCGGAAAAAATGTACTGCATCACTTTCTTGTTCTCGGTTGCATGCGTCACCCATTTCTCCTTTTCTTTTGCCCAATCTCCAACTTTATCGGCAGGGCAATTTTCGGCCTAAGTCACAGAAAAAGGATAACGGAGAACTGCAGCCAATCATCGAGGGAATCCCGTCCACCCCCAGAGCCTGCAAGCGCGAGAACGAGGGCAATCCGAACTGATTCCGCTTTGTTACGAAAGGTATTCCAGCCCACAAACCTTGTGGGCCGTACCTCGGCTCGTCGCCCCAAACCCTCCGGCGTGTCGGGGCGAACTAATAGGAGATCGTGATCGAGAAGTGGCGCATCAAGTACAACATGAAGCGGCAGCACTCTGCACTCGACTACAAGCCCTCCCTCGCGGCCTGCAGCTAGGGCGTGCCGATAGTGTCCTAATTTGTTAGTCAGGGCTTCCAAAAGCCTTCACGTTAGCGCTGAAATCGCAGCTAGCCCGTATAATGTCGGCGTCCGGAGGGCTGGCAATGTTATCTGCGATGCCGATCGGCGCTCGCGCCCAAAAACCGCCGCCTTTTGCCGCGCCGTTTCTCTTCGTGGGCGCGGCGGTGATCGTCCTGGTCGTGCATCTTGCCACCAATGGCGCCCTCGGCTTCCACACCGACGAGCTTTACTACATCGATTCCGGCCGTCACGCCGCGCTCGGATATGTGGACTTTCCGCCGATAGTCCCGCTACTCGCGCGTGTCGAAACCAATCTCTTGGGAGCCACGCCATGGAACCTCCGCCTGCTCCCGACCCTGCTCGGCGCGTTCATGGTTGCTCTTTCAGGCGCGTACGTGCGGCGCCTTGGCGGCTCGCTCCGCCTGCAGGCCCTCGCCCTGTTGATCGCCGTCACGGCGCCCTACTTCCTCGGCGCGAACTGGGTCTATCAGACCGTGACATTCGATGAGGCGACCTGGATGGTCGCGCTCTACTGGCTTCTGTGCCTGGTCCGAGAGCGCCGGCCCAGGTATTGGATCTACCTCGGTCTCTCTCTCGGCATAGGCTTCGAGGTCAAGTACACGATCGGGGGTCTGGCGACCGGCATCGGACTGGCCGTCCTGCTTACTCCCTCCCTGCGCTCGGACCTGCGGACGCGGTATCCGTGGATCGCGGCCGGCATCATGCTCCTTATCTGGGCGCCGAACCTTGCGTGGCAGGTTGCGAAAGGTTTCCCTTCGTTTATCTACATAGCCAACCACCAGGGATCCGGCGGCGGCCTTGTCGCCAACTTGGTCCTGATAGGGGTCTATCTCTTCTTCTTGATTCCGCTCTGGGTGACGGGATTGGTGTCGCTTTTTCGCAGCGTCGTCCTGCGGCCCATCGGGATCGCGTGCCTTTTTCCTCTCGTCCTTTTCCTGTTCGTTGGCAAGTCCTATTACATGGTGGGCACGGTGCCGATCGCACTTGCTCAGGGGCTCATGGCGATCGCAGGCGTCAAGCGTCCGAGGCTGCGCGCCGGTTTACAGATCGCAGTCGCGGTTGCGTGCGCGCTCCAGCTGCTCGCGTTTGCTCAGCTGACGCTTCCCATCACTCCGCCGGACCGGATTCACTCGCTCGGCCTCGACGCCAAGAACGAGCTTTTCGCGGACAGCGTGGGGTGGGAGGACGTCGCCCACGAGGTGCAGTCACTATACAGCAATCTCCCCGACTCGGAGCGAACTGGAACGATCATCATCTCGGCATATTATGGTGTTCCAGGGGCGCTGCAGATCTACGGGGACAAGAGATCGCTCCCCGTGGTCGTCAGTCCTCAGCTCAGCGACTGGTACTGGCTTCCCAACGATCTAGTGGCCACGAACGCGCTGATGGTGGACTACGAGCCTTCCGACGTCGCCTGGATGTGTTCTTCCCCGGCTCTCGTGGGACACCTGACGGTCCCGTACGGCGTGCACGGCCTTGAGCAGGGCGCGCCGGTCACGTTTTGCGTGCTCAAAGCTCCGATCCAGGAAGATTGGAGCCGGCTCCGCAACTTCTCCTGAGGATGGTTGCGCGCGGCGGCATCTTGTTGCATCGGCGCATCTCAGGGGGAAGGCGCCTTTGGTCGGAGTGGCTGACTTGGCAGCGCGCGTCTCTGATAGGCTGTGGACGCTTCACGAATTGGTGGAGCAGTCTTCGCGAAGGATCGTATGACGCCGGAGTCGACGATCATCGCGCTCTGGGTCACCTGGCTGGCGTCGTGGGGGGTATCGGGGGACATAGCGCAGTCGATCATCTCAGTAAGAGACTGCAAATTTACGCCATACCTCGTGAACGGAAAAGCCGTCGCATACCGAGGGGAAGTCGAGCTTGTGGTGCCTTAGTTTGGGGGTAAGCCGGTGGGTTGGTGGGTTTCGTGGACGAAACTCCAAAGTTCTCGCCTTTGCAATTGGATGCGTCTGCTTTGGGGTTACTCCGTCTGTCCCCGGTTTAGGTCGTCCCGGTTTAGGTCAGACAGCGCTGCTATCGAAAGCCTCACGAAATCTCTGCGAGAAGTCATGGCAATATCTTTCATATTCGTTCGCTCACGGCAACGGTTCGTAAGTGACATACGCAAAACGCGTGGAGTCAGGAGCCCATGAATTGACATTCATCGATCCCTGACCGCCAATCGCGTTTACGATGGTCTTCTGTTCGGCTGCGACCTTTCCATGATCGATGGTGACGAGTTTAAAGCTAATGCTGACTGTTCGCGGGTCATGAGTCGCAGTACCGGCCGGATAGCCGATGTATACCATCTTCCTGCCATCGGGGGAGATGTGCGGAAACCAGTCCTCGAGTCCGTCGCTGACCACCATTCTTGCATTTCTGTCGTCTGGCCCTGCGCCATCGGCCGGGAGCCGCCAGATAGATTCTTTGCCAGAGCGATTGGAGTTGATATAAATCCACTTCCCGTCCGGTGAATAATCAGGCCCATCATCGTGATGAATATTGGAAGTGAGTCGCTTCTCGGGTGCGCCGGACGTCGGCATGCTGTAGATGTCAAACTGTCCGCTTCCATTACGCTGCGCTACAAAGGCAAGCGTCTTCCCGTCCGGCGACCAGCTATGAAAGTAGCTTGGCGAATCAACTGTCATTCGTTCGATGTCGCTACCATCTGCGTTGGCCAAGAAGACCTGCGAATCCTCGCTTGGCGCGAGCGTTGCGGAGAAGGCAAGCTTTGTGCCATCCGGGGAGATGGACTTGTCGTTGTTGCAGTCATATTGAGCCGGAATCGATAACTTCTGTGGCACGGCGGTGCCGTCTGACCGAAGGACGAATCTATATATCGCCCCCTTTGAGTTCAATAGCAGATATTTTCCGTCGGGCGACCAGTTGGGAGCCTCCCAGATCGAGTCTGCGGTGTACACCAAGCGAGAAGAGCCGTCGCGCAGGTCGAAGATAAAGACCCTGCTTCGAAGAGGCTGTTCGGGTCCATCCTGACTTCGCGCCAGCAAGCTTCCCAGACTCAGCATGGACAACGATATGAGAAAGGCCATCAAAATAGGTCCGCAACGGAGTTGCCTCACCACGAAGAAGGGCTTCATCTTTGAATAGATCCTCTAACTGCCGGAACTGCGGGGGAGCTCACTTTGAATTCTTGAAGACTGACTTCCAGCTGAGATAATGTTGGCGATTGCCGCCTTGTTCTGCTGGCGATGCACGATGGAAAACGCTCCTAGTGCAACGTCGGCGAGTTCTCAAGAAGGACATTCGACAGAACTGCCGTATCCAAGGTAGCTGGCAGATGCGAGCAGAAGCCAATACCGAGGTAAAACGGTCCGTCAAAGTGGAGCGTAATTGGTGGGCCGAATTGATGCATGGGCTCTCCCCTCACGCTGATATACAGGGCAATGGAGTCACCATGTTTTTCAATGCCAATGCGTCTGACTTTAAGATCAGCCGCACCGTCGGGATCGCCGGGCGGCAGTCCAACCGCAGCCAAGCGATATTCGAAATCCTTGAAGCCGTCGCCTCGTTCCGGGCGCCATGCCAGATGGACCATGCCGGTACCATGCTCGCCAGCCATCGCTTCCTTCGAATCATCGTCCAGGTTCTGACGAATCACGAGGACTGCCTTGCGGTCGTCGAAACCCTTTGAATCAGGAAACGTAACATCAGCTGCAAGCGAAACGTCCCCTGACATCTTGGTCCAGAGATAGCGAAACTCGTCGCGCGAATACCAGATGTTATATCCGGCGGAAGTAATGGTGTATTGCTTCGTACTTGCGTTGTAACTGGCGCTTCCGGGCACCACCGCAGCGCCAATGTCCGATTGGCCTTGAAAGATGCCGATCGGTTGGTCGAAGTTTCTGCTGGCACGATGAAAATCCGCCGGGGGAGGCACCTGCTCATGAGTCGCCGTACCCGGCTGCGCCCAATCTGGAACTGCCGGTGTCTGTTGCGATGCGGGCGGTGCAGACGTTTGCGCAGCCGCCCGATGAGCAACCACAGAGAGGCTCACGATAAACAGTGACAGGAGCACTGCCCTCACAGGTCGAATTACAGGAAAGTAGGAGATCGTTTTTGACACCATAAGTCAGCTGTTACCCTCGATTCAATGCATGCAAAGAAGAGTACTTCAGATCCTCTCCGCCACCAAATTCGTCTACTATACTCCCAAGCTCAGATCAGCCCACCTGTCAGCTTGAGCACCTCGGAATACATCCCGCAGACGTGATAGCAGTCCATGCCGTTCTTGGCGAGTTGCGCGTTGTCGGGCGGCGTCTTCGGGTCGTAGTAGGTGCTGAAGCACCCACCATACTGAGCGTCCATGAAGTGCTCTTTGAACATCCCGAGCGATTTGTCGAACGCCGCCCACAAATCACCGCGGTTGTGAACGGTGGCGTAATTCATCAGAGTCCTCAGGAACTCGCACTGATGCCACAATGCCTTTGCCTCTTTTACTGGGCGTCCCTCGTAATCGCTGACGGAGAAGATGCCGCCGGTTTCAGGGTCGTAGCCTGCCTTTAGGCCGAAGCTAAGCAGACGCTCGCCGTATTGCTGGAGGTCCCAGCGCGGAAAGCCCTTCGCCACGGCCTGGCTCCAAAGGTAGGCCCACTCGGACTCCGGCGGGGACAGACGAAACGTACCCTATCAGAAAAGGCGCGTTCCGTTGCGTAACCTGGCGTGCTTAATTCATCGGGTACTTTTCGTCCCCCCCTCAGTCGTAGAGCTTCTTTGAAAAATAGTGGCCGGTTTACCACTCTTAGCAAAGTTCCAGTCCCGTCTGACGACAAATCCTGGCTATTCCTTCATGAGTTGCTCTCCAGCATAGCTCATGTCCGCTTCGCCGGCTCTGCAATGCTTCTCGCTCAACCTTGCTGCTGTAAAGTCCTCAGCAGCCAAACACAACTGCCCCTCTAATTCGCTGTCTCAACCAAGGGGTCCACTCCACTTTGTCCCTCGTCAGTTTGAAGTCGAACTAAACCCTAGCTCGCTGCGAATAGCGGTTGCGAGCGCCGCTTGCGTTGTGACTATTTGTTCCATACTTAGATGAAACTTCTCACCCGAAGTCATTTGGTATCCCCAAATTGCATTCGACAGCGCCTGAAACTCGCTTCTTATTTCTTCGAGGCGCGATTGGACTGCCGGAGAAAAAACCAAACGAGACACTTCACCCAGCTGCCAGTAGTTCGTTACGTGTCCGAGCATTTCGCCTTGGGCGTTTGCAAACCCGTCGCTCACTTCTTTCGCCCGTTCTTTTTCAACATTCAACTTTTTGTCCACGATGGCTTCATGATAAATCGCCAAATCATGAAAACTGCTGATTGTCCTCAGCGTCGTCCCGAAAAGCCGCATTATCTCGATGCCGACATCGCGTTGCATGTCCCAACGCTGTTGTTTCGACCAATCACGCTGCGAGATATCCGACTTTATCTCTTCCGAGCTTTTCACGAGCCGTTCGTTTTGCCGTACCACTGTGCTAATTTGACTTTGGATCGCAGCGATCTCTCCCCGCTTTGAAAAGAAGGAACCAAATATTCCGCCCGAAAAACCACCCACCGCGGTTATCGTTGGAAAAAGCCACCACCACACATCCGAAGGTTTCAACACCTCGTAGAGCATGCGTCTACCCCCTCCTCCACTCCTACGCTTGTGAGCTAACCGATACTTGCCCGCTGTCCACGTGCTGTCAACATACCACTCGCTAACGCCGAATCGCGTCAGTCAATTCCGGAAGTTTCGGGGACTGGAAGTTTCGGGGACAGGTTGTCCGTGCCGCGCCGGTCGGTCTGCGCCGAGCTTCAAGCCGCTTTTGAGTCTGCAATTCGCCGCGAAGACAAGGCTCGAACAAGCAATAAGACTCGATAGCATTGCATCGGGAACTGGCCAGGCGTTGGGTTGCACCATGAAGCATACGCATGGGCGTTATGCGTTTTACTGGAATGTGGTCCACAGTTCGGGTGGACATGCTTGGCAAGGGCGATACCTCCAGGGGAGATATGACAACTGGCATCACGCCGGACTCTCAGACCGCGCCCCGTGGTATTGCGCTCCATAATCGCAGGTATCATAAGGGCATATGCAGACGATCTCACTGAAGATCTCCGATGAGCTTCTGGCCGAGCTGGAGCGTGCGGCCAAGGCGAAGCGCGTCGCAAAATCCGTAGTTGTGCGCGAGAGCCTGGAAGCAGCTCTGCGTCCGCGCGCCCGCGGCCGCACAGCTTCGAGTTTCGACTTGGCCGCCGATCTCGCCGGCTCACTCAAAGGATTACCGCGTGATCTTGCACACAACCCGAAGTACATGAATGGCTTCGGGAAGTGGCGGAACGAGTGGGATTGCTGGATACCCCACCGCTGGTGAGCCTTCTGCAGCCGACGTCGAGTATCAAGCATGGGCGGTCGCTCAATGGAAAGAAACAAAACAGCCTACAGTTCTCCTTCCGGATTATGAAGGAAGTATTAGAACAGGAGATTGAGATGACAAATGGAAAGAAACCAACTGAGATGCTTGCACCTCTGGACAAAATGCTCCCTGACCTGGTGGCGATCTACAAAGACATTCACGCTCACCCCGAATTGTCGATGCAGGAAACGCGCACCGCAGGGATTGCGGCGGACCATCTCAAGAGGAGCGAGTTCGAGGTGACTACTGGAGTGGGTAAGACGGGGGTTGTCGGCATTCTGCGCAACGGAGACGGCCCAACTGTGATGCTGCGCGCTGACATGGATGCGCTGCCCATCAAAGAGGCGACCGGTCTTCCTTATGCCAGTACTGTTTCTGCGACGGGCCTTAATGGCAAGACCACGCCAGTGGCTCACTCTTGCGGCCACGACATGCACGTGGCCTGCTTGATTGGGGCTGCGTCGTTATTTGCAGAAACTCGCGAGAGTTGGCACGGAACACTCATGGCAGTGTTTCAACCAGGAGAGGAGACGGCGCAGGGTGCGCAAGCGATGATTGACGACAACCTCTTCAAACGATTCTCGAAACCCGATGTCGTTCTTGGACAGCATGTCATGAGCCTGCCATCCGGGCACCTCGATTGGCGTACGGGAGTTGTGACCTCCTCCGCGGACAGCCTGCAAATTCGAATGTTTGGGCGTGGTGCGCATGGCTCGATGCCCGAGGCCAGCATTGATCCCGTCATCATGGCTGCCTCTACGGTGGTAAGACTGCAAACGATCGTTTCCCGTGAAGTTGCGCCCACGGATGCTGCCGTGGTGACAATTGGGGTTTTGCAGGCGGGCACAAAAGAGAACGTAATACCCGACGAGGCGATCATCAAATTGAATGTTCGCACCTTCGATGAGGGGGTCCGCAAACATGTGCTCGCAGCGATCGAACGAATTGTGAATGCCGAAGCAACGGCCTCAGGTGCGCCGAAGCCGCCGGAGATCACCCCTCTGGACCGTTATTCCTTGGTAAGGAACGATGTCGATGCAACAAACAAGGTCGTTGACGCGTTTCGTCAAAACTTCCCTAGCGGCTCTGTAGAGCAGACGAAGCCTACCATGGCGAGCGAGGACTTCGGATGCTTTGGAGCGGAATGGCACGCCCCAGCGGTGTACTGGTTCTTTGGTGGCGACGACCCTGAGGTATATGACAAGGCAAAGAAGGATGGCACGCTCAACGAGCTTCCAACCAATCACAATCCGCGCTTTGCACCAGTGATCCATCCAACTCTGGAGACGGGGGTGAAGGCTCTGGTCGTCGCGGCGTATGCGTGGCTGGCATCGTGAACGAACTTCTTATTCACGGACGACACCTTGCCGGCCCCTTTCTTGTCGTGCTCGATCTGCTTGGAACATTCGTCTTCGCACTCAGCGGGGCCGCAGCCGGTGTGAAGAGCAACCTGGATCTATTCGGCTTGATGGTGCTTGCCTTTGCTACGGGGAACGCGGGCGGGATTACCCGCGACCTGCTGATCGGCGCCGTTCCGCCTGCAGGGATCCACGACTGGCATTATTTGGGCGTCTGTCTCCTGGCTGGCTTGACGATATTTTTCTGGTATCCCAATATCGATGTTCAGCGCAGGCCCGTGCTGTTGTTCGACGGTGCGGGCCTCGCACTGTTCGCGGTTACCGGGACACAAAAAGCGCTCGCCGCCGGTCTCAATCCAGTGATGGCAGCACTGATGGGAATGTTGACAGGGATTGGCGGCGGAATTCTGCGTGATGTTCTCGTAAACGAAACCCCTACTGTGCTCCGGGCTGATCTTTATGCCGTCGCGCACTTGCTGCGGGGCTCGTGGTGGTACTTGGACATGTACTGCACTTGCCGTCATTTGCATTCATGATTGCGGGCGCAGTTCTTTGCTTCTGGCTCAGAGTCATGGCTATATTCCACGGTTGGCATCTACCGATTGCGGGGACTGGACCTCGATCAACCTGATGAGGACTCCATTCGCGAATGCTTAACACAGCTGACATGTGTATTGTCCGGGAGTTTCGTGGACAGGGAGTTTCGTGGAGAAAAGCAGGGAGAAAAGCAGGACAGACGGAGAGTGTGTCGGAGAGAAGACCTGACAATCGGTCTAATGTAAGCGTCCGAAGTTCCTTTCAATTACCCACAAGTTGAGCACCGAGAAGGAACCCGAGTTGGATGTCAGTTAGGCGCGCGACGCCTCTCCAGAGGACCATATTGCCAGGAGGCGGATCATGGGCGCGGGCAAGGTATCCGCCAAGTCTGGCCAGTTTGACCAGATAAGCAGAAAGCGGCTTAGTGCGTGGTTTACCGCCCTTCTTGTCGTTGACCAACTGGTCCAGCAATCGAAGCTCAAGGCTGGTAAAAGCCAGCTCCGGCGAAGCGTTGGGGATCGCGCGGTTGATCATCGTCAGCCAGAAGATGCGCCAGCCCAGGATGCACAGGATAGAGAGGAAGTTGACGAGCCGCTCCGCGGTGCGGAGTTTTGACGCCTCTGCTCTGCAGCCTGACTTCAGAATCTTGTGGAAGGTCTCGATCTTCCATCGCTGACTGTACCAATGGATCTTCTCCAGGGCATCGCGGCGCGAGGTCACCGGAAGGTCAGTGATCAGTTTCCAGTCGATCCTATTTCGTCCTCGCGGCTTGTCCCGCTCCTGAGCATGAATAACAGTAAGATTCAGATCAGGGTATTGCTTCTGCTTGCCGATAGGAGGAAGCACGCGGATGCGGCGATAGCGGATCTCCAGAACCGCCTCCCCGATCTGACCTCGGTCGTCACTCACTTGAATGCGATGCAGCCCCCGGACAGGTACCCCTTTCATCTCATCCGCGATGGTGTGCTGGCCATCTCCGGCCAGCCGGTCCACGCAGGTGCGCACCAGGAAATGCGTTCCCACCTGCTGTGCCGTACAGAACAGTTCGTAAATATCACTCTCCCGATCGCCGATGTGGATACAGCGCCGCGGCTCGTCGAAGAGCGCAGTGGATTGGCGCAAGTTCTCCAGCCAGCGAAAGCTTTCCTTGACTTCTATGGGTACCCGAGTGGGATTAATTCTCTTCTTCAGCGCGTTGCATCCGTAAAACTGATCCCGGCTCCAGAACTTGATCGCGCTCAGTCCGAGGGGTATACCGTCAGTGGTTACCGCCAGGCTGGAGTGCATCAGCAGACCGCAGACAATGGTGTGCTGCGGAGTTCCATCCCTCTTCCTTCTCACCGGATTCTTGTGAAGAATGCCGATCGGCGCCATATCGTCGCGGTGGTAATTGAACTCGGTCGTGTCATGCAACATCAGAATCGTGCCATCGCTGCTCCGAAGACGATCTCGCGTGGCCTGAAAATGTCCTTTCAGAATTCCTGCCTCGTTCACCTGCGCATTGGAAAGAAAGCGATAGGCGGCCTTGGTGTTGGCCCAATCTTGGCATGCCCATGGAATGCTCTCTCCTATCCCGCCAGACAGCTGCTCCAACAACTTCCGAAATCTCTTGTTCAACCGCACATCACTAAATTCGCATCCCACCAACTCCTCGTCAATCCATCCGTTGCAAAGCCACTTCCGCTGCTTTCGCATAGCGAAGCTTTGCCCACTCCCGCTTCATCCTGTAAGTAGCAGGCTTGAGGCCGAATCTATCTCCGCAACAGTTACTAACTTTCCCATCCGGAATTGTGGGTAATTGAAAGACCGGTGGTTGCCGTGTCTCAATTAAGCGATTTTGAACTCCCGAAGTGTTGGGGGCGAAAGAATCACAAAGGTGTTCTGGCCCAATTCGCGGGGAAGTTCCGGGACGGACGATTCGGGACAGACGAAGTAACCACCATTAGATTGCTATTCCGCTGCGCAGAGGATGGGGGTTACTTGTCTGTCCCGAATCGTCCTCGAATCGTCCTGGCAAAGGTCGCTGTTTATCTCGAACCAAACATGCACAAGAAAACCACTTCCACCGATCGGATTTCCAGCAGAGGCACCGTCGACAGTTGCATAGATGTAGACGACGTTCTGAGTGTAGCTATCTGAAATCCTTGGCATAGCTGGGGAGTCAAAACCCTAGTTGACAATCTGGTGCTGATTTTATCAAAAGTAGTTGGCCCGACGGGACTGGTCATTTGGGAAAGTACACGTTGTTAAGGATTGAACGGGAGCTCGCTTTCGTTTTCCCCGACAGCACAAAACGGACTCAATCAGGGATGGCTTTCCATTTCCGCAGAATGCCAGTCCCGTCTGGCCACGAATCTTATGGCCACGAATCTTCGCGCATGCAGTCCCCAGTGTTTGCTGCGCTCTGATAAGCTGCGCGTATGAAGACAGTCTTGCTAGTAGTTGCCTTTGGTTTGGTCTGCGGCGCCCATGCGCAAAATGGCGGCTTCTATATGAACGCCGACAGGTTATCTGCTAACTGTCGGATTGCCATCCGCACATGGAGCGAACAGAACCCAAACTCGATAGACCTGCTGATTGCTCAGACCTGCAACGGATATTTGCAGGGTGCCGTCGATACCTTTGAATTCGAGAAGCTCACGGGATCCCAGAAGTATGAAGCCCAATCCATCTGTGTCCCTGACGATGTCAAGAGCGAACAGGCGATTCGGGTTTTCATGAAATACTCTGACGAGCATCCCGAAGAACTACACAAGTCTGCCCCTCTGGTCGTGTGGGAAGCGATGCATCAAGCGTTCCCCTGTCCCAAGTAGTAATGAACTTGGCAGGGACAGGAAGATGTGAAAAAATCGATTTCGCTGAAATTTAGTCTGAACCGAAATGTATGCCGCAGGCCCAGCGGTCGCTTATAAGGGATCCTGGCGCGATTTTTTTCAGGGCCGAAATTGCTCCACGTTTCTAAATCAATTTTTTCACATCTTCCAGACGGAGCAATCACCAGTGGAAATTTGGAATTTATTACTTCCTGACGCAATGGTGATTATTCCGTCTGTCCCCGCCAGAGTCCCGCCAGAGTCAAGAGATTTGGAAGTTTCGGAGCGGAGAAGCGGGCATGAATATCATCGATCAGCTTAGAGAACTAAGTGTTTCTTACCAGCATGAGGCTCGCAAATGCGCACGGGCAAAGCTTATCTGGCCGCGACGGTGATGCATGTTGCTGCCTTCGAGGCCCGACTGCAAGCAATGTGCTTTTTGTACCCGGGAGAAGTGAAAAGAACCACCGTCTACGCGAGAAAACGCTTTCGCGGCAGGCGATACCGGGCATTGGAATTTTCTTTGAACCAACTGATCAACATCGCGGAGGAACTGGATTGGTTCCCCTCCAAAAGTTTTACCTGGGGAGGAAAGCGGGCGACTATTGGAGGGTTTGCACACGAAATTCGAAGAGTCCGCAACTACGTTCATCCCGGCGAGTGGGCCCGTGGGCGACCGAAACCGTTGAAATTCACGAAGCGAGTCTACGGAGTGGTCGATGAGCTCGTTGATGTGGCCAATTCCTGGCTGTTGCATCGACTAGAGAAAAGTCTTCTGGGAGCGATGTCAAGGGAGAAGAAGCCATCCAGGAACGGTGCGCCCACCTCACCTTGAGGACGTCAAGATGCGGCGGCAGGAGCAAAAGGAAAGAGGTGAGGAGATAAAGGGACAGGAATACCCGCAGAGTTTTTTGGGAGGATAGGTATCGTGTCCCCTTATCTCCCGCGAGAAAAAAACGAATCCCAATTTTTACAGTCTCGTTGAACCTTTAGCTGGCGCGCTAACCTGCTATTCGGCCATCGACCTCTCCGGCGATAAGCTCACTTTAGATAAGGCCGCGGCAATTGCTGGTGGCATTTACCTATTGATCGAGGGTTTTCAAATTCAGCAGGCATCTAGGGTGCTCTGAAGGTGCCTCTTCAACAGGAAAGGGCCGCGTCAAGCTAAAGAGCAATGAAAGCAATCCAGTCTGTAGTGCTTTTCCTGCTTTCGGCCCCATCTGTCCCGGCTGGGTTCGGCGGACCGATTGCCCGCCCGGCACCTGGGCGGAAAGCCACGGTCCTGGAAGGCGGGCAATTGAAATTGCTGCAATAGGTAAGCTGTC
>CAWBRJ010000027.1:0-87439 GCA_963790935.1 uncultured Acidobacteriaceae bacterium | reverse complement strand
GGTTGTGCTGCACAACAATGCGACTGGAGTGACCCAACATACCGTTACCAATGCCGCCGGCCTTTACGCGTTCCCCTCGGTCAACCCTGGCGAATACGACGTTACGGCGAGCCAGAAAGGATTTGCCAGTGTCGCCCATGAGCACGTTACGGTGAGCGTTGATCAGACCACCGAATTGAATATCACCATGCAAGTTGGAAACGCCACGGAAACCGTTACCGTGTCTGAAACCAGCAATTTGATTGATCCGGGTAACTCCACTGTCGGTACGCTGATCACGGCTCCAACCATCGATCGCGTTCCCTTGCTGTACCGCAATGTCTACGACCTGGTGCAATTGAGCGCGGGCGTGACTCCGCCCAACGGATCGCCGAACTCAAGCGATTCAACGCAGTCGATTCAGAACATTTCCCTTGGCCGTCCCGGGATCGACATCTCCGCCGCCACCATTAATGGAGCCATCCTGGAATCCGTTTTCTACATGCTGGACGGCAGCCCGCTTGGGGTTGCGGATAACTTCCCCGCGGCCATCTTGCCGGCGATGAATATTCCCGAGGACGCCGTCGACGAAGTCCGCGTGGAAACGCAAAACACCCCGGCTTCTTACCAGGCCGGCGCCGCCGGCGTCATCAGCTTGGTGAGCAAATCGGGGACCAACCGCTTTCATGGCGATGCTTTCGGTGTATTTCGTCCCAACGTGCTATCCGCAAATGAGTATTTCAACAAGCAAACTCAATTTGCTAGCGGAGTACCCAACACTCCTCCGAACTTTCACCGTTATCAGGAGGGAGGAGCGATCGGCGGCCCGATCAAGAAAGACAAGCTGTTTTTCTTTGGGGACTACGAGGATACCCAGCAGGTGGAGTTTGAGGGCATCGATTACTTCACCGTTCCGACGAGCGCCGAAAGAAACGGGCGACTTTTCGGCAATGAGCTTCAACATTTACAATCCGACACTGCCAGACAATCCCGATGGAACCAGGCAGCAATTTGCGGGAAACATCATCCCCAACCCCAACCCCATCGGTCTGTTGTTTCTGTCGAAGATGCCGGCGTGCAACCTCCCCAATCCTTCGACCTGCGATTCGGCGACAACTGACGTTCAGAACAATTACGGACTGCCAGGGCTAAGTCCCTTTAGTGCACACAGGTTCGACGTTCGTGTCGATTGGGCCGCGACCGAAAAGCAGCGCATTTTCACCCGCTTTTCCTTTTCGAATACATTCAACGCCTCTGCCAATGTCTTCCCCAGCGGGTGGGATATCAATTACGCGCAAAACAACACCCACGGTCGCAACGTAGTCGTAGGGGATGATTTGACTCTGAATTCTACTACGGTGCTGAGCTTGCGCTACTCCTTTGCGCGTAACTATCAATTGCAGGGAGGACCTCCGTCCTACAGCAGCATCGACATTACCTCGTTGGGCTTTCCCACCTCGCTGGCCGCCGAGGTGGACTATAAGCAGTTGCCTCTCGTGGTTTTTGGAGACGTGGGCCAGGGGGTTGGCGGCACCGGCAATTACAACATTCTTAGGTACGGCACCCAGAATAGCGACTCGAGTGCCACGATGACCAAGACTCTAGGCAAGCATGAGATGTCATTCGGCTTCGAGTGGATGAAGCGCTTCGAGAACGGCGGCCAGCCGCCGGCGCCGGCGGGCGCCTATGAGTTTGATATTAGTGCTACGGATCAGTCGATTGCGACTGGTGTGGGCGGCAGCGATTTTGCCTCTACGCTTGTCGGCATGGCAGCTAATCCGAGTGGAGCCAACCCCGAACCAAATTTCTACCCCAACTTGAGCAAGAACATCTTCGTGGCCGAGTCCGGTAACTATTATGCCACCTTCCTCGAAGATACCTATCATCCCCTGGCAACACTGACCATAACAGCCGGCCTGCGCTGGGAGTTCTTCGGCGGGGCCAATGAACGCTACAACCGCCTGGAATATTTCAATCCCACCGCCACCAACACTGTGAGTGGCGTCGCCTATACCGGGGCGGAGGTTTACGTGAACGGCAGCAATCGGTCGCCGTTTACGACGAATATGAAGGACTTCGGACCGCGGCTGGCTGTGGCCTGGCAGGCGAGGCCGCACCTGGTTGTGCGTAGCGGCGCCGGAATCTACTATGGCCCCAGCTTACATCAGGTTGATGGCGCGAACGTCAACTCCGACGGTTTCTCATCCAACACGACCTGGAATGGTACTTGCTTTAACTCGGATGGCAATACCGTATTCAACGGAACCTCTTGCGGGACGAATACGGGTAGCCCCGTGAACGTCTTTAATGGCGCCTATTCCCTGAGCAACCCATTTCCCAATGGAGTTGTGCCCACTTTCACGACTGCGCCGTCGGGCCTGGGGAATAATCTTGGTATAACCTTGAATACCGTGCTGCATACTCAGCGTGACCCAACTATCTACAACTACAATTTCGCACTCGAGTATGAACTCCCGCATCAGGTGGTGGTGACGGCCGGTTATGTCGGTAGCCGCGGACTGTTCCTACCGTTCTCCAGCGTCGATCTCAACCAGCTCTCGTTGGGTCAGATTGCGAAGTACCAATCGGCATTAACCAACACCACAGTTCCCAACCAGTGGGAATCGATCCTGCCCGCGACGAACGCGAACTACCAGTCGCCCACCGTGCCGCTATACGTAGCCGTCCAGCCCTATCCGCAATTCGGAAACGGGCTCTACGGCTCAGGAAACGGCATCATTGTTAACGGCTATCCCGCCGGAGATTCCGAATACAGCTCCCTGCAAACCAAGGTGCAGAAAAGGCTCATTAAGCACTTCACCACGCTGTCCACCTTCACCTGGGGAAAGATCATGACCGACGATGGCAACCCGCCTGCCGGATTTGTGGCATCGCACAAGGGCAGCGCTCAAGATTGGCGGAATCTTAGCTATGAACACTCGATCAGTCCTCAGGACGTCAAGTACCAGTTCACGGGGCAGGCATCTTACGACTTGCCCTGGGGCGCGAACCTGGGATGGATATCCCAAGTTGTGGCCGGCTGGACCGTGAATGGAATCGTCTATCTGAGCACGGGCGTTCCCATCAACGCACCTTCATCGGGAACTAGCCCTTCGTTCTTCAATCAGAGATCCGATATGGTTTGTAATCCCGCAAAGGGTGCTCCGCATACCGCAGCAGCATGGTTCAACGACACCTGCTTTATTCAGCCGGGCGGCGCAGCCAATCCGAATCCGTTCATTCCGGGAGACGCTCCGAACTACCTTGATAACGTTCGCACCAAAGGGGCACGCAACCTGGATCTTTCCCTTTATAAGAATTTCCAAATCCGCGAATCCGTGGCGCTGCGCCTCGATGTCTCCTCGTACAACTTCACCAACACCCCGCAGTTCGGGTATCCAAGCGTTCCCAACGTCGTTAGCGCGGCGCAGCAGGGTCTTCCTTTTGGACTGATCACGAGTACGGTCAACACGCCGCGACAATACCAGTTTGGCGCGCGCTTTACGTTCTGAGGAGATATTGTCGAATCGGTGATTCACAGGCGTATTGATGGCTCGGGTTAGCATGGTCGTTTGATAGCGAGGTGTTTTTCGTGTCTGAAAATAGCGGTTTATCCCTCGTGGCCCTCAATTCTCGAAAGAGTTCCTTCGTGCGCGACCTACTCTCCCGGCGAGAAGTGGCACGAAGACTCCTCGGAATCACTGCAGCATGGTCATTGGGTGGGCTGCATCCCGTCTGGGGTCATCTCTTGAACGAACCTCTTCTTGCCCACGCTGATACCGATCTGGCCAGTGCGAATTGGAAGCCGCTATTTTTGCAACCGGAACAAAATGAGGCACTGCAGTCTTTCTCCGAAGCGACCGTTCCCGGATCCACGAATGCGCTTGTGAGTCGCTTCATTGATTTGTTGCTTAGTGTGGAGGCTCCCGCTCATCAGGAAAAGTTTCTTACCTCTCTTTCTGCCATCCAGGCGGAAGCGAATCAGCAATTCGGTATCGCTTTGCAGAAACTTTCTGCATCACAACTTAATTCCGTGTTGACTGTTGTTTCCGCTTCCCCGGAAGACAGCGCAATTCGAGAGTCCTTTGAAGATCTGAAACAGTGGATTGTCGTTTCGTATTACTCTTCCGAAATGGGAATGAAGGAACTGGGCTGGACGCCAAATCGCTTTTTTCCCACCTTCCCCGGATGTACGCATCCGGAAGAGCATTTGTAGAAATCGATCCGAATGTGTCCATAACATGAATCTTCCTCCAAATCAGTCCCAACAAATCTATGATGTTCTCATCGTCGGTTCCGGCGCATCCGGCGGTTGGGCCGCCAAACGACTGGCCGAGGCAGGGCTAAAAGTTGCATTGTTGGAGGCTGGGCGTCCGCAATCCTCCAGTAATTTCTCCGAACACATGCCGGCATTCGAACTGAAGTACCGCGACAAGGCTCCGGAAATCATGCGCAAGACGCGCCCGATTCAATCCAAGCTTTACGCCATCAGTGAGTACAACTATGACTGGTTCTGCAATGACATAGACGAACCTTATACCACGCCTGCTGACAAACCTTACAACTGGCTGGGGCGAATGCGCATGGTTGGTGGCCGCACGAACGTTTGGGGCCGCCTGAGTCTTCGCTACAGTGACTGGGATCTGAAAGCTGCATCCCATGATGGCTATGGGGAAGACTGGCCGCTAAGCTACAAAGATCTCGCACCGTACTACGACCTGGTGGAGAGATACATAGGCGTTAGCGGCATGGCCGAGGGCCTGGAAGGGCTTCCGGACGGGCAATTCCAGCCGCCTATGCCGTTTACCTGCCAGGAAACCATTTTTCGCAATCGCGTAAAACAGAAGCTCGGTCGCACTGTCACAATCGCACGTTCGGCCAACCTCACCAAGCCCCAGAATGGCCGTGGTCCCTGCCATTATTGCGGCCCTTGCGAACGCGGGTGCATGACCCATTCGTACTTCAATTCCTCTTTTACAACCGTCGCTGACGCTTTGCATTCAGGGAATTGTACGTTAGTCACGAACGCAATGGTCTACAAGGTCTTGATGGACCCGGATGGCAAACGGGCGCGTGGGGTTTTGTATATTGACCGCGACACGAAGCAGGACCGGGAGATTTATGGGCGCGTGGTGATTCTGTGTGCGCAGGCGCAAGAGTCGGTTCGGATTTTGTTGAATTCCGAGACGCCGCAACATCCAGGTGGCGTCGCCAACTCCAGCGGTGTGCTTGGACACTACTTCACAACCCATGCTGCGGATGCCGGCGGAACAGGTGAATTTCCCGCGCTGGGTGCGAAAGCGACTTTGGGAGGGCCTGTGCGGCCGGTGGGAATTTACATCGCTCGCTTTCGCAACACCAGGAACCAGCCCGCCTCGAAGAGTTTCCTGCGCGGTTACGGGTATGAGGGTTACTCCAATGTGGGTTTCAATTGGCGTGCCCCTGGGTACGGCGAAGCGTTCAAGAAGGCGCTGTGTGAGCCAAAAGTTACTCTCAGCATGACCGGTTATGTTGAAGTTCTACCTCGCTGGGATAACTTCGTCGAAATCGACCGCTCGTTGAAGGATACGTACGGGATCCCCGTGCTGAAGATTCATATGTCGAATGGCGCAAACGAAGCGGCAATGCTAAAAGACATCGGGGAATCTGCCGTCGAAATGCTGGAGGCGGCGGGAGCCACGAATATTCAGATGCACAAGCCGCGAACAGTGCCCTATTGGGCTGCGCATGAGGCAGGCATGGCACGCATGGGAAACGATCCAAAGAAATCAGTGTTGAATCAATTTCAACAAGCGCACGACGTTAAGAACCTGTTTGTGATGGATGCGTCGAGTTTTACTTCCAATCCCTGCCAAAATCCCACGTTGACGATTATGGCCTTGTGTGTTCGTTCCTGCGACTATCTCATGGACGAATTGAAGCGACGGTGAAATCTGATCTGGTTAGTTGAGAGCAGGAAAGCCATTTCGACGCGGGCAAAATTCCGCCGGTGATCGTGTTCTGGAACATGCCGATGTACGCATCCGACATGCTTTTCATCGAAAACGATTTCGGACGTTACAACATAGGCAGCACAACCGATGGATTGAAGAACGATAGCGACCATTCGCTCACAATCCTGATTCAGGAAGATAAAGCCGCCCGACACCTCAAACTGGATACCCGCTCCTCCGGGAAACTTCAATCTGACGATGCGGCTTTACGGACCGGAGACATCTGTTCTTGACGGTTCATACCGGCGGGCCGGGGGCACCGAGTGCGATAAACCGGGCGACTCGCCCCCGGATCGCAAAGATGAATCTCGAACTCCGACACACGATGGCGCTCAGTAGGGGCCAACATTCCCACAAGTGGCTTACCGGTTTTCATTCGCCGAGTAGAGGGGTCTATTTTTCTGCCGCATTTCGAGCCCACGTGGCCAGGGGCTCAAGAAATGGATAGGTGGCCGCGGGAGCATCGATTTCACCACTGAGTGATGTAGCAAAGGGCACCATAGGTCCGCAGAAGGCTCGTGTACTGTCCTTGTCCTGCCTCATTGTCCCGTGTTCTAGCGTAGCCCCGGCAAAGACTCCACGGGAACGAGAATAGCTCAACACTTCAGCACGCATCTTCCAGTCCGTTTCAGCCGCGGTCTGACGGCCCACCGGTCCGCCGGCCACGCTGGCCTGCGCGCCTAGCGCAAATTTGCTCGAGAGAAGCTGCGTCATGCCGCCGTCGTTCATGATCAACATGATCCTATCCACGGCTTGGCCGACGAACTGCAAACCGAAGCTGCCTCCCCACACGACAAAGAAGGCGGGCGCGCTCCAACCGTAAGCGTCGTCTCAAGGCCGTCTTGATAAGCGGCGTGGTTTAAGGGTGAGTCAAGTGTCCATCTTCTATTTTTAGGTGGACGCTTGAGAAGCTGCGATATGAGTTGGAAGCTCGGAGGCCAAGTTCCAAGGCAGGAGTTCTTGGATACGGTTGACTGGGTGATCGGCGATGCGCTCCAGGACATGGCGAAGATAGAGTTCGGGGTCGAGATCGTTGAGCTTGGCAGAGCCGAGCAAGCTGTAAATGGCCGCCGCTCGTTCGCCGCCGGCATCGGATCCGGCAAAGAGATAATTCTTGCGTCCCAGAGCGACCACGCGCAGTGCCCGCTCGGCTGCCGAGTTGTCTATTTCGATTGTGCCATCGTCGAGGTAACGGCCAAGCGCACGCCACCGAGACAGCGCGTAGCGGATGGCCGCCGCAGTGTCAGACTTGCGCGAGAGGCCCGCGAGCGTCTTATGAAACCAGCGATGCAGGTCATCCATCAGGGGCCGCGCTCGTGTCTGGCGGATCTCACAGCGAAGGTGAGCCACCTGGCCACGAATCTCACGTTCGATATCGTAAAGCTTCCCGATTCGCTGGATAGTTTCGTTGGCGACAGCTGAACCATGGGCCACATGGATGTCGTAGAACTTGCGTCGTACATGAGCCCAGCAAGCGGCTTCGACGATTCTGCCGCCTTCGTAGAGATGATGGAATCCAGCATAGCCATCAGCCTGCAAAACACCGGAGAAGTGACTCAAGTGCTGCCTGGGATGTTCTCCCTTGCGATCCTCCGAGTAGGCGAACCACACCGCTGGTGGCACATCACTGCCCGCGGGACGGTCATCGCGCACATAGGTCCAGAGTCGTGCGGTCTTGGTCTTGCCTGTTCCCGGAGCCAGCACCGGAACGGGCGTGTCATCGGCGTGTAGCTTGGAAGCCGCGAGCACATGCTTGCGCAGCTGATCGACCAAAGGCGAGAGTAAATAGCTGGCAGCTCCCACCCAGTCGGCCAGCGTCGAGCGATCCAGGTCGACTCCTTCGCGAGCGTAGATCTCCGACTGGCGATACAAGGGGAGATGATCTGCATACTTCGACACCAGAACACAGTCTCGACGCCGTCCAAATACCGTACTATTGTGGGAATAGGATCCAGACGTCGGCCCGTCTTGCCATGACGGCGCTGAATGGCCTTGCAATGGTGTACTCTGCCCGTGCTCTGCCGCCAACCACCGGAAGCATCAGCTGCTCGCCAGCTTGATGACTTGGGTGTAGCAAACAGTAAAGTGACAATTGCAGTGACGGGTTACGCCTGTCCGCAGCATTCCTGCGCCCCGCGAAGGGCGCGCCTGCGGAGAGCGGAAATCACCGCAAGCAGCCAACTGTTTCTTGCACAGCACTCAAAAGTGCAAATACCAGGGAACCGATTCCATAAGTGGAGTGACTTAATGACAACCGACGGACAAAACACGCACAGTGGAATCTTCTACGGCCACTCCTTCAGACCGCAGCCAGAGGTTCCTTCCTCAACCGGGTATCTGCTCACAACACCGGACGATACAGACACAGCCAACGTTGCCGATGTCCCCGGCCCGCAGGAAGACTCACCGGGAGACGTTCACCCGCTTCCTTCGCCCCCATTACCCGCAGAACCAACTCACGGCGCGGACGTCGTCTATCTCTGCGACCTCCAGCCCCGGCCCGTCGAATGGCTATGGCAGGATAGGCTCGCATGCGGGACCTTAGCCATGATCTCTGGAGTGCCTGGATCGGGTAAAACCTGGATCGCGCTCACCATCGCGGCCGCTCTAAGCCGTGGGCGAGCCCCAATCACCGGCGAAAAACTCGAACCTTGCAGCGTCTTGTATGTCTCGATGGAGCACAACAGTTCGGAAGTCATTCTCCCCCGCTTTGTTGGGCTCCATGGAGACCCCAAGCGTTTCGCAGTCTTGCGCGGAGTCCTCTCCGCGCCATCGGCCTCCCTGAACGTCGGCGATACTTCCCTCCTCGAAGACGCGCTCCAGCGAACCCATGCCCGCTTCGTGATTCTCGATTCACTCGACATTTACTCTGGCACGGGCATCGATCTCAATCAGCCCGCAGAAACCCTTCCTCTGTTGGAGAAGCTCGGCCGTCTGGCGGAGAAACAGGACTGCTGCATTCTGCTCATTCGCCATCTCAGCAAACGCGGCCCAGGCAGACCTACCCTTCGCAGCCAGGGATCCATCGAGATCTCCGCCGCCCTCCGCACTGAGTTTCTTGCCGGCAGTTCCCCTGACGCACCATCACAACCGGCTTTGTTACAGATCAAGTCAAACCTGGGGCCTCTCGCACCCTCACTCTCGTACAGAATTGATGATGCTGGAAACTTCTCCTGGACCGGTCTCAGCAAGCTAACCCGCGAGGAAATGCTGGCCGACCGCCCGACCGGCGCAGGCCTCCCTAAACGCAGATTTGCCGGTGAATGGCTCCGCGAGTACTTACAGAATGGAAGCGAAACGCAAGGCAGAATCGAGACCGCAGCCGAGCGGGATGGCGTTTGCATCCGGACCCTGCGCCGCGCCAAATTCGATCTGGGCGTTCACAGCGCCAAAGATGGAGTCAAAGGAGTCTGGTACTGGTCCTTACCTGCCGCTTGGGAGCAGTAACCACCCACGCAAGATCCAAGATGGCCAAATTAATTAATTAAAAATGTTGGACACCTTCATGAAACAAAGGACTTAGCCAAATGGTTTTTACTCAGCAACCTGCTTCTGATCGATCACCTGGCCAACAGCCCCATCGCTGGTTTGCAACTGTGGCGTCAGTGAGGTCACTTGAACCCCGGACCATCCTGTCGACAGCCTGAATTAAGAAACGCAATGAGTGGGGATGGCGAAGACGTAGGCAACATCATGTGGAAGGGCGCTGGGCGCGGAGGCGGGAAGGGTCAAATGAAGTCCATCGGAATCCTGACGAGAGGCGATGAACTGGCCGGTCCCCAGCAGAGTGACGCCGCAAATGCGGCCGGGAAGATACGGATTTCCGGAGTACAAGGTATGCAGGGTGAGGCTGCCGTCCGCAGGCCAACCAAGCGCCGTGGCATAGAGCATCGCGCCGGATTTTGAGATCGTATAGCGGACGTCGTGGGCTGTGTAGACCTGGATATCGTGGTTCAGTTCCATTGCATCTTTGGGCGTCTCGCTTGGTCCCTCGCCAAATACGGCGAAGGGCCTGGTGCCATAGATAGCCGCACCGTTGATGCGCAGCCACGCACCCATCTGCAGCAGGACCGTGCGTGCTTCTTCGGGGATGGTGCCATCGGATTTCGGACCGACGTTAAGTAGCAGGTTGCCGTTTTTGGCCACCGTATCGACGAGTTGATGGATCAGAGATTTGGCGGTGCGGTACTCGTCGTGTTCCGCGTAGCCCCAGGAGTGAATGGAGACCGAGGTGTCAGTCTGCCAGGGCAACAGGCGAAGGGTGTCGAGTTTTCCGCGCTCAATGTCGAGGGTGGCCGCATTGGCGGGCATGGCCTCCTGCTTGTAGGTCAGCACAGGCTGCTGGTTCCGCTCCGCGGAACGATCGTAGTAGTAAGCGGCAAACTGCTGCAGGGCGCGCTGGAATGCGGGCTGACCGATCCACCAGTCGAAATACATGAAGTCAGGATGGTATTTGTCGACGACTTCAGTGGAGAGAGCCAGCCAGTTGTCGAGAAACGTCTGGTTGGGTGCGAGCCACGCTTCCAGATGATTGGGGTCGGGCTCCTTCTCGTCGTTGGTGACGCCGTCGGGGCCGCCCAGGTTCATGGCCGCAGCCGGGCCATAGAGGCTGGCGGTTTTCGGCGTCATGTCACGGACGTCGGAAGCAAAGGAGCGGCCGCGCCCATACCACCACCAATGCTCAGCGGTGTGCGACGAGACGCCGAAGCGGAGCCCGCGGGCACGCGTGGCAGCCTCGAGTTCGCCAACCACATCGCGATGCGGCCCCATGCGGGCAGCGTTCCACTCAGTGATATCGGAGTTGTACATGGCGAAGCCGTCGCAGTGCTCACCCACGGGGACGACATAGCGCGCGCCCGCCTGGACGAAGAGATCGACCCACGCACTGGGATCAAACCGCTCGGCCTTGAAGAGCGGAATGAAGTCCTTATAGCCAAAGTTTGTCTGCGGGCCGTACGTGGCGATGTGATGCTCGAAGGCCTTGTTCCCAGGAACATACATGTTGCGCGAGTACCACTCGTTTCCGAAAGCCGGAACAGAGTACACGCCCCAGTGAATGAAAATGCCGAACTTGGCATCGCGAAACCACTCGGGCGTTCGGTACTGTCCGAGGGAATTCCAGTCGCTGTGAAAGCGGACGCGGGTATTTGCGGGCGCGGTCTCAGCGCGGACTTTGGCCAGCTGGCGCGTCGTATTGGCAGCCGTATCCAGGGCCGTATCCAGGGACTGGGCCGACAGCAGCGGCGTGAAAGCGAGCAAGGCGACGGCCAGAAACGAAGGTTTCACCGCGACAAGATAGCAGAGAGCGCGGTACTTTTGACAGGCGGCGGTGCGAAGAGGGTGCGAGTTTCTCCAGCGGAGTAATCTGGTTCCCTGCGGCACTTTACTCCTGACGAAAGGCGGCCATAGCTTGCCATCCACCCTCGCGTTGTTGCATACCAGCCCGACACTGACCCCGTTGTTTACCTCACTGTGCAAGCAGCATCTGCCCGAGACGGCCATTTTTCACATGGTGGATGAAAGTCTGATCAAGCAGACCATCTCCGCCGGCAAGCTGCAGAAAGTGACCGTGCGCCGCCTGATCGGGATGGTCGAATCGGCTGCTGCCATCGGCGTTGACGGAATGCTGGTCACTTGCTCATCGATCGGGCCGGCCGTTTCACTGGCGGCCAAGCTCTTTCCTTTTCCGGTGGTGCGCGTCGACGATGCGATGGCGGAACAGGCAGTCAGCCGGGCGCAGCGCATCGGAGTACTGGCGACGCTGCGCACCACCCTCGAGCCTACGATCGCGTTATTGCGCGAAAAGAGCGCGGCCGCGGGCAGGGAAACGGTGATCGAGGCATCGCTCTGTGAGGGCGCCTTCGAGGCCGTGCTCGCGGGCGATACAGCTACGCACGATGGCATCGTAAGCCAGGCGCTTACCAAGTTGGCGGCGCAAGTCGAGCTGGTGGTGCTGGCGCAGGCGTCCATGGCGCGCGTGCTGCAGGCCATGCCCGAGGGAGCAGTGACAGTTCCCGTGCTCTCCAGCCCCGAGCTTGCGGTACTGCGTACCCGCGACCTGCTGCAGTCCTCCGCCCGCAATCAGGAGTTCTAGCCCGGTGAAGAAGCGCCATGGCGTGCTCGCGCTTTTGGGAGCAGTCTCGATCATCACCTTCCTCGATCGGCTTGCCATCGCCGTGACCGGTCTAAGTGTGCAGCACGAGCTTCAGCTAACGCCGGTGAAGTGGGGATGGGTGCTGAGTTCGTATGTGATCGCGAATACGGTTTTCGAAATCCCTTCAGGGGCGCAGGGCGACCGATATGGACAACGGGGCGAGCTAACCCGCATTGCCGCGTGGTGGTCTATCTTTACGGCGCTCACCGGCTGGTGCCGCTCTTTCTGGCAGCTCTGCGTCACCCGCTTTCTCTTCGGAGTGGGCGCGGCCGGCGCTTATCCCAATGCGGCCGGCGTCATCCCTCATTGGTTTCCCAGGCAGGAGCGGGCGCGCAGTCAAGGAGTGGTGTGGGCTGCGAGCCGGTTGGGTGCTGCGCTCGCGCCCCTTTTGCTTGTTCCGTTACAGTTGCGCTTCGGTTGGCGTGCCGTCTTTTGGGTGCTGGGTGCGTTAGGGCTGGTGTGGACGGTGGTTTGGCGGATGTGGTTCCATGATCGCCCCGCCGCTCAGCCTGGGATCACGCGAACGGAATTGGAGGAGATCGGTGAAATGGGCGGATCTCTCCATCACCGCGTTCCGTGGCGTAAGCTGCTCGCCTTGCGGCAGCTCTGGCTCATCGTTGCCGCCTATGGATTCTATGGCTGGGCAAGCTGGTTCTATTTTTCCTGGTTCCCCACCTGGATGGTGAACGGTGCGCACATTTCACTGGCAAACATGGGTATCGTAGCGTCGTTTCCCTTCCTGCTGGGTATAGGCGGCAATCTTGCCGGTGGCTATTTGAGCGACCGGTTAGTCCAACGCTACGGCATGCAAGTGGCCTACCGGCGGGTAACCAGCTTGTGTCTGTTGGTAGCGGCTACGCTGTTTGTTGTGTTGGGCCTGGTGCATGGCGCGGTCCTGGTGGTAGCAACGTTCACTCTGTGTTTTGGCGTGATGGACCTGATGCTGCCTGCTGCGTGGGCCATGTGCCTGAATCTGGGCGGCAGTTGTGGCGGCACAGCGACCGCAGTGATGAACACAGCGGGCAATCTCGGCGGGTTGTTGTGTACGGTGGTGTTCGGTTACGTCATACGCGCGACCGGCAACTACAACCTGCCTCTGTTTGGCATCGCCACAGTTGTGCTGATAAGCGCCGCCCTTTTTTCTCAGGTCGATTGCACGCGCGGATTGCGCGAGTAGTGCGATCTACCCGGCACCACCGCGGCGCGCGATGTCGAAGAAGTCCTCCGGACCGATCTGTCCTCCTTTGAGCACCAGCTCTAACCCGTCCAGGCCCGTGCCCTCATCGGCATGCGCGCGGCACAGCGGCGCTCCCGGCGCAAGCGCACCGGCAAAGGTGATGGCTGTCAGGTTCAGTTGTTGAACTGCATGGGAGGCTGTGTCACCGCCGCAGAGAACGACGCGGCCAACACCGGTCTGCTGCACAAGTTCGAGCAAAAGCTGGCCGAGTGCAACGCCAAGTGAATGGTCGTGAGCTGCTCCCGAGGGTTTACCTAAGGCGGTGTAGAGAACTGTATCGCATCCTGATTGCAACGATTGCAATCCAAGACGCAATGCAGTCTCTCTGGCTTGCGAGTTGCCGCTCGCCAACCCCGCTGCGTCGAGGGCGACGCAAGCGTACCCGTGGCTCCTGGCCCACAGGATTTGCTGAGCTGTCACTGCGGAGCAGCTTCCACTGATGATCAGAATTCTATCGGTAGCAGCAGCGGTTACCGGAGGCTGCGCCAGCGCGAGAACGCCCGTGCTGCGCCAGTGGGCGACGAGACCCGCGGTGAGTCCGGAGCTGCCGATAGTGAAAACAGGCTGTGTGTCTTCTCTCAGATCCCACACCAGCCCGCCTGCCTCCTGAAGCATAGCCACATCGATGCCATCGAGAAGGACTGCGGTCGCGCCGCTGCTCGACTGGCGGCGAAAGTCTTCGCGAGCCTGGTGGGTTTGAAAAGCGCGAAGGTCGACCAGGCCGATGGGAAGATCTGTTTGACTGGAGAGGTGGAGGCGCAGGTCGGCTTCGTGCATGGGTGTCGCCGGGTGATGCGCCATGGTCGGATGACGGTCGATCCGATAGACCTCGGTGCCGGCAGCGGCGAAAAGTTGGCCGAAGACCAGAAACCTGCCCAGGTGTGGCGCGGCTACACCGATCGGGACAGTCCTGGTGGCAAATACTGTCCGGCCAATTTCGAGCGCGCGTCCGATGCTGCCGCGGTGAGGCGCGGAGTCGAAAGTGGAGCAGACCTTGTATTGCACGACCGCCGGATTGAGCTCGCGCATGCGCGTGAAGATTCCCGGCAGATGGGCAGACATCCACTCCGGGGTCCGTGATCGCGCATCGCCGGCAAAGCCGATCGCCTGGCAATCGGCAAAGCGCGCTAGTTGCGCCGGCGTCGGAGTGGTGAGGAAAAGCACACTTGACACACCGTTGACGGCGAGCTGCTCCAACACGTCTGTGGAACCGGTAAAGTCGTCGCCGTAGTAGCAGTAGAGCAGTGCCATGTGCAGGGTTCCTAGCTGGAAAACTTTTCCAACGCCGCCCGCAGCTCAGGATGACCGGCGGCGAACTCCGCGACGGGAATACCTTCGACGGCCGCTTCCCAGGCTTGCTGCAGGCTGCGTACGCCGGCGGCAGGACCTAGCGGATGTCCCAGGATGCCGCCCCCGGCAGCGAAGATCAGGTCCGTGGATCCCAGTTCGCGATAAGTATCCGCAGCCTGGCGCGCCGTCTGGCCGGAAGAAAAGACGGGCATTATTTCGCAGCCGGCGTATGGAGGAGGAAACATCGGTGTAAGGCACTCCCGCGCTGAGCGAATCACACTCTCATCCGGTTCGCAGAACTTGTTACTGAGCCCGTTGACGTGGGTGTGGTCAACACCCGCCAGCCGCCAGAACTTCTGGTACGCGATAAAGCTCATCCCGATTGCGGGCGACCGCCCGTAGATGCCCCAGCCGTTGCGATGACCGTGGATGCAGACTTGCGAGTGGTCACGCAACGCTTTCATCGCCGGCAAGCCAATCGAATTCATACTGGCCATGATGCACGTGCCGCCCTCGGCTACGACATGGTCATGGCGCTCGAGCATCTGGTCCAGATCGCCGGTAATGTTGACTGCGTACATGGTTTGCTTTCCGGTCCGCTGGGCCTGGTCTTGCAGCACGCGCAAGACCGCGGTAGCACGTTGTTCGAAGGGACAGTGCGGCCCATCCGACTGAAGTTCGTCATCCTTGATGAAGTCGATACCGGCTTCGGCCAGTGTGCGAACCTGTGCGGCAGTTTCTTCGGGGCTCATCCCGACGCTCGGCTTGATGATCGTACCGATGAGCGGACGATGCTCTACGCCTGTAAAACGGCGAGTACCCGCGACCCCAAACTGTGGCCCCTGGTAGCGATTGAGAAACGCGGGCGGCAGCGTAAGGTCCAGCAGCTTGAGACCGGAGAAGGGTTTCAGCTCGAAGAGATTGCCGGCCACGGTGGCCAGAAGGTTGGGTAGGGAAGGGCCGAGATTGTGTAAAGGCCAGGAGAGGGTAACCTCTGCGGTGCGGCGCTGTGCGGTGGAGGAATTTTTCGGCATTCCAGAACCGGGAAGTGACGCCCGGTCGGCTGCTCCCAGATCGATGATCTGCTCAATCTGGGCAGCGAATCGCTCGCGCAATTCAGCGGTCTCACCTGGCACCTTGATGAAAGTGCCAGTGGATTGTTCACCCGCCATAATGGCAGCTGCGTCTTCCAGGGGAAAGGCAGTCTCAATCCAATAACGGGCTCGGATGCGATCCTGCGTGGTTGATTGCGCGCCGTTCATCGTGTTGCCCTCCCCCTCCGCGCGTCAGGCGCGCGTGAAGTAGGTCGTGTATTGCTCGTTTTGTACCTGATAGAACGGGACAAAAACAACCTGCCGCCCGCCATCGTTTCTTGTCCACGCGTCGGTACGTTGCCCGAGAGCGCCGAAACCCTCGTGTATGACCAGCGGTCTCTTCTCCAGTCCATCCGGCGGATCGATAGCGACGAGCATCAGCGGACCGCGCATAATGGCGACGACATCCGGATGGAGATCGTCAATTGGTTCGCCACGAAACTCCTGTGGAAGACGCAACTCCACTACGTCTCCTCCCCTCCATCGCCGGCGTAGAGCGGCGAAGCTGCCAGGTTGGCCGGGCGCCACGGCGGCGCCATTCATCGTGATCCGCGCCGGCTGTTCCAACCACCCGGGGATGCGCAGCCGCAGCGTCCAGAGTTGCGGAATGTCGCTGTCGATGCGGATCGAGATAGTCTCACTGGCGGGAAAATCCGTCGCCTGCGTCAGCTTGATCCTGGCGCCGTTTTGCTCTAAGCGCAATTCGCTCGCTGCATACATGTTCACCGTAACGCCGTCAGCGGCGCGTAGGTAGAGGTTGAGCACATAATCGGCAACGCCTTGTACCAGTGTTCCGGAGCAGCACGGCCATTTGTGCGGATACCAGACCTTGCTCGCCCTGGGACCGTAGGTCGAGTAATAAGGATAATCGCCGTCGGAGTCGGGCTGCTTGACGCCGAGCATGGTGTTGTAAATAACTCGCTCCAGATGATCGCCGTAGCGCGGATCCCCCGTTATGCGAAGCAGATAGCGGTCCAACTTGCTGGCTGCGTATGCGCCACAGGGCGTTTCAAAGTGATCGACTGTGCTTGCTGAGGCTCTCATAGAGCTTGCCTTGATGGGGTTCGACAAACTGTTCATTGGGCCCCCAACCTCCCGAGGCAAACTGTTGTGTGGTCGTGAGACAGGTCCACGCATAGGCCATCGCGTGACGGTATTTTTCATCGCCCAGGACCAGGTAGGCTTTGGCTGCCGATGAAAGCGCAATCGCATGCGAGTAAGCATGCCGCCCGGGCAACACGTCTTCCTTCCGCGCCAATGGATCGAAAAAGTCATGATCGAGCATGTAGTTGAGTGCTGTCGCCTGGAATTCGTGCCTGCCAGTGAGCTGATAAGCAGTGAAAAGGTTCTCCGGCATGACGTAAGTCTCGTCATACGGCGGATTCTTCTTACCAACACGATCGCGGCCGTGATCTGGCATCATCGACCCTGCCCCGTCAAACACACGGGGCACAAGATCGTGCGCCTCGTCGACGTGAGCCAACGTGTAAGCGTCGATCAGGCCGGCGAAATGTTTATCGAGCGTATAGCAAATCCACAGATTCGTCTGCGGGCGAATGATGGATTGGTTATCCATGCCCAGCGTGGCGCCGAAGCCCTGGACCAGTTCCCGCACTTTCGTTGCGCACGCAGGATCACCCGTGGCGGCGCCAATGCGGGCCAGTCCGGAAATGTATTGCCCCAGGGAGTGGCCGGGAACGAAGCCGTTTGTGTCGTACCAGCCGCCCATATCCGGCCCGGGCGCAGGCATACCGGCACGCTGCCGATAGACTTTGAGCAGCCGATCATTGTCCAGCGCAAGATAACTTGCATGGATACGGTCGTACTGCTGCTTAAGCGGACCGCCGGTGATGGTCACCGCTCCATAGGGAAATTCGCGCAGCACTTCGCGCGGGGATTCCCTGCCGGATGTTGGAGTGGACGCGATGCCAGCCGCATGGCCCAACAGGCTGCGACCCAAAACGGCCGCGGAAGCTTGAAGAAACTTGCGCCGGGTGGGACGGAAAGGCATCTGCAAGAAACTCCTTCATGCCGGAATCCCCGGCGAACGAGACTTACGTAATGCGCCGGATGCTCGCCGCAATTTCGTCGGGTTCAAATACGCGCTTCCAGTCAGGCCTCATCAACGCCGGCATTCCGAACTCGATCGCCTTATTGCAAGCGTCGGAAAAAAGGCCTTCGCGCTCTTTGAAGATCACCGAGGCGAGCACGTTGATGTGGCCGAGTAGAAAATCCCGAGCTGCCTCCGCGGGCACGCCGCGTTTGATGACCTCATCCATGGCTTCGCGCATCGCCACCAGCAGTGTGGCGCACACGGTTTCTGAAAGGCCCGGCTCGAGCAGCGCCATTTGTTCCAACGTTACCCGGTGGGAGCGCATCACGGGCGCCCAAATCACCTTTGCGATCTGTTCCCCCAGTAGGTAGGCGCTCTCCGGCCCTTGCATCAGTGAACAAACGATGTGTTGTTTGGCCGCGATGCCGCCAAAGTAATCGCGCTTGGCTGCGAGATCGGTCTCGTCGTTAAATACCGGCGGATGGCAGGGATGGGTGACGAAATACGCCAGGTCGTCGCGCTTCGGCAGATGGCCGGCGAAAGGAGCAGCGGCGTCGAGCACCATCACCATCGTTCCTGGTTTCAGTTCCCCTGCGATCGATGCAGCGACCTTGCCGATAGCGGTATCCGGAACCGCCAGGATAACAACTTCGGCGCCCTGAAGAGCTTCATGGGCGGGTACACACTCCAAACCAAGACCACTCTTCAAGTGGTCCTGGCCAGCAGGGCTGCGTTCCACATGGCGGACCTCGAAGGGTGCAGGCTTAAGATTGCTGGCCAGCCGATACCCCATCTTCCCGCCGGCTCCAAACAGCGCAATTTTAGTCGTCATTGAAACCGCTCCGTCACAGCAGATGGAGTTCGGGCCTGCCATCGGTTCTGGCAAATCAACAACTATACTCTGGCCTTTCAAAAAGTGGCCGCGAGAGTGTCTGACTCCATTGCCTGTACCAGGCGCGAAGCTGCTCTATCTGCAGTTGCCGTTCGGGTGCGACTGGTACGGCGAAGGTCGCCGGCCCTAACTGCCGTTCCTCCGAGACTACCTTCAATCCCCAGGGAATGGGTAGCAGATTGATCTCCTCGATAAAAGCTTCGAGGTCGGCGTTTGCCGCTCGAAATTCCTCGCTGTCGGGCGCCGAAATGCCGGCCGCAAACACACGCTGGATAAGCTCTGGCAGAACACAGGCGACGCCCGAAACCACGCCGTCGCTGACCCCTTCCACGAGCGCGGGACCCAGTGCACTATCGCTGCCTACAATGCGACAGCAGTCCACCCCCTCGGCAGTGAGCAGCCGCAGCGTTTCGAGCGATCCGCTTGAGTCTTTGATACCCGCTACATTTCCATGTTCGCGAATCAACTTGAGCGAGGTCTGAGGCGCAATGCCAGAGGTAAACTGCGGCAGGTTATAGAGCAGCACGGGGATGGACAATGCATCGGCCACACGACTTACAAATGCCCGCAGATCCGCCTGTTCGTAGGGGAAGAAATACGGCATTGGCAGCAAGACAGCTTTAGCTCCGGCATCGACAGCCATGCGGCCTAGTTCAACGCTGGTCGTGTATCCCGGCGTACCGATGCCAACTACGAATTGTCCCTCAAAGTCGGTGATCGTGGAGGCATTGGCCAGAATGCGTTTCAGTCGTGCCGGATTGGTAAGACAGAACTCGCCGGTGGCGCCGTTCAGCGCAAAGCTGCGAATTCCGCGACCCAGCAGGAAATAAAGGCTGCGCCGGAATTGATCTTCCGCCACTGAATCCGTGTCCGTTCGCGGAGTCAGGACCGCCGCGCTCACACCGTCCAATAAAGAGTGCCACATGGTCGTAACCCTCCTCTCGGGGGAGGTTCCGGAACGATATTACATACTGCGTCTATTGGCTGTCGACATTACGAATACAGCTTGGCTGATCGAGCCCCCGCGATGTACAGTATCCCGTATCGTTAGAAGATCGGTAGAAGCCATGCCCAAATCCAGGAGCCGGCGAACTGGCCAGAGTCCAGCCGGCAAACCGCCCAGTCCCCCACTGCGGACCAGTCCGTACGCGAGCGGGCTTATGTCTACATCCGGCACAAAATAGCGAGTGGAGGGCTTAGCAGCGGAGATCCTCTCTCCGAGGTCGAAGTGGCAGAAGGTCTCGGCAGCAGCCGCACACCGGTCCGGGAAGCGATTGGGCAGCTGGTTGCATCGGGTCTGCTGGAGCAGATACCTGGTCGCGGTACCACCGTGGCGCGGCTGACTCGGGACGACATCATCGATTTATATGAGCTGCGCGAGGCAATGGAGGTCTTTGCCGCGCGCAAAGTGGCCCGTCTTGGCGTGCCGGCTGCCGAACTGGACCAGTTGCAGCAATTGGTCGACGGCATTCGGCCATTACGCGAAGCATTGGTCGCCTCCGGAGAGCATTCGCTCAACGAGGAGCAGATGGGCCGCTTCATGCAACTGGACCTTAACTTCCACGCCTGCCTTATGCTGATGGCACTCAATCCGCGAATGCAAAAGATCGCCAATGAAACGCAGTTGTTGATTCGTATCTTCGCCATCCGTCGCAGCGGACACGAGGCGGCCATGCTGGATAAGATTCATTCCCAGCATAATGAGATCGTCAAAGCTTTGCGCGAGCGCCAGCCGGAGCGTGCGATGCGTATCCTTTCCGAGCATATCGAGATTAGCCTGCACGAACGTCTGGCTGAATTCGACGCCTGGAACCGCTCCCGCGCCATGCGCCGGGACTTACCTGCTGCCTTTCCCTTTGAGACCCTCTCAGAGTAACGCGGCGCTTGTTTGCGAAGGGTTTGGAGATCGCTGTTAGTTCGGCTGCACACCTTCCAGCATCATCAGGCCCATCTGCGGGGCGTTCGTCTGCTGGTTGTCCAACTCAATCGCGATCACCCGGCGATTGTCGATGGGGTAGTAGCCGAAGCCAGATTGTGTCTGAGGGTCCTGGGCGTTCAAGCCAGTCAGAGTGAGCCAGCCGATAGAGCTGTTCTCTGAACCGGACAGAGGCACGCCGGGGGTGACAATCGATGCCGAGTTGGCCGCATTCTGGACGCTCGAATCGGTGTAACCGGAGAATGCATCGGAGGCAACCGTTACCGGACCGGCCGCAGCCCAAGCGGGTTCCTGGTTAATGCTTGAGAACCCGTAGACATTGAGAGCATAGTTGCCTTCAAAATCGGACGACGGGCTTGTTGCAGATACGCGAGCCAAGCGACTTGCCGGTATCAAGTTAAGTGTGGAATGAACGCAATCCTTCCCTCAAGCCTGCTGCGGGTCCCACAGATCCACACACGCAAGGTTACAAAAGGTTCTTGTTTTGCAGCGCAAACCGCAGGAGCGCATTGGCGCCCTCGCCATCGAGGTCAAGTTTGCGGCACATGCTGGTGCGGTGGTTTTCGACAGTTCTGTAGTGGATGGAAAGCTCGGCGCCGATTTCTTTGCTGGTTTTACCGCGCGCGATCAGCTGCATGATGCGGAGCTCGGTAGGGGTGAGGTGGCTCATCTGGCTTGATTTTGCATCGGGCTGATTTTGCCTCTGCAGCAAGTCCGTGGTAATGGCTGAACTGATGTATGGCCGTCCCGACGCCACGGCATGAATGCCGGCCACCACCTCCTGGACGGCGCTGTCCTTCAAAATATAGCCTTTGCATCCCATGTCCATTGCGCTGCGGAAGAGATCCTGATTCGAATGAAAGGTAAGAAAAATGACCTGTGTCTTCAGCCCGCTTTTAACCATTTCCCGTAGGACACCGAGCCCGTCCAGCTTGGGCATTTCGATATCCAGCAGCGCGACGTGTGGATGCAGCTTCTTAATGAGCGCCAAAGCGGCTTCTCCATCGGAGGCTTCGCCGACGACTCTTAAGCCGGGATCTTCCTCGACACTGAGCCGCAACCCCTTCCGCATCAGCGGGTGATCGTCTGCAATCAGAATTTGAATCTCGTCAGCCACGACTCTGTTTCCTTAGTTCGCAATCCACCACCCAACGTACCACGACCGGCTTGTCCCCATGTGGAACCACATGGTCCGGGATGTAGCATCCTCTATGTCTTTTGTCCTCGCGCTTATATAGGCTTGATCCAGCTTTTCAATGATTTCCGGCCTTGCGTCAACGGGGTGCCGGACGCGAGAACCATGGCAAAGAGAATATATGACGTTTTTGATTGTTGAAGATAATGCCGGAATCCGGCGCGTGCTACGGCGCATTTTAGCCGGCACGGCGAGCGCAATCTGGGAATGTGCCGACGGCTCAGAGGCGCTGGCAGCTTATGAAGAACATCGACCGGACATCGTGCTGATGGATCTCAGGATGCCTCATGTCGATGGCCTGGCGGCCACCAGGCAGATTCGAGGCTACGACCCATCAGCTCGCATTATTGTCGTGACGGATTACCTGGATGAGGATATGAAAACTGCCGCGCTCGAGGCTGGAGCTCGCGAGTATGTGCTTAAGCAGGAGATTTCCGGTTTGCCCGAGATCGTTTTATCACTTGCGGCTGTGGACGGCGGGGATCTCTGAACTGCCTGCAGACTGCCGTCATCCACGGTGCTGCGGTTTCAGTGGAATTTCGAACAGGACGGTTGTGCCCTTGCCGGGGATGGACCGCACCTTGAGCTCGCCGCCAAGCAGGCTTGCCCTCTCGCCCATGCCGGTCAACCCGAACCCGCTGCGCGAGGGCGCAGGGCTTCGCTCATCGGGCGTGAATCCACGGCCATTGTCTTCGATCGTCAGGCTTACGTTCTCGACGCGCCGCTTCACGCGGACGCTTACCTCTGTTGCCTGCGCGTGCTTCATAATGTTGCCCAGGGATTCCTGAACGATGCGATAGAAATTAATGCGCAGATCTTCCGGAAAAATGTCATCGATGTTATCCAGCTCTGAAGTAAAGCGGATGCCGGACGCGATGCCCGTCGTGCGGATCATTGCTTCGATCGCCTTGGTTAATCCGAGCCTGTCGAGCTGAAACGGGCGAAGGTTATAGGAAATCTCGCGAGTTTCCGCGATCGCGGAGGAAGCCTCATCGTTGATCTCCGCGATGGTTTGCGCGTCAGAGTCATCGGCAGGTGCATCCTTCTTTGCGCGGAGCAGGAGATACGCAAGATTTTTAATCACTACAAGGCGTTGGCCCAGGCTATCGTGCATCTCGGCGGCGATACGCTTCCGTTCGGCCTCCTGCGAGGCGATCAACTGCCGGGAAAAGGCCTGTTGGGCAGCCTGTGCGCGTTGCAGCTGCGACACGCGATATTTCCAGGACATTGCTATAAGAGCACCCAACGTCAGCAGTACCAGCAGCTCAAACCACCGGGTCTCGTAAAAGGGCGTGAGCACCGTGATGGCGAGGGTTTTGCCCTCCTCGTTCCAAACGCCGTCACTGTTGCCTGCAATCACGTGGAAAACATATTCTCCAGATGGCAAGTGGGAGTAATAGGCTGTGCGCCGTCCTCCGGCGTCGACCCAGTCTGAGTCAAGGCCTTCAAGCCTGTACTTGAAGTGGGTCTGCGTAGCGTTGATAAAGTTCGGGGCGGTGTAGCTGATTTCCACGTTAGGCCTGCGGGGTGGAAGGCGCAGCGGAGCATTTACGGGTGTGGTTACGTTGTCCACCAGAGAGGACTCAATCATCACCAGTGGTGGAACGGGATCGTGCGTGACAGATTCCGGATCGATGACCGCCACACCGTTCCGGGTGGGAAACCAGAGTTTGCCATCGCGTGTCTGGATGCCCGACGGATCCACTCCTCCATTGCACTCGATATCCAACATGCCGTCGATCTTGCCGTAAGCCGTAGATGCAACCTTCTTCAGATCGCCCGCGGCAAATGCGTTCAGGTCGCGCTTACTTACCCGGTACACACCTCGACTGCAGCTTATCCAGAAGTAACCATGCGCATCTTCAAGAATCCTAAATACGCCGTTATCAAAGAGACCGTCCTTGACCGAATAGGTGGTAAGTTTCCCGTCCTTGAAGCGCACGAGACCGCCGTCATAAGTTCCAATCCACATTGCGCCGTCGTTATCTTCGTAAAACGACCAGATGTTGTCGCTTGGCAAACCATCGTTTTCGGTCCAGCGGGTAAACTTCCCGTTTCGAATGCGCGTCAGACCGCCATAACCGCCCACCCATAAATCTCCGTTGGCTGCTTCGAGAATCGTATGGGTGTCGTTTGCCGCGAGGCCGTCCTTCTGGGTAAAAAACCGGGTGACGCCATTCTCATAGCGAGCCAGCCCCTGCCTGGTTCCGAACCATAGCGTTCCTTGCCGGTCCTGGCAAATCGCTTGAACCACCGCTTCATTGGGAAGAGTCGGGCCGCTTGGAATACGAAAACGTCCGTGATTGAAGATGCTAAGGCCGCCATGCGTACCCACCCAGAAACGCCCGTCACGGTCTTCGAACAGCGCCGTCACCAGTTCGTCAGGCAGTCCGTCAGCCATGGTGTAGCTGGTAAATTTTCCATCTGCGAAACGGCTGAGCCCCAAGTGCCATGCCCCGACCCACACGCCGCCCGACCGGTCCTGATAGGTTGCGTAGGTATCGCGGTCGACCAGTCCCTGCTCTCTGGTGTAGCTGCGGATCAATTGTTTTTGCAGCCGGTAGAGCCCTGACTCCTGGGTGCCGATCCAGAGGTTTCCCTGCCTGTCTTCATAGAAATGCCAGGGCGTGACGGAAACAACCCGGTTGGAGCTGATGAAGTCAAAGGTTCGCTGTAGGCGCGGACCAACGTGCATCACCAGGGACTTCTTAGAGGTAGTGCCCACCGTCACTTCCTGGGTAGATTTGGTGGGAATCATGTGGCTCACGTTGTCCGCGGTGATTCGTACCCGTTTACCGTCGACAGTTTCAATCCAGAGTGTCCCACTCTGATCGAGCGCTGCGCCCCAGAGGGCATCCTCTACGATTTGCTTCGGCAGAGTGAAGTCCACAAAGTTGCCATGTGTGAAGCAGCGGACCTTTTCATGATCGTGGACCCAGAATCCTGCTGAGTCCCAAAGCAGAAGTCGATACCGCAGGTTCGGGCTTTGCGGCGCAATGTCGACGAAATGGTTTAATGCTTCATCCCAGCGAACGATTCGGTCTCCGGAAAGCACCCATACGTCGCCGTGGTCGTCTCCAGTAAGTCCATTTACGATGTCCGCCGGCACTCCGTACTGCCTTCCATAGACGCGAAACGCGCCGTCGTGATAGCGGACTACGCCACGATCGACGCTGTCGAGCCACAGGTCTCCGGCCTTCCCCTGCAGCATGGTGCCGAACTGATTCGAAAGCAGCCCGGGGGTGTCTCTATTGAAGAGAGTTAGATGGACGCCGTCAAAGCGGGCTAGTCCGTTAAACGTCGCGATCCAGAGATATCCGTCAGGTGTCTGAGTGATGCCGCGTATCTCGTTTTCCGGCATACCATTGTCGACTGTCCAGACTTCAAAGCCGTACTGAGCCTGAGATGTCTCGATCATGCAGAAGAGAATTGCCAGGCGAGCGAGAAAACGTAGGATGCGGCAGGAATGTTTAGACCGGCATTCACACTGAATGCAGAGATCCGGTTCGTGCCGCCAGCCTGACTCCGGTCTCAACCCTTCTCCTTCCTGACGCCCATTGCCGGGATGCAATTTTGACGAGAGGCGCGGGCTTGCATAGAGAGGATACACGGATGAAAAGTGCAGACCGATCCTGGAAAAAACCAAAAATACGCCTATCTCAAAACATGAGGTGGCCCGATGATGTGGTGGGCGGAAGCAGAGTAGTTTGCGTCCACCACATCTTCTCAACGGAGAATTCGATGAAAAATCAGAACGCCGGTTACCCTGGGCACTTTGCCCTATCAGCTTGTGGCATAATGTCAAAAGAGGAAATTCCAGCATGTCTGCCGACAACCTCACTCTCGAGCAGTACATCGGCGTTTCCTCAAATTCCGCGCTCAACCTTGCAGAGATTGCCGAAAAAGGCCTTCCCACCGACAGCATCACCTATTTGAAAGAGAAGGGGCTTACGTTCTCTGAAGTTTCCGAGATCGTCATCTCTCCGCGGACCTTGAAACACAGGAAGGCGCGCAGGGAACCGCTCTCTGTCGAAGAAACCGGCCGCACGTTGCGCGTCGCACGAATCCTCTCCCTGGCGGATCAGGTTTTTGGAAATCACGAAAAAGCACTTACCTGGTTGCGGCAAGTCGATGAACGTCTCAACAATCGGACACCACTGAGCATGCTTCGCACCGAATCAGGTGGGCGCCTGGTAGAAAACCTCGTTTGGCAAATAGATGAAGGCGTTTATTCGTGAGGTTGCTGTGGCGTATCAGCAACCACTGCGATCTTCAAGGAATGGGCGGCGAAAAATCAGCGGGGAGGTGGCATACAGCCGGGCGAGGCAAACGTATCGTATACCTATCTGACCACCCTGCCCTTGCTTTGATCGAAGTGCTTGCCAACCTAAAGGGCAATCCGGAGTTCTTTCCCGACACCTACCAGCTAATGAAGATCACCGTCGCCGATCAGGTAGCAACCGACGCATTAGATCTGAATCGTCTTTCAGGCCATTGGCGAGACGATGCAGACCAAACAAAATCCATAGGAGATTCCTGGCTGGCAGGCGCCGATTCTGCCTTGTTGGCAGTCCCTTCTGTTCCCTCGCCAGAATCCGTGAATTATCTGTTCAATCCCCTTCACCCGGATGCTCAAGGAGTGGAGATCGAGTGGTGCAAACGGATCAAGTACGACAGGCGACTGTTTCATATACCCGAGACGAACTGATTAACCGTCGGATGCGATCCTCTTCTGTCCCTTTGTTATCCGCCGACGCGAAGCGAAGTGTAGCTGCTAGAAATCCCCTCAGGCTCAGTTACATATGCTGCTGCTGACCTTGACGCAACGATGAAGATCTTTATGAAGCATGGCCTTTGCTTTCTGTCGCCGCAAGAAATCAGCAGTGGAAAATCTTAAAGATTGGCATTAGAGAGTTCCGTGACAAGGTGAGACTTCAAACGTTTGCGAGCAAAACAAAACGGTGACAGAACACAAGCGCCTGGTGCCCGATCAGTTAGCTCGCCACATCGACATTGTGTATCAGAGAGATGCATGCCGAACCCAACACAACGCGATTTTCTTTCGACAGCAGGACTATGCACAGCAGCAATCATGGCCCTGCGCTGGGCCTTTGGTCGTGCCGAGCCCAGGCCAGAGCGGGCTTCAGCATTGCTGAAACCTCTCTTTCGCGGCCCCTGGTCGGCGAGTTGACGCAACCGGCACACACGCCGTCGGCGCTGGACCTATTCGGGGACCATCCATGATAGATAGCAGGTAGATGGCACCGTGTGCCCTCGCGTAAACTTGTGGGCAGAGAGTAGAAGTGCGCCGATAGGTTTAGGAAATGGCGACACCAGGGACATCGCCCGCATCCGGAAAGTTATCGTTGCTACTCATCGATGACGATGCAGAGTTATGCGGCATGATGCAGGAGTTTTTCGCGGAGAACGGTCACCGGGTGACAGCCGTTCACAATGGCCGTGAAGGCCTTGCACGCGCTCTTGATGGCCAATACGATTTGGTGATCCTGGATGTCATGTTGCCGCAAATCAACGGTTTCACACTGTTGCACCAGATCCGGCGCCAGAGTGCGGTGCCGGTCATCATGTTGACAGCTCGGACCCATCGCAGCGACCGAATCGAAGGTTTAGACAAAGGTGCGGACGACTATCTGGTCAAGCCCTTCGATCCCGATGAGCTCCTCTCACGCATTCGTGCGGTCCTTCGGCGAATCGCCAGTTCCCATCATCTGAACGAAACGGTCACCAGGTTTGGAGAGATCCGTATCGATGTCAACCGGCGCGAGGTGTGGAAGGGCAAGCGCCTGGTAGATTTGACTGCAATGGAGTTCGACATCTTCGATTTGCTGGCTCGCTCGGCCGGCCGGATCGTATCCCGCGACGAGATCACAGAGGGTTTGTTCGAACGCAAAGCAAACCCGTCGGACCGATCGCTCGACGTACACATCAGCCGTCTGCGCAAGAAGCTTGAATCCGGGCATACCCTGATTCGTACCATTCGGGGCGTCGGTTATGTCTTTACCAGCACGGAACGCTAGGTGAGGAGCGCGCCAAGCCATGAGATCAGGCGCAAACATCCGGAGAACTCGCCCAACGAGGCATGCTATGAGATCTCTCTACGTGGGAATCTTGCTCGCGATGGCAGGAACGTTGTCATTGTCTCTCCTGGTCTTTCTTGCCATTTCGAGACAGATTGAGCGCAACACTTTCTACCGGACGTTCGAGCGAACCGACGAACTGCAGTTGGAAGAGGCCCGGGAGGCATTGAACCACGGCGGCCCAGCCGCTGTCTCGGCTTATATGCAGCGTGCGAACCGGGTCTTTGGTGGCTTGCATTATCTTCTGAATTCCGCGGGTGTCGATGTCGTTTCCGGCCAGGATCTATCGAACTTGATCCCTGGGGCTGGAGCAGTGGAAGGGCGCCAACGCCTCGCAGGCAAACTGGTAATTAGCCACAGAACGGCGGACGGCGCGTACTGGTTTATCGCCCTCCCACCCGATCGGCCTCATCCCTGGGAATACTTTCCGTACTACCTGCTGGTCATAGGAGCTACAGGAATTCTCTGTTGGGCTGCGGCGGTCTGGCTGGTATCGCCGATCCACAATTTGACAGCGACGGTCGAGCGATTTGGTCGCGGCGATCTCTCTGCCCGCTGGCATACCCGCCGACGGGATGAGATTGGTTCCCTGGCGCGGGCCTTCAATGAAACCGCCGAGCGTTTGCAGCGATTGCTCACCAGCGAGCGGCGACTGCTGGCCGACATCTCGCATGAGCTTCGGTCGCCACTCGCCCGGCTCAAGTTTGCCGTGAGGCTGGCAAGGAGCAGCCCCGATCAGGGCCACGCCCTCGATCGTATTGAGAGGGACGTGGACCGAATTACTTCGATGGTTTCTGAGCTGGTGGAAATCACACGAGCCGAGGGCGATCCGGAAGCCAGAAAATTTGAAATCGTAGATCTCGAGCAAGTGGTAAACGACATCGTCAGCGAAGAACGGCTTGACGCGGAGTTGCGGGAATGCAGGCTTCAGGTGAGCGGCCAGTTTGAGCGGCCGCTTTGGGGAGACCCGGAGCTGCTGCGCCGCGCTGTTTCCAATGTGCTGCGAAACGCGATTCGCTATTCACCGTCTCACTCAGCAGTAGAAGTAAGTGCTGGCGGAAACTGCCGATACCTCGATCGTCGAAATTCGCGATCATGGGCCCGGTGTTCCCGAAGAGCTGCTCTCCCAGATATTCAAGCCGTTCTTCCGCGCGGAAGAATCGCGAGATACCAACAGCGGTGGCATTGGGCTTGGGCTGTCGATCGCGATGCGGGCTGTTCAGGTACATCAAGGCACCATCACAGCTGAAAACGCAAAGCCGGGTCTTAAGGTGCAGATCGTGCTGCCGCGTCTGCCCTCCACAGAGAAGGTGGCAATGCAGACCCTGAATAAGCCCATCTCCGTCTAGTCGATCAGTTCCTGTGCTGAAGCGGAGCTCCGCCCTGCGTCTGAGCGGTGAATTTCGAGGGTTTCACGAGCTTAACAATTATTAAGATTGAGTGCGCGGCGGCGCGTTTCTAATCAAGAGAATGCTTCTCAAGTCGGCCGAGATCGGAAGCAAATCAAGGAGATTGAACATGACGAAACGAGCCCTGGCCTTTACCTTTATTCTCGCTTTCCTTCCATTCGCTGCAAACGCCGCCCAAAACTCTGCCCACATCGTACTCGACAGCAATGTAACGGTAGGAGCCACCGAACTGCCCAAGGGGACCTACAAGGTCGTGTGGACTGGAACCGATCCAAATGTACAGGTAACGTTCACCAACGGCGCCTGGACCAAAACTGTTCCGGCACACATCGTCGAAGGGCGGAACAATATCGAAGCTGAGTTGACAAACGTCAAGGACAGCAAAACGTTCTTGACCGCACTCCAGCTTCACAACGCCACACTGCAATTTGGCGATACCACGCACTCCGGCGAGTAAGACCATTCACACAGAAGCGCATCATATGCTGGCAATTCATGGAATGACAACAGATCGGGGAAGAGTTGAGCGCCCGTTCAACCTTCTCCGATGCTGTGCGATCTGCTGCAATACGGACCTTCGATTCATCATCAGCCGCCGAGGGCGGGCAGCAGGGCGGCCCCGCCCATAAAGAAAATCACTCCGACCACCACGCTGTAGGTAGCAGTCGCCCCCACTACCCACTGCAGCAGAATTGGCTTGTTGGCGCTAAAGCTCAGAACACCGACGATAGAAGCAGTCATCAGCAGGTTCATCGTAATCAGCCCTGCGAGAAAGACCCCTAAGCCCACCAGTCCGAGGGACGCTCCGCCAAGATTGGCAGCCAGCAAGAAGATAAGCAACTGGCTCGGGGTCTCTGCGCCAAGCCCATGGATAACTCCAATCAGAAACACAATAGATGGATTGTAGGGTTCTTGCTCTCGCTTAGGCATCTCGATGGGGCCGCGATCGAAGAGGCGCTGCAGCTTCCAGGTAGCCCATTGGATAATGCTAATCAGGATGGCCGCCCGCGAACGGGGCAGCAGACCATTCTCCTTTTTCCGCAGCAGGCTTCCCAGAACGTAAATTCCAAGCAGGACCAATGTCGCTCCGACCGCACGCTCTGCCCAACGATCGATCTGTCTGGGTAGCGAATGTTGAAACAGAATGACGGCGCCGCCCAGCGCGCCTAAGGTGACGGCGTGGCCAAGTATGTAAACGAACCCCATCTGCATGGCCGACTTTTTGGAGGGTTCCATGCTCGTGATGTCTGAGATGGCTGCGATATGGTCATAATCAAATCCATGACGGAAACCCAATATACCCGCCGAAACAAATGCAAGATCCAGGGTGCTCAACGACATCCTTGTTTATCCTTCTCTTGAACGTTAGTCATCTGTAACGGCGGTACCATATGGGATCAAAGTCTTGATCTGATCTGTTCCCGAGATGCCAATAATCTTCCAGCGTCCATCGCTCTTCTTGAGATGAAGGGTTTGTACCTCATTTCGATTGGCATAGACATATTCGATCCTGAGGCGAGCCTCCACATCACTGGGCTGATCGGCGACAGAAAGTGCGACGCTTTGAAACGAAGAACTTTGCGCAGTCAAATAAGTGGCAAACTGTTTTTTCCCATTCTCTCGAATCACCTGCTGGATCTGTTGTTGGAGCGGTCCCGAGAATGTATCGACATAGACGGCTGTGTCACCGGCACGGGCGGCATCAAGCATGCCGTAGACCGTGTCCTCCGGATTCGCGGACCTCGGCCGTGAATGAGAGAACAGCGCACTCACTGGCCCTGGCCATGGCACTCGCCAGCCATGGCCGCGAAGGTATACCAGGCTAAACAGGATCAACAGAAACAATCCGGTCAATAGCGCGGGGCGTTTGACGAGATTCATCTCTGCGATGCTCCATCGGCATTGGCCGGGGGCGTTGGCGTGGAGCTCTCTTGCCGTCCAATGACACTTAGATCAAGGTTGCTATTGGCATCGACAATCAGCTTCTTCAATTTTGGAAGGATCAATTCCATCGCCTCGAGATAGACCCGCGTGCTCGTTACCTGCGGAGTCTTGGCTGTATTCCGCGGCGACGGCGGTAAACCGTGCGGCGTCTCCTTGAGCTCGCTTGATTTTTCCATCGGAATACGAGTGCGCCTGATCGAGCAGCTGGTCCGCCTCACCCCGGGCCCGGGGCAGAAGGTCATTGGCATAGCCGTCGGCCTCATTCACAATGCGGAAGGCGTCGGAACGCGCCCCGGCGACGCTGCGGAACGCCTCCGCAGTCTCAGGCGGCGGCGATACGCTTTCAATGTTGATACTGGAGAGCAGGGCTCCCGTACGGTAGCCATCGATGATTGCCTGCGCCGACTTCAGGACATCACTTTGTATGGCTAATTTCTGCGTGGTTAGAATGTCGTCGACCGTGGTGTGGGCGATGCGTCGAACGAGCTCAGATTCAACCGCCAAACCGACGGTCCGATCGGCATTTTGCGCTTGAAACAGAAAATCTCTCGGGCTGCTGACGGAGTACTGGATGACGACCCGAATATTCAACAGATTCTGATCACCGCTGAAAAACTCGGAGTTGGCCGTCTGGGTTCTGCCAAGGATGCTGTCTGGGATCTCTCCTCCTACGACTCTGCGCCGCAACTCGCGCACCTTGAGCTTGTAAACGGTGTCGATCGGCCACGGCAAAGCATAGTGAATGCCGGGGAAGACACGCGGCTCAACGACTTTACCCCATTGCGTAACCAATCCCTGTTGGTCGGTCTGAACGATATAGATTCCTGAAAGCAACCAGGCAGCGAGGAAATACCACAGGATGTGACGATACCGCCGGCCCCTGGGAGGTGTCGGTGTGTCCGCCGGAATTGCAGCCGGCACAGGTGGAGAAATGAGTATGCTCATTTCGAGGCTGCCTGCCCTTTCGTCAGGATCCTCAGCAGGTCAGAGTCAGAGCTTAGAATAATGGTCGTTTTGTCATCGAGGATCTTCTTGTAAGACTCTAGTGTCCGGGTCAACTTGTAGAACTGCGGATTCCTGGAATACGCCTCACCATAAATGCGGGTTGCTTCTGCGTCGCCCTTACCACGAATCGTTTCCGCTTCCTTGTATGCTGCGGAGAGGATCCCTTCCTTCTCGCGATCTGCATTGGCGCGAATGGCCAACGCTTGCTCTTCACCTTCTGCGCGATACTGCATAGCAATCCGGCCGCGCTCTGCCCGCATGCGGGCAAAGACATTTTGTTTATTCTGCTCCGGCAAATTAAGCCGCTTGATGCGTACATCCTCGATGCTGAGGCCGTACTGCTGTAAGGCCGCGCGATCGCTGCTGGCGGTAATGCTCTCGAGTATCGAGGCACTCTGCAGCTTCTCTTTGTCCGTCGAAACCAGGGCATCCAGATCCTCATTGCCAAAGGCGGCGGAAAGGCCGGACCAGATGATGTCGTGCAGTCGCATTTCCGCGGAGGGAACATCTCCTACGCTCTGCAGAAAGCGGCTGGGATCTTCAATCCGCCAGGCGACATAGTTCTCGATGACGAGGTTTTTCTTGTCACGAGTAAGGAACTCTGATGGCGCAGGATTGTAGATTCTCAGGCGCTTGTCGAAGCGTAGAGCGGACTGGAAGAACCATTTCACGTGAAGTCCGGCTTGGGTAACCGTCCGCACCGGCCGGCCAAATTGCGTGATCAGGGCGAATTCCGTTTCGCTGACGGTGTAAAGCGACAGCGAGGCGAGAACCACGCCCAGGCCAGCAGCAATCAACAGCGTTTTGTTGCGTGTCATACCGGTTTACTCCGAGGGCAATGGCCGAATTCCATTCGGCAGTTGGACGCCGTTCTGCAACAGGTACAGTTGGCGTTTGCTGGTAGTTTTGTCGACGATCAACTTGTTCCGGCCGGGAAGCACCTGCTCGACTGTTTCCAGGTAGAGTCGCGATGCGGTTACGTCCGGAGCCAGACGATAGGCGGCAGCGGCAGACTCAAAGCGGCTGGCATCGCCGCTGGCACGCGCCGTGCGACCCACCTGGAATGCGTTGGCATTTTGGATCATTGCGGCCGCGTTGCCGCGCGCCAGGGCAATCTGTTCGTTGCTATACCCCTCTGCTTCGTTGATCAGACGGCTCTTCTCCTCAAAAGCATCGGACACTTCCCGGAAGGCATCGACCACTTCAATCGAGGGGTGAACATCCTCCAACTTCACCTGCAGCACGCGAACGCCCGCACCGTACCGGCTAAGGCGGTCCTGCAATTGCTCCCTGGCGGCGGCCTCAATCCCGCGCCGGTTCCGGGTCATCACATCGTCGAGCGACGATGAGGTCACAACGCTCTGCATTACTGCTTCCGCCGCGGACCTTACGGAAAGATCTGCGTCGACCTGGCGAAAGAGAAAATCATCGGGATGCTCGGGAATGTAGTGCACCGTGGCATTGAGTTCAAGCATGTTCTGATCGCCGGAGAGCATCAAGGATTCTTCCGGAATGTTCTGAAAGCGGCCACTACGGTGCTGCACGTTCCATTCGTAGGCCGCCGGTTCACCCACGCCGTTCCCGCTGGCGTTCGATCGAAATCCAATCTCCACCACGCGCACCCGCTGCGCTCGTACGCGGGTCAACGTGTCGATAGGCCAGGGCAGCTTATAGTGCAGGCCGGCCTGGCGATCGGACGACAGTTTCCGTCCAAAGCGCTGAATGACGCCGACCTCATCTGTGCTGAGCATGTAAATGCCGCTCAGGGCGTACAGAGCGATCGCCTTCAAGAGAAGCGGCTTGCGGATACGCGGCCATAGCGCTACGAACCGGGTGGCAAGCGAGCTGAACTCAAAATGCTCAATCCGGTCATTGATCCAATGAATGCCCTGGCCGATCCGCTGGCCGAACGGAAGCCGCTCCCATTTCGCGGCCAGCCGTTGCTTCCATTCCCCGGCCGAGGAAACATGGAGCAAGCGCAGCGAGTTCATCATCACCAGGAAGGAAGAAAGCTGGTGGGTGACAGCGGCGCCCACTGGGCCGATCTTGCCAGTTGCTGCGCAAACAACTGCGGTTGCATTAAAAAGGCCGGCGAAGAGGAATATGTTTTGCCACGCGGTGCGAACCGCGCTCCTGCTGACGCGGAAGAACTCCGGTAGCCGCTCCAACGAATGAGGAAGGTAGACGACCTCAGCAGCTTCCGCAGTGACGTCGCTGGCCCCTGCCATGGCAATACCGACATAGGCCGTAGCCAGAGCCGCTGCATCATTCAGGCCATCGCCCGCCATGGCCGGTCTGTGGCCTTGCGAGCGAAGCTTCTCCAGCAATTCCACCTTCTGCGCCGGGAGCAGCCCGGCCTCGAGATGAGAAATCCCCAGTTGCTGGGCGATCAACTCCGCCGCCCGCTTGCGATCCCCGGTGAAGATCCTTTGATCCGTCAGGCCAAAGTCGCGCAGCGTGGAAAGTGCTTCGCGAGTTCCTTCACGCAGGTGATCGCGAAAGAGAATGGCGCCACGAAACACTCCCCCATCGGCCACCAGCACAGGTGTGGCGCCCCTGTTCGTCGGCATCGTTGATAAATGACTCGAGCCCGGTGACGCCGTTTTCCCGCAGGAACTCCGCATTGCCGGCGAGAATCTTACGCCCATCCAGGTAGCAGAACGCGCCGCGCCCAGGGATAATCTCAGCGCTCTGCGGAGCGCGCGGAATAATGCGCCGCCGATCGGCCTCACTCACAATGGCCCGCGCCAGCGGGTGTGAGGAAGCATGTTCGGCCGAAGCCGCCAGGGAGAGAAGCTCCTCCGGTGTCACTCCGGCGGCAAGTACCTGGGAGATTTGCACCTTGCCCTCGGTGACGGTGCCTGTCTTGTCGAAAACGAGCACGTCCGTCTTGGCAGCGCGTTCAAGAACATCGCCGCCTCGCACCAGGATCCCGCGCCGCGCCAGCCCGCCAATCGCGGCGACCATGGCCGTGGGCGTGGCCAGAATCAATGCGCAGGGGCAGGCGACAATCAGCACAGACACAGTTCGCAGCCAGTCGCGCGTGAAGCCGTAGGTCAGAGCAGCCGAGAGCAGCAGCGCAGGAAGAAAGTACTTGGCGTAGCGATCGGCAGTCCGCTCCACCGGAGAGCGCCGCTCGCTGGCCTGCTTCACCAGTTCGACCACCTGGGCAAGTGTCGTATCCGAGCCGCTCCGGGTAACGCGAATGCGAAGCAACACATTCTGATTCAGTGTTCCCGAGAAGACCTCATCGCCAGGCTTCTTATCCTGAGGCAGCGGCTCACCATTGATCGAACTCTCATCAACCGTAGAGAAGCCGCTTTCGATCACGCCATCGGCGGGAATGCGTTCCCCGCTGCGCACCAGAATCGTATCGCCAGCGTGCAGCTGTTCCGTCGATACAGTCTGTTCATTTCCGTCACGAAGCACGGTCGCTGATCGCGGCATCTGCTCGACAAAGCGTTCGATGGCCGCGGTGGTTCGTTCCGCCGCATACGACTCCAACCCTTCGCCGACCAGCACGATAAACATGGCCTCGGCAGCCGCCAGGTATTCACCCACCAGCAGCGCCGCGACTACGGCCACGCAAAGAGCAATGTCGGCGGAGATCCGCTTTTCCAGCAGCGCCTGGATGGAACCGTAGAAGGTCTTGTACCCGGCGAGCAGCGTAATGATGATCGCCGTGTTCACTCCGAACACGGTCCTGAAGATCCCGAGCCAGTTGAGCAGCAGCAGAATGCCCACACCTGCCGCATAGGAGTAGTAGAGAATTCGTTGCCGCCGCTCGTCGCTCATCGACCTAATGGCTCCTTCGCGCCCAGGGTCTCCATGTGCGTTGGCAGCCGCAGGAGGTCTGTCTCCAACTTTGAAAGAAACGAAGAATCGCTCGCATCAGTCTCCTTTGTAAGTGATCCAGAATGGAGAGACCCAAACAATCTCTCCGTTGTCCTGCTCACCGCGCACGTAGTAGTAGCTGTTTTTACCCTTGTTCGGTTGGTTGTCACGCCAGGTAAATTCGACGTTCTGCGTATCTGGCGCATTCGAGTACACGTACTTGCCGTCGCGAATGATGACCACTTTGGCAAACTTCGAAGTCCCTTCCAGCTTGACGTTCAAAGTGGGCAGCGTGGTGGTGGTGAATTCGTCCCCCGCCAGGTAGTCCCCACTTCTGACGTCGGCAAGAATCTCATCCGTGGCGGCATACACGTGGCGCTTGCGGAAACCGTCGATCAGCGATTCGCGGGTCACATCCCCCTTCACCAGGATGTTGGCGTAGCTGATGTGGGTGGAGACGTGGTCGGAGCTCGATTCAAAACCGAGGCGGTAGCCTTTGTCGAGCGCCAAGCTGATGAATCCTTTCGGACGCCATCCGCCGATAGAATCCTTCTCGCTGTTGGCCCGCGGCCCATCGGGGATTTCATAGTTTTGCCGCAAACCCTGATAGATTTCGACCACCGGTTCGACTTGAGGATCGTTGTCGCGCCAGTCGGTGCCCATCGAGGTGGCGCTGGTGTGCGAGGCCGAGACACCGTCGAACTGATGCAGATAGGCATAGAGCATCTGCGTGTCGGGTGCGTGGGCAAAGTCGTTCTCTGAAGAGAGCGGCAGCCGGGGCAGCGGCCGGATACCGCGCTGCGCGAAGAGCACATTACGGTGTCCTTCCGGATAGGAAACGCTGCGCTCGTAAGCGAACAATGGTGTGAACTTACCCGGCGCGTAAAAAACGTCGGTCAACTTCTGAATAATCCACCAGGAGTATTCACGGCCGGCTCCATTGTCATGGTCGCAGCAGCCGATCCAATCCACGTCCACGGCATCGAGTACGTAGCGCCATTGGTCGAGCAGAGTGCCGTCTCCGCCGCCATCCATGGAAATTTCGCTGTGACGATGGAATTCGCCGCGTACGATGTGATATGAGCCGTCGGGCCCTGCCTTATATTCGCGAATGGCCTTTGCCCCGGTGACTTCGACGCTCTCCCATGTGGGCGCGGAAGGTGTTCTCTCAGACTGGGAAAGCGCGACCACGGGGAGCACCTGGTCGCCCGGGCCAAGATCGAGTTCCTGGCTCCAGAGGTCGTTGTTGTAGGGATCCTTCGTTCCTTCACGCTCGCCCATGATGGAGTTCGCGGGAACGAATTTGCGCCGCCCATCCGACGAGTTAACGATCAGCAACTTCCCCGCAGCTGTTGAGAGCACGGCCGGCCGATTATCGAGCAGGTTGTCGGAGTGATCGAGATAGATGGGTTTGGACCATTGCTTGCCGTCGAAGGAGATCACATACTCCGACCACACCGTTCCGATGGGACTCCACCAAATGGGATGAGCGGTTCGGAAGGCGATGGACACACGTCCGGAGTCGTCGATGGTCAGGCGGGGCAGGGTGTTCTTCGCCGTGGTTTGCGCGCCCCCCTCGGGAGCCTGGTCGGGTTTGCGGTTGGCGGCGCTTTGCGTATCGGGATCGCGCGGTTCTCCGTCCAGTTGGCTGGCGGTGATATCCGGGCGTCCCGAGGGTATGCCGATGAGATTCTTATCGATCGATGACTGAATGGTGACCAGCCGTCCATCCGGCTCGAGTGCTCGCAGGCGAATCGCGCGGCCTTTATCGAGCGCAATTCCTGGGCTCGAGTAGGCGCCGAAGTCCTGGCCCCATCCTTCGCCGCCTTCTTCATAGGCGACCCAGAGACGCCCTTTGGGATCGAAGGCTATCGACGGATAGGCTTCATAACGAGCCGAGGCAGCGATGGGAACTTCCGCCTCCCACGAGTTGGACCAGGTGCGTTCATAGACGTCATAGTTGCCATTGCGGTAGGAGTCCCAGGCCACGGCGACCCGTCCGGCCTTGTCCGCCGCAATTGCCGGGTTCCACTCATTTTTGGCGGAGGTCGAGATCTTCTCCGGCGAGGTAAAGCCCTTTCCATCCTGATGAGCGGTAAAGATGGCCGCCCGCCCATCGCGCCATCCCTGCCACGCGAGCCAGACTTTGCCGTTCGAATCGGTCACAGCGACTGGATCAATATCCGATCCGCTTTCTTTGGAAATCTGGATTTCCCCCTGTGGTCCGGACGGGTCCACCGGGCTGCAAAAATGTCGAAGTTACCGCCCCGGTTCTCTGACCAAAAGACCCACGGCCGGCCGCTGCCATCGATGGCGACGGCGGTACGATATTGATCTTTGCCGGCTTTGGTTACGGCGATGGGCGGCTGCCACGCTCCGCCTGAGTACTTCTGCAGCCAGATCTGATCTCCACCCACGGGTTGCCGCAGTGGCGAGAAATCTTTCAGCGGCTCGTGCAGAGGCGCGGCTAACTTCACATGATCGGGACTATGGTGGAACTCGACATAGGCCAGCCACGCGTCGCCATTCTTGTCCTTTGCAATCGAGGGATAATCTTCCTCCTCGGGCGTGTTGGTAAGGCGGTAGGCGGCCGGTACCCGATCGATGTAAACCCTCTCTCCCAGACGGTAAATGCCCTTACCGTAAGAGAGATCAGAAGCCCGGAATTTGAAATCTCCCTGCGCGGTGGTGAAGGAGAACTCGCTGCTCTCGGTCACTCGCTCCGCCGTCAAAATAAATCCATTGGGGACAATGGGCGCGCCGCTGCCGCCGGCAGAGCCGATAAAACGATTATCGGGACGGGTGGAGAAATGGAACAACTGTCCGTCGATATTATCGCCGGCACCGAACTTCCACTCGTTAGCCGTAATCTTACCGACTCGTTCTCCGGAGAAGGTCCCATCCCATCGGGTTGGTGCAGTATCCGTTACGCCAAACAGCACACGATAGGAGACCGTGCTTTGTGCATGCAAGGGAAGGCTAAGAGCGAGATAACCAAGTGAGGCCAGCAATATCTTCTTCACAAAAGCTCCATGGAAACAAGCTGCGCGCGGGGCGCCCAGGCGGCTCTGAACAGGGATGCGGTTGCCAGCGACAAATCCGCTTAAATGCTGGAGTTTTGAAGAGCGACGGTCACAGCCAACAACATCGTCCGGCCGTGACGTGCAGTGCTGCGGGTTGTGGGATACGTTCCATGTCGATTGCAGTAGTACAAAATCGTAGGTTTGCTATACCTGCACGGACAGCTTGCCGAGTTCCAGTTCCTGAACGGTTTCTGGCGATTTGATATCGGTTTTTACCACCGGACCATCGGCGGCCAACTCACTGCCCGGAATATTCGATTTGAATATGGGCCACAAGAGCTGGGCATACCAGGGATCCCCTTCATAGTGCGAGATGCCATACTCCCGGGGATATTGGCGGGAGATGTGGGCAGTTCCAAAGATTACATCCCACAGAAAAAACATGTTGCCAAAGTTACCCTTGTAGAAACCAATTCCATCATCTGTGCTCGATGCATGATGCGCATGATGCGTCGCCGGTGTCGAGATGACTCGCTCCACAGCCCAGGCAATCGGGTGAAGCGCTGGATATCGGTAGAGCGGCTTGTCCCAGGGAATACTGGAGTGCGCCAGTGTAGTAATGGTGGACTTCACACCGAGTACGACGACCGCGGCTGGTCCAAACCCAAGATACACAAGGATGCTGGTGAGATAGGTCTGCGAGAAGAAAATAGTGTAAATGGCATTTTGACGTCCGGCCATCGACATACCCATGTAGGGAGCCGAGTGGTGGGTCCGATGAAATCTCCACAGCCATGGAATCTCGTGATGCACCCGGTGGTACCAGTACTGGGTAAGATCGTCCGCAATGCAGAGAATGAGAACGCCCCAGAAGAACGAAACCCAGCCAAATACATTGTGTTGGCGTGGAAACAGAAGGGGAAGCACCGTCAGGCTGAACCACGCAAAGAATGGAGCAAAGACCAGTTTTGGAATCGCGAAGCACGCGAGATCAAGTGCTTTCTCATTGCGGGTCCACTCGTGACCATAGAGTCCAAAGGAAAACTCAATCACTCCAAGAACGATGATGAAGAGCATGAACCCGTAGCCATGAGTATGGTCTGAAGTGGCATGGTGGATGCCTGAAGCGCCGCCTGTGACGGACCGCGCATTCTCCCAGGGCTTGCTGCCGCTCAGGTACAGCGTAAGAAACATCAGCAGCACGGGCAACGCATAGATGAATAAGCTGAGAGCTGCATTTCTTATCATCCTGCGTTGAACAGTGGGATCCATCTCCATAATTTGCTCGCAATTCCTCTCTCTCTCGCGCGCGCTCTCGTGCAGCTAGTGATCCAGCAGCCTTTGCGTAATCCATAGCCCCCCGGCAAGGATCAACAGGGGCACGAGGGTCACCGCGGTTCCGACTGCAATTTTCCGCAACAACAAACTAAAATCCGCAATCTGCATAGGTCACAGTACCTACCGAGGGCACAAAACATTTTCTTTGGGTATAAGGCAGGATCAGGAGGGTCGGGCTAGGCTTGAATATTCAGTAGAACTTGCCCACGACACATCTGTCTCGCTACCCGGTGAGACGGGCAACAACAACCAATAAGAGACGAAATTTCAGCAACCGGTAGGTTTGCATAGGGCTAAGTGTTGCGGCCAGAAGTAGCACCGCTGGTACCGATCATGCAGTTTAGGCCCAGTTTTTGTCAAGCCGTCTTTAAACGATAGGATTGCGACGGCCAGCCCTTTGATTTAGAGTCGACCCATGCTGTTGCTCCACAAGGCGGCCTGTCTTTGTCTGCACCCGATTGCGGTCCCAGGCCGGAAGTTCCACCCTTGTTGTTGAGTCTTCTCGAGTCTCCATTCGCGAATGGTCGTTGAACGCGGCCCGGCAAAGTTGCATCAGTCGACTGACCAGTTACGAACCTCCCGCCCACGTCAACATTGGGACCGATACTGCAACCAAAGGATTGACCATGATGCCCCGAAGCCTCCGGTTGTTGTTTTGCATATTTTTCGCAGCGCGTCTAACCGCGATCCCACCCACATTATTCGGCGCCTCTCCTACGGAAGAACAGCCTGCACCAGGCATTCCGGCCGGCACCTGGGTAGGCACTGCAGTGGTCAATGGAAAGCAGGTGCCGTTTCGGCTCGACCTTCGAGGAACAGGAGAGAACGTCCAGGGATTCCTGGTCAACGGCAAAGACAGATCCGCCTCGTCGAGCGGAAGCTTCTCCAATCATCATCTGGTTCTGCATTTCGATTACTACGCCAACATGCTGGATGCGACGCTGAGTGACGGAACTTTCAACGGCACATTCGGCGGCCATTCGCCTGACATACCAATCACTGCTCGTCTAAACGGAAAAACCGCTGCGCCCTCCGCAGGTGCTCCCAACATTTCCGGAGATTGGAGCGTAGCGGTTCAAGGCCCTAAAGGAGAACATGCCTGGAAACTCCGCGTCCATCAAACAGGAGCAAGCGTAGTGACCGTGATTGAACGCATCGATGGCGATACCGGCAACCTGTACGGACAATGGCACGAGGGCAAATTCATTGTGACCCACTTTACTGCTGCCGGACCGTCCTACGCCGAGTTGCTCCCGCAACCAGACGGCACACTGCAACTTGTGACATTCGCCCATGGGGGAGGATTGCTCACGCTGCCTGCCCGTCGGGCCCAGGCCGGGATATCCGAGAAGCCGGAAGCAGCGGATGATCCTCTCCAACATACTTTGCTGAAGAATCCGACGGAGCCCTTGGCATTCAGCTTTCCAGATCTGAATGGAAAGCGGGTTTCCAATACAGACCAGGAATTCCGCGGAAAAGCGGTCATTGTCTCCATCGGTGGAAGCTGGTGCCCAAACTGCCAGGACGAGGCTCCTTTTCTCGAAACCCTGTATCAAAGGTTTCACGGACAAGGCCTGGAGATCGTGGAGGTAAGCTTTGAGGAAGAGTCGCAGTTGAAAGATCCTGCACGATTGAAGGCCGTTATTCGCCGTTACGGTATCACGTATCAAGTGCTGGTTGCCGGGACCCCGGAACAGCTCAACGAAAAGTTTCCCAGGGTCGCAAATCTCAACTGCTGGCCGACGACCTTCTTCATTGGAAGAGATGGAGCCGTAAAGGCGATCCACGCCGGCTACTCGGGGCCCGCCGCTGGGAAGGACAACGACGAGCTGCGCAGCGAAACCGTTGCTCTCGTCCAGGGTCTGCTATCACGTGATTCCGCGGGAAAACCTTAGATCCGCGGAACTTTGGTCCTCCCGCCAGCGTATCTCTCCATATCGCCAGGCTGGAAAGGACCTCTTATGTCCCTGCCCATTCGCCCCCTACCGTTATCACCATTGTTGGCGATGTTAGCCGCCATTATCGTCTTCACTGCCGGCGAAACATCCCTGGCACAGAACTCGGGTGTTGATCTTGCGCTCCATGCCAACTCCAACGCCAGCGCCGTCAAGATCGGCCTGCCCGCCTATCCTGGTGCGGCTTTTTACAAGGATGCTGACAACGACTCCGCAGCCGACCTCGGCCTCACCATCAATGAGTTCCACTTCAGCCTCTTGGCCGCAAATTACGTGACCAGTGATTCGCCGGAAAAAGTGTTGTCCTTCTATCGCAAACCACTGTCTCGCTACGGTGAGGTGCTCGAGTGCAATCAGGGCAACCCTGTCGGCGCCCTCAAAGTCACCCGCAGCGGGCTGACGTGCGGCCAGGCAGAAGGCAATGGCAATGCCAACTCCTCCACCGGTCACGAACTTCGTGCCGGCTCTCCCAACCAGTTCCGGATTGTCGGTATTGACGATTCTCATCCCGGAGCCACCCGGTTCGGACTCGTCTACCTTGAGCTGCCAAAGGAAAGCAGCGAAAAAACAAAGTAGCTCGGGTTACCCTTATCCGCATGAGCACGCATCAGCGCTTCCGCGCCCTGCTGGAGACGGCTGGCTCCGGCCCCAGGTTTGTCATCGTGCGCCTGCCGTTTGTACCCGAAAAAGTATGGAAGAACCGGCCCGGCAAGCGGGTCAAGGGCACGATCAACGGCTTAGCCTTTCGCACGTCACTCTTCGGCTCCGCGGCAAAGGGATATGGACTGGTGGTGAACAAAACTCTCCAAAAGTGTGCTCACGCTTGTCCTGGCAAGATGGCGGAGTTCGTGCTCGAACCCGATCTCGAGCAACCTACTGCCACGGTCCCCCCCGAACTTGCCAAATTGATGAAGCAGGACCGCGCACTTGCTCGCTGGTTTGAGACTCTGAGCTCTCACATGCGCAAGTACTTCTGTGATTCCGTGCGCCAGCCCAAAAGTCCGGAAGCGCGACGCCGGCGAGCCGAAAAGTTCGCCGAATGCATGATGCTCGCGATGGAGGGTGAGGAGACTCTGCCTCCCATCCTGCAGGTGGCCTTCCGCGAGGCACCCCTTGCACGCAAGGGATGGGAGGCCATGACGAAGTTACAACGCCGCAATCATCTGCTGGGAATCTTTTACTATCAAAGCCCCGAGGCCCGTGAACGCCGCGCGCAAAAGGTGGTAGCCGACGCTCTCCAGAGGGTTGGCATTGACCAGAGTGTCGATGGGTTTGCGGCAACCGAAGAAGACGAAAATGGCGCGGACGAATATTAAAGTGGGTGGCCCAGGTCTCGCTTTTGAGACCTGGGTTTCTCGTCGCAAATGGGCCCTGGCCGGAGCACCCAGGTCTCAAAAGCGAGACCTGGGCCACCCACTTAATTCTGGAGTTTGCAGTCTCATTTTCGAAAGGGCGATTTGGTATAGGGTCCAGAATTCTGGAGTTGCTATTTAGGCTTCCATTCTTCGTCGGCTGAGGGACCATAAAGCCCGGGAACCGGAATGTCGTTGAGCCTGAGATAGACGCCCAATTGCGCGGTATGGTGAACCAGGTGATCGAAGCACATGAGGCGGAAGGTCATGGAGCGCGGATGATTGGAGATGACGTGCTCGCCAAAGCTAAACTTCCAAAGTGCAGAAAGATGCTCATCGCCGGCATTTGCAAGGGTGGCACGACAGTTCGCCGAAGAATCATCGAGGCGCTGCAGGCAAGCCTCCCGCGTAGTGAAGGTTAAATCGGTTTGAGGGCGTTTTCTGTTGGCCATATCCATTCCGTCATCCTCGAGGATGTAGTAGCCAAATATCGGCAACATCGCGCAATGCATCGCCAGCTTACCCAACTTCATCGACTTCCCATGCGGCGCCCAGTCTGGCTTGTCTTCAGGGACACGTTCGAGTGTGCGGCGGGTATTTGAGATTTCAATGTCATAGTCCTGCAAAAGCATGTCAGCAATCTTCACGAAAGTTGGCTACCTCTCCGGCCGCGATTGAGTTCCGGTAGAATTTTATCCAAAGGCCTTAGGGATGGCCAGAAAGGTCGGTTGAGATGGAGCGGCGTAGTTTTCTAAAGCAAGCGGCGGCCGTGCTCGCCGGGCTAAAAAGTACCACCGGGCAACGGCTATTGGCGCAGGCAAAGCTTGATGGGGCGGCGGCACATACTCCTTTGCCCGCGGTCGCGACAGTAAATGGAATCGGGAGAAGGAAGCTCGGCCGGGCAGACGCCGAAGTCTCGATCCTCGGCATCGGCGGTTATCACATCGGCCTCTCCACCGTCTCTGAAGCCGACGCCATTCGCATTGTGAGAACGGCGCTGGATCAGGGTATCAATTTCCTGGACAACTGCTGGGACTACAACGACGGCGCCAGTGAAGTACGGATGGGCAAGGCGCTGCAGGATGGCTACCGCCAGAAGGCCTTCCTGATGACTAAAATAGATGGCCGCACCGGAGCCTCGGCCCGCCAGCAGTTGGAAGAATCCTTGCAGCGGTTGAAGACCGATCACATCGACCTCTTGCAGATTCATGAAGTCATTCGCCCGGGGGATCCCGAACAAGCATTTCAACCAGGAAATGTGATCGAAGTGCTGAAGCAGGCACGGCAGGAAGGCAAGATTCGCTTCATCGGATTCACCGGACACAAGAGCCCGGAGATCCATCTCCACATGATTGAAACCGCTGACAAGAACGGGTTCACCTTCGATACGGTGCAGATGCCGGTGAACGCCCTGGACGAGCACTATGACAGCTTCGGCCAGAAAGTCATTCCCGTAGCGCAAAAGCATGGCATAGCCGTTCTGGGCATGAAACCATTAGCTAACGGCGCGATTCCCAAGACGAACACCGTCACTGCGGTCGAAGCGCTGCACTACGCCATGAGTGTGCCGGTCACGGTGACAATTACCGGTTGCGACTCGATGTCTGTGCTGCAACAGGCGCTGGGTGTGGCACGAAACTTCAAGCCGCTCGACGAGCAGCAGAAGATAGCCATTCTCAAAAAGACCGCACCCGTCGGGATGGAGGGTAAATTCGAGGCCTACAAGTCTTCCCAGATTTACGACGGCACGGCCAACAATCCCCAGTGGCTAGGTTAGTCGAGCAGATCGGGCTCCTCGCGCACGATCAGGTCCCATAGCGGTTGGTATTGGAACCAGGCCACCCTTGGGTTGCCCACCTGTTTGCGCGCCACAACAGCGGCCTCATGAGCGATCGGGATCGGTTTGCCGGCAGCCTCCGCCATCAATTGCGACTGGCAGCTACGATCCATGGCGATATAAAACCAGGCAGCCTCATCCACCGTACTTCCCACAGTCAGGTTGCCGTGGTTCTGCATGATGACGGCTTTGCGATTGCCCAGCGCCTGGGCAATCCGATCGCCTTCTGACATGTCATAGACCACACCGGTGTAGTCGGCGAACAGGCTGTGATCTTCATAAAAGGCGCATGCATCCTGGGTGAGCGGATCCAGCAGACGTCCCAGTGAGGACCACGTCTTTCCGTAGAGGGAGTGCGCATGAGCTGCCGCCACTACGTCCGGCCTCGCCTTGTGCACCCGCGAGTGGATCGCGAACGCGGACTCGTTCACCGGCCGATTACCTTCCACCACTTCGCCCTTCTCGTTCACCATCACCAGATCGGACACACGGATGTGGGCGAAGTGCATACCAAAGGGATTCACCCAAAAATGATCTGCCCATTCAGGATCGCGCACCGTGATATGTCCGGCCACGCCCTCGCTGAAACCAAACTTCGCGAACAGCCGAAACGCAGACGCCAAACGCTGCTTGCGATGCAACCGCTCTTCCCCAACCGTCGTGAAGGTAGGCATTGGTGGCGTCTTGGCAATCTTCACTTCAGAGGAAACACTGGTAGCCATATGGTCTCAACCTCCCGCCCATTTTACTCCGCGGACTGTCTCGTCCAGAATCCTACTTCGGCTTTGCATCCGACCCAATGCCGGTGCGCAAGATATCATCCAGGTCGCAGATCTTATCCGTGACCAGGTTCAGCTTACGCGAAAGGTTTTGGATCTCCGCTTCCGCCCGCCGGTTCACTTCGAAGTCCAGTTCGCTGCGCAGCCGATCCTTCTTGTCCTGCCGGTTCTGGCTCATCATAATCACCGGCGCCTGAATGGCGGCCAGCATAGAGAGAAAAAGGTTAAGCAGGATGAACGGGTAAGGGTCCCACGCCTTGCTTCTCAGGGCCACGTTGATGGCGGTATAGATCACAAATGCAACGCCGACCAGGATAATAAACGGCCATGAACCGCCGAAGCTGGCAACGCCATCGGCAATTCGTTCGCCAAACGTATACTCCTCTTCGATCACCTCGTTGGCGTTGCGGCTGGCCCGAATCCGTACCAGTTGCTGCGATGCGTGAAATTGCGCGCCCAGCACCGTCAGCATATCCATACCCGCCATCGGCTTGCGTTGCAGAAGAATCGCGATGTCGTCGCGGCTGATCTCCACGCATACCGTCTTTTCCATGGCCAACGCGCTGGTCTGGTGCGGCGTTTGCTCCAGCATCGAAGCGAAGCCGAAGAACTGCCCATGGCCCGGCTGATCGACCACAACCTCCTGGTGATCTTCGTCCACGGTGCTCACCTGCACGCTACCGGACATCAGGATGTAGGCGTGCATACCGGGATCGCCTATCTTGTAGATCCGTTGTCGCGGAGCAAACGTCTTCAGCTCCACCTGCGCGGCCAGAACCGCAATCTCTTCCTGGTCCAGCAACGCAAAAAGTGGGACGTGTTTCAACTCTCCTGGGTCACACGGCATGGCTCACCTCGTTCATCCTGGATATGTTCTGAAGGAACTGCGAGAGACGATAACATACTCCGTATGAACCTCGTTCGCAGTCTGCATATTGTGGCGTTGGCAACGATCGCTGTGGCCGCTTCCGCACAGACTGTCGCATCGAGGACCTCCCCGCCGCCATCGGAAAGCACGGCCGAATTAATCAAGGTCTCCTCTGAAATACAACAACTGCAAAAGCTTTCCGCCGCCACTACGCCGGCGGACAAGTGGCAAATCCTCTGGCTACACCAACACATTACTGAACAAGTGATGGCGGCCTCACTCCAGGTCGACGCCATCACGGCCCAGATCGACAACGAGATCGCACGCGCCAACGAGATACGCGGATATCTCGCCGATCGCCGCGACCATGCCGTAAGCCGGACCAATCTGCTCGGTGTTCTTGTGGGTGGAACGGTGGGAGCCACCAGTTCCGGGCTGCAACTTTCCTCTAGCCTGACCAAGCCCGCCGCCGGCGTGGGCATCGCCGCCGGAACCCTCTCCGCCGGGTTGGCATTGGCTGGAATCCACCAGGAAAAAGGCGGGACCAGTCCATTCGACTTCGACTCAAATATGCTGGCAGAGTTCTTTGACCGGCCCACGCTTCCCAACAGTCAGTATCCGTCGACCATTTGGATCTTCCTCAACGAGACCAGCCCTTACGGCCCACAGGGGCTCACGCGTAAGGAACAATTGCTCCAGACCTGGGTGCAGGTGAAGCGGATCGATTCGCTGTCCAGCACCGATAAAATTAACCGCCTGACCAGCCAGCCATCCGAAAGCCTCAAACTGACGATCGACGACTTCGAAGACCGTGAAGCGATGCTGCGGGACGTTCGAGCGAGGATCTCTTACCTCAAGCGCGACCTGGGTGCGCTGATCGTGTCTCTGCCCCCAATCGACAAGTCTTTTCTCTCCCCCGAGAACCCATGATCGACAAGTCTTTTCTCTGCCCTGAGACCCGATCAACAGTCTTCGTGGAAGATAAAAGATGCACGTACACCCTAGGCCTCGAAGGCACGCAGCACCACCAGGGTCATGTCATCATGCTGCGGGGCGGCCCCAGCAAACTGGGTAGCCGCCTCGAACAGATGGTTCAGCAACTCCTGTGCCGAGGCGCCCCTGCTCGTCTGGATTGCCTCCAGCAATCGCTCCTCACCCCACTCTTCGTCGTCCACGTTCATGGCCTCGCTGATGCCGTCGGTAAACAACACCAGGACGTCGCCGGGACTCAACCGCACCGAACCCTGCACGTACTGGGCATCCTCCAGGAGACCAACCACCGTACCTCCGGGCTCCAGGCGAATGACCTTAGAGTCGCTATCGCTGCGGTGAAAGAGCATGGGAGCGTTGTGACCCGCGTTGACAAAGTCGAACTTACCCTCTGCGGGACTATATTGGCCGTAGAAAAAGGTTGCGTATCGATTGGAAGATGAGGCTTCGAACACCAGTCGATTGATGTTCCCCACCGCGGCCGCCAGATTTTCAGGAGCCCGGGTAGCCTCGCTGCGCAGCGAAGCCTGCAGGCTGGCCATCATCAGCGCAGCCGCAATTCCTTTGCCCGACACATCGCCAATGGCGATGCCCAACTGGCCATGGGGCAGAGCAAGAAAATCGTAGTAATCGCCGCCCACGCCCAACGCAGGCCGGCAATGGCCCGCGTAATCCAGTCCGCGAATGGGCGGCAGTTTTTGCGGAAAGAGCCGCTCCTGTACTTCGCGGGCAATTTCGACTTCGCGGTTCAAGCGCTCCCGCTGGGCTACCTCATCCGCGACGGTCTGCATCAGGCTGGCGTTTTCCAGAGCCAGCCCCGTCTGCGCGGCGACAGACTTCAGCAGACGCACATCAGAGAAGGTGTACGGTTCCTCTGACCGCTTGGGCCCGAGGGAAATAAATCCCAACAGCTTATCCCGCACCGCCAGAGGCAGCAGCAGTTCCGAGCGCAACGTTGCCAGCTTGCCGCGCTCTTCGTCGCTGATGCCGTCTTCCCGGTAAACCCAGGAGTCGCGATCGTTCAGGAAAACCCGGGCCGGCTCTTTCTGGCTCTTCAAAATCATTGCTGTGCCGGTTTTAGTAGGAAACGCAACCGTGGGGACGGTGGCATACCCCATCGCGAAGGCTGGGCGATAAAATCCGCCTCCGCCTAAAAGGACTGCCACTTGCGGTACGTGCAGGGTTTCGGAAATCCGTGCCGCAACCGTCTCCAGAAGCGGCTTGGTCTCGACGATGGATCGCACGTGCTCACTTAATTCCGACAACACGTTTTCTGCGTTGTAATTCTCGCGGAAGAAACGGCGATCCACCCAGGTGCGCAGGCCATCGCCGGTCTTACGGATGGTGAAGTAAGCGGCGATGCCAATCAGAATCACAATGGTTTTTTGCACGCGATCGTGGCTGACATTGGCTGCCAGGGTTGTCGCGGAGATCACTACGGCCGCAATGGCCGCGATCTGCAGCAGGCGTATCCCGCCTCGCGCAAGGGTGTACTGCAAGCCCTGGCGAATAGCAACACCGACACCCATCGCCTTTTGCACCACAATGACGTAGGTCAGCGTCAGGGGGAACAGGAGTAGGGGAATAACCAACACAGTCATAACCCAGGAAGGGAACAACTCACTCGGGTTCTTGCCTTGCACAAGTGCGTAGGCCGTCGGCACAAGCGCGGGGGTGAACGCGACAACCGCTCCCCAATAGAGGAAGCGAAGCCGGCGTTTGGCGTCAGGCGATTTGCTCAAGCCAAGCTTGATCCCCATGGCCGAGAAAAAACTTCCGACCAGGATGTATGCCAGGACCTGTATGACCGGTGCCAAACGCGCAAGGACTGCGCCGATCCCGGCAACGGACCGATAATCGCTCAGCGAGACCACCTCGACAACAACTCCGGCAACGGCCAGGATGGCGAAGGGAACCGCGCACAGCCACTGTATGGCTCGCCATATACCATCGTAGCGAGTGCCCCGCGCAAAAGGCTCAGGAAAGAAGCGCCCAAACAGGAACATGACGATAGGAAATAGGCAATTGAGCACCGTCTCATAAAAGACCGCCGCTTCCCGCCACCCAGGCGGCCAACCCTGCACCACGAACGACTGCAGGATGTGGGGGAAACTCATCATCACCCCCAGCAAGAGCCACGCCATGGGGTCTCGGGGCCGCCGGAACACGACCCAGAACCCGAGCAACAGTGACACCGCCGGGAGCAGCATTTGAATCACAAAGGTGCTCAAGTCGGCCCATGAGTTCCGCGGCTGGGCGATCACCGGCAATGCGATCGTTCGTTGGTCGCTGTCGGGGCCGTTTTTGGGAGCAATGGTGACGGCCATCGGCACCCCGGCTCTTCTCATCGCCCGGGCGTGGCCCAGCACACCACTGCCGGTGAAGGGGACTCCATTGACTGCGAGCAGCCGGTCCCCGGTATGGATTCCATAAGAGGCGGCTTCAGGGGTGGCAATTGCGATCCTGTTGCTTCCCGAGTCGACAAAGAAGAAAGGCGACCGGATACGTTGATCACGGACAATATCCGGGAGGTATCGAACCTGGTAGAGCAGCGTGATCGCGAAAAGCACGGTCAGCAGGCTATAGAGGAATACGGGACGTCGAGTGGGCACGGGCGGTGAGCTCTCCTGGGCGGCCAGTCCTAATCGGGAACCATGATTCTATCTGGTTGAGACGCGGGCGGTACGGTGAAGATGGCCCCGCAGGCGCGGAGGCTCAAACTCCCGCTTAGAGAATCATTTCTTAACACTCGCAGCGGGTTGAACAAGCTCAAGAAGAAAGGCATGGATCGATCCCTTGTAGTATCCCCGGCCCAGAATTTCGCCTTTGTCGTTGATGCGCGAGGCCACCAGCAATAGCCAGCCGGATTGCTTCGAAATCAACTGGTTCAGGTTAATTATCTTGCCCTTTTCCCAGAGAAACGCGCGCAAATGGTCCGAAGTGGCTTCTGAGGTCCCGACCACCTGTGCCTGGGCATTGATGTCCAAGGCTGTGCTGGGCGCGTCCTCATCGCCCAGCGTGCCCAGATCCTGAATCGAACCATTTCTCCACACTACCCCGTGCCGGGATCCGTTGGCGAGGTCGCACGATCCTGTGATGACACCGCCATTGTTAATTGCCTGGGCAGTGCAGTAGGTTCCTCCGGGGATTCTCGGCAGTTCGTGCATCTTGCCCGCACGCCAGAGAAAAGCCTGCGGCTGGCCATTAGGAACAACGTTTGCGTCTCCGACGATGTCGCTTTTATCGTTGATGTCCCGGGCGCTACTGTAATCTCCCTGGGCGAGCAGACCGAGATCACGGGGCTGGTTCGCTTGCCATAACACCGCGTGTCGCTTTCCCGCGGTGGTTTGTGCGCTGCCCACTACCTCGCCTGCCGCATTGACCGCGGCGGCCGAGGAATATGGGCCTCCGAGCGAGTCCAGTATTTGCAGATGCTGATCGGACCACTTGAAGGCCTGCGTGAATCGCAGATCCTGAGGTTTCTGCAGCAGGCCCACCACCGTGAGATGGTCGTTGATGTCTGCGGGGTAGACCAGGGAGAAGTCTTTCTCCCCTTCGATCGACATGGTCTCCGTGCTGTGTAGTATGACCAGTCCGGGCGACTGACTCGCGGTTATCGAGTGCCATGTAGCGACGTCGCCTCGATTATTCAGGCCCGGAGTATCAGTCAGTGTCCGTACCAGGGATGGTCCTTGATCCACCGCCGTGTAGCGGGGGTGCACCTCCTGGCCGGAAGTCAGCAGCGGTAAGCTGGCTGCTATTGCGAGAAAAGCCGTGGCCGATTTCACAAACGTCTAGGACCCCGCTCTTACGATATCGTCAGTTCATCCCGGGCCGACAGATTGCTGCGCCGGCTTCAGGCGCTGGGGATAGCAACAGTTACTGGGTGATATTGAGGGTCAGGACGAGTGTCTGGGGCACAGCAGTCGCCGACGTTCCAGTGGCTACCACCGGCACCTGTGTCACCTGGGTATTGGCGGGCGATCCGGCTTGCGCTTGATAGCTACCCCCACCGCAGGCAGACAGGCCGGCAGCGCAGGCCAGCGTGCACAGCAACAGCAGGCATATCTGCCAGGATGGCCCGTTCTTAACCAGCCTATCTTTGCGCGCGAAGGCCGCGATTCCGGTCAGGCTGCCGGGCCACCAGAACGCCAGCGCCAGCAGGGCCGTAGGCGGGGGCGCTTCTGACGGAGTTCGCTTGACAGCATTTTGTGTAGTGGTCTGCAGAGTGAGGCCCACATTCACGCTCTGATTGTTACCCGTGAAAGACACCTGGTTCTGGGAGAACACACAGCTCACATTGGCGGGGAGGTTGGGGCAACTTAACGACACCGTACCCTTGTACCCGCCGGTGGGGGTAAAGGTGAGCGTGGTGTTTGCTGCGGCCCCCTGCTTCACCGTCAACGAGCTTGGGTTCGCGCTCACGGTATAGCTTGCGGCTGGGCTCACAGGCGCTGCGGAGACGGTGACGGATACCGCTGCTGAAGTGCTGGCGGCAAAGTTGCCGGCAGCCGCATACACCGCTGTCACCGTGTTCGTCCCTGCGGGCAACGCGTTGGTGTTCAGTGTGGCCGCGCCGCTGCCGTTGAAGGTTCCCGTGCCAAGGGCGGTGCTTCCGTTAGTAAAGGTGACGGTGCCGCTTGGCGTGCCTGCACTCGATCTCACCGTCGCCGTCAGCGTCACATTAGCGCCATACGCGGCACTGGCCGGTGCGCTCAGGGTGGTCGAAGTTGATGCGGCTGTCACAGTGAGGGCGCCATTGACGAGGGTGGTGGTGTAGTTGGATTGAGGGCCGGCTACGGCCGGCACAATTGGGTAGCTGCCCACGTTGCTGCTCGCGGTCGCGGTGGTGGTAAAGCTCTCAGTAAAGCTATCGCTGCCTACCGCGCCGGTCACAGTTCCGCTAAAGGCAGGGTTGGCTGCGCCGTACACGCGGGTTGCGTTATTGGCGGTCGCGGTCAACACAGCAGGTGCCACCGTCAATGCGCCATCTACGATCACGACATTGTAGTTGCCCAGGTTGGTGCCGCTTGCAGCAGGAACAATCGGATAGCTCCCCACGTTGCTGGCCGCGGTCGCCGTGGTGGAAAAGCTCTCGGTAAAGGTGTCGCTGTTCTGCGCGCCGTTGATGGTTCCGCTGAAGGCCGGATTGGCTGCTCCGTAGGCCCGGGTTCCGTTGTTCGCTGTGACGGTCAGGGTTGGCGGCGCTGCCGAAATGGTCAGCGTCCCTGCGTTCACCGCTGCCACGTAGTTGTTGGCGGAAGTACCACTCACGGTTGCTGTGATGGGGTAGGTGCCGGCAGCGGAACTGCTGGTCGCGGTCGTGCTGTACGTCACGATAATCGTCGAGCCCAGGGTATCGCCATTTTCGAGGCCGGTGACCGTTCCGGTGAATGTGGGCAGCGCGGCGCCGGCGGTCATCGTCGCGTTGGCCACACTGATGGTCAACTCTGGTTTGAGCAACCCATAAACCACCAGGGCGCCGGATCCATTGGTCGTCCCCAACGCGCCGAAGCTGGCCATGTAGAGCTTTCCGTTGGCTACCAGCGGCGGTACATACTTGGCGAAATTGCCGATCTCATCCCTTGTGTCGTTGGTCTTATCGCTCCATAGAAGGTTGAGTGTATCGGCGTTGAAAGCGTATAAAACGCCCTGGACGGTCGTAACCACGGCGTTGCCGTTGTAGGGTGTCGAAGCCCATAGAATGCCGTTACTTTGACCGTTGGCCGAGATGGCGAGGAAACCGCCCGGCATGGCGCCATCGTTATTGGTCACCGGGGCGGTCATGGTGCTGGTGGCAAACGGGGTGGGATTCAAGAGTCCCGTGGTCGCATTGAACAGGAACCCGCGCAGCACATCGTTTTCTCCCCACAGGTAGGTGGTGGGCCCGTTCTGGTCGCTGTTGAAGTACACTGGCCCGCCATGGATATGACTGGTTCCCACGCCGTAGACCGCCTGAAACTCCTGCCGGACCTGGTCGCTGGAGGCATTAAATTCTCCCATCGCGTTTGTGTCCGTCAGGTACAGCACCCCTTGTTTTCCACCACCCAGCACGTAGCTGGTGTTGGGAATCAGCAGCACTCCGGCCGATCCCAGATCCAAGTCACTCGTATTCATGGTGGCGCTGTTGTAGGGTGTGAAGTAATCCAGCAGTTGCAAGCTCGGTGACAGCTTGATGAAGCTATTGCCCGTTTGCACCAGCTTGTTCGGAGTCGTACCGAAGCTGCCATTGCCGGTCGATATATAGAGGTTGCCGGCAGCATCGACTGCGGGAGCTTGCCCAGCGTTCCAGATCCCACCCAGCGTGCCTATAGTCGTGTCGGAGTAAACAGCAGTCTGCGCCAGCGTCGAGGTGCTGTAGGCCATCACAAAACCGTTGTACGGCGGAGCGTCCTCGTGGGAGGCGAAGGCAATGTATACGTTCCCGTTCGCCAGCGCCAGGCCAGGGCGGGGATTCTGCATCTGGGGATTGAAGACCAGGGGAGTGGTCAGATCAGGAGTGGAGTACGTGGCGGTGATCGTCACCGGGCTTCCGTGAACTGGAAGTCCCGTCGTGATGTCAATCGCGTTTAAATTGTAAGAGAATACCTTGGTTCCGTCGGCCGGCTGGGAGCCAGAGACAAAGTACATGTAGTTGGTTGCCGGGTCGATCACGGGCGTGCCCAGGATGCCCAGCCGGGTGGCCCAGGAAATGTTCTGATCGAACTCAACGTCCTGCGGAATGATGGGCGAGCCATAGTTCTGTGTCCAAAGTGTGGCTCCCGTGTCGGCATCCAGCGCATACACGGTATTCAACATGCTCGCGACAAAGACAACATTATGGGTGCCGCCGGCGATCGCCAGGTTTGACACGTACAGCGGCTGGGCGTAGATCTGGCCGTCCGTCGCTACCGTGAACAGCTTGCCGAAGTTGGTCGAGTTCACGATGGCGGGAGTAAGGATGGTCTCCTGCAAGTTTTGGCCGGTGCGTGAATTATCGTTACTCCGGGTATAAACATTCACCTGGGCCGCGGCCACTAAGCCGGAAAACCCGAGCGCCAACAAGAAAAAAATTGATATGGCGAAGAACCGCTTAGACAAAGTAAGAACTCCCTCAACAAAATGCGAACCAGAAGATGGATGCTTTGCTACCTGGGAAAAAACATGTTTGGCCCGACCAGTCGCTCCATCAGCAACCGGGACTCGATCTTGGCGACGAGGAAATACGGCGATCCCTGGGAAGGAATCTAAGGCCCTGGTAGTTCAAATAGCCTTGGGGGAATCGTTCAACCCGGACACGGGCGTCAGGTTCAGTGAGAGTGTACCAAAATAAAGCACAGATTGCTTCACGAGACAACGTAAAGCACACGGCCGAATACGAGTGGGTGGCCAGGTCTCGCTTTTGAGACCTGGGGGTGCCGGTAGGACCCATTTACGAGGAGAAACCCAGGTCTCCTAAACGAGACCTGGGCCACCCGCCCAAAGGCTGGGGGTTTCAGTTAGGGGTTGATTTTGAGGCTCAGGACGAGTGTCTGGGGCAGAGCATTCGCCGTCGTTCCCGTAGCCACCACCGTTACCTGGACATTGCTCGTTGTGGGGTTCACCACATACCCGCTCATCCCGCAGCCGGACATGCCGGCGGCGCAGGCCAGGGTGCACAGCAGCAGCAGGCAAATTTGCCACGAGAGCCGCATCTTCACCAGCTTCCGTTTGCGCAGGAAGACCGCTATCCCGGTCAGGCTGCCTGGCCACCAGAACGCCAGGGCGAGCAGAGCCGTCGGCAGGGGTGCTCCCGCCGGGGTTTGCCTGGCAGCATTTTGCATCGTCGTCTGCAGTGTGAGGCCCACATTCACGGTCTGGTTGTTACCCGTGAGAGTTACCTGGTTCTGGGCGAACACACAGCTCACATTGCTGGGGAGGTTGGAGCAACTTAACGCCACCGTTCCGCTGTACCCGCCCGTGGGTGTAAAGGTGAGCATGGTTTTTGCTGTCGCTCCCTGGGTCACGGTCAAGGCGGTTGGGCTCGCGTTCATGCTATAGCTTCCGTTCGTGGTCACTGGCGGTGCAGAGACGGCGACGGATACTGCTGGCGAAGCGCTGCCGGCAAAGTTGCCTTCAGCCGCATAAGCTGCAGTGATACTGTCAGTCTTCTCGGGCAGTGAGTTGGTGTTCAGCATCGCTGCTCCATTGCCGTTCAGCGTGCCCACGCCGAGAGATGTAGAGCCGTTGTAGAAGGTAACCGTGCCGCTTGGCGAACCCGCGCTCGATGCTACCGTCGCCGTCAACGTTACCCCGGCGCCATACGTGGCGCTCGATGGCGCACTCAACGTTGTTGCCGTAGCTGCCGGCGTAACCGTCAACGTGCCCTTGACGACGGTGACGGTGTAGTTGGCAAGCGCCGCGCCGGTCACAGCGGGCACGATTGGATAAGTCCCAACATTGCTTGCGGTTGTCGCGGTACTGCTAAAGGTTTCGTTGAAGGTATCGCTGCCGACCGCGCCGGTTACTGTTCCGTTAAAGGACGGATTGGCTGCGGCATAGGCTCGGGTGGCGTTATTTGCCAGTACAGTCAGCGGTGCGGGTGTGACCTGGAAACTCTCCGTCGCTGAGGCTGGACCGTAGCTGCTATTGCCGGCCTGCGACGCCTGGAGTACCACCGTCCCCACGCCGGTAATGCTCACCAGGCCACCGCCGATGGTCGCCGGACCAGATGCCACGGTGATGGTCACCGGATAGCTGCTGCCCAGGCTCGAACTTGCCGAGACGGCGAAAGGCGCGCTGCCATACGGCCGTGATGCGATCGCGGGGAAGCTGATCGTCTGCGATGCAGCATTGATGGTTATGGAGGCCGCCGCTGTGCTGGCAGCAAAATTACCCTGCGTTGCGTAGCTGGCAGTGAGGGCATCCGTGCCGGCAGGAAGTGCAGTCGTGCTCAGTACCGCCGTACCGCTGGCGTTCAGCGTGGCCGTTCCCACTGGGGTGGATCCGCTCAGGAAGGTTACCAATCCGGCCGGAGTACCCGATGCCGATGACACGGTGGCTGTGAGCGTCACGCTGGCGCCGTAGGAGGCGCTGCCAGGCGCGCGTGACTGTAGTCGAAGTCGCCGCCGGGGATACGGTCAGCGTACCGTTAACGATCGTGACCGTATAGTTGGCCATCGCCGGACCAGCTGCGGCAGGCACGATCGGGTAGCTACCGGCATTGCTGCTGGCGGTTGCCGCGGTGGTGAAACTCTCGGTAAAGCTGTCACTGCCCACTGCGCCGGTCACAGATCCGCTAAAGGCCGGGTTGGCCGCGCCATAAGAGCGCGTCGCATTGTTGGCTGCCACGGTCAACTGCGCCGGCAACACCTGGAAGCTCTGGGTCGTGGTCGCGGATCCGTAGTTGGAGTCGCCGGCTTGCGTGGCTTGCAGCACCACCGTACCTGCGCCTGTGAGGGTGACGATGCCGCCGTTGATCACCGCCGGACCCGACAGGACACTGATGGTGACTGGATAACTACTGCCTAAGCTCGAAGTTGCCGACACCGCAAAGGGCGCGCTTCCGTACGCGCGCGAGGGAATGGCGGGGAAGGTAATGGTCTGCGATGCGGTGTTCACCGTAATGTTGCTTGCCGGCGAAGTGCTGGCGGCAAAATTACCTGTCGCCGCGTAGCTAGCCGTGACGGCATCCGTGCCCACAGGAAGCGTAGTCGTGCTCAAGGTGGCCACGCCGCTGCCGTTGAGGGTTCCCGTGCCGAGGGTTGTGCTTCCGTTAGAGAAGGTGACGACGCCGCCAGGCGTGCCTGCGCTTGAGGTCACCGTCGCCGTCAGCGCCACATTGGCGCCATACGAAGCGCTGGCAGGTGCGCTTAAGGTGGTCGTGGTGGATGCCCCGGTCACAGAAAGGGCGCCATTGACGTAGGTGATGGTGTAGTTGGATTGAGGACCGGTCACGGCGGGCACAATCGGGTAGCTGCCCACATTGCTGCTGCTGGTCGCCGTGGTCGTAAAGCTCTCAGTAAAGCTGTCGCTGCCGACAGCGCCTGTGACCGTTCCGCTAAAGGCCGGGTTGGCTGCACCGAAAGCGCGGCTGGCGTTATTGGCGCTCACAGTCAACGGCGCAGGCGTTACCTGGAAGCTCTGGGTCGCCGTGGCTGAGCTATAGTCCGCATTGCCGGCTTGCGTGGCTTGCAGCACCACTGTGCCCACGCCGGTAAGAGTAACGACACCGCCACTGATGGCCGCGGGACCGGACTGGACCGTGATGGTCACCGGATAGCTGCTGCCGGCGCTCGAAGTCGCCGTTACAGCAAAGGGAGCGCTACCGTATGGCCGCGATGCGATCGCCGGGAAAGTGATGGTCTGGGAAGCCTGGCTGACCGTAACGTTGCTCGCCGCGGAGGTGCTGCCGGCAAAGTTTCCAGACGCTGAATAGCTGGCGGTGATGGCGTCGGTGCCCACGGCAAGTGTGCTGGTGCTTAACGTCGCTACTCCGCTGCCGTTCAGTGTTCCGGTACCCAGAGCATTCGAACCGCTATAAAACGTTACTGTACCCGCCGGGTATCCCCCCGCTTGAGGTCACCGTTGCTATGAGCGTGATGCTGGAACCGTAAGTAGAGTTCCCCGGCGCACTCAGTGCTGTCGTGGTGGCCGCGGCGGTCACAGTTAATGTTCCGTCCACGATAACCACGTTGTACTTGCTCAAATTGTTGCCGCTGGCAGCGGGGACAATCGGATAGCTGCCCACATTGCTGGTCGTGTTTGCCGTCGTGCTGAAGCTTTCTGTAAAGGTGTCGCCATTCTGCGCGCCGGTGATGGTTCCAGTGAAGGTTGGGTTGGCTGCTCCATAGGCCCGGGTCGCGTTGTTAGCAGTCACGGTCAGCGTTTGCGTAGCTGGTGTGATGGTCAGCGTTCCTGCGTTCACCACCACCTGGTAGTTGTTGGCGGAAGAACCGCTCACGGTTGCAGTGATGGGGTAGGTGCCGGCTGGCGAGCTGCTGGTCGCAGTCGTGCTGTAAGTCACAATAATCTGGTTGCCCAGGGTATCGCCATTTTGGAGTCCGCTGACGGTGCCGGTAAGCGTGGGCAGCGCGGACCCCGCAATCATGCTTTCGTTAGCCACATTGACGGTCAGAGTCAGGGTTAGGGTGCAGCAAGCCATAGACCACCAGGGCGCCTGACCCATTGCTTGTGCCTAACGCGCCGAAGGTGGGCACGTAGACCTTCCCGTTCGCTACCACGGGCGGTGCAAACTTAGCCATGTAGCCGACTTCGTCGCGCGAGTCATTGTCTTTATCGCTCCACAACGGCTGCAGTGTGTCTGCATTGAAAGCGTATAAAACGCCCTGCACAGTCGTAGTCACCGCGTCAGCGGCATAGGGCGTGGAAGCCCATAGAATGCCGTTGCTGGTACCGTTGGCCGAGATAGACAGGAACCCGCCTGGCATAGCGCCATCGTTGTTTGTCACCGGCGCCGTCATGGTACTGGTGGCAAAGGGCGTGGTGTTTATAAGCCCGGTCGTTTGGTTGAACAAGAAACCGCGTAGGACGTCGTTTTCTCCCCAGACATAAGGTCGTGGGGCCATTCTTATCGCTGTCGAAATATACCGGGGTGCCATGGATGTGGCTGGTCCCCTTGCCGAAGACAGCCTGAAACTCCTGCTGCACCTGGTCGCCGGACGCATTGAAGTGCGTCATGTCATTGATGTTCACCAGGTAGAGAACACCTTGTTTGCCACCGCCCAGCAGATAGTTGGTATTCGGGATGAGCATGATGCCAGCCGACCCCAGATCCATATCTCCTGAATTCAATGTAGAGGCGTTCGAGGGGGTGAAGTAATCCAGCAATTGGAGGCTGGGCGACAACTTCACAAAGCTGCTGCCCGCCTGCGACGTTGTTATTTGGAGTTGAGCCAATAGCCCCGTTTCCGGTGGTGAAGTAGAGGTTGCCTGCAGAATCTACTACGGGAGCTTGTCCAGCGTTCCAGATCCCACCCCATCCGTCCATAGGGGTATCGACATAGACGGCAGTCTGCGCCAGCGTGGATTCACTGTAGGCCATCACCCATCCGTAGTAGGGTGTTTGGTCCTGGTGCGAGCCGAACGCGATATAGACGTTTCCATTCGCCAGCGTGAGGCCCGGGCGCTGCCCCTGCATTTTGGCATTGAAAACCACTGGACTGGTAGTGTCGGAGTTAGAGTAGGTGGCGCTAATCGTCACCGGGCTTCCATGTACCGGGCTCCCCGGTCGTGATATCAAGGGCGTTAAGCTTGTAGGTGTATTGCTGGGCGCCGCTTTGCGGCTGGTTGCCGTTGACGAAATACATGATATTCGTCGACGGATCGATCACCGGCGTGCTGAGTATGCCTATCCCGGTATGCCAATCGATATTCTGATTGTTCTGCACATCCTCAGCGATAATGGGGTAGCCATAGTTCTGCGTCCATAAAGTTGCCCCGGTGTCGGCATCCAGGGCATAGATGGAATTGAACATGGTTTCTATGTAAACGACATTGTGCGTACCGCCGGCGATCTGCAGGTTCGATACGTACAGCGGCGATGGCATAGATCTGGCCGTCCGTTTGAACGGTGAACAGCTTTCCAAAGTTGGTTGGGTTTACATTGGCAGGGGTAAGGATCGTCTCCTGCAGGTTTGCGCCCGTACGTGACGCGTTGTAGCCCCGGACATAGAGATTCACCTGGGCGGTGGCCGCGATACTGGAGCACAGCAGCGCCAACAGGCAAAAGTATGCCAGGGTTGAATACCGCTGACCCCAACGCATTATTCTCTCCACGAAATACGAACCAGCAGATGAAATCTTCGTCACGCAAGCCCCCCAAAAAACACAGTCGTACGCACATTCAGCCAGGCCAGTACCTGCACCACATCCGCCGCCTGATATGCGCGACGACAAAGTGCGCCGATTCCGGATAGGGAATCGAAGGTCCTGCCTACTTCATATGTTCCGTGGGGGAGAAACCAACAACACCGGGAAATTGAAACTGACCCTAAGGCAACGAGCCATACGCTTTCAGCCCGACACCGTTATGGTGTAAGACTCCTAAGCACATGAAAAGTGTAGCAATCAATGACCTGAATCGGCCATGAATAAAACACACCGAAGTCACTCGAAAAAAGATTACTTTATGACACAACTTATACCACTTGTACTGGCGTTTTATCAAAAAAATTAAATCCACAGAAGGGGTGTTTCCGTGCGACCAATAACGCGAAGAGAGGTACTCATTGGAGCCGGGGCTTTGGCTACCAGTTCGGCGTTCGGCGGATCTGTAACCGGTGCGGTCGATGAGGGGAAAGCCCGGAAAATGAAGGTGATCGTAGCCGGCGGCCATCCTGGCGACCCGGAATACGGCTGTGGAGGCACCATCGCGCGCCTCACTAGCCCTTGGCCACGAGGTGGTCCTTCTGTATTTGAACAACGGAGCGTGGCCTCCGGCCTCCGCGGCCGCACGCATCGCTGAAGCGAAGAAGGCATGTGACCTGTTACGAGCTCGCCCGGCCTATGCCGGCCAGGTGAATGGCGATGCCGTAGTGGACAAGCAACACTACGAAGCCTATCTAAAGATAATCGAGGCCGAGAACCCGGACGTGGTCTTTACCCAATGGCCGATTGACAATCACCGCGATCATCGCGCAATCACTATGTTGACCTACGACGCCTGGAGGCAATCAAAAGAGCACTTTTCTTTGTACTATTACGAGGTTTCTGACGGAGAAGATACCTTGCAATTCTCTCCCACTCACTACGTTGATATATCCACAACAGAGCCGGTCAAACGAGCTGCCTGTTACGCCCACGCCAGCCAGACTCCCGACAGGTACTACGCATTGCAGGATCAGGTCGCTCTCTTCCGGGGAGTAGAAGGCGGCTACACCAGGGCCGAGGCCTTCGTGCTGCAGCGGCAAAGTCCTGCTGATCCGCTACAAATGTTGGAGAAGACGACCGCTACGCAGGATCCTTAAAGACGTCAACCGTCTGCAGATATTTCTGTACCTGATCACGTTCTTGCTGAGAATAAGGTTGCAGCGGCAGCGTCAGGTCGCCGCCGCACATCCCCACAAGCGACAACGCGCATTTGAGTCCGCGCAGCGGATTGGCTGAGCGATAAACGGCAGTGTCGAATTGCATAGCGCGCTGCTGCAGCGCGACGACCCGATTCAAATCACCAGCTACCGCCGCTTCGTACAAGGCAACAAACAGCCGGGGCCACACATTGGAACCGCCGGCCATGCCCCCGTGACCTCCCATGAGCACTGCTTCTGCCAACAGATCGTCAGGACCCACCAGCAGGGTGAAATCAGATCGATCTCTGACCCCCTCGCGCACCGCATGGAAATAGCCCATCTTCAATCCGCTATCTTTGAGCCCGGCGACGTTGGTCTCGGCAGCAAGCTGAATCACCGTCTCGACCTCAATCCAATGGTGAGTATTCAGCGGCGCGTTATAAAGAAACAGCGGCAGGGGTGATTCCAATGCCAGACGCTTGAAATAATCGAGCAGGTCTGCCTGGGTCACCTGGAAGTAATACGGTGGTGCAGCAACCACCGCAAGCGCCCCGAATTCATATGACTTGGCCGCCATCCGGATCGTGTCCTTGTGCGACGTGTCAGTGATGCCCACGATCACCGGCACCCGGGTCCCGGCCAGCTTGCAGGTTTGTTCGATCACCGCGAAGCGCACGTCGTAAGGCAGGTTTGGCGCTTCACCGGTAGTGCCGAGGATGAAGATGCCATGAACTCCGCCCTCGATCAGGTGTTCGACCAGCCGTTCGAGTCCCTCCTGATCCAGGTTAAGGTCCTGGTCAAGGGGTGTCACCATCGCCGTTATGACGCCGCGCAGTGGGCGAGGGAGTTTGTGGTCCAAGGGCGTCTCCTGACCCGGAGAATGATAGCATCAGGCCGTAATGGAATTCGACGCGGATAGGAGCGCATGACGATCAAACCCACTGTATTGGTTCTTGCCGAGGGTGATGACCCGCAATTGAGCATGTTGAAGGATCTGCCGCACATCGTGGGTCGCAAGCCCGAAGACTTTACCAGTGTGGTCAACGCTCCCGTGGTCATCCTTGCATGGTCGGGGCCCAAGCAGTTGCTGCGCGAGGTGTTCCTGATGTGTAGGAATATTCTCTGGGTGCACTCGCGCTCAGCAGGACTCGACAGCCTCCTCTTCCCGGAGCTGGTTTCGAGCAACGTCCCGCTGACCAACGGGAGCGGTGTGTTCAGCCTCTCGCTGGGAGAGTTTGCTCTCGCAGCGATCCTCTATTTCGCCAAGGATTTTCGACGCATGGTCCGCAACCAGATGGCGGGCGTGTGGGAGCAGTTCGACGTGGACGAGATTGACACCCAGACGGTGGGGATTGTGGGCTATGGGGACATCGGCCGGGCCGTGGCCAAGCGCGTGCACCCCATGGGCATGTCCGTACTTGCGCTCAAGAGACACCCGCCCGAGGAGGCTGATCCGCTTGTCGATCAGCTTCTATCAGCCAGATGGTTTATTGGAGATGCTCTCGCGCTGCGACTACGTCGTGGTCACCCTGCCCCTCACCGCGGAGACCCGCCACATGATCAGCGACAAGGAGTTCGCTGCCATGAAGCCAACCGGGGTGATCATCAATGTGGGGCGGGGACCGGTCATTGACCAGGCGGCCATGGTGCGTGCGCTGAAGGAAAATAGGATTAAAGGCGCCGGCCTCGATGTGTTTGAGCAGGAGCCGTTGCCGCCGGGAGACCCCATGTATCAATTGGAGAATGTGTTGCTATCGCCACACTGCGCGGATCACACCAAGGAGTGGCTGAACCGGGCAATGCGTTTCTTCATCCAGCAATACGACCGGTTTGTGAACGGCGAACCGCTCGAGAACGTGGTCAACAAGGCTCTGGGATACTAGATTTGATGGACGAGCGAAAAAAACTGCGCAGCGATTTGTGGTTCAACGAAGAGGATCCGGGCGAAGCAGCGGTCTACCTGGAGCGCTACGGCAATTACGGCATCACCCGGGAGGAACTGCAATCCGGGCGGCCGATGATCGGCATTGCGCAAAGCGGCAGTGACCTGGTCCCCTGCAATCGAATTCACACCACCCTTGTCGAGCGGGTGAAAGGCCGGCATCCGCGATGCCGGAGGATTGCCATTCGAATTTCCCAGTTATCCCATCCAGGAGACAGGCAAGCGCCCCACCGCTGCGCTGGATCGCAACCTTGCGTATCTCAGCTTGGTCGAGATCCTGGCCGGATATTTCTTCGACGGTGTGGTCCTCACCACCGGATGCGATAAGACCACCCCCGCGGCGCTGATGGCCGCTGCCACCGTGAACCTGCCCGCGATCATCTTATCGGGCGGACCCATGCTCGATGGTTATGTCAACGGCAAGCTTGCCGGGACCGGACTCATTCTCTGGGAATCGCGTCGGCAACTGGCCGAGGGCGAAATTACCGGCGAGCAATTAATCGACCGGGTGCTTGAAGGCGCGCCAAGCCTGGGCCACTGCAATTCCATGGGCACAGCGCTTTCCATGAATTCGCTGGCTGAGGCGTTAGGTATGTCGTTGCCGGGGTGCGCCGCCATTCCTGCGCCGTTTGCCCAACGAGGCAGGATGGCCTACCTCACCGGGCGCAGAATCGTGGAGATGGTGCGGGAAGATCTCACCCCATCCAAGGTGCTTACCCGGGAAGCCTTTGAGAATACGATCGTTGTCAATTCTGCCATTGGCGGCTCTTCCAATTGTCCACCGCACATCATTGCCATCGCGCGGCATATGGGTGTTGATCTGGACATTCGCGACTGGGAACGCATCGGCCACCAGATCCACTTGCTGGCCAATGTGCAGCCTGCGGGAGAATATCTCGGTGAGGCCTACCACCGTGCCGGCGGCGTGGGCGCGATCTTCGGCGAGCTGATGCAGGCGGGCAAGATACGAACCAATGCGATGACGGTGAGCGGGGCGACGGTTGGGGAAAACTACAAAGACGCGCGCAGCCTGGATACGAAGGTCATCCGCACCTACGACCACCCGCTTAAAGAGAACGCGGGTCTGCTGGTGGTTTCTGGAAACCTGTTCAGTTCCGCTCTGGTGAAAACCTCAGTCATTAGCGATGCGTTCCGCCAACGTTATCTGTCGGAGCCGGGCCATGAGGATTCCTTTGTGGCTCGGGCGGTCGTGTTTGACGGACCGGAAGACTACCGCCGGCGCATTGAAGACCCCACGCTCGAGGTCGATGAGCATTCCATCCTGGTGGTTCGCGGAGCGGGCCCGGTTGGCTATCCCGGCTCCGCTGAAGTGGTAAACATGACGCCGCCGGGCAGGCTTATCCGCCAGGGCATTCGCATGTTGCCCTGCATGGGCGATGGCCGGCAAAGCGGAACCTCCGACAGCCCTTCCATCTTGAATGTCTCTCCTGAAGCGGCCGTTGGTGGGAACCTGGCCATCCTTCGCACCGGGGATCAGATCAAAGTCGACTTGAAACAACGACGGGTCGATGTGTTGCTGTCCGATGAGGAGATCGCGAGTCGCCGCGCCTCGCTCAAACCCGCGGAAATCAGCAATCATTCGCCCTGGCAGGAGTTCTACCGGGACAACGTCGGCCAGCTCGAAACCGGCGCCTGCCTGGAATTTGCCGTCAAGTATCACGACCTGCGCAAGGTTGTTCCGCGGCATTCGCATTAAACAGGAAAGGCAGTTATGGGAAATCCGATTACGTATAGGGTTTGTGGGCGCTCGCTTCGCCGCAAAATTTCATTACGAGGCGATACGCCGGGCCTATGGCGTGCCCGTCGAAATCGTAGGTGTAACCTCAAAGACGCCCGAAGCGCGCGACGCCTTTGCCCGGGAGACGGGCATCCGCGCCTTTGATACGTTTGCTGAGCTTTGTGCCGCGGTGGACGTGGTGGATCTATGCACCCCTCCGTCTTCTCACGAAGCACTTGCGGTTGAGGCTCTTGGACTAGGCAAGCACGTCATCATTGAAAAGCCCCTTACCGGATACTACGGTGCGAGCACTTTCCCCAAGGAGCAGATGCTGGCTATTGCCACCGCAAGTTGTGGCCGCATTCAGGCAGCCGCTAAAGCCGCTGGCAAGCGTGTGTGCTATGCGGAGAATTGGGTATACGCTCCGGTCATTCAAAAGGAGCGGGAGATCGTCGAAAAGAGCGGTGCTCAGATTCTGCGCATCCTGGGGGAGCAGTCTCATGGAGGGTCCGCATTCGCCTTACTATGGCCAGTGGAAATTCTCCGGCGGCGGATCGCTCGTAGGTAAGGGGTGTCATCCGTTGAGTGCGGCGCTTTATCTGAAGCGGGTTGAGGGAGTTTCGCGGGATGGAAAACCCATTCGTCCCTCCACGGTGAGCGCGCGCACTCACGAGATCACCCGATTGCCTGGTTTCCGCGATGAAGGTTTCCTGCGGACTGGTTATGACGACATCGAGGACTGCGCCCAGATTCACATCAAATTCTCCGATGGAACCGTGGCGGATATCTTCGCGTCGGAACTTGTCATGGGTGGTGTTTATAACTGGATGGAAGTGTTTTGTAACAATCATCGCACCCGATGCAATATGAATCCCACCGACGCTCTTGAGACCTTTAATCCGAGGGAAGACATATTCAAAGACATATACGTGGTGGAAAAGATCACCACCAAACAGGGATGGACTTTTCCGTCACCTGACGAGGGTTGGCAGCACGGCTATCCACAGGAGTTCCAGGACTTCGTGGAAAGCATTGCCCACGATCGCGAACCCCTCTCCGGAATAGACTTAGCGCGAGACACCATCGCGACCATTTACACCGGCTATTTGTCAGCCGAACGCGGCGGCGCCGAAGTCGCTGTTCCGTTTTAGACCGAAACAACCGCAGATCTCTCCACTTCGCTCCCCCGGATTTCCTATGGAGACCCGTGGCTTTGAGGATCTCCATGCGGCTCTCTTCACGGAGAGCCGCACACGTGGTCGTGGCTAGCAGCGCGAAGTAGGAAATCCGGGTGCGCTTCGGTCGAGATGACAAAGGGAAGAGGGGCGCTTCCAGAGAGAGAAGTTGCTGAACAGAAATCTTTTTTATCACCTTGGGTGGGCATGGCCCATGCCTGAAGCCGCATTCCATTTAGCAACTACTCTCTATGGAAGTGCCGCCCTTCCCTTTGTCATCTCGACCGGAGCGCAGCGCAGTGGAGAGATCTCTGTGTGGATGCTCTTTCGTGGAAATGTTTTCCTTCGCGTCAATCCGCAGAAACCTGTTCCGTCTTCAACGGCGCCGGAGCCCGCCATTGAAACGCCAACAAGGTGAGAATATAAGCCGATCCCGCTGCCAGAAAAATCAGCAACGCATAGTGCGTCCACAGCAACCCAACCAGAAACGTGAACACTACGCTCCCCGCTGCGCCGGCTGCTCCACCAATCCCCACCACCGTACCCACCGAACTGGAAGGAAACATATCAGACGGTGTGGAGAGCAGGTTCGACGACCATCCCTGGTGTGCCGCCGTGGCCAGGCACAATAGCGCGATCGCTTGCCACAAAGGATGAACAAAAGGAACCAGCACCACCGGCACGGCACAAAGCGCACAAACCAGCATGGCGAACCTTCTCCCCATGCGGACAGAATGCCCACGTCGGATGTAAAAACCGGCCAACCAGCCCCCGGCAATGCTGCCGAATGTGGCGCCGATGTACACAATGATGAGCGGCAACCCAAGGTGCTGCATGTCCACGTGGAAACGCTCATTGAAATATTTCGGCAGCCAGAAAAGATAGAACCACCACACCGCGTCGGTTGTCCCCTTCGACAGCGCAAACCTCCAGGTGTTCGAGCTGAACAGAAGAGCCTTATAGGTCGCTGGTGGGACAGTCAGAGAAATTGGAGCAACTGGGTTGCCGTACTTGGCATGAAGCCTATCGTAGGGAAACAGCAGCCAGGTGGTGAGCCAGAGGAGACCCAGAGTCCCGGTAGTGTAGAAGGCTGCTTGCCATCCGAAACGGACTGCAACAAACGGAATGAGCAGCGGTGCAATCAACGCTCCGGCGCTGGTGCCGGAATTAAAAATTCCAGTAGCCAGGGCACGCTCTTCCGTAGGAAACCAATCCGCAGTTGCCTTAAGCGCAGAAGGGAAGTTGCCCGACTCGCCCAACCCCAAGGCAAAACGCGCGATCCCGAAACCAAGCGCGGTCCGCGCGAACGCATGGCTGATTGACGCCAGCGCCCACAGCCCAATCGCTAAGGCGTACCCTTTCTTTACCCCGATACGGTCAACCACCCGGCCGGCAACCAAAAATCCGAGACCATACGCCAGGATGAAGCAGTTGACGATGTCGCTATAGCGCCGGTTATAGAGGGCAATGTTCTGATCGCCGCCCAGCACGTGGCGGAGGATCGGCTCCACCAGGCTGAGAGCGGAGCGGTCCATATAGTTGATGGTGGTAGCCATGAACAGCAGGCCGCAAACCACCCAGCGGATATTCGATCGAGCTGCAGGGGAACTCATGCGTCCATCATGTAAGGGGCACGTTGAGGACGCGACAGCATGCAGTTCGCTTCATCGTCGTTTTTAAAATGCTCTTTGATCGGATCCCAGGAGAGCCTTCGTTTGGTCTTCATTGCGATGTGATGGATCAAACAGGTCGAGCACGCGCGATGGCCTATTTCAGCCGGCGCGGTGGGCGCCTTTCGGCTCTTGATACATTCCAGCCAATTGCCATGCTGATCCTTGCTCGGGTAAAGATGAACCTCGTCCGGGCCGATGACGCTCAAGAGAATTTTGGGATTGCTCGCAGTCAACGGTTGCGGAGCCGCCGCCGGCTTGCCCGAGTCGGTAGGCGTAACCATCTCATCCCGGGTAACAAAAATCCAACCCTCTGTGCCGTAGAACTTGATCCCGTTGGGGAAATCACCGCTGATGTCCATTGTTACGCCGTTCGCGTAAATTGCGTGGGTCAGGAACTTGCCGTGAACATCCCACAGACCATGGGTAGGGAACTCCGCCGTACCCCAGACCTCAACCGGCCCGGTGTACTCCGTGTTCATACCCCAGTGGGCCGTATCCACGTGGTGTGCACCCCATCCCGTGATCATGCCCGCGCCGAACTGCTCGCAGCGCAGCCATCCAGGCCGGCTAAATCCATCCTGTGGATGGACCCGCATCTCGGTGTAATAAACCTCTGTCGTGGAACCCAGCCACGCATCGTAATTCAGGTTCGACGGAATCGGCATAGGCGGAGCGTCTGGTCCGCTCGGATCTCCGGGCAAGCCAATTTCTACGTGCTTGACGTCCCCGATGCGCCCGTTGCGCACCAACTCACAAGCACGGTGGAACTGCTTCCATGATCTCTGCTGCGAGCCAATCTGTAAAATCTGTCCCGAAGCCATCACCGCGTTGCTCATGGTCCGCCCCTCAGCGATGGTGAGAGAAGCCGGCTTCTGCAGGTACACATCTTTCTTCGCATGGACCGCGTCCACGGCCAGGATCGCATGCTGGTGGTCGGGCGTGCTGATCACCACCGCATCAATGTCTTTGTTCGCCAGCAATTCGTGATAGTTATAGTATCCCGTGACGCCGTCGTAGGGTTTACCTGTTTTCTTTGAGTAGACGCCGTTAATCAGCGTCTTTGCCTGGTCCACGCGCTTCGCGTCCAGGTCACAAACAGCCATAATCCGCGCCTGGTCGAACTGCCAGATTCCCGGTAGGTCGTGACCGCGCGAGATGCGGCCCACTCCGATCGCGCCGACGTTAATACGGTTGCTGGGAGCCGATTGCCCAAAAACGCTCGCGGGCACGATGGCAGGAAAGCCCATCGCAACCATCGCCCCCATCGACCCTTTCACGAAGTCTCTGCGCGTCTTTTGCAAGCGCACCCCTTAGCTGGTGAAGCTTAGTACCTTGGCATCTCGTTGCGCCGAAAGCACCAGCTCGGCGGCCAGCAGCGCCTGTTCCTGGTTCTGTGCGATATGGGTCCGGTTCACAATGTCGGCAACAAACTGCGGCCCGAAAGGTAGCTCCACCTGGCTGCAATCCAAAAACGTCACCTGCTTCTGATCCACCATGTAGAGGTGATTGCCGCCGGGCTTACCGGCAATATCAATGTACTTGCGCAGCTCGATGTAACCATCCGTTCCCAGGATGAAGAGCCGCCCATCGCCCCACACGCTCAGTCCATTCGGCGTAAACCAATCCACGCGAACGTAGCCCGCTCCGCCGTTACCATGCATCATCATGTCGCCGAAATCCTGAAATTTCGGATGCGTCGGATGATTCACGTTCGCGATTTGTGCCGCTGTCACTTCAGCCTTGGTCGAGCCGGTGTAGTAAACGAACTGGTCTGCCTGGTGGGAACCGATATCGCAAAGAATCCCTCCATACTCAGCGGGATCCCAAAACCAGTCTGGCCGGCTGATGTCATTCACTTTATGGGGAGCGATATTCACTGTCTGCACAACCTTGCCAATCGCTCCGGCCTTGATCAGATACCCGGCCTGCACCGCCGCACGCACTTCTAGTCGCTCGGAGTACATAATGGCAAACATCCTGCCCGTCTCCGCCGATACTCTGCGTACCTCGGCCAATTGGTCTAACGTCGTCACCGCCGGCTTGTCGCTGAGAAAGTCTTTGCCTTGCTTCATGGCACGGACGCCCAACGGAGCACGCAAGCGCGGGATCGGCGCACCCGCGATCAACTTGAGCGAGGGATCGTCAAGGATTTCCTCTTCACTCTTCGCCAGTTTGGCGTTGGGATACAACTTCTGAAAATCAGCGATCGCCTTGGGCAGGTTGGAGTAGAACGAAACCAGCTCTCCGCCCCCGCGGATGACGGCGGCTGTCATTCCCATGATGTGATAGTGGTCCAGGCCGATCACGCCAAACCTGATCGAGTATTTTGGCTTTGTGCCGCTGTCCGGGCCTGCTCCGGCGACCTGTTCCACCACATGTCCGCTGGCGGGATGCAATCCCAGAGTGGAGGACATACCAACGGCGCCCATGACTTTCAGAAAAGAACGGCGATCTACACTTTCATCCTGCACCTGGCCCGGCTCCCCTCGTCCCGAAGAGCGGGACGGCTCGTCATGATAAGCTGCGGGATCATCCTACTTAATTCGCATCCTGGAGTAAACATTGGGGTTCTGGTCAGGAGTGAATCCATGAAGATCGTCAGCGCCAAAGTGATTGTGTGTAGTCCGGGCCGCAATTTCGTGACCCTGAAAATCGAGACCGACCAGGGTATCTACGGTTTGGGGGACGCCACGCTGAACGGACGCGAACTGGCGGTAGCCAGTTACCTGGAAGATCATCTGATCCCTTGCCTGATCGGGCGCGATCCCTTCCAAACCGAAGACATCTGGCACTATTTCTACCGCGGTGCCTACTGGCGCCGCGGCCCGGTGACCATGACCGCCGTTGCGGCCATCGACGTTGCGCTGTGGGACATCAAGGGCAAAGCGCTGGGCGTTCCTGTCTACAACCTCCTCGGGGGCAAGAGCCGAAACAGCGTCATGGTCTACGCGCACGCCACTGGACGCGACATCGCCGAGACTGTGGATGAAGTAGAGCGCTACCGGGCCATGGGCTATCTCGCCATTCGTGCGCAAAGTGGAGTGCCTGGGCTCAAGTCGACGTACGGTGTAGCGAAAGATCAGCAGTATTACGAGCCTGCCGAACGCGGCCTGCCTTCAGAGAGTCTATGGTCTACGGAAAAATACCTGAGGCATGTTCCCAAGCTGTTTGAGGCCTTGCGCAGCACGCTGGGGGATGATCTCCATCTGCTGCACGACGTTCATCACCGGCTCACTCCCATTGAGGCGGCTCGCCTCGGCAAAGAACTGGAGCCGTATCATCTTTTCTGGTTGGAAGATCCGGTCGCTGCGGAACTTCAAGAGAGCTTCCGGCTCATCCGTAAGCACACCACGACTCCACTGGCAGTGGGTGAGGTGTTCAACACCCTTTGGGATGCGGAGCAACTGATCCGCGAGCAGCTGATTGATTACCTGCGCATGAGCGTGGTGCATGGCGGTGGTCTTACGGCGATGAAGAAGGCCGCCGATTTCGCCGCGCTTTACCACGTGCAGACCGGCTGTCATGGGGCGAGCGATATGTCGCCCGTCTGCATGGCTGCGGCGCTGCATCTTGGGATCGCCATCAACAACTTCGGCATTCAGGAGCACATGCTGCACAACGCCCAGACTGAAGAGACCTTTGCCCATGCGTATGTTTTCCGCGAGGGTTCCATGTACCCCGGAGACATGCCCGGCCTTGGCGTCGACATAAGGGAAGACATCGCGGCCAAATTTCCTTATCAGCGGGCATATCTGCCGGTCAACCGCAAAGAAGATGGAACACTCTTCCATTGGTGGGGGGGGGGGGGGGGGGTTTTTTGGTATGACGGCACTAAAGAAGGGCCCTTCGTCACACTACCGTCACCTATCGAAGCCCGGCGATAGCGCAAAACCGCTAGACTCTAAAAGAAGTGTAATGAAGGACTTTGGTGCAATGGATGAGGGGAGACTGTTATGCCTGAAGATCATTCGCGTTTGTCGACGCGGCGCAAGTTTCTAGGAGTGAGCGGAGCCGCAATTGCTGCGGCTGCCATGGGCCAGCAAGTGCGCTCGGACGATCACAGTAAGCCGAATGAAGAGCAGCCGGGAGAGAACAACTCCGCCCTCGATGCGGAAAATCCCAGCTCAGTCTGGTCGCCGGAAACCGATAACGGCACGGTGGAACCCTTCAAATACTCCTTCGGCCTGGCGCACAAAAGAATCGAGGATGGCGGCTGGACGAGGCAGGTGACAGAGCGCGAGCTGCCCATATCGAAGACCATGGCCGGGGTGGAGATGCGGCTTGTTTCGGGCGGCGTTCGTGAGCTGCACTGGCACACCAGTGCCGAGTGGGCCTACATGATCTATGGCAACGCGCGCATCACAGCTGTGGACGCTGAAGGGCGAAGTTTCGTCAACGACGTGACCAAGGGCGATCTGTGGCTGTTTCCCGGAGGAATCCCACATTCCATCCAGGGCCTCGGGCCGGACGGATGCAAATTCCTGCTGGTATTCAACGACGGAAGCTTCAATGAGTTCGAAACGTTCTTGTTGACGGACTGGTTCAAGCACACGCCCAAGGAGGTGTTAGCCAAGAACTTCGGTGTGCCTGCGTCTACTTTTGACAACGTGCCTAAGCGCGAGCTGTTTATCTTTGCCACCGAATTGCCGCGGCCTCTGGCAGAAGAGCAGAAGGCGGCAGCGGAGGGAACAAGTGCCATCGACGGTGATTACGTCTTCAAGGCCAGCACCATGGCGCCGACCAAGGTTAGGGCGGGTGGGGAAGTGCGTATCGTCGATAAGAAGTCATTTCCGGCGACGGATATCGCAGCTGCCATTGTGCGGGTAAAACCCGGCGGGATGCGTGAGTTACATTGGCATCCGAATGCCGACGAGTGGCAATACTATGTGAGCGGCAAGGGACGTATGACAGTCTTCCAGGCTGGAGGCAAAGCGCGAACCTTTGATTTCCAGGCCGGCGACGTGGGCTACATCAAAATGTCGCGCCCGCACTACATCGAAAATATGGGCACGGAGGATCTCCTGTTTCTCGAGGTCTTTCCGACCGGAACGTACGTAGACATATCAGCCGCGGAATGGCTGGCCCACACCCCGTCAAGGTTGGTGGACCAGCACCTCAAAACCGGTGAGGAATTCCTGGCGAAGATCAACAAGACGGAAGCAATTCTGACCCCGGTTTAATTGTCACTTCCACCTCCATTCTAAGCTGGTGGCCGAAACCGAGTTGTTCCGTGCGGGTTTGCTCGGGCCAGGTCAGGATGGCCAATCCGGGAACACGGCTTCGAGCGCGCCACCGAACCAATATTTGTAGAAGCCCTCGTCGCAGGGGTTCATATGATCGCCGTATTTGTCAACGAAGTGCCGCCCCCAGTGCGGTCTGCGGCCGTCGGCGTCGCAAAACGCGTACTCATCGGAGAGCCCCCAGGTGCTGAAGACGCGGCCTGACTTCTTCATTAGGTCACGGTCAGCAGCCAGGGCTACGACCGCCCGTCCCGCGTAGAGCGGTGTTTCGGAAGAGATGTAATTCGGATCTTTATTCAGCGCGTCTTGCCAATTCGCTTCGCTCACGCCGAAACGCTCCAACATCACTTCTGAGCGCAGAAAACCGGGTGTGAGGGCAACGGCCGCGACATTTTTCTTGCGCAGCTCGTACGCCATGGCAAAGGCCAGCCGGATCACCGTGGTCTTGATCAGATCGAAGAACAAGTGTCCTCGGTACGTATAGGTTTCGCCGTCGCCGATCTCCACGATCAATCCGGTTCTGCCCGAGTTCTTCGCGGTTTCGATGAGCAGAGGCGCCGCACAGTGACTGGTGATGATATGCGTATGAATCGCATTGCGGAACATAGCGAACCCGCGCTCCAGGCCCGCTTGCCAGAAGGTCTTGCCAAATTCGTGCTCCGCGCTTTCTGAAATGTCGTTTACCAGCACGTGCAGATTTCCTTGCTCGGCCCGGATTTCGGCCGTCAATTTCTCGACCTGGCTGACGTCCAGGTGGTCGACGACGACTGCAATGCCTTTGCCGCCGCGCGCCGTTACCAGCTCGGCAGTTTCCTCTATCGTTTCCGGCCGGCCGGCGTAATACGCGGCCGGCAAGGCCGTCATCCGATGCTGATCGGATAGCGCCTTAGCGCCGGAAGCCCCCGCCGCGGGCGAGCTGCGCCCGGTGCAGTACACCGTCGCGCCGGCTTCGCCAAACGCCAGAGCAATGCCGCGTCCTACTCCTCGAGTAGCGCCGGCCACGAGTACCACGCAATCGCGTAAATCCGGGGGCTGATAAGTGGAAGGCCCTGCCATGGGAGCACCTCGTCAAGGCGACTGGGCGAATTATTGAATCGCCATTTATTAATGTCAAGAGGAAAATAAACGGTCATTCAGTTATTCTTCTGCATCGGGAAGAACCAGGAAACGATGTCGCCTCGACCTCGCCAAACTTCGGACGAAGCCATCCTGATGGCCACTATGCGCGTGATGCAGCGCCGCAGCCCTGTGGACCTTACCTTGGCGGACGTTGCCAAGGAAGCGGGTGTCGTGCCTGCGACGCTGATCCAGCGTTTCGGCACCAAGCGGGGTCTGTTGCTGGCCGCCTGCCGCACCGCTCCCGGTGGTATTCCGGAGCAATTCGGCGCCGCGCGCGCCAAATATGGCTCGCCGCTAAAGACGCTCATCGAACTCTATGCCGAGGACAGCGGCTTTGCTTCGACGCCTGAAGCCGTGGCCAATGGCCTGGCCTACCTGCAGATCGACCTCATCGATCCCGAGTTCCACGCCATCACCTTGGCGCAGTTCACCGTTATCCGCGACGAAACCAGGAAACTCCTTGATGATGCCGTGGCGGCTGGCGAACTCAAGCCTTGCAACACCGCCGAATTGGCCCAGCTGATCCAGCAGGTCCACGGCGGCGCCATGCTCGACTGGGCCGTCTACCGCAAAGGGTCACTGGCCGCCTGGCTCCGCCGTTCTCTAGAAGGTCTGCTGGCGCCCTACCGGCTCGGAGCGGAGCCAGACTTGTGCAAGGCCCGCACCGGACGAATGCAAAACAAGCGACGGTAGGTCAGTTTCCGATGGGGAAAGAAGCAGTCCTTACCCCAATCTAACCGCGGCCTCGGACTGGCTTGTGCGGTTTTTCTCCCGTCACGCAACGCCAGCTTGCGATCTAATCACCCGCCAAAGCAACTTCGCTCCGCAGACTCTGCTCGAACGCTGCCAGTTGCGCTTCGATGTCGCCTTCGATGACCCGCCGTTTGACGATGTCTTCGCGGTAACGGCGGAGGAAGTAATCGATGGTCTCCACGCGGATACGAATAGAACCGGTAGGCTTATTCTCATCCAGATCCTTGAACGAGAAGTACGGTGTCCCCGACTGCTCGATGATCCCTTCGATCACCCCATAGATTGGAGCATCATGACCGCACTTGAAGCTCGAAACTTCAAGCGCCACAAGATTCGGATGGCGAGCCGTAAACTTTGCCGCCCACACCTTGTGATTGGTGCTGGTCGAATACCGGTTCTTCCACACATCCTTAATATCCAAAGGATGAGTGATGAGCCCGGCACGCACCTCGTCTCCAAAAAGGCGATCCAGCATATCCTCATCCAAAGGCAGCGTGCTTTGCGAGAAGACGGGATAACCGAGCTTCTGGAACTCTTCCATAATCTCGTGGTTTAAACCGGGATCATGATGGTAGACACGGCCCAGCATGACGATGCCGATCCGGTCCTCGCGCTCCAATTGGTCGAGTGTCTCCCGCGCCTGGCGGCGAATTTCTGCCTCGCAGTCGTCCAGAGCCTTGAACCCAGCCTCCAACGCACGCTCATTTTCTTCACGAGAAAGTCCCAGGATCGGTCCCCACGCCTTCAGCATCTGGTCGGCGCAAATCCTTTTATCCTGCAGGTTGAGAATGGGATCGATATACAACATATTGTTCTCGGTGAAGATGTCGCTCTCCTTCATGAACGCCGCCTTCACCACCTCTGGGGTAGCAGTCACTGTCGGGCAAGCGTTGGAACCAGTCAAATTCACCAGCGGAGTGTGCAGCACATCGTACATCGGGAACCAGATCGCGTTGAGCGGCTTCTTGCTGTGCTTGGTGGCGATCAGGTTATAAACATGCGCGATGCCGATCTTTGAGGGATAGCAGGGATCAATGGCGCCCCGGCTCGCGCCTGCGCGGTAAAGCTCGGGAGTGGTGTAGTCGGAGTAAATAATGTTCTCCGACTTGAGGCCGAGACTGGCGAAGTAAGCGTTGAACAGGGGAGCGTAGGTGTAGGTGTTCAGCAGGCGGGGAATACCTATGCGGTAATCCTGGCGCTTCTGCATCTGGGCGGCGCGGTCCTTCACTGCCTTGGAGATGAACAGTCCCTTCGTGCTGGGGACAGCATCGGCAACGATCTCTACCTTCCGCTGACGGAATACGTCCCGTGCCGCGATATCGACGTAATTCGGGTTGGCCTCTTTGATCTTGTCGATGTCGGCTTTTATGTCCTTCATGTCGGCCAAATCTTCTACCGTGCCTTTTTCGCAGGTAGCAATGATCAGCCGCTGTTCCCCTACGCGCAGAGGCACCTTGGTCTTTTTAGGTTGGAAGTCAACCGGTTTAGGAAGCTCCACTACCTTGCTGGAGCCAGGAGAGATTTGAATCTGGATCAGAGGCTCTATCTTGGCTTTGAACGATCCGCGCGAACTGCCTGTGCTGCACGAAGAACCTTCGTCCGCATTCGCCTGGATCTTTTCCAGGCTCGGCAATTGATTTATCACCTGAGCGGCTGGCTCATGCGCGTGATCATGATCGTGGCTCGCGCCCGCTGTCACATCCACGTCGATAAAAGTTCGCAGGCAATTGTTCTTGCAGAAATAGCAGCGTGTATCTTCATTGCGGGTGGTGCGATAGCGAATGTTGCGCACCGCGTCCAGCCCGATGAATGTGGTCCGCTTGCCATTGTTCCACAAGGCGTAACGCTTCTTGTGCAGCCCCGATTGCTCCGGACTCGCCACAGTGCTCGTGAACGATAATCTCCGGCACCTTGCCCTTGGCGCGGAAGCTTGATTTGATGAAGTCCACCTCGGCCTTCACCACGGCCAGGTTGTTCTGCGTGCCGCCTTGCAGAACAAAGCGCGAACCCAGCGAAGCCAGGTTTGGAATGCTGGCTACGTAGAGGAAGACATTCTTCGGCAGCACGTCTGCGAGTCCGGCCAGGATCTCTTCCGAACGCCACCCCTGGCGCTGGAAGTTCACGATATCGGACTGCATGAAGACCGCGCAGCCATAGCCGAAAGAAGGCATGGACTTGGCGGCGAAGGCAATATCGGCAAATTCCTCGACCTGCTTTCCGAAACTTTCAGCAGTCGATTGCAGGAAGTAGCCGTTTCCTGCAGAGCATTGTGTATTGAGCTTGAAGTCCTTCACCCGGCCGTTCTTCAGCACGATGAGCTTGATGTCCTGACCGCCGACATCGATGATGACGTGCGGATCGTCGTAGAACTTAAGCGCAGACTCAGTATGCGCAACCGTCTCCACCAACGCCACATCGGCATTCATCACATCCTTCAGGATGTCTTTGGCGTAGCCGGTGGTTCCTACCCCCAGAACCTCGAGCGTGGCGCCTTTGCTCTCGACCTGTTCCCGCAGCTTCTCGAACATCTCGATCCCATCCTGGATCGGGTTGCCATTCGAGAGCTGGTAAGTCTTGCAGAGGATTTCGCCCCCCTTGCCCAGCAGGACCGCCTTGGTGGAAGTAGAACCCCCGTCGATGCCGACAAAGCCAGAAACCGTCTGGCCAGGCAGGAATTCCGCGGCGATGAACTTCTTCTTGCGGTATTCCTCCTTGAATGCCACCAGCTCCGAGTCTTCTGCGACCAGACCTTTGCCGCCGGCACTGGCTTTTTCTTCTGCACGGCCGTAGTCGATGTAATAGAGGAGCTTTTCTATGCCCAGATATTGTCCAACGGATGACTCTTCATCCTTGCCGAATTCGACCGCGCCCAGAGCGGCAAAATATTGTGCATTTTCCGGAACCTTGATCAGTTCTTCGGGCTTCATGCCCTCCGGAATTTCGACCTTGCGCTCCTTCCACATGATGGGAATATTCGCCTGCCATGCTTCCCGCATACCTTTGATGAAACCGTTGGGGCCGCCCAGCAGCAGTACATGCGGACGCAAGGTATGTCCGCGCGTGAGCACGCTTAAATTCTGAAGAACGATGGCTTCAAACAGCGACGCCATTAACTCGTCGGAGGGGGTGCCGGTCTTCTGCAGACCGTTGATGTCGGTTTCTGCAAACACGCCGCATTTGCCTGCAACCTTATGCAGCTTGACGCCGTGATAGGCCTGGTTGGCTAACTCGGTCGCCGGAATCTTCAGTTTCGCGTTGATCTTGTCGATGACTGCGCCCGTACCTCCGGCGCACTTGTCGTTCATGGAGGGGATCTTCTTCTTGCGCCCCGTCTCTTCGTCATCTTTGAATACGATGATTTTCGCGTCCTGGCCGCCCAGCTCAATCACCGAATACACTTCGGGATGAAGCTTCTCCACGGCAAGCGAAACAGCGTGGACTTCCTGCACAAACTTGGCGCCGACCATCTCTGCGATGGTGCCGCCCCCCGATCCGGTAATAAAAATGCGGGTATTCTGCGGGCTGATCCCGGTGTCGGCTTCCATGCGGCGCAGAAACTCGAGACACTTTTCCGGCTGGCGGGTTTCGTGGCGTTGATAGTCCTGCCAGATGGTTTTATCTGTCGCGGCGTCCACCACGATGGCTTTCACGGTGGTGGAGCCCACATCCAAACCAACAAAAAAATGCTGCATTTTGTCTCCCGGTAGAAGCCGTTGCAGGGAACGCGCTTTCCGTACCCTTCGCTTTGAAGGGGCGGGGCTTTATACACCCCGCCATTAACCTGAATCAGACGAGCGGCTTCTCAGGCTACCTGCGCGTTCGCTACCGCCGGCCGGGAGCGCCGGTTGTAGGCGCGATCTTTGTTCATCAGATCGCTCACATGCCAGGCAAACTGGGCGGCCGTCCCGGCGAGACCGTGCCGGTGAGGGAATTTGTAGAGTGCGTGCCGCAGCTCGGGATGCTCAGCGACATACGCCCGAAGTTCTTCCAGCGTCTTTCCGGTCTCGCTCAGCACTCCGTCAAACTCCGCGCGAGCCTTGGCTTTGGCTTCTGCCAGCGCCATCTGTACCCGGCTGTGGGCGTTGACTTCGCCTTCGCCGGAAGTTTCAACCGGCAGGAAGATCATGTCTTTGAATTTGTTCACCACCCTCGATTGCACACCGTCCGATTGTGTCGAAGGCATGCAGCCGAACGGCTTGAGCGCCAGCACCATGTGGCAGAGATGGTTCACGGTGTAGTAAACGTTCTTGCCGACTTCCATGAACCCTTCGCCGCCGCGGGCGAGCTGATGGTAGAAGGGATGCGCCAACCGGGAAAGTTCCTTCTGCGGGATCAGGCGATGGGCAGTGTCGCCCATATGCCGGATAGTCCGGTGATAAAAGTGGTTCCACATCACGCTTCCGGCGCTCAGTCCACCCGTCTTCTTGAAGACCTTGAACTCATTCGCAAAGCGTTTTTTTACTTCGTACCACTTGGGATCCCGATACGGAGCCTCTGCGCTGGCACGAGCCTTGGCGCCTTCTTTCGCCACGTACATCATGTAGGCGATCCAGGTGGCGATTGGTTCTACCAGCACCTGCGCGCCTTCCTTTTCCAGGAACGCGAACATGTTGAAGTTGCCGTCGCCCTCCGTGGTCTGTGCCCAGAATTCACCGGTGATCTTGACGACCGGTTTCACCCGCAGGCGATCGACTTCGATGGCGTTGAGGCTGTCGCGGCAGGCGTGCAGCGCGCCCACGTATTCTTTTCCATAAAGGTTGTGAGCGATCTTTCCCAGGGTGCAGCCGAGCCCTTCGACCTTCTTGTTCTTGGCGATCCAGGGCCGAGCCCACTCGGGCGCTGCCTCCAGGATGTGCCAGCGTTTGCGATCGCGTAGCGTATCGGTAAGAGTCTTGACCGACTCACGGATCACACGGTCAGTCTCCCCTTTGTTCACTTCGAATGGACGAATCTGGTAGGCCAGCTCACTAATCACATCCCCAAGGTTGAGTGCATTCAGCATGCCCATGCCGAAGTCGACTGAAAACTTCAGTCCCGGCTCGCCGCTCGCCGCTTTGATGCCATCCGTCTGCTGGAAGAGCAGTACCCGGAATCCCTCAAAGCCGGCATTCTGCAGCGCAAACCGGTATTCCGCTTCATACATGCCAAACCGGCATGGCCCGCAAGAGCCTGCGGTGAAGTAGACGTAGTTATCGATGATTTGCTGGCGCGTCTCTCCCTGTTGTTCCAGCTTCTGCAGGTAGCGGACCAGGTTGCCCACCGTAAAGTAGGTCGGGTTGCACTGGCCGTTGTTGCCGAACTCCTTGCCCGCCTGAAAATCATCTACCACAGGAGTAGGGATGTTCTGGCAGCGATAGCCGCTGCCGTGGAACACAGCCTTGATCATCTCTTCGTGCTTCCAGGTAAGCCCCCCAAACAGGATGGTTACGTAATCCCGTTCTGGACCAGTGAATGTGCGCTCGACCGGCTTCTTGAACTCGCGCATGCGCGCCAGTCCAGCTTGTGCGCGGAGGCGCGCTCTTTCGGCATCGATGCGGGCTTGGATCTCTACTTCGGCGTCCGTCTGCACGATCTCGTTCACCACTACTGGCATGGGGGGATCTCCTGGTACTCCTATTAAATGATTCGTTTAAATACAGTTCGGCTAGCCACCACTATGGGTGTTCCATATCCTGCGCGTTTGCGAGATATAGGTTTTTTCATGTGCGAGACGGTCTTGTGGACCGATCCTGCTACATCTGGCCCTGCATTCCCTGGAACCCGTGCGCGAGTTGCTTGAAGAAGTATTTGATGACCCGCTGGTCGTTGTAGCACCAGCCCAAAATATGATTCAGAGTCGAAAAACAATGGGTCTGACAGGTTTCTTTTTGATGGTCGAGCTGTTTGGTTTCGAACTTGTGGTTGCCGACCACACCCCAGTCGTAGCTGGCGGTATACATCGGGAAGCACGGCGCAAGCGTCCCATCCACACGGATGATCATGGAATTCTGCCCCGCACGGCAGTTCCACGGGAAATGATTGCCCTTCATAAAATCGACCATCTGCCATAGGCGAGTGTTCGAATTTACCATCTTATAGCCGCTATCCTGCTTCTCAGTCAACCACTGAATGGTTTCCACGACCGCCGGCCAGTCATCTTTTGTAATGTAGGTGACATTGTTGTCCGCGTGCTTGAAGTGTTCGTCCTGCTCCAGCAGTGGCGACTCATTGATGTGGTAATCGGTGGCGATTCCGCAATCATGGGCAATCTCTGTCAGCTGCCGCACATCGTCCAGGTTGTTGCGGCAGATGTTGATGTTCAGAAACACTGAATACCCGTAGCCATATTGTTTACGAACCAGGTAGTCGAATTGTTTCCGGATAGGTGCCAGCGCCTTCGGCAACCCCTGTTTGATATCTACCGCATCTACGGCAATATTGAAAGTGGAAATTCCTGCATCGGCAAGTTTGTCGATTACGTCGATGCGCAGCAGCCGGGCATTGGTCGGAAGATAAATCCAAAAGTCTTTCTTGGCGGCGTAGTAGGTGATGCGCTGGATGAGTTCTGGCCGCAAGAGCGGTTCTCCGCCCATGTAGGCCAGCACCCGGCAGCCGGTCCCGTGAAGCCAGTCAATGGAGCGCTTGGCCGTGTCCTCGGTCATCCCTTTCACTTTGTTGTCGAAGGCCCAGCAATAATGGCAATCGAGATTGCATTTGAACTCGGTAAACAAATAGGAAATCAAAGGATGAAAATCGCCCGCGGTTACGCGGGAACGAATGTAAGGGAACAGCCAGCCGCGCATGGCGTGGTAAACCTGTCCGCCCGTCCAATGGCGTTTTTCTGGTGGACTCCAGGGAGCGCCTTCCTCCACCGGTCCCAGCAGTTCAGGCCGTTGGGGAAAGACCGGGTCGGGAAATCGTTGCGGCTCCCCGATCGGCTGTAGCCCTGGGAGAGGAGCTGCGGGTTTAGTAAGGAGACTATGCAGCGGGACATCAAGCCGGAAGCTCGGAGTCTGCGCGCTTTCTTGTTCCACTTGCATCTATACCCCCGGAAGGATCAAAGGAATCAGTAGTGCGGACCATCCGGCCACTGCAACTGAAGTGCCATAGCAACGGTGCATCGGCACACGGACGCTAAATGATTGATAAAAAAAGCACATCGATTTCGTGGAACCGATGTACCGGGTCTCGATGTGCCAATAGCCTGACGTGCTGTCAACTATTTGGCAGGGCGCACAGGATGGAAAACAGATTCTCGCCGGGCATTTCGGCAGTAAATGGCGCAACGCAATTGCTGCTACCTCATGGCTTGCCACGTCATCTATGAAGCATCTGTTTGAGGGAGGTGTGTCCCGGACCATGCAGAGGTCCCACAACCCGAACGGTCGATTCCCCTTTGGCAACACGGCATGTTGAAGAAGTTCTTCGCTTTGCACGCAAGTTGGGGATGCACAGTGATCCGGACCAACTGTTGCGCGCGTTGCCCGCGGAGCTGTATGCCCTGCTCGATTGCAATGCCACCGCGGTGATCCATCTGCACCAAGGCGAGCTCTCCTTTCATGTGGTCGATGGCGACGGTTGCGTGCTTTCACAGGATCCTTCCGTCAGTGACTGGCCAAAGGAGATCTGGTCTGCGGTTCCGGAGCAGGAAACACCTTTGGTCATTTCCTTACCCGATGGCGAGACGGGCTTTCCCGCGGCTGCCAGATTCTTCCGAGACTGTGGTTGTGAGTCTCTTTGCGTTGTGGGGCTCAGCACCAGTCTTAATCGACTCGGTGCGCTTTGCGTCGGCCGCGGCCGGTCCGATGGCTTCTCTGAACAGGAATCAGCGCTGCTTTCGCTCGTCAGTCACTATGCAGCCCTGGCCATCGAGGAGCGATTTAATTTCGCCCAGTCCGAACTGGTGCGCGCCCAGTTGGAAGAGGAAAGAACCAAGCTCAAGCTCGTCCTCGACCTAAATAACAGTGTGGTTTCCAACCTCGAACTGAAAGAAATACTTCAAGCAATTTCTCCAGGTATGCGTAAGGCAATGCGTCTGGATGGGGTGGCTTTGATCTTGCCTGATGGGGAAGGCCGTCCACTGCAACTTTACGCCCTGGATTTCCCGGAAGGAAGTGGGCCCAGCCGGCAGGATCTGCCGCCTTCGCTCAACGGGTCCATCTGCGGTCGAGTATTTCGCACAGCAAAACCCTGGAGCGGACATATCGGGCAATTGCAGAAGGCGGGCCTGGATTACAGAATCGCGTCCACGGCAGGGGTTGAGACCCTTTGTATGCTGCCCTTGCTTCGCGGCAATCGCGTGCTCGGGGTTCTCTCCCTGGTCCGCACCGACAAAAATGACTTTACCGAGTCCGATCTCGAATTCTTCTCTCAGGTTGCCGGGCAAATCGCCATTGCCATCGATAATGCGTTTGCCTACCGCCAAACGCCATCTCTACGTCAGGAGCTCGCGCCGATCCACGTTGGTTACTCGTGCTCTTGCAGCAAGGCTTGCCGATCTACTGTGGCTTCGATGCCGATCCGGTCGGAGATCAGCAAGCGCAACTCATGATGGTGCTCCACCCCGAGGTTCGCCGTCTCCGTCCCGACCATCACGACTGGAATGACGTGCTCAAACAGAACCCATCCCCTTACTCGTTCTCTAATCACTGACCAGCCCCTGACAGCACACACCTCGACCGGACAAAACGAGGCTGCTTGGAAAGAAAAAACTCTTGCAACCGCCGAGGCGGGCAGGGGCAAACTTACATGCAGAAGAGCTGGATCAAATTAGCTGACTGCGGTCGTTGACGGGCTGTGACCCGCGCCCGTACCCTCTTCCCGCTTCGGAATGGCTCGGTTACGGTCGCCGCGAAGCCTACTGCTGAACGCATCCGGCAACACCGGACAAGCGCCGGATGTGCGCCGGACAAACACCCGATGCCGCGGGCGCGGCGTCAGCGGCCCGGATTTCGCATCTTCGCGCAACCCTCGGCGGATCAACACGTTTACGCGCAGAGCGCCCGAGAGCGCCACGGCGGAACCCATTAGCTCCCGCTGTCCAGTAACCCGCCTGTTTTCAATGAGTATCTAACGAGATACCAAGGTAGCTAACCAGCTCCCCACTTGGGGATGACGTGTCAACCCCCTCCCGACGCCGAAGGCGACGAAGAACTTCAACCTGCAACCCCGCCTCCGTGAGCGACAAAACCGCGTCGCTCTGATGGCACGCTTCCGGGCAGCAAATCGGCGGCGCAGTCGGCACCGCAAAGCGCGGCAATCGCACCGCGATTAGGCCACGAATCGGGAGCAAAGCACGGGGAATTGGATCCTAATCAAGGCACTAATCGAATGTGGGAAAGCTTGGCCAAAGAAGCCGGGAGCACGGCGCGAATCGGAGGAGTGGTTCTCCCGCAACCGGTTCATCGAATGGACTGGTGGTCCCACTGGCGATATGGAGCCGATGAAGCTCTACCGAACTCCGCCAGGATTAGTTGCCGCGCGAAGTGGTTGCTGGACGGTCGGGTGGGAAACCCGAAGGCTCGATGAGATTCTTCCGAGTCTGTCCTCTCATGCCGACATGCTCGTGGACACACAACCGCTCGACAGCACCGAGTCAATTCTGGCATTTGAAGTCAGCGTTGTGGGTTATGAGGCCAGAAAACGAAACAATGTCTTCGGCTTCCGAATAATTGATTCTCGCCGATTTGGCAGGGCGGTGCAGGTCGACATTGACGCCTTTGTGCTCGACGAGAGCGGCATCTGACCCCCACAGCTTTCTTTCACTTATCTTCCACTTATCCATCGAAAAAGCCCAGCTCCAATGGTCAAGCCGCCAGGTGTAGGTGACCGGGGAAAAATCTGTTCCCCATCCGTTTACTAAATGGTCTGCGGATTTCCCAAGAGCTTGGTCGTGAGCGACGTGCGTTGGACTACGAGTTGCAACGCCGTGTGATCGAGGCTGAACGAACGATCCGCGAGGCGCGGCTGTGGTGGATAGCCGTTATTTCAGCAGTTGCTTCGGTTGTGAGCGCTCTGACTGCCGCTTATTGGGGTGGTTTAAGTTTCGGGGACAGTAGATCGCCTATAGTGGTCCCCGAAACTTAGACCACCCCAATAAGTTAAGAAGTTAAGATTTTGACGAGGTTGTTGACGCAAACGTGCCCGCTGCGACCACAAACAAAAAACAGATCTTTTTGACGTTTGCATTGATTGCGGTGCCAATACGCTTACTTCCGTAACCTACCTACCGACGCGCACCGCTGCCAGAATGATTTAGGAGGATCGATCCGTGAGGTTTGGCCGTCTTGCGATTCTGTTTCTGGGAACACTTCCCATTGCGGCGCAAACGAAGGCAAGCCCCTCTCCCGAGGTCCTTTACGCCCGATGCAAAGAATCTGTAGTCACGATCTTGACGTTCGACGTTAATCGCGGCCCCATAGGCCAAGGATCAGGGTTCATCGTTGCAAAGAATCGGCTAGTCACGAACTACCACGTTCTTGCGGGAAGCGCTTCGGCTTCTATCATTTTCAATGATGGATCGATTGCCATCGTCACGAGCGTCGTGGCCGCGAGTAGCCCAAAGGATCTTGCCATTGTCGAAGCTCAAACAGGTAATCGATCGCCTGTTGTGCTCGGAAACGAGCTGGAACTTAAGGTGGGTGAAACCATTTACGCCATCGGTACGCCGAAGGGTCTCTCGGCCAGCCTATCGAATGGTCTTGTCAGTGCCTTTCGGCAAGAGGAAGGGCAGTTTCTAATCCAGATCACCGCTCAGATTGCTCCAGGCTCAAGCGGCGGCCCGCTTTTCAACAGCCAGGGGCAAGTGGTAGGCGTCACGACGTCGCGGCTCAAGGATGGCAGCTTCGGTTTCGCGATGGGGGCGGGCGACGTGCAACACCTCCTCAAAGTGCCCTTAGGCATGAAAATCCAGCTGTCCGATCTCACTAGTGATGAGTCGGCTACGCCGGACAACGAACTCAGTTCCGCGCAAACACTATTTGATCAGAAGAAGTACGACGATGCGCTCGCTTCTTTTAAGAGCCTCTCCGAAGTGGCAAGAACCAGTTTCGATGGGCAATTACTGCTCTGCAAGATAGCGCAAGAAAGGAAAGACTACAGTGGCTCGATCCAAGCCTGCGACGCGGCGATTGATGCGCGACCGAATGCAGCTGCCCCCTTCGGACTGAATGCATTCTCGACGCTCATGTTAGGAAATGCGGAGCAAGCCGAGATTGCCGCAGCCAAGGCAGTGCGGCTGTCGGATGAGGTCTACTACAAGAACTTGCTCGGCCTGGTCCACTACTCAGAAGAGAAGTACGAACTTGTCCCAAAGGATCTGCCAGCCGATTCCGGCGATGCATTCGTATTGACGCTGCTGACTGGCGCCGCCTTTCACAACCGCGATTACGATTCATTCCGCCGACTGCGCACCAAGGTGACAGCGCTGAAAGGCGACGGCAATGGCTGGACCTTGTTCACTGATGGCCTAGCTGGCGAGAGAGAGTTAAAGTGGGATGTTGCTCTCGATAAATACAAGAATTGCGACGCGGACAGCGATTTCATCGACCCAATATGCGCTGTCGCGGTGGCGCGGAC
>CAWBRJ010000026.1:0-193222 GCA_963790935.1 uncultured Acidobacteriaceae bacterium | reverse complement strand
GGATCTGCTCGCGGGATTGCTTCAGAATGCGATTCGGTCGCGTTTTGTCAGCCAGAAAATGCCCGGCCTGCTCGCCAAAATCAATCGCGAGGATTTGGCCATTCTCGCCGACCTGGTCAAAAGGGGCACAGTGATTCCCATCGTCGACCGCACCTACTCTTTGCACGAAACTGCAGAAGCTGTGCGCCATGTCGAGTCCGGCCACGTTCGCGGGAAAGTTGTGATCGCCGTTGCCTGAACGCCTTGAGTGACCCCGGGGCTCCTGGTTTTTGGAGACCCGGAAAGCAACGTTCCTCGTTGCGGTCGGTTGACCGCCGACATCTCATATGGACATTGCACAGGAGTGGTGCTATCTTCTTTGCAATGGCCAAAGGAGCGACAGTGAATAGCAATAAATCGGAAGTGTTGCAGGGAACACTGGATCTGATGATTCTGAAGACGCTCCAGGCGCTGGGTCCATTGCATGGATTCGGGATTGCACGGCGCATCGAGCAGGTGAGTGAGGATGTTTTGACGCTGAACGAGGGCACTGTATACACCTCTTTACTGAGGCTGCAACAGCAGGGCTGGATTGATTCGAAGTGGGGAACATCGGAGAACAACCGTAAGGCCAGGTTTTACTCGATTACCAGTCGGGGACGAAAGCAACTTGCAGTCGAGACGGACAATTGGGAGCGAATTTCCGGCGTGATCGGTCGCGTTTTGCGTTTGGAAGGGGGTAAACAGCTATGAATTCTTGGGCCCTTCGACTTGCGTCGAGAGTTAGCGGTCTTTTCAGGCAGAAGAAGGCGGAATCCGAATTCGACGATGAGATGCAGACTCACCTTCAACTGTTGACGGAGAAGTTCATTCGGCAGGGCATGGGTCCAGAAGATGCCGATTCGGCCGCACGCCGCCAGTTCGGCAACACCACATTGCTGCGACAGCGCCATAGAGAATCGCGCACGTTTCTGTCCTTCTCTACTGTCTTCCAAGATGGCCGCTACGGCCTCCGCGTGCTGCGCAAGAGTCCGGGGTTCACGGCGATTGCGGCGACATCGCTGGCGCTGGCGATTGGTGCGAATACGACGATTTTTTCGGTGGCCAAGCGGCTGCTGCTGGATCGGCTCGACGTGCCGCGGGCCGGCGAATTGCGGCTGCTGCATTGGGTGGGCGACAAGCATGTGGCGATCAACAACGTGTGGGGAATCACGGACAATGGTCCGAGCGGCCTCGGCGCCGCGTCGTTTTCGTATCCGGTGTATGAACAACTGCGGCGCGATAATCGCGTGCTTGAAGACCTGTTTGCATTCAAAGACGTGGGCACGATGAATGCAACGGTGGGCGGCACGGCGCAGATTGTGCAGGGCGAACTGGTGAGCGGCAATTACTTTGAACAGCTGCGCGTGCGGCCGCAGCTGGGGCGGCCGATTGTTGCATCGGACGACGCGGTGGGGGCGGCACCGGTGGCGCTGCTGAGTGCGCCGTTCTGGCAGCGAGCATACGGCGGGAACGCAGGCGTGCTGGGACAGACGATCAAAGTGAATATGGTTCCGGTGACGATTATCGGCGTTGCGCCGCGAGGATTTACCGGGGCCAAGAATGTGTTGGCGGCGCCGGATCTTTTCTTCCCGATGAGCGCGCAGCCGCTGGTGGAGCCGCGCGGAAAGGGCGGTTCACTGATTGGCCAGTCGAGCCCTGAGATGTGGTGGTTGAACATCATGGGACGGGCGAAGCCTGGAGTGCCGGACGCGCAAGCGCAGGCGGCGCTGGAAGTGTCGCTGTCAGCGGCGGTCGAGGCAACGATCAAGCCGGGCTCCGGAGATACTGTGCCACGACTGATTCTGAGCGATGGGAGTCGCGGGCTTTTTGCTTCCGGGCAAATGTTTGGCAAGCCGATCGTGGTATTGATGGCGGTGGTGGGGCTGGTGCTGCTGCTGGCCTGCGCCAACATTGCCAGCCTGCTGCTAGCGCGCTCCGCGGCGCGGCAACGGGAGATCAGCGTGCGGCTGGCATTGGGGGCGGGGCGCGCGCGGGTGCTGCGGCAGGTGCTGACGGAGAGCCTGTTGCTTTCCGGGTTGGGTGGCGCGGCAGGACTGCTGCTTTCGTTCCTGGGACGCAACGCGCTGCCGGCACTGGTTTCCAAACCCTGGGAGCAGAATCAATTTAACAGCGATTTTGACTGGAAGATCTTCGGCTTTACCGCGGCGGTTACGCTGGCGACGGGGTTGCTTTTTGGCATTGCACCGGCGTGGGTGGCAACGCGGACGGAAGTGAGCTCGGGGCTGAAGGAGACGGCGCAGACTACGACGCGGCGGCGCAAGGGACTGGGCGGCAAGGCGATTGTCGCATTTCAACTGATGCTGTCGACGGTGCTGGTGACGGGCGCATTGCTGTTTGTGCGCACGCTGTGGAACGTCGCGCACATCGATCCAGGATTCCGCAGCGATCACCTGCTGCTGTTCGCGATCAGCCAACCGGAGGCGCGCTATCCTCCGCCGACGGATTTGGCGCTGCACCGGCGCATCGAGGAGCGGCTGCGATCGATTCCGGGCGTGGAGGCGGTGACGCTTTCTGAAGTTGCGTTCATCTCCGACAGCATGGAGAACTCGAATTTTGTGCCCGAGGGCGAAAAGATCGATCTGAACAAGGAACAATCGGCGCCGAACAACGCGGTGGGCGCGGGTTTTTTCAAGACGATGGGCATTCCGATGATTGCGGGCCGGGAGTTTGACGCGCGGGATACGGCCAGCTCGCAGAAGGTGGCCATTCTCAGCGAGGCACTGGCGCGCAAGGCGTTTCCTGGCGTGAACCCGGTGGGGCGGCACATCCTTGCGCACTGGCATCCGCGCGAGGGCAAGCCGGGGGACGTGATCGAGGTTGTGGGCGTTAGCGCGGATACGCGCTATTGGAGCCTGAAGCAGGATCCGGTGGGCATGTTTTTCGAGCCGTATCCGCAGGTGGGTAACCTGGACTTCGGCGCGACCTACGAGTTGCGCACGAGCCTGAAGGCAGAGAGCCTTGCGCCGGCGCTACGCAAGGCGGTGCAGTCGGTCGATCCCGACCTGCCGCTCATGGACCTGCGCACGCAGCGCGAGCAGATTGACGCGACGATGCAGCAGGAACGGATTTTTGCATCGCTCACGGCGGGGTTTGGCGTGCTGGCGCTGGCGCTGGCGTGCGTGGGCGTGTATGGGGTGATGGCGTATTCCGCGGCGCGCAGAACCAGCGAGATCGGCATTCGCCTGGCGCTGGGAGCGCTGCCGCGGCAGGTGTTGGCGATGGTGCTGGGTGAGGCTTCGTGGCTGGGTGTGGTGGGCATTGGCGCGGGGGTTGGCGTGGCGCTTGTGCTTACCAGGCTGGTCAAGTCCCTGCTTTACGGATTGCAGGCGGCGGATCCATCTAGCATGGTTGGAGGCGCCATTCTATTGGTGATTGTGGGGCTGGCGGCGAGCTGGATTCCGGCACGGCGGGCGGCGGGGGTGCAGCCGATGGAGGCACTAAGGCACGAATAAAAGGGGGAGATTGGGGTTGGAAACGCGGAGATTGCAAACTTCGCACTTTTGGTCTGTTCCAGGTATCGCCTTATCACTCCGTGAGAAGGACCGTTCCTGCTCACTCGTCTCGCAGTAGCCGCGCCGGATTGACGGCGAGGGCGTGACGAGCCGGGATCCAGGTCGCCACCAGGCCGATGAGCGCCATGGTTGCGACTACCCCGCCCAGCACCAGTGGGTCACGTGAGGTGGCCTGATAGACGATCTGGGCAAGGAAGCGGCTGACGAGCATGCCGAGCGCCAAGCCAACGATCGAACCCGAGGTTAGCAGCACGAATGGGCGTCCCAGGGCGGAGCGCATGAGCTGGATACGGTGCGCTCCCAGTGCCACGCGAATACCGAGCTCCCGCATGCGCTTGCTGACGCTATAGGCCGCCACGCCGAAGGTTCCGGTAATGGCGAGCATCGCCGCCAGCAGGCCCATGATGCCGAGCGAGGCCGCAGCCACGCGCGCGGGGAAGAGCACCAGACCGAGCGCGGTGGGCCAACTGGAAATGGTGAACGGCAAGCCGGGATCGATTCCGGTAATGATGCGATGCACGGCAGATGCCGTATCCGCGTCGGGCATCTGTGACCGCACGATCAGCGTTGTCTCGGTATCAGTCGCCTGTGCAAGCGGGAAGAAGACTGCGCCGTAACGGTCTTCCGTCAGCGAATCGTACTTCCCGTCTTCGACGACACCGGCGACCTCAATGCCGTCTTTGGCGCCGCGCAAAAAACGCCGGCCAATGGCCGCTGTCGCCGATCCGAAGAGCTGGCGAGCGAAAGTCTCACTCACGAGGGCGATCTTGGGAGAGCCGCCGTTGTCTTGCCAGGTCACGTCGCGTCCGGCGATCAATCGAGTCCCCGCAGCCTTTAGATAGCCTGGTGAGATGGAAAAGTACTTCGCGCCAAGCGCAACGTGAGACGGAGTGAACTCCGTAGTGCCCTCCCGATAGAAGCTGGTGGAGTTGCCGCTCCCACTGAGCGGCGTGTAGTTGATGCTGCCGGCGGCGGTGACGCCGGGAATGCCGAGAGTCCCCTCCAGCATGCGCTTCTGGATCACCAGCGAATCCTTGGCGGAGTAACCGCCCATCTGCATGTCTGTAGAGGCCAGCATCGCACCCTGCGGCTCAAAGCCGATCGGCGCGTGCAGCGAGTGTTGCATGCCGCGTGCTGCCACGAGCGAGGCGGTGACCAGCAGCGTGCACAGCGCAATCTGTAGGCCGAGCAGAAGATCGCGCAAATTGAAGTGGCGGAGGAGAACGGGACCAGGCGCACCCTTCATCACTCGGGCCGCATCCGTCTGCCAGATCTGCCGTGCGGGCAGCAGCCCGAAGAGAATGCCGCTGGCGAGCGAAAGCAGCAGTGCGAGCCCATAGACGCGGATATCCGGGTCGACCGTTACGTGAATGGGGATTGCGCTGAAGGGTTGCCAGCGCGTGAGCAGCCGAAGCAGGACGGTTGCGAATGCGGTCCCGGCGATGCCGCCTGCGAACGAAACCAGCACCGCTTCCGTGAGCAACTGGCGAAGGATATGCCACCGGCTGGAGCCAATGGCCAGCCGAATGGCCAGTTCGCGGCTGCGATCGGCGGCGCGCGTGGCAAAGATGCTGGCCAGATTGGCGCAGGCGGCCAAAAGAACCAGGAAGGCCAGCACGAAAACTCCCAAAAGAAATGCTCGCGTGGCATCGCCCAGCACATCGCCCATCAGTCCTGGCTTCACCAGGCGCGCGCCCATGCCCTGGTCATTCTCCGGATACTGCTTCCCTAGCTCTGCGGCAATCACGTTGAGGTTGTCGTGTGCCTGCTGCGCTGTTACACCGGGCCTCAGCAGTCCCAAAGCCCCTATCGTGTGATTGCCGCGGCTTCGAAGAAAGTCGTAGCCCTGAATCTGCTCCTCATTCACGATCGGCATCCAGAAGTCAGGCCAGATGAAGAGATCGATGCCGTGAAAGTTCGCCGGTGCGACACCGATGATCGTGAAGGGATGCTTGTTGAGCTCAACGGCGGTTCCCAGTACACCGGGGTCGGCATGGAAGCGGTTGCGCCAGAAAGCATCGCTGAGCACGATGTACGGTGCGGAATTAGGCCCGTGCTCGTCGCTCTCATGGAAGAAGCGGCCGAGCTCCGGTCGCACGCCGAGCATATCGAAGTAGTTGCCGGAGACTTCGTAATTCCATCGTTTCTCAGCAGACCCGCGAACGCTCACTCCGGCCGCATCGAGCCGGTACGCTGCCATGTCGCTGAAAGTCGAGTTCCGCACGCGGTAATCCAAGTAATCCGGATATGACTGAGTATCGTCACCCTGGTTCTTCTGCACGACCTCGTACAGGCGCTCCGCATGCGGCAGATCGAGCGGGCGTAGAATCAGCGCATTCAGCACGCTCAACACGACGACATTCGCGCCGATGCCGAGAGCCAGCGTCAGGATCGCGGTCAGCGCGAAGCCGGGCGAGTGGCGCATTTGCCGCAACGCGTAGTGAACATCTCGGCCGATACCCGCCAGCAGCGGCGCGGTGTCCTCAGCGGTAGCGCGTTCGCGCATCACAGTTTTGTTTCCGAAGCGTAACTGCGCATCGCGACGTGCCGCTTCCGGTGCCATGCCGGCCGCGAGGTTGTCCTCGATGCGCATTTCGATGTGGGTCTTCAACTCGGCATCGATCTCGCGATCGACGCTGGACTGGCGGAAGAGATTCGCGCTGCGGCGAAGATGCGTGACGATACGGCGAATCAGCGACATGAGTACCTCCTACGCGTAGCGCATGACAGCACGGACACCCTTTACCAACTGATCGAAGCTCTTCTCGGCCGCCTCCAGCTCTTTTCTGCCGGCAGCGGTAAGCCGGTAGTACTTCGCCTTGCGCCCGGATTCGGTCAGCGCCCAGGCGGACTTTATCCATCCGCTCTGCTCCATGCGGTGCAGCGCCGGATACAACGAGCCTTCCTCGACAGCCAGCAACTGGTCGGAGGCCCGCTGCACATGCAAAACGATGCCGTAGCCGTGCATCTCGCCCTTCTGGTCGAGGGTCTTGAGAACCAGCAGATCGAGCGCTCCCTGAAGATCTTTCCTTGCCATGCGACCATCCCTATGCATCTATGGGTAAGAGTGAATTTACCCCTAGATGCATAGGGATGTCAAACGCGGACTAAAGCGGGACGTTACGGTTGAGGCTTGCGAGTGAACAGGTTTCGGGATCTCTCCGGGTCAGAATGCATGGCCTGCTTCCTGCCCAAGTGAGGATGTGGATTAGTACTGATAAACGATAGGACCGCCGTCAGACATCAGCAGGACCAAGCCCCTCATCCGCTTGATCCTCGATCAGATCGGGCCGCTCCGACACTTCCATTGGCTGTTGCATAATGATATCGAGCGCGCTCACGAAGCCGAAAACGACGGTAAAGAAGTCGATCGTCAACGCCGTGATGTAGGCTGCGGCGCTGTATTGGAGGCCTACTAAAACGTAGCCAAGCATCGCCAGTGTCACAGCGGAACCCAGCACAACGAAGACCGCGACTATTGCGGGCGGCGGTGCTGTGCCGACCACCTTGCGGCGTCGGCGCGGATAGGTGACCTGAAGAGACAGCATCGGTAGTGCGAAAAGCACACCAGAGCCTCGCCAAATCCACTCTTCGTGAATGTTGTAGAGCGCAAATAGCGGCGGCAGCAGCGCTGCCGCCGCCAATACGAAAATGTACGTCATGACCGTTTTTGCAATGTATCTGTCAAGCAGTGACAACCTCGCTCCAGCGGCCTGTCGGAGGACGAACAAGAGTGCCGAGAACCCCGCGAACGTGATCATCAGCCCAGCCAATGTGTACAAAAGGGCCGCACCTTTGACTTCCATGTATTGCTCCACCTAAGAACCAAGGTCGTTTTGGCGCGTCCTTGATCTTACGACAAATCCACCTGAAAGCCATCGTTTTACTGAAACCTCGCGTGCGCGCGAGTGAGCTTGAGAGGCCATTTAGGAGCGTCTTTTCATAGGGGAATGTCCGGACGAATATACTGAGCGGCCCGTAGCGATTGCATAGTCATTGATTCACTCAGCGAACATACAAGGAACTCCTAGTTTCCGGATTCCGGACGAGTCACTGGCTATCCGGAAGTAATCCCCCAAAAATACGGTTCTGCCCGGATAGGCGACCATACGCCCGGAACAGGAAGGAGCGTCCGTGTTACCGGTGTATTCTTCTCGGGATCAGACAAATTGGTGGTTGGTGTTTTTCGTAAAAATCGCGATGGCCGCAGAAGGGAAGTTTTCACAATGAATTGGCAGTCGGAAGGGGACAAAGTGCGAGCGGGAAGGAAATGTTGCCTTGGCTGGTGGGACTGGCAGCGTTTGCAATAGCGGTGACGACGGTGAGTAATGGGAGTGTGGCGACGGCACAGGAGGCGGCGACCTCCGCGGCTCCGGGCGCCACGCAAAACTCCGCACCAGTGCCGGGCGCGGCACAAACGACAACTGCAGCAACGCCACCACCCACGGCGCAAGACATTGTGGGGACGTGGCAGGGGACGCTGCACGTTCCCAATGGAAAAGATCTGCGCATCGTGAACAAGATCACCAGAGACGATAAGGGTCAGTTGAAGGTGGTGGATTTCAGTATCGACCAAGGCTGGCAGGGCATGGCGGCAACCAGCGCCAGTTTTCAGGATGGAGTCTTCAAGTATGCGATCGTGTCCATCAATGGAAGCTATGAGGGCAAAACATCGGCGGACGGAAAGACAATTACGGGAGCTTGGACGCAAGGCCCCAATCCATTGCCGCTTGTGCTGGTGCGCGCCACGCCAGATACGGCATGGCCAATGCCCGAAGCTCCAAAGCCGATGCCGGCGGATGCCAATCCCAAGTTTGACGTAGTGACGATCAAACCGAGCGATCCGAATCGACCGGGCAAGCTGTTTACCATTCGCGGGCGTCACGTAATGACGATCAACACTACCGTGAATGACCTGATTACGTTCGGCTACTCGATCCAGACTAAGCAGATAGCGAATGCGGCGGCGTGGTTTGAACAGAAGTACGACATCGACGGCGTGCCGGATGTGGAGGGCCAGCCCAACATTCAGCAGATGCGCATCCTGATCCGGGACGCGCTGGTGGAGCGGTTTGGCCTGAAGTTTCATAACGAGCAGCGCGAGCTTTCGGTCTACGCGTTGACCGTTTACCAAGGGCGGCCCGAAGATGACTATCACCGCAGACAAGCCGAGCTCGCCGGGGAACTTTATCTTCCGCGGCCTGGGCAAGCTGATGGTGACCAACTCGACGATGAAGGACTTCTGCCATGGCATGCAGGAGGCGGTGATGGACAAACCGGTCGTGGACCAGACCGGGCTGACCGACCGGTATGATTTCAACCTGAACTGGACGCCGGACGAGTCTCAATTCGTGGCGATGGGCGCCAAGGTTCCACCGCCGAATACTGGATGATCCGAATGCGCCGCCTGGCCTGTACACAGCGCTACAGGAGCAATTGGGGCTGAAGCTGGAGAGCACCAAGGCGAATGCGGACGTTATGGTGATCGACCATATCGACCAGCCGTCGGCCAACTAGATCGGGTGGTTAAAAAACGGTAGATTCATCTGCCCCGGGAGCGGCTCAGTCTTCAGGGCAGGATCCTGTTGCGAGACAAGCGGGGGGTGAACGATGCGGGTTGGTTTGATTACGCGGGAGTATCCGACATTAGGAATGAACAGCGAAGACTGCTAGCGGAATCTCGCTCTTTCGGTCGTGGTCAGATCACCGCCAACCCTGACCGGAAGAGTAGGCGACAATCCGCCCGGAACGCTGGAGCATGTCGTATTCTTGAGCGATTTATGGGTAGTGTCCTAATTTCGATCTCCAGTGCGATGAGCGGATTCTTGATCGGCGGTAGATCCAGATAGTAGAATTCGAGGCGATTCAGTAGTTCAGTCTGATGATCACCAGCATTCACACCCTGATTTATTCCGACGATGCCCCCGCAACGCGCGCATTCCTTCGCGACGTCCTCGGCTGGCCCTACGTCGAGGATGCGGCGGGCGGAGGCGCGGGTTGGCTGATCTTCAAGACCGGGCGGAGTGAGATGGGCGTGCACCCGACCCACAGCGTCTACGATGGCAAGACCTACGAGGCGCCGCGGCACCATCAGATCTCCCTGATGTGCGACGACATCTCACACACGGTCGCTGAACTGAAGGGCAAAGGAGCGGAGTTCCGCGGCGAAGTTCAGGATTACGGGTACGGACTCGTGGTCATGATGGCCGTACCGGGCGCGGACGACATCATGCTTTACGAGCCCAAGCATCCGCTGGCGTATAGCCTTTGACCGATTGAAAGGGAATCCAATCCGAACCCGCAAGACTGCAGCGATCAGAGGTTCCATTGCAGGCCGGGGCCTGATTTCTTCATCGTGATTCCTGCTTGCGAGTGCGGCCCGTCTGCACTATGGTCATTCTCTCTGTGGTAAGCGGAACGAATCTAGATTGATAATCTGGAGCACATAATCGCCTGCTACGGGCGGGTTGTTAGGAGGAAATGCGTCACATGGAATCCCAAAGTACGACCAAGGTCAATTGGCCGCGCGTATTTGGGTGCGGGACACTAGCCGGAATTGTTTGGATTGTACTCGGCTCGATCGTTACTGTCCTGCTGGGGCGCGATTTTGCTGCGCTGCCGCATAACCGCCTAGGTGCACCCACGCCCGGATTTCTTATCCTAAATGTGGTGCTTGATCTCCTTGAAGGCCTCTCTATTCTTTGGCTGTATGCCTCGATTCGTCCGGCCTATCGTCCCGGCGCGAGAACTGCGCTGATTGCGGCCTTCGCCTGGTGGTTTATCGTGAGCCTTGGAGACGTTACTTGGTGTTCATTCGGCCTCTTTCCACCGCGCACCCTAATTCCATTGATGATCGGGACCTTGCCAGCGCTCCTCATCGCCACACTCATTGGTGCCAAGTTCTACAAGGACTGATTGTGACCGAATGACCGTCCCTTCAATGCCTATTTCAGATTTGCCCAATTAACTCCGGCAAACCCGGGGCTCTTTTACTTCTCGGGCAGACGATTCGAGATGAATAAGGCAGTGGCTAGGCCGCCAAAGGCGAGTTAGAGTGGATTAAAAAGCTGGATGACTCGGTGGAACTCTGCGAGCACAAGGCATTTATGAGCGACTACTCGCAGCGCAGCGCCACCACCGGATCGACACTCATCGTGCGGCGGGCGGGAATCCACGCTGCGATAACCGCAACCAGCACGAGGACCGCAGCCGCCGCGATCAACGTAGTCGGATCGTTGGCCTGAATCCCGAACAGGAGCGAGCCGATCCAGTGCGCCACAAGGACCGAACCGAGAATGCCGGCGACAGCGCCGGCTGCGATCCACCGCGATGCTTGCCACACCAGCATTCCGATCACGTCCTTGTGGGTCGCTCCCAGTGCCATGCGCACCCCAATCTCCTGTGTGCGCTGATTCACCTGGAGGGAAACAACCCCGTAAATGCCGAGTGCAGTCAGCAGAAGTCCCACCACGGCAAACAGCAAAAGAAGCGAAGCGCTGAATCGAGGACGCTCCGCCAGCTTGGCGACCGTCTGCCCCATGGTGCTGGCGTCAACCGGAAGAGTGGGATCGAGTTTCGCGATTGCACGCCTCATTTCTTGAGCGACTGTTTCCGCCCCCATCGGGCTGCGGACGATCATGCTGATGTGCTGCGAATCCGGGTAATTGAAGATCACGTCATTCTCGGCATGACGGCGCACCATGTAGTACTCGGGGCCGAGGCTTCCGCCCAGCCCTTGATTCCCTGCGTTCGCGGTAATTCCGATCACCGTAAAGGGGGCCGTTCGCGCGGTTCTGTCGGTTTGAAACTGTACTGTCTTGCCCAGCGCTTCCTCATTGGGAAACAGCCTCCGCGCCAGAGCCTGATTGAGAATGAGGGTGTGCGCTTCCGGAGCGCGATCCTGCTCTGCAAAAGGGCGTCCCCTCAGGACAGGAATCCCCAGCACCGAGAAATAGTTCGGCGTCACCGAGCGCCATCGTACAACGCCTCCGATTCCTTCGCTGGCGGCCAAAGGCGGCTCGCCTTCCGCCTGCAGGGTTACAAAGGGCATCGTGCGATTCGGAGGCCCCGGCGGAAGTGAGTCGGCCAGCGCCACAGCTTGCATTCCGGGAAGTCCGCTCAACCGGCGCTCCAGCTCTTCAAAGAAGGCAAGCCGCTGCTTCGCTGACGAATACTTCTGCTGCCCTAACGTGATCTGAGCGGTCACAAGGTTCTGCGTGTCGATCCCGAGCGACTGGGTTTCCAGGTTGCGCAGACTGCGGACAAACAAGAATGCGCTCGCCAGCAGAACGACGGCCATCCAAACCTGTGCGACCAGCAAAAGTTGCCGCATGCGCCCTTTGCGCACTCCGACGGTGGCATTCACCGTCAGCATTTGCCCGGGCTTTTCCAGAGCAGGCAATGTGCCGAAGAAAACTGCCGAAGCCAGCGAAACCAGCAACGCAAAGAACAGAATTCGTGCGTCGACCGAAGCTTCAGATAATCGCGGGATTCCCGCCGGCGCCAGCGTCACGAACGTGCGAATGATCAAGTACGCCAGTCCGACACCCGCAGCCCCGCCAAGAATGGCAAGCAGGAAAGCTTCCGTCAGCCTCTGCTGGAAGAGACGGGCGCGGCCTGCGCCGAGCGCGGATCGAACCGCCAACTCCTGACGCCTGCCCGCACTTCGCGCCAAAACCAAGTTGGCGGCATTGGAACAGGCGATCGCGAGTACCGCCAACGCCGATAGCAGCAGCAGCCACGCTGCGCGCCGTGAATCCTGCACCTGCAGATCGCGGATCGACCGGACCTGCAACTTGAGCACTTGCCGGAACGGAGGTGGCGCGCCCTGCACGAAATCGCGGAACAAGGGCTCCAACTCGGCCTTGGTCTGTTCCACCGTGGCTCCGGGCTTCATGCGCCCGAATACACGTACCACGGGTCCCATCTCGTGACGTTGCACCATCCCTTCATCGAGGGCTTGCGGCAAAACCACGTCGGTATGTGCCAGCGTGGGATATTCAAAATCGCTCGGCAGCACCCCGATGATGCGCGTGGGTCGACCATCGAGCTGGATGGCGCCGCCCACAACGCTGCGGTTCCCGCCAAACCTGTTCTGCCAAAAGCTGTACGAGATGAGCGCTACATGCGGTGCATTCGGCTCATCTTCTTGGCGCGTGAAATTGCGCCCAAGTACTGGCTGAATGGAAAAAGTCGGCAGGAACGAAGAGGACACCGCCGCACACGCGATGCGAATTGGATTGTTTTCCGTCAGGTCACAGTCGCTCACGCCGGTGGAGGAGGCAAAGTTGGCAAAGGCGGTCTGATGCTGCCGCCAGTCGAGATAACTCGATGCGAACAGAAACTCGCCGTCGATGATCGGCGCGATGATCCCAACCGAGACCAGTTCTCTGTCGTGCGGATAAGGCAGGCTGCGGAACAGAATCCGATCGACCAGGCTGAACATGGCGGTGGTTGCGCCAATTCCGAGGGCCAGGGTCAGAACCGCTGCGATCGCAAACCCCGGATTCTTGCGCAACGGCCGCAGCGCATAACGAAGGTCTCCTCCCAGTTCGCTCATCTCAGGTTTCGTCCTCCTGCTCGCCATCCTTCCGTAATGCCCGGCCCGCGTGCGGAACAGCTCGCCTATTTCGCTTCTCGCTTCGCATCTATTTCACCGTCCCCGAATAAGCCACAAACTGGTCAGGGGCCCGGACAAGAGAGGCCAGTATAGATCGTTTGCCTCCATGAAAGTGCGGGCAAAACGACCCTCGACCGACCAAAGTAGTGACCAGACGGAACCGACCCCAGCGCGTCTCCGGGTCGAATGCAATTGGCCACACCCCCGCCCTCTAGCGGGGCCTCATAAAGGCGGCATAAAGGCGGGACAGACGGGAGGTTCCCTTTGCAACAGCAATCACAACAAGGAAGTAACGTCCCGTCTGGACGGAGTAATCACCATCCTTGTTCCGCACATATAAGCGCTTCGACTGGTGATTACTCCGTCCGTCCCTTCAATGCCTCGAGGCCGAGGCCGCGGACAGAGCCGGATAACAGATCCTCACTGACTTCGGTGGGCACGATCTCTTCGGTCGTTCGGCTCATGGACGGGAGATCCACGAGCAATTCTTGTCTTTTGAAGAGCAAAAGAAGCATCTTGCCAAGCTGCACGAGGTCTAAATGGTCGATTTCCCTACGTTTGATCATTCGCGCCTACTGTTAGTGCGTGCCTCAGCGTACTTTGCAGGCTCGCAACAGGGCCCAGCGCAAACCCGCCTAATCACGCCGCTGGCATCGCTGGCACCTAAACGGATATTGGAGAAGTAGCAGCAGCCTTTCCGCGCTCGTATCCGTGAACCAGGACCACAATGCGACCAGGATCATGGGGAATCCCCCCTTATTTTCTCGTTGCGTGGGGAAGCACCGAGTAGGCACCCAAAAGGTTTTCGCACTCGGATACGGGTTTAGGAGTCTGTGGGAGCAGGGTCAACCCGCATTTCGTTTTCCACCGCTCCCAGCAGTGCCGTACCAATTCAACCGTCGGTCCATTACAAAACGACATTCCGCTCTATCGGAGCTGCAATCTTGAAATTAGATAGGAAGGAGACGGTTGAAGAACGACCGATAGCGCCTTAGCACCTGCCGTAGTTCCTCTGTCGAAACATCCCCTCCAGTGTCCCATTGCTTCTCTAGATCTGCGCGTGCCGTTGAAAACTCTTCAGCAAGTCGCTTTACCATGTTTGCCACCAAACCATCCGCCTGTTCTACTGCCAGCCTCGGCTCATCGACGAACGAAGCCTGAACCTGATCCCACCGGGACCGAAATCCTTGCAGTTCCTCATCATGGAATAAAGGGCCATCCGCCATGCCCTCTTTTTTCTGCGCCACAGGGGTGTCATGGGATGAAATTGGGCGCTCGTCGGTGTTCTGTATAACCGGAGCGGGACTCTGAGACGAGATGGGGTGCTCGTCGATTACCGCTGATCGATATTCTCTACCTCTTTGTGGGTTCGCAATATCCGCTGTTGTCAATTCTTGATCGTTACGAAGCTCTTTCATGGGAAACTCCTATCTTTTCGGTTTTGGGTAGGTCGAGCAACTCGTCAAACAGCGACCTGAAGTAAACCATGGCCTGCCGTAAGTCTTCGGTGCTGGCTTGTCCGCTACTGCGGCGCACCACGATGGTCCGGGCAGATCGATAATTTTGCACAACTCCCGGGTAGTTCACGGAGACATCCGCGGCTCGCTGCTCAAAGTCACCCATGGGGTAGCCGCGTGAAGCCATCACTTCTGTTACCAACTTATCAGCGTCGCCGACTGCCAAGGATGGATCGTCGACAAACCGCTTTTGCACCTCCGTCCACTCCAGGAGGTATCTGTCCCGATCATCACGAGTTAAAGGGTGAATGGCAAACTTCTTTACTCGCTGCTCTCTCTCAGCCAGAACTGCCTCTGCGCGGTGTGCGCCCTGTTCTTTTACGGTCCGATCGTATTCCGGGCCGAAATGCTGCTTCAAGCGGTCGCTCTTGCGTTTGCGAAGTAAGAGCAACATTACGATCAAAAGGATCGCAACGAAACCAATGACTAACAGAACCGTGAGTCTTGTATCCATCGCTTCTTCTCCCGTTTCACTCAGATGCCGACATGAGTACGGGTGATGCCAGGGGTAAAGTAGTCAGCCCGGAAATTGCGGTATCAGACGAAAGAATCGCGGCTTTTGACTGGGGGCAGGACCGGAGCTATAACCTGTTTATATGTGCTTCAAAATCACACCCTCGCTGCGAGAGCACTACAATTACCGCGGTCTCTCCGCCGAGTTGGAGCGGCGCGGCTATGGTTCGTCCAGGCCGCAGCTTGCCTGGGCGATCCGGCAGAAACAGCATGAACCGGAAAAGCCTGTAGACAACCAGGCCAGGGTTGTGGATGCGAGTTCGCTCAACGCTCCAGACTCAAACTGACCCACTGCCAATCTTCTGGTTGTCGGCTTAGCATCGACCGAAATGTGTTGGTCGCCCGCACACGCTCTGGGCGGGTCAAGTGCAGATAAAAAGGCCCCGGAGCGAGTGCCTGCGGGCGTTCACTCCGGGGCCATCGATGCGTTCTACCTCAAGCTGACAGACGCAATGCGTGGCCGATTCTCTACTGACGTGGCTGCGCTTCGTCTCTCTTGTGAGGTGCACTCTCCGTGCGAGCCTGAGTGGCAGGTTCTGCACTTTGATGAGTCGCTACTGGCTGCTGCGAATGAGACTGAGTCGTTTTATTCTCATTTGAGCTAGTAGCAACTGGCTTCTCTCCGGTTGCTCTGTCCGCATTTGTGTGAGGTGCAGCGGCCCTTTCGGTCGTGGCCTTACTCTCACTCGGACGAGCCGCAGCGACGCGCTTCTCACTCTCTTTGTTCTCGCTCGCGTGAGTCACAGACGCCCTTTCGGTCGTGGCCTTACTCTCACTCGGACGAGCCGCAGCGGTGTGCTTCTGAGTCTCTTTGTTCACACTCGTGTGGGTTGCAGCGGCCCTTTCGTTCGTGGCTTTACTCTCACTCGGATGAGTCGCAGCGGCGTGCTTCTCAGTCTGCTTGTTCTCAGTCGTGTGGGTTGCAGCGGCCCTTTCGTTCGTGGCTTTATTCTCACTCGGATGAGCCGCAGCTGCGTGCTTCTCAGTCTCTTTGTTCACACTCGTGTGGGTTGCAGCGGCCCTTTCGTTCGTGGCTTTACTCTCACTCGGATGAGCCGCAGCTGCGTGCTTCTCAGTCTCTTTGTTCACACTCGTGTGGGTTGCAGCGGCCCTTTCGTTCGTGGCTTTACTCTCACTCGGATGAGTCGCGGCGGCGCGCCTCTCAGTCTCTTTGTTCTCACTTGAAGGGGTTGTGGAGGACCTCTCCGTCGTCGCCTTCTCGCTCGGGTGAGTTGCAGGGACGCGTTTTTCGGTCACTGTGCTTTCATTCGTGCGGGTTGTCGCTCTCTCAGGCGGGACCTTATTCTCAGTCGGGCGAACCACAGTACCTCGCTTGGTCGCGCTGCTCTCATTCGCGCGGGTTGCTGCGGCTTTCTCGGCCGTTGCCTTGCTCTCACCTGGGTGAGCCGGCACCGCTCTCGTTTGGGCCGCACTATTTTCCGTGGCCGCACCACGGGCTGGCACTACATTCTTGCCGGTAAATTCTCCCGCTCTGGAGGTTGCGGCGACCGGCACCTTACCATGATTCACCGAGGCCAGTAATTCGCGGTTCGTGCTTGCCGCGCGCCGCTGTGCTATTTGTTCCGCTGTTGCCGGACTATGACGCTCATGGAGCGCGGCGGCTTGAGCGGCAGTCGGCCGGGCGTTTGTTCCGCCGGTCCCGCCATTGTAACTAACATAGCTTCCAGCAGCGGGTGAGCCTACGTTCCTCACGTACGTGTTCTGAATGACGGTGACATTGACATTATTCACGGCGCGGTTGTAGTAAAACTGTCCGTTGTTCCAATAGCCACCCTCATAGCCGACACCACTATAGCCATACCCATAGTCGATGCCGCCGTAGTAGCCAACGGTGCGACCCCAATAGCCCTCATGCCAGTGATAGTGTCCGTTACCCCAACCCCAATAGCCCGGCGTCCATAGCACATCTTCCGCTGGGGGCAGAACCCAGGTGCCAGGTACCCAGTAATAGCCTTCATCACCGTAGGCCCAGTAGCCTGGGATCCACAAATAACCGCTCCCGGGACAACTAGGTTGTGAGTACACCACTAGTTCCGGCGGAGCGATGGTGATAGATATGCTGAGTTGGGCGAATAAAGTGGCCGGTATGGCCAACATCAGAGCAGCTAACGACAACAAACGGCTTCTACGCATAGGAAACCCCTTTCACGCGTGAGACAGCTTCGCTTCAATGTAAATTTGCACGGAGGCATTGAGAAAAGTGTTTTAATTGTTCGCTTCCAGCTGCCTCAAAGACTGCGCCGCAAATCCAGCATTGAAGCGAAACCCGACTACATTGACTCCGTGTGTCGTGCCCAGTAAAGGGCTAGGTGGTGAGATGCACGTGCGGTTTCCGGGGTAAGCTGAGATGCGATAAATCCGAATTGCCGGTCGATTGAGATAGGGAGGTTCAGCCTCAATGATCAGAAAGCGCCGCTGAAAGGTGGGGTGGTAACTTCTCGAAAACACGCCAGTAACAAGTTGGACTGCTCGAAGGTCCAGCAGCTCCTTGAGGAAGCTCAGCGCGAGAAGCTACCCAATTTCTCCTTCACGATTCTTGAAAAGGAGGGACCAGACGGAACGTAACCGCATCATTTCGTAAGCCGGAGATTGCTTAGAGTTGCTTTGTTGGCGGCAAGCTGCCGTCGTTCTTGAGCGGGTATCGGCGCTCTCTGTCACCTGGTTTTTCTCGGCTTTGGTGACGAAGGCTCCAATTCCGGACCAATGAGCAATCTCTATGCGGAGTTCATGCTTGCTCAATTGCCTGCAACAGGTTTCCCCGCACCTATCTGCGCTTGAATCCAGCTATTAGTGCGGGCGTCGAGCAAGTCGAGCGGGAGAACGCCGCCATTCAGCATCTCGTCGTGGAAGGTACGGATGTCGAACTTTGGACCCAGTTCCTTCCGAGCGCGTTCGCGAAGTTCGACGAACTTGAGCTGCCCGATCTTGTAACTAAGGGCCTGGGCCGGCCAGGCAATGTAGCGGTCTGTTTCGGTCTGGATCTCCGGCTCGTCGAGGGTGCCGGATTTGCGGAAGAAGTCGACCACCTGCTCGCGGCTCCAGCCCTTGGAGTGGATGCCCGTATCGACGACCAGGCGCACCGCGCGAAAGCGCTCGCTCTTGAGCCGGCCGAAATCCGAGACAGGATCCTGGTAAAAGCCAACCTCTTTGCCGAGTTGCTCGGCATAGAGCGCCCAACCCTCACCATAGCCGGAATTAAAAGTGTGTTGACGGAATTTTGGCAGATCTGTCATCTGCTGCGCCACGGACTGCTGCATGTGGTGGCCGGGAATGCCTTCGTGATAGGCGGTCGCCTCGTCATCGACGAGGCTGCGATGCGAGAAGTCGTAGATGGCGACGACGACCCGGCCGGGCCGTTTGCCATCGGGAGTTCCGGTTTGATAGTGCGTCGCCATCGCCGACTGGAAGGCTGGAATCGCCTCCACGGTAACGGGTGAGCCGGGAATATAGGTAAAGAGCTGTGGCAGTTTGGCCTGCATCTGCCCTACGTACTTACGGTAGTCATCGAGGATCTGCTCGGCGGAGGTAGGAATGTACTTAGGATTCTTCTCCAGGGACGCGTTGAAAGAAGCCAGATCGGAGAATCCTTCCTGGTGAGCAATGGCGAGCATTTCGGCTCCGATACGGTCCATCTCGCGCAGTCCAAGCTGGTGAATTTGGTCGGGAGTGAGATTGCTGACAGTGGTGCTTGCGTGGATGTTGTTCAGATAGCGACGTTCGCCGCCGGGAAGGGAAGTGACGGAGAGGATGGTGCGACCGTGGGGAGCATACTCAGTGGCAATGAAGCTGGCGAACGCCTTGTAGGCAGGCAGCACCTCGTTATTGGCAGCGTCGGTAATCTGTTGGGTGAGGCGTTGCTGGTCTGCGGCGGAGATGCTGCTGGGGAATTTCTTCGTTGGCGTAAGAAAGGGATCGGCCGCGATGACGCCATTGCACTGCGCGGGAACCTTTTCAAGCAGGAACCGGACGGGCATGAGGTTGTCCTTCATACCGGCGCGGAGAACCTCTTCGATCTGGGTGAAGACGCGCGGGATCTGATGAAGACGAGCGATGTAGTCCTCATACCGTTGCACCGAGTCGAAGGGAACAGCGAGAGGTAGGTCCGCGAGGCCGACGTGAGGGCCGATCATCTGGCTCACAGGCATCTCGTATTCCTTGAAGCCGTAGTTGTCGATGCGCTGTTGGAGCGTGCGCATCATGACGTTGTGGGAGAGTGTGTCCTGCTCTGGAAATCCTGTTGTCGGAATGGCATTCAGACGCGAGAGAAAGGCCTCGTCTCTGGTGTGTTGGCTCTCGATTGCCGCGAGAGAGCGGTCGTCCAGCTGGTCGTTGTAGCGATAGTCTCCATATGCGGTCGCAAGCTGAGGGTGGGCCTTCAATTCGGACTGATACTGCTCTTCAAAGAGCGCGTTTTGCGCGGCAATTCGGGACTCGACCGAGGGCGGCCCGGGGGCGAGACCAGGGAACGCAGGAATTTGCAGGCAGGTGGCGAGTAAGCAGGCGGCGATGAGGAGGGCCCGTTGTCTGGCACCCATGCTGGAAACAATAGCACGGTCGAGCTTGGCAGCATGACTAAATCGGCCGATCTAAAATGCGCTCCTGCCGAAGCTGGACGCTCACAGCCGAAAAACGGATTGTGGGCATGGGGGCGCTGCGCGAATGACCAGCAACTGGCCGCCAATTAGCGACCGGACTGATCGATGCGAGGATTTCCGGGAGGACCTTTCCTCAGAAAAGCGCAAGTAGCCCTTCCAGCAATTTCGAGCCTTTTGGTCGACAGCAAAACGCTACGCCGAATTGACGAAGTCTGATTCTATGATCCACAAGCGTCTTGCCGCCGCGGTCACCGAACTCGTCGACTGAATGTTAGACTCTCACTGTGGTGCACGCCATGCCCCACCCCGTTCTCACTCTTCTAGCGGTTCTTGCGTGTTCTGCGACGCTCGTTGCCCAGACGGCTTCACCGTCGCCAACAGTTGAGGAAGCGCACGATTTCGTCGACCGCGTGAACACGGCGCTTCTCGCCAGCAGCATCGAAAGTCTGCGTACCGCGTGGGTCGGCAGCACCTACATCACGGATGACACCGAGATACTACGCGCGACCGCTAGCGCCCGCGCAATCGGACAGAGAAATCAGTTTATTGCTGAGTCCCATCGTTTCGACAACCTGAAGCTCCCACCCGATCTGACGCGTCAAATTATGCTTCTTCGTACCAATGCGCGGCCCGCTCCGTCCGACCCGGCACTCCGACTTGAGACCACCCAGCTCGCGGCGCAACTCGACGGCATGTACGGGAAAGGCAAATACTGCGTGGGTGGAGATTCTAAGCAGTGCCTCGGCATCGACGATCTCGACGTTCAGATGGCAAAGTCGCGTGACCCAAAAGAACTCCTCGACCTTTGGACCGGCTGGCACGCGATTGCTGTCCCTATGAGGCCGAAATACGCCCGCTTCGTCGAACTCTCCAACCAGGGCGCCCGGGAGCTGGGAGTCGCAGATACCGGCGCTCTCTGGCGTTCCCGTTATGACATGTCCGACCAGCAGTTTTCGATCGAGCTTGAGCGCACGTGGCAGCAGCTCCAGCCGCTGTACGAGGAATTGCATGCGTACGTGCGCTTCAAACTGATCCAGAAGTATGGCGCTGCTGCAGACCGCACCGACGGCATGATTCCGGCGCACCTGCTGGGTAACATGTGGGCGCAGGAGTGGGGCAACATCTACGACATAGTTGCCCCGGCGTCGGCACCACCCACCTATGACCTCGAAGCCGCCCTCCGGCGGCAGATTCCGAACGCGAACAGTGCCGATCATGAGCAGCAACTCGAAGCAGCCAAAGCTTTGGCCCGTTATGGAGACGCCTTCTATATTTCACTTGGCCTGGAGGCCTTGCCGGCAACGTTTTATGAGCGCTCGCAGTTCATTCGCCCGCGCGATCGCGACGTAGACTGCCACGCAAGCGCCTGGGATATCGACGCCAATCAGGACCTCCGAGTAAAAATGTGCATTCACATCGATGCTGATAATTTCACCACGGTTCATCACGAGGAAGGCCATAACGAATACATGCGCGCCTACAGAAACCTTCCGTTTCTCTTTCGCAGTGGCGCCAACGATGGCTTTCACGAGGCGATCGGCGATTCTATCGCCCTCTCGATTACCCCGGAGTACCTGCGGCAACTCCACCTCATCGACACCATCCCGCCGCCCGAGGCCGACATTCCAATACAGCTCCGAACCGCTTTGAATAAGATAGCCTTCCTGCCCTTCGGCCTTCTGATCGACAAATGGCGCTGGCAGGTGTTCTCGGGTAAGGTCAAACCGGAGGACTACAACAAAGCATGGTGGGCTCTGCGTGAAGAGTACCAGGGCGTTGCGCCACCCGTCGCACGCAGCGAGGCGGATTTTGATCCAGGCGCCAAGAACCACATCCCGGCCAACGTTCCTTATGCCCGCTACTACCTGGCCGCGATCTATCAGTTCCAATTCTACAAAGCGATGTGCGAAGCCGCTGGATACAAGGGCCCGCTCAACCGGTGTAGCTTCTTTGGCTCAAAGGCTGCCGGCGCCAAGCTGGCGGCGATGCTCAACGCCGGCGCCTCCCAGCGTTGGCAAATCACGCTCAAAGAGATGACTGGTGTAGACCATCTCGATGCGGGTCCGATGCTCGAATACTTCCAGCCTCTATACCTTTGGCTGAAACAGCAAAACGCTCTGAATGGAAGCAAGCCCGGCTGGCAACCAGCGGGCGGCCGAGCAGCAGAGAAATAACTCGAAGGACACGCCGACCGCCGGGTCTTCCGCAGGCTCCAAGTTGGGTAAATAGGGTGTCAGCTCTCATTCCCTGAGAGCCGCCGCAATCAATGATATCACCTGTGATACCATAGAATTGTGAGAGCGGTCCTCGATACATCCGTGCTGATCAGCGCGCTTCGTTCGAGCACCGGAGCGGCAGCGGAAACTGTCCGGCTGGCTCTGCGAGGCGAACTAACAACTCTCATGGACTACAAGCTGGCCTGCGAGTATCGGGATGTGGCGCTACGTTCGGAACAGTTGCATGTATCGGGCAAATCACGAGCGGAGACGGCAGCGATTCTGGATGCTCTGGAGGCAATTGCCGAGCCGGTTTATCTTGCTCTCCAGCATCACCCATTATCTCCAGACCCGAACGACGACATGGTTTTGGATGTTGCAATCAACGGGAACGCCGACGCGATTGTAACCAACAATACGAAGCATTTTCGTGATGCAGTAGAGCGCTTTCACCTGGAAGTGTTGACTCCTGCCGAGCTATTGAGCAAAGTCCGAAAGAGGAGATAAGGTCTATGCCTGTGAGTCAGAAGAAAGTCGCTGTGAGCAAGTTTCCTCTCCGCCTCATGCCCTCCGTGCGCCGGGTTGCGGAGAACTTCTCTCAGAAGGAAGGCGTTTCGCTCAACCAGTTCATCAATATTGCCGTGGCCGAAAAGCTCGCTCATCTTCAACATGAGGAATGGTTGGCACATCGGCCCAAAGCAAGTGCTGCTTTAATTGCCAAGGCGCTCGACATTCTTGACCGTCCGAGCGGCCACGCACCGGAGGATTTTGACAGGATTCCCGATGGCTATGTATCTGTCCGCCGTAAGTCTGCTGGCAAGAGAACACTCGACCGCCGCAAGAGTTAGTTCTCTCTCGAGTTATTCGGAGCGCAGGGCCCACATCGGGTCGATCGATCGCAATAGGCGTTCTATTCCGATCGCAGCGCCCACATGGGATCTAAGTTCATCGCGCGGCGCGCGGGCAAATACGTGGCGAACCATGCAACCAGACTGACCATCAGCCCCGCACCCATTGCGACGCTCGGACCCTGCAATGCGAACCCGTTCAGCACTCCCGAGAATAGTTTCGGCAGCAACAGAGCAGGGACGATACCGACCGCACATCCGATCCCGATCAGCACACCACCTTCTCTCAACACCAGGCCGAGCACGTCGCTCTTTCCCGCGCCAAGGGCCAGTCGAATCCCAATCTCCTGGGTCCGCTGCGCAATCGAATATGCAATCACGCCGTAAATACCCAGCCCCGCCAGCCCAAGCGCGAGACCGCCAAACAGCCCCATTAATCCTTCCATGAGCTTATCGCCGCCAAGGTTGTCGTTGATCAAGTCCTCCATTGGAGTCACTCCTGCTGGCTGCGCTTGATCGATCGACCACACAACATGACGGAGCAGAGGAGCAAGCGCCGTATGCGGTACGCCCGAGCGTACGATCAATGTCATCGTCGAAAAGGCGTTCACAGGAACCTGCAGATAACTCTCATAAATCTGTGGACGCGGATGAAGTTGTCCGACGGAGTTGTTGACATTTCCCACGATGCCGACAATCTGCGCAGGCTCGTGATTGCCATCCTCTACCTCGATCCGTCTGCCTTGAGCGTCTCCCTTGGGGAAGAAGCGCCGTGCGAATTCCTCATTGACGAGGGCCACGACGGGATCGTGGGCGTTATCGTCGGCCGAAAACCCCCGTCCTCTCAAAACCGGAATTTCCATCGTGTGGAAATATTCCGGCCCGACAACAAAGAACTGCGCTGAGGGAGGGGGCGACGAGGGCTGCGGCTCCCGTCCCACGAAATGAAACGCAGTGCTGTAAAAACAACCCATGGGAACGCAGGAGTCTGCCGCCGCGCTTTCCACCCCCGGAAGGCCCCTCAGCCTCCCAGTCACCTGTTCAAAAAATGCGATCCGCGCGGCTAACTGCTTGTACCGGGGACCGCTCACATCCAGGTTTACAGTTACCAGATGCTGGGAATTGAAGCCGTTCGGTTCGTTCAGTTCGCGCAGAACTTCGCGCATATCGACGCCGGCGGCAGCCAACAGAATCACGGCAACCGCGACTTCTGCGACGACAAGAATCTTTCGCAGACGGCTGGAGACCGCACCCGACGAGCCGGTGCGGCTCGTTTGGCTGAGCGCTCCGCGCGGGGGCACCTTCGACGATTGAATCGCGGGGAGCAAGCCGAACACGACCGTAGTCAGAAAGGCGATGAAGAGTGTGAACAGAAGCGTTGGCTGATCGATACGGAGCCGATCCCCCACTTGCTGACCGAACTCATTGAAATCGAATCCCGCCCGAAGAAGTCTGATGCCCCAAAGAGAAATCAACAGACCAGCGCCACTGCCGATCGAACCAATGAGCAAACTTTCGGTTAGCAACTGGCGCAAAATCCGGCCTCGGCTCGCGCCCAGCGCTGATCGAACGGCCAATTCGTGGGTTCGGCAGGCTCCGCGCGTCAGCAGTAAGCCCGCAACGTTGGCACAGGCAATCAGCAACACCAGGCCCACGGCGGTCATGAGCAACACCATCGCATTACGCACGTTTTCGGACCGAATGTTGTATTCCTGGAGTGTCAGAACCGTGACACCCCAATCCTTGTTTGTCGTGGCGTAGCTTTGTGCCAGCCGTTTGGCGACCGAATCCATTTCCGCCTGGGCCTGTGCCAGGGTGACACCGGGTTTCAGGCGTCCCAGGACAAGGTCGATGGAGTGGTTCGCTCGCGCGGTCGAGCTCAAATCGTCAGCGGTGAAAACCAGCGGCGTCCATAGCTGGGTTCGTGATCCTCCACTGATGTTGCCGAGAGGCGGCATCACGCCAACGATTCTGTATGGCGTACCGTCGATTTCCAGATCCCGTCCCACCGCGCTGGGGTTGCTGGCAAAACGCTCCCGCCAGAGGGAATCACTGAGGATCACCTCATGATTGCTTCCAGGCTGGTCCTCCGACCTCAGAAACGGACGCCCGAGGGCGGGAATGACGCCAATGGCGGCGAAGAAGTCCGGCGTGACACGATCGCCGTGTACCGACTCCGCCTCACCCTTGCCAGTGAGGGTGAACGAACGTCCCTTTTCGATCGCGGCTATCTCTTGGAAAACGTCGTTCTCTTTTTGCCACGATGCGAAATCGGGGGCGGAAACGCCTGCCAAGTCATCCCCTCGAAGAACGTTTTTCGAAGACACTGCACATAACGTGTCGGGATCCTTCACGGGCGGCTTCCTGAGGAGAATGGCACTCACCGCGCTAAAGATCGTTGTATTGACACCGACAGCAAGCGCCAACGTCAGCACGGCTACCGCCGTGAAGCCAGGATTCCGAATTAGTTGGCGAAGTCCGAAGTGCAGGTCCTGCCTCAGCCGCTCCACCGGCGCCCATCCCCACGCTTCATGCGTATGCTCGCGAATCAGCGTCTCGTTCCCAAACGCTCGCCGTGCCGCATACCGTGCCTCTTCCGCCGGCAGCCCGCTCTCCCGTTGCTCCTCCTCTTCGAGTTCGAGGTCGGAGCGCAGCTCGCGTTCCAGATCGGCGTCCCGCCCTTTGATCTGCCACCACCGCATTTCAGCTCTCCTCAGCCGCGGGCCACATCACCCGCGCCACCGCTTCAGCCATCAGCTTCCACTGCGACTCCTCCACCACCAGCTGCTTCCGGCCCTTCTCCGTCAGCCGATAGTACTTTAACTCCCGGTTCCGATCCGGCGCCGTCTCCCATCTGGAAGTCACCCAGCCTCGCCGTTCAAGCCGATGCAGCGCCGGATAGAGCGATCCGTGCTGCATCTGCAGAAACTCGTTCGTGGTCCGCTGAATGTGTTTGCCGATCTGATGTCCGTGATCGGGACCATAGAGCAGGGTCCGGAGGATCAGCATATCCAGCGTTCCCTGCAGAACTGCCATGCGCTGCTGTTGTTTGCTTCGTGGTGGAAGACATTCGACCCTCGATGGGAAGTGATGGTAGATTGTCGACTATCACTTCGTCAAGGTGGTTTTCTCAATTGGCGCCTTCGGGCCAAAGGACTCATTGAGAGTATTTTCCACCCGCTTGGCAGGATAGGTCCTCCTAAACCGGCTTCTCGGACACTTGCCTTTAGCTGTCGACAATTGGGTCGCCCTCAGAGCCGATTTGCGCGTTCCACAAAACGTTCGTTTATAAGAAGAAAGTTTTGCCAGCTCCCAGGGGCTGAGTTTGGGTCCGGCATAAAGGCGGGATACGGTGCTTCGGCCTCCTGAATCGCTCCAAGCCAAATAGGCCCTGCAACGCCAAATCGGGCGCGGAGTCGACGTGGGCTGATGGGAAGTCGGTGGCGCATGGGAGGCGAGGCATTGAAGGAACAGCGAGCGCCGGGCTCAAGCGGTACGAAGACGTTCCCAAACCCTTGACCATAAAGGATATTGAGCAGACCCAAGCAATCGAATGCCAACCATTCGAGGCTATAATGGACGCAGGGAGAAACAAGCTACCGGCTGTCTTCCGCCGGTTACCCTTGCGTTTCAGAAAGCGCCCTAACAACTGGGCCCAAATCATGAGCACGGACAAAACAATTCGCAGGATTACAGACCCCGAGCAGCAGCAAGCGGAAGTCTATCGCTACTGGCAAAGTCTGCCCGTCGGAGATCGGCTCTCTGCCGTTTGGGATGCCAGCGAAGCTGCCTATGGCTTCGCCGCCGCTTTCAGGGGAGTTCCGGTTAATGATGCCCAAGGATCTGAAAGAGCTATTACGCGCCTTCAACGAGCACGCCGTTAAGTACCTCATAGTGGGGGCTATGCTTTCGGCGTGCATGCCGAGCCGCGAGCGACGAAAGACCTGGATCTCTTCATCTGGCCTGACGAAGAAAACAGCCAAGCGTTGTTTCGCGCACTCACCCAATACGGAGCTCCTCTCGACGGTCTCAGTCCAGCTGATTTTATGGAAGGCTCCGTGTTCCAGATCGGCCAGCCTTCTGCCCGAGTGGACATTTGGCAGCACATCGACGGTGTCAGTTTCGATCAAGCCTGGGAAAATCGAATCGAGGGCCTTGTCGACGGCGAAGTCCCAACCGTCGTTATATCCAGAGATGACCTCATCCAAAATAAACTCGCAAGTGGAAGAGAGCAGGACATTCTCGACGTCAAGAAACTGCGAGCTGCGATTCGCTAAGATCCATCGAACATGAGGTGGTTCCGGTCGACAAAGGTTTGCCGACGGTATGGCCGGGTCTCGACTGCACTATTTATTCACGTAGAAGCTTGCAATATCGGGGCTCAGGCGAGGGAACGTTGTTCGCTGATGAAGCGCGACAGCGCCGAGATGATTTCGTTTACCCAGCCCATTGCGATTCTGTAACTGAAGTAATACGCCGAATGGTACCGGGGATTGGTCCAGTCTCTCCTGGAATATCCGAACCGCCAGAACCTGCCCTAGTCTGTAGCTACTCCGCTAAACATGCTCTCGATTTAGCCGAGGAGAGAACAGATGATCCACAAACACTTGGACAAGATCCGAATCAATGGAGAGTGTTGGGAATGGTTAGGCTCGCGTAGTCAGATCGGCTACGGATATTTCCAGGTTGCTGGACGTGATTACAGGGCCGCGTATTATGTCTGGTCCCTAGTGTGGCACCGATGGCCGGAAATGTTACTGCTTTCGTGTGATCATCCTTGGTGTGTTAACCCTGAGCATCTATCCGAAGACACTCAATCGGAAAACGAGCACCACGACACACGAAAGGACCGGTGTAGTCATGGTCACCCTTTCGATGACCTTAATACCTACCGTTACCTGGATCGGAGAGTGTGCAAGGCATGCGCCAGAATCCGTCAACTAAAGAAGCGGATCGAACGCGCCAAGCCTGTACAGCCAGCCTACCTCAGCGCGGAAGACCTTCCCATGAGTAGCGCTGGGCGGGGATAGACGGCTTCCAATGTTCCGAAGCACTCTTTCCCGTGTCTTCGCCGGGAGGAGGTCTAAGAAAATGGTCTGTCTGCCTGCCTGCCGCGCACTCGCCGCGTTCAGCCCCGCCCCGGACTTGGGGGTGGGAGGTTACCATGGAATGGTCCGCCGCTTCTACGGACAGTGAGGTGGGGCTATAAGGCTGCGCAAGAGGAGGAGTGCCATGGAGCTATTCACATTGGGTATTAATTTCGGCAAGACGACGTTTCATCTGGTAGGAATGAACCACCGCGGAGAAGTGGTATTGCGGAAACGATTCTCTCGAACGCAGATTTTGCGCTTTTCCGCGAACCTGAAGGTGGAGCTGATCGGTGCTGGAAGCATGCGGAGGGTCACATTTCTGGCGCGACGCTTGCGAGAGCAGGGGCATGAGGTGCGCCTGATTCCTGCGCAATATGTGAAGCCCTACGTAAGACGAACAAGAGCGACTACATCGTATCCGTCTGAGCAACGCACCCTGTTGTGCGGCTTCGTTTGGTGTTGAACTTGAGTGATGAGCGAAGCGGGATCAGTACGGAGGCGGCGGAGTCGGGTCGAGGTGGAGAAACTGGTTGCGGAGCATGAAGCCAGCGGGCTGACGCGGGATGTGTTTTGTCAGCAGCGTGGCTTGTCTGTAGTGACCTTGGATAAGTACCGGCGGCGAGTGCAGAAATGGGCACGATCGGGCGCCGGTCCGATGCTTCCCGTGGAAGTGGTTTTGTCCACCACAGGTTCAAATTGCGCTGCCCGGGGCTATGGTGTTCTGGTGGTCGAGTCGCGCAACGGGCGTCGCATTGAAGTGGGTCGTGGATTCGATTTGGAGACGCTGGAGCGCCTGCTCACGATATTGGACAAGGTGTAAGGCGGTGTTCGGGTTCGGACCGGCGACGCGGATTTACGTAGCGGCGGGGGCGACAGACATGCGGAAGAACTTTAATGGTTTGTATGGCCTGGTGCGCGATCAACTGGGCTGCGATCCGGAAAGCGGCCATGTGTTTTTGTTCGCCAATGCGCGGCGCAACCGACTGAAGCTGCTCGTATATGACGGAAGCGGGCTCTGGGTATGTGCGAAAAAATTAGACGGCGGAAGATTTCGTTGGCCAGAGAGAGACAGCACTGCGAAGAAAATCGTGTTGAGTCACGAAGAGCTGGCGTTGCTGTTGGGGGGCATTGATTTGACTCAGACGCGATCACGGACGTGGTATCGCAAGGCTCCGGCGGAAGAACCAGCGGAGTCACTGAAAACGGCATAAATACTGGACATTTCGCTCGTCCTCTTCGTCGTTGTCTGTTATTTAAAAAGCATCGTGAGCACGCCCTCTGAGCCCACCGTTCCTCCGAACTCGGATCCCTTCATGGCCGAGGTCGTCGCGCAACTGGAGAAGCAACTGGAGTCGGAGAGGAAAGAACTAGCATACGCACGGCTGAAGATTCAGCTGTTGGAAGAGCAGCTTCGCCAGCAGCGCATTGCCCAATATGGTCCGGGCAGCGAAAAGTTGAGCAACCTGCAATTGGAGTTGCTGGACGAAGAACCCGCGGTGAATCGCGATGAGGTTCAGGCAGAGAGCGAGCGGGAGCCGGAGGCCCCGCCACCTTCCACATCGGGCAACAAACAACGTGCACCGCATCCTGGCCGCCAGAGCTTGCCGGCGCACTTGCCGCGCGTGGAAAAGGTGGTCGCGTGTGCGCCCTCGCAGTGTGTTTGCACCTGCTGCGGAGGTGAGACAACGGTGATCGGTTATGAGATCAGCGAGGTCCTCGACGTCAAGCCCGCCGAGTACTTCGTCGAGCTAACCAAGCGCGAGAAGCGTGCCTGCAAGAAGTGCGAGGAGCAGGGCGTGGTTGCGGCGCCGCTGGCCGCGCGCATCATCGACAAGAGCCTGGTGTCTGACCGCGTCATCATCGATACGCTGGTCAGAAAATATGCCGACCACTGCCCGTTATATCGACAGAGTTCGATTCTGAAGCGCGACACGGGCATCGAGATCTGCCGTGGAACCATGTGCGGCTGGATCATGCGGGTAGGAGACCTGCTGATTCCTGTTGCCGCCGCGATGCGTAGGGAGTTACTGGCGGGAAGCTACATCCAGGCCGACGAGACACCGGTGGCTGTGCAGACCCACGATGGCCGGGGAACAAATCACCAGGCCTATCTGTGGCAGTACGGAACTCCCGGCGGAGCGACGGTGTTCGATTTTCGCATGAGCCGGGGGCGCGAAGGTCCGGCTCACTTCCTGGATAAATTCGAAGGGATACTGCAAACCGACGCCTATGCCGCCTATGATCGCGGGGTCGGCGGAGTCAACATCGTGCACGCCGGCTGCTGGGCCCATGCGCGAAGGCGGTTTGTCGACGCGGTGAAGCTGAACAAGCAGGATGTCGCCTCGATCCGGGCGGTGAAACTTATGGATGAGTTGTTCGCCGTCGATGCTCAGGCGCGCGACGACAACATGGATCACGCCCGCCGCCATGCTCTCCGACAGCAGGAAGCTCCGCCTTTGCTCGACCAGATCCGCAATCACATCCTGGCGATGAGCAAGACGGTGCTGCCCAAGAGCGCCGCTGGCCAGGCTTCCAGCTACGCGCTTGCGATCTGGACGCGACTTACACGCTTCCTCGACTATCCAGAACTGGAACTGAGCAACAATCTCGCCGAGAATTCGATGCGTCCCATCGCTCTGGGCCGATCCAACTGGATCCATATCGGCAGCGAACACGCTGGCCCACGCATCGCGGCAATCTTCTCCGTTGTTGAAAGCTGCCGCCGGCTCAACCTCCCGGTCCGTGATTACCTCGCCGACATCCTTCCAGGACTTGCAAATGCGCCACTCCAGCGCACCGCAGAACTTACCCCTGCCGCTTGGGCTGCGAGACATCCCCACTTATCAACCGTGGCTTTGCTCTGACGGATACACTACATCGACGCGGAAGCGATCACCGAATCGGTGGGAAGACCGACCATGAGTTTTGTGCCGGTCAAGAGCGATGACCAACTGGACCTCCAGTCGCTGCATCGGGTCCGTGAACGCTGGGTGATGCGAAGAACGGCGGTGGTCAACCAAATTCGTGGGCTTTTGCTTGAGCGTGGCACGACACTGCGCAAGGGCCGGCGCTACGTGGATGAAGCACTGCCGGGCATAGTTGCAGGCGGTTATTCCAGAGCTGCCGGGGGCGGTGCTTGTATTGCTGGCAGAACTAAAGCCGGAACTGGAGCAACTAGCGGAAAAAATCGATCGTGCTGACAAGTCAATTCGGAGGATTGTTCGGGAGAACGAATCTTGTCGAAGGCTGGTCGCAATGCCGGGGGTCGGTCCCGTAACGGCAACGGCGATCATCGCGACGATCGGCAACGGCGCGGCAGTTCGCAAGGGCCGGGATTTTGCCGCCTGGTTGGGAGTCGTACCGAGGAACGCTCGACCGGAGGCAAACAAACATTGTGGAAGATTCCTCAGCGTGGAAACCAGTACCTGCGAAGGCTCTTTGTGCCGAGCAGAGCTGCTATGCGGCGCCGAACAAGCAGTCGTCTGGTTTAAGTGCATGGCTGGCGCAGCTCACGGCACGAACGCGCCAGAACATCGCCATCGTTGCGCTGGCCAATAAGCTGGCACGGATGGCCTGGGCAGTGCTGGCCAAAAATGAGGTCTACAAGCCACCGATACTAGCGAGCGATACCATCTGACCGGTCTGCAGATGACGCCTGGAAGAACACCAGGCTTGGAAATCGCTAGCGCAATTCCCACATCCGCAGACCGGCGACGGCTGCGGAGTTCAAATTTCCCTGCCAGGTCTGCTGGCGAAGAAAGAGATGGCACCACGGTCTAACCGTCGTTCTGGAAACCTGCTTTCGGTAAGGGTCTTTGAAGACCGACAAGTTAAATAGGAACAGAGCGAAGCGCATTCCATCCAGGCCCGGGGTTGTTTAAACCCCAACAAGGCCGTATACATACGCCCAGACCTTACCTGCTATTCTCACTTTTCGCTTACAACAAAGCGGCGGACCATACATACCGAAAACCGACTTTGTGCAGGCACTTCATGGATGGATGATCTAGTCAAGACTGGAGAGTTACCCTTCATAACCGTGTAGGGCGTGCTCCCCCTCGACTGTCGGGAAAACAATTGGAGGCTTAATCCCATTCAATTCCGGATTCGGATCGGCAATCCAGTTGGTGTTCTGCGCCATCACAACCAGCCACTCTCCACTGTGCTTTTCAACGATGGTAAACTCGCTCAATCGGCATAGCCCGATTTCATTAGGGTTTGTGTTCCCTGCGAGATGGTACCCATCCGGAGATTTGAAGAGATCGGGGTCCGGCTTTACAAGCCTAATATTCTTTAGCTCGACCTTCGTCGTCTCCCCCGGCCGTGGTGTTTGTGCGTGGATCAGCACGAGTTGAAGTTTCGGTGAGTACCAGTTTTCGCCCGTCGAGATGGCGTCCGGCCCGGAGCCAACGGGCGTGGCCGTCGTCGTGTGCAGACCTTCCACCTTCAACCCCTCTACAACTCGCTCCCCCAGAAGCTCAGAATGAATGTCCGTATACATGGGAATCTGGGAGCGCCGCGCCAGCAGCCATGGTTTATCGTAGGCGACAATGGCACCAGGGCCTGTGCCGATAAGGGTTTCGTGAGCTTCCTCTGGCAGGCGCGGAGCACAACTCGGATGGAAGTCGATCACCGTGATCGATGTCTCACCCTCAACCCCCTCGACCCACCTGGCGAAAGTGTGTGCTGAGGGATCGTTGATGGTCACAGTCGTGTCGTTAGGCTCATCCACCCCGTGTTCTATTCGTTCGCGACGCATCGTTCGTCCTTGTGAATCGCGCGCCACGAAGACACGACGCCTTACTTCCCACCAATTGCCCGTACGAAGTTCCGATGTTGTCTCCTCTGCGGTGTAAGGGATGTTTACGACGGGGAAACATCCGAAGCGCAGACCGTTGAAGGTGAGCATAACCGATGGTTCTTCCCCGCGAACGAGGTGGAAGAAGCTACTGAATCCAAGACAAACAAGGATAGCAATGCGGTGCAATTTCATAGGTCCCCGCCTCTACGGCCCCTCTCGCCGGTGAGTCGGGCCGAAAACTGAGTGCCCACGATCCTACCACGACGGAAGTTGAACCCACCATGGACTATTCGGGCCGGGGTGCCACGAAAACCAGACTTTGCAGGCACACGAAAATACTTCCGATTGCCGATAAACTCGGCTCGATTCGAGCGCCAACAAAATCAGGCTATTGTGATTTGCTCAGTTCGGTACTGGTAAGAATTGCCCGGTGCGCATACTCGATAACGCGAACAGGAGGATGTAGATAAAGATTCCGAGCGCGGCCATCCAAAGGGTCCACCGAAATTCGTCGTTGTTTGGCATACGACTTCCTCAAAAAACTGTGGGACCACGGGAGGATCGCTCCTGATGAGGTTTGCAAACCTACTGTTTTGCGGCCTTCACGTCGTGACCGCCCTGATGCAGCACCAGCCCCGTCACCTTTCCCGCCTCGTCCTTCACGAACTCGATTTTCGCCTCGAAAACCTCCGGGAAGAAGACCGTACTCGACTCTGCATCCAGCTTGAACTTCGACTGGCCGGTAGCTTGTGCTTCCAGGTTCCCCCCGTCCATCGTAATAACCAGGATGAACTTCGGATTCAACGCGTAGCTCCCCACATAGCTGCTCAGGGTCTTCGCATCAACATCTATCGCCGTCCGAACTGCTGGCTTCCAGTCAGGCCAACCATACTCTGCGGCAATGCTCCGGATAACCTCATCCGCGATCACGCCACCACCCTGCGCGTTGGTCATGACCACCGCACCATCCCCGCTCGACTCGTAGCCGACAAACACGCTCTCATACCCATCATTTGACCCGTTGTGACTGAAATAAGGGTTCGGGCCCGAACCGCCTATCCGCAGCCCCAGTCCCCACGTTCCCTGTCCCGGAGTCACCATCTGCTTCGTCATCGCCTGAGTCAGCACATGGTTTGATTTTCCTTCGAGCGAAGTTTGAACCTCCAAGATGTACCGCGCAAGATCACTTGGCGTCGTCCAAAGCCCCGCCGCCGCCATCTCCGGGTACGTGTGCGCGCCGCCGACAACCGGCTTTCCCTCTGCGTCGAACGGAGTCGCTATCGCGTTCTTCATCTGGTCCGGCAGCGGTTGCTGATAAGTGCTGTGCGTCATTCCGATCGGCGCCAGGACCGTGTCATGGAGTAACTTCGGGAATGGCTCCTTCGTCACATCCACCAACATCTGCTGCATGATCGTGTACCCACCACCCGAGTAGTTCCACGTCGAGCCAGGTTCTGTCTCCACCACAATCGCCGGCGTATTTGCCGGTTTCTCGCCATTCAGCACCTGCACCAGCGTCGGCACTGCCTCTCCGCTCGCATAGCCCGGGAACCCGTGGACGGTAGTTCCGGCCGTGTGTGTCAGGAGTTCTCGCAGAGTTACGGGCTTACCTGCCGCAGACGTCGATTGAGGGACCTTCCAAGACGTCAACGTCTGGTTCACATCCGCGTCGAGCGATAATCTTCCCTGCTGCACCAGGCTCAGCGCCGCCATCGCAGCCAGTGGCTTGCTGATAGAGCCAGCCTGGAAGAGCGTCTCAGCGTTCACTGGGGCACCGCCTTCACCCGCAAACCCGCGCGCCCATTCGATCTGCCCATGATGGACTACTGCGATACTGACTGCTGGTACATGTAGCGCCGCCATTCGTTCATGCAATGTGTGCGTTTGCGGAGCACTCCTGGAACCGCCGCCCTTCACCACCACCATGCTTGGCAGCAGACCCGCTTCGACATGCTGGATATGTTTCTCCACGTCTGCGCTGGGCGCGATCTGTCCATGAGCCATAATGGCCAGGCAACCAAGAACAACCAACACCCAAGGCCGTCGAATTCTTTCGCCCATGCAGAGACCTCGGAACCGAACCGGATCAGGATAGCGCAAACAGCCAGGACCTGGACGGAGGCGGGGTCGGAGGGGCACCGAATGCCCATCAGTTCACAGTGAATCTGGATGAGCGCGTTACTTCTCCGTAGGTGCGTGCTTGCTATCCCAGCTCTCGAGGCGCACCACCCAGGGGCCGGGGGTCGGGAAACAACTGCGCGCGGGTAATGACTTGACCGCCATGTAGGATTTTTTGCCAAAACTTTCTGCGTCCGATTTCTTTCACTGCCAAGAGCGCACAATGATGATCATGGCTGGCATGGCGCCGTGCGGTCCCTTGCCAGTGATGATGAAGGCCGCACCACCAGTGGCCTGACCCGCCTCAACCGGTGAACTTGCCGAAAACCCGACTTTGCAGGCACTAGTCCAAAACCATATCCAGGAAAGCATTCGGAAACTCATTCCACCAGTTCAGAGGAAAGCTCCGTTCCCTTGACTGTTACCTATCATGGATGTCCCCGAAACTCTTTCCCGAGACTCTGCATCGCATCTCAGGAGGCACGTCGATCATTAGCGAGTAAACACCAGGGCCACACGGCATGTCTGCCACCCAACCCGATGCAGTGCAATGGTAAGTCACATTACAACGCAGGGGCGCCGGAAAGTAGCTGGAGTCCAAGCCTAGACGATTCCTGGGAAGAGCCCTCGCGAAGTCCACGCGGCGTATCGGGACAAGCAAAGAAGATAAGGCATCGGCTTGCGCCCCAGTGGCGCAAGCGTTCATCTCGGGTGACCAGTGCGGGGAGCTGAGAGCCGCTGTGCGTAAGCTGTCTGCGGTCTGGCAGAGGCTCGGAGAAGCGAGAATGATCAGGACCTTAAGAACTTTGAAGCGACTTATGGCCGGCCTCCCAGATCACCGCCATTATAGATCGCGTGTTGCTTCTTCTGCCGTCTTTACGGACGGGGGTATGCCTCTGAGAAGAGGTTTATTCCGTCGGGTCCCCGAAACTCCCGATACGGAATTGCCGGCAGGGGTTTGCGGTAACTTGCACGGCCCTTGATTCTCAAGACGGCCAGTCGGGGTTGTGACGCTGGATGACATGACACGTAACATTCGCATAGGCAACCTTAATAACCTGTGTAAACCTCAGGCGCCAAGAGTGAGACCGGGGCCACCCGCGGATCTCTGGTTGAAGGAACATTGCCTTGATAGCAGCAGGCAGCAATCCTTTACCTGCGATGGTTTGAAGGAATAACCTTGTTCCCGAGGTACTCTATGCCGTCTCTTCGGGGCCTATTGTGGGCGGTGATGTTGGTTGCATTTCCGGCCTCACAATCCATGCCGCAAGGCCAGCTGAAGAACCAATCCGGACCTTCCAACGTCCCGACCATTCAAGTGACATCGCGCTTGGTTTTTCTCGATGTGACGGTTCTGGACAAAAAGGGTAACCCGGTTGTGAACGGGCTTAACAAAGACGACTTCACCGTCACCGAAAACAAGAAGCCGCAACGCATCTTCTCCTTCGAGGCGCCACAGGTGCACACCATTGGAGCGGCTGCCGGAGACGATAACCCGGATGGCGAGGCGCCGGTGACCATCTTCGTGCTGGATCTGTTGAACTCGCAATTCGAAGACTTCGCGTTCATCCGTTATTCGGTGCGGAAGTATCTGGCAGCGCAGCCGCCGCAGTTAAGGTCTCCGGCGGAGATGATGGTGATCGGCAATGACTCTCTGGAGGTGGTGCAGGGCTACACGCGAAATAAAGAGGACTTGCTGTTCGCTCTCGACCATATCCCGGCCGTGCTGCCCTACAAGATCATGAACGGCGCCTTCATTTTGGAGCGCTTTGCGCAATCGATCGACGCCCTGCAGCAGATCGCGCTCCAAAACCAGGGCGTACCGCGAAGAAAGAATGTTGTATGGGTCGGACACGGCGGTCCCAGCCTGAACACAACAGGCCAGCCTAGTCAATGGGTGGAGCGAATACGCCGGTATGTGCATGAGACAACCAACATGCTGGTCGATGCACGTGTGAGCCTCTTTGTAATTTACCCGGGACTGAAAGTTTTTCAAGAGCGCGAGATTTCAAGGAGCGCGATGGACGCGAACGCCGACATCGGTGATAGCGATCCATTTGCGGGGGACGTAAACTTCGGCGTGTTGGTGAATGAAACCGGAGGCAAGCTGTTCTTCAACCGCAACGACGTTGACTCGGAAATCAGAAGGTCGCAGCTATTGGGCTCAGAGTACTACACGCTGACTTACCAGCCGCACGATGGCGACGCGGACGGCAAGTTCCGGCGGGTTCGTGTGATTCTGCGCGATCGCAATTTACAGGTCATCACCAAGGCAGGATACTTTGCACCGGACAAGGGCGCACAGCTTGATCCCCAGCAGCAGATGATGATCGATATTTCGCAGGCCGCCCGTTCGACCGTACCTTTCAACGCGTTGGATGTGAAAATCGCGGGCGTGGTGCGGCACCCCGATACCCGCACAGCCGAGATCACGGTAGTCATCAAGGGCAAGAACCTCAACTGGCAGGCCAATGACGACGGGAAGAGCACAGCAAAATTAACTCTGGCTGCGGTGAGCTTGACGGAGAGAAAAGATATGCTGGCTTCCCGGATCGAAAATGTGACCCTGAGGAGGGCGACACAGGATCGAACCCCGCCGGGAGAGGAAACAGCTCGCTTGGCACTCACGATTCCAGTTCCACGCAAGACGCGAAGCGTGAGCGTGGTTGTAGAAACCGAAAAGGGCGGTAGGATTGGCGGGGCCGATCTGGATCGCAAGAGCATCGATGCGGCGCCTGAAGCGGCAACACCAAACGCCCAATTGCTCCATCGGCAGGCGAACGAAACGAACCCAACTCCAGCAAAGCCTTAGAAAGGGACCCGGTGGGCACTCTCGATTTTGGGAGAGGGGCTCGGCTTCGATCGGAAATCCCGACGACAGCCAGAGAAGACATTCTTCTTGCCCGGATAGGCTGCGAGCCACCTGGCGATGAAGCCGAAGTCCTCCAAGGTCATCTGCCCCCGCTGTGCCTGCCGTTCTTGGTTACCAAAGAAATCTTCTAACTCCCTCGACGAGGCCCAGAAACCGTACTACTGTGGGAATAGCCACTACCATCAGCGCCGTCTTGCATGACGGTCCTGCATGGCTTTGCACCGGCGCAATCTGCCCGTGCACCCGCCACCAACCACCGGGAAAGCCTCAGCGCCTGCCGGCACGATAACTTGGGTGTACTACCTCGCTCCTAAGAGGGTCATCTATTCTCGGCATTTACCAAGATGCTCAAATTAATTAAGTGGGGTAGCTGCCTGAGTACAGGAACTACAACAGGTAGCGTCTCTCGGCCTGATTTACCCCCAACAGATTGGGCTCACTGCATTAAGGCAGCTACCCCACTTTAATTAATTTGAGCATCTTGATCATCTTCATGAAACAAAGGACTTAGCCGCCAACTTTGATCACCTTGGGGTAACATTTGAGCACCTTCGTGAAACAAAGGACTTACCCCCGTCCTGGCGCTGCCGGTCGACTTCAACCTCTTTGGAGCCGGCATTTTCCGGCAGGGAATTGGCAGACGCGGTCTAACCGCTATAGCTGACGGCCTCGAAAAATACGAATCGCTAACGCGACAAAGCTGCCCACTTTCGCATCTATACGACGTGTCCACTAAGAGCACGCTGCTAATCCAAATCGCTCGCCAATCGCGCCAGCGGGCCATCCACCGCGTCACGAGTCTTCCCGGCGACTTAGTTCGCATAGTTCGCACTAATAAACAGCGGACGATTTCTATCTCCGCACCAGGCCGCCACCCTACACGCCAACGTCTGGTCAACTCTCCCGGACGCGGAACCCAGATTCCGCAATCGCACAGCAAGGACCTTAGTGCGCATAGTGCGCTTAGTGCGCGTATTTTCCGGAAGACCCTTATCACGCATACCACGCTTATCACGCATATTTTCCGGACAACCCCTCCATGCCCCTCCCGCGACACTTTCAACCTCGTCCGGCCAACAGCAGGGGCTTTTTGCGCTTTTTGCGCACTTTTCGGACTTTTTTGCAGCGGCGTCGCTGAGCGCGGGCTCCGCCAGTACAAAACGAGACTCCGCAAAAAATAATACGGACTTGACCACCTTCAGGAAACAAAGGGCCACGCGCGGCTGCCGGTCCCTCCGGCTCACCCCTGCTGCGTGCAGAAAAACGGCTAACAGGTGAAAATGGATGCCGTGACCATACTCGACCAGAACCGTCTTTTTCCCGCCGAACCCACCACCCGAGCCATTGCTCGCAAGCTGTATGGAACCGTCTGCAATTTACCCATCATCAGCCCGCATGGCCATACGGATGCCCGATGGTATGCCGAGAACGAGCCTTTTCCCAATCCAACCAGTCTCTTCATCGTTCCCGATCACTACATCTTCCGCATGCTCTACAGCCAGGGCATTCCGCTCGAAGACCTGGGTATCGGCCAGAAGGAGTTAACTGCAGACGAAGCGCGAAAGATCTGGAGACGCTTCGCGGCGTCGTATTACCTGTTTCGCGGCACCCCCACCCGGTTATGGCTGGACTTTGCTTTTGAAAAGCTGTTCGGCCTGGAAGAGCGGCTGTCCGCAGCCAATGCCGACACCTACTACGACACCATCAGCGAAAAGCTGGCATCGCCCTCCTTCCGCCCTCGAGCACTCTACGAGCAATTCAATATCGAAGTGCTGGCCACCACCAACTCACCGCTTGATTCTTTGACCTACCACCAGGCGATCCGCGACTCCGGATGGAAAGCGCGCATCGTGCCCACGTTTCGTCCTGACTCGGTGGTCGATCCTGTATTCGACGGCTTTCGCCAGAACGTGCAGCAGTTGGGCGAAATTCACGGAGAAGATTCTTCTCGCTGGCAAGGTTATCTGCTCGCGCTGCGCCACGCCCGGGACCGCTTCAAGAAACTCGGTTGCACGGCAACTGACCATGGACACCCCACCGCAAAGACCGCGAACCTTCCTCTATCCGCAGCATCGGCGCTGTTCGAACGGGTGATTTCGGGCAAGGCCGATACCGCCGAACAGGAGCTGTTTCGTGCCCAGATGCTGACCGAGATGGCGCGCATGAGCGTAGAGGACGGCCTGGTGATGCAGCTCCACCCAGGCAGCTACCGCAATCACAATCACCAGCTCTACCAGCGTTTTGGCCGGGACGTGGGGGCGGACATTCCGACCGCGACCGATTACGTTCACGGGCTGCAACCATTGCTCGATCGCTTCGGCAACGAGACCAACCTTACGCTCATTCTCTTTACCCTCGATGAGTCGACCTACAGCCGTGAGCTGGCGCCCCTGGCGGGACATTATCCCTGCCTCCGATTGGGGCCGCCCTGGTGGTTTTACGACAGCCCCGAGGGCATGACGCGCTTTCGCGAGCTGACCACCGAGACCACCGGCTTCTACAACACGGTCGGCTTCAACGATGACACCCGTGCCTTCCTCTCCATCCCAGCACGTCACGACGTGGCACGCCGGGTGGACTGTGCCTTCCTGGCCAGGCAGGTAGCGGAGCATCAGTTGGACGAGGACGAAGCCGTCGAGCTGGCCCACGCCTTAGCCTACGACCTGGCGCGAAAGGCCTATCGTCTATGAGCCTCTACTGGCAGGAGGGCGGTCCGGAAGCCGAGGTAAATCTGCGCGACTCGCTCCACCAGGCGCTCGACCGCCTCGGACCCAGGCGCAAAGTCCTGGCTGTGCCCCCGGACGGCAGCCGCTTCCACTCCCGGGCCGGCGACCTCACGCAATATGCCTACCACTACTACGGCGACCGTCTGGGATGTGTCCTGCCCGCCCTGGGAACGCACATGCCGATGACCGCAGCCTGGCTCACCCGCATGTTCGGTGACATGCCGCACCAGCTCTTCGCGGTCCATAACTGGCGCACCGACGTAGTGACCCTGGGCGAGCTGCCCGCGTCCTTCATTCAGGAGCAGTCATCCGGCCTGCTGGATTACACCTGGCCGGCGCAGGTGAACCGCATCATCGCCGAGGGCGGCTTCGATCTCGTGCTTTCCATCGGCCAGGTAGTGCCGCATGAAGTCATCGGGATGGCAAATTACAACAAGAACATCCTGATAGGCACGTCCGGCCCGCTCAGCATCAATCGCAGCCACTACCTGGGAGCGGTGGTGGGTATGGAGCGGATTATGGGAAGAGCCGATAATCCAGTGCGCCGAGTCCTGAATCGGGCGGCGGACGACTTTCTCCGCAATATCCCCATCGTGTATGTCTTGACCGTCATTGGGACCAACCAGGCAGGAGAGCTCGTAGTCCGAGGCTTGTTCGTGGGCGATGACGTGGAGTGCTTTCACCTGGCCTCAGAGTTGAGCGTGCAAGTCAACATTCAACTGCTGGATAAGCAAATCCACAAAGCCGTCGTCTACCTTGATCCAGAGGAGTTTCACAGCACCTGGCTGGGAAACAAGGCCATTTACCGCACCCGCATGGCGCTGGCGGACGGAGCCGACTTGATCGTCCTTGCTCCCGGAGTGGAGCAGTTTGGAGAAGACCCCACCATCGACCGCAAGATCCGCAAGTTCGGCTACCACGGCACGCCGGCTACGCTTGAAAAAGTGAAAAACAATCCAGACTTGGCCGCCGAGCTTGGCACGGCTGCCCATCTCATTCACAGCTCTTCGGAATCACGATTCAACATTACTTATTGTCCGGGTGGTTTAAGCCGGGAAGAGATAGAAGGCGTAGGATTTCGCTATGCCGACCTGGCCAGCACCATGGCACGCTACAACCCGGATCGATTGCACGACGGCTTCAACACGGTCGATGGGGAAGAAGTCTTCTTCATTTCCCATCCCGCGCTTGGATTGTGGGCATTTCGCGACCGGTTTTGAGCAGTTTAGGTACCTGCCGGGGCGAAAATTCGCATCGAACAGTCAAGCTGCCCATTAATGAAGTCATTTGGAAAGGTACCAATGGAATTCCACGTCTCCCGCGAAGCTCGCGATCGTTATGAATTCAATCAGACGCTGTTTGCCTTCAGCGGCAACGTAGTCTTTGCCAACCTCGGCGCCAGCCGTGAATTCGCTCATCGCATAAACGAGCGGCGGGGGGCGCGATAAGGATTTTTCGCAAACCATCCAGCCCGGAGCGCTCTATGCCATGGGGCTGATCGATGAAATAAGCCATGCCCTGGTTGCCTACTACCGCCAGAAGGTCGATCCCAAGACGATAGCCGAGGCATTGCAGTGGTTCGACGCCCGGCTCGGCAAAGAGGAGCTGGATAAGACGATTCTTGCCTTCATTGAGCGCTTTCCCACAGCGGACGTTTACCGCAAGGAGAAAACCCCCGAGGAGTGGCTGGCCGGGCAGACCGACGGCATCTCTCACCGGGCCGTGGCATTTGAAGAAATGATGCTGCTGTGGCTGGCCAATGCCAACCCGGCTTTCAAACCTTTTTCCGAATTGTTTACCGATCAGTCTTTAGCCGCAGTCACCCGTTATCAGCTGATTACCGCCGGCCTGCGAGATTATTTCAGCACCCGGCCGCCGCTGGCCACCAAAAACAAAACGATGAACCTGATCGACACGTTGCGGGCTCCGGCACTGGCATCGCCGGATTCGCTCAGCGGCCAGCTGGCCTACATTGTCGAGCACTGGGCGGATCTGATCGGCGATGTGCTCGCCAAGCTATTGCTGGCCATTGACGTACTCAAAGAAGAAGACGTTGCCATCTGGATGCGGTTTCACCCCCCGGACGCCAGGGTGGGACGGAAAAACTTTCCCTGGACCACCGACCAGCAAGGGGTAGTGCCGTCTTTCGCCGAAGCGACCCAGGAGAGTGAGCGCTTCTCGCCTGACCAGGAGTGGATGCCGACCACCGTGCTCATCGCCAAGAGCACCTATGTGTGGCTGGAGCAGCTTTCACGCTTCTATGGCCGCCACATCTATCGTCTGGATCAGATTCCCGATGAAGAGCTCCGCCGCCTGGCAGCGCACGGCATCAATTCGCTGTGGCTGATCGGCGTCTGGGAGAGAAGCGTGGCCTCGCAGACCATCAAGCAATTGTGTGGCAACCACGACGCAGTAGCCTCTGCTTACTCGCTTTACGGATACGACATTGCAGCCGACCTCGGCGGGCAGCAGGCCTATACCCATTTGCGCGACCGGGCCTTCCACCACGGGGTTAGGCTGGCCAGCGACATGGTGCCCAATCACATGGGCATCGATTCCAGCTGGGTCATTGAACATCCCGAGTGGTTCATGTCCCGCTCTGAGAGTCCCTATCCTGCTTACCGTTTTGAGGGGCCGGACCTCTCCCGCGACGGCCGGGTAGAAATCAAGATTGAAGACCATTACTACGAGCAGTCGGATGCGGCCGTCGTCTTCCGCCGCCGGGACAAGTGGACCGGGGACACCCGCTACATCTATCACGGCAATGACGGCACCAGCTTCCCCTGGAATGACACCGCCCAGCTCGATTACCTGAACCCGGCCACCCGGGAACAGGTGATCCAGACCATTCTCCACGTGGCACGGTTGTTTCCCATCATCCGTTTCGACGCTGCCATGACCCTGGCCAAGCGCCACTTCCAGCGCTTATGGTTTCCCATTCCCGGCACCGGCGGAGCCATTCCTTCCCGCGCCGAGTACAGCATGAGCAAGGCGGACTTCGATCGCGCCATGCCGGAAGAATTCTGGCGCGAAGTGGTGGACCGCGTGGCTCGCGAAGTTCCGGGCACTCTTTTGTTGGCAGAGGCTTTCTGGCTGATGGAAGGCTACTTCGTCCGCACCCTGGGCATGCATCGCGTGTACAACAGCGCCTTCATGAACATGATGCGCGACGAGGATAACGCCAAATATCGTTCGGTGATCAAGAACACCATTGAGTTCGACCCGGATATCCTCAAGCGCTACGTCAACTTCATGAGCAATCCTGATGAGCGCACAGCGATTGACCAGTTCAGCAATGGCGACAAGTTCTTTGGTGTCTCCACCATGATGTCGACTCTGCCGGGCCTGCCCATGTTCGGCCACGGTCAGATTGAAGGCTTCACCGAGAAGTACGGTATGGAGTTCCGCCGCGCCCGTCACCAGGAGGATCCTGATCAAGGACTGGTGGCGCGCCACGATCGTGAAATTGCTCCACTGCTTCACCAGCGCTGGTTGTTCGCCGAGAGCGAGAATTTCCTTCTCTACGATTTTTACCAGCCCGACGGCACGGTGAATGAGGATGTCTTTGCCTACTCCAACCGGCGCGGCGACCACCGGGCACTGGTCATCTACCACAACAAGTTCGCCACGACCTTCGGCACGATTCACCAATCGGCCGCCTATGCCGACAAGGGAGCGGGCCATCTGCGTCAGCAGTCGCTGGGTGGCGCCTTCGGCCTGCCGAACGATAGCAACCTCTTCCTTGCCTTCCGCGATAACTCCACCGGACTGGAGCATCTGGAGCGGGCCTCGAAAATCGTCTCCAACGGCTACTCGATCGAGCTGCAGGCGTACAACTGCCACGTCTTTCTGAACTGGCGAGAGCTCCGGCCTTCGGATGAATATCGCTGGGATCTGCTGTGTGACTCTCTGGGTGGCCGCGGGGTACCGAACCTGGACGACGCACTAGTGGCCCTGGAACTCGCTCCGATGCACGATGCACTGGTTAGCCTTCTGCACCCGGACCTCGTCATGGAACTAGCCAGTGTCTCCGGACCGTTGCCGGCGTGTGGGCAGGAGGCGCAGGAATCTACTCCGGCGGCGCAACTGATGCAGCGAGTCGAGGCACTCAGCTGGCGTTTCGCGAGCGAAGCGTTTGCCATCTACAGCCGCAAGACGGGCACACCGATACAGGTGAGCGAGAAAGACCTGTGGCAGGTGATTTGCCGTCAGGTGCATGCGGTCAAGAATCTGGCAAACCTGGAGGCGGAGTTCTCCGAGCCCTGGTCTCGCGAGGCCAGGAAGATCTTGCCCAGCACAAACTCCGAGCTGCATCCGAGCGCAGTCTGGGGACCGGTACTTGGATTTGCTCTCCTCCAGGGCGTGGCGGAAGCGATCGGAGGCAAAGACACCGCGGCCACAGCACTGGGGCTCTTCGACCGGCTCCGGCTACGCGAATCCTTCGCTCGGGCTTATGTTGGCGGGGGTGAAATCACCCAGGACGCCTGGCGCGCGGCGGCCCGGATCCGGCTGGCTTTCCTGGCCCAGACGTTTGCGCCGGCAAAAAAGGCACAGGAAGACGTGTTCGCCGGTTTGCCCGCGGAACTGTGGAAAGACGGCGATGCCCGCTGGTTGCTGCAGGTGAACGAGTCGGGCGGGGAGGAGTACTTCAACAAGGAACTGCACGAGCAGATGCTCTGGTGGCTGCAACTGCCGGCTCTGCTGGAGCTCGCCGCCGCGGCGCCGGTTCCCGAACCTGTCATTGCCGGTCCAGCTGCGGGAAAGAAGCCACGCCGGTCGCCCGCCCGACCCGTTGCAACACTTGAAATGATAGACGAGAAGGTCAAGCAGGCCAGCCGGCAGGCGGAAGAAGCTGGTTTCCGCCTGGCAAAAAAAGAAGCAGCGGTAAAGCCGCCGAAAAAGGAAAAGGGAGCCCTGGCAAAGCCCTAAAAGGGTGATGCGGGGGTAAGAAGAACGGCACCTTTGGAGTACTTGCCACCTTGTAACTAGTAGAATGACAAGCGGTTGGAACTCCGGAGGTCTATGGCTCGAGAGGTGAGTGAAGCAACAAGTCCGATCACGCTGGCCATCGATATCGGCGGCAGCGGATTAAAGATCCAGGCGCTCAGCGCAGAAGGTCGACCCATCAGCGACCGTCTGCGCGTGCCCACCCCTGAACCGGCAACCACGAGTGCTGTCCTGACTGCCCTGGAGGAACTCAAGGTCGGCGTCCCCCTTTTCGACCGGGTGTCGGTTGGATTTCCCGGCGTGATCAAGCAGGGCAAGACGCTGACTGCCGCTAATCTCGATCCGGGATGGATTGGTTTTCCCCTGGCGAAAACGCTCGAAAAACGCTGGGGCAAACCGACGCGGATGGCCAACGATTGCGCCGTAGGCGGCTACGCTGTGATCAAGGGCCACGGAGTGGAGTTGGTCATCACTCTGGGTACGGGGATGGGCTCCGCGCTCTTTACCGAGGGTGTTCTGTGTCCCGGTCTTGAACTCGGGCACCACCCATGGCGCAAGAAAACCTATGAGGATTATCTAGGTAGGCGCGGGCTCGAAAAGTATGGTGTAAAGCGCTGGAATAAGTTGCTGGAACGAGCAATTGAGCAAACCGCCGGCACGTTTAACTGGGACGTTTTATACCTGGGCGGCGGCAACGCCAAGAAAGTCACTCTCAAGCACGGTTCCAACATCAAAATAATCTCCAACGAGGAGGGTCTGCTCGGGGCGATGGCTTTGTGGAGAGATTGGCAATAAGGTTTGCGCCGCCGCCATTTCTTCGAAGTGTTAGATCAGGCATGGTGCCCGGCGGCGGTCCGCCATGGAGCCACCGATTGTCTTGAAGCCATCATTAGCCGAACAGACGTCTACCGTGCCGTTCAGGCTGATATTTTCCGCGCCATTGGTGACAGCGGTTCTGCGCGCGTCGTCGACCTTTGTTCCGGCGGCGGGGGACCGTGGTTGAGTCCAGGGTGGCGCACTGCCCTCGCGCAACACGGGCCGCTTAAGGTCGTGCTTACCGACAAATTTCCCAGCAGTGTGCTCTCCGCCCGCTTGCAGCAGGATCCTTGGATAACTTGCCTTGATGTGTCCGTAGATGCGGTAAACGTGCCGGAATCTCTCTGCGGATTTCGTACTATCTTCTCGTCATTTCACCATTTTCCCGATACGGTCGCGCGTGAGGTACTTGGGGATGCGGTGCGGCGTGGAGAGGGTTTCGCCATGGCCGAAGTAACTTCGCGCACTCCGCGAGCGTTCGCGACTATCTTGTTCATGCCAGTTTTGGTCTGGCTGCTCACACCGTTTATGCGTCCGTTCCGTTGGTCGCGACTGCTGTTGACTTACCTCGTGCCTCTGGTTCCACTCGTCATCTTGTGGGATGGACTCGTGTCATGCTTCCGCACCCGAACGCCGGAGGAGCTGCTGGAATTAAGCAAAAGTTTTCCGCAATATGAATGGACCGCGGGTTACGCAAAAGGCGGCTGGCTTCCCCCCGTGTACCTGATTGGCCGGCCCGCTTGCTTTGGAGTGAACGACGCTTTGTGAGGATCTCTATCCCCGCCCTCCAATGCCGGGTGCCCCACATCTCAGCTCGTTTTTCGCGATGTGGGATACCACAACTCTTCCCCTCAAGCCTCTGGCGGACCTCAACAGATCTGCGGTTGCTGTCCCTACGTTCGGGCCATAAGTCGTACTGGGCCGAAACGATGCGAGCGAAGATCCATTCCCAGCCTTTCGCGACGCGAAAATCGAAGTTAGGACTTGCGAACTCATCAACAATAAAAGTGGAAGGGAAGTCAAGCAGTGAGCAACACTAAAGGGCTAATACTTATCTCTCTAAACACGCGATCTTGCGGTTCAGATCTTGAGGAGAGATATTCCGTGGCCAATAGCAAGTCCAATCCACAGGCACCACAAGGCACAGCTGGCCGCGTCTGGAGTTACGTCTCCCGCTCCCCCTGAAATCTATGTGGGACTTGAAGGGAGTCCCCCCAAGGTCATCCTCAAAAATACGTGGGATTCCATGTTTGACGACAACCTTCTGGGACGCTCGGCCGAGCTGGGATTTTATTTCCTTTTCGCCCTGTTTCCCACCCTGCTCACCGCCTGCGCCGTGCTCGGTCTGGCAGCTCGTTCGGCCGCACACATTTATGAGCATCTGCTGCAGTACCTGTCGATCGTGGTTCCACCGTCCGCGTTGGGGACGGTCCTCGAAGCGTTCAATCAAACAGCTGCTGCTGCAAGCACGGGGAAGATAACCTTCGGACTGGTAGCGGCTTTGTGGTCTGCTTCGGTAGGGTTCTCCGCAATTCAAGGCACCCTGAGTGTCGTTTACCGGGTCAAGGAGACCCGGCCTTACTGGAGAGCGAGATTGTCGGCAATCGGTGTCACGTTTCTTCTCTCTATAGTTGTCTCACTGATGCTGGCGTCGCTGCTGATCGCGGACTTCGTGGCGCGCCTGGCTCATCTTCGCATCCACGATCACTTGCTGGCTTTCCTCACTGCGAGCTCCGCGCGCACGCTTGGATGGGTGGTCGCTGCAGCATTTCTTTCCTTGCTTTTTGCCCTCATCTACTATTTCGGCCCTGACGTTAAGGTAAGCCGCTGGCGTTGGCTTACGCCTGGCGCGGCCTTTGGCATGTTGGGCTGGGTATTATGCTCATTGGGTTTGCGGGTTTATGTTCACTACTTCAACAATTATTCGGCTACCTACGGTTCGTTGGGCACAGTCATCATTCTGCTCACCTGGTTTTACCTCAGCGGGCTGATGCTGTTGCTGGGAGGCGAGATCAATAGCGAAATAGAGGCCGCAGTGCACGCAAAGAATCTAGCCGAGACGGAAACGCTGAAACCTGCGATTGTAGGTCCCTCGGCCGCAGCGTCCTAGATTGCACAGTGTTCTATCCTGGATCAAACCGCTTCGCGCCATTTCGGCATCTCAAGTGCAGATGGCGTAGCTTGAGCTGTTTCTGGGATACTTTGGCGTGACAGCTCAATTCAATTTTCTGACCAGGGGTACACGCTTGCAAGTCGCGGGAGCCCTAAGCATTCTCGCAATATCCGTGAGCATGCTCGCGCAGAGCTCAGAGCAGCCGGGCCAGCAGCCCAGGACAGCACCGCAAACCCAGGCCATCTTGTCTTCCTACGAGGGCCAGACCGTGACTGCTGTTGAGATCGCTGGCCAACCGAACCTGGATACCAGCAAGCTGGTGCCGGCCCTCGAGCAGCACCAGGGCGAACCATTCTCGAGAGAAAAAGTTGATCAGAGCATTGCCACCCTGAAACAGGAAGGCAAGTTCGACGAGGTGCAGCTACAAGTCGAACCCGAGGCCAACGGGGTGCGGGTGCTCCTGATAGTAGAGCCCGCTATCTGGTTCGGCATTTTTCAATTCCCCGGAGCGGAACGGTTCTCGTACTCCAAGCTGGTGCAAATCGCCAACTATCCACCGCAGGCTCCCTACAACGCGGGGGACGTTCAGAGGGACACAGACGCGCTGATTCGCTACTTCCAGCAGCAAGGATATTTTGAGGTGGAGGTTCGTCCCCTGGTAAAGCTGGACACGGACCACAATGTCGCCAATGTGAACTTTCAGGTCAGTCTGAATCGCCGCGCTAAATTTGGCACGGTGAATGTCGCAGATACCACCCCTGAGGAGGCTCAAAACATGGCGCAAAGCCTGCAGGGGTTGGGTGCGCGTCTTAGGGGAGCGGCCATTCGGCCAGGAAAAAATTACCGCCGCTCGACATTGAATAACGCCCAGAAATACCTGCAGAAGCGGTTAGAGAAGCGAGACAAACTGTCCGCACAGGTAAAACTTGCCGGAGCCGCTTACACTGCAGATACCAACCGTGCCGACATCCACTTTGATGTGAAGGCGGGTCCAACCATTCATGTCGAGGTGAAAGGCGCGCACCTGTGGAGCTGGACAAAAAAATCGTTGCTACCGGTCTACCAGGGGGTGGGCGTCGATCCGGAGCTGGTGCAGGAAGGCCGTGAAGCCCTGGTCTCTTACTTCCAAAAGAAGGGATTCTTCGACGTTACTGTTGACTCTCAGTTCAACAAAAAAGACTTGGTCGACACCATCGTCTATACCATCAACAAGGGCAAAAAACACAAAGTAGTCGACGTAGCGGTGACCGGCAACCACGAGCTTAAGACACCGGATCTGATGGCGCTGGTCACGGTAAAGAAGGCGCACCTGTTTTCTCCGGGCGACTACAGCGAGCAACTGGTTCATACCAGCCAAAAGAATCTCACCGCACTTTACGGGTCTGAGGGTTTCAGCAATGCGCAGGTCACTCCGGCGGTGAGTCATAAGGATGGCAACGTGGCGGTGGTCTTCCATGTGACCGAGGGCCCGCGGGATATTGTGAGTTCCCTTAAGATTGAGGGAGCCGATACTTTTCCGGAATCGAAATTTGCGCCGGACGGTCTGAAGCTTGCGCCGGGGAAACCCTACTCACAAAAGCTGGTTGCGACGGACCGCGCCCATATTGTTGCTCGTTATCTACAGGCCGGTTATCTGACCTCCAGCTTCCGTGAAACGGCCAAGGTCGCTTCCAAGAACGATCCTCATCATATCGACGTGGTCTATCACATTTTTGAGGGCCCGCAGGTCCACACCCATGATGTGCTGACCCTGGGGCGCGTACAAACGCAGCAAAGGCTTATCGACAGGGATGTGGCCACCCTTGTCCCCGGCCAGCCGCTTACGGAAACAGAGTTGCTCAGCTCCGAGAGCCGGCTCTATAACCACACTGGAGTGTTCGACTGGGCAGAAGTGGATCCCAGGCGCCAGGTAACGACACAGACGAGTGAAGATGTGTTGATCAAAGTCCATGAAGCCAAGCGGAACACGATGACCTACGGCTTCGGATTTGAAGTGATCAATCGTGGTGGCAGTATACCGAGCGGAACCGTCGCACTGCCCAGTCTGCCGCCGGTCGGATTACCTTCCAATTTCACCACCAGCGAAACTACCTACTATGGGCCGCGAGGGAGTTTCCAATACACCCGTAACAATGTGCGGGGTAAAGGGGAATCGCTTTCCGCGACAGCGTTTGCCGGACGCCTCGATCAGCGTGTCGCAGGATACTATATCAACCCAAATTTCCTCTGGTCGAGTTGGGGCTCGACGACTTCCATCCTGGCGGAACGCGATGAAGAAAATCCGGTTTATTCCTCCCAGGTTGAAAACGGGAGTGCCCAGCTGCAGAGATTTATCGACAAGACAAAACATGATGTCTTCTTCCTGCGTTACAGTTTTAGCCAAACGGATTTGACCCGGATCCTGATCCCCGAGCTGGTGCCGCCGCAGGACCAGCATGTCAGGCTGTCGACGATTGCAGCCAACCTCACCCGCGATACGCGCGACAATCCTCTCGACGCGCACAAAGGTATGCTGGAGTCGATCGAACTCGATTTCAACGATACCAAGCTAGGCTCCAGCGTTGACTTTGCCAAAATCAATGGACAGGCTGCGTACTACCGGCCAATCTTTCACAACATCGTTTGGGCAAACAGCATTCGCATTGGCCTGGCGCAGCAGTTTTCCGGTAGCTTTGTTCCCCTGAGCGAAGAGTTCTTTACCGGCGGCGGCAACACGCTGCGCGGCTTTCCCCTGGATGGGGCGGGACCCCAGCGGCAGGTTCAGGTTTGCAGCTCAGGTTCGTCTACCGATTGCTCGTACATTCAGGTTCCCGCCGGAGGAAATGAGCTGCTGATCATCAACTCCGAAGCGCGCATTCCGATACCCATCAAAAAGGGCTTGGGATTAGTTGTCTTCTATGACGGCGGCAATGTTTTCCCTTTGGTCGGATTTCACGACTTCACCTCGCTTTACACCAACAGTGTGGGGCTGGGTCTGCGCTATGCCACCCCGGTGGGTCCGGTGCGAATCGATCTCGGACATAACCTGAACCCGGTTCCGGGAGTCAAATCAACCCAATACTTTGTTACTATCGGCCAGGCATTTTGATCGGGGTGACCCTATGAGCACGGCAGAGTCTGATCGCAAGCGAACGCCAGCACCACGGCTGTGGAAAGCAGCCGCCTGGGTCGCCGGTATTTTTATCGTTCTTCTGCTCGTAGCGGGCCTTGCCGTCACCATCCTGCTGCACAGTGCGCGGTTCCACAACTATGTTCTCAGCACCGTCGAAAAGAAAGCCAGCGAGAGTATCGGTACAAAGGTACAACTACAGAACTTTGCTCTCAATCTTTCGAACCTGAGCCTGGATCTTTACGGGTTGACGGTCGCCGGAGCAGTCCCTACCCGGATCCGCCTTTGCTCCAGGTCGCTCATGGTGAGGTTGGGGTTCGCATTGTCTCCGTCCTCCACCGGAAGTGGTATCTCGACAGCCTGGTCATTGATCAGCCGGTCGTGAGAGTATTCACCGACGCGCACGGAGTCAGTAACATCCCGACGATCAAGAGCAGCGGGTCCAGCAGCAGTAATACCAGCCTGTTCGATCTGGGGATTCGCCACGCAGTGCTCGATCGAGGAGCGGTCTACTATAACGATCGCCAGAGCGTTCTTTCCGCAGATTTACGCAATGTAGATTTTCGGGCTTCCTTCGACAGCCTGCTGCAGAAGTACTCGGGCAAGCTCAGCTACACCGACGGCCATCTGCAATCCGGAACCTTCAAACCGATTCCGCACAACCTCGACGCGGAGTTCGATGCTACGCCGACTACTTTCCACTTAACGCAAGCCAGGTTGACCAGCGAAACGTCGCAGGTTGTTCTCAACGCCACGTTGCAGGACTACAGCCATCCCCAGGTACAGGGAAACTACGTTGCCACATTGGACGGGAGCCAATTCCGCAAGATTCTTGAGAATCCTTCTGTGCCGGTTGGATTCATTCGCGCCAGCGGTTCAGTTCAGTATCAGGAAATAGCCAATCGCTCTCCTTTGGACACGGTGCTGATCAAGGGCGACCTCAGCAGCCAGCAGCTGAACATACAAACTCCGACCGTTCGTTCGCAGATCAGAAACATTACGGCGCACTACGTGCTTGAAAATGGTGACGCTACTCTCGAGGATTTCCGCGCCAGCCTGTTGGGCGGCGAGCTCACGGCTAACGGCAAAATGAGCAGCATCGACGGCAATGCGCATTCGAAGTTCAACGCCGGGCTGCGCGGTATCCAGTTGGCAGCTCTGAATGGCGTTATGAAGTCGTCCGCGCTGCCCAAGGGAGTGAGCCTTGGGGGAGTGCTGAATGCCGACGCAAATGCTTCCTGGGGAAAGACGTTTGACGATGTCGTCGCCCACGCAGACGCAGCCGTTCACGGAAGAGTGTCCGGTCAGGGCAAGGACGTTCCCGTAGAGAGTGGGCTACACGGTAACTACACGGGAAAGAATCAGGAGCTGGCGCTTACGCAGAGCTTCTTGCAGACGCCACAAAGTACGCTGACGATGAACGGCTTGGTAAGCCGGCGGTCGAGTCAGTCCTGGACCTGAAATTTCAATCCAATAACTTAAGCGAGTTCGAAACGGTCGCTGATGTGTTCCGCGCCCCAGGGCCGCCGCTCGGTCTTGCCGGGACCGCATTGTTTCAAGGTACGGTGCGTGGATCGACGAGCGATCCCCATCTGACCGGCCAATTGACGGCTTCTAACCTCCATTTCAACGGAACAGAGTGGCGGGTGCTGCGCACGAATGTGGATGTGAATCAATCAATGGCCAGCCTGCAGCATGCTGACCTGGAACCGGTTTCCCACGGAAAGATCACTTTCGATGCCAGCACCGGTTTGCACAAGTGGGCGTTTACCGACGCGAGCCCGCTCGAGGTCGATCTCCAGGCTTCGCAGTTGGATGTTCAGGACTTGGTAAAACTTTCCGGGCAACAAGTACCCGTGACGGGTACGTTAGCAGCCAAAGTAAAGATGCATGGGACTGAGCTCAGTCCCATTGGCCAGGGCAATGTCTCGCTGACCCATGTCACTGCGTACGATCAGCCGGTGACCTCTGCGACGTTGACCTTTGATGGCACAGGAGAAGAAGTCCACGGGGATCTTGGAGTGGAGCTTCCCGCGGGCAGCGTGAAGAGTAAGGTCAGCGTCCGTCCACGGCAAAAAAGCTATAACGCGCAACTAACCGCCACGGGAATTCGCCTGGAACAACTGCAGGCAATCAAAGCGCAGAACATTAACGCCAAGGGTGTGGTGAGCGTAAAAGCCAACGGGGCGGGCACGTTTGACAACCCGCAGCTCGACGCAACGCTGCAAATTCCGCAAATCGATATTCAGGATCAGAAGATCGCGGACGTCAATCTGCAGATGAATGTGGCCAATCACCTGGCTACGGCCAATCTGACTTCCGCGGCGGTCGGTACGACAATCAAGGCAAACGCTAAGGTGGGACTGACGGGCGATTACCCGGCAGATGCCACGCTCGATACGCAGACGATTTCGTTGCAGCCGATCTTCGCCATCTACGCTCCGGAGCAAGCCGACGATTTGACTGGGCAGACCGAGCTGCACGCTACGCTGCATGGACCGCTCAAGAACAAAAATCTATTAGAGGCGCACGTTACCATTCCCACCTTGAAGCTGGCTTACAGCAATACCATCCAGTTGGCAGAGACCTCGCCCATCCACGTCGATTACAAAGACACGAAAATCACGCTGCAGCGTTCCGGGCTCAAGGGCACCGATACCGATCTGCAGTTTCAGGGTTCGATGTCCACCACCAAGGGCGCTCCCGTTTCTCTGCTGCTGTTGGGCACGGTGAATCTGCACCTGGCCCAGGCATTTGCTCCGGACATCAAGAGCTCGGGCGAGTTGAAGTTCAATATCAATTCGAGTGGAGCGACCGATAGCCCTGACGTAGGCGGCCAGGTGGAGATCGTGGATGCTAACTTTGCCAGCGGGGATCTGCCGGTGGGATTGCAACACGGTAACGGCGTGCTGACGCTCACCAAGGACCGGCTCAACATCACCAAATTTCAGGGCACCGTCGGCGGTGGCACGGTAACCGCGCAGGGTGGCGTTGCGTATCGTCCTTCGATCCAATTTGATCTGGGTCTCTCAGCGAATGGGGTTCGCGCTCTCTATCCCCAAGGGGTTCGCGAGACGGTCAACGCGAATATTCGTCTCGCGGGCAGTACCGATAATGCGGTACTCGGGGGCCAGGTGAGACTTGCCGATCTCTCGTTCACTCCGGCATTTGATTTGAACAGCTTCATCGATCAATTCTCGGGTGGTGTTTCCGCACCTGCCACTCCAGGGTTGGCGCAAAGTATCCAGTTGAACCTGGGGGTAACTTCCGAAAACAACATCAACCTGGTCAGCCGAACCCTTAGCATCAACGGCTCGGCGAACCTGCGAGTGCGAGGCACGGCAGCAGAGCCGGTGATCCTGGGACGGGTCAACCTCGACGGCGGTGACATCATTCTCAACGGCGATCGCTTCGTGTTGAACGGTGGAACCATTGAGTTCGTTAACCCTTCGGAAACACAGCCGGTGGTGAACCTGGCGCTCAACACCACGATTCAGCAATACAACATCTCCATGCGCTTCAACGGGCCGATCGATCAGCTGCGCACGAATTACTCCTCTGACCCGTCGTTGCCGGCCGCCGACATTATTAACCTGCTGGCGTTTGGAAGACCACCGAAGCCAGCGCGAATAGTCCTTCTCTGCCGGCAAACCAACAGGCGGCATCGTTGGTGGCCTCGCAGGTAAGCAGCCAGGTGACGAGCCGCATCTCTAAGGTTGCGGGTATTTCGCAGCTTTCCATCAACCCGGTCCTGGCGGGAGGCACCAGCCAGGGGCCCCCGGGCGCGAATATCACCATTCAGCAGCGCGTCACTGGAAACCTGTTTGTGACCTTCTCCAGCAATGTGGCTTCGACGCAGAATGAGACGATTCAGGGGCAGTACCAGGTTTCGCCTCGAGTCGCGGTGAGCGCCACGCGCGATCAAAATGGGGGAGTCGCTTTCGATACGCTGATTAAGAAAACCTGGTGAGCCATTTTCCTCTAGACTGATCGGCAAGATGAATTGCCGACGTTATCTCCCATTCCTGCTGATCATGCTGAGCCGGCTGCACTGCCTCGCAGCCCCTGACCTTGCACCTACTCCGCCGATGGGCTGGAATAGCTGGGACTCCTACGGGCTTACCGTAACGGAAGCCGAGTTCAAAGCAAATGTTTCCTGGTTGCATGAACATCTACAGCCGTTGGGCTGGCGATATGTGGTAGTCGATGAGGGTTGGTACTTGCGTGCACCCGGGCAGAAGGGAGCGGCGCAAGGTTTTGTGATGGATGACGACGGGCGTTACCTGGTGGCGGACAATCGCTTCTCGTCTTCTGGATTCAAGCCGCTTGCGGATTGGGTGCACGGCTCAAGGGCTCAAGTTCGGACTCCACATCATTCGCGGCATCCCGCGCCAGGCGGTGGAGAAGAACTTACCCATTGCGGGATCATCATTCCATGCAGCCGATGCGGCCAACACGACCGATACCTGCAGATGGAATTCCGATAACTATGGGCTGAATGCGAATGCCGCTGCCCAGGCCTATTACGATTCCATTATCAAGCTCTACGCTGGATGGGGCGTCGACTACATCAAGGTCGACTGCATTTCCAAACCGTATCAAGCCGATGAGATTCATATGATGAGTGCGGCGATCAAGAAGTCTGGCCGTGCGATGGTGCTGAGCCTTTCCCCGGGACCGACGCCGGTTGAGGAAGCGGATGACGTGCGGAAATATGCCCAGCTTTGGCGGATATCCGACGATATGTGGGACACCTGGCCGGGCCCGCGGGGCAGACGTTCCCGGCTGGGCTGGTACGGCAATTTGATCGTACCGCGGAGTGGGCGCCGCATATCGAGGTAGGGCATTGGCCGGACGCCGACATGCTGCCGCTGGGTTACCTTGGTCCCCGGCCTGGATGGGGCAAGCCGCGCATGTCGCGACTTACGGCGGATGAGTCGCGGACGCTGATGACGTTGTGGTCGATGGCTCGTTCGCCGCTCATTGCGGGGACGAATCTCACCAAAATGGATGCGGCGACAGAAGCCCTCTATAGCAACCCTGAGGTGATTGCGGTCGATCAGCATTCGCGGGATAACCGACAGCTTTTACGCACCGGCTCGTTGGTGGTATGGAAGGCTACGCCTGAATCCGGGGGTGGGGATTATTTGGCAGTCTTCAACCTGGGGGATAAGGCGCAGGAGGTGAGCTACTCCTGGAAAGATTTGGGATTGCCCGAGGGTGGCCACGCGGTTCGTGATCTTTGGGCGCGTAAAGATCTGGGGTCGGCTGCTTCGCTTAAGACTGAACTGCCTGCGCACGGGACGATGCTCTATCGCGTACGCTGAGGTTAGGACAAAAGCAAGACCTCGGATAAGTCTGACCTGGACCTCCGTCGAAATTTACTGAAACGAGACTTCGCAGGCATTCAGACTGTCTATGTCTGACAGGGCTGCTGTGCTCTAAATCAGAAAGTCTTGTGCTTCGTGGAAAACAGAAAGAGTTGATGCGAAAACAGGCGATTCAAAGACGGAGACTGCCATTAATACTATTGGCATTGTCACTTTTGAACGGGTGCCTCGTGCACACCCGCATTGTAAAGCAGGCGAAAATGCCGAGTGTGGTGCTGAGCGCAAGCGCAGACCAGTTGGTCAAGGCGGTCAACGACCGCTGCAACGAGATCCATTCGTTGAGCACAACCGTGAATTTCCAGCTCACTGAAGGCGGTCCGCGCAAGGGAAAGGAGCGGACCTACACCTCATTCAGCGGGTACATTTTACAGCGCAAGCCAGGATCGTTGAGGGTAGCCGGATATTTAGTGCTGCCGGCTTTTGATATGGCTACCGACGGCGAGTCCTTTAAGCTATGGATTCCAAGCCGCAACAAAGTATTTGAGGGCTCCAACGCGGTCACGAAAGAGTCGCCCAATGCACTGGAGAACTTTCGGCCAAGTGTTTTTGCTGATTCGTTGTTAGTTGGCTGTATATCGCCTGATGATCTGGTGACATTAACCTCCGAGACAAGGACTGAGGTGGATGCGAAATCGAAGCAGCCTATGATACAGCCGGATTACGATCTTACAGTGGTGCGGCGCAAGGGGAACAGCCAGGAACTAATTCCAGAGCGTGTGATTCATTTCACCCGGACCGATCTGCAGCTTTATCAGGAAGATATATACGATGCAAAGGGCACAATTCAAACTACGGCCATCTACGGCCCGATGCAGACATTTGGTCAGCAGAGATTTCCGGGGACGGTTACCATCAAGCGCCCCCTGGAGGAGTTGCAGATCTTGATCACCATTCAGAAGTTGACCGTGAACCTTTCGATATCAGACGACAAGTTCGAGCTGAAGACTCCAGAAGCAGCGACAATTCAGAAACTGGACTAGGGAGCGGAAACAGCTAACAGGCCGCTTGCATGTGACTTGCGGGGTGCTCCAGGACAGCATCTTCCACCTCCATTATCGTAGTGCTTTCCGAAGCAGGGCGTTGAGAGCTGCAGTAGAGGTTCGAAGCCGCAGCCTCGGGTTGATGTCGATTGTGCCTCTCCTTTATGCCTTTCTTAGCAATTTTTTCGTAGGCTGAGATGAGTGCGCAAGGAGGTCACTTCCATGGCAAATGTACATGGTATTGAGTTCAACTCCAACCAGTCAGAGCTGGTAAAAGGTTTGATTCGGGAGTTACTGAAAGATGGAAACTGTGCAGTCTACGCGCTGCCTCATATGAAGCCGAATGGCGAGTTGCGGATGGCTTGCACTCCTCCTGCTCCAAGTCCAAGACATCAGTACGGTGTGTTTCTGCGTATTCGGCCCGGGGTGAAGGCAGCTGTCGCAATCCGTCCGATGAATGCAAAGACGGGAGAGGAGCAAACAGATATCACGAAATACTCTCAGGAGAAGTTGCGTGAACTGATACGGGTGTGGCGCAAGGAGGTTTCCGACATAAGGCCTGAACCACCCAACAAGATAGAACTCGCCAAGGCAGCCTAGAGACTCTCGAAAGCGGATCACGTCTGCAGAGTGGCATGACGAATACGTCACTCTGCAGGTTGTGGGTGCCCTTTTCCCAGTCCCGGATCCGTAGTATTGTTTCATCGCTGAGTTAAGTGGTGTCTCGTGATAGGCGCTTAGAAGAACGTCTTCGACCCATCGGCAAGACGCCCGGCCAGCACCTCGCGGAAACTCATAGGCGGACGCCCAAGCAGGCGCTTCAGTGTGGGATCGACGGCGGAGAATTCGCCGCTTCGGCTGGCTGCGAACAATCCCACGAGCAGATCTGCACGTGACTCGGGCACGCCGTGTGAGATTAGTCCCGCCCGCCATTCTGCGTCGGGAAGAGTAACGCGCGTGACGGTTTGTCCCGTCAGTTCTGATGCGATCTCCGCGATGTCAGCGAGATCGAGAGACTGCCAGCCCGTGAGCGGCGGGGTGATACCTCTGAGACTCCCTTCGTCAGTGAGTGCAATTACTGCCGCAGCAGCAAGGTCGGCATGCGAAGTCCAGGAAACCTTGCCATCCGCCGGTGCGACAAGCTTGCCAGTTTCGGGCGCCCTGCCCGGGAACGATTCATTCAGCGAAGGTCATGAGGGGACGCGGGGGAAGATCGTCTCTGCCGCGATTCGCCTGTTAAACCACGGAGGACGTGACGCAGTGACGACCCGCGCAGTGGCCGAAGCTGCGGGAGTGCAGGCTCCGACGATCTACCGGCTTTTTGGCGACAAAGGTCGTCTTCTCGATGCAGTCGCCGAGTATGGATTCGCTGCCTATCTCGGACAAAGAAGATCCGCAAGCCGAGTCCGGACCCGGTCGAGAATCTGCGAGCCGGCTGGGATCTTCATGTTGACTTTGGACTGTCCAATCCCGCGCTGTACGCACTTATGTATTGTGATCCGAAACCAGGAGCCAGTTCTCCTGCCGCAGCTGCAAGCTACGTCGTGCTCCGGGAACACATCCGGAGCATTGCCGCGGCAGGCCGCTTACGGCTGAGCGAAGAGAGGGCGGCGAACCTTGTGCACGCATCGGGATGCGGCACTGTTCTTACATTGCTGGCGATGCCTGAGAACCGTCGTGATCTGGCCATATCAGCGATAGCTCGCGAGAGTATCCTTGCTGCAATCACAACCGAATCGCCGATGACTCATCGCCTCAGTGCGGCTTCGGCGGCCGTCGCACTCGCAGCATTGTTGCCGAAATCATCCTCTCTTAGCGGCGCGGAGCGTCAACTCCTTGATGAATGGCTAAAGAGGATTGCTGACGAATCAGGCTAGCGACTTGCGGCGGCCGCTCCTTATTGCCATGCTGGCCCGTGGTCCTCGAAGGCTGTACGGGAGAGGCGAATTCCCAGCTTGCGCATTTTATGCTGGAGCGTCGAACGCTTGACTCCGAGACGAGCAGCCGCTCCGTTTGGTCCAGCAACCACACCATTCGTCTCTTCCAGAGCGCGCAGGATTTGACTTCGCTGCGTCCATTGCACCATGTCCTGAAGGTTTTCGTGGGTGACTGTCTTGCCCTTTGCCGGGGAGGGACCGTACGCGGCGCTCAGATCGGGTTTCAGCTCGGCGAGGGACACATTCAGTGTAGGGCCCTTTGAAATGAGGACCGCCCGCTCGATCACATTTTGAAGCTCGCGGATATTGCCTGGCCAATGGTAACGTAACAATGCCTGCATCGTGTCTGACGGAATCGTGTCGATCACACGCTGATTCCGGCGGCTGAATTCCTTCACGAAGTGACGCACCAGCAGTGGAATGTCTTCCGTCCGCTCCCGCAATGACGGCACCCTGATCGGGAACACATTCAGCCGGTAGTACAAATCGGATCGGAATTTTTGCTCCTCTGCCATTGCTTTCAGATCGCGATTCGTTGCCGCAATCAGGCGCGCATCTGTTCGAAGCGTGCGCGTGCTGCCAAGGCGCTCGAACTCGCGTTCCTGCAGAACGCGTAAGAGCTTCGGTTGAAGCTCAAGAGGAATTTCTCCGACTTCATCGAGGAAGATGGTTCCGCGACTCGCCAGTTCGAAGCGCCCGACCCGCTGCATGATTGCGCCGGTGAACGCACCCTTCTCGTGGCCAAAAAGTTCGCTCTCAAGCAAGCCCGTGGGAATCGCCGCGCAATTCAGCTTCACGAAAGCGTTCGATCTGCGGGAGCTGAGGTTGTGGAGCGCCCTGGCGATCAACTCCTTTCCGGTGCCTGTTTCCCCGTAAATCAGGACTGTGGAGTCGGCGGGCGCCACGGTTTCGATCTCTTTCAAAACCCTGCGCAGTGGCTCGCTGTTGCCGACGATATCCTCGAAATGGAGCTCGCTGCGGATCTCGGATTCGAGATAGACGTTTTCCTGTGCGAGCTGATCCTTGAGTTCCAAAATCTGCTTATACGCAAGGGCGTTTTCAACAGCCAGGGCGATCCGATTGGCAACTTCGCCAAGGAATGTAAGGTCGTCGTCGATGATAGCGTTCTCGCGCGAACTGCCCACACCGAAAACACCGAGTATGCGATCTCGGCTGATGAGAGGATAAACGTACAGCGAATTCCGCTGCTTGGGAATGCGAGGATCCGCGGCAAGCTGCTCTTTGGTAGCGTTAAGCGGTCGACCCGTCTGAAATACAGTTTTGACCAGCTCGGAGACCCGCTTGGACTCTATTTGCACTTGGTCTGAAGAATCCACCACATAAACGCGCAATTCGCCATCATCGCAATCCGGGAGAGCCACTCCGACGCTTTCGTATCGCATGAGCTCTCTGATGCTCCTGACGATTTCGCGAAGCAAGTCGCGCAACTCCAGCTTGGTCACAATGCGATTCGTTATGTCCAGCAGCAGTCTCAATCGCTGTTGAGCGCGAGCATCGTCCATCGCGACAGCGATCTGATCAGCAACCAGAGATAGGAACCGTTGATCCTCAGTGGAATACGCGTTGTCGAGGTGGCTGGCAAACACCAGACTTCCCAGCTTTTGGTGCGCCGTGCTCAATGGCAGCGCGCACAGCGAGCGAATTCCTAACCCGCTGATCCGTTTGAGCACCTCCGGGAAACGTGTCTCGCAGTCGCTGCACTGGATCGACACCGGCTGCTGGTTCCGGTAGACCCACCATGCTACGGTTTCCTCTTTGGGAATAGGGCTTTTAGCGCGTGACTTGAACTGTCTGTTATACGGTTCGACGAAGTGCCACTGAACCCAATTCGCTTCGGGATCGAACTGGCTCAGGCCATCGAAGGGAAGCACTTGATGGAGCTCGCTGGCAATCGTATGGAAAAGGTCCTTCTCTTCCGGAAGGGATCGGATGATTTCCGCAAGACGGACAAGCGCCTCATATCGGGAGGCACCCGCTTCGTTAGAGATCACTGCTTTTCCTCATTCACCGCGGGCAAGGGCAGCATACCTAAGAAGTCTCGGCTGTTGGATTCGACACGGCTTTCAGAAGATTCACGCGGTTTGGTTCCAGCACCGTTGATCACATGCCCATTTCTGGGCGGGCATCCGCCCACGTAGTGGGCAGGCTATGCATTGACCTCGTCTGTAATTCCAAATGTTGCAGAGGTTTAGCAGCCTAACCAGTTTGGCTCGCGTCGTGCCTTTACAGGGTTGCGGCGACGCTATGTTACGCATCACGATTCACGAACTCGGCACGGTATGCAGGCTGGAACTTGCGGGCAGGCTCGAAGGGCCATGGGTCGGCGAGACCGAACATGCCTGGCGTTCTTTGCTGCGTCCTGACAAACAAATGGAAGTGGACCTGAGGCAGCTGACGGGTATAGACGACTCCGGCCGTGAGCTCCTGTCGGCCATGTATCAGGCAGAAGCAAGCCTCATTGGCGAGGGGGTGTGGATGACGGCCCTGATCGAAGAGCTTACTGCAGAGAACCATTTCAACCCCACCACCCGGCGGTCTCCAAGAAAAAAGATTCGCGCAGACCAAGGTTCCGGGAACAGGAGAAACACGAAATGAAAATCAATTCCGCTCTGAAACCGAAGCATGCCGCATGGGCATCAGGGGCTCTGATCGCGGCCATCCTGGTGATTGTAGTCACTCGTTCAGGGGCCAAGGCCTCGGTGCAGGCCGCCACCGCCCATTGTGGAGGTTGCAACCGTCGAGCAGAGAGACGTTCCCGTTTATGGAGAATGGATCGGGACTCTCACCGGGCAGGTGAATGCAGACGTAAAAGCGCAGGTCACCGGCTACCTGCTCACGCGGAACTATAAGGAAGGATCGTACGTCCGGAAGGGACGAACTCCTCTTCGAGATCGATCCTCGCCCATTCCAGGCGGCGCTTGACCAGGCAAAGGGCAGCTGGCTCAGGCAAAGGCACAACTGATTCAGGACCAGGCGCAGCTCGCGACAGCTCAGGCGAACCAGCTGAAGAGCCAGCTCGATGTGGAGAAGTACGATCCTCTGGCAAAGGTCGATGCGGTCAGCAAACAGGACTTCGACAATGCAGACCAGACGAATCTTGCCAATAAAGCCCAGGTGCAGGCCGCCGAAGCAGCCATTGCTGCTGCGAAGGCTCAAATCCAGGCCAGCGAAGCCGCAGTCGAAACCGCCAGCATCAATCTCGGTTTCACACGCATTGTCTCCCCGATCGACGGTATCGCCGGCATCGCCCAGGCGCAGGTGGCGACCTGGTCAGCACCAGCAGCGGAGCGCTGACTACAGTTTCCACGCTCGATCCCATCAGAGACTATTTCACCGTCAGCGAACAGGAGTACCTCGCGCTCCAGAAGCGGTTCTCGAACCCAGACAAGGATCACTGGAAGCTGCAGCTCATCCTTGCCGACGGAACCACGTATCCGCACGAAGGCGAATTCTATTTTGCCGATCGCCAGGTGAATCCGAACACCGGCGCGATCCAAATGGCCGCTCTGTTTCCGAATCCCGGCAACATTCTGCGCCCCGGGCAGTACGGCAAGGTCCGCGCCGTGACCCGAGAGCAACAGAACGCCCTGCTCATTCCCCAAGCTGCCGTGACCGAGCAGCAGGGCAGCTATCTGGTCGCTGTTGTCGGTAAGGACAACCGCGTCAGCATGCGCCCGGTGCAAGTCGGAGAGCGCACTGACACGATGTGGGTCATCCAGAGTGGACTGAAGCCGGGCGACCGTGTGGTCGTCGAAGGCCAGCAGAATCTCCGGCCGGGAATGCCGGTGCAAACGAAGCCATTCAAGAGCGACGTCGAGTGATCGCTGACCGCTGAGGCCTTAACGCGCAAAGGAATCGAATCATGTCCAATTTCTTCATCAAACGGCCCATCGTGGCGATGGTCATCGCGATCCTCATGGTCATCGTCGGCGCAGTTACCATCGCGACCCTGCCGGTAGCGCAGTTTCCGAACATCGCCCCGCCCGAAATCAGGCTGCAGGCCAATTACCCCGGCGCCGACGCCAAGACCCTGGAGGACGCGGTCGCCACGCCCATCGAGCAGCAAGTCAACGGCGTGGACAATATGACCTACATGTACTCCCTGAACGCGACCGCCAACCAGCAAACGACGTTGATCGTCGATTTCGATCTCAAGACTGATCCCAACACGGACCTGCTGCTCACCCAGTCGCGCGAGCAACTGGCAACTGGTCAGCTCCCGCCCGCGGTGAACAGCTACGGAGTCACGCTCAAGAAGTCGACCACGGCTCCGCTGATGCTGATCGCCTTGTATTCGCCGCACGGTACGCACGATGCGAACTATCTGGCCAACTACGCCTACATCAACCTGAACGATCCAGTCGCGCGCTTGTATGGCGTCGGCCAGACCCAGGTCTTCGGCTCGGGCCAGTATGCCATGAGGCTGTGGGTGAAGCCTGACCAACTGGCAAAGCTTGGCATCACCGTTACGGATATTGTCAACGCGATCCAGGCGCAAAACACAGTCAACCCCGCTGGTCAGGTCGGAGGCGAACCGGCTCCCGCGAACCAGCAATTCACCTATGCCGTGCTGGCTCAAGGACGCCTGACGTCGCCGGAGGAATTCGGCAACGTCATCGTCCGCGAAGCGCCGAATGGCGGCATCGTCCGGGTGAAAGACGTGGCCCGGGTCGAACTGGGCACGCAGGACTACAGCTGATCAGTCGCCTGAATGGCAAGCCCGCTGCCGCTATCGCCGTCTATCAGTTGCCCGGGACCAATGCCGTGCAAACGGTCGAGGGCGTCCGCAAGCTGATGGCCCAGATGAAGCAGCGCTTCCCCGAGGATATGGACTACGCCATATCGCTCGACCAGACAGCCCCGGTCACAGAAGGCATGAAGGAGATTATCTGGACACTCCTGATTGCGATTGTGCTGGTGATCCTGGTGGTCTATCTCTTTCTGCAGGACTGGCGCGCCACGCTGATTCCGCTGCTGGCCGTGCCTGTCTCGCTGGTCGGAACCTTTGTCCTCTTTCCGCTCTTCGGCTTCTCCATCAACACGCTTTCGATGTTCGGGCTGGTGCTCGCCATCGGCCTGGTGGTGGACGACGCGATCGTCGTTGTCGAAGGTGTGCAGCGCCACATCGAGGAGGGCCTGACGCCCAAAGACGCGGCTCGAAAAGCGATGGACGAGCTCTCCGGCCCGGTGATTGGAATCGCTCTGGTTCTCTCGTCGGTCTTTGTGCCGACCGCTTTCATCCCGGGCATCACGGGAAGGCTCTATCAGCAATTCGCCGTGACCATCGCCATCTCCGTTGTGCTGTCCGCATTCAACGCACTGACGCTCAGCCCGGCGCTTGCCGGGCTTCTGCTGCGCAAAAAGAAGGAGAGCCACGGGCCTTTGCAGCGTTTCTTCAACTGGTTCAATCGCCTGTTCGAGCGCGCTACGGAAGGCTACGTCCGCTGGTCCGGCGTGCTCCTTCGCAAGGGTGCAATGGTGCTGGTGCTGCTGGTGGTTTGCGGCGCGGCCGGAATCTTCTTTGGCAGCCGGCTGCCCTCCAGCTTCCTGCCCGATGAAGACCAGGGATATCTCTACATCAACATGCAGCTTCCCAACGCCGCTTCGCTGGAGCGCACCAGCGCGGCTGCGAGACAAGTGGAGCAGATTCTCGCCAACACGCCTGGCGTCCAGTACACGACCAGCGTCGTCGGTTTCAGCCTGCTCAGCTTTGTCCGGACCAGTTACAACGGCTTCTTTTGGGTCAGCCTGAAACCTTGGGATGAGCGCAAAAGCCGGGCCGAACAATATCAAGCCATCAAGGCGCGTTTGAACCAGGAACTCAAGAATCTGCCGGCAGGGACCGTCTTCAGCTTCTCGCCGCCGGCGATCCCGGGCGTAGGCACTTCGGGAGGCGTTTCGTTTGTCCTGGAGGACCGCGCCGGCAGGGACGTCCCATTTCTTGCAAATAACCTGGCTAAATTCCTGGCGGCCGCTCGCAAGCGCCCTGAGATCGGCACGATCTTCACCACATTCATACCGAGTGTGCCGCAAGAGTTCATCCAGGTGGACAAAGAGAAGGTGCTGAAACAAGGCGTTGCATTGACGGATGTCTACAACACGATTCAGGCGTACATGGGCGGCCTGTTCGTCAACTATTACAACGAATTCGGCCGAACCTGGCAGGTGTACGTCGAGTCCGAAGCTCCCTACCGGTCGAATACCGATAACCTTGGGCAGTTCTACGTGCGCAACAACCAGGGCGAGACGGTGCCGCTATCCGCTCTCGCAAACTTCGAGACCCGCTCCGGCCCTGAATTCACGATGCGCTACAACGAATACCGGTCCGCGCAGATCAACGCCAGCGCCGCGCCCGGCTACAGCGCGGATCAGGCAACGGCGGCGCTGGAAGATGTCTTCAAGCAAACCATGCCTCATGAAATGGGCTTCGACTACCTGGGCATGTCTTACCAGGAGCAAAAGGCGCGAGAGGGAGTTCCGTCTTCGGTCATCTTCGGATTCTCGCTGCTGTTCGTCTTCCTGATTCTGGCGGCGCTCTATGAAAGCTGGACTCTGCCGTTCAGCGTGCTGCTCAGCACGCCGGTCGCGGTCTTCGGCGCTTTTGGAGTGCTTTGGCTGCGCCGCGTCGTGCTGGGCCTCTTTCTAGCCGCCTACATGGTCCAGATGGAGAACGACGTCTATGCGCAGATCGGCCTGGTGATGCTGATCGGCCTCGCCGCCAAGAACGCGATTCTGATCGTCGAGTTTGCCAAGGAGCAGTACGAACAAGGCAAGCCCTCGATGGATGCGGCGCTCGAAGGCGCACGTCTTCGCCTACGGCCCATCATGATGACCTCGTTCGCGTTCATTCTCGGTTGCGTGCCGCTCTGGACCGCTTCCGGCGCCGGCTCGGTCGCGCGCCAGATCATGGGCACCACGGTGATCGGAGGCATGACGGCGGCAAGTGTGCTCGGCAATTCTTCGTTCCCGCGATCTTCTATCTGGTGGAGCGATGGTCGGCGGCGGCCCGAGCGCGCTTCATGGCGCCCTCAGCTCAGCACAGTGCGATCACGGAGGGTCAACAAGATGCGTAACAGTTTCGCAACACAATTTCGTCGCAAAAGCAGGGTCGATCCTGCTGGCAGCGCTCACGCTCTCCGGCTGTGCAGGTCGGACCCAACTATCATCGGCCGGCTGTGCAGTCGCCTACGGTCTTTCACGGCCCCGACGAATCGCAACAGACGAAGCGCAAACCGCATCGTTCGCCGATCTGCCATGGTGGCAGGTTTTCCACGATCCTCAATTGCAGGAACTGATCCGCACGGCGCTGAAGCAGAACTACGATCTGCAACTCGCGGTCGAGCGCGTCAATGCCGCAAGGGCGCAGGTTGGTATCACACGCTCGAACCAGTTTCCGCAGGTTTCGCTCGACCCGAATTCAGCGGCGGAAAGACCGACCAGAACATCAAGTCCAATATCTTTTCGCTCGCCGGGGACGTGGTGTTTCAGGTGGATTTGTTCGGGCGCTATCGGCGCGCGACCGAAGCGGCCCGAGCCCAACTTCTGGGCACCCAGGACGCACAACAGACCGTAATCCTGACGCTTGTGAGCGATGTCGCGAGCGATTACTTTCTGCTTCGCGACCTCGACCTGCAGCTTCAGATCACAAAAGAAACCGTGCGGACCCAGGAAGATTCGGTCAAGCTCACCGAGTTGCGCCTCCAGCACGGTGTGGCCACGACGCTCGACGTGCTTCAGGCCCGGCAAGTTCTCGATACGGCAAATGCGCAGATCCCGGATCTGGAACGGCAAATCGGCCAGACCGAGGACGCGATCAACATCCTTTTGGGAAAGTATCCGGACAATGTTCCTCGCGGAATGGCCTTGGGATTGAGACCCCGAACGGCTGGACGTGGAGCGAGACTCTGCCGCCGCAGTTGCCCGCCGGCCTGCCTTCGGAGTTGCTCGAGCGCAGGCCCGACATCCGTGAAGCGGAGCAGAACCTGGTTGCCGCCAACGCCAATATCGGCGTGGCCAAAGCAATGTTCTTTCCGCAAATCTCCCTTCTCGGCTCTGGAGGCGCGGCTTTTGGACACAGCCAATTTGCCGGATCGAATATTCCGGCGCCGCTCGGAGTCGGAACCTATGCGGCAAGCGTTCGCAGCCGATTTTCGAGGGTGGCTACCTGCGCAACAATCTGCGCTACGCGAAGTCCGCAGGACGGCAAGCCCTGATCGGCTACCAGCAGACCATTCAGCGCGCGTTCGGCGATGTTTCTGACGCCCTGATTGGCTATGACAAATACCACGGAGTCCGCGAGCGCCAGGAACAATCGGTTAAGGATCTTCAGGAATCGGTCAACGTGTCGCTCATGCGCTATCGAGGCGGCACGGCGAATTATCTCGAGGTCCTTGATAGCCAGCGGTCTCTTTTCAATGCCGAACTCACCCTGGCGCAGGCACGAAACAACGAATACCAGAGCCTTGTCCAGCTCTATAAAGCGCTGGGTGGTGGTTGGAAATAAGCCAACAGTCCAAAGGGAGAGCCGATGTCTGTTCATCGATTTGGCGCGGAGTTGCCTCTTATCACTCTCACGCTGTGGCTACAGTCTGCCGGATCGCGATGCTCATCGCGTGGGTGCGACGCGCGTTAGAAGGAGATATACAACCAATGGGCGCTCTTCGTTCTGCCGCGTTGATTGTGCGATTCACGTGGCGGTCATTGTCCTGCACGGGATGGAGATTCTGCTGTGGGCATGCTTCTATCGCTGGCGGTGCCTACCGTCATGGGATTCCGCGATCTACTTCTCCGCAAGCAGTTATTCGACCCTCGGCTCTAACGACGTAAGTCTCCCGTCGAACTGGCGCACGCTTGGACCTCTGGAGAGCATCATCGGCGTGTTAATGTGCGGAATCTCGGTGAGCCTCCTCTTTGCGATCGTCAGCCGGCCTCCTGATAGCACTTGCCCACGATTGGGTGAAACACACGCCCTAATTCATAAGGAGCATATGAAGAACACTAGTCTCGAACATTTCGTACCTCAGCATCCGCAATTATCTGACGATCAGTTGCTCGCTCAAGCAAAGTCCGGAGACCAGCAGGCGTTCAGCGAGTTGTGCTTGCGATATAAGGCGATGCTCAAGCAAAAAATATTCAGGATGGTTCGACACGCGGAAGATACAGAGGACGTTCTGCAGGATACGTTCCTAAACGCCTATAGACACTTGCACGCCTTCCGTGAAACCTGCAAGTTTTCCACGTGGTTAATGAAGATCGCAATGAATGTATCGCTGATGCTCCTGCGAAAACAAAGGAGGCTATAAAAAGGAACACTCTCAAATGAAATCACAGAGGATAAGGACAAAGCCTGGTGGCTGGGAATTTCGAGATCCTGGACCAGATCCTGAACAGAACTACATTAAGGGTCAAACAGTTCTCACATTGCGGAAAGCGATACAGAGACTCCCGCCTGCGACGCGGAGTGTGATGGACCTCTACTTTAACAAGCGCCGCCTGAAAGAAACAGCGGCAACGCTCGGCCTTACTGAAGCGGCAGTGAAATCGCGAATCTCGCGAGCTCGGCGTATTCTCAAAAAACTCCGGGACATGTCTTCGCAGACGGGAATGCCGCTTGTGGGAGCAACCACCTGATGTCCGACGTGAACAGAAGCGGCAAGTTGATTTAGACCAAGTCCGGGTCGGCACTAACCCGCTTCCCGAACTAAGGTCCCGGGCTGGGGCATTTCGCAAATAACGCCCGTTCGGGGCAAACACTCGCAAGCAACTATCTGCCGGAACGGAGGTGTGGCACAAAGTAGTAGACACCCTACAGCAGTTGGTGATAGTAGTAGGGGGTCTACTACTATGGCAGATCCAGCACGATACCAAAACCGTATTGAGATCCTGCAAGGGACACTCGACCTGCTCATACTGCAAACGCTGGCGCGCGGCGGACAGCATGGGCATGGAATCTCGTTGGCGATCCGCGCACGTTCCGGCGAGGTGCTGTCGGTTGAGACGGGATCGTTGTATCCAGCTCTTCATCGTTTGGAAAAGAAGGGTTGGCTGGACTCGGAGTGGAAAGTGTCTGAAAACAACCAGCGTGCCAAATATTACTCGCTGACGAAGGCAGGCAAGAAACAGCTGGCGGCCGAGCAGGATCGGTGGCGCCTATTGGTTCAGGCAGTTGCCGGAGTACTGGATCCGGCGTGAGGTTTTCATGGCTATGAATTCGCTGCGGTTTGTTTTCCGCCGGTTTTTCAGAAGGGCGCAGTTAGAGAGAGAGTTGAACGATGAGCTTGCTTCGCATATCGCCATGGAGGCAAATTTGCGCATGCAGGAGGGTGAATCGCCCGAGGCCGCCCAGCAAGCAGCGCTGAGGCAATTTGGAAACTTCGAGTTAGTGGCCGAGGTGACGCGGGGCAAATGGGGATTTACATGGCTTGAACAGGCGCTGAATGACGTCCGCTATGCTGCCCGCGGGTTTGTGCGTACACCGCTGTTTTCCGCGATTGTGATCGCAACGCTTGCGCTGGGAATCGGAAGCTCTACGACGATCTTCAGTTTGCTCGACGGCATCCTGTTGCACGCTCTGCCGTTTCCGGAGTCAAACCGACTCATGATACTCGGAGAGCTTCCTCCGAAAACCTCGAAAATGAATGTCGTGTGGATGAACAATTTTGTTGCCTGGAGGGAGCGCAACCATTCATTCCAGTCGATGGCGGCTTTTATGAGCCTGCCAATGAACCTGCTTGTCGATAAGGGAAGCGAGCAGGTTCCCGGTCTCGGTGTTACGGCAGACTTCTTCAACACGCTGGGTACGGTACCGTTGCTCGGCAGAACATTCCGCCCGGGCGAATACTGGACGAATGAGCCCGACGAAGCGGTTCTGAGTTACGGTGCATGGCAGCGGCTGTTTGGTGGCACACCCGATGTCATCGGAAAAAGGATCTCGATTAATGTGAAACATCACGAAATTATCGGCGTGATGCCACCGGGGTTCAGCCTACCGAATCAGAGTGCAGAGCTTTATCTTCCGCTGGGTATCGACCTGCACGATGGACGGAACTATTCGGTCATAGCGCGACTGCGGCGAGGCGTGAGTCCGGATGCAGCCAACGCCGAGATGGGCACTCTTGCTGCGGAGACTGCGCGTGAGAACGTAGAAATGGATTCGGGCTGGAGCGCGACCGCTGTGCCGCTGCTGGAGCATTCGGTAGGATCTGTCCGGCCCACGCTGCTGATTCTTTTTGCTGCGGTAGGGCTGGTGCTGCTTCTGGCATGCGCGAATGTGGCAAACCTGCTGCTGATGCGAGCGTCAGGGCGGGCGCAAGAGATGAGCGTACGGCTGGCGCTGGGCGCAAGCCGCAATCGCATCCTGGGACAACTGCTCGTCGAGAGCCTCTTGCTGGCTGCGTGCGGCGGTCTTCTGAGTGTGCCGCTGGGTTGGACGGCACTGCACCTGTTGAAGACTTCGCTACCGGAGAGCCTGCATATTCCGAGGCTAAACGAAGTGACTCTGAATATTCGCGTGCTTCTATTCTCAGCAGGTGTATCCATCCTTTCGGCGGTGGTCTTCGGCCTGGCGCCGGCCCTTCAGTCACTTAAGAGAAACGTGAGTGAGGATCTTCATGAGTCCACGCGTTCGGTGACCTCGGGACGCAAAGTGAGGCGACTGCTTGTGGTGACAGAAATCGCCCTGGCGCTGGTGCTGGTCTCAGGAGCGGGATTGACGGTGCGCAGCTTACTTCGATTGGCAAGCGTGAATACTGGATTCCATGCCGAAAACGTGCTGACCGTGCGCATGCTCTTGCTGCCGGTGGAAAAAGAGAAGTACCACGCCGATGTGGTGAAGGAGATGCTGGATCGGATTCGCGCATTACCGGGCGTAGTAACAGCCGGCTCGATTGGAATACTGCCGATGGAGGGCACGAACTCGGGAACGTGGTATTACGATGCGGACCGCCCCGAACCCGCACCCAATGCGCGGCCAGGCGGAGATGTTTCGATTATCACTCCGGGCTATTTTGCGGCGATGCGCATCCCGATGATTCGCGGTCGTGCCTTTGGATCCGATGACCGCGCGGGCGTACCGCCGGTGGCGATTCTGAACCAAACGGCGGCGCGGATGCTTTTTCCGGGAGAAGATCCAGTGGGAAAACGAGTGAAGGTCTGGTGGACTGACACGCCGACTGTGGAAGTGGTGGGCGTTGTGGCCGATATTCGTCATGGTGGTTTGAGCACGCCGCCCGATCCGTGTTTGTTCATGCCCAATGACCAGCAGCCATTTCCGTTTACCGCGTTGGTAGTGCGCACGATTGGCAAGCCCGCCGGCCTGGTGCAGGCCATACGGGAACAGATCAGGAAGGTGGATGCGGACCAGGGCATCTCAAAGATAGAAGAAATGCAACAAATGGTTTCAGACTCAATCGCACGGCCGCGCCTGGAAGCGACGGTGCTGACCCTGTTCGGAGTGATTGCGCTGGGGCTTGCGAGTATTGGCCTTTATGGGTTGATCGCTTTCTCCGTCGCTCAGCGGGCGCGAGAGATCGGTATTCGCGTGGCACTCGGCGCCTCGCGAGCGGGTATATTTCGCATGATCCTGGGAGATGGATTGCGTTTGACGCTCATCGGCGGAATGGTAGGATTGGTAGCCATTATCGGTCTGACTCGTTTTCTACGCAGTCTTCTCTTCGAGATTCAGCCACTCGATCCTATGACCCTGATCTCTGTAATCTGTGTCCTGATATTTGTGAGCCTTTTGGCCTGTTATGTCCCTGCGCTACGAGCGACAAAGGCTGATCCGGCGGCAGTTCTTCGCGAAGAGTGACTCGCGAGAACACTTTCCTGGTGAGCACACTCGTGTGCAGGTTGCCCGGTACGCGAGTCTTCACGATTCGGTGTGCCTCAGCCTAAACCATCAGGTGGAGGCGGGCGCAACAAAGATAAGCGCATCATGTTCTTTGCAACCGCATTGACAGGCAAGCAACGATTCCGCACCTTGGGCTGAATTTGTCTCATTTCGCCAGTTGTCGTTAGTGACGATCTTCGAGGCGAATTATGAATCGGCGAGATTTCTTGCGAGCAAACAGCTCGATCTGTGCTGGTTGGGCTCTCTCCAGGGCTGTTCCGGCCCTGGCGGATACCCCTCGGCAGGCAAATGGCGAACTTTCGAGGTCGTCACCAAGGTTGAGTTGCTCAAGCCTGACGGTATCAGTCACATCTGGCTACCGGCGCCGCTGATTCGCAACACGCCTTATCAAAAGACAATTTCAACCCAGTTCACGGCAAAGGGTGGAACGGCCAGGCTGAGCAAGGAAGGGCAAAGCGCTCTCGGGATCGTGTCAGCGACGTATGCTGCAAACGCGAAGCCCACGCTGAGAATGACCAGCCGTGTCGCGCTGAAAAACTACGCCGTCGATTTGACCTCCCGGGCAACAGCACCGCCCGCTTCACAGGCTGAGCTGGACTACTTCCTTCGGCCCAGCAGATATGTGCCAACAGACGGCATCGTCAAACAGACTGCGCTGAAGGAGACCGCCGGCGCGACCACCGACATCGAGAAGGCGCGAGCGATTTACGAGTGGGTGGTGGAAAATACCTTCCGCGATCCGAAAGTTCGTGGCTGTGGCCGTGGCGACATTCGGTTCATGTTGGAGTCAGGTGATATGGGTGGCAAATGTGCCGACTTGAACGCTCTGTATGTCGGCCTGGCTCGCTCGGTGGGGCTACCGGCGCGGCATGTCTATGGTTTGCGGATTGCAAAATCAGAAGAGGGCTACAAGAGTCTTGGACTGGCGACCGATATCGCAACGAAAGGACAGCACTGTCGCGCGGAAGTCTACCTGCGCGAGCATGGATGGGTGCCTGTGGATCCCGCCGACGTCAGGAAGGTAGCCCTGGAAGAAGCTCCCGGGAATCGTCCATTGAGCGATGAAATCGTGACGCGGGCCCGGGGTCAATTGTTCGGTTCATGGGAGATGAATTGGATGGCATACAACTACGCTCATGACGTAGACCTGCCCGGATCCGCCAGCAAACCGTTGGTGTACTTCATGTATCCGCAGGCGGAAACTTCCGAAGGGCGGATCGATCCGTTCGATCCGGACAACTTCAAATATGAAATCACGGTGACAGAAATCAGCTAGTCGTTGCGAGCCCTCGTTCGGCGGCTGCATCCGTTGGCCGCCGGGAAATCTTGCCGAGCCCACGGTGCCGCCGTACCCGCTACCGCTTATGAAGGGCTTGCCGGTCCAAAGCAAAAAAGCGAAAGGAGGGAACAAGCCTCTCCCTGCCACTACCAGTATAAATCGCACCGGGGGGCTTGCGGCCAGACCCGGATCGTGCCGTAGAGTCGCTCGAGTCGGCCAGACCCTATGGCCGAAAACGAGAAGCTCTGGGAGGCACGAAATGGGTGTGTTGTTGTCAAAGTATGGGTTACGCGGGGACGTCCAAGCGCTGTTGGGACTCGCTGTGCAGAAGCGGGCACTCGGTGCGGAGGCCGAGGAATGGGATGAGCCGGTCGCGACCAGCGGGATGCCGGCTGGAGGTCGGCGATGACCGAACATGCGGTGGTGATTGCCGGAGGGGGGCCGACGGGGATGATGTTGGCGGGCGAGCTCACGTTGGCAGGCGTCGACGTCGCCATTGTCGAGCGGCGCGCGAGCGCGAAGACTCATCGGCTCGCGCGCGGGTGGCCTGCACGCCCGCACTATCGAGGTTCTCGATCAGCGCGGGATCGCCGATCGCTTCCTCGCGCAGGGCAAGGCAATGCAGGTTGCGGCGTTCGCCCACGTCCCGCTGGACATCAGCGATTTTCCGACCCGGCACAACTACGGGCTCGCCCTCTGGCAGAAGCACGTCGAACGCATCCTGGCCGAGCTGGATCGAAGAGTTGGCCATACCGATCTATCGCGGACGCGAGGTTACGGGCTTCGCGCAGGACGACACCGGCGTCGACGTCGAGTTGTCCGACAGCCAGTCGCTGCGGGCCGATTATCTCGTCGGGTGCGACGGCGGACGCAGCGTGGTCCGTAAAGCGGCCGGCATCGCATTCCCCGGGTCGGATGCGACGATCAGCCACCTGATTGCCGAGGTCGAGCTGGCTGAGGAGCCGGAGTGGGGAATGCGCCACGACGCCCTCGGGCCGCATTCGCTGAGTAGGCTTGACGACGGCGGCCTGGTGCGGGTCCTGGTGACCGAACAGCACCTTGGCCGCACCGGCGAACCGACCCTTCGTGATCTCAGCGAGGCGCTCATCGCCGTATATGGAACGGACTACGGGGTCCACAGTCCGATCTGGATCTCCCGGTTCACCGATGCGGCGCGTCAGGCCGCCGTCTATCGCGATCGGCGGATCCTGCTGGCGGGCGACGCCGCGCACCTGCATTACCCGGCGGGCGGACAAGGCCTCAATCTCGGCGTTCAGGATGCTGTGAACCTGGGATGGAAGCTGGCCCAGGTGGTCAAGGGAACGTCGCCCGAATGCCTGTTGGACAGCTATCAGGCCGAGCGTCACCCGGTCGCCGCCCGGGTCCTGCAGCTCACGCTGGCGCAGGTCGCCCTTCGCCGCACGGATGATCGCTCCAAGGCCGCATGGGAGGTCGTTGCCGGTCTCCTGCACATGGACGAACCACGCAAACGATACGCCGCCATGATGTCAGGCCTGGATATCCACTACGACCTCGGCGAGGGGCACCCGCTGCTCGGTCGCCGCATGCCCGATCTCGACCTGGTCACCGCCAACGGCCCGCTGCGGGTCTTCACCCTGCTGCACGATGCCCGGCCGGTGCTCCTCAACCTCGGTGAGCCCGGCGGCTTCGACATCACTCCATGGGCGGATCGCGTTCCGTTGATTGACGCAACGTACGTGGGTACGTGGGAGCTTCCGGCGATCGGGGCGGTCACGGCTCCCACCGCGGTTTTGGTTCGGCCCGACGGATATGTGGCCTGGGTTGGAGACCTAACCCAGGTGAGTCTTGCTGACGCGCTAACCAAGTGGTTCGGACCGCCTGCTGCGGCGTAGCGCAGCGGGTTCCACGAGTCGCTTGCTCCAGGTCATATCGGCATTTTCTTTCATGCCTTATTAGCCAGCACTTGCGCGGCATCTTACCTTGGCCTCACAGAACTAGCAGAAACAGGTCACGGTGGACCCCTTAAAACGCATAAATGCGGTCGTCACTGCTCGGAAGTGGCTGGATGCTCAGAGGGATGGCCTTTGGCCGGCCTGGCAAATCGCTGGAAATTCAGCCGATCGGTACCTTCCTCGATTAGGTAGAATTTGTCGGCTTCTACGCTGCGGAATGTTTGTTGCAGACCGCTGGGCCACTTGACCTCTACGGTTTCAGCACGAACGGTTTTTCCCAAGCCGAAATTAGCGCGCAGATCGCTCTGCGAAAGATAGCTTCCGCCGCCTTCAATTTCCCGAATTTGCGAAATGCCGCCCGCGAGAATGCGTATCCGAGCCCCCATAGCGTCACGATTGCTCTTAGTGCCTACGAGCTTGAAATTCAGAAAGTGATTTCCGTTGCCGCCGCTGTTGTGCAGCAACAGAGGCGCATCTCCGTTGTTAGCGACCACAACATCGACGAATCCGTCATTGTCAAAGTCCAAAAAGGCGACCCCGCGACCGACATAAGGGGTCTGAAATCCATTACCCGCCGACTTGCTCATCTCCACAAACTTGCCGTTCTGTTCATTATGAAATAGGGAGTTAACCTGCTTGTAGTGAATTCCCAGAGCGGTTTGCTCAACTTCGGGATAAACGTGACCGTTCGCAACGAAGATATCGAGCCAGCCGTCGTTGTCGTAGTCGAAAAAACCTCCTCCAAAGCTCAAGACGTCATGAGTGGCACGCGTTATTCCGGACTGGTCGCTGACTTCATCGAAGAAACCTTTGCCGTTATTCTGCCAAATGTGGTCGGAGGATCGCTGAAAATCAGAGATATAAAGATCAAGCCAACCGTCGTTATTAAAGTCCCCCAGCGAGATACACATCGCTGCCATGACGGCACCATATCCGCTGAAGGCCATGCCGCTGGGTGCACCAATCTCCTCAAAAGTGCCGTCACGCTGGTTGTGATACAGATAAGCGCTTAGCCCATCGTTGGCGACGAAGAGGTCCGGCCAGCCATCGTTATCATAATCAGCGGCGCCAACCGAAAGATTCTTTCCCAGGGGCTGATAGATTTTGGCTTTGACGGTAACGTTGGTAAAGGTTCCATCGCCATTGTTATGGTAGAGGGCGTCGGGACTGCCACGGTAGACACTCGGAGCGCAACTGCTTTGTACACCGCCCAAGTCGCAATAACGCTTGTCACCCAGTTCGACGTAACTGCCGACGTAGAGATCGAGTCGGCCGTCGCGATCGTAGTCGAAGAATGTCGCTCCCGAATGAAATGCACCCGACTCTGTGCCGGCGACCCCGGCCTTGTCGGTTACGTCGGTGAACGTCCCGTTTCCGTTGTTACGATAGAGAGCGTTGCGGCCGAACTGGGTAACAAACAGGTCGGGAAATCCATCGTTGTCGTAGTCGCCCCAGACACATCCCAACCCGTAACCAGTACCAGGCACGCCGGCCTTTTCGGTGACATCGGTGAATGTGCCATCCCCATTATTGTGATAAAGCGCGTTGCGGACAGAAATGCCGCGGTTGTACAGATCGCGCCCATTTACGAAATAGATGTCGGGCCAACCATCGCCGTCAAAGTCGGCCACGCAGACTCCGGGGCCAAACTCCTCTCGGTTGATGGAGATGCCGTTGTTGCCCTTGAAGTGGATAAACTTGATGCCTGTCGCTGCCGTAGAGTTTGTAAACTCGATGGGAATCAGCTGCTGGACCTGCGCGTGGCTTGAAATGCGGACCGAGGCAGTAAGCAGACACACGACGAAGAACATGCCACGCTCAACCCTCACGAACCCGTGTGTCGAGCAAAACGCGTTCATCGCCGTGAGAGCCTTCCAGACTGAGTCGTCTACCAGCCAATCTACTTCTAGTGGCGCTCCTATGGAACAACATTCTGAGCCTGAACGAAACGATTTGATCCAAATCATCTTACAAACAGCTGGTATCCGATCCGGAGGCCGCCGTATTTCCAAAGATTCGACTACTCCGGTCGAACAGGCTTCCGCCATCCTGGAGCGGGTAGCCACCCACTCAGTCTGGAGATTGCAGCTTTAATTTCGACCGAAGCAGAGTGCAGTGGAGGGAGCTGCGGCTCAAATGCACCAAATAGATGCATTCAAAGCCATCGACATGCAGCCTTGTAACGACCGGGTGAGTCCTGCGAAAAACCCGGTTTTGTCGCGCATGCGATAAGTACGATCGCACGACAGCGGGCGGAAGGCGAAGGGTCGAGGCATTAATAGTAGACAGTCTCGTCGATGACGTCTTCACGCGGGCCCGGTATTTGCCCTCAGGCCTTATTAGCCAGCACCTGACGAATCGCTGAACCAGCTCCTCGCAGATCAGCCAGCTTCATCTCAGAGTATTTACGGGAAAGAATCACGCCATCGGCACCGCCGCGAAATGCTGCCAATACCGCATCTCTGGTGCCGTCTGGCGTGCATTTGCTGTGACCTGGAGCGGTCGGAATATCAATATCAATTCCAGGCCATAGCAATGTCCTGGTCCCGTTGAGCGCCTCGCGTGCTCGCTGTGTTTCACGGTAGACATAGTCGGGCGAAAATCCCGTGAGCGGTATCTCGGCCAGACTCTTTTCCTTGTAGTCCAAGACACGATAGTGGAAGTCCAGAGTCTCCTGCCGCGGGAGATCGCCGTACATCGTGCTGCCAACGCTTTCAATATATTCCGCCATCCGTTCGCCGGCACAGTTGTTGTACATGACGATCTTCAAGAAGTCAGCATAGGGTGCGATGGCCGCGAGGTCCTGTTCCGCGCGATAGATCGGATCAAAGGAATTGTTATGGCAGATATGCCAGCCCACTCCGAGCGAAGGTTTCACTTCCTTCACCTTTTGGTAGATGGCCGCATAGGTCTCGCGCAGGCTGTCTGTCCATAGCATCTCCCAGGCCAGTAGCTCCGGATAGCGCAACATAAGCCGCCACAGGGTGACGTAGTACCCATCGATGGGCCGCCGTCCCTGGCGACTCGTCTGGACAAATTTCGCCAGCTCAAGAAAACCTTGTCGCGCCCGCTGGGGATCAATGCCGCGCTGTCTAGCCTTGGCTTCACAGAACTGGCAGAAACAGGTCACTCGGTAGGCATCGTCGCGCTCATCTCCGGCGCCAATCGCATTGATAAAGGCGCCTTGCCGTTCCGAACACCACATAATTCCATCAATGTCGTACGAGCGCGCCCAGTCTTCCACGATGCCTAACAAGAAGTTTCGATAGTTGGGATTGTTGAAGCACAGGGTAGTTGCGTTCTTTCCAGTTAACTCCTTTTCCTGGAGCTGGGCGATGTTGGGGAGGTTTTCGCGAAAGGCATCCTCGAACCAGCAAATCGTTTTTATGCCCCGTTTTTTGGCTGAGGGCAGCACTGCCTGGAGCACATCGAAGTCGCCGAGTTCAGCCGGCCGCGTACCGTGGAAGACCGTATCCTTGTAATACTCGGGGTGGATCGTGGCGTAGTTTCCACCGGAAAAAGTGTCTGTGTCATATTCCTGCTTGCCATGATCCGGCAAGGGCTGGCCGGGAATTTGGCGTCCTGCAATACCGCGACCGTAGGTGAAGGTGGCAAGGAACAGCGTGTTGATGGAAGCGTCGCGCTGAAACTCGTCCAACACTTTCTCTATCCCCTCGTCGACGAAGGAAACAGCTCCTACCTGGATGCCGATCGTCCTTTCCTTTGGAGTTAAGGGTGATGCTGCCAAACGTGTGGAGGGTACCGCGGCAGTAAGAGCCGTAGCCGCCGCATTCTGCAAGAAAGTCCTGCGATCCATGTTCAACATGATGATTCCGGTCTAGTGCTCCGCGCCTTTTACCACCATCCCCGGATACCAGGAGCGAACGGCGAGGATTCGGGATTTGACGTTGGGTGCACTGTAATATCCGACGGTGCAGTTGAGACGAAAGAAATAAGCGTCCCCCGCTTTGGAAGGATGACGCCCGGCAACTCCGTCCATTCCACCGCCCGCCGCCATGACTCCGTGGCCGCTCAAGACCAGGTAAATTTCCTCTTCACGCTCGTGATGGTGGGGGAAGTTGGTCCCACCTGGCGCAATTTCCATGAGAAAGAGGCTGGTCAGAACACGGCCGGCAGCAATGCGGTCACGCTTGCTATCCACATCGCCCATCAGCAAGCGAAAGAGTGACGAAGATGGATGACCACTGACAAAATTCGTGGGCACATCTTCAATGTTGGCGTGTAAGGGGTGAGGCGGCAGTTGGGTTGGCTCAAATCCCTTTGTGCGGAAGCCCATCATGAGCACGGTCAACGGTTTCGTGGACGGGTTACTGGCAGCATGCGGAATCGTGGACGGTATGTAGAGATAGTCTTCCTTCTTCAGGGATACGGTGTCATTTCCGTATTTGACGGAGCCGCTCCCGTCGAGAACCACGTAAACCTGATCTTCGTCTGGATATTGAACCGGAGCGCATTCGCCGTTGGGGTCAATGACGGTCTCACCATAGCGGGCGACGCCGACAACCACGGAAGTTTCTGAATCTCCCTGACCAAACAACGGCTTGTAGTGGCACGTGGCGGTTGTAATATCGGAGGGTTTCTCTTTAGCAGTGGAAGTATCGCGGTAAAGAAAAGTAGGGTCTATGTTGCGTTCGCCTGCGTGAAGAAGGGGTGCGAACAGTGCGATCAGTGTGAGAGCGTATCGCTTAACGGAATCCATGGGCCGTCCTCTCGCGTGTGCAGTTTACGCAGTGTGTTTGCGCGCATCCACAAGAATTTGGCGGAGGCGATTCCCAACGATGAGATCTTCGCCCGATTGCAGCGTCATGGAAACAATTTGCAACTGATTGGGACGGGCTTCGTGTTTTGCCTTTGGATCAGCGCCTTCATGGACAGCGGGGACCAGGCTCGGATTACTATTCGTCAAAACCTCGATCCGGGGCTCGCCCGCCCGTAGACGCTGGTCACACTGTGCTACGGTCATGCCAAAGGTCTGTTCATCCCACAAGACAGTCAGCGTTGGATAGCTATTGCCTTCTTCGGGAATGGTTATGTTGGTGGTCACTCCGGGGACAGTTTCTACCAATTTCGCAATGCGTTCGACCCGGCTTTTCCACTCCTTGTTCAGCGCATCGAGATCGGCATGCGACCAATATTCAATGGCTGCAAGCATGCCGATGATTTCTTCTTTACCTACTTTCATAGGCCTGCATACGGCTCCTTCCCAGGGGCTGCAGTTGGCCAGGGCTGCTTCGATCAAAGTTTTTCGGCCTAGCAGGATGCCGGAACATTGTGGCCCGCGCAAACCTTTTCCGCCGCTAAAGCAATAGAGATCCACGCCCATTTTTGCGTAGCGGCTGAGATTGTCAAAGGGGGGAATGCCTGCCGCATCATCCAGCAGCAGGGGAACTCCTGCTGCGCGCGTGATGGTAAGTGCATTGGCGAGGCGGTCGTCGCGCCAGGTAGTGTAGACCATTGCGGTTTGCGGGTTGATGGCGGACTGCAGGTGGTCCACGCCATGAGCGAGTACCAATTTTCCGCCGGCCAGGCGAATCGCGCTATCGAAGGCACTGCGGCCGCCGAGCATCACAACCTCATGCTTCAAGCCCTCGGTGTCGGGCAATTGCCAAATATTGGTCGGGTCGGAGCCGGCGATGCAAGCGGCTGTCGCAGCAGCCATCGCACCGGCTGAGCCAGAGGTCACCATTCCTGATTCAGCGCCGGAAAGTTCCGCAAGCCGGCGTCCCACTGCGTGCTGCAGCTCAAACATGTCGACGAAATGCTGGGACGCAGCCTCTACCGCTCGCCGCACTTCCGGTAATTCCAGCGAGCCGCTCAGATAAGTCCAGGTCCCTCGCGCATTGATAAACGGCCGCACTCCCAGGCGGGTATACACCTCTGAGGAAGAAGATTTTCCCTGAGCGGCCGCTACGGTGGCCGCAATACCACGAGATTTGATTGCGGCGAACAAAGGGGCTGCCGCCAGCAATTTCATGAAGGATCGCCGACCGTTGTTGGTAAGTAGACGTTCGGGCAAGTGGGACTCCTTTTCTGGTGCTACTACCGAAGCAAAGCGTGAGACGGGAAACTTGCGCCCACTATACAGAATCGGAAGATATAGAAACAAGTCGAAACGTAAAGCAACTCACGCAATGGGGATTTTGCAAAATACCGGGGATCCAGCGAACAGCATTATCGTGATACAGCTTGCGTAGAATGGGGGCCGGCAGACTGAGCCCCTGAAGCTTGCGATCCTTGTACTGGAGAGTGTCGCTGGTGGAGAAGAATCGCCAGTCGAATGCATAGGTATTCTCCCAACTTCGGGTAGCGTCCGACACTTCGGCGCCGGCGTTGAGTTCATTGTCGGTCGCGTAAAGCAAGCGGTCCTGGTACTTCTCGATGAAGGCGATGATATCCGCCCGAGGTTGCATTACCAGGTAGGGCATGCGGGCGGCGAGGTCGACGGCGAAATTGGGATAGTCGTCAAGATGCTGACCGAGTTGGTGAAAATCGGCTTCCATGCTGCCGAGATGAGCGCCTACCACCCGAAGGTTGGGATTCAGCCTTAACAGGTGATCGCGAGCGCGGAGAATTGCCTGCTTGGATGGAGCATTCGGTTTGTTGTACATGTACCACTCGGGATGTGCCATGTAATAGGAGTAGTCAGGCGATGCAGGAGTGGGCGGCTCCCATATTGTGTCCGGATCGGCGACGTGGGCAATCAACGTTTTGTTATGGGCGGCAATGTCTTTGTAGATTGGCTCGAACGCTGGATCATCGGGCATGGTGTAATTGCCCTTTGCATCTTTGACCTGCTCGCCGATGTTTTTCCAGATCTTCACGGCCACGGCTCCCTGGGAGAAGTCGCGATCCATCTGGGCTATGGTGGCCCGGGAAAACCCGGGATCCCGATAGGTGAAGGGATTGAAGGTTGTACACAGGGTTGCCTGGCCGTTGCTTGCGCGCACGAAACTCCAGGCTTGCTGACGCTCCTGGGCTAATGCGGGCTGATCGGGCGTATGGGCAACGATGATATTCAGAACGTGAAGGTTCAGCCTTTGCAGCAGGGCGAGAAATGCCGGATTGGTCTGGTAGATGTGAACGTGGGTGTCAACGGGATCCAGCTCTTGAAACTTACGTAGCTCCTCTGCTGAGAACGGACCGGTGACCGGGGTTGGCGCGGAGGAAACTGGTTGGGACGGGTTCGATGTTTGCGGATTGTTGCATGCTACGAGTGCCAGCACTGCGATCAATAGAAGCGAGATTCGTTTCAAGAGTCATCTCCCCAACGGCGGATTGGCCGTGCCCGGGTTGCGAATGATTATCATTCATTGCGGAAGAAAATAACATGATCCGATACGAATGGCACCGGTAGAAATAAAAGCTGGGCAACTCACTCGACATTCCAAACTTAACTTGCTACCGGAAATCAGCTGTTGAGATCGAGGGGGTTTGGGTTATCATCCCACCTGATCGACATGCGGAAGAAAACGAAGGCCGCATCCACGGCCAGCAACGACAAATACGAGATGCTGATCGACGAGCGTAGACAGCACATCCTGGAACTGGTCCAGAAGCAGGGAAGAGTGCTGGTCACCGATTTGTCGAGTGAGTTGAAGATTTCTCAGATCACGATTCGCAAAGACCTGGATTGGCTGCAATCTCACGGGCTGGTTCAACGCTCTCACGGCGGTGCGCTGCGGATTACTTCCAGCGCCCTGGCTGATCCAACCTTGCAGGAAAAACAGAAACACCACCACCTTGAGAAGCAGAAAATTGCCGCGGCCGCTGTCAAGATGGTCGAGGAAGGGCAGTGCATCATTCTTGATTCGGGGACGACGACGACCGCGATTGCGCACGGGTTGAAACGCTTCAGCCGGTTGACCGTGATCACCAATGCGGTCAATATCGCCGCTGAACTTGCAGGAACGGATTTCGAGGTGATCCTGGTAGGCGGGACCCTGCGGAAGAATTCTTTCTCCCTGGTCGGACCGCTGGCAGAGGACAATCTCGAAGAGATGCATGCAGATATCCTGTTCCTCGGCGTGGATGGGTTCGACCTGGAAGTGGGGATCACAACTCCCAACTTTCTCGAGTCCCGGGTGAATCGAGCCATGGTGAAGGCCGCGCGAAAAGTAGTGGTGGTGTGCGATTCGAGTAAGTTCAATCACCGTAGTTTGTCGCGGATCATTCCGGCCGGCGCCATTCACTACCTCATCACCGACCGCAACCTGCCAAGTGCGGCTGTCGATGCGCTACGGGCCCACAACATCGACGTAACCCTCGTCTGACCAGCCTGGCGCAAAGAGTTTTTGCTTGACAACCCTTCCGAAAAGACGCTAAACACTCATCTACGTAAGAAAACGTAATGTCCCTCTGGAAATCCTTTGTTTTGGAGGTTAGCGGTGAAGTGTATTCGCTTGGTCCGGATCGGCGCGCTTACCCTGAGTCTTTGTTGCCTCCATGCCATGGTCAACGGCCAATCCAACGACCAGGGCCTAATCCGCGGCACGGTGTCGGATTCCAGGGGGGCCGTTATCCCAGGTGCAAACGTCACCCTCACCGACGTGGGGACCAACGTTTCCGAAAAAACCACTTCCAACGATCACGGGATCTATGTTTTTACAGGATTGCGGGCGGCCAATTACCGGATGCTGATCGAATCGGCGGGTTTTGGGCCAGTGGAGAAGGCCGGCATTGCTCTTGACGCGAATCAGCAAACCACGTTGAACGTGACCCTGGCGCCGGCTGCAGCCAATGCCAGTGTCACTGTCGAGGGTACGCCGGTGCTGCTGGACGCGGATAACGCGACCCTGGGCACAGATGTGGGAACGAAATATCTAACCCAGGTACCTCTCGAAAACCGCGACCCGTTTGGACTGGCGTTTCTCGCCGCCGGCGTGACCGAGACCGCAGGGTCCGGCATCCAGGACTCCTACCCGGCGGGGACTAACTTTGTTTCGAATGGGCAGCGCAATGCAACCGCAGAAATTCGCCTCGATGGCACCCTGACGACCGCACCGGAGCAAGGGGAAGGCGGCACGTCGAACATCTACTACCAGGCGACGGTCGAAGCGCTGCAGGAAGTGAAGGTCCAGAACAACAGCTTCTCCGCGGAGTACGGCAACAACGGTGGAACCGTTCTCGACGAGGTGATGAAGTCCGGCACGAACTCGCTCCATGGCAGCGCCTATGAGTTCAATCAGAACTCCATTTTCGATGCTCGAGACTATTTCAACAGCGGTCCGAAGCCGGGGCACTCGCAAAACCAGTTTGGCGCCTCGATCGGCGGCCCCATTAAGAAAAACAAGACTTTCTTTTTTGCGGACTTCGAGTCTGTGATCGCCAGCAACCCGGTCAATATCGTCGCCACCGTCCCTACGGCGGCGCAGATCAACGGCGATTTTTCGCAGGCGATGACCTATGACCAGAATGGCAATCCTGTTCAGAACCAGATCTTCGATCCATTTCTGATTGATCCAGTCGCCTATAGCCGGCCTGCGTATGCAAACAACGTCATTCCTCAAACTGAAATCGATCCGGTTGGCCAGGCGATTCTGAAACTGTATCCAAAACCCAATACTGCCGGGGACGCCGTCTCAGGGGCGAACAACTTCCGGGACGTTATCCTCTCGACCTCAACGCTAGTGGCAATTCGACGTCAAGATTGATCAGCACTTCACTGACAAGTCGACTCTTTCCGGCCGCTACAGCAATGTCTTCGCGCACGGCAACACGCCGACCGTATTCGGCGATGGCGAGTTCAACGACGGCATTGCCTATACAGAGCGTGTCTTCAACGATGGGCTGATCTATTCCTACACGCCTACTCCCCGTACGCTCTTGACCTTGACCGCGGGCCTGGACCGGGTTACCCAGCCATCCCACACCAATTATCCGAGCCCGACCTCGGTAGGGTTTCCCAGCTACCTCGAACAGAACGGCGTTGTGCGCATGCCCTCGATCATCATGCCGGAAGCGCCCTGGACATCGATCTATGATCAATGCTGCGTGGACACACTGCTTTGCCCATACGCTGGGGAATTATCTCCGCCTCCTTTTCGTGGACGAAGGGTCAACAAACGATCAAGTTCGGCGGTGAGCAGCGGCTCTTTTATAACAATTTTTTCCAGCCGAATTATCCAAACGGCCTTTTCAGCTTCGATCAGGATGTTACGGCGCAGATACCCTATGACACGGACAACGGCATCCAGGGAAATTCGTTTGCCGGTCTGCTGATTGGCTATGGGGACTCAGGAAGCATCAACGTAACCCAATCGGTCGCGGATAAGTCAAAAGAGACGGGATTTTACGTACAGGATGACTGGCGCGTCAATCGTAAGCTCACGCTCAACCTGGGCATTCGCTATGAGTGGAGTACGCCCTACACCGAACGGCGCAATAACTCCCAGTTCAGCGACTTTACGGGAGACAGCGGTATTGGCAGTCGCCGGCATCAGTGGCAATTTGTTGGGCACGACCATCTTCGCATCCAACCAGAAACGGAGCGTACCGACGGATTGGAACAATGTCGCCCCGCGTCTCGGTTTTGCCTACCTGGCAAACGACAAACTGGTAATACGTGGCGGCGCCGGTGTCTATTACGGCATGAGCGTGGCGACGAATTATCAATATCCGGGAACGGCCTTTACCTCCAGCCCTCAAGTCTTCTTTACCGAGGATGGCTATTTAACTCGCTCGGCTACCCTGGAAAATCCATTCCCCACTGGCATCGAGCAACCGCAGGGGACGAAATACGGCAAGCTTGCGGAATGGGGCTTGCCGAATGGCAATAATCTGGGTACGCAAACTGCGCGAAACGCTGAAATCTACCAATGGAACCTTGGTATTCAGCAAGCCTTCCCGGGCAATTTTGTGCTGGGCATCAATTACTCGGCTAACCGCAGCACACACCTTCCCTGGGGCGGCTACAACAGCACCAGCAATCGCAACTTTATCGCCTCTGCTGTGCGAGAGCAGTACAACAGCCAGCAGTTGTCATCGCTGGTGAACAACCCTTTCCAGGGCCTCTTCAGCGGGCCGGGGGCGATCTTCAACGAACCCGAATCGCGCTATGGCGATGCACAGCTGCCGCTGGGGAACCTGCTGCGTCCTTATCCCCAATTCGACGGGGCCTTTCAGGGTTTGCCGGAACTTATTGCGAGTTCCTGGTATAACGCGATGCAGGTTGTCTTCCAGAAGCGCGAAGGCAAATACGTGAATTTCGAAGGCAACTATACGTGGTCGAAGAATATGGATGACTCGTCGACCGGCTTCAATGCATTTGTGGGCACCTTGAATAATGGAAACCCGCAGGAGTTGGATAATCTGAAGGCCGAATGGTCGGTCAGCGCAAACGATGCCACCAACCGGTTCGCACTCGCCGCCGTGCTTCAACTACCAGTAGGGCGGGGGTATTTGATCGGCTCCAACATGAACCGCGCGCTGGACGCCGTGGTAGGGGGATGGCAGCTTACCACGCTGACCACTTTTCAGACTGGGCAGCCGATCGCAGTCTTCATGAGCAATAACCGAATCCAGGATGGCAATCAGCGGCCGAATCTCACCTGTCCCGCTCCTCAATCTCTTACGACAGGGATGAGCATTCACCAGTCGGCGGAATATGGAATGCCTTATGTCAACGCTAATTGCTTTGCGGACCCTGGAGATCAGCAGGCTGGCAGCGCACCTCGCTACTTCTCCAATTTACGGAGTGACGGTATCCATACCACCGATATCAGCGTGGAACGCATCTACAAGTTCGGCGACCGGGGGCAAATCGAGATTCATGGAGACTGCCTGAACTGCACCAACACGGAACGCTTTAACCTTCCCGATGTCGGCGTTGGAGACTCGACGTTTGGCATCATCTCCAGTACCGCAACGGGAGCACTGCCAAGGAACATGCAGCTCGGCGCCAGGTATCAGTTCTGAGCAATCCACGACTGCGCGCAGCCGACGCGGCGGAGGCACCCGTGACACCATTGATTAGTATTTGCTGTGGCGGGGCGCGTCTGTTGGCGCTGCTCTCGTTGGCTGTGCTTCCGGCTATGCAAGTTCATGCGCAGCAGACCCAGGACAATGCCGATCGGGAATGGCTGAAGAAGGTACGGATTGCCGCGTACTCGCTGACACCCGAAAACGCAGAGCAAAGCGTGCAACAGGCACAGGCTAGCGGGGTCTATGGGATCGAAGTAGACAATGACATCCCCGGACGATACGAGAGTCTATGGAAGCCCGAGGTTAAGCTCGAAGCGATCAGGCGCGCGGCTGCTGCCGCACACAAGGTCAATAACAAGGCATTTGTCTATATCGCCGGCTTTGAGTGTATCTCTGCCAACGCAGATAGCCCGCACACGCTGGCGAAGGAACATCCAGAGTGGTTGCAGCGCAAGGTCACCGGGGAACCAGCGGTCTTCGACACCAAGGCGGCGTTCTGGATTCGGAAAGGCGAAGAGGATGTGTGGGTCAGTCCTTACGCAGCAGACTGGCGCAAGCTGTACATGCAGCGAATTCGCCAGATTGCTGCGACCGGTATCGACGGCATTTATGTGGACATCCCGTACTGGATGACCCACTTTACCGGATGGGAAGATACCTGGGCCAGCTTTGACGACAATACGGTCGCGGAGTTCCGCCGGCAAACTGGTCTCGATGCCCGCAAGGACGTAAAGATTGGCGACTTTGCTGATCCGGCTTTTCGTAAGTGGATGGAGTTTCGCATTCGCACCATCACGGATTTCCTGGCGGAGATCCGCACGCAATGCGATCGCGGTGAATCCGTCGATCTCGCTGATCCCTGAAATCTATCCCGGGATTGAGGCGGAAAGTCCGCGGGTGGGCGCGGATGTCTACCAGCTTTATCCCGTGTCAGATGCCATCGCCCACGAATATGAGTTCGGGGAGAGTGAGGATCACACCGCTGCGTCTCGTACACCGCTTGATTGGTTTCAATATCAGGTCGGTATTCGAAGCTTCCGGGCATTTGCCGGCGACAAGCCCACATGGATTCTCAATTACTCGTGGGATGGCGCGCCGCATGTGAAACCGCGAGACGCCATGCTCAATTTGTTTATGTCGGAGCTGATGGCGGGCGCGAACCTGTGGGATGCTCGCGGGCACGTGATGTCTGGTTCGAATGACATGGCAACCCGCACCGAGGTCTACCATTGGGTTGCCGCGCATGAGGATATCTTTGGCGTCCACCGTGAACCTATCGGGGAAGTGGGCGTGTATTTCTCTGATACCACGCGCAATTTCTATAGCAAAGAATTTATCGCCTCCTATCGAGGCGTGCTGCTGCTTTTGCTCCAGAATCATATTCAATTCAGGATCGTGACTCCCCGCACGGTGAGCAGCTTCAACGGAAAGGTGCTCGTTCTCCCCGATGTCCGCATCGTCAACGACGCTGAGTCGAAGTCGATTCACCAGTTCTGCGACCAGGGCGGCAGCCTGGTCATGACCGGCCAGCCCGACCCCAAGCTAAACGACCTGAGCAAGGCGCACCTTTATCCGGACTCCCCGGAGCGGGCGTACCTGAAAAGTGCGGAAGCCGACTTTGACCATGCGGATCCTGCATTGGCTGCGGATCTCATGAATACCCTGCGTGTATCCAGCGGAGTTGAAGTAAGTGCTTCGCGCAACGTGGTCGCCCACGTCGCAACTATTGGGACGCGGCGCTACATCTTTCTGGCAAACTTCGATGGATTGAAGGCGGGCGAAATAGCTACCCCACGCACCCAGCGGGACATAGAAATCAAGCTCGATGGGCATACAGGATCGCAACTGCACGTTCTTCCGTTTCTAGGGACTGAGTCAGTCGTTTCCAGCAAGCCGGAAGGTAGCGGAGTGGAGTTCACACTTCCTGCGGTTGAGCGCGGCGCGGTCGCGTGGATCGATTAACACACAGTAGCCCGGTGCGCGGGCGGAAGTTTCTGGTGGGGATGAAATTGAAAGTCTTGATTCTTTGTGCGTTATTTGTGTGCGCCGGTGGAGCTTTTGGCCAGCGCGGCTCCTCCTTTTACGTGTCTACGGCTGGGGACGATGCGAATCCGGGCACCCAGGCTAAGCCGTGGCGTACGGTTCAACATGCGGCCGATACGGCGCGTGCAGGAAGTACCATCAACGTGCGAGGCGGAATCTACGAGGAACGCGTGAGCGTCAACGCCTCCGGCAATGCGAGCGACGGGTTCATCACCTTTAGAAGTTATCCAGGGGAAACCGCCGTTCTCGATGCCGGGCACCTGGTTCCCGAGGGGCGAAGCGGCGTACTCACCATTCACAATAAGAGCTACGTGCGCATCGAGGGGCTGGAAATTCGCAATTACCACACCGCGGAACATCGGCTCACTCCCCTGGGTATCAGCGTGATGGGCGCCGGAACGCATATTGAACTGCTGCACAACAACGTCCATCACATTGAGCAGACCTTCCAGGGGCGCGATGCTCCGGGGCGAGGCGGCAACGGATTCGGCATCGCCGTCTACGGCACCGACGCCAATACTCCGATCAGTGAATTGGTGATTGACGGCAACGAAGTGCATCACCTCAAGACTGGTTCGAGCGAATCGCTGGTGGTGAACGGGAACGTGACGAACTTCCGCATTACGCACAATATCGTCCACGACAACAACAACATCGGAATCGATGTCATCGGTTTTGAGCGCACGGCGCCAAATCCAGCAGTCGACCAGGCGCGTGACGGAGTAGTGAGCGAGAACTTGGTGTACAACATTACTTCGCGCGGTAACCCGGCATACGGCAATGAGCAGAATTCGGACGGCATTTACGTAGATGGCGGCACCAGGGTGGTGATTGAGCGGAACGTCATGCATGACGTGGACTTCGGAATCGAGCTGGCGAGCGAACACAAAGGACGCGCCACCAGCTACATCACGGCGCGCAACAACCTCATCTATCACGCCAACACCGCGGGTGTATCGATAGGGGGCTATGACCCCGAGCGCGGCCGCACCGAGCATTGCACGGTCGTCAACAACACGCTCTATGACAACGATACGGCGGGGACGGGATCGGGTGAGTTCCAGATGCAGTACAACATGGAGGACGATGTGTTCAAGAACAACATCGTATATGCGGGCTCCCGCTGCCTCATCAGCGTGAACAAGAGCTCCATTCCTGCGAATACGCATCCGGTGGACGTCGACTACAACCTGTACTACTGTGCTTCCGGATCGAAGGCGAGCGATTGGAAGGAATATCCCGCAACGGTGAAAGGCTTCGAAAAATACGTTCAGTCAACCGGGAATGACCGGCATTCCCGGTTTTCAGACCCGCGTTTCGTTGATCCTGCCAGGAAGGATTTTCACCTGCGGCCAGATTCGCCCGCGATTGCGGCGGGGACGAATGCCGGATTGCCGGTGGGAGAAAAGGATCTTGATGGTTCGCCGCGCATCAAGTCCGGAGGTATCGACATCGGCTGCTATCAGAAGCGGTAGCTATCGCCAGTCCAGAGTTTGATTTTGTGGTCAGCCAACCATAGACATGCCGAGCGGGCCAGCCCGATATACAAGGCGTTTGCGCTATAGACTTCTAAGAAATGCCGAGACAAAACGACTCCCGTATTAATATGGGAGTCGTTTCTGTATTTGTGGGGATATTTGTTTCGAAACCCAGGGGGCCAAATGTATCAAGACCTACTCGCCACAGTGAAAGTGCCCGTTCGGCTGCGAACGTTGACCGGATGGCTTTTCTCCGTTCTGAGCGCCGTCGCCTTAATGCCGGCGGTTCACGGCCAAACGATGAAGGCTCCAGACATCACCCAGGATCCCACCTTATATGTGGTGCCTTATGCCCACCTTGACACGCAGTGGCGCTGGGAGTTCCCGCAGACGATCAGCGAGTACCTGCTGAAGACGCTGCGCGTCAACTTCGATTACATCGACAAGTACCCACACTATGTATTCAATTGGACGGGCGCAAACCGCTACCGCCTGATGAAGGAGTATTACCCGAACGATTATGCTCGAATGAAGCAATATGTCGCTGAAGGCCGGTGGTATCCGGCCGGCTCCTCAGTAGAGGAAGGAGACGTCAATCTCCCCAGCGCAGAAGGAATTTTCCGTCAAGTTCTTTACGGCAATACCTACTTTCGCAACGAATTCGGCAAAGCCAGCAGCGAGTACATGCTGCCCGACTGCTTTGGGTTTCCCGCCTCTCTGCCCAGCATCCTGGCACACGCCGGGGTGAAGGGTTTCTCGACCCAGAAGCTGAGCGCCGCCTGGCAGCCGGCAGCAAAGGTGGGCGGCCCGGACTCGCCCGAACAGACGCCCGAGGGCATTCCGTTCAATGTCGGGGTCTGGGTTGGGCCGGATGGCAAGACAGTGCTCGCTGCGCTCAACCCTGGCGGTTATGGCAGCAATGTTTACACCGATCTCAGCAAAGTACCCGGACCCTCCGCCGCCGGAGCCACAACTCACGGACGAGCAGAAGGCGAAGCTCACGCCGCAGCAGTTGCGCTTCTTGAGCCGTCCCCGCACGCCCGAGGTGGATTGGGTGAAACGGATCGCTGTGGACGGCAAAGTGACCGGTGTTTTCGCCGACTACAAGTACGTGGGCACCGGAGATATTGGTGGGGCAACGCAGGAATCAACGGTGAAGCTACTCGAGGCCATTGTCACCAAGAGTGAGACTGTATTGCCACCCTATCCAGTGCCTCCTTTCCTGCGCTCCGTAATACCTCCGCCTGCGCCTCAGGGCGGCCCGGTGCAAGTGGGGGATGGGCCGGTGCATGTGGTGGAATCGGCCGCGGACCAGATGTTCAATGACATTACGCCCGATCTGAGCTCCCGTATGCCGCAATACCAAGGCGATCTTGAGCTGATCAACCACTCTGCCGGCTCTTTGACCTCGCAGGCTTATCACAAGCGCTGGATTCTTAAGAATGAAAACCTCGCCGATGCGGCGGAGAAAGCCTCGGTCGCCGCGGATTGGATGGGTGGCCGAACCTACCCGCAGCAGCGGCTCAACGACGCCTGGATGCTCGAGCTCTCGGGGCACTTCCACGACAGCGCCGCCGGCACTGCGACCCCGCGCGCCTACCAATTCAGCTGGAATGACGACATCATTGCAGCCAACCAATTCGCCGAAGTCCTGACCAGCGCCAGCACAGCGATCGCATCCGGTCTCAATAGTCAGGCTAAGGGCACACCGATCGTCGTCTTTAACCCTCTCAACATCGCTCGCGAGGACCTGGTGGAGGCTAAGGTCACCTTTCCAGGCGCGGCTCCCAAGGCGGTGCGCGTGCATGGCCCGGACGGTAAGGACGTACCCGCGCAACTGGAAGATGGCACAGTTCTGTTCTTGGCCAAAGCGCCTTCCGTCGGGTACGCCGTATTCGATGTGATGCCGGCGGAGAAACAGAGCCCGAACCCGGAGTTGAAGGTGACGGAGTCCTCACTGGAAAATGCCCGCTATCGGGTTCAACTCAACGCGGACGGCGACGTCGCCAGCATCTTTGACAAGAGCCTGAACAAAGAGCTGCTTTCCGCTCCCATGCGGCTGGCTATCTCCAACGATGCGCCCACCGTCTACCCCGCCTGGAATATGGATTTCGATCAGGAGCAGGCAGCTCCACGCGCTTACGTTGGCGGCCCGGCAAAGGTTCGCATTAAGGAGAAGGGGCCGGTTCGAGTCTCGATTGAAGTTTCGCGTGAGGCAGAGAACTCAAAATTTGTTCAGACCATCAGCCTTGCCGCCGGCGATGCAGGCAATCGCGTGGAGTTTGCTAACGCCATCGACTGGAAAACCCTCTCCGCCAATCTCAAGGTGGCCATCCCTCTCAGCGCATCGAATCCAGAGGCTACCTACAATTGGGATGTGGGAACGATCCAGCGGCCCAACGCGATGGAGCGGCAGTTCGAGGTCGCTTCGCATCGCTGGATCGATCTGACGGACAAGAGCGGCAGCTTTGGCGCAACGATTTTGACCGATTGCAAGAACGGGTCCGACAAGCCCAACGACAACACCATCCGTGTGACTCTCGTGCGCTCTCCTGGCATACGGCCCCCGGCCAACGGCGGACCGTCGGGATATACCGATCAGGCGAATCAGGATTGGGGTCATCATGAGTTTGTGTTTGGATTGGCGGGGCACGCGGGCGATTGGCGTCAGGCCCAGACGGACTGGCAGGCTCACCGCCTCAGTGATCCTATGATTACGTTCGAAGCGACCAAACATGCCGGTTCGCTGGGCAAGAGCTTTTCGTTGCTGCACCTGAGTGACTCCCGCATCCGTGTGCTGGCGGTTAAGAAAGCAGAGGGCAGCAACGAGATCATCCTTCGCATGGTTGAACTTGACGGGAAGCCGGCGCCTAACGTGCGGGTCTCCTTTGCCGGGCCCATCGCTGCTGCGCGCGAGGTTAACGCGCAGGAACAGCCGATTGGCGCTGCCACTGTTACCGATGGGACGCTCGTCACTTCCTTCACCGCATACCAGCCACGCACCTTTGCCCTGCGGCTCGGACCGCTCACTGAGCGGCTCGCTGAGCCTCATTCGCAGCCGGTGAGCTTAAATTACGATCTCGCCGTGGCCAGCAATGATGACACCAAAACCGAAGGCGGCGGCATCGATGGCAAAGGCAACGCCATGCCGGCCGAGATGCTTCCCTCGCAAATCAATTTGAGCGGCGTGCAGTTTCAGCTAGCTCCTGCCGGGACGGGCAAAGCAAATGCGGTGGTTGCCAGAGGGCAGAGTATCGCGCTGCCTGCCGGCAATTACAACCGCATCTTGATTCTCGGTGCGTCCGCGGATCAGGATCAAAAAGCCCTATTCCGCGCCGGTGACAAAGCTGCTGAACTGAATATCCAGTATTGGAGCGGATTCATCGGTCAATGGGATAACCGCGTGTGGAAAAATCAGCCGGAGGAGAATTGGGCAATCTCCGCAACCCATGCGCCATGGCCCCCACCCAATGAGGAGCAGCGAGAAGCTCGCACACCGTCGCCGCGATACCCCGAGGACTATGTTGGGCTGGAGGCGGGTTTTGTTAAACCGGCCACCCTGGCCTGGTATGTTTCGCATCATCATACCGTCGACGGGCTCAATGAGCCTTACCAATACTCGTACCTGTTTGCTTATACGATCGATGTTCCTGCAGGAGTGAAAACCCTTACTCTCCCTGATAACAACAAGATCCGCATTCTTGCGGTATCGGTAGCCGAGGACAATCCGACGCTGAAGGCCGCTGCTCCGCTTTACGACACACTGAACCGGACGGAGCCGCCACAAAGCATGGAACAAGCAGCTCGTTGAGGACGGTGCGAAAGCAAAGATGGACGCAGGGGAAATAACCAGAAGGAAGTTTCTTGAAGGCAGTGCGGCCGCAATGGGCGCACTGGCCGGCACAGAGTTCTTGGGGCAAAATTTGCAGGGCGCGTCGCCCGGATCTCGCCGGGTTCTGCACGTCATTGGCTACTCTCATGTGGACGCAGCCTGGTTGTGGCCCTGGCGGGACAGTTCGAACCTGGTGCTCACGACGGCGCGTAGCGCGCTAGACAGAATCAACGAAACTCCTGGTTTTCGCTATTGTCATTCGTCGGCGATTCACTATCGTTGGATCCAGAAAGCCGACCCTGCCATGTTCCAGGAGATTCTGCATCGCATTCGCGAAGGCAGATGGGAAGTGGTCGGCGGCTGGCCGGTGGAGCCGGACTGCAATATCCCGGCAGCAGAGAGTTTCGTTCGTCACGCCCTCTATGGAAAGGCCTACTGCAAAGAGGCCTTAGGCGTGGACGTGAAGATCGGGTTTAACCCGGACTCGTTCGGTCATGCGGCCGGGCTACCTACCATTCTCAAGCAATCGGGGTATGGCTACTACGTCTTCATGCGGCCAGGCGATCAGGAGCAGGACCCTGATAAGAAGTTGCCACTGCTGTTCTGGTGGCAGGGGCCCGACGGATCGCGTGTGCTCACACTGAGGATATTGGGATCGTACGACAGTGCTGCATCGAAGATCCCAACCGTCGCGGGAAATAGTTTTGCTCCTGGATTTTCAGATGGAGCGTTATTTCTGGGAGTAGGCGATCACGGCGGCGCTGTGACCAAGGCCCAAATCCAGCAAGTACTCGAGATGCGCAATGACACCAGCCTGCCTGAACTTCGCTGGAGCACCACGGGTGAATTTTTCAAGGCGGTCGAGTCTTCTCCTGCCATGGGAAAGCTGCCAGTCATCAGCGGGGATCTGCAACACCATTCCCGTGGCTGCTATTCGGCCTGTGGCGAAGAGAAGTACCAAAACCGCCGGTCGGAGCGCGCCATGGTACAGGTGGAGAGCCTCTCATGGTTGACCTATGCCACGCTCGGACGGAAATATCCCCAGGCGGCGTTCACAGATGCGTGGTGGAACATCCTTTTCAATCAGTTTCACGATTTGCTTGCGGGCACTGCCCTGTACTCGGATTATCAGGATGCGCGCGATGGGCTGGGCGCTGCTTGTCAGATGGCAACAGCCACCAAGATAGAGGCTTTGGAATCGATTGCCAGGCAAGTGAATACGGAGCAGGCGGAAGGCGGCTTGGTATTTGCGTTCAATCCGCTGCCCTGGCGACGTAAAGCGCTTTTGCAATACATTCCCGGAAGACGCGAATCGCCGATTACCTGCCTGAAGGCACAAGATGGCAGCAAGGTCCCGATCCAGGTGCGGCCCTCTGAGAGCATGACCACGTTCTACACTCGCTTGGCCGCCTGGGTAGATCTCCCTGCGTTTGGTTATCGGGTCTTCTCTGAAGGCTTCGACGCAGCGCCGGCGGCCCCGGCCTATGGATCCTCTATTACAGTTTCAGAAAACGCGTTCGGGATCTCTTCGCTCAAAGCACAGGGGGGCGCTGAACTGCTCGCTTCGCAGATCGGATTGGTCGCCATTGCTGATCCGAGCGACACCTGGTCACATGGGGTCGATCAATTCCGCCAGGAGATAGGTCGGCCTGAGCTGGTTTCGTCCAAAGTGGTGGAAGATGGACCGGTGCTCAAAATCACGCGCCAGAGGCTGCATTGGCAGCAATCGGAAATCGCCGTCGATATCTTCACCTTTCCGCAATCGGACATAGTCAAGCTGCACTTTGTCATCAATTGGCAACAGCATGAACAGATCCTGAAGCTTGAAGTTCCAACGGCGCTCACCGATCCGAAGGTCTTCGCCGCTGTTCCAGGCGCCGTGACTGAAAAAGCCACGAACGGAAATGAGGAGCCTTATCAGGATTGGGTGGCGGTGCAAGGAAAGAAGAACGGGGATGATTACACGGTTGCGCTTTTGAACAATTCGACCTATAGCTATGATTGCCTGAATGGGCAGCTGCGGACCATCTTGATTCGATCCGCACCCTATGCCCGGCATAACCCAAGCCCGGTCGAGCCGGATAGTCTTGACGCCTGGCAGGATCAGGGACGCCAGGAGCGAATTTTCTGGCTTGTAGGACGATCCGGGACCTATACCGATCTGCACCTCGACCAGTTGGCAAATGAGTTGCAGACGCCGGCAGAGTACGTGATGGATTCAAGGCACGGTGGCAGCGAAGGATGGGAAAAGTCCTTCCTGGATGTTGCTCCCAGTACGATTTCGGTGCTTGCCATCAAACAGGCGGAGGATTCTTCAAACGCGATGATCCTTCGGATGCAGGAACGATCGGGGAAACACACATCCGCGCACATTGAGTCCTCTTTGCTTCAGCTAAGTCATGATGTCTCTTTTAATCCATGGGAACTCAAAACGCTGCGCATCGAATCATCGAAACACGCCACAGCAAAAGTGCGCGAAGTGTCGACTCTCGAAACTTAGGTCTTCTCGATCACTGCCTCGCGATGTTGGGCGTATTCTGCCCAGGAGCCATCGTATAGGCTAACGTGATCCGCGCCGGCTATTTCGAGGCCGAGCGCGATGACCGCGGCAGTGACACCAGAGCCGCAGGTAGTCGTGATGGGTTGTTTCAGGTCCACGCCCCTGGCCTCGAATACCTTATGAAGTTGTTCGACAGACTTTAGACGTCCATCCTCGACGAGCTCGGTGTAGGGGATGCTGGTGGCGCCAGGCATGTGCCCTGAGCTGATGCCGGACCGGGGCTCCGGGGCGTCGCCGGTGAAGCGACCGGCGGAACGGGCATCCAGAATTTGCCCGCGCCCAGCGATCAGCTGCTGCATCTGTGGGAAATCTCTGACCGCTTCACGGTCGAGTGTGGCGTGGAAGTTGGCTGGCGTGCGGTGAACGGGGCCAGAGCACGTGGGAAGGCCGGCCTCGACCCAGGCGCGGAGACCTCCATCGAGGATGGAGACGTCGCGGGCGCCGAAGGTGCGAAGCATCCACCAGGCACGCGGAGCGGAAAAAACGCCTTCCTGCTCGTAGATACAAATGGCCATGCGATCATCAATACCCAGCGCCGACATGTCGAGCGAGAAGGTCTCCGCCGTGGGCATCATGTGGGGCAACGGGGTGGAGCGATCGGAGAGTGCTTCAATATCGAAAAAGATCGCGCCGGAGATATGGCTGGCAACGTATCGCGCAAAAGTATCCACCGGTGGCGTGATCCCCACGGGAGGCAGGGTGGCGTCCAGGACAACGGTGCGCGGATCGCCCAGGCGACCGGCTAACCAGGAGGTTGGGACGAGAGGATTCATAGAGTAAGCTTAGTTCGTTTTCGGCCCAAAGGAGGCGCCGATCGATGTGGCGTATTGCGCCGCTTTCGCGAGGATGGCGGGCTCATCGAGCGTGAGCATGTGTCGATCCTCCATGACGGGTTTGCCGCCCACCACCGTGGTCCTCACATCGGAGGATTTGAGTGCATAGACAATCGCCGAATAGACGTTGTACATCGGCGTGGCATGGGGCGCGGTGGTGTCGATCACGATGAGATCTGCTTTTTTACCCACTTCCAGCGAGCCGACCTGTTGCTCTAGGTGAAGTGCCCGGGCGCCGGTAATGGTCGCCATTTCGACCACCTGGAGGGCGGACAAAGCCTTGGGATCCATGCGAACCAACTTCTGCTGCTTGGCTGCCAGGTTCATCTCTTCGAACATGTCCTGTTTGTTATTGCTGGCAGCGCCGTCGGTTCCGATGCCGACGGCCACCCCGGCCGAGAGCAACTCCACGGCGGGCATGGAACCGGCAGCGGTCTTCATGTTGCTGGAAGGGTTGTAGGAGCAGCCTACGCCAAAATGAGCCAGGGTCTGGATGTCCGCCTGATCTAACCAGATGCAATGCGCGCCCAAAACGTTCGAACCCAACAGGCCAATACGCGCGAGATACTGCACGGTTGTCAGGCCATGATCGCGCCGGCTCTGCTCGATCTCGAAAGGGGCTTCGGCCATGTGGATTAGAAGCGGCGCCTGATTGCTGCGGGCAAGCGCTGCAGCCTGTTTAAGAAGCTCCTCAGGGCAGGTGTAGATAGCGTGGGGCGCAACGGCAGGCGTAATCAGCGGGTCACCCTTCCAATGTTTCAGAAAGGATTCGGTATAGGCGAGGGCCGCAGCGGAAGTTTTGCTGTCGGGCGAAGGAAAGCCAATCAACGTTTCGCCCAGCACGCCGCGCATGCCCGCGGCTTTGGTAGCCTCAGCTACTTCTTCTTCAAAGTAATACATATCGGCGACGGTGGTTGTGCCACCGCGCAGCATCTCCAGCAGGCTAAGCCGCGTCGACCAGGTAACGAAATCGGGGGTAACGTAGCGGCTCTCGGCGGGGAAGATGTACTTATGCAGCCAATCGTCCAGCGAAAGATCATCTGCCAGGCCGCGAAACAAACTCATGCTCATATGTGTATGAGCATTGATTAGTCCGGGCAGAATAAGCGCGCCGCGGGCGTCGATCACTTTACCCGATTCGTACATTGAATCAATAGCCGCGCTCGAGTCGACGGCGACGATGGTGTCGCCCTGAACCGCCAGCAGCGCCATCCTGAAGAACGCGGCGCTTTCCGTCCATCGTCACTAAAGTGCCGTGGATCACGGTCAGATCTACTCGCTGCTTCGCCAATGCCCGCGGCGAAGGGACGACTGCAAGCAACCCACAGGTCAATAGCGAAGTGACGAGCGAAGTGACGAGGAATGAAATGAAGCGCTTCAGTTTCGTACCCCTTTCCAAGTTCCGCTAGCGAACATTTTCTTCCATTACGGCGACGCCCCACGCGGGCAGCGAAAGATTGCTGCCTTGTGTCACGCGGTTACCCGAGAGAAGATCGGTGCCATCCGCGAAGGCGTATGCTACCCGTGCAGAGTCGGCCGAATAGTTGAGAAAGTAATGCACGGGGTGTCCGTTCGACAGCACTCCACTGCGCACGATGGCAGGGAAATGAATCGACTGTTGCGGCCCCCAAAGACCAGCGCGTTTCACGGTGTCTTCGACAATCTTTTCGGTAAGGACGTCGCTGGGCATGAATCCGACGTAAGTCACTTCGCCTTTGCCGTAGGTGTTTCGGGTTATGGCTGCATACTTACCCCAAACCGGATGGTGGTAGTGAGCGACGACCGTCGCCGTCGTGGGTGTTAGTAGCTCCATCCACCACCGTGCAGTGTTGTCTGCAGCGCCGGCCTGGTAGGGGTCGTTCTCAAGAGAGACGCTTTCGGGGATGGTGAACTGGTTGTATTTCACACCAGCGGCCTCGGCGATCAGGCCCGGCTGAGTGCTGGAGCGTACCCGTACATTCTCGTCGCAGAAGCCACTCTTGAAGGTATAGAGCAAGTGACCTCCCGCCTTGGCAAAGGCATTCAGCCGCTCGATCTCCGCGTCTGATGCAGAGTAGAGTGCAGGTACGATGATCAGCTTGTAGGGGGAAAGATCGGCGGTCGAAGGATCGACGAAGTCGACCTCGGCATTCATTCGGTAGAGCGCGTCATAGAAGGGGCGCAGCACGTCGTTGTAGGTGGTCTTCGAAGTCCAGCCGAACTTGAATGCATTGAAGGCTGTCAGGGCGCGATTGCTGACGTAGATCGCAATGCGGTTCTGCTTGCGCATGTTCACCAGCTGCGGACCCAGCCGGGCAAAGTCTTTCCCAATGGACCCCGCCTCATCGTACGTGGGGTTGGGTTTGAAGTCCTGGCTCAGCAGACCGCGCCAGTAGGTCTCGATTGCATTTGCGGTGGTGCCCCAGTGCCAATACTCGACCATATTGGCGCCGGAGGCGAGGTGGCTGAAAGCCTGCAACCGAAGTTGGCCCGGATAGGGCGTCCACTCGGGAAAGCCCTGCGCCTGGGTTTCGATGACGAGGTAGTTCTGGCCGGCACGCATCGACCGCGCCAGGTCGCCGCCAAAGGCTATTTCGGCGCCGGTGAGGTGGTCCTGGGTGGGATGGTAGATATCGATGCCGGCGATATCTACGGCACGCGCTGCCTCAAAGTGGTTGACGCCGGACTGCACGCCAAAGGAATATCCACGCCAGTCCATATCGAAGTTTTGGGTCACAAACTGACCCGAGCGAGCATGGTTGCGAACCAGGCCAGCTTGCCACGCGAGATAGTCAGTCACGAGGCCGCGCTGGAACTCGGCAAAGGCAGAAGTGAGGCTGGCATTGATGGAACCATTCACGGACGGAAAGTCATTCCAGTCGTTGACCCGGTTGCTCCAGTAATCGAGGCCGAACTCTTTGTTCATCACCGCAAGATCGGGAAAACGCTGTCGCATCCACTCGACGAAGGCCGCCTGTACGTTGGGGCCGCTGGTGCCGTAGGCCTTGGTTTCATTGTCGAGTTGGTAGCCGATCACCGAGGGATGATCCTTCACGTGATCCACCAGCGCTACGATGACCCCCTCAGCAGCTTTTCGGAATTCGGGGTTGGTGATGTCCATGTTCTGACGGCGGCCGTACTGGGCAGGCCCCTCCGGAGTGATGGCGAGAACATCCGGATGTTCGCGTGCCAGCCAGGTCGGCACGGCATAGGTCGGTGTGCCGACAATGACTTTGATCCCGGCCTTATCCATGGCGTTCAGCACGCGATCGACGTGGCTGAAATCGAAGACTCCCGGTTGTGGTTCGAGGGTGCTCCAGGTCGACTCCGCGATCCGGACGACGGTGATGCCGGTGGTCTGCATCATCTTCACGTCTTCGTCCAGACGGTCGTACGGCGCATACTCCTCGTAGTAGGCTGCGCCGTAGAGGATTGTCTGCTGGCCCTTGGGTGGTTGGGCTGTGGCGGGTAAATTGCTCACGATGATGGCGAATAGCGATAGAGTCAGCAGCCGGTTTGTAGTCATTGGTCTCACCTTACGTGACTCACGAGGAAAGTTCACCAGGGGATGTTATCGCGTGGAGCGGCGGTCAAGGGAAAGAACCGCAGATCCGACCGCTTCGCTCTCGAAAATAAAACTGCAACCTCCAGACTTTAAGTGGGTGGCCCAGGTCTCGCTTTTGAGACCTGGGTTTCTCCGCGCAAATGAGTCCAGCCGGAACACCCGGGTCTCAAAAGCGAGACCTGGGCCACCCACTCAATTATCGTCCGCGACAATTCATAGGCGACCGGAGCTTAGAGGGAAAGGAGCCGCTGCGCGAGGCGGTCTTTCTTGTTTGTGAAGGGGGGATAGCGCAGGTCAGGATCGGGCCACAGAGAGCGGCGCATCACCGCTTTGGAACGGGAGAAAGCATCGAAAGTGTATCGGCCGTGAAAGCTGCCCATCCCGCTATTGCCCACACCGCCAAACGGCAGTCCGGACACGATCTGGTTGATCACCACGTCATTGACCACGACACTGCCTGAACTGGTGTCGCGCACGATTCGCGATTGCAGGGAACGATCCCTGGTAAACAAATAAAGCGCGAGAGGCTTCGGCCGCTTCCTGATGAAGGCTACCGCTTCCTCCATGGTTTGATATCCAACCACGGGCAGAAGCGGACCAAAGATTTCTTCTTGCATGATGGCTGCGCCCGCAGGCAACTCGGTGAGCACCGTCGGTGCGATGTATCGATCCGCCGCGTCCCGGTTTCCCCCGGTTGCGATCCTACCCTCACCCATGAGTGCAACCAGCCGGGTGAAATGCTGCTGGTTCACAATGCGTCCATAGGAAGTGCTGGCTTGTGGGTTGGGCCCGTAGAATCGCAGAATCGCGCGTGCGAGAGAGTCGATCAAAGGGAGACGCAACGGCTCCGGCACAAGGACATAATCGGGGGCAACGCAAATCTGCCCGGCATTGATGAAGCGGCCCCAGGCAATGCGGCGAGCGGTCACTTCGAGTGGGGCGTCGGGAGCAACCAGGACCGGATTTTTTCCTCCAAGCTCGAGCGTCACCGGCGTGAGGTGCTCTGCCGCGGCCTTCATAACGATGCGGCCCACACGGCTTGATCCGGTAAAAAAAATCTTGTCGAATCGCTGGGCAAGAAGTCTGGATGCCGTTTCCGGACCTCCGGTGAACACGATGACAGCTTCGGGATCAACATACTGCGGTAGATGGGTGGCCATCAGCGATGCAGACTGGACTGCAAGCTCCGGCAGTTTGACGACTGCGGCATTGCCGGCGGCCAGGGCTCCGGCGAGGGGAAGGAAAATCTGCTGAAAGGGATAATTCCAGGTCCCCAGAATGAGCGCTAATCCAAACGGCTCCTGGTGCAGCCAGCTGTTTCCCGGCTGCGCGGCAAGCGGGGTGCGAACATGGCGTGGTTGAAGCCAGCGGCGCAGGTTACGCCGTATCAGCTTTAGCTCGGAACGCACCATGAGAATATCGGCCAACCGTGCCTCAGCTGCGCATCGTCCCAGATCGGCTTTGAGGGCAGCCAACATCGCCTCTTCGTGATCCGAGATAAATTGAAGTAAGCCGTCGAGTTGGGCCTGACGCCAGGTAAGAGGGCGGTGCACACCTTCATCCACGGTCTTGCGCAGTTGCTCCAGTCGAGCCTGAGAGCTGAGCTCTGCTGTCTCCGTTTCGATCGCGCTATGCTCCATGGGATTCGAAACCTGTTTCCGCTCCCTAAGAGAATACCGCCAAAACATTTCATTTCGCCGGCAAGGTATGCTTTCGTATGCTTACTTGCCGTACGATAGGCATCGTTCTTTCGCTGATTTTCCTGGCCGTGATTAGCTCCGGCGCACTCCAAGCAGCGCCTCTCCCCGCGTACACTCTGGTGATTGACGAGCTTGGGAAGGGCCTGGCTCCGGTGGACGGACCCTGGCAGTTCCATCTCGGGGATAACCCGGCGTGGGCGGACCCCGCATGGGACGATCACAGTTGGGAACAGCTCACCGCTAACAAGCCCTGGAGCCGGCAAGGTCACCCGAATTACAGCGGTTACGCCTGGTATCGCCGCACCCTCTCGATCACGCCTGCGGCGGGAGCATCGCCGAACTTCGACATTCTCGTTCCGGCCCTAAGTGACATATATGAGGTCTACTGGAACGGGGTCGAGGTAGGCCACGTGGGCCACATGCCACCCCAATTGCGGGCAATCACCGGTGGACCCGCACAGATTTATAACCTGGGCCCCGCCCGGACGGGCGTCCTGGCCGTCCGCTTCTGGTGCCTTCCCCAGCCATCGAACTCAAACGGAGCCTTTGGCGGCTTCTCTGCGGTTCCCAACATCGGCAGCCCGGAGGCGATCAGTGCCGCCAAAACCATCCTGGAGTATCAATTCCTGCGCCGTCAGCAGTTCACCTTCGCCCTCACGTCGCTGTACACACTGGTTGCTCTGCTTGGCCTGATTGCGTGGCTGCGTGACCGCGACCAGTGGCTGTTGTTCTGGATGACTGTTTTCGCCTTCACGCCGATTGTCGAGCTTTTCTTCCGCGGTCTGCACATCCCCTACAACGGCGCGTGGCTCAATGCCGCTGTCCAGGTGGAGATCCAGGTGCGAGAAACTTCGCAGTGGTTTCTGCTTCTTTGGATACTCCTGCTCCACGATCATAAGAAGCTGGTACGCTTCGTTCGCTTCGCGGCAATCACCGCACTGCTGGGCGGCATCGCCGACGGGTTGGTGTTCTTGCTTTATCCATCGTTGCTCAACGATCTACAGGTAGAGATAGCCGATGCCATTCTGACCGTCCCTTTGCTGGTGTTCGAGATTGTTCCTGTCGTCATCGTGGCGTTCGCAGTCCTCCGCCGGCAGCATCTTGATCCGGCTCGTTGGTTCGTAGCCGCCTTCGCGTTTCTCAGCGCCATGATCTATTCGGTCAGCAACGTCGCCATTCAGGGGGTTCGCTATACTCATTGGACCCTGGCCGCGCGGCTCAATCAGCCGCTGTTCTTTTTGGGCGGCAGCCCCATCGGTCTGCTTACGCTCAGCAGGACGCTGCTCTTCGTCTCGATCATTTACGCGGTCATTCGTTACACCATCAGCGAACGCAAGCATCAGATCGGTCTGGAGCAGGAAATTCAGAACGCGCGTGAGCTGCAGCAGGTGCTGGTCCCGGAAACGGTTCCTACGCTGCCGGGCTTTACGCTCACCAGCGCCTACCGCCCGGCACAAGAAGTCGGTGGGGACTTCTTCCAGATCATCCCGCTGAGCTCCGGTGGAACTCTCGTCGTGCTCGGCGACGTCAGCGGCAAAGGCCTCAAAGCGGCGATGACCGTTTGCCTCATCGTCGGTTCCATCCGCTCCACTGCGGAGACAACGGCAAGTCCTGCGGAATTGCTCGAGGCGCTCAACCGGCGCCTGTACGGCCGCCTGCACGGCGGCTTTGCCACCTGCCTTGCCTTGCGGCTCGACCCCGACGGCGCGTGCACGCTGGCCTCTGCAGGCCATCCCGCACCTTTCCTCAACGACAGCGAGATTGCTCTGCCCGGAGCCTTGCCACTCGGCTTGATCGCGGGAACAACCTATAAGGAATCGGCGGTTCGTCTCAACGCGGGGGATCATCTCGCTCTTTACACCGATGGTCTGCTCGAAGCACGTAGTGGCAGCGGTGAGCTCTACGGTTTTGATCGCGTCCGGACGCTGTTTGCGGCGCAACCAGACGCCGCGAAAGCAACTGAAGCTGCGGTCGCGTTTGGCCAGGATGACGACATCACTGTAGTCGTCCTCACCCGGCTCGGCATTGGGGAAGCCTCGAGCGCCCGCTTTAGCACCCCGGTTTTCGAGTCCGCTGGATAGCGATGAAGGCGGCCCGCAGGGGCTATGAAGACCCCTTCAAAAGGGGTAGGGTACTGAAGTCCGGGGCTACACCTTTTCGATAGAAGCAAAACTCCAGCTTCAAACTTTAAAACTTGCAGAAGCCGCTTGACATATGCCTATATCGGCATAGATTAAAAGAATGGCAAGAGCGGCAACAACGACGGATATTTTCAACGCTATCGCGGAGCCCCGACGGCGCGAGCTGATTGGTGTGCTGGCAGATGGCAGAGAGTACGCGGTCGGTGAGGTGGTACTGCGATTGCGGATGTCGCAGCCCGCTGTGTCGAAGCACCTCGGAGTGTTACGTAAAGTCGGCGTGGTATCGGTGATTAAGCGCGGACAACACCGCATGTACAGATTGAATCCGACCGAGCTGAAGCCAGTCCATGACTGGGTGAAGACGTTCGAGCGGTACTGGACGCATCAACTGGGTCACATCAAGGAGCGGGCCGAACGAAAGGCTCGGGAGCAGCGCGGCAGTGAACGATGAACGAAAAGGAGAGCGAGCCATGTGTCCGATGTGTATGACATCCGTTGCCTGGATTGCGGTGAGCGCAACCTCGACGGGCGGCATCTCTGCGCTGCTCGTAGGCAGGCTTCGCGGCAAGAACAAACAAGCGACCCAACACCAACAACAATCCCGAGGAAGGAGAGAGACATGGACAACAATAAGAAGACCCAGAACAACATGAAGACGCCCCCGGTCGTGTCGTCGCAGGAGTGGGAGGCCGCGCGCCAGCAACTGTTGGTCAAGGAGAAGGAGTTGACCCGCGCCCGTGACGCGATGGCTGCTGCGCGCCGGCGGATGCCCTGGCTGGCGGTGGACAAGAAGTACGAGTTCGACGGACCCAAGGGCAAGGTAAGCCTGCTGGATTTGTTCGACGGCCGCCCGCAGTTGATCGTCTATCGCGCATTCTTCGAGCCTGGCGTATCCGGTTGGCCTGAGCATGGGTGCCGCGGCTGCTCCATGTTGGCCGACCAGGTCGCCCACCTCGCTCATCTGAACGCCCGCGACACTACGCTTGTGTTCGCCTCCCGTGCCCCGCAGACGGACATCGCGCGGATGAAGGCGCGGATGGGCTGGGTGATGCCCTGGTATACCATCACCGACAGCTTCGACATCGATTTCGGTGTAGACGAATGGCACGGACACAACGTGTTCTACCGCGATGGCGACAGCGTGTTCCGCACTTACTTCGTAAACAGCCGCGGCGACGAGGCAATGGGGAGCACCTGGAGTTACCTCGACCTGACTCCGCTCGGCCGCCAGGAGGAGTGGGAGGACTCGCCCGGCGGGGTATCCCCAGACCCCACCGTATAAATGGTGGAATTGGCACGACCAATACGCCGCCGGCGCGCCAGTTGACCCGAGGTGGGGCGAGGTTGTAGAGATCGGAACAACCGCATTTCAGAAGCCTGAGAACTAGTAAGTTATCTGTCTGAAGTTTGGAGTTGAGTAGAGAAATGGCGCTAATGTGATATTTCCATTAGCGCCATCGTTTGTCCCATTTACCTATGCTGACAATTGCACCTCATCAGTTTCCCCGGTGATGGTGCCTGCCATTCAAGGTATAGGTGGCGCTGGTTGGTGCGCTGTTGGTGTCTCCCTTGAGCACCCCGATCGCCTGGACGGTCGCGGTGGCCGACAAGGTAAAGGGTCCCGTGTACCTGGAACTGGCGCTGGTTGGCGCCGTGCCGTTGGTGGTGTAGTAGATCGTCGCACCCGCGGTTGCGGTCGAGATGGAAACCGTAATACTTCCATCAAAAGACTGGCTCGGCGGAGTGATGACGGGGGCCGCAACTGTGCTTGGTGACGCAGGCGACGTTGGCGACGTTGGAGAAGTTGGCGAGGTTGGTGCGGTCCCTGACTCGCATCCTGGTGTTACCAACCCGGAGGGGAGGGTCACATTGCAGAGCCACTGCGGGTAAAGGGGATCAGGAGTGTTGGTGAGCGAGACAGGCTGGTAGCCGTAAGACTTGGCCGCAGCCACGGTCGGAGTGTAGTCGGAAATCACCTGAGCCATACATGCGGGAACGCTCGCAGAGCCGCCGCATGCGGGTGCGCCCGGATTGACGGGGTTGGCGAAGGACGGGTTGGTGCCGATGGTGTTATGCGTGCCCAAAGAGAAGCCGCTGCTGGAATAGATAAACGTATTGTTTCCGCTCACGCCGGAAGCATAGTTGTAATCGAAGGTGTCTGTACCGGCGCCTTTGCTGATCGCGAAACCATAGAAGGCTCCGTTCGAACAGTTTGTGGCATATCCGGAATAGATGAGGTTGTATTCCGCTGTTATGTTTTGCGCATTGTAGATGTCCAGATCGCCGTTGCCGGTGCAATACCCCTCGTTCATGTCACGCCGGTCGCCGTAGGAAGTGTTGTGGAGAATATAGATAGGGGCGTGCGTGCTCCCGGCTGCGTTATTCTCCACTTCGATGCCGTAACCACCATTCAAAAACTCGATATTGTTTTCAATCACACCTTGTTGGGTGTAGGGCTGGCCGCCGCTTTGAGACATGTCCCAGGTGTCGAAGTTAATGCCCTCGCCATCTGTCGGCTTGGTGCCGTCACATGGATTGCCGTCGAAGTTATTCCAGGAGAAGTTACCCGCGACAAAGTTATGCGTGCCGGGGTTGGTGTCAGTGGCAACCGGCTCCCAGATATTGAATCCGCTTCCACAACTACCATTTACAGTTGTGCCCGCGGCGTTATAGGCAATATTACCTATGAATGTGACGTAGTCGGTGGACACTGTAGCCGACCGCGCAACGGCGCTGAAGCCGCCGGTGGCGCAGCCGTTGGCTATGTTATTGGCGAAAATGATATGGTGCACATTCTCTGATCCTGACGGACTGACGGTAAAGCACGATCCGTACAGCGTGCTGGTGGAAGAAGAGGCTTCCCACCCCTGTACGCCCCAGTAACTCTCGTCAATCACGATGGCCTGATTGTTTCCCGCGGTCACATCGACTTTGCAGGTATCGAAGGTGGCGCACTGCAGCCAGGCCACGTTGTTACCCGCCGGGCAGCTTACTGTGCCCCAGTCACCGCGACCAAGGTTCTCGTTGTTGTACTCTCCAGAAGCCGCAATGATGGTATCGCCACAGTTGACGGAGTGATGCGGCGTAAGCCATGGAGCGCTGCTGCTGAGGCCACTGTTGGAGTCGCTGCCGGTGGGTGACATGTAGTAGGTGGAACTCGCCCATCCATGCATCGTCGACAAGACTAACAGGGAGAAAAAGAGGAGGCACGCGCTGGCGCCTTTTCGCCAAGCCAGGGTCTTGGCGGAGTTCAGGGTAACCGGATAGATAGTCAACAGATGTGTTCCTTTTTTCGTGCTGCTCTGTTACAAAACCTGCCATCCTGCGGACGCTTGATTTCTTCGCGTACGTCGCAGCAGCAGTCACTGGCCCTCTGTTTTTAGACAGAGCGGGCTGACTTACCAAGGACGTGAATTCGCAATAGGGTCCTGCGCGATTAGCAAGACCCTGGAGTCAGTTTCGAAACCTTTTTCGATCCACGGTGCGATGGACCAGAAGGCCGGCAATCAGTGCCGCGCGATTCAGCACAACTTCACTCGCGTCGCTGCCGATGATCATTATTGAGTCGAGAGGTTTCGGACTCATTCACTTCATCGACATGGATCGGCTCATCTTTAATGTTGTCGCATGCAACCTGCGTGAAGCGGAAAGGGTACCTTTCGACCGCATTTCCACACGCAAAAGCCCCTCGTTGTGGGAGGTGATTGCCCGTGGCAAGGCACGACCCTGGCCGGCTAAACAATCAACTATAGCTTTATAGGGATAACGACAGCGACGCCCGAGATGCGCTGCATCGTGTCATGGCAGAGGCGACAGTTATTACCGCGGTCCTGGCTCCCATTTAGCTGATTGTTGTGGCGGGCTGAGAATCGAGCTATTGCCGATTGCCCGATAACACCGCGGTGCTTTCACGAACGAAACCGTGAAGACCTACACATCTCATATCACACTACAACTCCCCCAACAACTCATATGCACTTGCCACTGTATCTTAATCGGCGGAATGCACAGTCTTCAATAAGTTGGATAATACACAATTTGTTGGTGTGAGGAGAGGGTTTGCCGCCGAATTTGTTGACTAAAGTGCTGATCGCGAAATCGAACGTTCAACGTGTGCAGATTCTGCGTGGGCTGCGCAAATTGTTCTGGGTGGTTTGCGCAAATTGTTCTGCGCGATTGCGTAAATTATGGGAGAAGCCGTGGTGAAAAATACACCCTTTCGCCTGAGCGTTCTTATGAGGGCGCGAGCAAATAGTTACGGCTCGTCCCAGGACGAGCCGTAATCAAATTTTCTTAGAATTGCCTATTCCGCGGGGTTTTTGTCCGTCAACCGTTGCTTCACCCGGGTGCGACTCCTTACCAGAGGCGGGGTCGCCTTGCCCCAGGTGGCGCGGTTCCACGTAATCGCCCGCAGCCCATCGTGCTCTGGTTGGAGGGTCATAGGCGGCTCAGCCGGCTTTCCGTCGACTGCGTCGAAGCTGACCTTGACCTGCTTGTCTGTTTCTACCCAATGGCCAAAATGTGTAATGGCGCCGTTGCCCGCATCTTCGGTAACCGTAGCAGTTCCATCCATCCCCAGACTGACGTCCATCGACGGTGCCGGCATTTTGCTGTCTCCGGAACGCGATGCATAGGTTCCGGCAAATCTGGCATGAGTGGTTTCGACTGCGCCGAGCCCACCCGTCGCGAACAGCAACCAAGCCCCGAGTGCAAGGCCACCGAAAAGTCGATCATGAATAAATGACATCGTTATTTATCATCAAGTACCGGCGTAATTCCTGCAACACGCCCGGCATGGTTCAGCCCCGCGCGACCAAATCGCGCAGCACGGTTTCGATTTCCACCGTGCCGGTACGTTGTTCGGCGCCATGTCGCTCGAAGTCGATCCAGCCCTGGTTAAAGCCGTCCAGCATGCGCATGCGCGGCATAGGATGCTTCATGCCTTGCGCGCGGAAGAGCGTCTCCCAGGTGTTCCGTGCAACTACATCTGCCAGGACCGGCGTGCCCAAAACTGCGCTAAAGGCGGTCGCAAGGTCACGGGCCGAGTAGCGGTACGGACCTTCGAGTTCCACGACGCGAACTCCTTTCCAGCTCTCTTGAAGAAGATCGGCGGCCGTCTGCGCAATATCCGCCGTGGCCACCATTGGAATGGGATGATCGAGGGGCGCAAGAAAACTCTGGATTGCACCCCTCCGGGCTGCTTCTACATCCCACGCCGCATTTTCCATAAACCAGGCGGCGCGGAGCAGAGCCACGGGAGCGGAAGTGGTTCGCAGCATCTCCTCGGTGATTTTGGAGTTGTTCAACAGATTCGGCTCTGCTACCTGAGCTCCCACGGTGGAGAGGAAAACCACCTTGCCTGGACGCCCGGCTTCGATGGCCTGCTGGATTGCCGCGGCGGCCAGGCGTGTCTGGGGAAAACCCGGTTCTGGATCATATTCGGGAGGCGTCATAAGAAAAACGCCTTCCGTACCGCGAAAGGCAGCTGTCAGCGCGGCTGCATCCTCAACGCTCGCGATGGCGACCTCACACCCCTGCGCGATCCACGTTTGCGCTTTTTCTGCGTTCCGCAGAACCGCCTTTACCTTGTGCCCCTGGGCAAGAAGATTGCGGGCGACACTTCCGCCCACCTTTCCCGTAATACCGGTGATGGCAAACATATTCGCCTCCATGATGGATGACCGGAAGTTTCCTGGTCTGAACATGAGATGGGCGGGCGTATTGCATCGATTCTGGCATGAGTGTCATGTTACAAATGACGTGAGAGCATGAATGATGAGTTTTGATGAACGCATCTTGAATGGGACCACGGTCCTGGCCGCAGTCGTCCGCAGCGGGAGCTTTGTGGGCGCGGGGAAGGCTCTGAATTTGTCCCAGTCCGGGGTGAGCCGGTCGATTGCCCGCCTGGAAGCGCGGTTGGGAATCCGTCTGCTGGATCGAACCACACGCTCTGTCACCATCACGGACGAAGGACGGCGGTTCTACGAGCAGGTGGCGCCATTGCTGAACGCGCTCGAGGATGTGGCGGCCTCAGTGATGGAAGGCCGCACGCACGTGCGGGGCAGACTGCGGGTCAAAATGCATCCGTCGTTTGCTCACTTTCTGCCGGGCCCGCGGCTGAGGCAGTTCCTGGAAGCCCACCCGGAACTCGCAGTGGAGCTGATCGCACGCGACCAACTCGGCGATCTGGTCAGCGAAGGTTTCGACGTGGCTATCCACCTGGGAGAACCGCCCCTCTCCGGGCTGGTCGCGAAGAAGTTATGGGACACGCGCATTATTACGGTTGCTGCGGCATCGTATCTCCGCCGGCACGGGCGTCCAGCCACCCCTGAGGACCTTTCACAAGCAGGCCATGTGCTGATCGATTATCGCAATCCGGAGACGGCGCGTCCCTTCGAATGGGAGTTCCATCGCCGGCAGAAAGATCGTTCGAGTCCCGACCAACGGCCAGTTGCTCGCCAGCGATATCGTCACCATGCATAACCTATGCCTGGCCGGGTATGGAATAGCGCAGGTCATGGAAGTCGCGGTCTCGACCTTGTTAGCGGAAGGCAAGCTGATCGCGCTATTTCCGGAGTGGTGCGATGAGCGATTTCCACTCTATGCTATTTATCCGTCGCGGAATCATTTGCCGGCCAAGACCAGGGCATTCCTTGATTTCGTAAGTTCTCTCGCATAGATCGAAAGCGGCCCAAATTCATTGGCGCTTCAGTGTGGCAACCCCACGCTTGTGATCCAGAGTCCCTGCTTTCAGAACTCGATGCGGGCCTGGAAAGCAATCATCCGCGGCGAGCTGTCTCCGCCCAGGCCAACGCCCAGTAGACCGGTAGGAGGAGAAATTGTGCTTTCGAGCGTGCCAAATTTCGCCGGGACAAAAGTTCCAGGCAGACCGGCTTCGACTGAATTGGGCAGAGCAAAGTTTGGGTGATTGAAAGCATTGAAGAGCTGCGCATCTATTCGCAGCGAGACGCCTTCCGTGATAGGAAAACGCTTCGTGATATACATGTCGGAGTCAGTGAAGTGTGGCCCGCGCACGGTGTTGCGTCCTGCATCTCCAAATTGGCAATTGGCAACGGAATCACCACCGGCGCAGGCCCCGTTGGAAGGGTCCACCACGGAGCGAAAGGCGTTGGGATTCAGCCACTGTTTCGTGCCCGCTACGGTTACACCAGGATAAGGCGCCTTGCTATAGAGGGGCACGCCGGGGACTCTTCGGGCAAACTGGGGCCCACTCGCCTGAAATACACCATGGCCATCGGCAGTATAGGGCTGGCTTAGGACGGTGAAGGGAAGCCCACTATGCAGGATTGCTGTTTCTGAGAAGGACCAACCGCCGAGAAGGTGGCGTAACGCGGCGTGGGAGGAGTGGAACGGAACCTGGTAGAGGCCGAAGGCAGAGACATTGTGGCGCACATCGTAGTCGCAGTCGCCATACTGCCGGCTTAGCTCACCCGGCAGCGGCGACAAAATGCCTTGGGTAGAGAATGAGAGCAAGCCGCCGTTCGATACCTCATCAAGGCAATGGCTGAAGGTGTAGTTGCCACGCAAGGTCAAGCCGGCGAATTGCTCCGTGACACTCGTCTGCAGGCCGGCATAGGCACTGTTCGCGTCGGTGCGAAACTCGTTCACGCTGCCAAACCTTTGATCGAGTGGCTGCTGGTAAGGGTAGGGTGAAAAACAGCCCGGGCAAACATTCTGATAGCCGTTGAGCTGGACCTGATAAGGCTCGTGCACTCCTCGCGTGCCGACATAATCCACGCGCAACGCGCCGCGAGGTCCAACCTGCTGCTCGATGCCCAGGCCGTACTGATAGTAGTAAGGGACCTTCAGCGTTCCCGTGGGAAATGTATTCAGACTCACCGCAAGCGGACAGGTGGGTGCGCCCGGAGCGATGCCGGTGCACGGAGAGGCGCCGGCGGCAAACGCGACCTGAAAGGATTGGTTTGCTGCGGATGCAGCGTCAACCGCGCTGCCGGGAACACCTGGAGCAAGGGCTATCCCGCCGGCTTGTCCACCGAGACCGCCGACAAAGGCCGGCGCGTAGGGAGGATTGCTCGAGGCCAAATCGGCAATCTGCGCCGGAACAATGTCGTCGAATAGGCCAAACCCAAGATGCACTGCGGTCCTCCGCGCGATCTGGTAAGCGGCCGAGGCGCGAGGCTGGTAGACAAACAGCGAAGTTGCCGGAAAGATACTGTGCACATCGGTGAGAATCACCTGGTTCAAAGGCTGTCCAACCTGGTGGGACATATCGAGGAAGGAACCGGCTGGGCGAGCGAACAGTCCTTGTGCGTTCACCGGATTGGTGTTCCAGGTGACACGCAGGCCAGCCGTCAAAGTCAGCTTGGCAACTGGCTTATAGGTATCCATCGCGTATAGGTCAAGATTGCCGGCGGCGACCCGTTCCCTAAGCGAGGCCGGGAAGGTCTGGGCGGCGGTGTAAGCCGCGCCATAGGTGAACTGAGCAAGGTCATTGTAGAGGACGTAGGGCACGATCCCCTGGCCCAGGTCGTAGTTGCTGACGTCGATGCGGCGGGTGTTAATGCCGATCTTGAACGTATGCCTGGTGCGCGTCCAAACCAGATTGTCGTTGATCTGCCATTGCGTCACCTTACGGCCCTGGGGGTAGGTATTGTTATTGCCGCCGATGGTCGTGAAGGGTGCGTTGTTGGTACCTCCCGCGAGCACGATAGGAAAGGTTGCAAGCACCTTCGCATAGTTACCTGGCTCGAACACGCTCGAGTACCAGCTCGCGCCGGGGTTGAACTGGTTGACGAGGCTGGGGCTAAAGATGTGGGTATAGCCTAAAACCAGGGTCCGCTGCGGTTGCGGTGAATAGGAGTTGAAGATTGGATTGATGGGATCGGTAAAGGCGGCCTGTAGTCCGGTGTCCTGTTGAAACCGGTACCATACGCTGTTGCCGGCGTTGATGGTGTGGTCGATCTTGACGACGATGAGATTTTCACTGTCACTGTTGTTCAGCGATTCCTGCCTCTGATTTGCGCACCCGTTGCCATCCAACACGGCTCCGCCGGCAGGTGGGGGTAGCACCGCTCCTCCCGCAGAAAGCGGGCAGGTGCTTATGGGAAGCGGGGTTCCACTGGTATTGCGATACAGGGCAAACATGGAACGATAGAAGGAGACCTCGGCAGGCTGGGGAGGTAGAACGGTGCCGGTGATCGGGTCGGTGCCGCCGGTTGGCAACTGCCCCAGAACGTATTGCTGATAGGCGGGCGAGGGAACGACGGCCTGCGAGACAATAGGCAGCGCGATGCGGATTCCTTCGTAGTGGGCGAAGAAAAAGAGCTTGTTGGTTCGGATCGGGCCGCCGACGCTCACTCCAAATTCATTCACCGTGGAGCGCGGCTTTTTAGCAATATTGCCCGGTGTGTCATTCGCATGCAGGAAGTAGTTCTGCGCATTCAGTAGGGATCCGTTCCAGACTTCGTAAAGGTCGCCATGGTAGTTGTTAGTGCCGGCTTTGGTGAAGTAGTTGACCTGCGCGGCGCTGTATCGTCCTTGATCCACGGCGAAGGAATTGGTATTGATGGTGGCCTCCTGCACCGCATCGAGGCCAATGACGAGATTTGTGGAGAGGCCTATGTTGAGTCCCAGCCAGGGATCATTGGTGTCGAAGCCATCGAGGATGTAGCCGTTTGAGGTGGCCGGCAGTCCATTGAATTCGACATTTCCGTAGCCGCCGGCGGCTTTGGCGTCATTGGACGATCCAGCAGTGTTCATCAGAGCCCCTTGGGCAAACTGCGCAATATAGGTCAGGTCCTGTCCTGGATTGGGAAGGCTCTTGATGGCTTTCTCTTCAAGGGTGGTGGTGGTATTCGGATTGTCGAGGCTCAGCAGACCCTGTTCAGCACTCACCTCGACGTTCTGTGATGTGGAGATATGCAGGGTGAAGTTCAAGGTCACGGTACGGCCTACGGCCACCGGGGTGGCTTGAGAGGTTTGCACGGCGAAACCGCTCGCCTTGACCGTCACCTGATAGTTTCCCGGATCGATTTGAGAGAAGAGGAAGCGACCGGAGTTGTCGCTCTGGCCATTGCGAATCGCTTTGGTGTCGACATTGATGGCGCTGACCATTGCATCGGTGACAAGCGCCCCGCTACTGTCTGTTACGGTTCCTGCTAATGCGCTCGAAGTACCACTTTGGGCAGAGGCATACCCACAGTTGGCCAAGGCAAAACCCAGCAGCAACAAGGCGTTGAGCGCGATGGGGTGAACGCATTTCATAAAGATCTCGTCGCTCTGGATGGCCCGCTCGCTTCAACAGCCGTAAAGTCAGCTGCCGAGATCATCCTCGCTGGACCATTAGCATTAGTATCCCACAGAATATTAACCATAGTTAATTAAAATGCGTGCTTCGGTCCGCAGCCTGAGTTCGCAGTCCTCAGGGGTAAAGAGGGTGTGTGAGTACCCGGGAAGAGAGTTTACGGTTAATGGAAACTTAAGTGCCGATGCCATTGACGACCCGCCCCTGGAGCGCGCACAGTGGCAGGGAATAACGGCACAACCGTTGCGCGCGCCGCCGCCAGGCCTGATTGCGACAGGGAAGCGGAGTGGATAAGCGCTTTTTCGTCGGATCCGTCGACGAGACAACGCATCCAGCGCAGCAACTGCTGGGCCGATACAGACGGGCGCCAAGGAGACGATAATGACAAAGTTTTGTGGGGTTTGCGGTTCGCCTTTGCCCGAAACAGCGATCTACTGCGGAGGTTGCGGTGCAGCCGTAGTGCCGGTGCAGCCGGCGAGCCGGGCACAGCAACCTGCGGCTGCCGGAACTCCGACGCCGCCGGGGGACCCGGCAAACTGGGCGACCGTCGCTCTCCCCACCAACCTTCCACCGCCGGCCAATCCTGATCCGGTTGTCCGCGCACAGGCTCCAGCGGCCTTCCAGCCCCCGCCGCCAGCGGCCTATGTACCGGCCCCTGCCGGTTATACCCCCGGCGTTGCTTACCCGGCCAAGAAGTCAAACACCCTGCTGAAGATCGTCCTCGCCGTGGTTGTCCTGCTTTGCGTCGGATCCGTCCTTGCCCTCGCCGGCCTTTACTACGGAGTGCAAATGCTCCGGCAAAAAATACACCAGGTCGCAGCACAGGAATTGGGGGGAAGCAGCGTTTTCAGTGGCAACGATAGCGGAGACGGTTTCAAGGGGGATCCCTGCCGTTTTCTCAGCAAAGCGGAGGTCAGCCAGGCCGTTGGACTCACTGTGATCCGTACCGACGCAAAGGACGATGGCTGTAGCTATATCGCCAAGGGAGATCCGGCGGACGCGACGGCAAAGCACGCAGCTGCCATGCTGGGCGGCTTGGGAGCCGACGCGCAGACGCAAAAGACCTTGCAGAAGTTTGCCGGGGCCATTTTTGCGCAGCAGGAAGCGAGCGATAAAAGCCTGTCTGCGCAGGCCGCTACCGGCGAGGTCCCGGTGCTGGTGGTCAGCTTCACCTCCGGCAATGCGCCAATGGAGATGAAGTTGAACCGGGGAACACTTGGCAGGGTCACCAATGTTGCGCCCTCTGCAGACCAGAAAGCCGGCACGCAAAACAGCGGCTCGGGGGACCTGACCGGTATCGGCGACGAAGCCTTCGAGGCTGGCGGCAGCATGATCCTGGTTCGCAAAGGAAATACCGTTGCTCACTTTACGTACATCAGTTGTCCATGCAACACCGGCAACATCAAGCCGCTGGCGCAGATGGTTGCGAGCCGAATGTGATCTCACATCCGGATTCAGGAGGGAATGTTTTATGAGTTTCTGTCAAACATGCGGAGCCGCTTTTGCCGATGGCGGTGCTTGCCCCACGTGTTTCTCAGTGAGCCCAGGTCATGAGTGCGCCGGTCGCCGCCGCAGGTCTGCAGGCCAACACAGCAGGAGCGCTTGCTTAACTGGCAGGCATTGTTACGGGGATACTGTTTCTGGTCATCGATCCCTACAAGACCGATCGCTTTGTTCGTTTTCATCCGCCCACGAAGGAAGTGTTTGATAAGCAGTAAGCGCGTTCCAGATTATAAGTGGGTGACATGTTCACTACGCCCTTAAGCGGAGCTTTCCTTGCGAACGCGATAGAGGAGGTAAGCGATTACCGCAATATTGATTATGAGGACCAGCACCTTGACGGCTGTTGGATGGCGGTGTAACTCCCAAACCTCGAGCGGGATAAGTGAGGCCGTGATCACAACCGTGAACCACTCAGCCCAATGCTTTAACATCCAGAGACCAATACCCTCGGTCAGGAACAGGGCGGCATAGACAAAACTGCCCAATCCGAGGTCTTTGATTCTGTTGGGAGAAATGTTTGCGGCTTTGCTAATTGCGTAATCGACGAATCGGTTACCAGGGGCCAGGCCCAGCCTTGCGAACCAATGGTCTAAAGTCGTTGCCGCGTCATTGTGCATCAGCTTGAGGATGCCGATGCCGGTCACGATCAGGATAGATGCCTTGAAGAATTTGAATAACGCGATCAGCCGGAGTAGCCGGCTTTCTGTGTTCGTCATAGGAATGCCATGGCTCCCGGCAGATGAACGACGTCATCCACACGGGAGCATAGCATATACCGTAAGACGCCTCAGTTTGACGGAGGCGTTGAAGAGTAGAATCCCGTGAGGCTCGCTGTTCCGAGAATCTGGCCCTGCTCTCCGGCACGAATTAGTCCGTGGTAGAGCGTTTCAGCGTTGGTGGGGAAATTCGCCGAACCCGGTAGGCGGAGTGTCGTGCCGAGCGCATACACCGTAAAGACATAGCTGTGGGTGTCGGGCGTAACATTCGCCGGCGGGCATGGCCCGTCGTATTGCTGTCCAAGATCAAAGTCGTTTTCCACCTGCATGCCGAACGAACTGCCGGCTTGGCCGGCGTTTTGAGGGAGCAGCGTCACATTGCCGCCGATGTTGTACATGCCCCAATGCGTAAACGAAGCGGTGGTATCGTAAAGCACCACCACGAAGGATTGTGTTCCCCTGGGAGCGCCCGTCCAGGAGAGCTCCGGCGACTCGTCACCTCCCGCCGCGCCGTTGATTGAGCAGGTGTTCACTCCATTGACCTGGTTATTCAAGATCGTGGAGAGGGGAAGAGTGCTGCCGTTGGAGAAGGTTGTGCTGTGTAACTCGAACTGTTGCTGGGCCGGAGCGCTGGCCGGCAATATAACCAGCGCAAGTGCAACACTTGCCGCCTGAGCGATTCGCTTGCCGAGATTCGCGATCATAGGATTTCCTTATGCCTGATTAGATTGGAAACTAGTACGCACCCTTCTATCAATCTCATTGCTTGAGGGTCAAATGAATATTGAGATAAACACGTGCTTCAGTTACCTACCATCGCGGTGGTTTTTGAGTTATTAGAACTTGGGCTGCCTGACAGGTATTCCTGAAGCACTTCAACGAACCTGGCGAGCCATGCTGGGTGTGCGGTCCACGCCGGGCCAGTGACAAGTACTCCGTCAACGACAGCTTCTGTAAAACCCACGGAGACAAATTGGCCGCCGGCGCTTTCCACCTCCGGGGCACATGCCGGATAGGCACTCACTCTCTTACCTCGGAGCGCTCCGGCGGTAGCCAATAGTTGTGCTCCGTGGCACAGCGCAGCGATTGGTTTGCCGGCGTTGTGGAAGTGTTTCACTAAATCGACGACCTTCGCATTGAGGCGCAAGTATTCTGGCGCGCGGCCGCCGGGAACGATCAGCCCGTCGTAATCGGAGGGCTCGATCTCCGCAAAGGTTGCGTTGAGTGTGAAATTATGACCGCGTTTTTCCGAATAGGTTTGATCGCCTTCAAAATCGTGGATCGCGGTGCGCACGAACTCGCCGGCTTTCTTGTCCGGACAAACGGCATGCACTGTGTGCCCCACCATCTGCAATGCCTGGAAGGGAACCATCACTTCATAGTCCTCGACATAGTCGCCGACTATCATGAGTAGCTTCGCTGTTTTCACACGTATCTCCTATCGAACTTCCTGAGGACGAACACTTCCACTGAAAGGAAGACGACGTTAAGCTTTCTCTTCAGATTTCCAGCGACTAAGATTTGTGGAGCAGCATCGAAGTCGTTGAAGGAGATGGATCCGGCGTCACATCCGTTTCCTTAATCGTTTTCCCATCCGGGCTGAGCTCAAAAGTGTTTTCCCGCCTGACCTTCCCGTCCGTTCGATACGTCACTTTCAAGGTATGGGATCCGTCCAACTTTACTGCCATGGTCGAGGTACCGTAAAGCTTTACTTCCGTGCCGTCCAGTTTGCATACGATCGGTTTTTCGGCATCCGTCTCTTTGAAGGCGACGCTGTCGCCCGAGATCGCGATCGTAAGCAACCCGCTCTCCGCAGACTCAGCGAAATGTACCTCCTTCCATGTGCCAGAGATGCCAGGTCCGCCCGAAACCCGCTTGGAAGTGATGGTCACAGTAAACGGACTTGCGCCGGGCGGGGAAATCAGCACATTCCTGGTCATCATGTTGCCATCGCTGGAAAGTGAAACGGTCGCCTTCACGTCCGCATCGCCGCTCTTCGTAGTGTTCACCTGGTAGCTTGATCCGCTTATGGTGCATGTAGTTGTTAAGCCATCGGGAGCCGTGTGAGGCTGACCGTCACAAACCGTCTTAGGGTCTACCTTGGCGCCCCTGGTCAGGGTGTAACCTTCGCCATCGGTCGCAATGGAGAAGGTCGGTCCCGAGTACTTGACCGAGGACGCATCCAATTTCCACGATCCATTCCATGGGTTGTTCTGTGCCACGCAGGGCAGAGCGCCGGCAACACAACACACCAGAGCCCACACGTTCCTGTGAAAACCTTTCATGTTGATCCTCCTTTATGAATCCAGATTCGGGGCCCGATAGCTACGGGGATGGAGGGAGCCGGTAATCGCAATACCGGACAATATATTCCCCTTCTCTGTGGCGCCCAATCTATATCAATAGGCAAATAGTTTCCTTTGACAAACGAGCGAATGGATCAATAGACTTTCGCTCCATTGAGCCGTTTTCATTCAGATCCACGGTCACCCCGAAGGGAGTGCCTCCATGTTCAATGCCTTGAAGTCGATCAGGATTCGCCGTCGCTTCTCCAGACCCGCCGCGCTGTGCCTCTCCCTGGTGGCAACCCTGGCCTCGGCACAGAACCCAACTGACGCTCTGAAGAGCGGCTTCGAAAACCCACCTGAGGGGGCCCGGCCCCGCGTATGGTGGCATTGGATGAATGGCAACATCACTCAGGAGGGCATCAAGCTCGATCTGGAGTGGATGCACCGTGCCGGCTTGGGTGGTTTCCAGAACTTCGATGCGGCCCTTTTCACTCCCCAGGTTGTCGACAAACGTCTCGTCTACATGACGCCCGATTGGAAGCAGGCATTTAAATACGCCACCACCCTGGCTGACCAACTTGGACTGGAGGAAGCCATCGCAGGCTCTCCTGGATGGAGCGAGACGGGCGGTCCCTGGGTACCCGCAAAGGAGGCCATGAAGAAATATGTGTGGAGCGAGACCCGCGTCGAAGGCGGTAAGCCCTGCACCTGTTCTCTCGCACCTCCGCCTTCAAACACTGGCGCCTTCCAGAACCTGCCCATCGAAGATGTGGGCGCCATGTTGGGAGATGTTTTCAACGCCCCTCACTATTACGCGGATTCTGTCGTCATCGCCTATAAGGAAGCTGAGACGGATGTACCGCTCTCGGCGTCTCAACCTGCAATCACCAGCAGCGGCGGCACGATTGATCCGGCATTGCTGAGTGACGGCGACCTGGTCAAGACCGTCGCCTTGCCCATGGCCAAAGAGATGGGCGGCAAAGCCTGGATTCAATACCAATTTGCGCAGCCGCAGACCATCCGAGCGCTCACCATCGTGGCCGGCCAAAAATCCCCCGGGGATGCATTCCTTCCGCCGGGAGGTGACAGCGGTCGAGCCCTTGAAGCCAGCGACGACGGTCAGAATTATCACCTGGTCCTGGACCTTCCCAAGGGCGGCTCCACGGAGCACACCCTCTCCTTCGCACCCGTCACCGCAAAGTTCTTCCGCGTCACCTTCAAGACCCAGCCTGTTCCTCCCAATCCATTCGGAGACATGGGATTCCCAACCCCACCGCCGCCTACCAATCACCTCATCGCCGAATTAGTTCTGCACCCTGGCGCGCGCGTGAACCGCTTTGAGGAGAAGGCTGCATTTAACCCGCTGTGGGATCTTTACCCGCTCGCGACTCCCAACTTCCAACCGCAGGATGCCATCCGAAAGGGTGATGTCGTCGACCTGACCAGCAAGATGCGCCCCGACGGCACGCTCGATTGGACCGCGCCCGCGGGCCACTGGGTAGTTTTGCGTTTTGGCTATTCGCTGCTTGGGATTACCAACCATCCCGCCACCAAGGAAGCCACCGGCCTGGAGGTGGATAAGCTCAACTCCGGTTACGTGAAGAATTACATGAACGGATACCTGGACAGCTACCAGCAGACGGTCGGCTCGGGGATGATCGGCAAGCGCGGTATCCGCTACGTCGTCACGGACAGTTGGGAGGCTGGAGCGCAAAATTGGACCGACAACATGATCGAGGAGTTCACGAGGCGGCGCGGCTACGATCCTCGTCCCTGGATGCCAGTCCTCGCTGGCCGCATCGTTGAAAACGCACAGGCGAGCGACCAATTCCTTTGGGATCTGCGCAAGACCATCGCCGACCTTACCGCCGAAGACCACTATGGCCAGGTACGGGCTTCACTCAAGCAGCGGGGCATTGGCCACTACGGCGAGTCGCACGAACAGGGCCGTGCGTTTATCGCCGATGGCATGGAGGTGAAAAAGCTCGACGACATTCCCATGAGCGCCATGTGGGTGCAGAAGCCCGGCGTCAATAAACCAACCTACGGGTACAACGCCGACGATCGCGAATCGGCCTCGGTGGCCCACATCTACGGGCAGAACATCGCCGCTGCCGAGTCCATGACTTCCTGCGATCCCTCGACTGCCTGGGCGTGGTCACCGGGCACTCTCAAACCCACCGCCGACCAGGAGTTCATTAACGGGATTAACCGCTTCGTCATCCACGAGTCCGCGCATCAACCACTGATTGGAAAGGCCCCGGGGGTGACTCTCGGGCCTTGCGGACAGTGGTTCAATCGCAACGACACCTGGGCCGAGCAGGCCAACGCCTGGACCGGATACCTGGCGCGCAATTCGTTCCTGCTGCAACAGGGCAAATTCGCGGCGGACGTGATCTATTTCTACGGTGAGGACTCGAATATCACGGCCCTGTTTGCCAATTCCGATCCCGACGTTCCAGCAGGCTACAACTTCGATTACATTAACGCCGACGGGCTGATTCACGAACTCAGCGTCGCGGGCGGTAACATCACTACCAAGTCCGGCATGAGCTATCGCGTGCTGGTTCTCGACAAATACAGCAAACATATGTCGCTCCCAGTTCTGCGTGCTATCTCCAAGCTGGTGCAACAGGGAGCGGTTGTCGCAGGCGAAAAACCGGTCGGGACGCCGAGCCTGGCTGATGATCAGGCGGAGTTTCAGAAACTGAGCGACGCGCTGTTCGGCGCCGGAAACGAAGTACGGACCGTGGGCAAGGGGAAGGTGTATGCAGGGCGGAGCGCGGAAGCTGCGTTGAAGGAAATGAACATCACTCCTGATTTCGATTACACCAAACCGGGCAACGGCCAGCAGATCCAGTTTGTCCATCGCAGACTCCCCAACGGCGACCTCTACTTCCTGGATAACCGCGGAGACAACGACTCGACAGTGGATGCCACCTTCCGCGTGACCGGAAAGGCTCCGGAACTGTGGTACTCAGAGACAGGCAAGGTACGTCCCGTGTCGTTCACCATGGCCGACGGGCGCACCACCGTTCCGCTGCACTTCGAGCCCTGGGGCACGGTATTCGTCGTGTTCCGCAAACCCACAAAAGAAACTTCCTACACGCTTCCGAAAGTGAGTGACAACCAGGTGGCCACGGTTGAGGGGCCATGGAAGGTGGCCTTCGAGCCTGGCCGCGGCGCGCCCGAGTCGATTGCCCTGGACAAGCTGATGGCCTGGAATGACAGCGCTGACAAAGGGGTGAAGTACTTTTCTGGGGCGGGCACTTACACTACCACCGTGCAGGCGTCGCGGGAATGGTTGAAGAAAGGATCGACGCTGTGGATCGATTTGGGCGACGTGAAGAATATTGCCGTGGTCAGCGTGAATGGAAAACCGCTGGGTACGGTATGGCACGCACCGTACCGGGTGGATGCGACGTCTGCCTTGAAGGCAGGCGCCAATCAAGTCACCGTGACAGTCATTAATGCGTGGGTCAACCGGCTCATCGGCGACCTGCAGCCCGATGCAACGACGAAATACACCTTCTCGACCTGGAAGGCTTACAAAGCAGACACTCCACTACTGCCTTCCGGCCTTCTGGGTCCGGTCGCCATTGTGCAGGAGGCCAGTAATTAATGCTATTCCCGATTGAATACCAGGATGTTTGGTTGGCTTTGGCCTGCGGGGTGCACGGTGGTGGTCAGGGTCTTGAGGTCGGGCGAAAGGTTGACCTCCCGAGTTTGCGTGACTTTGCCTTTGATCTTGTCCGTGATTTCCACGCTGTGCCCATTCACCCGGCGTCCCGAAGACGCAGAGCCAGGGAGTAAGTTCCGGCCCAGGTCGGGATAATCCTTGCCATCGAAAATGATGTTTTTGGTCATTCCTTGTGCAATGAAGGATAGGCCGACACCTTGGTAGGGCTGGACCTGCAGTTCAAAAGGGGACTCACTGCTCGGACTTTCCCATGTGCCTGGGAAACCCGAGCTGCCCGCTGTGCGCTGGTATACATAGTGCAGCACGAACGTCGAACCGTCAGGCTGGAAACCTGTAAAGGTGTCGGTGAGCGTTTTAGCGTCCTGGGTGAGTTTCCAAATCCCGATAATCATTGTGCGCCCGTTCTTCTTGCGGACGACCTTCCAGCTATCCGGCCCCTCGATGGTGATGGCGAGAGTGGTCCCAAAGAGAGCAGGATGATCGCTCCCGTCGGCGGTGACTGTTTCGACAGCGCCTGGGCTAAAGGAGAACGCATATCGATTTGCACCCGCGGCGTCCACTTTCATCCTGTCGATGAACTTGCTATGGGACGGGTCGAGCTTCCATTTGCCGACGAAGGGGTCAGCGGCTGCCCATAAGGTGCCCGTAGCCAGACCGGCAGCCAGCAACAACCGGAAAGCAAACTTTGCACCAAGGCACGACGCGGCTCTCTGCGCAGAGTGGTGGAAACTCGAATTTCGCATGGCACGATGGTAGGCGATAGCAGTCCACGGTACCCTTTGAAATGTTGCAGATCGGACAGGCGTGTTGCGAAGCGGCTTTTTTACTCATCAGCTGGGCATCCTTGCATCCCATATGTAATTTGATTGCTCACAGGAGAGCGGATGAAGCCCTGGAAAGTCGTAGCACTGTTGACCTTGCCGATGTTGCTCTTTGCAGCCTGGCGTATCTGGTCGATTTACAAAGAGCGCCATGAGCCGGTGGTGGTGAAACAGGGGCCACCCGAACGCAAGATAAGTCAGGATGACCTGGTGATCCCGCGCAAGATGTATATCGAAAGCCTGAAGTCCGCTAAAAAGGAACTGAAGGGGCAAACCGTGTGGATGCAGGCCGGCTATCAGCTGGAGTATTACCCCTATCGAGGTGGTTCTCCGGAGTTCAACCGGAAGCTGGGTCCTCTACCCAGCAACGAGGAGTTGCAAGTCGAGGATGTGGTGGAAGTCGCCACACCCGCTCATTGGCTGAGCAGAATCCCGCGTGGCTCAAAAAACATATTCCTCGTTGTTCGCAAGCCTGGCGATCCGGCTGAATATGCTGTTCCGATGGGAGAGGTGGATGGAGGCAGCGAGGAATTTCGAATGGATGATCTTCTGTACTACGACGACCCGCACAAGCTGTATAGCTACTGGCCGGGGAGTGTATGGCAAGCCATTGACCAGCATCAGGTGAGGCCTGGCATGAGCGAACTGCAAACCATGATGTCGGTCGGCCAGGTAGCCCATTCGGATTCAAACGACTATGGCAACCGAACGGTGACCTATACCGCGGGCGATCGTAAAATTATCGTGACCTTCGCCGGAGATAAAGCCACAGAGGTTCAGTAAGCGGAAGGGAATTGGGCGGACCGGACAAGTTGTACGCCCGGTCCGCTCACCCTTCGCAGTTCTAGTGTGCGGCCTTGGCAGAATCGATCGCCTGGCCCAACTCGCGCTCTGCGGCGCGGAGGTGTTCCTCGGCTTTAGCGCCGTGGCCCATCATGTCGTAGTGATTGGCGTTACGTGCATGCTCCATCTCCTGAATAGATTCTATGACGTGCTTGTGAACAGCTTCGAGATCATGCCAGTCGTGGATTTGCGCGGATAGGACTGCACCTGTCGCAAACGCGGACGCTAGAGCGACTGCTGAAACAATTTTCTTCATCTTGATTTTCTCCACACAAAGTATGTTTTTCCCGTCTCGATCAGCGAAAAGACACGAACGGGGCATATTGGGCATATCGTCCGATGGGAGAGTGCGATGAATCTTTGCGTAGATAGTCCGGGTTCGCGCTTGCCAATGGGGTCAGGCCGGGAACACCCGGGTCTCAAAAGAGAAACATGGGCCACCCACCTGGCTGAGTATCCTGCGCCGATGGGAGAGGTGGATGGGGGCAGCGAAGAATTTCGAATGGATGATCTTGTGTACTACGACGACCCGCATTAGCGGTGTAACTACTGGCTGGGGATAAAGCTACAGAGGTTCGGTAAGCAAAAGGGAATTGAGCGGGCTGGATTGGTGAAGCCAGTCCGCTCAATGGTTGCTGTTCTAGCGTGCGGAAGCCTTGGAGGCATCGATTGCGAGGCCCAACTCACGCTCTGCAGCGCGGAGGTGGTCCTCGGCTTTGGCGCCGTGGCCCATCATGTCGTAGTGATTGGCTGCACGGGCACGCTGCATCTCGTTGATGGACTCGATGACGTGTTTGTGCACATCGTCAAGATCATGCCAGTCGTGGACTTGCGCGGACAATACCGCACCTGTTGCAAATGCTGATGCGAGAGCGATTGCCGAAACGAGTTTCTTCATCTTGATTTTCTCCACCCAAAGTATGTTTTCCCCATTGAATCTACGAAATGACCCAAAAGGGGCATATTGGGGTTATCTTCTGGAGGCATGCGGCGAGTAAACTGCGGCGGAGACGCCCGTCAGCGCTCCATCGCTGGATCCTTATCGGGCAACGATTCCAGCTGCTTTTGGTACGCGGCCTGGTCGAAGTGGCCTTGAGATTCAGCAATCAATCCGTTGTCCGTGAAGCGCCATTGCTCATGACCGCTGATACAGACCGATTTTCCGGTCCCCCCGGGGCCGGTGAATCAGGGTTTGGTCATTCATGGCTGGCTAACGGATCGAGTAGCCGCCATCCACTACCACCGTTGTTCCAGTAACGAAATCTGAAGCTCGCGAGGCCAGAAACACCGCGGTTCCCGCAAGTTCCTCAGGCTGACCCCATCTTCCCGCGGGTGTGCGCGCGAGAATTTCATCGTTCAGCGGCATGGTGTGCACGGGAGCCGTCATGTCCGTTTCAAACCATCCCGGAGCGATTGCATTTACTTGTATGTTGTTGGGGGCGAACTCAATCGCCATGGATTTCGTGAGCTGGATAATCGCACCCTTCGCGGCACTGTAAGAAGGTATGAGACCAGAACCGAAAAACGAGTACATGCTGCCGATATTGATGATCTTCCCCTTTTTCCGGTTGAGCATCCCCTTGGCCGCGAGCCTGGAAAGAAGAAAGACGGCGTTAAGTTGCGTTGCGAGGACGTTGTCCCAATCTTCAGGTTTTTCATTCATCACTCCCCCGCTCAACGAGACGTTGCCCGCATTGTTGACGAGGATATCTACAGCCCCGAGCTCGTTCTCGACCCTCTCAAAGGCCGGGGCAAATTCCTCCCGCCTGGTGAGGTCGATCGTTACCGCCATCGAAGGAGCGCCGATGGCTTTCAATTCGGAAAGCACCTTTCGGCTTTTTTCCTCATTTCGCGCCAAAACTGCGACCGCGGCTCCGGCCTCAGCTAATCCAAGTGCTATGCCACGACCAAGGCCGCCGTTGCCACCGGTCACGATAGCAACCTTTCCAGTCAAATCGAATAGGCCAGTCTTGTTCACAAAGAGTCCTTGCGTGCTGGATTATGGAGATCGGGTGCTGCCGGATTGGATTGGCCGCCCGATGGTATCACTCCTCGAACGCAATCGCAGCATAGTGGAGCGGCTATACTTTCAAGGTTGCGGTGCGACTGTGGCCGTACGCAGAAAATCAAAGTTGCCGGATCCAGAGATTTGAATGTTTCCGAGTCGTTTGGTATGGACGAGCACCGCGTCCAGATACCAAAGGTTGATGGAGGGAAGTTCGGCCGCCAGAATCTGCTGCACCTTTACATAGTCTGCTCGGCGCTGGGCCTGGTCTCCCAATTTCGCGGCTTCCCGTATCAGGCCGTCCAGGGTGGGGTTGGAATAGCGCCCACGGTTGGCCCCATGCGGGGGAAACATGGTGCTTTCATAGGCGTAGTGGAAGATATCGGGATCCTCGTTTCCACCTATCCATCGCAAGGTATACATCTGGAAAGCGCCCTTGCTGATGTCGGCGTAAAAGGTGGCAAACTCGAAACTCCTTACCTCCAGAGCAATCCCTATGTCGCGCAACTGCTGTTGCAGAATCATCGCCAGCAGCCGGCTGGTTTCATCGGTCGAGGTCTTCATCGCCAGACGGAAGCGAACGCCATCTTTTGCTCGCTTCCATCCCGCCTGGTCCAGCAGTGCATTCGCTTTGCCAGGATCATATGGATATTGCTGAACGTCTCCCGTCCAGGCCCAGTGCTGGGGAGGTAGCAGGCTCTCCGCCAATTGGGCGCGGCCCCTCCACAGGGACTGAACGATCAACGGCCGGTTGATCGCATAAGCGATGGCCTGGCGCACGCGAACGTCGCGCAGCACACTGTCCTGAGTGTTGAAGGAGATGTAATTCATGACCGTGCCGGGGGCACTCTGTACCACCAGATCGGGGCGTTTCGCCAGAGCGTAGACCATATCGGCGGTCATGCAATTAATGCAGACGTCGGCCGAGCCCTTCTCCAGCTCCAACGCGCGGGTAATGGCATCGGGAACAACGGCGAAGCGAATGCGGGCAACCTGGGGAAGCGGCTGCCAGGAGTGTTCGTTTCGTTCGAGAATCACTTCATCATCCTGCAACTGGCTAACGAAACGAAATGGCCCGCTACCAATGGGATGAAACGCGAAGTCGCGGCCGCTGCCGGCAGGAACGATGCCAAATCCGCCATCGGACACATTCCACAACAGAGCCGCGTCGGGTTGTTTTAAATGGATGACAAGGGTAGCGGCATCGGGCGCGTCGACATGATCGATGTGCACCAGCGCCCCCGCCTTGGCGGTGATCACCGTCCCATTGCGCATGGTGTCGAGGGTGTACTTCACATCTGCCGCAGTCAGGGGCTGCCCGTTATGAAAATGAACGCCGGTACGAAGATGAAAGCGATAGGTCAAAAGATCGGGAGTCTCCCAGCTGGTAGCGATCCAGGGCTGCAGGTTGAAGTGAGCATCCTTGCGCACCAGGCTGTCGAAGATCAGGCTGTAGATGTGTTGCGACTGGGCATCGACACCGATGCGAGGATCAAGGCTGGTAGGGCTGTTCTCAATCAACATGGTCACCGTCTGCGGCGACTGCTGCTTGCCTCCGCACCCGGCGAGACACACCAACACGCACAGGGCACAAACGCGAAAGAGATCAGACATAGGTGATATGGCCCAGGATAGCCGGCCGCGCGGCGCCCGTGGCCGACGGGATATTTCCCGGACGCCGATGCCACGTTTCATAGGCTAGCAAGGCGAAGGCAGCAGCCTCTTTGGCCTCCGCGGGCAATCCAAGATCATCGCTGGCTTTTACCGTGCATCCCTGTGGCTCAAGCTGTTTGCGCAGCATCTGCATCAGCGTCAGGTTGCGTGCTCCGCCGCCGGAAACGATGAAGTCCACCGGGGCCTGATGCATATCTTTCGACACCCAGCTGGAATAGGCCAGCCCTACACTGTGTGCGGTGAGCGCAGTAGCCGATGCGATGGTATCTTCACTGCTGCCGCCCGCCTTGCTGCATTCTTCGAGAAAGTGCGCGGCGTAGGTGCTGCCGAATTGCTCTCGTCCGGCCGTTTTGGGCGGCCGGGCCCGAAAGAAGGGCTGGCGCAGCATGGCGCTCACCACCGGCTTGATGACAGCGCCACGGCCGCCGGTCTTTCCTCCGCGGTCAAAGGGCTTTCCAAAGAGCTGTTGCATGAGTTGATCAATCACCATGTTTCCCGGCCCGGTGTCGAAAGCCACGACCTGCGACGGGGTTGGGTTCGGCGGCAGCGCGGTCAGGTTACCGATGCCTCCCAGGTTCTGCAGCACACGGCCCCGGGTGGAGTCGCGAAACAACACGTAATCGAGCAAGGAAACCAGGGGAGCACCTTGTCCCCCGACCACCATATCGGCGGGGCGGAAGTTTGAGACCACGGGAACACCGCTCTGCTCGGCCAGCATTGCCATTTCGCCGATTTGCCAGGTGCAGGTTGCCTCGCGGCCCAGGTAACGCACGGCCGTAGCCTGGTGATAGATGGTTTGACCATGGCAGCCGATCAGATTCAGTTGGCAGGGATGGCGCTCGAGCGCAACCACCAGCGCCTCGGAGTAGGCCTGCCCTAATCGCCAATTCAAGCGGGCTAACTCTGCCGTCGCGATGGCCTCGGCATTCATCGACGCCAACACGGCGCGACGGAGGGCCGGCGGAAAAGGAAAGGCTTCATGGGCCAGAAGATTTAAATCGGGAAGTGCCGGATCCTCCGCGTTGGGGACAATTCGGGCGAAGGCAACGTCGATGCCGTCGGCGGAAGTTCCGCTCATGATGCCGGCTACCGTCATCGCGGTCAGCGCAAGGCTCATGCCGGGCCCGCTTTCGCGACCTGCCGGGTAAAAGCTTCCACCTCAGCCTGCATTCGCTTGACTGCAGTGTTGTCAGGGGAAGGTGGCAAACGTTTAGGACCTGTGGCTGCCACCGTTGTCACATTGGCTGCAGCATTTCGCAGCCGTCGAGCGAAGGCTGGTGAGGTTTCTGCTTCTCGTAGTACCGCCTCATACGCGGCGAACACCAGCGCGGGGTTGCGGCAGATCTCTACGACGTGAGTGCCCGCTGCCAGGGCTTCCACCGCCGCCTCGGCAATACCGGTGTATTTGAGAATGCCGCCCATCTCCATGTCGTCGGAGACGATCAGACCCTTGTAGCCCATCTCGCGGATCAGTATTTCGCGGATCCAGTAAGCGGAAACCGATGCCGGCTCCGGCACGGAGGCGGAGTAGGTGGCGTGCGAAACCATCACCATGGGCAGCTGTTTCGCCAGCTGTCTGTAGGGCAGCAGGTCTTCTTTCCAAAGCGCGGCCAACGGCTTGGCGATGACTGGAGTGGAGTGGTGCGAGTCTACCTGTCCGCTGCCCAAGCCTGGAAAGTGCTTTCCGCAACCCAGTACACTCTGGCGCGCCAGACCGCGAAGAAAAGACTTGGCATAGCGTATGACCTGGTCCGGTTCACCCGAAACAACGCGGCTGGTCATGACAGGCTCGGAGGCAGGCGTTCTTAGATCGAGCACGGGGGCGAAGGTGGTGTTTAACCCCAGCAGGCGCACTTCCTGCGCGATGAGGCTGCCATGTTTCTCGAACAGCTCCGGCTTGCCGGTGGCGGCAACCGCTAAGGGCGAAGGCATGGGCGCAATCAAATCGCGCAGGCGGTCGACGGTGCCTCCTTCGACATCAATACAGCGGAGCAGCGGATGACCCACCGCCTGCGCGGCCGACTGGACAAGAGCATGCGTCTGCGCGGCAGCCTCAATGTTGCGGCGAAAGAGGATAATTCCGCCGGGCTGCAGCAGCTTTAACCAGGCAGACTCGAGGGCGGTCAACTCCGCACCTTCCAGGCCCACAACCATGACCCTGCCGGCAGCCTGGCGCAAGGGCATGAGGCTCATGAATTCCCCGCGAATCTCGTTCTTGAGCTCTTCGAGAAGGTTAAGCGCCTGCAGCGGGGTGAGGCTGTTGGTGTCGGTCTGCTCGAGACGGTCGAGGATTCGTTGCGAGAGCGGCGTGAACATGGTGAGCTGCAGTGGGGCGTCGGTCTCCTGGGCCACGTTTCGTTGCTCTGATTGTTCGTGCTGCAGCAGCACCTGGCGCGCCCGCTCAATGACGGACAGTGGCAGCCCGGCCAGCCGCGCGACCTCGATGCCGTAGCTCTTGCTGGCTGCTCCGGGCTCGATGGCGTGCAAAAAGACAATGCCTTTGGGAGTTTCCTTGACCGCGACGCGCAGGTTTTTGAGGCCTGGCAACTGTTCGGCGAGTAGCGTGAGCTCATGGTAGTGGGTCGCAAACAGAGTGCGAGCGCCCACCTTGGCGTGCAGATATTCGAGCGTGGCCCAGGCGAGCGAGAGGCCATCGAAGGTAGCCGTTCCCCGGCCCATCTCATCCAGCAGGATCAGTGACTGTGACGTTGCGGTATTGAGAATGGTCGCGGTCTCGGTCATTTCGACCATAAAGGTCGAACGCCCGCGGGCTACATTGTCGCTGGCGCCGATGCGGGTGTAGACGCGGTCGACAATACCGAGCCGCATGCGCGTGGCAGGAACGAAACAGCCCATCTGCGCCATGATGACCAACAGAGCCGCCTGGCGAAGATAAGTGGACTTGCCCCCCATGTTGGGCCCGGTAATCAGCAGCAGGCTGGGCCCGCCGGTTTCGACATACAGGTCGTTGGCGACGAATTTGGTCTGGCCGGCGGTCTCGATCAGGCACTCGACTACCGGATGGCGAGCGCTGACTGTTTCGAGCACCGGGGACTGGCACGATCTCGGGCCGCACGTAATTCCGCAACGCAGCCAGATGGGCGAAGTTCGCCAAAAGGTCGATCTCGGCGATGACTCCGCTGGTGAGGCGAATGCGGCCTGCGGCCTGCAAGATGGTTTTGCGGAGCTCGGCGAAGATGCGCTTTTCGATCTCGATCGAGCGCTCATGCGCGGTAAGCACGCTGATCTCGTATTGCTTCAGCTCCGGAGTGGTGAAGCGTTCGGCGTTGGCCAGGGTCTGCTTGCGCTCGTAGTCCGGGGGGACGGAGCCAAGGTTGGATCTCGTAACTTCAATGGAATATCCGAAGACGTTGTTAAAGCGAACCTTTAAAGAATGAATACCGGTCCGCTTGCGCTCCCGCTCCTCGATGGTGGTGATGGATTGGCGAGCGTTTGCTCCCAGCGAGCGCAACTCGTCAAGCTCTGCGATCCACGCCGGCCGCGATGGCGCCGCCGTCGGCCAAATTCACCGGAGGCTCGGGCAAGAGGGTGCGCTCCAGTTTTTCCCGCAGGTCCTCAAGCAGGTCAAGGCGCACGGCGCATTCGAGCCAACGCGGGGCGGCTAGTTTTTTGAGGCCCGCATGCAGATCCGGAAGGCGAGCGAGCGAAGCCGACAGGCGCGGCGGCATCCCGGGGTCCTGCGCTGTCGAGCGAGATGCGAGAGAGCATCCGCTCCATATCCTGGATCGCCGCAAGTGTTTTGCGCAGGTGCTCGCGGTCGATCAGGGCGTTGGTTGCGACGGCAACGGCTTCGAGGCGTGACTCGATTTCCGCCCGGTCCATCAAGGGGCGCACCAGCGAGCCGCGGAGCAGCCGTTTGCCCATCGGGGTCATGAGGCAGTCGAGGTTGGCGTAGAGCGTCGCTTCGCTGGCGCCCCCGGAAAAAAGCGGTTCAACAAGCTCCAGGTTGCGGACCGTGACCGCGTCCAGCTGCAGGTTTTCTGAGCGCTCGTAATACCTGATGTGGTTGACGTGCTGGAGCTCGATTTGTTGGGTGCTGCGTGCGTAGTGCACAACAGCGCCTGCCGCGACGGCGGCGGTGCGGGCGTTTGCCAGCCCAAATCCATCCAGGCCATTGGAGCCCATTTGCCTTTCCAGCAGGGGGATGGCGTAGTCCGCGGTATAGACCCACGCCTCGAGGCGGGTTTTGGTGCCGATTTTTTCAAGTTCTGCCTCGATGGGCTGTTCAAGAGGAGGCAAATCCGAGGAAAGCAGCAGCTCGCTGGGCTGGGCCTTGATCAACTCATCGATGCAGAGGCCGATGCTTCCCGGGCCAGTGAATTCCGTGGCCCGGAAATCGCCGGTCGACAGATCGAGCAGGGCAAGCGCGGATACGGGACCGGCAATGTGCAGGGCGGCCAGGTAGTTGTTTCGCTCCGAAGCCAGTGCCGGGTCGACCGCGGTGCCCGGTGTGAGCACCCGCGTGACCTCGCGGCGGACGATCTTCTTGGTGAGCTTGGGATCTTCCATCTGCTCGCAGATGGCAACCCGGTACCCCTTGCGCAGGAGGCGCGAAAGATAGTTGTCAGCGGCATGGTAGGGTACCCCGCACATGGGCACCGACCGTTCTTTATCCCGGGCGGTAAGCGTTATTTGCAACTCCCGGGAGGCTACCCGCGCATCTTCAAAGAAGAGCTCGTAGAAATCGCCCATGCGGAAAAACAGCAGGGCGTCAGGGTTCTGCTGCTTGGCGGCTGCGTACTGGCGCATCAGTGGCGTGGTGGTCGCGTCGGCCGCTGGAGCTGGAGGAAGAGTAGACATGGAAAACGCCAGCATATCGTGAATGACATGCCGGCGTTCCAAAAGACGAGGAAAACGGTGTCAGGAGGAGGGCTTAGGCGACGAGCCGGGATTCTTCATGCACATGCGCGTCGGATCCGTGCTGCTTGATCATCTTGTTGTAGATCCCCAGCAGGAGGAAGGGGGCGGCCCATTGTCCGATGAACAGGGCATGATGGTCTTTGCCGTTGGTTTTAAGGAGGAGGGAGCCCGCGATGGCAGCAAGGGCCGCGCCAAGGAAAAAGCTGGTGGGCAGCTTGGCGGAGTAGCTTTCCATCATTGCGGTAGTTTGATCTTCCGGTATTTCTCCGGCGCGTACACGATAATCCATTGTTTATCTCCAGTTTAGAAACGTTAACGTGGGGAACTTTGGCCGCATGGGGAGCGGATCAAAATACCTCTTATGGGCTGTGAGGTTGGCGTCTGTCAAAAGGATGCACGTTACTGGGTGTCAATTGCTGGGAATGTCCTGAAGTTGAACGGGGTCAAAGTTTTGGTCGGTTTTTATCAGGATTTGGAGGAGTCACCTTTGGTTCTGGGGCGAGCAAGCCTTAGGGCGAGGCATTCTGACGGACGGTTATACTTAAAAGTTGCGGGAACTGGCATGTTTCTAGTGTGGTTACGGGTTGCGGTGTTCCTTTACGCTGTCGCAAGCATTTCTGCACTGCCTGCGGTGCTCTATGACCGGCCAGGGTGGAAGAAGATCTGCGTTCCCGCGGCCGTCTCTGCCTTTTTCTTCCACTTCGTGTCATTGGTCGAGATGCTTTCTTCGTCCCACCATTCACTGCCGGTGGGGATGCACGAGGTGCAGTCCTTGCTCGCCCTCCTGATTTGCGCCGCCTTTCTGCTGGTCGCATTGTTGTACCGGACCGTATCCTTCGGCATCTTTGCGCTGCCGCTTTCGCTGCTTCTGGTATTGGGGCCGGCCATGGGCCCGGACCACTGGACCTTTCATTCTCCTGAGATCCGCAGCGGCTGGCTGGGTCTGCACATTGTCGCCCTGCTGGCCGCCTATGCCGCGCTCATTTTCAGCCTGTTCGCCAATTTCCTCTACCTGGTGCAGGAGCGGCGCCTTAAGCAAAAGAGCAATGTCGATTTCTTGTCCTGGCTGCCACCACTTGAAACTATGGAACGCATCGCCTCAGGCATGCTGCTGATCGGCTTTCCCTTTATGACCCTGGGGCTTCTCAGCCGGATCGTTGATCGCCCAGGAAAGCGTCGGCCCAGCCTACTTTAAAGACCCTAAAGTGCTGCTCTCGTTCGCCATGTGGGGGCTGTACCTGGTGATGCTCTTCGTCCGCCGCCAGGCCGGGCTCAGGGGAAGGCGCGCCGTTTACCTTTCCAGCCTGACTTTTCTGGTGGTCATCAGCGTCTGGGCGGCGAATCAGTTCAGTTCCGTGCATAGGTTCACCGCGCCATGAACATCGTCCTGTTGGGGTTGAACCACAAGACGGCGCCGGTGGAGTTGCGCGAGCGGCTGGCGATCGGTCCGCAGCAATTAGAGCAAGCGACCCGCTCCCTGCTGCAGGCGCCAGGGGTGCTGGAGGGGATGATTCTTTCTACCTGCAACCGGGTGGAGCTATTCACCAGCCTTCAACCCGATGCGCCAGACCTGTTGCATTTCATCGAGAGCTACTTCGACATCGAGCGTGAGCTGCTTGCGCCACACATTTATGAGTACCGGCAGGAGAATGCGGTCCGCCATCTGTTTCGGGTCGCCTGCAGTCTCGATTCCATGGTCATTGGAGAGCCTCAGATCCTGGGCCAGGTAAAGAGCAGTTACCTGGCGGCGCGTTCCGCCGGGGCTATCCGGGGTCACCTGGACAAGGTGCTGCAGCGCGCCTTCGTGGTCGCCAAGCGGGTGCGCAGCGAGACCCAGATCGGCAGCTCGTCGGTCTCGATCGCCTCGGTGGCGGTGGAGCTGGCGAGGAAAATCTTTGGCTCGCTCGAAGGCAAGAAAGTTCTTCTGGTGGGCGCGGGAAAGATGAGCGAGCAAGCCGCCCGCCACCTGATGGCCCAGGGCGCAGGAAGCGTGCTGGTGGCGAATCGCACCCACGAGCGCGCCGAGCAGCTGGCGCAGCGGTTCGGTGGGCGCGCGATTGGCTTTGACGACCTGTACGCGACTGCGGACCAGGCCGACATCATCATCACCTCGACCGGCGCTGCCCGGCCGGTCTTTCGCCGCGAACACGCACAGCACTTTCTACAGCAGAGGCGTGGCCGGCCGATGTTCTTTATCGACATAGCTGTGCCGCGTGATGTGGATCCTGAAGTGAACAAACTGGACGGCATTTTTCTTTACGACATCGATGACCTGCAATCGGTCGCCGGGTCGCACCTGAAGGAACGCAGCCGCGAAGCAGAGTTGGCCGAGGCGATGATCCTGGCCGAGGTGGATAAGTATCAGCGCCGGTTGCATGCGCTAAACGTTGCGCCGGAGATCGTTCAGTTCCAGCGATCCGCAGAACAGATACGCCTGGGGGAATTACGCCGGGTTGGGAGCCGCCTGCAGGGCCTCTCTGCGGAACAGCAAACAGCGGTTGAGGCGTTGACCCGTAGCCTGGTGAACAAGTTTCTCCATCGGCCGGTGCAGGCCATCAAGGCGGCTGCCAGCGATGGGAACGCGGCCGCGGTGGAGGCCATCAGGGAAGCCTTCGGAACAAGTGGGTCAACAGGTGTATCTGGCGAGAACGAGGGCGAGGACGATCCGTTTTGATCCGCATCGGGTCGCGGGGTTCTCAGCTCGCGTTGTGGCAGGCCAATCATATTGCTGACGCATTGCGTGCCCTGGGAGATGAAGTTTCAATTGAAATCATTCGCACCACCGGCGACCGCATGCAGAACATGTCCTTCGCCTCGGTCGGGGCAAAGGGGATGTTCACCCGGGAGATAGAAGACGCGCTGCTGGCGGGAACCATCGACCTGGCGGTGCACAGCCTGAAAGACCTGCCGACGGAGTTGGGGGAGGCGTTTGCGCTGGGGGCAATTCCTAAACGAGCCGATGCGCGCGATGTGCTGGTGTCGGAACGGTTCAGCGGACTGGATGCGCTGCCTTCGGGGGCGGTGGTGGGCACCAGTAGCCTGCGTCGCCAGGCGCAGTTGCGGGCGCGGCGGCCCGATCTCGAATACGTCGAATTTCGTGGCAATGTGGACACGCGCCTGGCCAAGTTGGGGCAAGGAAAAGCAGATGCGATTATCCTGGCGGCCGCCGGGCTCGACCGGCTGGAGAAGACGGCTGCCATCCGTGAACGTTTTTCGCCGGAGGTGTTGTGTCCCGCACCCGGGCAAGGGGCGCTCGCCATCGAGTACAGGGCAGAGGATGGAGTGATCCGGGCTGCGTTGCAGCCACTCGATGACCCTGAGACCCGGCGGGCGATTACGGCGGAACGAAAGTGCCTGGCGGCGCTGGGCGGCGGGTGCCTGGTCCCTATCGGGGCTTATTGCCACGGTGTTGGCGACGAGTTGTCGATGCTTGCCGTGGTCGCGTCCGCTGACGGAAAGCAAATGATCAGCGCTGAGCAGCGGCATAGCGATCCTGAAGTCTTAGGAGAGCGGTTGGCGCAGCAGTTGTTGGATCAGGGCGCGGGGGTGATCCTTCACCTGGAGGAAAAGCAAGCGTGAGCGCGGGCCAGCCTCTTGCCGGCAAGCGGATTCTGGTGACGCGTGCCCGCCACCAGGCAGGCCGGCTGGCAGAAGCCCTGGAAGCGCACGGGGCTGAGGTCCTGCGGTTGCCCACGATCGAGATTGTTCCCCCGGAAACGTACGCCCACATGGACGCCGCTCTCGAGAGGATCAGCGGGTTTGATTTTCTGATCGTGACCAGTGCGAATGGCGCGGCGTCTTTAGCTGACCGGATGGAGTTTCTTAGCATCCCACCGCATCGGTTCCATCATTTGCATTTGGCTGCCATCGGTTCGGCGACGGCGGGTGCCCTGGAGCGGATCGGGCTGAAAGTGTCTGCAATGGCGGATGAGTATGTTGCCGAGGCGGTGGTCAGTCTGCTCAGGGAAAGGGTGGCGGGGAAGCACGTGCTGTTGGTCCGCGCGGCGGTGGCTCGCGATGTTATCCCCGAGCAACTGCGGAAGTGTGGCGCGGATCTTCACGTGGTGGAGGCGTACCGGACGGTTGTTCCTTTCGATTCGATCGAACAGGTTCGTGAGTTGTTCGGCGAGGGTAAGCCGCTGCCCGATGCGATCACTTTTACCAGTTCTTCCACGGTGAATAATTTTTTTGCGCTGCTTGCCGCCGCAAACGTAGAGTTGCCCAAAGATTTGCGTGCGGTGTCGATCGGTCCAGTGACCACGCAGACTCTGCGCCAACATCACTGGGAGCCGTTCCGGCAGGCGTCCCAATATGACGTTGCTGGCCTGGTGGAAGCGTGTATGGAACTGGGGAGCGACTAAGGATGCATGCGGTCGCATGGTCAGGCGAGGAATCATGGATGGCCCTTCGGCTCCTGTCCAGCAACTACTCTCCCTGGAAGCACCGCCCTCCCCTTTGTCATCTCGACCGAAGCGCAGCGTAGTGGAGAGATCTGCGGTTTGCCTTTCCTTGACCGCTGCTACGGGCTATTACGGCCCTACCCTTTGTCATCTCGACCGGAGCGAAGCGCAGTGGAGAGATCTGCGGTTCACCGGTCCCCTCATGGAAATGTTTTTCTTGCGCTCTGCAGGAAAACATCTCCAAGAAAGAGCATCCACACAGAGATCTCTCCACTACGCTGCGCTTCGGTCGAGATGACAAAGGGTAGGGCCGTAATAGCCCGCAGCAGCGGTCGTTGTGACGGGGATAGGGCTGTGAGCGCGTTCATTCAATGGCGAAGAGGACGGGTTGCGCCGGCGGATAGAAGAGCCGGCCCTCGCTTAGCTGGGCGAAAGACGTCATGGTGTGTGGCTTGCGGGATGACCTGCCGTCGCCCAGTACGAAGATATCTTCTACGGCCCCTCCGCGGGCCAGCACGGCATCGGCTATCAAGGAACGGTGACAGCGCCAGGGCACAGCCTCAGCACACATGATTACCGTGTTGTTCAACTCCTGCTGACCCATAAGCCAATCAAGATGATCTGCAAATTGCGGTGTTTGCATATAGTCCGCATATCCGCGAAAGCTCTCGTTCTGCCAGCCCATGTTGATGGAGTCCTTCTGTGCCGTACGCCTTCCACCGAGACCCTCGCGCCACACTGCGTGTATTCTCTCCTTCTCTAGAAATGCGAATAGCTGCTGCTGCGAGTACTGCGGGTGTCTGCGTGAACCTGGGTGACGGCGCACATCCACCAACAGGGTGCAGCCGCTTTCTTTTAGGGCGCGCAGAAAAGACTCAATCGGAAGCGTCGAATGTCCGATGGTCATCATGTTGGCTAGCCCGCGTGGATCAACTCCCAAATCCGCGCCAGATGGTGATCATCGTGTTCGGCAACAAAATACAAATGGTCGACGAGCCGCATCGGCGTCTTTAAACGCGGGTGAGGGATAGCTTGCGCAAAGAGCGATGGGTCTAATTGTTCTACGCGCTTTAAGAGTGCCGCCCTGGCGCTGCGAAATTCTGCAAGAAGATGCTCCAGCAGCCGGGCGTTGTGGTTTGCTTCGTGCGTGATTCGATTGCCCAGATCCGTCGGAGTTAGCTGATCGCTGGCCGTAACGTAATCTTCCACGCGCGCCAGCCACAGCGGTTCGAGATCCAGTAAGTGACCGGCGTGTTCCTGGGCCGACCACGTTTCCTGCGCTTTCCTGATCAGGACGCTGTCAGAGCAACTGCCAAGCACCTCTTCAAGACGGGCAGGAGTGCCGCGCAGCCGCGCACACAAATTCGGACGCAGTTGCACGGGAAATGAAAAGTCAAACTTGCGCTCGAACCAGAAGGTCACCTGACTCATGAGTTTCACGCGTGAGAAATTTGCGTGGCGAGGCTCAAACGCGCCGCGTGCGCAGGAGCAGATTGTGCCAGCCGCGTAACCTTAAAGACCGTAATATCATCCTGCTGCCCGAAGGCGCAAGCTTGCTCGACCATCTGCTCAACCGATGGATCAGACCGAAGCAACGCTGTCAGCCGCTCAAATCCATACAACTCGCCGGCCGCATTTCGCGCCTCCACGATCCCATCGGTGTAGAAGGTGAGGGTCTCCCCCTCATGCAGCGCGAAGATCAATTCGTCGTAGTTCGCATCCGCGGCCAAGCCGAGCGGTAACGATCCGGCGACGGGCAGTTCCTCCCGATCACGGAAGGGCGCGAGGTGACCCGCATTAGCAATCGTCGTCTCTCCGTCGGGATCGATGCGGGCAACCAGGCAGGTGGCGAAGCCGCCGTCCGTCCGTCCCAGCAGCCGCCGGTTCAATCCCTGAAGAACTTCCGCCGGACTTTGCGTGTAGTCAGCCAGCGTGCGCAGTGTGCCCACGATCAAAGACACCGTCATGGCCGCTTTCAGCCCCTTGCCGCTCACGTCTCCCAGGGCGATCAAAGCAGCACCACCCGGCAGAGCGATGACTTGAAAGAAATCGCCGCCCACCTCTTCCGCCGGGCGGTAGACGCTGGCTATCGAGAGGCCAGGGATCGCCGGTGCTTCTTCCGGGACCAGGATCTGCTGCACTTCGCGGGCTGATTTTACTTCCAGCTCGATCCGGGCCTGCCGCTCCCGCTCCAGGAAATTGCTCCCGGGCAATGGTGAAGATCAGGGCCAGGAACAAAAGTGTGCTGAGAATAAACGGCATGTTGAAGAAATAAACACCGAAGTGGAAGCCAAGACTGGAAAGAGTCGCCAACAGCGTCCAATGGGTAAATCGGATGCCCTGCCCGGCAGTATTCAGAAGCATGTTGTACAGAGCGGTAACACAAACAGCGATGATCAAAGGCCACAGCGAAAGCCGCTTGCGACGTGCCAAGCCGAAGCCGATGATGACAAACACATATAAAGGTGTGATGGAGTAGATGCCGGTCGTGATTCCGTCAATCCAGGGCAGAACGCCGCCCTTCTCCCAAAACCAGATGGTGAGGATGTCGGTAACCTGGGCGGCAAGATAGACGGCGACGATCCAGCCAGTCACTCGCCTCCATTGCCGCTCCTGCACCATTCCAAAAAGCGACAGCAGGATCAGCCACATGGAGATATCCTGAGCGCATATCTCCAACTGGGTCATCAATTGATAGGTGCGAAATGTCGAAATATTGCGGATAGCTGATAGTTGTTGAAATTGAACGATTCCGGAGGCAACCAGGTAGAGCGCCAGCCAAAAATACAATCCCTGTTTGCGGTCGCGCAGATACAGCAGGAAACTCAGCAACCCGATGACCAGGGTGATGGCCGACATCAACAGGTTGGGCAGTCGTCGTTCATCGCGCGCGTATGAGGTCAACTGCGTCCTGGCGGTGAGCAGGGACGCGTCGCCCAGGAACGGCGCTTCTGTGAACCCGCCAGTTTCCGCAGGGTCGACCGACGAGAGCGGTGCTTTCCACACCCTGAGCGCCAAGACTCCACTGGAACTCGGCAGCGGATAGACGGTCTCATGGCCAAATGCCCACCAATTGGCCTCCGGCCGGCAGTCTGCCGTAGGTCCCGAGTTTTTGGCCGTTCCAGTAAATTTCGTAAGCGTCCTGCACCACCGGAATCAGCACAGCCAAATTCGTCGTTCCCGCGGCCTTGGAGTTGTCTATCTGCAGACGCTGCCGGTACCAGGCGAAGCCTGTGTAGCTGGGATGGTCCTGCTGCCCCCAGGGTTCGTCGACACGGATCGGCTCCCAATTCGAGTCGTCCAGCGCCGGGTCAGCCCACGCCTTATCGTCGCCCAGGTGAAAGCGCCAGTTCTTGTCGATCGGAAGAGATCCGGCGCCTGGATTCTGCACCTTCAGGGTTTGGCCCACGCCAGGGCTGGCGAGCGAAAGAACAGTCAGAGCCAGAGCGAAATACAGCCGCAGTCCAACACCCCGGACACCGAATCATTGCCAGGCTCCTTGCTCAATCTATTCGCATTGCAGGGGGAGAAGCGTATCCAGCATACGACATCCTGGCCTTTAGCTCTCCTCTTTCAGGATGTGGTCGAGTACCGACTCGTCTTCCTCCGATAGCCAGGCCTGCTCGAGATTCGACAGACTCAGCTTGTCGCTCTGCTCCAGATCCTCGAAGAAATCTGCTTCGATGGTCGCGGCCAGCTCACGGTCCAGCACGGCGAGGTTTACTTCATCGTTGAGGGCAAACGAGCGGTGATCAAAGTTGGTCGACCCGACCACATTCCACATGCCGTCGACTGTCATTAACTTGGCGTGGATCATCGATGGCTCGTACTCGATATATCTCCGCGCCGGCCTGCAGCAGGCGGCGCACGCTACGATGACTCAGCCTGCGGATGAGGGGATGATCAATACGCGCGCCGGCAGTCAAAATCTGTACCTCCACGCCACGCTCCTGGATAGCGGCGATCAGTGCCTGGCGCGCACTGCGATCGGGCAGGAAGTAGGGGGTGGTTATGCGGATGGTATGGCGAGCGCTGTTGATCAAGGCCTGAAACAGAATGCGCGCTTGGGTGCCTCCGCCATGGGGAGTGCTGGAAACGACAAAGCTTTCTACGCCCTCGGGAATGGAGCGAAAGCCAAATTGTTTAGAGCTGGAGAGAATTTCTCCGGAGGATTCAAGCCAGTTTTCACAAAAGGCTGATATCAAACCAGCGACTGCTTCTCCTTCGACGCAAAACACCGTGTCGCGCCATACCGGTACCGAGGTGTCGTACAACCAGTGGTCGGCGATCCCCGCGCCGCCGATAAAACCTGTCTCTCCGTCGATGATCAGTAGTTTGCGATGAGTGCGATTATTGGCCTTGGGCCAGGTGTTCCAGCGCAGCAACGGATGATACCAGCACATCTGGCCGCCAGCGGTGCGCAGGCCGTCGAAGTAGGCGTTACGAGTGGCAAAGCTGCCCAGGGCATCGACGATGATGCGTACCTCGACTCCGGCTTGAGCGCGTTCCGTCAAAGCAGCAAGAATTTCGTCGCCGATGCGTCCCTCCAGGTATTCATAAAATTCCAGGTTGATGGCGTATTTCGCCCGGCGGATGGCCTTCAGGTAAGCGGGGAAAAACTCGACTCCGTTTTTGAGCCGGGAGATGTGGGAATGCCGCCGGGTGCCATCGGTGACCAGACTGAGGAATTGAATGAATTCCTCCGTGTCCAACGGGGCGGTGTTTTTGTCGGGCATGGAATAGGGCACTGCAGAGCCGAAGTAGTCTATGAGGAAACGCGCCCCAAAGAAGGCCATCGCGCCCACTCCAACTGCAGCGAGCCCTCGCGTCACCGGGTGTGCTTTGTTGTTTCGAGACCTGTTCGTCATGCCCGCTAAGGATACAGGCAAGACGCTAAAAAAGGGGTGGTCAGGTGCCAAATCGCTCCGCCGACCGGGCTTTCGCTTTGGCGGCTTCCTCCTCCCGATTTCGGGGTGCAGCATGGGTCTCGAGCGAGCGGAGAAGCCGGGTCGAGACAGCTGCTATCTCGTCGACCGCTGCGTCAAAGGCAGCTTCGTTTGCCTTGGAAGGTTTGTTAAAGCCGCTTATTTTCCTGACGTATTGGATGGACGCAGCACGAACCTCGTCGTCGGTTACAGGAGGATCGAAGTTGAATAGCATCTTGATATTGCGGCACATTGTTCAAGACCTCGCTCAGGCTTCCACAAGAATTATGTTTTCAAGACTCGAAGAATAAGGCAACTTCCCTTGCGGAATTTGCGTACTGGCGATAAGCGGCCGTCCTGATTGCTGGAGGTTCTATGCAGCCATTTTTTGATGACCTGCGCTATGCGCTTCGGCAGTTGCGCAAGTCGCCAGGGTTTACCATCACCGCCGTCTTAACGCTGGCGCTGGGCATCGGGGCAACGACGGCGATTTTCACGCTGGTCTATGACGTGATGCTGAAGCCGCTGCCTTATAGCCATGCGGAGCAGTTGATCGTAATGGAAGAGCAAGTGGCGGAATTCCGCGACCTTTACCCGACGCTGCCGATGAATGCGAACCATTTCTTCTTCTGGCAACAACACAGCCAGAGCTTTCAATCGATGGCGATGATGGAGGAAGATTCCTGGCCCCTTGGCCTGGCTGCGCATCCGATACAGCTAGGTGTACTCAAAGCGACCCCAGGCATTTTTTCCGTTCTCGATTCGGCGCCCGTGCTTGGCCGGGCGTTCTCGCAGCAAGAAGCCCAGCAGGGTCACGAGCGGGTTGTGGTGCTGATGCACAATTTTTGGCGGACGCAATTTCAAAGCGATCCAGCAATCCTGGGAAAAACCGTCACCCTGAACGGATTCCCCTATACCGTGATTGGCGTGATGCCGCCGTCATTCCACCTGCCCCAGATAAGAACTTTGGCCGGTCCGAATGCCGATCATCCGCAACCCGTCGGAGCGTTAGTCCCGATGGCCTTTTCGCAGGACAGTTTGCAGCAAGCGATGGGAGATTTCGATTACTTCGGACTGGCTCGTCTGAAGCCAGGAGTTTCAGTGGCTCAGGCCAGCGCTGAAATCAATGCGATGCAACGATCGATCATGGGTAGGTTGTCTGCAGAGGAGAAAGCTACCCTCTCCGCGACATTGACCCCGTTCCAGTGGCAACTGGTGGGGAACAATCGAAAGCCGCTATGGATCTTGCTCGGAGCCGTGGCGGGCCTGCTGTTGGTAGGCTGCGTCAACATTGCGAATCTGCTGCTGGCGCGAGCGGTAGGCAAGCGGCAGCAAATGGCGGTGGCTTCGGCTCTAGGCGCGAGTCGTGCCGAGATGCTGCGCATGGCGATGCGGGAGACGGCAGTGCTGGCCACACTGGGAGGCGGGCTGGGCATTCTGCTGGCCGCAACCATAATGCCGGTCATGCAGCGCTACCTTCCTCCGGCGTTGGATTTTCGCGGGTCTCTTCATCTGGACTGGGCCGGGGCCGGCTGCGCTGTTTTGCTGGCAGGGCTGGCAACTCTGGTGGCGGGAGCGGCGCCGGCATGGATGGTCGCGCGCACCCCTCCGCAGGAGGTTCTGTATAGCGAATCTCGGCTGGCGAGTGAGTCGCGGGCGTCAAGCGTATGCGCAGGCTGCTGGTGGCGGTAGAGGTTGCCGTCAGCGTGGCCCTGGTATTGATGACAGGACTTTTAACGACCAGTCTGCTTCGGCTGCTGAAGGTAGATCGTGGCTTTGTGGCCGCGCGGGTTGCGACCGCGATGGTCGATCTGCCGAGCAAGTCCTACTCAGACACGGAGCATCGGGCTGCTTTCTATAAGCAGGTGGTCGAACGGCTCTCTGAACTTCCGGGCGTGGAGCACGCGGCCGCAGTCAGTGAGCTGCCGCTGTCTCGTGATAGCTGGCTCGATATGATCAATGTTCCTGGCGATGCCAGACCCATCATGCAACTGCCTTCGGAACACTTTCGCTGGGTGACCCCGGGGTATTTTGAGACCATACACCTGCCCTTGATTGCCGGGCGCCTGTTGAACTCGAGCGACGAGGGCAAGCATTACGCCGTCGTTTCAGAACTGACAGCCAAAACCCTCTGGCCAGGCAAGAACCCGATCGGGCAACCGTTCCACCGCGCCGGACTCATGAAGGAGGACCCGTTTACCGTGATCGGTGTAGTAGGGAATGCCCGCACTGTGTCTTTGTCAACCCCTGACCCGATGATGGTGTACATGCCGTATTGGTATCGAAGCGGCAACACGGGCGGGTTGCTGGTGCGTACCACGCAATCCCCGGCGATGATGGCGGATGCCATGAGGAAGGCTATCTGGAGCGTCGATCCTGAAGTACCTGTGCCGGCAGTGCGCATGCTTGGAGGCGTGGTCGAAGACTCGGTAGCGAATCGGCGTTTCGAGATGCAGCTGTTGCTCCTGTTTGCCGTCAGCGCGTTGCTGCTGGCGAGTTTGGGGGTGTACGGGGTGGTGACCTATTCCGTGGTTCAACGGGAGCGCGAGATCGGTCTGCGGTTGGCGCTCGGAGCGCAGCGGAAAAACATCTACCGCCTGGTGCTGCATGATGGCTTGGCGCCGGTGCTGGCGGGGGCGGTTGCCGGGGTCGCCGTGGCCTTCGCGTCTGCGCGTGTCGTCAGCAGTTTGCTCTTTCAGGTGAGTCCGTATGACTCTGCGATCGCCACCAGCGCTGTCTTTCTGCTGCTGGGGACGGGGACTGCGGCATGCCTGCTCCCCGCGCGCCGCGCCGCTTCGGTCGATCCCATGCAGATGCTCAGGAGGGAATAAAGCTACTGAACGTTTACGGTAACCGCCATGGTCGCTCGACCATATTGATTGGTGGAATTCAAGGTGTAGGTCGTGGTGGCTGCCGGGGTCACGGTTTGCGTACCTCCACGCACCGGGCCAACCACGTCGATGTAGTCGTAGGAGTCGTTGCTCACGAGTCCAGCTTAAGGTCACCGGGGTGCCGGCGGCTACCGTGGTCTGCGAAGCAGTAAAGCTGCTGATGGTCGGCACGGGGCCGGTGGGCGCGGTGGCGTCATCGTATTGAGTTCCCATCTGCACCACGTCGAAATTGGACGCATCGATCGCTTTCAGAGCGCCCAGGTCGTTATCGTCCCAACGCGCATCCGGGGCTCCCTGGAAGTACATATTGCTGCCGTTATCAGCGACGATCATGCCGTAGTTCTTCATGGCGGTGAGGATCACCTGGTTGGCGGCGCTGTAGCTGGAGATGTCGAAGCTTGCCTTGAGCCTCAAGCGCATGCCCATGATGTTGTCAGTCCCGGAATTGTTGCCGGCCGCGTGGGTAGCCGGCGCTACGAAATATCCACCATTGGCATCGCTTTTGGTTTGCGCCAGGGTCATGCGGAAGGCGTGGTTGATGGCGCCGGCTGCCACCTCGTCGTAGCGCACCAACCCGGGGAAAATGGGCAGGCCGGCGGCATCGGCGGAGGTCCAGCCATAAGGACGGTGCTCCGTGTTGGTCAGGTCCCAGATCGCTCCGTTGGCTGCACTCCAGGTCCCATTGCAGAGCTGGGTTTGCCAGGTCTCGTAGAGCCAGCATTTGTTCTTGTCGATGACGAGCAGGTGATTGTCTCCGTTGATGGTGCAGGCCGGAGGAAAGCCTTCGATGGGAGCTGTGAGAGGGATGGGATACAGGGTGATATCGCTCTCGCTCTGATAGGTTGTCATCGTCACCGGTACGGGGGGAGTGACGCTGGAGTCCACCACCACGTAGGGAATGCCGTAGTTTCCGTCAACAATGTTGGAGAAGTCTGGATGCAGATTGCTTCCCGTAAGCGCAGCGATGATGGCTGCCGAGTTGGGATCCACCGGCGCGGAGGCAATGTTTGTGTTCCAGGCGTTCGAGGACGGGAAAGGCACGTAGCCGTTCAGACTGGCGTCATTGCCGGTGCTCATGTTGCCACAGGATGGCCCAGCCGTCGAATTGACCGTGATGCTTAGGTTGCCGGTCGCGGAGAGCGGGGCGGGGGTAGTCGAATCCGTCACATTTACGGTGAAGGCCGTGCTTCCCGCCGTGGTGGGCGTGCCGCTGATGCCACCGGCGGAAGAGAGAGTTAATCCTGCCGGCAAGGCAGTACCGTTAGCCAGAGTGAAGGTGTAGGGTGCTACTCCACCCGCCACCGTCAATGTCGCTGAGTAAGCGGTATTCAGCGTAGCGTCTGCCAGGGTGGTCGTGGTCAAGGTCAGGGTGGACGTTGGTCCGGTTGGTGCGGCGGAAACGGTGAGTGTGAGCGAGGCTTTCGCGGTCTCCGGCGTGCTGGATGCATCTGCCACCACGAAGGTCAATGGATAGGCGCCAGCCGAGGTGGGCGTTCCGGAGATGGCTCCTCCGGTAGAAAGGCTCAACCCGGCGGGCATGCTACCGGATTGCAACGACCAGCTATAAGGCGAGACACCTCCAGAAGCTTGCAGGCTGGTCGATGGATAAGGAACGGAGACGGTGCCGCTGGGAAGGGCAGTGGTGGTCACCGTCAGCGTGGCGGGGCTCGCGGCGGGGCTGATGCTGATGCTCAGGCTGGAACTGGCGGACTGGGAGGACGGCTGGGTCGAATCCGTCACTTTAACCGTTGCTGAGGCGGTTCCCACGGAGTTTTGCGCGGGAATACCTGTAATCATTCCGGTGGAAGCGCTGATAGATAGGCCGCCGGGCAAGTTCGTGGCGCTGTAGGTGTAGGGAGCGGTACCACCGGAGGCTGCTACGGCCGCGCTATAGGCTGTACCCACGGTTCCACTCGGAAGCGAGGTGGTCGATACAGTCAGAGTGCTGCTGGTCTGGGTGGGATTCGAGGTACCACTGGTGCTGCCTGAACCACTGCATCCAGCGAGGAGCGCGGTCGCGCCAAGCAGGAGGCCTACTCCCCATTTCTGCATGGTGGTAGTTCCTCTTACTAACAGCGCAGATGGGGAAATTAATACAAAACTGCAGGAACTTCTTTCTTTTATGAGTGCGATGCTAAACCAATAATGCCTCGCTCGGGAAGGCTGTATTGATAGGGGTTTGGACGCTAAAGTTGTAGACCGACACTTCGGTAATGGGAAAAAGGCGGTCCTTCCACTGCGCTCACCGGGATTTTCCTGTCGGAAATTCATGCCGCTGAGTGAGTGGGTGGCCCAGGTCTCGCTTTTGAGAGTCTGGGTTTCTCCTTGGAGATCGCTGCTGATTTAGGTCTCCAAACGAAACACCACACTCACAGGCTCCGCTTTGTTCGCGGCGCGTGTGGCTGCAAAAACCATGCAAAAGTCAGCGCCGAGAGGTCTTTTTCTTAACTGGCGGCTTGGGGACCGGCTTCTTGCCCTTCTTTTTCGTTGGTGCGGTCGAACTGCCCAGAAGCGGGATCAGTTTGGCGCCGATGGGAGAACCTAGACCGGTACAAGCATCCCACCCGGGACCGGCGGAAAACGCACCGTTGTTTCCGGAGACGATGTCGTTGAACGCAGACGCGGCCTTTGCGGCGTAGATCTGCGGTTGGATAAATCCAGCGCTGGTTCCGTTCTGCTGATTGCTGAGCGCGATAAGCCCCGCCCAGAGCGGGGCAACTGCACTCGTCCCGCCGATGACCAGGTTCTGCCCGTCAACCCGGACCTGGTAGCCGGTAACCGGATCGGCATCGCCGGCAACATCGGGCACACCTCGCCCACCAGTACTCGACGAAGGCGCAGGGACTTTTGCATTCGCCTGCCAGGATGGCAGAGGAAACACGTTGCTCACGCCCCCACCCGTCGCACCCTCACCATTGGCTTGCTCGTTCCACACTACTTCCGACGTGATGGTGCTGCCACTCCCCTCCAGAGTGGTTCCCCCACAGGCAAGCACATGCGGGCTGGAGGCAGGGAAGTCGACGTTGTTGCCCGTACCTCCGTCGGTCGAACCGTTGTCGCCGGCGGCGACCGTGATCGTAATACCGAGCGCGGCTGCGGACTGGCAGGCAGCGTCCAGAGCATTCATAGCCTGCGCCGTCCAGCTGGACTCCGGTCCGCCCCAGCTAATAGAAATCACACTGGGCTTGTTGGTCGTGTCGTGCACGGCGCTGGAGACGGCGTCAATAAATCCCTGATCGGTATTGGGTGCGAAGTAAACGACAATCTTCGCCCCGGCGCGACGGCAGCGGATACCTCGATATCCAGCATGACCTCGCCATCGGCGCCATTCGCGTTGCCCGGAGTGTTCTTGCCCCCATCCACCGATACTGCGGTGAGCGTAGGCGCTTTCAGGCCTAATCCTTTGAAGTAGGCGGTGAGATCCTTGGTCCGGTAGCCCCCGCCCAGCTCAATGATGCCGATGGTCTGGCCAGAAGCAGTCGCACCCTGGGGAAATTGGTAAAGCTGGCCCACCTGGACCGGGGTGTAGGAAGTGCCGGCTGCGGCGGCGTGGGCGCGGGCGAAGCCCCCGGTTCCTGCTGTCTGGGCGTTGATGGTGGAACCCAGGACGCGGAAGTGAGGCTGGGCCTGAGGCCGATTATCGAGGCCCAGGACCGCCTCCACGGCACCGGCCAGCTCTGAGGGTATAAGAATGCTGCCTTCGCGGACGCGATAGGTAACGCCCTCAAGCACTTTCTGGGTGAGCTTGACGCCAAACGCGTTCTCCATGGCCGCAACATTCCCGGTCAGCTTGATGGTGCGGCGTTCCGGCTTGGGTGTGTCCTTGTCGACAGTGAGCCCAAATTCTTTGGCGAAGGTGCGAACCAGTTTGATGGCCGCAGGATCAGCGGCGTGCTGCTGGCGATATTGGGCCCGGGTGAGGCGGTCCTTTCCCAACCGCTTGGTATTGAGCGGGCTTATGCGCCGGACGACGACAGATACAGTGATGACGCTTGCAGGACGCACCGGCTTTTCGCCAGTGGCTGCGGACAAGGGTGATTTCTCACTCCCCGGCAGCACAACGCGCTGCTGGGAAGAAAAACCAGGGGCAGATTTTTTAGGAGGCATGGGGAGTTCTCCGCTGATACGACGCCCATCATATTCCGGTCTGCGCCATCAGGAAAGTTTCGCTGCCAGCGCCCATGTTACTCATGCGCGGTTCGCCCGCACTCATTCCGCAGCCGCCGCCCTCAAGGGCCACCCCCTGTAGAATGCAGACTAGCAATGCCTACAACAATCGACTGGCCGCCCAAGAATGCTCCGCGGAACCGGGCGCTCCGCTTCTTCCTTATCCTTGTAGCCATCTTCGTTGTCATCATCACCGGCCGAAGCGCGCTCTCCTATTTTGTTGACCTGCTGTGGTTCAGATCCCTCGGTTACGGGAGTGTTTTCTCAACCACCCTTGCCCTTGAGACGACGATCTTTATCCTGTTTGCGGCGACGACCTTCCTGATCCTGTATGGATCCTTCGCCGCCCTGAAGCGCATGCACCTGCCCGATTTGCCCAGCATGCGCACGATTTACTTTGGTGGTCAACCGTTACGGCTTCCGGTTGAACCCCTTATGAGACTCATTGCTGTCGGCGGCTCGATCATCGTTGCCTTGATAAGCGGACTCGGCATGATGTCGGAATGGTCAACGTTCGCTCTCTTCTGGTCTGCACCGCACGCCACAGGGACCGTCGTTGATCCGATTTTTGGCCTTCCGCTCAACTACTACTTCTTCACCCTGCCGGTATGGCAGCTCATCTCGGGCTGGCTGCTGACGCTGGCTATCATCGTTTGTGGGCTCGCGGTTTTCTTCATCCTGATCACCGGCGGTGTGGAAGCATTTACGGGCCGCCGCAGCTATCTGACAATCCCGTGGCGCGGACTGTCTATCACGTTCGCGTTCTTCCTGCTGGTTCTGGCCTGGCGGGTCTATTTAAGCCGCTACGATCTTCTGTTCACCGCGCACACGGTTTTCGGGGGCGTTACCTACACCGATGCGCACCTCACCCTCGGTGGGCTGCTTCTGATCTCCCTGGCGCTGGTTGCCGCTGCGGCGGGGGCGATCGCCAACGCCGCCACGGTGGCCCAGGGACGCTGGCTGGCGGCGGCGGTCCTCCCCGCGATCTTCTGCTTTGCCGGGGTTCACGTCGCGGGGTGGTGGATGAACAGTTTTATCGTCAAACCGAACGAATTGGTGCGCGAGCGGCCGTACATCGCCAACAACGTGCTCATGACTCGCCAGGCTTACGGATTGGATCGCTTCCTGCAACGCGAGTTTCCTGCGGAGACCACAGTGGGTGCGGCGGATCCGGCCAATAACCAACCCACCTTGCAAAACATTCGCCTCTGGGATTGGCAGGCTCTACAGGATGCACTGCGCCAGATTCAGGAAATTCGTACCTACTATGACTTTCCCGATATTGATATCGATCGTTATCAAATCGAAGGCAACATGCGCCAGGTGATGCTCGCGGCCCGCGAATTGAATGTCGAGAAACTTCCTGAGAGCAGCCGGAACTGGATCAATGAGAAGCTGATTTACACCCACGGTTACGGCATTACGATGAACCCGGTCAACGGGTTCACGCCGGAAGGTCTGCCCAATCTCTTCATGAGCAATATGCCGGTGCAGAGCACGATTTCGGGGCTGAATGTGACGCGGCCGGAGATCTACTTTGGCGAGCTGACCGACACCGATGTGTACGTCAAGACCCGGCAACAGGAATTTAATTACCCGCAAGGACAAACCAACAACCTTACTTCGTATGAAGGTGACGGCGGGATCGAGTTGGGCGGTTTCCTTCGTCGCCTGGTGCTCGCGCTGGACCGCGGCGATTTGGCTAAGTTGCCCTTCAGCGACGACGTGACCCCGCAGAGCCGGCTATTGATGCGGCGGAACGTGCGTGACCGGGTCAACGCTTTGGCGCCCTTCCTTACTTACGATCAGGACCCTTACATCGTGGTGGGTGAGGATGGCAGGCTGTCGTGGGTGATGGATGCGTTCACCACTTCAGACCAGTATCCCTACTCGAGCCATTACCGAATGGGCGAGGATACGATCAATTACCTGCGCAATAGTGTCAAGGTGGTGATCGACGCCTATGACGGTTCGACCACGTTTTATGTCTTCGACAAGGAAGATCCGATCATCAACGCCTACCGGCGTATTTTTCCCAGCCTGTTCAAGGATGCGGCAGAGATGCCGCCGGGGCTGCGCAAGCACATGCGCTACCCGGAGTTGTTGCTCAAGTTGCAGGGAGACGTCTACGGCCTGTATCACATGACCAATCCCGATGTGTTCTATAACCGCGAGGATTTATGGACGGTGGCGACCGAAGTCAGCAGCAGCGAGGGGAGCCAGACCGCGCAACCTATGCAGCCCAATTTCGTGTTGATGAAGCTGCCGGATGAAACGGATATGGAATTCGTCGAGATTCTGCCCTTCACGCCAGCCAATCGGAACAATCTGATCGGGTGGATCGGCGGGCGTAGTGACGGCGCGCATTACGGGACATCGGTTGTCTACAACTTCCCGAAGAACAAACTGGTGGATGGACCACTGCAGATCGAGGCGCGGATCGATCAGAACGCGGAGCTTTCGGGACAACTGACTTTGTGGAATCAGCAGGGTTCGCACGTACGGCGGGGCACCCTGCTGGTGATTCCTACCGGGCGCGCGCTGTTGTATGCCGAGCCGATTTACCTGCAAGCGGAACGCAGCCCCATGCCGGAACTACGATTGGTCGTGCTGGCGCTGCAAGACCGGCTGGCGTATGGATCGACCTTTGAGGCCGCGTTGGCGTCCCTTTTCGGGGGAGCAAACTCTTCGCTTGCGGCTTCGGAGCAGCGGCCAGCCGCGACTTCGCAGCCCGGCACGGACCTGAGCCCCACCATCGCTGAGGCTGCCAGGGACCTTGCCGACTACCAACACTTAACGGCGGAAGGAAAACTTGGTGAGGCAGGACAGAAACTGGAACAGTTGAAGCGCGCCATCGACAAGCTGAACAATCATCAGCGGTAGTGGTTATCACTACTCGGATTCTGCGGCTCTGCAACCCGGTGAAGGACCAGATCGCTGTTCGGTGGGCGCGGCCAGTTCGATCTGCAAACGCGCGTTGTCGGAACGAATGCCGACCGGTCCGTCGAAGCGCAGGGCGTCTGGCCCAACCGAACCCTCCCATACCAGGGAATTGTCTGCAAAGACCTGCATCTCTGCACCGTTCATCTGAGCGCGCAGAGTATGGGTTGCGCCGGGTTCCAGGGCAGGGACGGGTGAGGTGCGGCGCGGCTTGATGTTTTGGTATCCGCGATTACCGCACTGGGCGCTGCTGTGCTCTCCAGGGTTGCTTTTCACCGACACGACAAGTTTCGATTCGGGCTCAATGCGCCACATCGCATAAACCAGGTTGCATGCATCCTGCGCGCGCAGCTTGAGGCCAAACTGACGCCGCATTTCTCCGGATGCCAGCGGTGCTTCATTGGGAGTCGACCCGAGATAAGTGAAGCGCGCCTGGACTTCCGGTGGTGTGTAGGCATTGACGTAGGCTCGCATCTTGGCAACGTCAACGGCCAGTCGTTGCCCGGGAAGTGAGTCAATCGCGCCTTCCGTCACGCAGAGATTTGCTTTTGAAACCGGAGATAGATGGGCCTGCGAGCCGGCGGTCAGGTTTGACCCACTTAGCAGGACGAGAGCTAACGCGGGGAAGGGCCGGTGTGTTTGCATGCTGCCCCCCGGTGAACATGACGGTCTTACTTAGGCTTCCTGTTCGCAGCTTTCCCAGCAGGAGCGGCCTTCGACACAGATGGAGCGATGGACATAGTGCTCGTCCGGGCCCGCCTTGCTCATGGTTTTTAGGCACCAATAGGTGGTTGTCGATCCCATGAGTTCGACTAGGTCTTCATGAAAGTCGCCAAAGGCTCCGTAACTGGACTTGCTGCGGAGTGCGTTGCAACGGATCTGCACTAGCTGAGTCGTCATTTCGAATATCCTTATCCGATCGCACTGGGATCGCGCTGCATCTGTCCTGCCGCCAGCAATATCGTCCGATAAATAGCGGTCTGAAACAGTTGCGTTTTGTAGCCGTTCTGCGAGAGCGGGGTAGCGGGTTGCATCGCCGCTTTGGCGGCTGCACGGGCAGTGGCCTCGTCTATCGTCTTGCCGGTGAGCAACGCTTCCGCCGGCGCGGAGCGCATAGGCGTGGGTGCGGCGACACCCAGTACAATCGCTGCCTTGCGGCATTGTGCACCGTCCATTACCAGCACTACGCCCGCATCCGCCAAAGGCCAGTCAAAGCTCTCCTTCTCGCCGTACTTCTGATACGCCGAGCGGGTTCCGGCTTCCGGCGCAGGAACAAAGATGCCGGTGATCAGCTCACCTGTCTGCACGACCGTTTCGTTGGCCAGGCTCTGTTCCGGGGGTACGTAGAATTCGCTCATCGCGACCGTGCGCTTGCCCCGCCTGGAGGTGAGCTCTACCTGTGCGCCCATGGCCAGTAAAGGCACGGCAGTCGATGAGGGGTGCACCATCGCGCAGGTGCCGTTGTTGATGACAGCGTGATATTGGTTCTCCCCGCTGTGCGCGTGACAGGCGTTGCTGGTGCTCCCCTTTTTCTTGCAGTCGAAATCGCTGGAGCGAAAGTACCAGCAGCGCGGCCGCTGCAGCAGGTTTCCGCCCAGGGTCGCCATGTTGCGCACTTGCGGTGTTGCCGCATGACCGGCGGCGTCGGAGAGAGCTGCATACCTTTGCTGGATTTCCGGATGGGCCGCGATCTCGCTCAAAGTCGACAAGGGGCCGAGATGCAAGCCGTCCGGAGCAGAAGTGATGCCGCGCAGACTGTCGATGTTGCGAATATTGACCAGCTTTGGTGGGGAAACGATGTCTTCCTTCATCAGGTCGAGCAAATCGATGCCGCCGGCCTTGACGACGGCCCCTTCGGTTAGCTGGCCTAAGGCTTCATCAACTGTCGTGGTATCGACGAACGCGAATTTGTTCATGCCTCTACCTCTTCCTGCGTTTTACCGAGTGCAGCCAGTACGTTGGCGGGCGTCATGGGTAACTTTCGCAAGCGCACCCCGGTCGCGTTGTAGAAGGCATTGCCTATGGCGGCAGCCAGGGTGATAATTCCTGCCGACTCCCCAATACCCGCGGCATCGGTTGAGCTTAGCGCGATGTAGTTCTCCACCAACTCGATCTCGATCTCGGGCACTTCGCGTGCACCGAGGATCTTGTAGTTTTCAAGGTTAGCGTTGAGCATGTAACCCGCGTTCTGGTCCATGATGCGCTGTTCGAACAGTGCGTACGAGATCCCTTGCAGGATTCCCCCGTTAATCTGGCTGATGACGCCAGTAGGGTTGATAGGGCGTCCGCAATCGTGGGCGCCAAAGACTTTTTCGACGTGTATCCGCCCGGTTTCGGTATCGACAGCAAGTTCAACGTAATCCACCCCGCCATAGGTGAGGCGCTCTTTGGAATACTCTGCAACCCGAGTGGCTCGCGCCGATATTTCGCCGGTCGGTAGCTTAGCGGCGACTTGCTTTAAGGTGTAGGACTTCGAAGCATTGTTTTTGAACACCACCCGCCCATTCTTGACGGTGAGATTATCGGCGGTAGTGCCGAATTTAGGAGCGACCGCAGCGAAGAGCTGCTGCTTCACCTGCCAGGCTGCGTTGCGCACAGCCGGCGAAATGGAGCCGGTGGTCACGCTTCCTCCGGAATCAGGACCTATGGGAAAGCGCGTATCGCCGATACGAATAACGACATTGGCTGGTGGAATGCCAAGCTCTTCCGCCACGACGACGGCAAGCATGGTTTTTGTGCCGGTTCCCAGGTCCTGCACTGCGGACATCAGTTCGACCGAGCCGTCGCGCGAGATTCGTACCTCGCAGGAGGAGTCCATACTGACGAAGCGGTACCAGACGGACTGCGCGATTCCGATGCCCCGCTTTACCGGCCCGGGATCAGAACCTGCCGGTTTGCGATTGCGCCAGTTTGTGCGCTGGAGAATGACTTGCCGCTCCACTCGGCGGGCTGGGTGCTCGTCGATTTTGTCGCGCAGTGTCAGCGGGTCCATCTCGAGCTTGACGGCAAGCTCATCGATGGCCTGCTCGAAAGCGAAGCAGCCCTGGGGGTGACCGGGGGCGCGGAACGCCGCCCCTGGACCGGCGTTGATGAAGACGTCGTTCTCTTCCGTCACCAGGTTAGGGCACTTGTACATGTTGGTCGCAGGACCGGCGGTGCCGGCTCCTGTTCCCGTCCCGGCGGTTCCGTAGCTGGTCAGCTTGATCGCGGTCAGCGTGCCGTCTTTTTTGGCGCCGATCTTCAATTGCTGGTGCGAGTCGGGCCGATTGCAGACAATATGCTCCTGACGGCGATCGAGCATAAGTTTGACCGGTGCGTTTGCCTTGCGCGAGAGATTAGCCGCCACCACTCCTTCGTTGCCGGCGCCAAACTTCGCGCCGAAACCACCACCCATGAACTCGGTGATCACGCGTACCTGGCTCTTGGGCAGTTTGAAGACATCGGCGAACTCTTCGCGTACACTTGCCGTCCCCTGGGTCGAGGCGTAGACGGTCACTTCTTCCGGCTTCCAATCGACTACGAACCCGTGGGTCTCAAGCGCCGAGTGTGTTTGCACCTGGGTAAAGTACTCGCTCTCGACGATCACATCCGCGTCGGCGAATCCTTTTTCAACGTCGCCCGATTGCTTGCGCTGAGGTCCATGGATGTTGCCCGTCTGTGATACGCCCTTGGGTCCGCCTCCGCCGCCCGCACTGCCTGCTTCATCGGCTGGTCCGGGAAATACCAGGGGAGCGTCCGCAGCGCGGGCCGCCGAGCGATCCACCACGAAGGGCATGGAATCGTATTGCACCTTCACCAATTTTGCGGCGTCGTCTGCAATCTGTTGCGAAGTAGCCGCCACGGCGGCGATGGGTTGACCGGCGTAGCGGATCACCGGATAGCGGGAAGGAACTTCCTGTTTGGGATCGCGCAGCTCTGCGCCCCCGTAGAAATGTTCGATTACATGCACGGCTCGAACGCCAGGCAGCTTTTCCGCTTCGCTGGTGTCGATGGAGACGATTCGCCCGTGGGGAATCGTGGCATCCACCATGCGTGCGTAGAGCATGCCAGGCAAATGGACGTCCGCAGTGTACTTGCCGGTGCCCATTGCTTTCGCTGGACCGTCATAGCGCACGGTCGGTTTGCCAATGTACATCAGCTCAGAGTTTGGCGGGAGCGGCGGCGGTTCGTCGAGCAAGACTTCGCGCTGTTTGTTTTCCAGGCCATTCTGGGGGATGCCAAAAACGAAACTGTCGCTGCGCTTTGCGGGTTGCGACTTGGGTTGGGTTGTACCCTGCTGATCCTGCTCCGAGGTCAATGTATCGAGTGCCATCCTAGACCTCCCGTTCCCTGGCTACATCGAGCGTTGCGGCAAAGACTTTTGGATAGGCTCCGCAGCGGCACAGGTTCCCGCTCACCGCATGCTTCACATCGCTGAGGGTTGGTTTGGGATTGCGTTCCAGCAGCGCAGCACAGCTCATCACCATGCCCGGGGTGCAGAAGCCGCATTGCATGGCATCGTGTTTTACAAAGGCAGCCTGCACGGGATGCATGGTGGCGCCGTGGGAGAGCCCCTCGATGGTAGTAATCTCGCGGCCGGTTGTATCGATGGCCAGTGTCATGCACGCAAGCGCGGGGGTTTTGTCGATCCAGACAGTGCAAGCCGAACAAGAGCCGCGGTCGCAAACGACTTTCGTTCCAGTCAACCCGAGATTATCGCGCAAGGTCTGAGCCAGGGTATCGCGGGGCTCGATGACGACCGAATGCTCGCGGCCATTGATGTGCAGTTTGACTGGGAGCGCGTCCGGACCTTGTACCCGGTCAGCCTGCAATGCTCCTTTCGCATCGCGGGCCAGGGCGTTCGCGGTCTCAATGACTGAGGTCGCCGCAGTGACGCCGGCCCCCTTTAAGAATCCACGCCGGGAGAAGGTGATTTTAGGAGAGTCTGCCATAGGGAGAGCCCTTTCGGAGTACTGCCTGGCGTCGAGAGGAAACGACATCCTTAATTTACATCCGGGCGCCGAGGTTTCGCCATGCGGGGCGGTGAGGAGGGAAGTAGCCATTCAGGCCATGAAAGCAAACGACTTCAGTGATAAGGTCCCAGGGAAATGACCAGAATCTCCACCAGAGAGTCCGATTCGTTGCGCCATTGGCGACCCGTTCCGGCAATGACGGTGACTGAGTCACCGCGCTCCAGGATTTGCTCACTGTCAACTGCAGTTTCAACATCGACTTTGCCTTCAAACACCATGGCGAACTCGTCAGAAATGGACGGAGTGGCATGCTTACCGGTGAGGCCGCCGGGTTTGATGATGAGCATGGAAGCGCGAAATTGCGAGGCGCTGGATAGCGAGCCCAGCGACGCGATTTCTGCGCGCGACCAGTCGAGCGCCATGTGGGCACGGTCGCTGGCGCGGACGATATTGACCACTTGCTGGTTTGCAGACAGAAAGAACTGGCCCAGCGTAACCCCAAGCGCGTTGGCTATCTTCTCCATGGAGGAGATAGAGGGCGAGCACTGCCCATTCTCGATTTGCGACAAAAAGCTGGCGGAAAAGTCGGTGCGCTCGGCAAGAGCCCGCAGCGAAATCCCCTGTTGCTCTCTCAGATAACGCAGAGAATTCCCGAGCGTCTGTTCAATCATCCTCGTACCGAATCTTCGATCACTAACATCAAGGTGATCGATTCCACAGTATACAGACCTGGGTATGGAGTTAAGTCCCTATCCAATAGCCAGGCTTGTCTTATCGAACGGACATTTGCTAGTGGCTGCTCCACGTCTTATCACTGGAGTTGCACAACGGCTCCAGGACGCAATCTGACGCATCGGGGCTTGCGGGCAATACAAACCTGGCGTCCGTGATGGATCATTTCGTGGGAAAAAGCAATCCAGTGATCCTGAGGAATAATCTTCATCAGGTCCTTTTCCACCTGGATTGGTTCGACGGCTTTGGTAAGTTCGAGACGCCTCGATAGGCGCAATACGTGAGTATCGACCACGACGCCTACCGCTTTGCCAAAGGCCACGCCCAACACCACGTTGGCTGTCTTGCGCGCAACCCCCGGCAGGGTGAGCAGTTCGTCCATGGTCTGCGGAACCTTGCCGGCAAAATCGGTGGTGAGCTTGCGCGCCGCTCCATTCAGAGACTTAGCCTTGTTGTGATAAAAGCCGGTGGAACGAATCTGCTCTTCAATTTCCACCAGGGGGGCATGAGCGAAGTCGATTGGGGTGGGAAATTTCTTGAACAGGGAGGGGGTTACCATGTTGACGCGCGCATCGGTACATTGCGCGGAAAGGATGGTGGCCACCAGAAGTTCCCACGGGTTGCGATGATGCAGGGCGCATTCCGCGCCAGGATAGGCCTTGGCTAAAAGGTCCAGAATGGCGTTGATACGCTCCGGGGCCAGCGGATTGCGCCGCGGCTTCTTCGTTGCTTTCTTAGCGGAAGCCTTGGCGGCGGCAGCCTTCATCCTTTAGCCGAGCCGCGCCAGCATATCTTCCGGCGTCATGCGGATGCAGCTGAAGATGGGCGTATCTTTCAGCGTGTATGGGCTGATCTCGGTTTCGCGCAACTGCTGCACCAGGTCGAGGAAATCCTCCGGGTAGTTGGTTTCAAAGGCCACGACAAACTCCTGGTCGTCGATGCCGAAGGAGTAGGTGGTATTGAGCTTGACGCGGGGATAAAGATGTCCGACCCGGATGTGCTCGTTCATCAGGCGCTGGCGCTCCTCAGCAGGCAGCAGGTACCATGCACGCGTTTTCCAAAAGGGATAGATGAAGATGTATTTCTGCCCGCCTGGCCGAATGCTGCCGCGCGAATCGTGCTGGCCTTCATGCTCGTGGCCAATCAGGTACTGCGAGCGTTTTGTCATCGACAGAAAGCTGTAGGCGGTTTGCAGATAACCACCCATAGGCGTTGCCATCAATTCCGCCGTCATATCGTTTAAGTCTTCCGGGGTATAGCAAATGCGCCACAGCACCATGTCGCAATCGCCGCGGAGGCCAACCGTCGAGTAGGTCAGGGTGAGCAGGCGGCCAGGCTGATTCCAGCGTTTGATCACTTCTGCGAAGGCGGCGCGGTGGGCGTCCTTTTCTGCCTGGGGCAGCCGGCGCCATTCGGGCAGAACCTTAAAGAAGGTAAATCCGATGGTCTGCCGCTTGACTTCCTTGGCCGGGGCGCCCTGTGGCTCAGCGGTGGTCTGGGTCTGCAGGGAAGGTTCCGGGATCAGAGTCTCTGCCATGGTGTATTCCTCATCATCTCCATGGTAACAAAGCGTGCGGCGGCTGTTTGCAGCCGCTCCATGCACGCGCGCTTGTCCGGTAGGGGGAAATCCGGATGCGCTCTTTCGAAATAAAGCCGCAACCTCCAGACTTTAAGTTCAGAACGTCCCTTTGTAATCTCTCGAGCATGCTTGCCGCCTCAAAGCCCGTACCCTTTTGCTAACCGGACCTCTCATTGGGAGCGAAGGGGACATGGGTGGGACCGCTTATACTGCCTGCGGATGACCGAAAAAATAATAGGTATTCTTGCCAGCTTCATCATTGCCGTCATTTCGGCCACGGGCTACCTGGGGATTGCGTTGCTGATGGGGATCGAGTCGGCCTGCATTCCGCTGCCCTCTGAAATCATCATGCCGTTTTCCGGTTACCTGGTGTACACCGGCAGGTTCCAGCTTTTTTGGGTAGCAACGGCGGGTGCGATCGGCTGCAATTTGGGTTCCGCGGTGGCGTATTGGGTGGGGGCGCATGGCGGCCGTCCTCTCGTGGAACGTTTTGGCAGCTATGTACTGCTCAGCCGGCGCGACCTGGATCGTACGACCAACTTCTTCGAGAAATACGGATCGATCACCGTATTTCTGGCGCGCCTCTTGCCGGTAGTGCGAACCTTTATCGCGCTGCCCGCCGGCATCGCCCGGATGCCGCTATGGCGCTTTCACATCTACACCTTCCTGGGCTCGTGGCCGTGGTGTTTTGTGCTGGCGTATGTGGGCATGAAGTTGGGCCAGTCCTGGGACACGGATCCTCGCTTCAAGGCGGTCTTCCATCGCTTTCACCTCGGGGTCGAAGTGGTTTTGCTGGCGGCGATTATCTGGTTTGTATGGTCACACTGGAAACAGCGTAACCAGACCGCCTAAAGGGGAAGGTAACCATTAACCCGTGCTTTCTCTCCTTTGAGCCACGTCTGATTTGCAAAGGCAGAACAGGAAGGGCGAGACTGGTCCTACTAAAGACACGAGAGGACGGACCTGCAAGAAAATGTCTGATGACAGTTCACCGATTCAGCCCGCCAACGGAAAATTAGGAATCATGATCCCCGGAATGGGGTCAGTAGCCACCACCCTGGTGGCCGGCGTAGAAGCTGTGCGTAAGGGAATTGCCAAGCCAATTGGTTCGCTTACGCAAATGGGAACCGTTCGCCTGGGCAAGCGCACCGATGCGCGCAGTCCGCTGATCAAGGATTTCGTGCCCCTGGCAAAACTGGAGAATCTGTGTTTCACCGGCTGGGATATATTCGCCGACAACATGTTTGAGGCAGCCAAGACCGCGCGTGTCCTCGATCGAGACCAGTTGGAAACCATTCGGCCCTTCCTGGAAGGAATCCGGCCCATGCCCGCAGTGTTCGATCAGCATTACGTCAAGCGCCTGAACGGCACCAATGTAAAGAAGGGCAAGAACAAGCGCGATCTGGCGGAGCAACTGCGCGCTGATATCCAGGCGTATAAAAGGGTGACCCAGCGCCAGGTGATGATCTGGTGCGGTTCCACCGAGATCTTTCTGACCCCGACGGCGGTCCACCAATCTCTCGCCGCATTTGAAAAGGGATTGGAAGAAAACGACATCAACATTGCGCCGTCCATGATTTACGCCTATGCGGCGCTGCAGGAAGGAATTCCGTTTGCCATGGGAGCGCCCAATTTGACCGTCGATCTGCCGGTCATGCAGGAGCTCGCGCGCAAGAACAGCGCCCCCATCACCGGGAAGGATTTCAAGACCGGGCAGACTTTCATGAAAACCGTGCTGGCGCCGGCCTTCAAAGCACGCATGCTGGGCGTGAGCGGTTGGTACTCCACGAATATTCTGGGTAACCGTGACGGCGAGGTGCTGGACGATCCGGAGTCTTTCAAGACCAAGGAAGAGTCCAAGCTGAGCGTGCTCGACTTTATCCTGCAACCCGACCTTTACCCCGATCTGTACAAGGACATCTACCACAAGGTGAGAATTAACTATTACCCGCCGCGTGGTGATAACAAAGAGGGTTGGGACAACATCGACATCTTCGGCTGGCTCGGCTATCCAATGCAGATCAAGGTCGATTTCCTGTGCCGGGATTCCATTCTAGCGGCGCCCATTGCCCTGGACCTGGTGCTTTTCCTCGACCTCGCCGCGCGTACGCCGGAACTGAAGGACCTGGGTATTCAGGAATGGCTTAGCTTTTACTGGAAGTCGCCCATGACGGCTCCCGGGCTCTATCCGGAACACGATCTCTTCATTCAATTAATGAAGTTGAAGAACACGCTCCGGCACATAAAAGGCGAATCCCTGATTACCCACCTCGGCCTAGAGTACTACGACTAAATCGCGTACTACGACTAACCAATTGGGTGCCCCATGCTCCCCCAGCATGGGGTTCTCCCTTGCCTGTCCCGCTCCCGCCATGTAACCATCCGACACGCATTTCGGGCTCAGGGGGAGGATGGCATGGCAATTCCCACGGAGAACGTCGGTTCCTTGCCGCGTCCGGCGAAGCTGCAATGCGCCATTCGCCACTACGACCTGGGCAAGATCACACGGGATCAACTGTCGAGAGAACAGGATGCTGCCTGCCTCGACTCCATCCAAAATATGGAGGCGACCGGATCTCCTGTCGTTTCCGACGGCGAGCAGCGCGCCTCCAGTTTCGCTACGTATCCGATGACTGACACGCTTGCCGGCACCGGGTTGGCAGAGAATCTGGCGGGCGACGGTCAGTACTTTGCGATTTTCACGGATGGGCACCATCGCCAGCTCCCGCGGCTCACGGGCGGCCCGTTCCGCTACAAAACCTACGCCGCCGAGTACGTGAAGCGCGCCATGGGCATGGCAAAGAAGCCGTTAAAGCAAGCGGTCATCGCGCCCTCCATGCTGGCGCTGCTCTATCCACTGGACGGCGAGGTCCCTGGCTACACGCGGGATCAGTTTCTCGAAGACCTGTGCAAGGAATGTGAAAAGGATATTCGCCAGTGCTTTGCCGCTGGAGCCAAGCGGGTTTCCATCGATTTTACCGAGGGGCGGCTGGCCTGCAAGAACGATCCCAGGAATCCCTGGACCGGCCGTGCCATGCTCTCGCATTTCCTTGAGCTGAACAACTGCGTCCTCAATCGCTTTAGCGCCGAGGAGCGGAAGAACATCGGTATCCATACCTGTCCAGGCGGAGACTGCGATGCGACCCACAGCGCAGAGGTGGATTACGCGGAGCTGCTGCCCAGCCTGTTCCAAATGAACGCCGGTTACTTCCTTATGCAAATGGCCAGCGAAAAGGACAAGGAGCAAGTCTACAAACTATGCGGAAAATACAGCCGCGACGATGCCAACGGCGTGGCTCAGATTGCTTTATTGGAGTCATCAACCCGCTCAATCCCAGGGTGGAAACGCCGCAGGAAGTGCGCAATGATCTTCTGCTGGCTTCGAAATACATTCCCAGGGAACGGCTGGGCTCAACCGACGACTGCGGATTTTCTCCTTTCAGTATTGATGTCAAACCTAAGCATGGCTCACCGGATATTGCCCGGGAGATCGCTTTCAAGAAGATTGCCTCGCGTGTGGAGGGCACGGCTATGGCTTCCGCGAAGCTCGGCATGGCTTGAGTTCGAAGCCAATGGGAAAATAGTCTAGATGCCGGCCTCTGAACGATTTGGATTCACCCTGATCGCCGTCCTGTTCGTTTCATCTTTTGCCTTCGCACAAGCTCCGGCGACAGAACGTGTTCCGGGCAACTTTGTGGAAGTCACCGCTGCCGCCGGCGTTCGGTTTTTGCATCAGGCTCCGCACACTTCGAGGAAATACCTCATCGAGACCATGGGGTCGGGAGCCGCGCTGTTCGATTATGACAACGATGGATTGCTCGATATTTTCCTGGTCAATGGAGCCCCTTTTACCGACCCCACGCCCAAAGGGACGATTCCTCAAAAGACAGGTCCGCAAGACTGGAACCGTCTTTATCACCAGAAAGCAAACGGAACCTTTGAAGACGTCACGGAAAAGGCCGGCCTGCAGGGTGTGGGCTATGGCATTGGCGCAGCAGTCGGCGATTACGACAACGATGGCCGTGAAGACCTATACGTAACTGCGTATGGCGGCAATAAGCTCTACCACAACAACGGAGACGGAACGTTTACCGATGTTACCCAGAAAGCCGGCGTCGGGGGGAGTGGGTGGTCCACCTCTGCCGCCTGGGTCGATCTGGATGGTGACGGATTTCTGGATCTGGTTGTGTTGCGTTACATCCAGTGGGATTGGGATGACCGCTGGTGTGGCGAGCATCGCGAAGGCTATCGCAGCTTCTGTCATCCCGATGTCTTTTCGCCCATCCCGATGCTCGTTTATCACAACAACGGGAACGGAACGTTCACGGAGGAAGCGCAAAAACTCGGCCTCGACAAGCCGGCCAAGGCTCTTGGCATTGCGATCGGCGACTTCGATAACGACGGCCATACGGACATCTTCGTCGCCAATGACTCCATGGTCGAGTTTCTTTTCCATAACAAAGGAGATGGAACCTTTGAGGAGGTCGGGCTGCAGGCAGGAACCGCTGTCGATAGTGAAGGCCGCACCTTCGCCGGCATGGGCATAGATGCCGCCGACTATAACAACGACGGCTTGCCCGACCTCATCATCGATGATCTGGCCAACCAGAAGTACGCCCTTTATCAGAATGCGGGGGACGGCAGTTTTACTTACGCCACCTACGCTGCCGGAGTGGGCCGCATGACCCAGCTGCATTCCGGCTGGGGGGTGCGCTTTCTTGACTACGATAACGACGGCTGGAAGGATGTGCTGATCGCGCAGGGCCACGACCTTGACACCATTGAAGTGATTTCTCCCCAATTGCACTATCGCGAGCCTATGTTGCTGGCCCGGAATATCGGGGGCAAGAAGTTTGTCGATGTTTCCTCCATCTCGGGTGACGTGTTTAGCAAACGCTGGGTCGGCCGTGGTATGGCTACGGGAGATATCAATAATGACGGGTTGATAGACGCCGTGGTCACGGAAAACGGCGGCCCCGCGCATATCGTCATGAACCACACCCAAACCGGCAACCATTGGCTAGGCTCTCAGCCTTACCGGTCACAAGAGCAACCGCGATGCGATCGGAGCGGTGGTGAAGGTCACAACCGCGAATGGATCGCGATGGGCCACCGTGACCACCTGCAGCAGTTATCTCTCTTCGAGTGACAAGCGTCTCCACTTCGGCCTGGGCACGGCCGCCACGGCGCAGTCGGTCGAGATTCGTTGGCCCAGTGGCATTGTGCAGACCCTTAAAGACGTTAAGGGAGACCAATACGTGAAGATCGACGAACCAGTTCAAAAACCTTAGCCGAATCGAGGCAACATGGTACGGATCAGTCGTGTGTGGTGTGTTCTGCTGCTGTTACAAATCGGCAATGCACAACAGGTCAGCTTCAGGATTACACCGCTGCGCCCGGTCGAGGAGCTGCGGGCAGAGGCGCTGAAAGAGTCGCCGCCCCGGGAGCAGGGAACGTTCCTTGCGCCTGATTTGGTGGAACTGGTCACGCTTGATCCCACCATCAAGCTCGACATCCGTTATGCTACGGCAAACAATTTCTTGGGAACTCCGCTGTATACGCAGGCGCGGGCGTTCCTTCAACGGCCGGCTGCGGAAGCGCTGGTCCGCGCCCATCTCGAGCTCAAGGCCCAGGGCTATGGACTGATCATCCATGACGGTTACCGGCCGTGGTACGTCACGGAGATTTTCTGGAAAGCCACTCCGGACGATAAGAAGATTTTTGTCGCCAATCCAGCGCAAGGCTCTAATCATAACCGCGGATGCGCCGTGGACTTGTCTCTTTATGATCTGCAGACGGGCAAAGAAGTGGAAATGCCAAGCGGATACGACGAGATGACCAAGCGCGCCTATGCGGATTACCCCGGGGGCACAGCGGAGGAGCGTGCTCGCCGCGCGCTTCTACGCCACGCTATGGAAAAGCAAGGATTCATGGTAAATCCCGACGAGTGGTGGCACTTCGACTACAAGGATTGGAAACGGTATCCAATTCAGAACGCAAGATTTGAAGATCTCGGAAAATAGCACTTCGTACTGTCGAAAATAAGCCGCGACCTCCAGATTTCGAGTGGCCGCTCCTAACTCCGTCCATCCAAGTCGCTAACCTTTCTGAGCAATACTCGACTCTCCCCTTGTCATCCCGACCGGAGCGCAGCGTAGTGGAGGGACCTGCGGTTCTTTCCCCGGTCTTCGATCCGGGGAGGTTTGCTAGTCCGCAATTAGATCGAATTCGCTGGCGTGGCGCCGGGTATTCGGCAAAAACCCTGCCAGCAATCCGATTGCAGGAAGCCACGCACAGATCTTGTAAACAAAGAGAATGCTGGTGGCGTCGGCAATTCTGCCCAGTATCGCGGCGCCGATGCCGCCCATCCCAAACGCAAACCCAAAAAAGAGGCCAGAGATCATTCCCACCCGTCCGGGCACAAGCTCCTGCGCATAGACCAGGATCGCGGGAAAGGCCGAAGCCAGCACCAGGCCGACGATCACCGTCAATACCCCGGTCCAAAACAGGTTTGCGTAAGGCAGCAGCAAGGTGAGTGGCAACGCACCAAGAATGGAGCACCAGATCACAGTCTTACGGCCGATTCGATCCCCGATCGGCCCTCCAATCAAGGTTCCGGCAGCAACCGCCCCCAGAAAGGCGAACAAGTGTATTTGCGAACTCCGTACTCCAACATGAAAGCGGGTGATCAGGTAGAAGGTGTAGTAGCTGGTGAAACTGGCCAGGTAGAAAAACTTGGAAAAAACCAGCGCAATCAGAACGGCAATCGCGCAGGCCACTCGCCGGCTCGATAAGCCGGTCCGATATTCCTTGTGAGCCGAAGGCTGTTTCTGAAGATGCTGCAGACGAGCCTTATACCAGCCGCTGACTCGCAGCAGCACCACGATGGCCATGAGCGCCACCAGTGAAAACCAGGCCACGCCGCGTTGGCCGTGCGGCAGCACGATAAACGCGGCCAGCAGTGGCCCGATCGCCGATCCGCTGTTTCCGCCAACCTGGAAGACGGACTGTGCCAAGCCGAGCCGGCCACCGGACGCCAGCCGCGCCACGCGTGACGATTCGGGATGGAACACCGCTGAGCCCATGCCCACCAACGAAGCGGCCAGCAACAGTAATGGGAAGCTGGGAGCAACAGCCAACAGCAGCAAGCCGCCCAGGGTAAACACCATGCCCATCGGCAGGGAATAGGGCAAGGGCCTGCGGTCAGTGTAGTGTCCGATAAACGGCTGCAGAATAGACGCCGTCATCTGGAACGTCAGTGTCAGCAAGCCGATCTGACCAAAGTTCAGATGGAACGAGCTTTTCAGAATGGGATATATCGAGGGCAGCAGCGACTGCATGGTGTCGTTCAGCAGGTGGCAAAAGCTCACTGCGATCAACACCCGAAAGATTGTCTTGTCTTTAACCGGATGGGGGTTCCGGAGCTCGCTATCCTCAACTGTCTGTGTGGTCATGCCGGCCGTGTAGGGCTCTCCCTGCAACTATGCTACCGGACTCGGCTGGGGATCGAAGGGAACGCGGGTATCGGCGGAGGCTGAAGCCGTTAGCAGCTGGGAGAAGCGTTCCTCTCATAACGGGAGCGGGCTTCGGCTAGCTGCTTCAGATGGTCGCGGGAAAGGGGCTGAGGGCAACCCAGCTGGCGCGCAACCAGGCAGATATGGGCAAAGTGCTCGACCGTTTCCATGCGCATGAAGGCGTCCTGCAATGTGCCCCCGGCAGTGACGACGCCGTGGTTGGCAAGCAGGACCGCATCATGATCGACGATCAGGGGCTGAATACTGGATGCCACGTCGTCCGTTCCCGTGGTCGCATAGGGCGCCAGCGGAATGGAGCCAAGCGCCATGACGATTTCCGAGCAAAGGGGTTCTTCGAGCGCCAGGCCACAGGAGGCGAATCCGGTTGCGATGGGCGGATGCGCATGAACCACGGCCTGGACGTCTGGCCGCTGGCGATAGATGGCCAGATGCATGCCGATCTCGCTGGTCACGTTGCGGCTTTCGCAGACCCGCCGGCCTTCCATGTCAACCAGCACCATGTCCGACGCTTTGAGTAGACACTTGCTCATCGCGGTAGGGGTGGCTAGGATCCGATCATCACTGAGGCGGACTGAAAGGTTACCTGCCGTTCCCGGCACGAAACCTAATCGATACAACCACTTACCGAAGCGGGCGAGCTGTTTACGGTGCATCATTTCAGCGGACCGCTCGGGAGCAGTGGAGCTTAGGGCCATGTTAAGAGTTGTCTTGAAACCACTCTTTTCCAAAGCCGATGGATGCATAGTTTAGGAAATCCCCGTTTGAGCTGTTCCTCGCAGTTTCCGACGGAAAGACGGGAAACGCAACAGGGAAAACGCGGACAGTGAGAAATTAGGTTCGAGTGGGGCTGAGACGCCCTATTTCAATCTTCAGAGGATGCATCTCGCAGAGAGACCTGCGGTTTCATTTGCCTCTCACTCTGGGCCTCTGCAAACCCTATCCGTTGAGGGTCTAGAGCAGCGTATTGATGGTCCGGTCGAGATCCTTATCGACGCGTCGCTGTCAGCGCGGCCACGATCGGCAACCTTTGAACTGGCCTAGATCTCCTTAACCTCTTACGATGGTCAGCATGACAACGGGTCTTCGCCCAGGCGTCCTGGAACTGAATGGGCAGCCACTTTCCCTCGATCAGATCGGCCAGGTAGCCTCGGGCTTGATGGATGCAGCCATTGCGACAGCAGCGCGGCCGCGAATCACGGCATCGCAAGCGGTGGTCGAGCGCATCGTCACAAGCAACGAAACGGCCTACGGTATCAACACCGGCTTCGGCAAATTGTCCGATGTACGCATCGGCGCAGAAGACCTGCAACAGTTGCAACGCAACCTGGTGCGCAGCCATGCTTGCGGGTTAGGCGAACCGCTGGAAGAGGCTGAGGTTCGCGCCATGCTGTTGTTGCGCGCCAATGTGCTCAGCAAAGGATTAAGCGGCGTCCGCTACGAACTGATTGAGTTGCTCATCGGCTTGCTCAATCGCGGCGTGCACCCAGTTATCCCAGCCAGGGGGTCCGTGGGAGCAAGTGGAGATCTGGCTCCCCTGGCACATCTCGCCCTGGTGCTGATTGGCGAAGGCGAGGCGTTTTTCCGGGCGTGCGGATGCCGGCTGCTGCCGCGTTAGCCCAATCGGGGCTGACTCCGCTGGTACTCGAAGCCAAAGAGGGCCTGGCTCTGCTCAACGGAACCCAGGCCATGGCGGCTGTCGGCGGCTTGGCTCTGTTGCGCGGGATGCGGGTGAATCGGCTCTTTGATCTGGCAGGCGCTATGGCCCTGGAGGCTCTCATGGGCACTCCGGTGGCCTTCGATGAGCGCATTCATCAGGCGCGGCCGCATCCCGGCCAGCTGCAGGCTGCCGCGCATCTCCGTGAGCTGCTGCGTGACAGCGAGATTCGCGAGTCTCACCGGACCAATGATCCCCGGGTGCAGGATGCCTATTGCCTCCGTTGCATGCCGCAAGTACACGGTGCGGCCCGAGGCGCGATGCAACACGCGCGCGAAGTGATCGAGATCGAAACCGGATCGGCGACCGATAATCCCCTGATTTTCGCTAACGAGATAATCTCCGGAGGCAATTTCCACGGCGCTCCCCTGGCCCTGGCACTGGACTACGCGGCCATCGCGGTCACCGACCTGATGAGCATCAGCGAGCGTCGCATCGACCGGCTCATCAATCCTGACGTCAATGAAGGCCTGCCGCCCTTTCTCTCGAGAAGGGCCGGCCTCTCCTCCGGCCTTATGATTGCTCATGTCACCGCGGCCGCGCTGTTAAATGAAGCCAAGGTGCTGGCGCATCCTGCCAGCGTGGACAGTTTGCCCACCTCAGGCGGCAAAGAAGATCATGTTTCCATGGGCATGACAGCTGCGCTCAAGCTGAAGCAGATTGTCGATAATGCAGAGAAGGTTTTGGCTATTGAGCTCATGACCGCGGCGCAGGGACTTGAGTATCGCCTGCCGCTCAAGGCGGCGACAGAAATCGAGCGCGCCCGTCAGTTCGTGCGCACGATGGTTCCGTTCCTGGAGGAAGACCGGGTCATTGCCGGAGACATTGAACGCTTGGCAAAGGGGGTTCGCGATGGAGACTTTGATAGCTGGTCCGCATAAAGGCGCGATTCGTGCACCGCGGGGAACGCAGTTGCGCTGTAAGGGATGGCAGCAGGAAGCTGCCCTGCGCATGCTGATGAATAACCTCGATCCAGAAGTGGCCGAGGCCCCTGAAGAATTGGTGGTGTACGGCGGCACCGGGAAAGCTGCTCGCGACTGGCCGTCCTTCTACGCCATCGTGCGCTCGCTCGAGAGCCTGGAAAACGATGAGACGCTGCTCATCCAGTCAGGCAAGCCGGTGGGGATTTTACGCACGCATGCGATGGCCCCGCGGGTGCTGATCGCGAATGCGAACCTGGTGGGCAAATGGTCCAACTGGGAGGTATTTCGCGAGCTCGAGAAGAAAGGGCTCATGATGTACGGCCAGATGACCGCGGGCTCCTGGATCTACATAGGCAGTCAGGGCATCGTGCAGGGTACTTACGAGACCTTCGCCGAGGCCGGACGCAGGCATTTCGGCGGCAGCCTGGAGGGCAAGCTGATCGTCTCCGGCGGTATGGGTGGAATGGGAGGAGCGCAACCGTTGGCCGCAACCATGACCGGCGCCCGCTTTCTGGGCATCGATGTCGATCCAAAACGCATTCAGAAGCGGGTCGAGAGCGGCTATTGCGATCGTATCGCGACTTCGGTCGACGAGGCTCTGCAGTTGCTTGCGGAAGCCGGCACAAAGGGAACTGCGCTCTCGGTGGGATTGGTCGGGAACGCCGCCGACGTTCTGCCCGATCTGATCCGCCGCAATGTGATTCCTGAGATCGTCACCGACCAGACCAGTGCGCACGATCCCTTGAACGGATATGTGCCCAACGGAATGAGTCTTGACGCTGCTTTGGCACTGCGTCAAAAAGATAGCGAGCAATATGTTGCGCTTTCGATGGCCGCCATGGGGAAGCATGTAGAGGCGATGCTGGAGCTCAAGCGCCGTGGGGCGATTGTTTTTGATTACGGAAATAATCTCAGGACGAATGCCAAATTGGCAGGGGTGGACGACGCGTTTGAAATTCCCGGGTTTGTGCCGGAATATATCCGGCCGCTGTTTTGCGAAGGCAAGGGGCCTTTCCGCTGGGTAGCGCTTTCCGGCGACCCTGAAGACATCCGCAAGACCGATAAGTTGGTACTCTCACTCTTTCCTGAAGATGCGTCGCTCAAACGCTGGATCAAGCTGGCGGGGGAGCGTATTCACTTTCAGGGACTACCGGCGCGGATCTGCTGGCTGGGCTACGGGCAGCGGGCGAAGCTGGGACTCGCCATCAATGAGCTGGTGGGTTCGGGCGAAATTTCGGCGCCGATTGTGATCGGCCGCGACCACCTGGACACTGGGTCAGTTGCCTCTCCGTATCGAGAGACCGAGGGCATGCTGGACGGCTCCGACGCTGTGGCCGATTGGCCATTACTGAATGCACTGGTGAATACTGCGGCCGGTGCATCGTGGGTCAGCATCCACAATGGTGGAGGCGTGGGCATTGGCTATTCCCAGCACGCCGGCATGGTGGTAGTAGCGGATGGAACCAGCGAGGCGGCTCTGCGTCTGGAACGGGTTCTGACCACGGATCCAGGTATGGGCGTGCTGCGGCATGCGGATGCCGGGTATCCCCAAGCCCTAAGCTTCGCCAGGACGTCAGGTCTACGTTTACCCATGGCCGAAGGGGAATGAGCCGCTGCGATGGCCGGATGTGGGACGGGCCAAAGCGGTTTTCCGCTCTATCCCCTAACCAATCGAAGGGTATCCCCCTCAAGCCATAAACGGACGAGCGAGACGCCGCGCCGCGTAACGGACAACTGGAACCCGAATCGTCTTCTTCAGGCCCGGGTTCTAGTGTCTTTATGGGATAGAAATTGTCCTCAAGGCCGCGCAGAATGATGGTTTAAGCACTCACCCATACTGTCCCGGAACAACACCTCTTGCTTCGCTCCCGCACTTCAAAAGCAGTGACCGGGAGGAGTAGATTTATCTTATGCGCGCACGACTCTGGCCGGCGGTCGCAGTGTCATTTGGCGCACTGATCCTGCTCTCGATCCTCTTCGCTTTACTCGTCTCAAGCAAGGCTGCCCGGATCAACAAACGTACTAAAACTGCACACCAGATCTACAAGCTGGCGGATGACGCCATCTCTGATATACAGGCCAATATCAACAAGGGCGCCCTCCTCGAGCAGAGTGCGTTCAGCGATCCCAAGGGCATTGAGACGGCGAACCGGATCTCCGAGCTGCAAATAAACACCAAGAATGACCTTGCCACTCTGGTCAACCTGATTGGGGCCAACCAGAAGCCACAGATTCTTGCCCTGCAGCAAGGCCTGGATCAGTACTGGACCTCCATCCAGCAAAGTCTCACGACCTCGCGTATGCAGCAGGAGCAGCAGAAACTGTTTACTGAGTTGGAGAACCAGCCGGAAAAAGTCCTCGATCTGGCTGGACGTATTGATGCGCTCAATCAGGCAAGCCTGGCCCGCGAGGAACAAGAGACAGAAGCACAACAGGCCAAGCTGCGGGAGTTTGCGATTGTCGCAACCCTCATACTGCTGCTGCTGGAGTTTGCCATTGCGATCTTCAGCACTGCCTATATGTTTCGTCTGGACAACGTCTCGGAGGCAGAAAGGACGCGTGCCGAGAAGGCGGAACAAGAGCTCAGGCACTTGTCCAATCAGCTGGTGCGGGTGCAGGAGGAGGAGCGAAAAACTATTTCGCGAGAGCTTCACGATGAAGTGGGTCAGATCCTGACAGGCTTGCGAATGGAATTGGGAACGTTGTCGCATTACAACCCGGATGAGGAATTTCGCCAGCGGCTGGAAAGCGTCAAGCGGCTGACGGAAGAAGCGCTTCGTTCGGTGCGCAATCTGGCTTTACTGGTGCGGCCTTCTATGCTCGATGACCTGGGACTGAAACCGGCGCTGGCCTGGCAAGTAAAGGAGTTCTCTCGCAGATGCGGTATCCCTGTTTCCTTGAACATTGAAGGCAATCTCGACAATTTGCCGGAAGCCCTTCGGCTTTGTTTGTACCGCGCCATTCAAGAGGCGATGACCAATTGCGTTAAGCATGCCGAAGCCAGCCGCGTCACCGTGATGGTGAAGCAGGATGAAACACGAGTCACAGCATCTGTGCAAGATGACGGGAGGGGATTTGATGTGCTTGTAAAGACGCCAGGCCTGGGGTTATTGGGCATGACGGAGCGCGTCCGCGCCTTGCAAGGGCGTATGTCCGTGTCATCAGAGCCGGGTTCGGGAACACTGATCAGCCTCGAATTGCCAGCGCTCAACAATGGCCTTTCCTGATGCTACTTTTCCGCAGTTCCGCCCGGTCCTGCTGTCATTTCGGATAGTCAATGGTGTGTGCACGGGATTCGTTTGCGTCTCATTTTTCCCTATGGTTATTGCAGCACGGAATTTGATTCTCCAGCGGTGGGGCTAAGATGAGCAGGACGTTAATTGCACAGTGTTTCGGCACAGAGAGCCGGCAGACGGCACGAGAAAACATGCGATACAAGGTGCTCATAGCAGATGACCATGGAGTAGTGCGCAAGGGCCTGCGGCTTCTGCTGGAGCAATATCCCGAGCTTGTCGTGGTGGGAGAAGCGGCCAACGGCCGCGAGGCGGTCACGATGGCCGCCACCCTTTCTCCTCAAGTCGTGGTGCTGGACGTTGCCATGCCCATCCTGAACGGGATCGAAGCGGCCGAACAGATTTTGAAGGTGAACAGCCAGGTGGGCGTCATCCTGCTCACCATGCATGCCGACGAGAGCTACGTGCTAAGAGCACTGCACGCAGGGGTCAGAGGTTATCTGTTGAAGGAGTCGGCCGAAGAAGACCTGCTGTCGGCAATCAAGTCAGTGGCCAACGGAAAGCCCTTTTTCAGCAAGGCCATCAACGAGGTCCTGCTGGAGGATTACATGCGGGTGCTCAGGCAACAAGGACTCTCGGATACATTTGACCTCCTGACTTCGCGAGAAAAAGAGGTGCTCCAACTGCTCGCCGAAGGAAGAACAAACAAAGAAGTGGCCACACTGCTGGACGTAAGTCCCTACACAGTAGAGAGTCACCGCACAAACCTGATGCAAAAGTTGAATGTGCACAATACCGCCGAGATCGTTCTTTACGCGGTCCGGAAAAGACTGGTCAGTTAGCCTTGGTTCTCTCTGTCTTCCTACCCAGGGCCCGGTAAGCAACATTTACCTGTGAAATGCGGGCACGCTTCCGCGTGGCCAAGGGATGGTTATGTTCCGACGAGGCGATATATTTGACAACCCTGTCACTGGCGAACGGGCCACGATCCTTCTTGGTACGCGAGAGACCAGGGGCGAACGTCTGGTAGTCGAACTGGAGCTGCGGGGAACAGGTTTCGGCTCCGCGTTGCACCTGCATCCATCGATTCACGAGCGCTGGAAAGTGGTGAGTGGTCGGGTTGGCATGATTGTCAAGGACTCCATCTCGATTGCTGAGCCCGGCAACGTAATTGAGATTGCTCCCGGGGTGCCGCACCGATTCTGGAACGCCGGGATCTGTGAGGCGAAGCTGACGATCGACATCAGACCGGCGAAACGATTCGAAGCATTTATACGGAACATGATCGGTTTGGCTCAAGACGGCAAGACGGATGCAACGGGAATGCCGAATATCTTGCAGTTGGCGGCGATCGCCACCGAATTCGATGATGTGATCCGATTCGTAAGTCCTCCGCGGCTTATGCAACGAATGCTGTTTCCGATTCTGGCCCCCGTCGTTCGGTTGCGCGGTTATCGGGGCTCATACAGCGAATATGTTTTCCGGTCGCCGTCGGAACGCGTTGCAAACCTGGCGAAGAGCTGGGGGTACGAAACAAATTGAACAACCATATCGAATCTGACCAAGGCCGCCCAGGGCCAAGCGCGTTTCTTGATGCACGTATTGTGTTGTTGGCCCTGGTTGTGGGACTGCTCATTGGAGTTTGTGGGGTCGGCCTCGACCGGCTGGTGCATCATGCAAGCAGGATCTATGCGTCAGATCTGTACACCTGCGTCATCGCTTCGATATTTTCGTACCTGCTCATGATTTATGAAAAGCGGAGGCGGACGATTCTGGCGAGGAGGATGGCGATTGCCGCCGAGGTGAATCACCATATCCGAAATGCCCTGTCCGCCATCATCTATTCAACCTCGGTACGGCGCGACCTGCCACTGCAGGCGACTCTTAAAGACGCGACCGACCGCATCGACTGGGTGCTGACCACAGTCCTTCCGGACGGCGATAAGCGGCTTAGATGGCCGGTGCAGGCGCCGCAATGGCGTCCCAGCCAATGGTCGCGGATCTATCGGGTCCCGCTTCGCTAGGCCCCGAAAATAAAGCCGCAATCTCCAAACGTATGAGTGGGTGGCCCAGGTCTCGCTTTTGAGACCTGGGTGTCTCCCGATCGAGAGTCGTCATGCAGATAGCATTTCGTCATAGCGGGCGTGCATTTGTTTGGCTACCTTAAACCAGGTAAAGTGCTCGAAAGCCCGCCGCCTGCCGGCCCGGCCCATCGCTTCTCTCAGCCCATCATCCTTGAGCAACACCAGGAGCGCGTTTGCCAGCTCCTCGACATTATTCTTTTCGACCAGAAGGCCGGTCTGTCCCTGGACCACGGTTTCTGTCACCGCGCCGGAACGGCTGGCCACCACCGGGAGACCCGCTGCCATTGCCTCCACCGGCGGAAGCCCAAACCCTTCGTTCCAGATGGGTGCGAATGCAAAAATGTCAGAGGAATAATACCGATCGATGAGTTCCTGGCGAGGGATCAAGCCCAGGAACAAGACTTGGTCGGCAACATCGGGGGGAAGGCTGGACTTCAGATGGGATAAATAAACCCCGTCGCGTGGCTTTACCGAAGAGAACTTCGACTTCACGATGGACCAGAGGCTCGTAGCATAGAAGGGTCTGAGAGTCTTGAGCGTGCGCGTATCTGTTAGATCGAAGGTTTCTTCAATCGGATAGTTGCCGTTGGGGCCGACGATTTCCAGCACCACATTGGGATACCTGCGAGCCACGATGACGAACGCGCGAAGTAAGACGTGAAGCCCCTTGTGGGGAGAAATTGCGCCGGAGTAGAGAATACGCTTAACCAATCGCCGCCTGGCGGCGCCATATTCCATCTCTCTCGAAAACTCTTGTCCATCGATGCCGTTATAAACCGTCTCACAACGGTCGGAGATGAAAGGGAAGTCGCGCTTGGTCTTCTTCGTAATATAGTCGCCCACGGTGGTCACCAGGTCGACCGCTGCGAGACGATTCTTAAGCGCGGCAGGATCGGTCTGCGAGAACCATTCTGCGTGGAGATGGAGAACGATTCTGGCCTCGGGGTTGGCGGCGCGGATGATCGGGGCATACTGCGAGCAGTGCTGCAGATGGATAACATCGCACCGCTGCTGTTTCAGATCACGCGCGACCATGCGGCCATAGCTTGGATACAACCACTTTGAGGTGGAGATCGGCGAGGAACGAGGAAACAATTTCGCTGCCTTCTTCTGCAAACTGAAAAGGAACCGATCCAGGCGGGTGGCAGCAAAGAGGTGGAAGTCGATTCTTTGTTCCCCAGGCCAAGATGGTAGATCCCCGTGCCGATCTTTGAGTCCATAGATCAAGACTTCGGCCGCTTCAGAGAGAGGCAGCGCAACCCCATAGGTACAAGCGCCCACAGAATTCTGGTAGGGCGGCATGATGGTATCTAACGCCTGGCTGACGATTGCTATTTTCATGGTTTCTTTTTGGCCCCTAACGCAGTCGCGAAATCGGAACTGGCAGGCTTTCAGATCGGGGAGGGAAGTTTGTTTGGGCGGAAGCCGGGAACTCAAGCAAGGCACATAACTTGTTTGCCGGTAAGCCGAAGATAAAGAGCCGTGTGGGCGAAGACCTTAATGCAACATGCGTCGAGAATAGGGCGCTCCCTGGATGATGACCATCCCGTCAAGGGAGGAGAAGAGGTGCAAAAAAGCACGAGGCGAACCCTGGTGTAGTCTTTTGGGACAGTCAGCTCGGAGGTACCCTGGTGCTAGATGGCAATTAGCAGCTCTGCCACGGAAAATGGTTCGACCCTTATCAACTGCTCGCAGTTGCTCACGCTTGCCGGCCCGATGCGCCCCCGCACAAGGGCGGAGATGCGTGAGCTAGCGATCCTTCGCGATGCGCCGCTATTTTCAGAGGGTCCCCATGTCCAACCAATCCTCAGAGTGCTTCTCCAGAGTTATGCGGACGAGTTGACCCCGGGTACGTACCCCAGTTTTGGTAAAAAGGTAGTGCAGTACTGTTTTCACACCGCTCTCCGACAAGTCAAGCTTCATCGCTATCTCCTTATTGGAAAGACCTTCGAAGACGGCAAGTAACACTGCCCGTTCACGGGGAGTCAGAGAGGGTTTGGCCCGTTGTTCTTCTGTCCGGCGGCTTACGCCTTCGATCAGTGGTCTAATAGCGCGCCAATCCAGCCAGGTCTCGCCGGTCATGATCTTGTGAATCGCCTCAACCAACTCCGCAGGAGAGGCTTGCTTGAATAGGATTCCTGATGCCCCTCGCTCCAGAACCTGCAGAACCGTCGTATTAGGCATGCCGCCCGTTACTATCAGGATGGGACCTTTAAATCCATTTGCTCTGGCTCCATCAAGAAAGAGCATTCCATGCTCGCCCCCGAGATTGTAGTCCAGCAGGACTACGTCGAACACTTCGCTTTCGAGCAGGGACAAAGCCTCCTGCACATGGCCACAGGCCCGCACGGCACTAAAGCCAGCCTCAGCCTGTAGTAACCGACTGACACTCTCTCGAAAAAGAGTGTGGTCATCTATAAGTAGAACTCGGATTTCCTGTTTCATAAAAGCAATCTTGGATGGCCTTAACTGAATGAAAGATCGCTCGTTTTGTTACATTACCTGCAACTGCTGGAGAAGCCAAAGGCTTGCCCAGGTAGGGGCAAAGTTGAATCTGCAGTTGCTATCAGGATGTCTTAGATCCCCTATTTGCGCCTTTATCTTTCGGCTAAGCCAATTGATTGGACATTTGACTTTTAGGCGATGTGGGCTATCTACTCTCCGACCATGATCCTCTAAAAGTTGAACTTCGCCGCGATCTGACCAATGCGTGGCGAAGCCGCGCTGATGACCTGTCCAAACGACGAGCTGGTGAAGTTGCCGTTCACAGAGCTGGCTCCGTCGAATTGTGCGTGGTTGAATGTGTTGAAGGTTTCTAGCCGCAACTCCAGAGATCTGGACTCCGTGAACGGGATTGTTTTCAACAGAGCCAGATCCCAATTGTCAATTCCCGGTCCGTAAAAGAAGCGGCGCTTTGCATCGCCCGGCGATCCTAGAGGCACAACCTGAAACAGCGATGTGTTGAAGTAGGATTTTCCATTTCTTGGATTGTGATTGATCTGCAGCGGTCCCGGGGTAACGTCCGGCAAGTCTACGCCGACGCCATTCACTCCGTTGTTGCCCGCGCCAATCAGACTATCGTCATTGAAATCAAAGAGTGTGACCGGAACACCAGTGCTGAATCGCGTGATCCCCGTAAGCGACCACCCCTTGGTCAGGCGGTTCGCCGTGAACATCTGATCGAAGGGCAGAGCATAGCGATAGCTGGCGACAAAGCTGTGGCGTAGATCGAAAGAACTGATGGAACGGCGAAGGCTGTAGTTATAAGGATAAAGCTGCTCCTGGAAGCTCGATGCGTCATCCATGGATTTTCCATAGGTATATCCGCCCAGTAAAGTTGCCCGCTTGCCAGTGTAGTTCACAGTCACTTGAAGCGAGTTGTAGGCGGAATTGCCGTAATTATAAAAATAGGCAGTGCTTCCAATCGCGTTGCCGAATGGCGCGCGAGTGCCGTTGATGACTGTGCCATCGTTCTTTGTATATATCTCGTTTTCACCGAAGGGACCACATGTGGGCGATCCGGGAGCAACCTGGCTGGTTTGGCTCACACTCAAGCAGAGTGCAGGATTTCCTGGATTGGCGGACAAAAGCGTAATGAGGTGATGTCCTTCGCTCCCTGTGTAATTGACGGTGAGCACCACACTTGAGCTTAACTGGCGCTGTAGAGCCAGGTAGTAGTTCTCGGAATAGGGAGTTCGATTCTTGTAAAAATACGTATCGACGCCATTGATGGGTTCATATCGCGCCCAATCAACCTGGTATGGCTGTTTAGGGCTTGCACTATACGGCACAGCAGCTACAGGGTAAGGCTGCGTATACTGCGTTCCGGTTTGCGCGCCGATGAAAGGTGCTTCAAACAACGGCGACTCAGTGCTCACGTAGGTGAGTCCCCACGGAGAGTCGCCTGTGGCAAACGACAGCGTAGCGCCTTCGATTGCGGTAAAGTAGCGTCCGAAGCCAGCGCGAATACTGGAGCTTCCCGGCCCCCCGAGGAGCCTATGGAAAACCGTACCGTTCGCGTTGGGGGAATATGCCACCCCAATGCGGGGCGAGAAATCATTCAACGGAGTGTGTGCGACGGTTGAAGGAACTCCAGGGTCACCCGGGAAGACCAGTCCCTGAGGAGCGCCCGGGAACTTCTCTGAATTTGCTCCGGGAATCAATGTCGCCATTTGCCCATGCTGCTCCGACCATGGACGCATGTACTCCCAGCGCAACCCGTAATTAATGACGACATTGGGCCGTGCCTTCCAACTGTCTTGTGCGAACAGTCCAACATAGCTTGAGTCATCCCCGAAGGGCGGTGTATACCCTTGAACAAATTGGCTGGGAACGCCGAGCAGGAAATCGGCGAAGTCAGACCCGGTTTGAGTGCCATAAAAATTGAATTGCCCGTTGGACTGCAGATTGACCACTTGCTTGACGTGATCTTCATGGGCGCCCGCGCCAACCTTGATGGTATGGTTTCCCACCACACGCGAGAATGTGTCGGACGCTTCGTAAGTATTATTGATCTGCAGAACCGTAAAGGGGGAGACCCCAATGGTGTAGTTGTTGAAATTGACCGGAACCACGCCTTCTTGCGCGGGAAGCTGTGGAAGGAATCCTCCTTGAGAGGCAGTTGCGAATCCCTGATCGGCTGTGCTAACGCCTAATCCACCCTGCGGCTGGCCAAGATTATTTGCATTCCTCAGATAGCTGAGATGCGCCTCGTTGACCATCTTGTCGCCGATAGACGTGATGTCGCTCAAAGCAACGAGCTGCGCGAGGCCGTTGGAAACGGTACCGAATCCTGGTACATTTGCTCCCCCCTGAGAAATCGCGTAGGGGTTGTCCAGATTATATCCGTCGATGAAGTAGTAGGCCGAAAGGTTGCCGTAATGCGTGTTAGCGTCCATGCGGACCGAGCCCTTGTCGTCGTTCAGCCGCAGATTATTCGCCGCAGTCTGAAAGTAGGGGCCGGCACTGTTCAGCCCAGTGGGTTGTGGGATGTATTGCAAAAGGTATTTCGCGGGCCCTGACCAGGCGCTCTGGGGAATAACCCCGTTCGGGAACACGCATTGGTGACTGCATCACTCTGTATAGGGATTACCGACAGCTACGGGATATCCGAGGCGCTGACTGAGCTGGCTCGCGAAGTAGGCATCACTCACGGTTCCGTTGAAGGCGGTCACATCGGAGAGATTCCCACTTCGGTCTTGAGTACTAGGCACGGGAATCTGTGCTGTCTCAATACCCTGAACAGTTCGGTTGCCTTGATAATCACTGAAAAAGAACACCTTGTCATGTCGAACGGGGCCGCCCAGCGTTCCCCCAAACTGATTCTGAATATATGTCGGCCGCGCAGAGTCGAAATACCCTTTGGCATCCAGATCAGTGTTGCGCAGAAACTCAAAGACCGAGCCATGCAATTGATTTGCACCGGACTTGGTAACGACATTCACCAGACCGCCGCTGTAGTTGCCGAATTCCGCATCCGAGTTGGTTGTTAAAATGCGAAACTCCGCAATCGAATCGAGATTCGGTATCACGGCGGCCGCCGAAGCAATGCCCTCAACGACGCTTGCCCCGTTGAGAACAAAGCCATTCGCGCTTTCCCGCTGGCCGCTGATCGAAAACTGTCCCGGGTCGAGACCGCCGGAGGGCGCTGTCGCTGAAGCAAAGCTGCCTCCGGAGGAACCGCTTTGCGAGGCACTTGTACTGATTGGAGTGACGCCGGACTGCACGGAAAGTAGATCGGTATAGCTGCGGCCATTGAGCGGAACGGAGGTGATCTTCTCGCTTCCAATTGTCTCCCCAAGTTCGGTCTCGGCAGTCTCAACTTGCACTTGTGAGTCGTTCACGGTCACAGTCTGCATCTGGTCTCCCACCGTTAAAGCCAAATCCTGTTCGACCACGCTGTGAATGTTGACCACCAGGCCCTCGTGCTGAACAGGGTTGAACCCGGCCGCGCTTACCTTGAGTTCATATGTGCTAACCGGAACCAGCGGGAAGGTGTAGGCGCCCGCCGAATCGGTTTTTGTACTCTGGGCAACCCCTGTCGATTTGTTGATCAGATCGACTTCAGCATTTGGAACGACGGCTCCCGTTTGGTCCTTCACCGTTCCCATGACTTTCCCTCCGTCCGCTGCATACGCGGCGGTCGAAAGGAACATAGCTAGGACAAGAAAAAACCAAAGAAGGGCGAAGAGTCGACGAGCTTTGGCCGCTCCATGAATAAAGTTGCTTTGTATCAATGCGCCGATCACGATGGGCCTCCGGGGGGAGCGGCGGCGTGGCTATGACCTTGTAAACCTATTCAAAGGGAACAGGGAGTCGCGGATCTCGCCAGCGCGTGAGCACCCAGGGAGAGCGTGACCTTAAAAACCTTTCTTGAGAAGCCGCTATTTCGGTCAACAGGCGTGATCTTTATCCGCAACCAATGGTCCAACAGTTGTCTTCATTGACCCTGCTTCACTCATCCATCGATCTGATCGGAAGATTGGCTGAACGGTGGGCTGGAGTGCATCTTTCGTTGCAGTGTCCGTGGGGTGTGAAAAATGCGATACAGTCGTGTGGATGTTGGGTGAGAGGCAGTAACCATAAATGGACATCTTGTCGATCTACACGCGCGCTGACCGACGGCTCTTAATTCTGGCTGCAACGGTGCTGGTAGCGGCGATCGCGTTCACGGACTGGTTCACCAAACCCTATATTTCGATCGGCTTCCTGTATCTTTTCCCGATCATGCTGATCAGCGGAATTCTTCCCCGCTGGCTGATTGTGGGCGTAGCTCTCGTCTGCTCCATACTGCAAGAGGTGTTCAGCAATTTGCCTTCGAGCGAAGCGATTGTGCGGCTGATTCTCTCCTCCGCAGGTTTTGCCGGTACTGGATTATTTGTCTTCGAGTTAGTGCGAAACCGCCGCATTGTGATGCAGCATCTTGAAGAGGTTGAGGGTCAAATACGATTGCGGCAGGAGGCAGAGGAGCAGCTCCGCGTGTTGGTAGAGAGTAGCCCTGCGGCGATTCTCACTATCGATTCAAAGGGAGAAATCCTGCTTGCAAATCAGGCGGCGCAGGAGATCCTGGCCCCTGGACAAGGAGAGCTAAAGTCCCAGGCAATTCAGAAGTACCTGCCTGCCCTGTTGATCGCTGCTCGCTCGAGGCAATCCCATCCTTTCAGGACAACCATGCAATGTTGCGGGCAACGAGCGGATGGTGAGACCTTCCTTGCTGGTATCTGGTTTGCGACGTACAACACACACTCGGGAAACCGGCTGGCAGCGATCATCGTCGATCTCTCCGAAGATCTTGTTCATCGTGAAGACCTAAGTCTGGACTACCTGTTGAAAAACGCGCGAATTCTAATGAGTGCGGTCTCTCACGAAATCAGAAACCTTTCAGGAACAGCTCGGATCATGTACAACAACCTTGGTCGGGTAAGCGCATTGAGGGGAAACGAGGACTTTGAAGCATTGGGAACACTTATTCACGGAATGGAGAGGTTGTCGGATCTCGACCTTGTTCGCTCTGACGATCAGGGAAGGCGGGCCGTCGATTTAGGTTCGGTCCTGGACGAGGTGAGAATTCTGATTGAGTCTGCGTGCCGCGAGTCAGGCGTTAGGCTCTGTTGGAAGACCGAAAGTTTTCTGCCGATTGTCTGGGCAGATCGGTACGGACTGATTCAGGTCTTTCTCAACCTGGTCAAGAACAGCCTTCGAGCCATGGAAGATGCCAGCGACAGGCGGCTTACCGTGGAGGCCTCGAGAGATCGAGAACATTTCATCGTTCGCGTTCGCGACACTGGACCGGGGATACCGAATTCGCGAGATCTATTCCGGCCATTTCAGCAAGGCGCTGAAGCGAGTGGCCTTGGCTTGTATGTATCACAAGCAATTATGAAGAACTTTGGCGGAGACCTGGTCTTTGAGCCTCGGGAGCAGGGGTGCTGTTTTGCCATCTCTATGCAAGTTGCCTCATGAAATATGCTATGTGCACTGCTTTGGCCGCATGAGTGCAGCCTGCTAGGGCGACGGAGTAAATCGATAACCGACGTGGGGTTCAGTAAGAATGTATCGCGGCCGCTCGGTCCTTTCGATCTTCCCTCGAACGGCGTGGACAAGAGCCCGAAGCGAATCCCGTGAGGAAGCTTGTTTGTCCCACAACGCCTGTATCAGATCATCATGCCTCAGTATTTCCTGGGGATGTCTGCTGAATAGAGTCATGAGCTTGAATTCCTGAGTAGTAAGCTGCTTTGACTCCACTCCGGCAGCCCAGACTCGACGGCTGTTGAAGTCAATGACAAAATCTCCCACTTGCAGGCTCTCGGCGTGAGGTGGTACTGCAGGCTTCTCGTCCTCTGCCAATTGCCTTTCCAAACCACTGAGCGAACTCCTTTCCGCTCGCTCGAAGGCCAGTCGCACTATCTGCGTCCGCTTGCGAACACCCAACTTGTCGAATAGCTGTTGAATAATCGCTTTGACCGATCCTTCAGAACAGTTCAAGTGACCGGCAATCTGATGGTTTGACCATCCCTCGGACACTCGAGTCAGGACCGCTTGCTCTTTTTCTGTGAAAGAAAGAGCGCCCACTTCCAGCTGTTGGGTATGGGCCTGATGCCGTTTGCCGGGATAACTCACCGGCTTCTCTTGAGCCTCAACTTCGGCAGGCTGCTCATCCCGCTTGTCTGACGACGCTCTGTCTGTTGGAAGAAATGCGACATGCAAAATGAGACCGGTGAAGCCGCGACGCTGCGCATCGAACACAAATAGCGATGCTTCTTCTAAACGAAATTCATGGCTCAGCAGAACAATATCTAAGGCCTGAGACTCCAGACAAAAAAGGCCTTCCAGCAACGTTGTCGATCGACCTAAAATGCGAAAACGCTGTCCGAAGAAGAGGCGATGCGTAATGTCTTTGAACCCTTCTTCGCTGCCGACCAGCAACAGGTTGCGTTGCTGAACCTTACGGTGCCGCCTGGAGCCTTCGTGGGTCTTCTGTGGTTGCATCAAGTTCTCTCACGAACCACCGCATCTGCAGAACTAGGCTCTCTCCCCGTGGGCCATATGGGTGCGCGCATTATGAACCGCCTCAATGTATCTGCGAGCCAGTTCACGAATCCAGTAATCCCGTCGCGCCAGGAGTGCGTCCTTGGGCATGAGCTCCGAGCCAATTCCCAGGGCAGAAGCGCCGGCAACGATGAAGTTAGCCGCGGTCAACAGATTGACGCCGCCCGATGCAATCAAGGGGATCTGCGGCAATGGCGTCTTCAGGGCGCGAATGTACTGGTCTCCTCCCATTTGCGCACAGGGAAAGATCTTTACTAAATCGCCCCCCGCTTTCCAGGCGGCAATCACTTCACTCGGAGTAAGTGCGCCGGGTATCGCAACCACTTCGTTCTTGAGCGTGAATTCAACCACCTCAAGGACGAGCCCGGGGCTGGTGATGAACCCGGCGCCTGCGCCCAGGCACCGCCGGGCCGTCTCCGTATCCAATACCGTTCCCGCTCCGACAATAAAGTCGGGATACTGTTTTGCTGAGCTGAGCAATCACGTCTACCGCATTGGGCACGGTCTGCGTGATCTCAACCACCGGAATTCCTGCGTCGTGCAGTGTCTCGGCGGCAAACAGAGCTAAGTCCTTCGCCCCTGCCCGGACGGCAGGCATAATCCCAACCTCGACAATCCGCGTTAAGACTTCTTTACGATTCATGCGTTCTCCGCAATCGTTTAGTCGGTTGCAAATTCGGGTTCCGGCTCAGGCAAAACATCATGCTCTCCGGCAATCCACACGTACAGCGTGGGCAGCAGGAAAATGCTCATCACCAGGTCTGCGATTAAACCGCCCACAATGACAATGGCAAACGGGCGCTGCGAGTCGGAACCAATGGCGTGCGATAAGGCCGCAGGAATCAGTCCCAGGGTAGCCACCAGCATCGTCATCATGATGGGGCGCAAACGGAGCACGGCGCCTTCCACGGCGGCATCTTTTGTGGTGTATCCGTGCGCTCGCAGCTGGTTGATGTACTCGAGCATGATGACGCCCGTCTGCACCGACACGCCAAACAACGCGAGCATTCCGATCGCAGCCGACACACTAAAGTTGGTGCCGGTGAAATAAAGGGCCAGCAAGCCACCAACTCGAGCCAGCAGAACGTTCAACATGATGAGTGTCGCCCACTTGAAAGAGCGAAACATGGTGTAAAGGATAAGGAAAATGAGCAGAATGGTAATCGGCGTAACGATCTCCAGACGAGCGTCGGCGCGCTGTTTGCTCTTGTACTCGCCCGCCCAATCCAGGTGGTACCCCGTTGGCAGTTTCACGTCGTCATGGACCTTCTTGATCGCTTCTTCTACGGTGCTGCCAAGGTCGCGGCCGCGCACGCTGTACTTGATGGCGATGTAGCGCGATTCACCTTCGCGATAGATCTCTTCGGCCCCATCCGTGGTTTCCATTTTGGTCAGCTGGGCCAACGAGACTCGCTCTCCGGAAGGTGAGAGCAGGCGCACTCTTTGAATCGCTTCCTTGGTATCCCGGTACTGTTGCTGATACCGAAGCACCACATCGAACTGCGCCTCGCCCTGTAGCAGCTCGGTAACATCATTACCGCCGACTGCTGTTTGAATTGCATCCTGCACGTCGGCGACATTGATGCCCCAGCGCGCGCAGGCGGGACGATCCACCGCAAAGGTCATGTTGGGCTGGCCGATGATGCGGAACAGTCCCAGATCGGCAACACCCGGAATCTCGCTCATCACGGAGACGATTTCGTTGCCTTTGGCTTCCAAAGTGCGCAGGTCGTCACCAAAAATCTTGACCGAAAGCTCCCCCTTCACCCCCGACACGGCCTCTTCCATGTTGTCTTCGATGGGCTGCGAAAAGCCCCAGATGACGCCAGGGGTCTTCATCAGTTCCTTATTGATGGCGGCGATTAACTCATCTTTGTTCTGGTGAAAGGCCGGCCGCCACTCTTCCTTAGGCTTCAAATTGAGGTTGTACTCGGTATTGAAAAAGCCGGTCCAGTCGGTCCCATCGTCGGGCCGCCCGATCTGATCGACCACATCGGTGACCTCAGGGAAGGAGGCCATGATCAACCGGGCATGCTGGGCAATGCGCCGGCTCTCGTCCGGCCCGGTCGAAGGCGCAAGCGTACCGCGCGCCCAAATCGCGCCTTCATCCAGATGAGGCAGGAACTCCGAACCGATCACTCCGCTGAAAGCCAGATAGATGGTAAGTGCAAAGCTGCACACCGCGACCCCCACGGTGAGTGCGCGCTTGTCGATGGCCCAGCTCACTGCCCGCCGATATTCCCCGGTTAGCCAGATCATCACCGGGTTCCTCCACTCCTTTGCACCCTTGCGGAAGAAGATGCTGGCCATCACCGGCGCGATCACAATAGAGAAAATCATCGCCCCCAGCAGGGCAAACCCTACCGTCCACGCCATCGGCCTGAACAGCTTTCCTTCCACAGACTGCAACGTATAGATGGGCAGATAGGCGGTGATGATGATGGCGATGGCATAGAAGACGGGCCGCTGCACCTCGCGAGACGCGTCGCGGATCCTGTCCAGTGGGCTGCGTGGGCTTTCACCATGCAGGTTGAGATGGCGAATAATGTTCTCCACCATCACCACCGCGCCATCCACTACCATGCCAAAGTCCAGCGCTCCAAGCGACAACAGGTTTGCCGGAATGTGGACCAGGTTAAGACAGGTGGCGGCGAACAGCAGGGAGAAGGGAATGGTGCACGCCACGATCACTGCCCCGCGCACATTGCCCAGGAACATGAAGAGGATAATCACCACCAGGATGATGCCCTCGGTCAGATTATGCAACACCGTATGGGTGGTGAAGTGCACCAGGTCTGAGCGATCGAGGAAGGGTACGATCTTCACCCCTTTGGGCAAAAGTTCATCGTTCAGCTGCTTGGTCTTGGCTTCGATCCCCTTGAGCGCCGGATCGGCATCGTCGCCCTTTTGCAGCAGCACCTGGCCTTCCACCGTATCGGGGTTGTCGATGATGTTGCCTGTCTTCTCGTCGCGATAGGCCTTACTGATCTGCCCCAGGCGGATCTTTGGACCTTGATCCACGACAGCAATATCCTTAACGCGAATGGACGCGCCATTGACCGACATCACTACCGTGTTCTCGATGTCCTGAACACTCCGGTATAGACCCTGCGCCTGCACGTTGATCTGCTGCGGGCCCGTCTGGATAAAGCTGCCCCCGGCATTGCTGTTGTTCAACGCCAGCTGCTGCTCAATCTGCGCAATGCTCAGGCCATAGCTGACCAGCTTGTTCGGGTCCAGCCGTATCTGGTACTCCTTGGTGAGCCCGCCGAAGGTGGCCACATCGACGATGTGCGGCACGCTCTTGTACTGTTTGCCCAGTGTCCAGTCCGCGATGGATTTAAGCTCCATCACGTCGTATTCCGGGTTCTTGCTCTCCATGGTGTACCAATAAATCTGCCCTGCCGGACTCCAGTCGGTCTGCAACTGCGGCACCAGGCCGGCCGGCAGTGTAACCATGCCAAGTCTCTCGAGTACCCGCTCGCGGCTCCAGTTGTTATCCGAGTCGTCATCGAAGTTCATCATCAGGCTGGAGATGCCGGCCAGCGTAAACGACCGCAGGCTCGCCATGTGCGGGATCCCGGCCATCTGGATTTCCGTGGGCACCGTGACTTGCTTCTCGATATCCTCGGCCGAGTGACCGGGCCACTGGGTGATGACGTTGACGTAATTGTTGGCCACGTCGGGATACGCGTCCACGGGGAGATTGTGGAACGAGATTGCTCCCCAAATAAACATCAGGAACGCAAGACTCAGCACGATCAAGGGATTCTTGAGTGCGAAGTTTACGATGGACCTGATCATTGCGCCTCCAACGTCGCTTCCAACTGCAGCACGTTCGATACCACCTTCTGCCCGCTTTGGACACCAGCGAGAATGGCTTGGTTGGCGCCCACCATCTGGCCCGCCTTCACCTCGACCCTGCGGAACTGGTTATTGCCTGCGGGCACAAACACCCACTCGCGATCATGCAGGTGCAGGATGGACGGTGCGGGTACTAGCGCGAGGTGCTGCTTCTGCTGGCTCACAAAGGTTGCGGTGACGAACATGCCGACCTTGAGGATGCCGGGATTTGGAACTTCTATGCGTACCTTTGCCGTACGGATCGCTGGATCGAGCACCGGGCCGATATCGCTGATGTGGCCGGTCAGCGGCCGGTCGGGATAGGCATTGAGCTTGATCTTCGCCGTTTGTCGCAGCGCCAGCTTGGGAATGTCATTCTCGTAGACATCGCAGATGACCCAGACGCTGGAGAGATCAGCGACGGTGAAGGCAGTGGCAGATCCCGAGTAGGTGACACCGGCCGCCGCGGCATTGGTGACATTCTGCTGAACGATGACGCCGGAGATAGGAGAATAGACCGGCACCACCGGCGAGGGATGCGCCTTGTCGACGCCCAGCGTCTCGAGCGTCTCTCCGGCAGCCTTCAGGTCAGCCTGCGAGTCTACCTCAGCATCTTCTGCCTGCTCCAACATGCTCTGCGAGATGGCGCCGTGGTCATAGAGGAGTTGCGCGCGAACGTATGCCTTGTTATTCATGCGCTCGTCGCTTACGGCCTTGAGGTAGGTATCGAACGCGTTGGTGCTGTCCGGGCTTTGGATCTTGAGTAGCAACTGCCCCTTGCGCACGTTGTCATCGAGACGGGCTTTGATGTCCACCACCCGGCCGCTGGCCAGCGAGATGACCGGAACCTCGCGCGCGATGTCGGGAAATACCGTTCCCGTCACGTCGAGTTCGGGGGCAGCGTCATACGGCTCTGCCTGGACCAGTGGGAACTGGTCGGGCTTGTCGACGGTGAGCAGCGCCATGTCGCCAGTGGTGACAACGTTCCCCGGCTTTGGACCGCTGTCGCCGGAGGCTGCCTCCTTCTTGCAGGCAGTGACTGCCAGCGCTGCGGCGAGCAGCAGGCCAAGCGAAGACAAGCGCTTCCATATGTAATATCCGCTCATGGAATCACCTCACGCCCCACCGCAAGATTCAACTGCGCAGCAGAAACCATATAGGCGCCGACCAGTTGCAGATAGGCCAACTGCACCACCCGGTAGTCGCTTTGTGCGTTTAGAAAATCCATCAGCGATGCTCCTCCATGCTGGTAGGCAAAGGTCACGGTGTCGCGCACCCGCGTTGCCTGGTCACGGTACTGCGCCTTGTAGGGTTTGAGCAGCGAGATCCCGCTCCGCACCTGCTCGTACGAGGAATCCACATCGTTGAACAACTGCGCGGTGGTCAAGTCGGTCAACTGCTGGCTGCGGTCGATGTCGATCAGCGTGCGCTGCTTTTCGCCTTGGTTGCGGTCGAAAATGCGCAGCGGAATCTGCAGGCTCAATCCCAACGTGTCCAGCCCATTGGGATTGTTGTTCGACGAGTTATGCGTGTACCAGGCGCTGTAGGTGGGATCGGTCGACCCGTTGGAGATTGCGAGTTTGTGGTTCGTCTTCGACTGCAGCAGCGTCTCCATCGCCTCCTGCAGATCGGGACGCGTCGCAAGGGCGATCTGGTGTAAATCGTCCAGGGGCTGCAGCAAATCGCTCCAATCAAAGTTGCCGGTCACATCGAACTTGTCCACCGGCGTCCGGTCGTTCAGCAACTGCAGCAACTGGATCTTCTGGGTCCGCAGATTGACGATGGCTGTCTCAATCTCCGTCTCATACTGCACGCGCAGCAGCTCAATGCGGTCCAGATCGATCTGAGCAAGATCGCCCGCTTTGAAGCGCGCCCTGCTGACGTCGATAATCTTGTCGTAATACTCCAGATCAGCCTCGGCCAAATCGAGGACAGCCTTGGCTTGCAGTGTTTGGACATATGCGGACCGCAGGCTGAAGAGCAGGTTCCGCGTCAGGTCCTCATGCCCAAACACGCCGATCTGCGTGCCCTCTTTCGCGCTCTCCAGCCGCAACTCGCGCTTGTGGTCGCGCTCGTGCAGATAGCTGAAGGTGGGCACCACATACGTGCCCCTCGTCGGCTGCCAGACACTGTTGTGCGATGCAATCGAGGTGCCGTCCTCCGAAATGGTGAACTGCGGATTCGGTCGAAGAAAGGCCGTGACCTCTTCGGCCTTCATCTCGTCGACATTGAGCAGTTGGTCTTGCTTGAGGATTGGACTCGCCGCCAGGAACTCTGCTTTGAGCTGATCCCAGGTCAGGGCTGGCGTCCCCACCGGCACTTGAGCCGATCGAAGCGTCTGCCCTGGCATGTCCGGCGCGCCCAGTTGTCCATGTGGCTGCGGCGACGGCGGCTGCGGCGTTGGCGGTAGATTCGACTGGGCATGCACACACTGCGGCGCACAGCACAACAGCAACAAAGCAAGCCAGCCTTTTCGCCAGGACCAAGGGGAGTCGGCGCATGTCGTCATGATCGAAAAAACTCCATCTCCCGGCACAGCTCTGTACACACTCAGGATTTGTGTCGTGGAAGCTGGGTGGAATGTCATCTTGAGAGTACGGGAGTAATGCGTCAGGAAGCTATAGTCCTTCCGTATTGAACTCCTATCTTTCGGCCAAATGATTTCCTCGGGATAAGAACGGCCTATCTTTCGGGGCAAAAAGAGTTCCGAGAGATTTCAGCCTATCTTTTAGACAAATCTTAGATCTAACCATGCCCACGGCCTCCTTGAGTTACTAACACGGAGTTATTGATAGTGCGATGATGGGGGATATCTCGATGGAGGAAGCGATCCGCATTGCGCTGCTAGACGATCATCAGCTCTTTCGCGAAGGACTGGTCCGGTTACTCGCTGCGGAGCCTGGGTTCATCGTTGTCGGGCATTTCTCAACCATCGACGAGGCTCTTGCTGCGATGGCCCGTGAGACGTTGGACATCATTCTGCTTGATTACGATCTTGGTACGGAATTGGCGATGAACTTCCTCGCGTGTGTTTCCGTATTGAAGCCCACACCACGCATCCTTATGGTCACAGCAGGCATGACGGAGGAGGCCAGGCGCGAGGCGCTCGCCGTGGGAGTGCTGGATGTCGTCCTCAAGCACAGTCGGCCGCGAGATTTGATCGACGCTATTCGCAGGGCAGCGCAAGCAAAACCAACTCCGGACCTTGAGTCGTTGATCCAGGCGCAGCTCTTACGCGCAAAGGAAGATCGTGGTGTCGCCGTTCAGGAGCGCCCGCTCACGATGAGACAGTCTAAAGCACTGCGTGGCATTCTTGACGGTTTGGCAAACAAGGAGATCGCCGAGACAATGAATATCTCTGTAAGTTCCGTCAAGGCGATTGTGCAGGAGCTTTTTTGCAAGGCGGGTGTCCGCACGCGCAGTCAACTGGTCCGCGTGACTTTTGAGAAGCACTCACGCGACTGGATTGACAAGAATAGCTAACAGCACCGCTCTGCTTGTCTGCACCGTCCCCTGCGGCGACGCCAATACCACCGTCACCAGCGGCCGCCACCTCGTCTACGACCCTGACAATTGGGTCACCAATCCGACGGCAGCCATTGT